>LXYP01000001.1 GCA_001650955.1 Sphingomonadales bacterium EhC05
CGGTTGCAGGTGGCGCTGCGCGAAGGGTCTGATCCGCATGATCTGCTCGAGGTGCGGCGCTATCTCGATCTGGCCTTTGATGTCGAGCTGGTCGACGGTCCGGCCTTTGAGAAATTGCTCAGCGCCCATTATGCGATGGACGGCAGCGCGGCGGCGATGGCGGGCAGTTTCGGCGTCGAAGATGGCGCGCTCGATGATATTGCCGGCGATATCCCCAGCGCCGAGGATCTGCTCGACAGCGCCGATGATGCGCCGACCATCCGCTTGATCAACGGGATTATCGCCGAGGCGGCCAGGCAGGGGGCCTCGGACATTCATATCGAGCCTTATGAGACCGGGCTGGTCGTGCGCATGCGGGTCGATGGCGTGCTGACCGAGAAGCTGCGGATGCCGCCCCATGTCGCCAGCGTGATCGTCAACCGGATCAAGGTGATGGCGCGGCTCGATATTGCCGAGCGGCGGATCCCGCAAGATGGCCGGATCAGCCTGACGCTGGGCGGAAAATTGCTCGACGTGCGGGTCTCGACCTTGCCCAACCGCGCCAATGAACGGGTGGTGATGCGGATATTGGACAAGGAAAGCGCGGCCATCTCGCTCGACCTGCTTGGCATGTCGGACAATGTGCACCAGATATTGACCGAGGCGTTGTCCGAACCCAATGGCATCATCCTGGTCACCGGCCCGACCGGCTCGGGCAAGACCACCAGTCTTTATGCCGGGCTTAAACAGCTCAATGACGGCAGTCGCAATATCCTGACCGTCGAGGACCCGGTGGAATATGCGATTGAGGGCATCGGCCAGACCCAGGTCAATGCGAAAGTCGGCCTGACCTTTGCCGCGGGCCTGCGCGCCATTCTCCGCCAGGATCCCGATGTCGTGATGATCGGCGAGATCAGGGATCGCGAGACGGCCGATATTGCGGTGCAGGCGAGCCTCACTGGCCATCTCGTGCTCTCGACGGTGCACACCAATGACGCGGTTGGCGCGATCACCCGCATGCGCGATATGAAGGTCGAGCCCTTTCTGCTCGCCTCGACCCTGCGCGCGGTGATCGCCCAGCGTCTGGTCCGCAAGCTCTGCCAACATTGCCGCACGCCGATCCAGGCGGATGGCTCTCTCGCCTCTTTGCTCGGCTTTGACAATGGCACATTGGTTTATCGCGAGACCGGCTGCGAGCAATGCAACCAGACCGGCTTTGCCGGACGGATCGGCGTATTCGAGGCGATCCGGATCGATGATACGCTGAGAAAATTGATCAACGACGGTGGCGACGA
>LXYP01000002.1 GCA_001650955.1 Sphingomonadales bacterium EhC05
TGGCACATTAATGCCGTCGCGGGGCGTCCAACCCATCACCCACTTGCGGACATTCACGCTATCCGGCTCAAACTCACGGTAGGCGCAACAAGAGACGTGGTTTTTGCCTTATTGAGGGAGGGGGGTGTTTCGATCTCTTGTGCTATCGATTGGGAAACCAATGCCAATCAACCGCTATTGCGCTAATACAGTTTTACGCCCGCGCGCGCGAGGTATGGTGCGCAAACAACCTTACCTCCCGACCATGTTCCATCCATGTTGCATGGAACTGCCGGGAGCCAGAGGAAAGCCGAGGAAAAGTAAGGTAATCCCTGTTCCACAGATGGAACGCGTTACGGCAGACAAACAAAGGGGCGCATTAACACAAGCCATTGAAATACATATGAATAATTGGTGCGCCCGACAGGAATCGAACCTGTGGCCCCCAGATTAGGAATCTGATGCTCTATCCGACTGAGCTACGGGCGCTTAGGATCAGTGTGTTTAGCTATCCATGAAGACATAGGCCAGCTTCAATTTTGCGTTTTTGGTGGAATGACCGGTAGCGGCAAGGGGGCGATGTCGATACCCTCCTCCTCGAGATCGCTGGCTTCCTTGGCGGATGCGATTCCATGAATCGGCCGCTCCTCAGCGTCACCATAATATATATCGCGTGCTTGATCCGCAAAACTCTTTCCGACCCATTCGGAATTGGCGAGAATCTTCGCCTGCGCCTCCGCCATTTTCCCGATAAGTTCCTGATATTCGGCCGGGAGCTTGGCCGTGTGGACTGCAGGCATGCTGTCCGGCTGCTCACCAGACGAACGCGGCGGCGGCACCAAATTTTGGCTATTGCTCTTGGCACCGACATTCGGCGCCATCATTGCTTTTTCGATATCGCCGCATCCACATATCGGACATGCCACCAATCCTTGCGCACATTGGCCTTCAAAATCCTCGGAGGAACTGAACCAGCCTTCGAATATATGCGCGCCCTCGCCGCAGATCAGGTCGAAGACAATCACGGTCTTTCCTGAGGATCCAGAAATGTCCGGCGATTGGCAATTGCGGGAATACGTGACCGGGCTTGCGCGACAGCAGACAGATCAATGTCATAAAATCCCAGGCCAATCTCGCGTTCCATATCGAGCATAACATTCCCCCAGGGATCGACAATCATTGAATGGCCATGGGTAGACCGACCGTCATCATGGTCCCCGCATTGCGCCGCCGCGATCACAAATGCGCCGGATTCAATTGCCCGGGCCCGAAGCAATATTTCCCAATGCGCGCGTCCGGTAGGAACGGTAAAGGCCGCCGGGATCGACAAAATATTGGCACCCGCATTGGTCAGGCTGGTATAGAGCGAGGCAAAACGAATATCATAGCAGACGGAAAGACCAATATTCGTCTCGCCAAATCGCGCCACGACGGCTTGCTGACCGCCTTGGAACGCAGCTGATTCGCGATAGGATTGACCCGGCCCCAGGTCCACATCAAATAAATGTATCTTGTCATATTTCGCGGCAATCTTGCCATTCTGATCAATCAAATAGGACCGGTTGACCCACAGGTCTTCGTCATCCGCCAGATGACGAATGGCCAGTGAACCGATCAATACCGAGATATTCGCTGCCGCCGCCGCCTCGCAGGCAGCTTTCAGAACAATATCATCCGCTTCTGATCGAATGGTCGCCTTGGCCCGCATTCTGTCGCGGTCCATCATCCCGGTCATTTCCGGCGTGAACAGGATATCGGCTCCACCCGCCTGCGCATCACGAATATATGCACGTAGTTTGGCTGCGTTATCGATCGGATCAATACCGCTGCACATCTGGCACAAAGCAATCCGTTTTTGCATTTACCCAGCCAGAAGCAGGTCTAATTCACCAGTACGGTCCAATGCAGCCAATTCGTCAGACCCCCCGATATGGCGATCATCAATGAAAATCTGAGGGACGGTTGTACTGCCGCCGGCTCTTTGAATCATTTCCGCACGCTTGGGACCGCCCATCGTGATATCCGTTTCCTCAAAGCTGACGCTTTTCCCATTCAACAGGGATTTGGCTCGAAAACAGAAGCCACAGGTAAATTTCGTATATATTTCGACTTTTGCCATAGTTTTCCCATTGCGCTGATGATCATCAAATGGCCTGTTATGTGGGGAATTTCAAGCCGCTGTGCAATAAGTGCTTTAGTCATGCCGCTTCCCCGTCATTGAGCACCCTTGCCCAGCAGAAGACCAGCACCTGACTGGCCCCGGCCCGTTTCAAAAGTTTGGCACAAGCGTTTGTCGTCGCGCCTGACGTATATATGTCATCGATCAATAATATTGGTCGTCCGGATATGAGAGCCTTAGAATGAGCCGAAAGCACAAAGGCATTGCCAACCGTTTTTTGGCGTTTCTTCGATGACATGGATCGCAAGGGTGGTGTTGCCTTGCTCCGCAAAACAGCGTCGAGACTCATCGGGACATCGAGGCTTTTTGATAGCGCCCGACCGATTAATACCGACTGGTTAAAGCCCCGTGTCCACAACCGCCAGCGATGAAGTGGCACCGGAATGATAAGCGTCCTTTCGCAAATATCCTTTGCAAACCGCTCGAGATTCTTAGCGATCAGATTGGCCAGCCCCAGTCTTGAACCATATTTCAACCGCATCGCAATCAACGAGCTAATATCATCATAACGTACGACCGCTCTCACTCCGTCATGTTCAGGAGGGTGCGCCAGACAGGTTGCGCATAACCAATCTGCGGGTCGTTCATAAGCGAAAGGTACCCCGCAACCATGACAAAACGGCTCACCCAGAAAATCCAAACTTCGCCAGCAGGTCAGACAAAAATGATGATCCAGGTCCACCGTTATCCCGCAAATCGGACAGCGCGGGGGCAGAGCAAAATCAATGACCGGTTTCAAGAGAGTGTGCACAGCGCCCATTATCTCTTGTCGCCGGACAGTCTTGAAGGCACAAGGCGCCATGACCGATACAGTCAAGATTCCTCAGATATTCAGCCGCTCTCGCAGGAGACTGGTTCGGGACAGGGCCTTTGCCCGCACCCAGGGCGCTTCTATGCTCGAGCAACTGATGGCCGATGAAATCCTGGAGAGACTGGCTCTCGTCAAACGAGATTTTTCTCGATGTTTGATCATCGGATTGCCGTCGATGCTGCTCAAAGAGAAATTGCGTGCACAGGATATTGCAGTGTGTGTTGCCGATTCGAGTCACCGACTCTCGACTTTTCATGGCGGCGTCCAATGCGACGAGGATCGGCTGCCCTTTGCAGATCATAGCTTTGATCTGATCCTGAATCTCGGGAGCCTCGACACCGTCAATGATCTTCCCGGTGCATTGCTGTTGGCGCGGCGGATATTGATTCCCGATGGCTTGTTTCTCGCCTGTTTTTGCGGTGCCGAAAGCTTGTCAATATTGAGATCGGTAATCTTGGAAGCGGAAGGCGACCGGGTAGCGCCCCATATTCACCCTCAAATTGATGTGCGGACTGCCGGAGATCTGATGGCGCGGGCCGCATTGGCTCTCCCCGTTGCAGACGGAGACACGCTATATCTGCGCTACTCCGATTTGGCTGGTCTGCTTCGCGACGTTCGTGATTTGGGGGGCAGCAACATATTGGAAGGCAGGGTGAAGCCGATCAGTCGCAGCATCTATCGGAAAATCCATCGGAAATTTCAGGAGCGTGCAGATCAGGATGGCAAGGTGACCGAGACGGTCGAACTCATCTATCTTTCAGGCTGGGCGCCTCATGCCAACCAACCCAAGCCTGCCCGTCGGGGTAGTGGTCAGGTTTCCCTGAAAACAGCGCTATCGGGAAATCAAGACAACTGAGGCCCAGATTGTTTCGTTCAGCGCAACAATTTGGACAATTGTTCGACCAGCGGAACGTCAGCGGGCGGCATGGCAAGATCATATAGATCTTCAAGCGGAAGCCATGCCATGTCGGGGGATTCGAGGTTCTGAACCTTGCCGGACCATTTCTTGCAAATGTACAGCAGCAATATCAGATGCCTGCCGTCGAGCGGTTCGCTGGCGAATGTGGCTGGTGTCAAATCACCTTCCACAACGGAAATTCCCAATTCCTCTTTCAGCTCTCTCGCCAGCGCGGTCGCAGGGGATTCCCCGGCCTCTACCTTGCCTCCGGGAAACTCCCACAGACCCGCCATGTTCTTTCCTTCCGGGCGTTGTTGGACCAGAATATGTCCCTGCAGGTCAATCAAAGCAGCGGCCACCACAAATAGAAATGTCGGATTATTTTCCAGTTTTTTTTGCATTTTAAGGGTTTTGTTAATCCATTTCTGGGAAATCAATAGCGTTCGCAACTAGCAGAACTTTATCCGTGTTGAGAGAGATATGATCAAATTTCTAAAAAAATTATATCTCTCAAACAAGGGTGCGACCGCCGTTGAATATGGGCTTATTTTGGCGCTCATCGCCATTGCAGCAGTTGTTGCAATTGGCGGCGTTGCCGGTGAGACCGTGAACGTATGGAACCATGTTGCCAATAGGGTAACGGAAGTTTCATAAACAGCAGCCGCACTTAAACATTTATAAAGAACTCTTCCCTAGTTTGCTGAATATTGGATTGAGACCAGTCCAATTGGGTAAGTGAAGTTTGTCAAATCTAGGAGACCAGACATGAAACTCGTACGTAAAATGTTCAAGAACGAAGAAGGCGCAACGGCTATTGAATATGGCCTGATCGCTGCACTGATCGCTGTCGCAGCTATTGTTGCAATGGGCCAATTGGGTGACACCCTGAGCAACACTTTCAACACGGTTGAAAACTCGATGGCGAGCGCATAATTTAGCGACGCATATAGAAATGAGGCGGCAGCTTGGAAAAGCTGCCGCCTTTTTTTGTGCCTGACAAAATCAATATGTGACGATTTTTACTTTTTGACCGGGCTGCAACCGTTGGTTCGCGCGCATCCGGTTCAACACGAGAAACCGCTGCTGCTGATAGCTGTCATAGGCCATTTTCGACGCCAGGCCTGAAATCGTATCTCCGCGTTTTACGGTTACAACGTCAATTTTGCGGGCTTTGATGCCAGCAGCTTCCTTGATCGAAATTTTCCGGATGCTTTGATACATCGGCGAAAATACCGACCCCTTGCCTGCGGGCGCAATCGTAGCAAAGTGAAACGCGCTACTTTTGGAAAACTCATAGGCAAATACTGTCACATCGACCTGACTGTTATTTGAGCTGACGCGGGCTTGCGCATAAAATGCGAGAATACCATTCACCCGGGTATTCTGGATGCCACCATGTGCAATTGATTTTCCGCTGCCCGCCAAAACCTGAAAAGCGCTATCGATATAGCGAGCCCTGTCGCCGCTATAGGCACCTGTCGTAAACTGCCCTTGTCCGCCCGAACCGCTAATCGATACGGCTCGCGCACCATTTTGCATTGCGAAGCCATTGGGAACCGTGAATTTCAGCTTCAAATCGGGATGCAGAAAACTATTGCCCTCGATAACCCCTTGCTTCGGGTCATCTCCATAAAGCACTCCATCGAGATTCTGCAGGAATATATCTCGGTTGCGTTTGCCGCCAGAAATCCGGAATTTGTCCGCATTGATCGCTGCGCGGGACACGCGGCGAGCCGGATCAGGGTGGGTGCTGGCCCAGGCAGGCGTACTTCGGGCATCGCGGCCGGCCGCCCGTGCATCAATCGCCGACTGGGCAGCCAATGATTCGAGCATCGTGGACACGCCTCGCGGATCATAGCCGGCTGTCGCCAGATATTGAATACCGAGGTCATCTGCCTCATATTCCTGCTTGCGCGAATATTTCAGCGTGAGAAGCTGGCTTCCGGTTCCGAAAATTTCTTGTCCGATCCGGCCCAACGCGGAATCTCCTAACAGAACCTGTGCGCCAATCTGACCCAGAACGCCCAAAATGCTATTGCGTCTTGCGGCTTTTTGGCGCTTTTGACTGTGGCGAGCAGCGACATGACCGACTTCATGACCGAGAACGCCGGCCATTTCAGCTTCATCATTCATCAACGCCATCAACTGCCGGGTGATGTAGACATAGCCGCCGGGTATCGCGAAGGCGTTGTTCACCGGGCTGTTGAGCACCGTTACCGTAAAATCACTGCGCGCATCGCCCAGCCCCGACTGGACGGCGATATTCTGACCCACGCCGACGACATAAGCGACTTGCGGTCCTGTGTAAGCGCCGCCAAATTCCTGCAACAATTGCGGATGCGCTTCGGCGCCCTTTTTCTTGTCAGCCGCTGAAATCGATCGGACTTGCGAAGATTTGCTGCTCGCCGATTGAACCGCACCGGCATCTGCACCCGATCCGGTGCAAGCTACGAGTGCAATAACGCCTGCTGCTCCGAGCAATTTACGTGAAATATTCGACATTTTTGACGCTCCTCTAGAAATCACTCTAGAACAACCAGCCCCGCGGTAAAGAGCGAGCCATGTAAAATGGGGTAATCTGACCTAAAGCAGGCCCCAATAGCTTGAGCAATGAAACCGCAACTCTAGAGAGAACCAATTTTGAGAAACTTGTCGCGACGCGCACTTCTCAATGCGGAACGCTCCAATTGAACCAGTTCATCCAGTTCTTCGGCAATGGCTTTACCCAAAGTCGCAATGGCAAGATTTGAATCGCGATGAGCGCCACCAATCGGTTCCTCGATAATGCGATCGATGACGCCAAGTTTTGCCAGATTCTGGGCGGTGATTTGCATGGCATCTGCCGCAACATCTGCCTTGTCACCCGTACGCCATAATATCGAAGCGCAACCTTCTGGAGAAATCACCGAATAAACGGCATGTTCTAGCATCAACACCCGTTCTGCTGCAGCCAAGGCAACCGCGCCGCCCGACCCACCTTCGCCAACAACAACCGCAATCATCGGCACGCCGAGCGACAGACATTTTTCAGTTGAACGGGCAATGGCTTCTGCCTGCCCTCTTTCTTCTGCTGACACGCCTGGAAAAGCGCCGGATGTATCAACCAGCGTCACCACTGGTAACGCAAACCGATCCGCGAGATCCATGAGCCGGATGGCCTTGCGATAACCTTCCGGTTTACCCATGCCAAAATTATGGCGGAGCCGGCTCTCTGTGTCGTCTCCTTTCTCATGGCCGATAACCACGAGACGTCGATCACCGAGCTTTGCAAAGCCGCCTAAAATTGCCTGATCATCACCAAAGTTACGATCCCCGCCCAATGGTATGAATTCGTCAAACAGTCCTTTGACGAAATCCTTAAAATGAGGCCGTTCGGGATGCCGCGCGACCTGCGTTTTCTGCCACGGGGTCAGCCTTGTATAAGTGTCGCGCAACATTTTGGAGGACTTCGACTGTAATTTTGTAATTTCAGACTCGATGTCGAGCGAACCTTCATCCGCTGTTTCACGAAGCTCGATAATTCTGGATTCTAGAGCCGCGATTGGTTTTTCAAAATCTAGATAGGAGGTCATGAATCTGGGTTAGAACTGCGCGACATAAACGTCAACGCGAGAGATTGCGACGACCCAATGGATGGCGATCATTGACCAGTTCCACGAGGCGGGCGCTATCGACATGCGTGTAGATTTGTGTGGTGCTGATGTCGGTGTGCCCCAATAATGTTTGAAGCGAGCGCAAATCTGCACCGCCTTCCAGCAAATGGGTTGCGAAGGCATGGCGCAGCACGTGGGGGCTCACCTTTCCCGGATTAATCCCGGCTTGCACGGCAAGCTCTTTAATGATCTGAAATAGCCTGACCCGGCTGATATGACCCTTCCGAGAAGGAAAAAGATATTTTTCTTGCGGATCGGTGAGCGAAACCCAAAGCCGAACAGAATGGCGCGCTTGGTCGGAAATCGGCACCAGCCTTTCTTTCCCACCCTTTCCTTTGACGATCAAATATTGGCGATCAATCGCCAACGACCGCCGTTCTAGGGTAACAAGCTCACTGGCCCGCAGACCAGATCCATAGAGCAATTCGAGCAACGCCGATAATCGCGCATCAGATGGCTTGACCGGGTCGAACTCCAGCTTTTCTTTGAGGATGCTAAACAGATTGGCGATTTCTTCGTGCGATAGAACTTTCGGCAAATTTCGCGAGATCCCCGGTCGCGGGAGGGCATCCGAGGGATCTTCGTCGCGAAAGCCCTCTTCCAGAAGAAAGCCGAAAAACCGGCGGAGACTGGAGGATTTACGTGCGACGCTGCTGTTTTTCAGACCGCTCCAATGTTGGCCAACCTGCTTCAACTCTTCGCGGCCTGCTATTGCCAGCTTTCCCCCTAGACGCCGGGAGGCCTGTTCAAGGTCCGAACGATATGCGGACAGCGTATTTGGCGACGCCCCGCTTTCCGCGGCCAGCATTTCCAGAAAACGTTCAAATAGAGCAGGATCGTCATTCATCACATGATCACGTTAATCGCTGACCGAGCCAATGGGAAGACTAGGCGCGGGTCAATGCTTCGGCCGCAATCATCCGGGCTTCGGCTTCCAGGCCAACTTGCTTCAGTGCACGGGTGATGTGAAACAAATGCAATGGTGACATCGCCTGCCAATTTTGGCCCTGCATCCCGATCGCAGTCAACAGGGCGACCGTGCCTTTCTGCCCACGCTGGGCAGCCGACTGGATTGCCTTGGTCCACTTGCTGGTGCGGCTCAGGTCGATATCGAGATCGTCCGAAAACTCAGCGGTCGCAGATCCGTCAACACGTCCCAGACCAGCAAGCGCAGCAAGCAGAAATTTGCTTTTCAGCTGATTGGCGCTGTAATCTTCGCTGTTAAAATCATCCAGATCTTCAACCGTAATATTTGCCATATCTGAAGGGGCAGCAACGGCCAGCAGTCCCCAGCCCAGACTGCCGATCGGCACTGTCTCGGACCACCGGATCGCGCTGCGGTCGAGACCAGCTGTCAGCATAGATCCGATCAGTTCGTCGCTGCTGTCCAGATTGTCTTCCGACGCTGGAATTTTCGCTGCTGCCCGTGCCGTCAAAATTTTTGCTGAATATGATGTCAAAGGACCCTCCGAACGATTCCAAAGGGAACGCATCGCTCCGATCCTCTCGCCCGCGGTCGAACCGACATAGGCCTTTCGCAATGCCGATGCCTGAGATTTCCGGCTCGGCCCAACATCGAGATCATCATAAGCCACAGAATAGAGATCAACCATCGCCTTGTTTGATAAGACGCCCAGCGCTGCGGCTATGTCCGCGGCTTTCATTCGAGATTCGAGAGATAGCATTGGCGCTCTCGCACGCCACGCCTGAACGTGCCGACCCGCCTTTCGGTAGAGTGAGTCGGGCGGCTCTACGCCGGTCGCGATACCCAGTCCATAGCGCCAATTGTTGAAATATTCGACTTCATCCCATTTGATCGTAACCGCCCGGCGTCCGTCGAACCCAGCGCCGATAGTTTTCTCCGCCAGGAGATAATCGATACCAGTAGCGACTTTCTTGCGTCTGGCATCTCGCAGCAGCGCGGTCGCCAGACTTTGCTCACCCGACAATGATGCGCAAATGGGCCGAAACATCGTCCATGTTGGCGCTGGATTCGCTCGCAGCCCGCCATAGACAAAAGGGCAGACCCCCGCCGGATCGCCTGTCGCCAAATGCGCCTGCATCAACACTTCATAGAGTCGGGGCGTATAATTTCCGCCATCGACTTTCAGGGTCAGGCTGCGCGCGGCATCTGCCTCTCCGATTAGCAGCAGTCGCCATGCGCGTTCAGCAACCCAGTCAGCAGGAGCAATATTGTCTGGACTGTTTACTTTGCTCAGCAACGTGCGCCGGAGCAATATGGACGCCCAACGTGACACGATCGTGCCATCGAGGTTGCGGATCAGATTTGTAAGATATTGTCCGCCTTCGGCACCGAACGCGTCTTCACCAAGGCCTCCGCTTTCCAAAGTCAAAACGCCAATCTGAGCCATCGAGCGGCGGGCGCTTGCCGGCAGATAATATTGCGGTTGAAGCGCGTCATCCAACGCACCTAGTCCGGTTTCGTCATCAAGATTGCCCAAATCAATTGGGGCTCGCAATGCAATATTGGGAACAAGATCGGTCCCGTCCGCCGGGACGGAAGTTGTTGGAGAATCCGAAATGGGCGGAGCTGCGGGGACCGGGCCTGGCGCTGGCGTTGGTACCCGAGTCGGCGCAGGTGCAGCGGCTGGCGGCGGCGTAGGTCCCGGAGTCGGTGCAGGGGCAGGATCACCAAAACCAGGTGGCAAGAGGGATTCGGGCGAATCTTGCCCCATGACTGGCAATGCAAGCGCTAATGCGCCAATTCCCGCCGCAGCAAACATCGCATGCCGAATCCTCATCTTCATCACTCGGTCAGATCTCCACCGATCACGGGCTGTTCAACCGGCGTCAGAGGTTGTTCTGTATCGAGTGATGCCAAAGTGAACATTCCTGCGACGATGAGCAGGATGAAGACGATTATGATGACCATTTTACGCGGCATTGATAATATTCAATCTCTCAACTGAGGAATTTTACTCCATCGGAGCATAGCATTTTGCACCCGATGCGAAGGTCTGTATAGCCTTTGCCTCAATGGACAAAAACATAAAAGCCTCTTTCGACAAATGGACCGATAATTCCAACGGTATGGCGGTTTCAGAATCCTCCAAGCCGCTTGCATTAATTGGTCTTATGGGAGTCGGTAAAACCACTGTCGGCAGACGATTGGCCAAACGACTCGACCTGCCGTTTGTTGACGCAGACGAGGAGATTGAACTGGCAGCAGGCCTGAGCGTAGCGGAAATATTTGAACGCTTTGGTGAGGACTATTTCAGGGATGGTGAAAGGCGCGTGATTGCGCGGCTTATGGGCGATGGAAAACAGGTGATCGCAACCGGCGGAGGCGCTTTTATGAATGCGGAAACGCGTAAACTTATGCTCTCCAACGCCATCGTTATTTGGCTCGATGCAGATCTCGAAACACTGGTTCAGCGGGTGTCGCGTCGCAACACCAGACCTTTACTAAATTCAGGAGATCCCAAGGAGATTCTGCATGATTTGGCCCAAAAGAGAAACCCGGTCTATGCGCAGGCCCATATTCGTGTAACGGGAAATGACTCGCCGCACGAGGTTACTGTCGACAAAATCATAGGATCATTAGAAAATTGAATCGGATATCGGTAAATCTGGCCAGCAATAGCTATGACATTTTGGTGGCCCCCGGAGCGCTCGACACCGCTGCGGATCATCTTGCGCCATATGCCCATAATGACCGCCTGTTCGTCATCACGGACGACCATGTTGGCCCAGCTCTCCTGCCGCAGCTTCGTCGCGCGTTTCAGTCGAGCCAGATCAAGCTCGTCGAACTCAGCTTGCCTGCTGGAGAACAGAGCAAAAGCTGGCAGGCCATCGAACAGCTCACCAATTGGTTGCTCGATCAGGGTGTGGAAAGATCTGATACTTTAGTCGCGCTTGGCGGTGGCGTGATTGGCGATCTCACAGGCTTTGCTGCAGCCATTGTCAAACGCGGATGTAATTTTGTCCAGGTTCCGACCAGTTTGCTTGCCCAAGTGGACAGCAGCGTGGGTGGGAAAACAGCGATTAACAGCACAGCTGGCAAAAATCTGGTCGGGAGTTTCAATCAACCCGCATTTGTACTAATCGATCCCCGGGTTCTTGATAGCCTGCCGGACCGAGAGCTTCGCGCAGGCTTTGCCGAAGTGATCAAATATGGCCTGATCAATGACCCCGAATTCTTCGCCTGGTGCGAGAAACATGGACCTGATGTGCTGCGCCGCGATGCCGATGCGCTGAGCATCGCCATTGCCCATAGCGTCAGCGCCAAGGCAGGTATCGTCGCGGAAGACGAGAAAGAACTCAGCGGACGACGCGCGCTGCTCAACCTTGGTCATACATTTGGCCACGCATTGGAAGCCGATACCGGATTTTCCTCGAAGCTGGTCCATGGCGAAGCCGTCGCTTCCGGCATGGCACTGGCATATCGCTATTCTGTGCGACGAGGTCATTGCAGTCCCAGCGACGCTGACCGTGTTGAAACGCACCTCAAGGCCGTTGGCCTGCCTTATAATCTCGCGACTGCCAAGGTCCAGGCATCAGGTAGCAAGCTGGTTGATTACATGCGATTGGACAAGAAAATGAGCAGCGGCACCTTGCCTTTTCTGCTCGCCAATGGAATCGGCCAGACCTTCCTCGCTAAAGATGTCGACCTTGATGACGTCGCCCAATTTCTCGACGAGTCCGCATAGTCACTTCTGTTCCGGTGGGTCGATACCAAATCGATGTTCTACGCCAGCGAACATATCGCCATTGGATTTTATCTGCTCTTCCAACCGGTCACAATCGCGTTGACGAAATTCTTCGTCGATCTCGCCGATAAGGCCATCGTCTACATCAATGGCGTATAATGTCTGTCTAGCAAGATGAATGGCCGACTCGAACAGCTCCCTCTTCATCCCGACAACCCCAAGTCCTTTAAGTTCGATCAATTGACGACGGTCATAAACCCGGACCAGAAGCTTGGTGCTAGGAAAAGATTGCGTGATCGCATTGACTTTTTCTGGACCGAAATCTGGATCATCCATGCAAAAAACGATGGCTTCAGCCTCATCGGCGCCCGCCCGGCGGAGCAGGTCAACACGAGTGCCGTCACCGTAAAATACCTTTACTCCAAAACGCTGATGCGTATCAATCTGATCCGGCTTGATGTCGATCAGGGTCAAGGGTACTTTTGCTCCCAGCAGCATCTGCGACACAGTCTGCCCAAAACGTCCCTGCCCGACAACGATGACTGACGCCCGGTCAGCCGATTCCGGGTCTTCCAAATTAGCAGTCGAACTGCTGCTACCATCGCTAAACCGTTCTGCCAGCAGCATCAAAAATGGCGTCATAGCCATGGAAATTGTAATAACCGCACCAAAGAGACTACTGGCCTCTGGTTCAATCAGCATGGCTTTTTCTGCCTCCGCGAACAGGACAAAGCCAAATTCTCCGCCCTGACTAAGCAGCATGCCCATCGCCAAGGCCGGCAGAGTGGGCATACCAAATAATTTTCCGAGGCAAAAAATGATCGTTATTTTAACCGCAACCAGTGCGATTGCTGCGCCGAAGACAAAGGCAGTGTTTTCCCAAATGACATTGATGTCCAGCATCATGCCGACCGCGAGGAAGAAAAAACCCAGGAGCAACGATCGAAACGGATCGATATCCGCTTCGAGCTCATGGCGATAGGGCGAGTTGGCGAGCATCACACCGGCAAGAAATGCTCCCAAAGCCGGCGACAGTCCGATAAATTCCATCAATGCCGCACTGCCGAATACCGCCACCAATCCGGCGACAATGAACAATTCGCGTTCTGCGATTCGCCCGATCAATTTGAGCAAGGGCTGGAGGAGATATTTTCCGGCAAGGATTAAGCCGCCAATCGCCAATATACCATAGATTGCGGTGAGCCATCCCGACTGCGCACCCGCCTCCTGCGGCGCGCGCGACAGGGCAGCGATGATCGTGAGCAAGGGAATCAGAGATAAGTCCTGAAACAGCAAGATGGAAAAGGCTTTTTCCCCGGTTGGCGTGTTCAAGCGGCCGGAGGATTGCAACATCGGCAGGACCTGAGCGGTAGAAGACAGGGCCAATGGCAAGCCAAGCGCAATCGCAGCAGCCAGCGTGAAATTGGTCGTAGCCATGATCAGTAGAAACAATGCAATACCACAAAGAACGACTTGCGAGAGACCCAAGCCGAATATCGCCTGCCGTAGCCGCATGAGCCGCGCAGGTGCCAGTTCGAGACCAACAATGAACAGCAGCAATATGATTCCGATTTCGGAAAATTCCAAAATGGTTCCAGCGTTGCTGATCAATTCCAGACCTTGAGGTCCGATCAGAATTCCCGCGATCAGGTAACCGAGAACTGCACCGATGCCGAAACGCCGAAATAATAGCACCATCACTAGCGCTGCGCCGAGCATAACAAATCCGCCCAGCAACAAATCAGCCATATGGGTTTCAGTAGATTCCATAGCTCAAGCAGCCTTTCTTTTTGCATCAGCAAATGCAGCGATCAGCGCATCATAGGGAAGTAAGATGGCCGCATGGCGACCGCGATGATCTCTCGCCGCCATCAACGTGTCGATATTTTTCCAATCACCCGGACTTGGATGAGCGCCATTAAGATATTCTTCCAACCCAGATCTCGCTTGTTCGATATCATTCATCGATTGACCGATGGCTTGCGCCCCCAATATCGCAGCGGATGCTTGCCCCAGAGCGCAAGCGTTGATCGCGAGGCCAAGTTCTTTGAGCGATGCGGTCTTGGTCAATATGACATCCGCAGCCACGACGCTACCACAGGTTTTCGATCGAAGTTCTGCACTACCATGCGGGTTTTTCAATCGCTGCTGATGAGGGATAGAAACCGCGAGGCGCAAAATATCGCGCGTATAGAGTGGCTCACTCATTTGCTGTTCCTGCTTCGTCTTCGATTGTTTCGCGCTGCTCCTGCACAAAATCGACCATCGCATTGCCGCTGGCGTTGAGCAGCGGATAGGTTCTCGATTCAATCAACCAGTCTGGACGCGGGTCATCTGGATCGTAGATGCTATCATACACGAGAATCACGAGCAAATAAAACAAGGTTGCCCCAATCAATCCTTTGATCATACCGAAACCAAAGCCGAGTACCCGATCAATTGGACCAAGCAGCGACTTGCGCGATCTAGCTCCGATCGATTTGGCGATCCAGCGCCCCAACGCGTAGGTGACAATCACAATCGAAGCGAAAGCCAAGACCGAAGCCCCGCCTTCGCTCCCTACCGGAGCAATCAAACGATCAGCGATTGGTGTGTGTAATATCCGCACGGCAACAACCACCAATATCCAAGCCATCAAGGACAAGGCCTCCTGTACAAAGCCTCGGAGAAAACCGAAGATTGCGCCGCCGCCCATCAATATCAGCACGAAAATGTCGAGACCCGTCATATTACCTTACAGCGCTTATCAATTTATCATCATTCTAGGAGCAGATTTACTCCAAATCTGTGATTTGGCTAGCAAATCTATCGGCCGAGCCGTGATTCGATAAATACTGGGACAATAAATCCAGCACCCGAACATCAAATATCGCTTAGTCGCGTTCCAGCATATGATCAACGAGACTGGCGAGTTTGCCAAACTGGCGTTGATTCATTGAGCCACTGGTTTTCTCTCCGGATGAAGGCAGAAAAGCTCGCTCGAAACCGAGTTTGGACGCCTCTTTCAAACGCAACGCTGTGCGAGAGACGGGACGAATTTCACCGGACAAGGCGATTTCACCAAATATCACCGCATCCGAGGGCATGGGCCGTTCTGCATGAGCAGAAATAAGGGCCGCCGCGACCGCCAGATCAGCGGCCGGATCGGTCAGTTTGTAACCGCCCGCAACATTGAGATAGACTTCGGCCCCAGAAAAGCTCAGGCCGCAACGCGCCTCCAGCACTGCCAATATCATCGCCAACCGGGAGCTATCCCAACCAACAACGGACCGCCGGGGTGTCGCTCCGCTAGCCAATCGCACCGTGAGTGCTTGGATTTCCACCAGCACGGGTCGCGTTCCTTCAAGCGCAGGGAATACAGTTGCCCCGGTGACCTCTTCACTCCGGTCTGTCAAAAACAATGCGGAAGGGTTGGTCACCTCAGCGAGACCCGCCTCTTCCATCGCAAAGACGCCGATTTCGTCTGTTCCACCAAAGCGGTTTTTGATGCTGCGTAAAATTCGGTACTGGTGGCTGCGCTCGCCTTCAAAGCTCATCACCGTATCGACCATATGCTCCAGCACTCGGGGTCCAGCGATATTGCCATCCTTGGTGACGTGGCCGACAAGCATGACCATCGTGCCATGCTGCTTGGCAAATTTTATCAGTTCCTGTGCTGAGGCCCGCACCTGGCTGACGGTGCCCGGTGCCCCTTCAATCAGGTCGCTGTGCATAGTCTGGATCGAATCGATCACCACAAAATCAGGCGCATGTCGGCCCAATGTTGTGAGTATGTCACGAACGGAGGTCGCGGAAGCCAGCTGCACGGGCGCTTTGCCCAAGCCCAGCCGCCGTGCTCGTAGCCGCACCTGATCCGCCGCCTCTTCGCCAGAAATATAGGCCACGGATAGTCCGGCATCCGCGAGTTTTGCCGACACCTGAAGCAAGAGTGTTGACTTGCCGATGCCCGGATCTCCGCCCATCAACGTCGCAGAACCGGCGACAAGTCCTCCGCCCACTGCGCGATCAAATTCTGCGATGCCGATCTTGCGTCGTTCGGGCAGCGCAATTTCACTGTCCAGTTTAACCAAACGGACTTCTCGTCCCCCAGTTTGAAGATTATGTTTGGCCGCGAACACAGTATCACCGGCTTCTTCCACCAGCGTATTCCACTCTCCACAATCTGCACATTGCCCTTGCCACCGGTGGCTGATCGAACCGCATGACTGACAGACATATTTTTTCTTGGGTTTGGCCATCGAAGTTATTTAGCAGAACAAATACAGAACGCTAGCAGATTCTAGTTCCGTAGATTGATCTACGCTATCCAATGTTGCAACTTGCCTGGCCTTGCGATGATGCAGGGCCAGGCAAGAAGGGACATCGTAAATAGACGTCTGATTATGAGGCTGCGGCGACCGCTCCCATCATCAATTCCTGATCCTTACGTGTTGGGTTGCCTCGAAGACAAAGCCCGCCATTTACCTGCAAATTTTCACCGGTCATGAAACATTCGTCGCTAGCGAGAAAAACAGCGGCGGCGGCAATATCTTCGCTCGTTCCAATCCGGCCAAGCGGATAGCGTGCCTCGAACGATTCCACCAAACCGGGCACTTGATCAACACCGGCGGTCATCGGAGTCCGAGTTAAACCGGGTGATATGCTATTGGCGCGGATCCCGCGATCACCGAATTCATGAGCTACACAGCGGATAATATGATCTGTAGCCGCCTTTGTGCCCATATAGGCCGCATGGTCGTTGAGCATGACCGTTGCAGTTGCCGAACTGATCTGGATGATCGAACCGCCGCTGGGGCTATTGCCGCTCATCGCATTGATCATCGCTTGATAAAATTGAAACGGGCCGACCAATTGCAATGCCGACATCATTTCCAGTTCTTCACGGGTGTTGTCCAAAAAGGGTTTCAAGAAACCGACGCCAGTCGCATTGATAGCGATATCGACGCCACCCATTTTATCTTTTGCCGCATCCGCAAGAGCTTCTACATCCTGCTCAACCGTGAGGTCGCATAGAGCGTAATGGCCGCCAATTTCGTCGGCAAAGCGCTTCAGTTCATCTTCTTTGCGCCCAGATACCAAAACATCCGCACCTTCATCACGAAGCCGTTTGGCAATGACTTGGCCCATATTGTCTTGTCCGGCAGCACCGAGAATGACCGCTCTTTTTCCTTCTAAACGTCCCATGTAATCCGCTCCTTTTGGTTATTCTTTGCGACACTACTAGCTTTGTGGCCAAGCTCTTCGCCACTCTCAATATGGCTATTTTGAAATGGACAAAGAAAAGGCCGGGTGCAGCGAACTGCCCCGGCCCAATCAGATCAACGGGAAGTTGATCAGAACTTGAATTTGGCTTCCACAAACACCTGACGGCCACGGTTTTGAGTGACAACCAGGTCATCACCAACACCAGGCTGCAGGAATGGACGACCGCCACTGGTATTCACCCAGAGCTTGTCGGTCAAGTTGACGCCAACGAGCGACAATTTCCATGCACCGTCTGAATCACCTACTGATATTGCGCCGTCGAGAGAAACATAGCTGTCCTGACGAGGGTCGGTGAGAGAATCTTCATTGGTGAAGTACGAACCCGAATATTGCACGTTACCGTTCAAACCGACTTCAAGAGTGTCACCCATTGGAATGGTCCAATCGAAGGCGGCATTACCCGAAATCTTGGGAGCGCGAGCTGCTGCACGGCCATCCAAATCTTCACCCGAAGTGGTGACGAACGTGTCGGTGAATTGCGCGTCAGTATATCCGAACCCACCTGAGAAGTTCAAACCTTCAACAGGCGTCCGCCATGCCCACTCAACGTCAAAACCTTTAGATGTCAGCTGACTGGCATTGAAGGTTTGGAACTGAATGGTCGTCGCATCGAAATTTTGCACCTGCAAATCATCAAATACATAGTAGAATGCTGATGCATTGAAAGTAACAGACCGGCCGGCGAACTGGGTTTTCACGCCAATTTCACCGCCTTTACCGGTTTCCGAATCAAACTTGAGAGCATCTGCCGTCGCCTGGCGGACAGCCGGATCAGCGCTACCAAAACCAGTCAAACTGTTTGACGGCAAGGCACTGTTATCAATTCCGCCCGATTTGAAGCCGGTTTTGAATGCGGCATAAATGTTCACGTCATCACTGGCTTTATAACGCAGCGTCAATTCTGGAGAAAAATTGTCATCCGAGAAGTTAATAGGGCCAGAGAAGAAGCCACTAGGAATGAAGGTTCCGCCTCCACCAAGGAATGCGTGCACGAAAGGAACGCTAATCGTATTTGTTTTCGTCTCGTCGGTCCAACGTACGCCGCCAGACAGTTCGAGATCTTCGGTCAGGTCAAGCGTCACGCTACCAAAGAAGGACAATGCTTCTGTTTTTGTGCTGTGCTTCTTGTGCCAGTCATAGGTCGCGCCGGTGATCGGATCCGGTGCCAGAAGCGAAATATTGACAGCCTGTTGTGATGTATCAAAATCAATTTCACGAGATTCCCAGAACGCACCAACCATGAAGTTGAACATGCCATCAAAGTCACTGGCCAAACGAATTTCTTGAGTGAATTGTTCTGTTCTGTTGCGTGGGTCACTTCCGCCCGCACCACCTGGAAGACCGACATAGCTGTATGAATCGATGTCGATTGCGTCCAGATTAAGATATCCGGAAACCGATGAAAGCGTCAATGTATCGGAAACATCGAGGTCCCATTTCAGACGACCAAAGAAAATGTCAGTTTCGCCAAACGGAATTCCGTTGAATCTGTCGCGAACCGATGATTGCGGTGGGAGCACTGTAAGTGATGGATGGGCATCCGAATGATGATATAGCCCATCACTATCATTACAGTCCGCGTTTGATGGGAGAACGATGCCTCCGCCGAGCAAGAAAACAGAGTCTGCGACACCGTTCGGTCCACAATTAATATCAGAATGCGCGATCGCTCCGTCATTCTCATTCTTGATATAGTTGACTTTAAGGTTCGCATTAAAATTATCTGACGGGTCCCATTGGAGAGTCACACGGCTCACAAAATTTGTCAGCCCGCGGCTAGTGCGCGTCGATCCATCTGGATTGAAAGCCGGCGTGCCTGGCGCCAGATCAACATAATCTTCGATATCATTGAACTGGGCAGCGACCCTGATCCCGAGAGTATCGGAAATCGGACCAGAGATATAACCACCGACCGTATACCCTTTTTCTTCAAACTCGTAGGATGCTTTACCGCCGACTTCCCAGCTTGCAGTCGGGTTTGCCGAACGAATAGCGAAAACACCAGCGGAAGCACTTTTTCCGAAGAAGAGCGATTGCGGGCCTTTCAGGACGTCAATTTGTTCGACGTCAAAAAAGCCGGCCTGCACCATCCGCATCGTGCTGACTTGAACGCCATCAAAATCGAAAGCGACCGCAGAGTCAAAAGATGCCGAGATGTTGGATGAGCCTACACCGCGAAGACTGATCTGACCACCGGAGCCAGAACCACCAACTTGAACATTCAAAGCAGGTACGCGGCTCACAACGTCGGCGATTTCATCGACCTGGTATTTTTCCAACGTAGCACCACCAATTGCGGTCACGGTCACAGGAACCTCTTGCAGCGTTTCGGTCTGCTTACGTGCAATCACTGTGATGACATTGCTTTCAGCCGCTTCATCGGAATCCTGCGCCATCGCCGGAGATGCCAATCCACCGAACGCCAAACTGGCAGCCGAACCCATCAATAGTGTCCGTAATGCGTATTTTCCAAAAACAGATTCGTCGCGTGGTGATAATGTGGTCATTTCTCTCTCCCAAATTGCATCAGACCCACCAGGTCGTAATGCATCCTAAATAAATGGCTGTTGTCCTAAGCCTTATGAGGCCTTCTTAAGCGGGAGATTGACGATGCTCTGCTAGCCAATTTGATAGCAAATGAGCAAAACTGTGTTATTCGCGCAACAATTGATCGTCGGACGCAAAAATTTGGTGGAAAGAGCTAGCGATAATAGGAATTGTACCCTGGCCGGAATCGGCGCCTAGGGTAACCTAAATTAGATAGTGGAGGATCAATTATGAACAGTCTGACTGGCAAAATAGCGATAGTGACAGGAGCCGGTTCAGGGCTTGGCAAGGCAATCGGTGAAACTTTTGCTGCAGAAGGTGCCCAAGTTGTTTTGACAGACATTAATCTCGAAAATGTCACAAATGTTGCCGCTCAGATTGGGCCGCAAGCATTGGCGCTGGAGCAAGATGTCGTTGACGAGAAGCGATGGGAAGACGTTTTTCTGCAAACCCAAGATACGTTTGGTGCGCCACATATTCTCGTCAATAATGCCGGTCTGGTCATTCCGGCGACTATCGAAGACTGCACGCTGGATCAGTTCCGCACAACCAATGCGGTCATGCTAGAGGGCGTCTTTCTAGGATGCCGGGCAGCAGTGAAAGCAATGAAATCCAGTGAGCAATTATGCTCCATAATCAATCTAAGTTCAATGGCCGCCCTGCAAGGTTATTCGCCATTTGTCGCTTATGCTGCTGCGAAAGGCGGAGTGCGTTCGATGACCAAATCTGTCGCACTCCATTGCAAAGAGCAAAATTACCCGATCCGGTGCAACAGTCTCCATCCCGCGGGCATCGATACACCGATGGTCCGGCAGGAAGCAGTGGGTGCAAGTGGAGACGCCACCCCATCGACCGGGATGATCCCGCTGGGTGGATTGGGTCACCCCAATGATGTCGCCAACCTCTGTGTCTATTTGGCCAGCGATGGATCACGCTTTATGACTGCAGGAGAATTTCCCGTCGATAACGGAATGCTGTATAAACCCGCATGATTCAGTCTAGCTAGCTGCGGAACTCATCACTGCAGCAATCTGATTTTGGAATTCGGCAAGATCAAAATAGTCGCGCCATTTTTTGATTTTGCCGTCTTCTATTTCAAACGTGCCCATGACGCGGATTGCGATCCACTGCCCTGCCATTTGGAATTTGTCGGTGCGCTCGGTCAGCACAACATTGCCATTGGTCGCGATGGCATGAACAATCCATTCTGCGGCTTCAAAATCAAAAGCACCGCTATCAAACAAGCCCTTCACCGCTGCAATCCCATCACAGGGTTCCATCGGGATATTATGGTAAAAAATATCGTCCGCCATGGCACCGTAAATGGCGTCATAGTCCAGTCGGTTCCAGGCTTCGATAAAATCGAGAACTATTTTTTCATTGGTGTCAGACATTGATTTATCTCCTATGCGCTGGGGGAAATATCGAGGATCATCTTGCCCTGATTGGCACCCGAAAATAGCTTCATGAACGCAGCATAGCTATTTTCAATTCCCCTATCGATATCCTCATCATGGATGATTTTGCCTTCACCCATCCATTGTGCCATTTGCGCTATCCCTTCCGGGAAACGCGCAGGATAATCGCGCACAAGAAAGCCTTTTATTGTCGCCTGACGCGAGATCAGATACCAGAGGTTGCGAATGCCGACAGGTTCCGGGCTATTATATTCGCTAATCAAGCCGCATAAGATGACACGGCCATGTTCGTTGATCGCAGTGATCCCAGCATCCAATATTTCGCCCCCGACATTTTCCCAGATGATATCGACTCCATCGGGTGCAGCGGCGGCGATTTCCTGCTCGAGATCGGCCTGGCTTTTGCCGCGATAATCGATCGCTGCATCAAAACCATAATGATCCACCAGCCGTGCGCATTTTTCTGCGCCGCCTGCGATTCCAACGACTCGGCAGCCCTTGATCTTGCCGATTTGCCCAACCAGTGAACCCACGGCACCCGCCGCTCCTGTCACGAGCAGTGTTTCGCCTTCTTTGGGCTGACCATCCTCGATCATGCCAAAATAGGCGGTCATGCCAACGGCTCCGAGAACGGAGAGAAAATTGGTCGGCGACGGTACCAGCGAGGCATCGACGGGCGATGTAAAACCGCCTGCTTGAACGACTGAATATTCCTCCATCGCGCCCAAGCCGACCACCCACTGTCCGGCCGGAAAATCGGGATTTTTCGATTCACTGACCCGGCCGACACTGCTCGCAGTCACCGCTGCGCCGAGCGCGATCGGAGGCATATAGCTTTCTGCATCGCTCATCCAGCCGCGCTGCGCCGGATCGAGGGAAATATAGTGATTTCGGACTAGGAAGGCGCCATCGCCAAGTTCCGGCAGATCCTCTTCGACCAACGCAAAATCGCTTTCTTTGGGCGTGCCAACCGGGCGGCTAACAAGTGTGAATTTGCGGTTCCTGGTCATGATTATCCTTCATTTGCGATTTTATGTGATTTTTTGATTTTCTTCGCGAGGGACCATTTGTGGACCTCGGTCGGGCCGTCATAAACCCGGAATGCGCGGACTTCACGAAACACCTGTTCCACGACCGTATCGCGGCTCAGGCCCGTGCCACCCATCACCTGGACACAATTGTCGGCGATGCGAAACAGAGCTTCTGAAACCGCAACCTTGGCCATCGAACTTTCGGTAGTGCCCAGTTCACCGGTATCGAGTACCGAAGCACACCAGTCGATCATCAGTTCCGACTGTTTCAAGTCGATCTGATTCTGTGCCAGCATGAATCCGACGCCTTCATGATCAATAAGCGGCTTGCCAAATGCATGGCGTTTGCAGGCGTAATCAATCGCAATTTCCTGCGCCCGATCACAGCAGCCAAGCCAGCGCATACAATGAGTCAAACGGGCTGGAGACAGACGCACCTGAGCATATTTGAAACCTTCACCGCTTTCTCCAAGCATCTGGTCAGCGGGCACGCGGAGATTGTCGATATTCACTACCGAATGGCTGCCCGGCATGGAGCTGTCGATCGTATCGAGCACACGTTCGATCTGGATGGCCGGGTCTGGGAGGTCGACGAGAAACATCGTTGCGCCTTCGTCAGATTTCGCCATGATGATTCCGACCTTCGCGCCCTTTGCGCCGGTGATGAACGTTTTGCGGCCATTGATCACCCAATGGTTGCCATCCAGTTTTGCCGTCGTCTGCATCATCATCGGGTCAGAACCTGCACCGTTTTCGCTCGCCGGTTCGGTCATGAAAAACGCAGAGCGTGCTTCGCCTGATATCAGCGGAGCCAGGAAATGCTCTTGTTGCTCGGGCGAGGCACATTTACCGAGCAAATACATATTACCCTCGTCCGGCGCGAAGGTATTCACCGCCAGCGGCCCCAGCGGCGAGAGACCGGACTTGCGCAGCACCAATGCCGTCTCAAGATGCGTCAGATGGCTGCCGTCCTCCCGAATATGCGGCGTCAGAACGCCGGCTTCTCTGGCAAGCACCCGCATTTCCTGAACGAGCCCGTCAGTGGGTCCATGATCTTCACAACGATCGTCTTTTTCATAGGTAAAAATTTTGTCGCGAACGAAATTCTCGACTCGTTCGGCTATGTCATGCGCTTCGGCGCTGATATCTTTGGTCATTGATTCTCCTATCGCTGGAGAATGGTTACGGCAGATACGCCGGGTGCGCCATAGACCTGTGTATATCCCGTTTTGGGATTGCCCGGCACTTGCCGTTCACCCGCGGTTCCTCGCAATTGCACCACATTCTCATAGACTTGACGCAACCCCGATGCACCAATGGGCTCGCCACACGCGAGACAACCGCCATCCGTGTTGACCGGCAACTCACCATTAATTTCTGTCCGGCCTTCAATCAACCATTGCTCCTGATCGCCGTGGGGGCAGAATCCATTCTCTGCCATATGCATGATTTCCGCGCCCGCCTCGGTGTCCTGCAATTGCGCGACATCAATATCTTCCGGGCCCATGCCAGCTTGTTCGAAAGCCGCTTTTGCCGCGAGCTCCGTCGCGGTTCCGCCGCGTTCGACATCAATGGATGCCGCAAAAACCTCAAAAGAGCCGGGTGGGCGCGTCCGCATGACGGAGGTTTTCAACCGGATCAACGGCATGCCCAGTTCCTTGGCTTTTTTCTCGCTGGCCAGAATAAGCGCCACCGCGCCTTCTGCCGGCGAGCAGAACATATATTTGTTCAGGGGGTCAGAAATCATCGGGGCGTTCATGATGGTCTCGAGATCAACTTCGCTCCGACGCCAGGCATGATCTGTCTTGGCTCCATTGCGAAAGGCCTTTTCAGCAATCCGGCCCAAGGTCTCGCGGCTCAGATCATGCTCATGCAAATAGCGCATGATCTTGGCTCCGAAAAATTGCGTCGTCAGCATGTAACCTGCTTCACCATACCAGTTTGGCAGACCATAGCTGGCAGGGTCAGCGTTGAACGCACCGCGGGGATGCTTGTCAAAACCGACCGCCATGCCAATGTCATATTCGCCAGACTTGATCGCACTAGCTGCTGCATTCAGCGCCGAGCCGCCGGTGGCACAACCGTTGGAAACGTTGATGAACTGAATCCCGGTCAGACCGAGTTGAGAAACCATCGTGTCGGCCGCCCCGGAGGCCGCAGAGCCTCCGAAGGCAAACTCGATATCTTTCCATTCAATTCCTGTATCTTTGAGCGCCTGCTTAACTGCAAAGACGCCCTGATCCATCCCGTCGCGGCCTTCGGTTCGGCCAAATGGATGAATACCTGCTCCTACGATACAAACGTCTGACATAATTATTCTCCCTGAACAGGCTTGAAGGCGTGAATGAGTTTTTGTTCGGCTTCCGGCGCATCCGGATCAAGCGGAATGGCGGTGAGTTCGACGTTCATACCGATTTTGACGTCGTCTGGTTCCACCCCCGTTAAACGAGATTCGACCATGGTTTGACCAGGCAGTTCGACATAGGCGACTACATAAGGTTTGAATTTTTCCGGATCGACCGGCCCCAGATAGGGAGACTTGGGCGGAAATCTCTGAACCGTATAGGTCCAGACGGTGCCACGCGATGCCAGCGCGATAGGTTCGATATTGTCGGCCGGCCGCAATGGCAGTGGAAAGAAAATCTGTCCGGTATCGGTATTTCGTGCGCCGAGAAGCGCGCTCATATCCTCCGTAAACAAATTTTCGGCAATTAGCTGTGCGCTCACAAAGTCTCTCCCTTTTCTGCGAGTCTCAATAGGTCGAAAGCGGGCCGCCAATAACTGCCAAAACGGCTAGGCTAGACGCATCAATAGCCAGGATGAACAGCCAGCATGCCACCATCAACAAGCATATCGGTACCGGTGACAAAAGCACTGTCATCGCTCGCGAGATAGACAGCGGCCCCGGCGATATCACTCCCTTGTCCAATTTTATTCATCGGCGACATAGATGCGACCATCTCCATGATGTTTGGCACTGCTTCTTTGGCTGCGTCGATGATCCCGGTATGGGTGCCGCCGGGCACAATATTGTTACACCGAATGTTGAGACCCGCTTGAGCGCAATGTACGGCCACCGAACGACTGAGCATACGGACACCGCTTTTGGACGTCGTATACGCAATATCGCCTGGGAGTGCCATGAATGCGGACGTGGACGCGATATTGATGATTGATCCAGAAGAACCACCGGAGTTTTGCTTCATCCAGCTGATTGCCTTCTGGCAGCCGAGCATCACTCCGGTGAGATTGATTCCAAGCAAATGGTGCCAACTCTCCAGGTCGATATCTTCAATGGACTTGCCCATCACAATTCCAGCGTTATTGACGAGAATGTCGAGACGACCGAAATCACCGTGAACTTTGTCCATGACCGCATCCCAACTCTCAGGATCGGAGACATCTTGGCGCAGGAACTGAACTCCCGCCTCATCAGCGACCTGCTGGCCGAGTTCCTCTTGCACGTCAGTGGAAAGCACCGTCGCCCCCTCCTCTGAAAATCGCTTCACCGTTGCCGCGCCGATACCCGAGGCTCCGCCCGTCACAATGGCAACTTTGTCTTTCAACCGACCGTACATTTTTAACTCCCTATCAATTTCATTAGAAGCAGTGCTGCGTCATCCGACATAGTCAGCGGACTTGATATCCAGAAAGGTTGCCCGATGCCAACAGCAGAATATATGCGTGATATTGTCGATCAATATGTCACGGCGATCAATGCGGGCGACATGCAGGCCGTCATTGCACTCTACGCGGATGATGCAGAAGTCGAAGACCCGGCAGGTACGGTCCCGAAACGCGGAGACGCAATTTTGGAATTTTACACCAACGCCTTTTCCGGCGGCGCGAAAGTTGCGTTGAGCGGTCCTGTGCGGCTCTCGGCCAAAGCGGCAGCCTTTCCTTTTCGCGCGGAAATATCTGGCCCAAATGGAACCGTTACCCATGTTGAAGTCATCGACATTTTCGACTTTGATGAAGCTGGAAAAGTGGAAAAAATGACAGCACATTTTGGCCCTACCAACATAAAAGTGACCAGCAGCTAGGTCAAAACGAAGCCGATCAATAGCCAGACTGCTTAGCCCAGCGGTCGCTATGAAAACCGGCGTCTCCAAACATTTGCTGCGCAATATGCACGCGCTTGAAATAGAGCCCGACGTCATATTCATCGGTTACGCCAATACCACCGTGCATTTGAATCGCTTCTTTGGTGGCCAGTTGGGCAACTTGTCCGGTTTTGGCTTTTGCCATCGAACAGGTCATGCCTGCACCCTCAAAATCCTCATCCAATTCTTGTAACGATTTGAGGACAGCCGATCGCATCATTTCAATCTCCGTCGCCAGATGCGCGGCTCGATGTTGAAGCCCCTGAAACGATCCGATTTTCTGTCCGAATTGTTCGCGCTCTTTGAGATATTCCGTGGTGGTTCCAAAAACCTGCTGCGCGGATCCCGACATTTCAGCGCTTAAAACCGCGCGTCCCGCCGACAATATACCTTCCAGCGCTTCAAAACCGCCATCGACAACACCGAGAATGTCATCGCCGGTAACTTCCAGTCCTTCAACCGAGATATTGGCTGCATTGCGGCTGTCGATCATTGGCGTATGTTCGCGTGTGATTTCGGGCGCGTGGGCATCAACCAAAAACAAAGTGATACCCTCAGCATCATGCTCGCTACCAGACGTGCGCGCAGCGATGATCAATTTATCTGCCACATGACCATCCGCAACAAATGTCTTGTTGCCTGAAAGCACATAACCATTTCCGGATGGATGGGCGGAAAATTCTATATGGCCGGGGTTGTGTCGTGGCCCCTCATCAACCGCCAGAGCAAAAAGACTCTCACCGCTACTGATTTTACTCAAATTTTGAGCTTTTTGCTTATCCGTTCCATATTTCTGGACAGCTGTAGCCCCCAGAACAGAGGTTGAAAAAAATGGTGATGCCGTCAGATTGCGACCCATTTGCTCGGCCAGTACGCCGGCGCCAACATAGCCAAATCCGCTGCCGCCATGTTCCTCATCAACGATGATTCCAGCCCAACCCATTTCGGCCATTTCGGTCCAGAGCTTGCGGCAAAATCCATCAGCCACCTTATTGTCTCGGACCATCCGAAAAGCCGATACCGGTGCGTTTTCAGACAAGAATCCGGTGGCTGCATCCTGCAGCATTTCCTGTTCTTCGTTCAGTATCAGCGGCATATCAATCTCAATCTATTGGCTCGGCAATTCCAAGACGCGCTTGGAAATGATGTTAAGCTGCACTTCAGTCGTTCCGCCAAGGATAGAATAAGCACGATTATACAGCCAAGTGTTGGCCAAACTATCATATTCTATCCCGTCTGCGCCAATTGTCGCACCAGCGGTACCTTCGATATCCATCCGTAACTCGGAACCCTGTTTGGTCAGTTCGGAAGCCACATATTTGAGCATCGATGATTTTGCCCCTAGGCCATTGCCCGCATTGGCCTCATCAGTCATGCGTTCAACGGTCAGGTTATAAGCCCAATTATCGAGCTCAGCTTGTGCAATACGTTGCCGCAAAGCAGGATCTGCCAGACGATCACCTTGATCCAGACCGATATGATCAGCAGCAAATTTGCCTAGGCTTTCAGGCCCTTTGGTTCCGCGCAACGGGGACATTGTCCCAAGCATACCGCGTTCATGAACCAAGAGATTTTTCGCAACATCCCAGCCACGATTCACTTCGCCGACGACTGAGTCATTTCCCGGGCCATAGCTTTTGGGAACTTTGACATCGTCAAAAAATGTTTCGCAGAAGGGTGAATGACCGGAGATCAGGACGATCGGCTTCACTGAAATACCTTCACTCGCCATATCAATCAGAATGAACGTTATGCCGCGATGCTTAGGTGCGTCAAAATCGGTCCGGACGAGGCAGAATATCCAGTCGGAAATATCGGCGTTTGACGTCCATATCTTCTGGCCGTTGATCAGCCAATGATCGCCTTTATCTTCACATTTGGATTTGAGCGACGCGAGATCCGATCCTGCACCAGGCTCTGAATAACCCTGGCACCAGCGAATCTCGCCCCGCGCGATACCGGTCAAATGTTGCAATTTCTGTTCGTGCGTCCCGTAAGCCAAAAGGGCGGGTCCGAGCATCGATATTCCGAAATTGCTTAGCGGTTTACGCGCATTGATCGCCTGCCGCTCCTCATCGAGAATCTTGGCTTGATCAGCAGATAGGCCAGCGCCACCATATTCTATCGGCCAAGTTGGTACGGTATAGCCTTTTTCCAGTGCACGGTCGAACCACTGCTTTTGCGCTTCCGACTGGAATTCCCAAAGACGCCCGCCCCAGCACTGCTTCTCCGCGGTGATGTCGCCATCACGCATTTCTTCAGGGCAGTTTTCCGCAAGCCAAGCCCTTGTCTCTGAGCGAAACTGATCAAGATCGGTCATAGTCTAGCCTCTCGTAACAAAATAGACATATGCCACTCGAGCCATGCCGTGCACTGCGCAATTAGTTAGCGAATCCAAAGAGCAATCAATCCAGGCGCAACATTTGCTTGCCGAAATTCTGACCGGCAAACAGACGTTTCAACGTCGTTGGAATATTGTCGAAGCCTTCCTGAATATCTTCCTTGAAGGTGATCTTGCCCTCTTTGATCCACTGCCGCATCCGCTTCTGCGCTTCGGGAAATTCGCTGACATAATCCGACACGATGAAACCCGACATGCTGGCGCGTTTGAAAATCAGGTTGAAATAATTTTCAGGGCCGGCCGGCATATCGCCCTTCTCATAGCGAGAGATGCCGCCGCAGATCGCCACGCGCGCATGCATGGCGAGATGCGCTAGGGCATCGTTCAATATCTTGCCGCCGACATTGTCATAAAAGACATTGATCGATTGAGGGCAATGCTCCTTGAGTCCTGCCCGGACATCATCATTCTTATAGTCGATAGCAACATCATAGCCGACATCTTCGGTGAGCCATTTGCACTTTTCCTCGCCACCTGCGATGCCGATGATGCGGCAGCCGGCGATTTTGGCGATTTGACCAACCATCGAACCCGTGGCGCCAGCCGCGCCCGAGACGACCACTGTGTCGCCGGGCTGAGGCCGTCCATGTTTCAACAGACCGAAATAGGCGGTCATGCCAGTGGTGCCCAACGCGCCCAGATTTGCCGCCAATAGGTCATCATCAGGGACTTTGTTCAATTCACCGCCCGGGACATGCGCATAATCCTGCCAACGCAACATGCCCATGACCTTGTCACCCGCTGCGAATTTCGCATGTCGCGACTCGATCACTGTGCCGACGCCTGACCCGCGCATGACTTCCCCGATTTCAGTCGGTGCGACATAGCCACCGATATTTTCCATCCAGCCTTTTTGGGCCGGGTCGAAGCCCAAAATCTCATTCTTCACGAGAACATGTCCTTCAGCACATTCAGGGACTTCGGTGATTACTTTCTTGAAATCATCGTCCACCAGCCCACGCCCTTTGGGACGTCCGTTGATAAGCCACTGTCTGTTATCCGTCATAAATTCTCTCCATTGGAAGACTTGGAGGCCTGTTAGACGCTTTTTTGACATGACCCGAACTGCCAGCTTTGATAGCAAGTGGTTTCAATACAGATCCAGAATAGCCCATTCCGGAGATGCTGGGAGAGACGATGATGCCAAGAAATGGCTCAGATGAGGCAGTTTTACTCTATGCGTTTACCTGCGGATATATAACGTTACCAACAAGCTATTTTATCGGCGGCGAAGACGGCAAGACCAAAGTCCCCGCCTGCGTGTTCCTTATCGACCATCCCAAAGGACTCGCCCTGTTCGACACCGGATTCAGCGACCGTTTTGTCGGACTTGAAAAAGGACTCGGCAAGATTGTCGACATGCCGAAGGAACATCCCATCGCCGATCGACTCCGCGCGCTCGAGGTCGATCCCGACCGAATCGACTGGATCATCAATTCGCATCTTCATCTCGATCATGCCGGAGGCAACCATATGCTGCCCAATGCAACGATCATCGTGCAGGACAGCGAATGGCAGTTCGGATTCACTGGCGAAGACGGAGCCTATGCGACCGAGGATTTCGACACCGGCCAGCCCGTCAAACGGATCAATGGCGAACATGATCTTTTTGGTGACGGCAGCGTGATTCTTTTCCCAACAGCTGGCCATACGCCCGGCCATCAGTCCGCGCGAATCACAACAGCGACCGGAGAAGCTGTCCTGGCCGGAGATTGCTGCAATTTCCGGCGCTCGCTCGATGAAATGCGCATGCCCGATCAGGTCTATCATGCGGACCATTATCGCGGATCGCTTGAAAAACTCTCGCAATTGCGCCGCGCGGGCGCGAAGATTTTCTATGGGCATGATCCCGATTTCTGGGCGATAGTGCCGCAAGCAAAAAAAATTGACCTGAAAGCGCTCTAGACGCTGCTCACTCCCTATAACAATAGTGGCGAGTGTCCCTGCCTCCGCTATGAAGTTTTCAACGAAAAGCGCCTCCATCAGAGGGCCGCAATTTTAAGGAGCAAAGCCTTGGCCAATAATGAACTGGCAGACAAAGACGTCCTCATCGATATTTTCACACGTGCAGACCTGATCATGCAGTCGGATATCAAATTCCGCCAAATGATCGGTGCCGGCCAATTGCAGATCGTCTATTATCCTGTACGCGGCCAGGAAGTGGTCTCGTCGGCGATGATGGCAGCGGTGAATCAAGAAGATTATCTGGTCACAATTTACCGCGGGCTGCATGACCAGCTCGCCAAAGGCATTCCTTCCAAAGATCTCTGGGCGGAATTTGCCGGCAAAATGGCGGGAACATGTAAGGGCAAAGGTGGCCCCATGCATATCACCCACCCTGAGACAGGCGTGATGGTCACCACCGGTATTGTCGGTTCAGGCATTCCGATCGCCAACGGTCTGGCGCTGGGCAGCCAGCTGGACAAGGACGGCAAGGTCACCGTATGTTGCTTCGGCGATGGCGCGTCCAACATTGGCGCATTTCACGAAGGGCTGAACATGGCCCAGGTCTGGAAATTGCCGGTCATTTTCCTGTGTCAGAATAATCTCTATTCCGAACATACGCCAATGGCTTTTGCCACCAGTTCGGACTCGATCAAACAGCGCGGCGAAGGCCTTGGCATGCGTTCGGTGCAAGTCAACGGCAATGATGCCAGCGCCATGTATGCGGCCGCGAAGGAAGCCGTCGAATATGCACGAGCAGGCCACGGACCGACGTTGATCGAAGCGATGACCTTCCGTTTCCACGGTCACTTGCTTGGCGACACCAGCCATTATATTCCCAAAGAGGAAATGGAACAGGCCAAGAAGGACGATCCGATGCCGATCTTGCGCCAGCAACTGCTCGACATTCAGGTGAGCGAAGCGGATATTGCGGCGATTGAAGCCAAAAATGCAGCTATCATCGAAGAAGCATCTCAATTCGCGCTTGATGCCCCATATCCTCCCGGCGAGGAATATCGCATCGATGTTCTGGACGTGGAGATAGCAGCATGACCGATAAACCAGCAGAAATCATGTTCGCCCAAGCCTGCAACATGGCCATGGCCAAAGCAATGGCTGACGATCCCAAGGTCATCATCATGGGCGAAGATATCGCTGATGAGCAGGGCGGCGGTGTGTTTAAAGTCACGCTCGGCCTGTCCGAAAAATTCGGCACAGATCGTGTGCGTTCAACGCCGATTTCGGAACAGGCGATCGTCGGTGCGGCAGTCGGTTCCGCGATGGTTGGTTATAAACCGGTTGCTGAAATCATGCTGATGAATTTCATCACCGTCGCGATGGATCAGATTGTCAATCACGCCGCCAAATTACGCTTCATGTCCGGCGGGCAGACAACTGTGCCACTGACGATTCGGACCACCACCGGTGCCGGCACAGGTCTCGGCGGACAACATAGTGATATGCTAGAGGCGTGGCTCGCTCACGTCCCCGGGTTGAAGGTTGTTGCAGCATCCAATCCAGCGGACGCTTACGGGCTGCTTTATTCGTCGATCATGGATCCCAATCCGGTGATCTTCATCGAGAATACGCCTGGCTATTTTGTCAAAGGCCCGGCGCCTGCGCCTGATCATGTCGTGCCACTCGGAAAAGCTTCGGTCCCGCGTGAAGGAACCGATGTGACGCTTATCGGCTATGGCAGCAGCATCAGCCGGTGCCATGCCGCAGCGGACAAATTGGCGGAAGATGGCATTTCCTGCGAGATCGTCGATCTGCGCACAATTGCGCCTTATGACGAAGAAACGGTTCTGAAGAGCGTTGCCAAGACCAAGGCAGCGGTTGTTGTTCACGAAGCCGTCCGCAATTTCGGCGTCGGTGCCGAGATTTCTTCCCGCATTCATGAAGAATTATTCTCGGAACTCAAGGCCCCTGTCGGCCGTGTCGGGTCTGGCTATGCACCCGTTCCCTTCTCACCCGCAATCGAGAAAGCCTGGATGTTCAGTCAGGAAGATATCGAACGCGAAGTTCACAAAATTCTAGGATAAACTGAAAATGGCTACCGAAATACGCATTCCAAAATTGGGCTTTAGCATGGAAGCTGGAATTCTGGCCGAATGGCTGGCCGAAGATGGCGCCGAGGTCACCGCTGGCCAGGATCTCTATGCTCTGGAAAATGAAAAGTCGACGCAGGAGGTCGAATCTCCCGCAACCGGAAAATTGAAGATTATCATCTCGGCGGATGGCGAGGAATATCCGGTTGGGGAATTGATCGGGATGATCGAATAGACCTTTCTCGGGCGATGTATAAACTATATCACTATTGGTAGTAATGTTTGGTTGACTGCAAAACCAAACACCGCGACAAGCCACTTATAAAAATGAAAAATAATAGGTGTTGCAAGGAGCGGAGCCCAAATGGCCGAAAATTTTGTCGCGGAGATTCCCGAAATCGGGCGCCAGCGCTTTCGAGAAAATGTCGATAGCGTCACTCTAACAAGTGCATCTGAAATTCGCGCAGCGGCTGAAGAGATTCACAAAATTGCACAATCCTACGGATTTCGAATTGCAGTCAGTGCCGATATTTCTTCCAAAGCCCATCTGGTCGACGCAGATGGAAATCTGATCAACAAGGATGTCTTTGGCTGGGTGGCAGAAGGCGAACGCTGGTGGGAAGATACCCGTCTGGCGCTCAGTTCTCCTTTGCCCAGAGCCTGTCGCTATGAAAGCGAGCCGATGTGGTGCAATGCCGAGGGTTTTCACGGTCATTGGCCAAATGAATATCTAGATAAAATCGACCTCAAAGATTTCTATGCGCAGGGCGCAACGTCCAAATCAGCGATGTTGATCCCGGTGCATCTGCCTTTCGGCCAGATCGCGGCCGTCAGCTTCTCGCCCATGGAGAGCGATCTTTCTGATCTGAGCGAACCCTATCGGCTCTATTCGGATTTTCTTGGTATCGTGACTCGGCGTTTTGTTACCGGCTATGTTCTGGCGATGCGCGAAAAACACCGGATGCCCGCCAATTGCATCCTGTCCAAACGCGAAGCCGAATGTCTGCACTGGGCAGCGATCGGCAAAACCGACAAAGAAATCAGCATGATCCTGTCGCTGAGCCATGCCACTATTCGCTATCATGTGAATCGGGCCGGTCAGAAACTGAACAGCGTCAACCGCGGCCAGACAATTTTCAAAGCTGGTCAGCTGGGCTATCTGGGCGCGACAGATTAGTCGATAGTTGGATGGTGTCCGCTACTATTGCGGGGCTTGATCCTAAACATCACTCGCCTTTCGAGTTTCGCATCACTGCGGGACATGAAAGCTATTTTCGCAAAATCGCGAAAACGGCGGTCATTGTCATCAAGACCTTTTCGCCACAGAGAATCCGTCCGCTGCAATAAGCGGTGCGCTTGCTCATCCGGTCAATGGTCGCAAAGGCTTCGACCCAGTCTCCAAGATTGGCACCTGCCAGAAAATTGCTGTTCAAGCTCATCGTCGCGACAGGCAGGCGCGGCCGTTCGGCTTCGTGGACCTGAAGGCTCAAGGCAACATCGGCGAGCGTAGTCAGCACGCCGCCGTGCGCCACCTTGATATGATTGATCTGGCCATCATGAATGCGCGTAGCGACGACGATACGATCATCGTCGTTACGGACATAATAGGGACCCGCCATATCCAGAAACGGATTGGAGAAGCGCGCGCGCTCAAAGCCTTCAGGAATATCGCTCAAGTTCAGGCAGACACTCTCTTCGGGCTTTTCGGAGGTTCCTCACTGTTTAGCCACAGGTCCAGCGTCTCGTGGAAATGGCGAATCTTGGACTCCTGATATTGCGCGAACAGCGACACGCCATGCGGCTGACTCTTGACGCCCTTCTGCATGGCCTTGTGATTGAGATAATCCTGGTTGAATATCTTGTTCAGATAGCTGCCAAACTCGGTTGCCTGGGTATAGTCATCATCGAGATCAAGGAATGTGCATTTCGCCGGCTCTGGCCGTTCCGCGCCTTCGGGTAGCGCAATCATGTACATCACTTCATGCAAGGACTGTTCTGGATTATTGCCATCCGGACGGAACCGATAAAAGATCGGATTAAAATCAGCCCAAGGGCTGAAATTCGGGAATACGCTGTAGAAAATAGCGTCGGTCAGTTCGGCATCGCCGATATTGTCGACCATGTCACCCCAGGCCGGACGCATTTCCTCACGGCGCGCCTGTGCCGCCTCGTCGCGCAGGGCATGAGCCGAAACATCGGTATAGACCATCGGCATATTTTCATCGTCAGGCGCAATTTTTCCGCCAATCCAATTGCACATATGCGGATCAGCCGATTTCAAGTCGCCTTCGATATAATTGGAGTCCATATCAAAAATACCGCTCTTGCCATTGGGCAGAGATACTTTGACGCGATTCTCTTCCAACCGTTCAAATTTATGCTTGCTGATCGGGTGGATGAAGCTCTGAAAGGCCATTTCATCGGGGAATGCCGTCGGATCGGGCTTTTCGAGATCGGTGTGCGGACTGGGTTGCCCGTGGGCCGACATCGCACGCGAGACATTATGCCACACATCATATTTGCTATTGGCATCGGCAAAAGCGGGCATGAGCTCGGGATGAGTGCCTACAACATGATAGGATTCCATGAAGGCTTCTTGCGCAATTTTCCAATTGCACGGCAGCCGCTTGATCATATGAGCCGCTTTATACCGCCGCTCGAACGGAATTTGGAAATGACGGTCAAGATCGCCAAGAAAATCTTCCAATGGCTCGCAATCCGGATCAGGATTGATGAAAACAAACCCACCCCATTCGCCAACGCGGACATCTTGCAGGCTGTGCGTTTCTTCGCTGACCGATGGGAAATCCCACTGACAAGGGACTTCCTTGAGCTTGCCGTTCAACTCCCATGACCAGCCATGAAACGGGCAACGCAGGGCTTTCTGACCTTTTTTGTGATTGTCGCAAATGGCACGGCCCCGATGCATGCAGCTATTGGGATAGGCCTTGATCTCATCTTCGGATACCCGGACGATCAGGAAAGACAGTTCGGCAATATCATAAACAAAGGTGTCGCCCACCTCTTTGATATCATCTTTGTGGCAAGTCATTTGCCAGACGCGCTTCCACAGCATCTCGACTTCTTTGTCATGCTCTTCCTGGGTCCAGTAGCGGCTGGTTTCAACCGTCGTGACACCGGGCGCCATGGGGGATTCTTCAAGATATGATGCTGGCGGTGGAACTTTGTCGCCCTCCAGCAATTCGATATAGGATATACCGTTCGACCGATTATGACCGGTTAACGTTTCAACCATTGTCTTCTCCTGAAAAACTAAAAGCACTATCTGACTTCAAAATAGCGAGAAACGGCCGTGAAGCCACTAATGAATCTGGCAGCAAACAAACGCGCCGTGCCTAGTGGTTTTGAGAGGGTTGGTTCGCATTGCTACCCGTGTATCTTTAAAAAAACAGGCGGCATCGAATCTGCCCAAATTTAGGAGAGCAAAGTCTTGAAACTCTATTCCAGTCTCGGCCCAAACCCCCGGCTTGTGCGCATGTTCCTCGTTGAAAAAAATATCGAGGTGGAGCGAATCCATTTTGATATTGTCGCCGGCGACAATCGCTGCGCAGAATATGCTGAAAAAAATGTGATGCAGACGACGCCCACTTTGGAACTGGACGACGGCACATTGCTGACCGAATCCACGGTGATTTGTGAATATCTTGAAGAAACCAAGCCAGATCCGGTTCTGATCGGGTCAACCGCAGTTGAGCGCGCCGAAACCCGACGGTGGGCGCGGCGTATCGATCAGGAAATCGCCATCCCGATGACAATGGGCTTCCGCGGCGGCCCTGGTCGCCCGATGTTCGAGCCCCGGATGAATGTGGTCAGCCCTGAAGCCGCCGCAGAATTATCGGCGATATCGGACAAGCACTGGATCTGGCTCGACGGACAATTGGGCGATAAGGATCATATCTGCAACGGCAAGCTGACGCTAGCCGATCTGGTCGCCTTCTGCTTTATCAAATTTGGCGGAACCGTCGGCTGGAGCCTCCCGGATGGCACTGATAATCTGGCGCGCTTTGTCGCGATGATGGAAACACGCCCGTCCGCTGAAATCTGGCGCGGCGAAGAATGAGCGACACACCTGCAACCCTGGCCAAGCTCGGCTCGATCATGCAGATCAGCTATGTGCCCGAAGATTATGATGCGGCGCTCGATTACTGGACCACGAAAATGGGCGCAGGCCCGTTTTTCCACACCGAGACCGTCGATGTCGAAAATGTCAAATATCGCGGCGCGCCCTCGGATATCCAGTTTTCGATGGCAATCGGCTATTGGGGCGACGTTCAGGTCGAGCTGATCCGGCCCAATAATGATGCGCCATCGATGTTCAAGGATTGGCGCGAAAAGGGACTGCAGGGCGTTCAGCATCTCTGCATCATTGTCGATGATCTCGATCATGCCCGCGCATTGACCGAACAGGCGGGAGGCGACATCATCCAGGAAGTCAGTCTGCCCGGCGGTGTCGGCGGCGCCTTTTACGCCGACTATGGCGGCGGCCCCGGCACGATCATCGAATATCTGCAAATCCCGCAAGCCGGCCTCGACGGCTTTGCCGCCATGCGCCAGATGCATCTCGATTGGGATGGCACAACAAATCCCGTGATTGGAAAAGACTGATGAGCGAAACACCACCAGAACGCCGACCAGACCAGAAACCGATTCAATGCGTGCTCGTTGCCGCCGGCAAATATCATGATATTGATTATGCCCGGCTCGAAGTGATGAAGCTGCTCGCCGAAGATGACCGCATCCGGGTGCGCGTCTTTGAAGATTATGAAAATCTCGACGCGATCAAAAATGCGGATTTCCTGGTGAGCTACACCTGCGATGTGCAGCCGAGCCCAGCGGCGCAGACGACCATTCAGGATTTCGTCAACGGCGGTGGCAGATATTTTGCATTGCACGGAACCAATGCGGTCCTGCGCTTTCTCGAAAGCGGTCTTGTCGATGCGCCGGATGAAATGCCCGTCTTCGCCGACACGCTCGGCACCCGCTTCCTGTCGCACCCGCCGATCATTCCATTCACCGTCGACAATGCGCAGCCCGATCATCCTCTGGTCAAGGGCATTCCCAGCTTTGAAACCACCGACGAGCAATATCTCGTCGAAACCCGTGCCGAGCTCGATGTCCTGCTGGACACCGAATATAATGGCGAGGATGATATCAGCGGCTTTGTCCACAGCGATATCAAAAAGAGCCGCCATCCGGTATTCTACATCCGCCGGATGGGCGAAGGCGCAGTCCTCTATCTGACCATGGGCCATTGCCGCGGTCATTATGACATGGAGCCGGTGCTCGACTGGTGGCCGGAAGTCGACCGGTCCGGCTGGCAGCAGCCGATCATCTATGACCTGATGCGCCGCGGCATTGGCTGGAGCTGCGAAGCGGCCATCGCCAAATTCTAGAATAAAGATTTCAACATCCCGAAACGAACATAAAGGAGCATAAAATGGATTTAGGACTCAAGGGCAAGAAAGTCATTCTCACCGGCGGTAGCCGCGGACTCGGACGCGCGGCACTGGAGCATTTCGCCAAGGAAGGCGCGGATGTTGCCTTTTTCTCGCGCAATGCGGAACAAGTCGCTGCGGCGAAAAGCGAACTGGAAGCCCATGGCGGAAAAGTTTTTGCCGAAGCTTTTGATATGACGGATGCCGAAGGCTATCCCAAATGGCTTGAAAAAGCTGCGGGCGAACTGGGTGGGTGCGATATCTTCATTCACAATGTCAGCTCGTCTGGTGCCGGTGGAACTGGCGACTGGGAAATGACTTTCAACACCGACATTATTGGTGCGGTCAAAGCCATGGAAGTACTCGAGCCCCATCTCGAAAAATCCGATGACGGCAGCGTGATCTTCATGTCCTCAACCGCCGCATTCGAAACTTTTGTCGCGCCACAGGCCTTTAACGCCATGAAAGCCGCGCTGATCACTTATGGCAGCCAGCTCAGCCAGGCGCTCGGCCCCAAAGGCATTCGCGTCAACATGGTTTCCCCTGGCCCGATCAAATTCCCCGGCGGCAACTGGTCACAGATTGAAGCGGGCATGCCCGACTTCTACAATATGACCAAGGCAGGCTTTGCCTTGGGTGATTTTGGCGGTGCCGATGATGTCGCACGCAGCGTGGTCTTCCTCGCCAGCCCGGCATCCAGCTACACCACGGGAGCCCATCTGGTCATCGACGGCGGATTCACCAAGCGCGTTCAATTCTAGATCAAGAAGCATCCCCTTCCTGCGGGACGGGGATGCTTGACTTGTCTCCTGCGTAAGTACTGATGACCGCTTCGTGCGCAAAGTCGGTCATTATGGATATTATAGCTGCCTTTCCGCTAGCGCCCCAATTGCGGTCGTTCGCAACAGTCAGATTCTAAGTCCGCTTTGCACCCCAGTTTCGGACATTCCTATGGTTTCCGCTTTATCCCGAGGCTGTGTAAAAACGTTACAGCCGTTTGGTTGTGCAGGAGTATTTTTCTGGTTTGGGAGATTGTAGCGGATAATTGATGACTTCAGCTTCCTTGGCTTTGAGCTCTCGCAGCTTTGCTTTCATGAACGCCAGTTTCTCGCCAAGGTGACTTGCTTTCTCTTCGGCAACATTTCCTTACTGCGCGTCCGCCATATCCAGGACATGCAGATAGCGCGATATGCTTTGCTCCACCTGATCAATCCGGCGCTTGAGCTTTCCGCGTGTATGATTGCGTTCGCGCGCATTAACAGCCTTGAACTTGGACCCATCAATAGCGCCGATAGCCTCGGCAAACAAACCCAGACCACAGCATAATTCCACAAACTGGCTACAGACAGTTTGGATAGCTACTCGATTGTCTTTCCTGAAGTTGGCTATCGTCTTGAAGTCCGGTGCCAGATGCCCGGTCAACCACATCAGCTCAATATTGCGGCCCGCTTCGCGTTCCAGCCTCCGGCTCGACTGGAGATGGTTGAGGTAACCGTAGATATAAATCTTGAGCATTGTGGCGGGATGATAAGCCGGACGGCCAGTCGACTTAGGCTGAACGCTGGCAAAACCTAACTCGCCCAGACCCAGCTCATCAACATAAGCATCCACCATACGAACCGGATTATCATCCCCAACATAATCTTCAAGGCTTGGCGGCAATAATAGCTGCTGTGTCCGATCCACACCTTCAACAAATCGTTTCATTCACGCCTCCTGATAACCAATCAGAATATAACAGAAATTATAACGTTTTTACACAGCCTCTCCTGAAAGGGGACCTTAGGACGTAGGGATATCCACATCAAAAGATAAAAGCCTTAACTTCCCATCCCGGATGGGAAATTGTTATTGATTTGCGTCAATGATATGCAATATGATTTCTGCTCAGATGAGTATCAAAAATACGATGAATGAGGAAATCTGATATTCTACCAAGCTGCCACGATGTTCAAACTAACATGCCACGGCGAGTAATCTTCAAATTGAATTAGGGAAATGCTGAAAATGGTAAAACGCAAATTTTTTTTGATAGTTAGTATGTTAGCGATTGCTGCATGTGGGGAAACGGCTTCTCAAGATACGACCAGTTCTGCAGAAGAGGAAAAAAGTGAAGTTGTCGAAACTGCTTCAGTCGATAAGGCAAAAGAAAACGAACCCCAAAAGCAGGAGGGTGATGTCAACGCAACTGCCGAAGCAGAAGACAATTCTCATTCACCTTCAAAAGCTGATGCAGGCTCAGAACCATCAGATTGCAAAATTAAATCTCACCCTGCTGATGCCGAGTTTAAGGGTGATTGTGAGTTTGTTCCATCAGGTGGTGGAAGTTTCTCAGTACAAAGATCAAGTGGAGAAGCCTTCGTTGATGGTATTACACAGTTTATCCTTGAACTTGACACCAAAACAGCGGCCGGATTTTCGGCACGCAGTGCGGATGGTGAGTTAAACTATCTTGGCACCGCGGAGAAATCGACCGTCGATGCAGCCTGTTGGGAAGCTGAAAATTATTCAGTCTGCGTTTATGGAAAATAACATAGTGCAATGGTGACAATGCGTTATCGACAGTTCAATTATTGTTGACCGTCGATAATTGCTGCGCTGGGGTCGCGAAGCTGTATTGTTGGAGTTTGTTGCTATGAGTTATTTTCTGAAGCCAAAGTTTGCTATTGGTTCGATTTTCGGCCTTGCTGTTGCCGGGGTTTTGATGGCTGGCATTCAATCTGCCGATGCTCAGCTTGGGGCAACCGGCGCGACAACAACACAAAGCGCTGACCGTTCATGTCGCGATGATGGTGAACGATTTGCAGGATCCGGAATTTGCAAGGGCCAGTCGGTCAACTATATGAATATCGACCCCAACCGGTTACCGCCTCTAATGGACGGATGCTCATGGGAACCAAATGAGGCTTCTATGCCTGGAGGCGATTGGCTGTTGTTTCTCGCTGCTTCTTGTAACGGGATCACAACCCAATTGGAATTTTCAGGTGGCGCGAAACTTGCCAGTATTTCGATACAGCGCTCGGCCTTAAATGGAGGAGCACCAGGATCCGAAGTTGCGATAGTGGATCATCGCGGTGATCGTGATCCTAACGGTGCTGTGCTTTATTCTGCGCGTAAGGGGATGAAAAGAAAAACCGATCTTGAGAATTGCATAGCGCGGACTATTCCAGAATTGGGCGAATACACTTATCAGGTAGATTTACCAGATGCACAGCAAGCAGGCGCTCCTCAAGATGGCCCCCAGTCAAGTTGTGATCGCTTTGGTCGGGACGATGAGAATAATGCTTACTGGCGGGTTTTGGAGAACCATGTGGTCTTTTTCAATTTGGGGCAGGATGCATATCTGGATTTCGCTCCACAATCGCTGACTATCATCCAACCGCAATCCTGAAATGATAAAAAATGTCATGTATCACGTTCGGCTGATACTATCGATAATGTTCTTGACCACAGTTAGTTTGGGAACATCACCCGAGGTCCTCAGTCAAACCAACAGTCCAGCCGAGACTGAGATTCTTGGTCTACAAGACCAGTCTATTGCGGCCTATGAAACCAAAGATTTTGATGAAGCATTTCGATTGTCGGATGAGATTTTAGAACGGACGGCGTCTCTCTTCGGTGACCAGTCACAAGAATATTTCATATTTCTGAACATGCGCTCCGAAATGTTGAAACCACTACAAAAATGGCAAGAAATGGCTGACAATGGCGCGCAGTTAATTCCGCTTGCCCGCAAATATGTTGGGAGTGAAAGTCTGGATTTTCTGTCTGGGTTATCAGAATATGCATCGGTGTTAGAAATTGTCGGTAGACCGCAGGATGCAGAACCACTGCACGCTGAGATCTATCAAACTAGCACAAAATTGTTGGGTAAGAACCACACGGATGTTTTGCAGGCGCAATATAACTATGCTGAAATTCTATACTCCCTAGGCAAATTTGCAGAAGCAACAAAGCTGGCCGACCAAGCATTTGATGCCCGCCGTAACACATTAGGGGAACGCCACGAAGCCAGCATGCTAAGCATGAATCAGGTCGGACGCATTGCCTTAGGTTCCGGAGATTACGAACGCGCTGAGCAGCTATTCTCTGATCTCATAAAAGTTAGAAAGAGCGTGTCAGGGGCAAGTCATCCCGAAACAGCGGCAGCCGCCAACAACTTGGCAATTGTGATGGATAATTCTGGCCGCTATTTTGAAGCAGAACCGCTTTATGGCCAAGCACTTTTGCTGGCTGAAAAGGCTTATGGTGACAAGCACCCTGCCTATTTAAAAGCGTTGAATAACTATGCCAACGTCCAGCACGCTCTGGGACGGTCAGTTGAGGCTGAAGCGCTTTATAAGAAAGGACTACGTCAAAGCGAGCAACTTCTCGGAAAAGAACACCCGGATACGATGTTCAAGATGAGCAATTTGGGCCTATTTTATTTGGAGCTCAATCGACTATCAGAAGCGGAACCCCTCGTCACCGAGGCACTTGAAAGCCGTAAGCGAATCCTGGGAGACTATCATCCGGATACATTGCAATCCTTAGGAATTTTTGCTGGTTTAATGGAAAAAATGGGACAAAATGAAAAAGCCGAAGCCGCATATTTGGCGGAGTTGAAAGGGAAGAAAACGGTTTTCGAGGATCAACACGTATCCGTTGTCTCCGCATCGAATAATCTAGGAATTTTTTATTTTAGAACAAATCAAGGTGCCAAAGGGGCTCCTCTATTGGCGGAAGCTCTTGAACTTAGTGTACGTTTGCAAGGTAAAGAGCATTTGGAGACGATAAGAATTGCCAATAGTATCGCTTATGCGATGCTGAAAGAACGTGATTTGACGGAACAGTCGTTTGAGCCGGCTAATCTGGCTGTGACCGGCCTTCGCGCAAGACGTAAAGCACTTGGCAGCGATCCTCGTGGAGAAGCACAACTGGCTCGCCAACGGTCATCAGAGCACGCTTTTTTTACTGATCTTGTGGACGCCGCATGGTTGGGTAAAGATAAAAATGGCGCACGACGCAATATGCTAACAGAAAGCGCATATGCTGCAGTTCAAGACATTTTATCTGGTTCGGCTAGCAAGGCACTAGCAAAGAGCGCAGCACGCAGCCTTGCACAGCAACAGGCTGAATTAGGTAACATTGTGCGTGAACGCGAAAACCTGAGTGATCAATGGGTGCAAACCGAGCAAGCAATCAACGCGCTACTTGCAAAAAGTGGTGATAATGTTGTCCAGGACCGTGAAAAGCTGCTGGCAAAAAAGACCAAGATGGAAAAGCGATTATCGGAGATAGACGGCACGCTCCGGAAAGATGCTCCTCAATATTTTACCTTGATAAACCCCAAGCCAATCAACATTTCTGAATCAAAGAAACTGTTTCGATCAGACGAAGCCGGGTTAATAGTAATTCCCACCGAATTCGGAACACATGTCATGGCGGTTTCCAAAGATGGCGTGAAATGGCATCGTAGTGATTGGACCAAGTCACAAATTGATGAGGCAGTGACAAGGCTGCTTTGGGATGTGGGCGCAAATATTGAAGTTCCGATAGCGCAATCTCTTGAATGGGAAGAGCAAGGTGAAGGGGCCTATCCATTCGATTTCATTACAGCACATTCTCTATATCTGGAGATAGTGGATCCCGTAATCTCGGCGCTCGACGGCAAGACGCATCTTTTTGTGATGAGTTCCGGTTTGTTAGCAAGCCTACCTCTAGGGATTCTAGTGTCAGAGGTACCAGAGGGAGCAAATGGTGATCCAAAAGTGTTACGTTCCGCAAAATGGCTTGCCGATCAATTTGCCTTGATAACAGCTCCCAATGTTCAGTCTATTCAGTTCTTGCGTGGTGCGAGCATGTCAAGAAGCTCCAAACGGCAATCGCCATTTCTGGGATTTGGAAACCCTGTTTTGTCGGATGCAGCGCAATTGAGAGGAAGCCGTGGCGCAAAGAGCGGCGACCAAAAAAGCTATCGCAACCTGTTCTCTCAGCAACAGAGCAGATCTGGCGCGATGATAGCAGATGTCGGGCAACTGAAAAACATGGCAAGTCTGCCCGGAACAGCTAAGGAATTGACAGCAATGTGGGAGGCTTTTGGCCGACCGAAAAACAGCCTGTTTCTTGATACGAAGGCCACAGAGGCTGAAATTCGCAGCACAGATTTGTCAGCTGACATTATTGCCTTTGCGACACATGGACTAATGGCTGCGGAGATAGGTAGTATTGGAGAGCCGGGCCTTGTTCTTACGCCTCCCGCCAATGCGACAACCGCGAATGATGGTTATTTGAGCATGTCAGAAGTCGCAGCATTGAAAATGGATACGGATTGGGTCATTTTGTCAGCATGCAATACAGCAGCGGGGGATGGATCAGAGACCGAATCAGGTTTGTCCGGACTGGCTCGGTCATTCTTCTTTGCAGGAGCGCGAAAGCTATTGGCATCGAACTGGCCAGTTCGCGATGACGTATCAGCATTGCTAACCGTAAACACCATCAAAATTGCGCGCGAAAACCCACAGCTATCTCAGGCACAAGCCTTCCAACGCGCGATGCAAGAAATTCGTAACGATGAGAGCGCTGATAGGGATACTGACAGCTGGGCTCATCCCAATGCATGGGCACCGTTTATTCTGATCGGTGATAGATAGTTAGGATATTACCCAAGAGTTGCAATTGAGCTTTGTAAAACTGGATAGAATAAGCGTCCTCTTTTTTGAATATACGAGCCAGAACCAGACATTCCGTTATCGGCCCAAAAAGCGCCCTTCAAATCAAAACTACCGAATGTCCGCTTTCCACCCAGTTGTTGCCGTCAACAAGGACAAAGGTAGCGTCCGGTTCCGGGATAAGGCGGGCGACAAAACCCGGCGATTCCCGTCAGTACTATTTGCTCTTGCCGGTAAAGGCTGCGATCCGTTCTGCCATATCGGGACCATGGCCTTCGCTCTCCATCACCTCCCACTGCAGGCCTGCGTCGATCGGCCCGCCATCGGTCGCCTCCAAAAGCCGCTTGTTCGCGGCATGGGAGAAACCGGAATTTGCGATGATCTTTTTGGCCAGCGATTCAATCTCCGCATCGAATGTCTCTAGCGGCACGGAATATTCCGCCAAGCCGATCCGCACCGCTTCGTCTGCACCGACCATATCGGCGGTAAACATCAGCCGCTTGGCGGTGGCGATGCCGACCCGGCGCGGCAGACGCTGGCTCATGCCCCAGACCGGTGTGAGCGCCCATTTGGCATGGGTGTCGCCAAAGCGCGCACTGTCCGCCGCGATGATGAAGTCGGCCGCCAAGGCCACTTCCAATGCGCCCGTATAGCAATGGCCATGGACCGCGGCGATCACCGGCTGCGGCAGTTTTTCCAGCAGGCGCAAGGTTTCAGAATGCCAGCCGCGCGAAGGCACGTCCTCGCCTTCGGCGATATCGCTCAAGTCATGTCCGGCCGAGAAACATTTTCCTGCGCCGCGCACAACGACACAAGCGATCGCCTCATCCTTGCGTAATTCTGCGACATGCTCCCGCAACTCGCGAAACATCCCGACGGTCAAGGCGTTGAGCTTGTCCGGGCGATTGAGGGTGAGCAAGGTCCAACCCTCATGGTCTTCCCGTAAAACAGATTTGGTCATGGCTTCACTCCCTTTGTCGATCACCGTTCATGCTGAGCCTGTCGAAGCATGCGGCAAACACCCTTCGACAGACTCAGAGCGAACGGCGATACGGTAATCCCTGGCTAGTTGACCGCCCGATCCTTGCCGGCCCAATAAGGTGCGCGCAAATCCTTGCGCAGGATCTTGCCGGAAGGATTGCGCGGCAGCGCTTCGATGAAATCTACCGATTTGGGGCATTTATAGCCGGCAATCAGATTGCGCGCCGCGGCGATGATTTCGGCCTCGGTCAGTTGCTGATCTTTCTTGACCACCACGCAGGCTTTCACCGCCTCGCCCCATTTTTCATCCGGAACGCCGATGACCGCCACGTCCGCGACTTTCGGATTGGCATAGATCGCATTTTCAACCTCGGCGGGATAGACATTCTCGCCGCCGGTGATGATCATGTCCTTGAGCCGATCGTGAATATAGAGATAGCCTTCTTCGTCGAGATAGCCGGCATCACCGGTGCGCAGCCAGCCGTCCGCGTCGATCGTTTCTGCGGTGGCATCGGGTCGATTCCAATAGCCTTTCATATTCTTGGCTGAGCGGGTGGCAATCTCGCCAACCGTCCGCGGTGGCAGCAGTTCGCCGCTTTCCGGATCAATGATCTTCAACTCGACGCCAGGCAGAGCCGTGCCGACGGAACGCATTTTTTCATTGCCATTCACATCATGATCTTCGGGATTCAGCGTCGTAATAGTTCCGCTGGTTTCCGTCATGCCATACATTTGAACGAAGCCGCAGCCGAGCACATCCATCGCCTGTTTCATCAGCTCCAGCGGAATTGGCGAAGCACCATAGGTGATATATTTGAGCTGACTGAAGTCCACTTCACTCGCTCGCGGATGGTTGAGCATGATCTGGATCGCTGCCGGTACCATGAATATTTTCGAGATATTATAGCTCTCGATCAGCTCGAGTGCCTGAGTCGGATCATATTCCGGCAAGACGATCGCACTGCCGCCGCTATACATGACGGTCAGACCGGTGCCGGTGCCGCTGATATGAAAGCAGGGCATTGCCAGCAGGGTGATCTCGCCGGGAATCGGTTTCTGCCAATCCATCAGGTCCGCTTCGGTGACACCTGCGGCGCGGGAAGAGAAAATCGAGCCGCTGGTCATCACCGCCCCTTTGGGATGGCCGGTTGTCCCGGATGTATAGAGCTGCAATGCGTCGTCATCTTCGGCGCAGGGGATCATCGGGTCAATCGCCTCGAAATCATCCCGCCACGCAGGATAGCTCGGGAAATCGCCTTCGGCTTTCTCGCAGCCCAAAATCAGCTCGACATGTTCCAGGCTCTCCTTGATCTTGCCGACCAGTTCATCAAAACCGGGACCGATGAAGAGGATTTTTGCCTGACAATCGTTCAAAATATAGGCCACTTCAGGGGGCGCGAGCCGCCAGTTGACCGGCGTCATCACCGCACCCAATTTGGCCGCGCCGACAAGAACTTCAAAATAGCGATGGCTGTTCTTGCCCATATAGGCAATCCGGTCGCCCTTGCTCACGCCTTTGGAGGCCAGCGCCTGCGCGGCCTGATTGCTCCCGGCATCAAGCTGAGCATAGGTCATCGCGTCATCTTCATAGGTGAACACCACATTATCGGGCTGTTCCTGTGCCTGAAAGCGCACTACGTCGCCCAATGAAATAATATCTTCTTCTGTCATCTCGTCATCCTCTTCGGGCGATTCAGTGATCGTCGCTTTGTCTAGGATACATAGGGCGCGCGGCAAGCTATACAGCCTAACAGATTCACTAGCCCGCGGAGAAGAAATCCAGTGGTGCCAGCGGGCATCCCTGTTCTAGAGTTGTCCGATGCGCAACTTAGCATTGCATCAGATTACGATGATGAAGGACGGCCCCGCCGGGCTCGTGCGTTTCGCCGCAAAAGCTGGCCTGTGCAGCATATGTCTGTTCACCCAGTCGCCGACCGCCGCCGATGGCTCGAACATGTTTCCGGTGGTGGAGGCAAAAGACAAAGCGGCCTTCCGGGCTTTGCTTGCCGATCATGATGTGACGGTCCTCAATGCCGAATATTTCCCGATCATGGCGGATGCGGATGTCAGCTCCTATCTGCCGGCCATTGGCTTGGCCGGTGAATTGGGCGCGAAACGGATTGTCACCCATGTGCAAGACAGCGATCCGATACGGGCTGAAGATCAATTGGATAGCCTCTGCCGTCTCGCGGCCGATCATGGTCTTGACGTCGGACTCGAATTTACCGGCTTTGCGAAAGGCTGCAACAATATTGACAAGGCCGTCTCGCTGGTCGGCAAATTGCAGCAGCCAAATCTCAACATCGCGGTCGATGCGCTGCATCTTTTCCGCACCGGTGGAAGTTTGCAAAAGCTCGCCGCCGTCGACCCCGCACTTATCGGCTATGCCCAAATATGTGACGGCCCTGATTTTCGGATCAGCGATGATTATGTCGAGGAAGCGATGAACCGCATGATCCCCGGGGCGGGGGTATTTCCGTTGCGCGAATTCTTGGCCCTGCTGAGCGCGGAGGTTGATCTCGACATTGAAGTCCCGCAATTTTCTGGTGGAGCGGCTTTTGATCCTGAGCAATGGGCGTTGTACGCCATTGCCGCCAGCCGCAGCCTGTTTGAATAAGGATGAAGAGATGACTCACGACAATCTGGTTGATCGCACCAAAATCACCGATCATGTGCTAAACTATGCAACCGGAATTGATCGGCACCAATGGGATCTCTATCGCTCGATTTTCGCCGACGATATTACGATCGACTTTGCCAGCTGGTCGGGTGATCCCGCAAGCAAGATGAAGGCAGACGACTGGGTCGCCGGGGTACGCGCGACGCTGGAGCCGTTTGATGCGACCCAGCATGTGCTCACCAATTTCGCAATAGAGCTGGATGGCGATCAGGCCATCTGCACCTGCTATATGTCCGCCCATCATCATCTCGTGACCGGCGATCTCAGAGAAATGCAGAGCATCGGGGGCTATTATGTCCACCATCTGGAGCGTAGCGGAGACGGCTGGCTGATCCACCGCACCCAGCTGAATGTCACTTGGGAAATGGGCGACCGTGGCCTGTTTGAACAGGCCGCTCTAAGGGCGGGATAAACCTCTCGCACTCACATATGCTTGTTCAGAAATGTCACGCTGTCGTCGAGAATGGGACCCTTGCTGCGAAACGCCTTGGATAGCGCCATGACAACCTCTTCATGATCGAGTCCATCATAGTTGATCATCTCCACCGTTGCGTCGACTTCCTCTAGCTTCGCGGTCAGGCTGATCGCATTCCGGGGCCGGACGGTGCTATCCCCACTACTGGTGATCAGCAGCATCGGCGGGGCATCGGTGCTCGCAAAATTGACCGGCTGGGTGCGTTCGGGCTGGGGATAGCGGCTCATCGCATTGATCGATCGTTTCTTGTCGAACGGATAGAAATCATAAGGCCCACTGAGACCGACCACCGCCTTGATCGGCGCCATGTCGACCCCGGCTGCGATCAGCCAGCGCGGATCGAGCGCCAGCAGGACCGCCGTATGCGCTCCGGCGCTATGTCCGGAAAATGCCAGACGACTGCGATCTCCGCCATATTGCGCGATATTATCCTGAACCCAGCGCACCGCTTGCGCACCATCGTCGATGAAATCCGGAAAATGCACATCCGGAACCTTGCGATAATCCGGCACCACGACAACGAAGCCCTGCTGGGCAAAAGCCCGGGCTGCAAACGCATAATCCCGCCGCGATCCCTTGACCCAGCCGCCACCGTGCCAGAAGATCAGCACCGGCTTTTTGGAGGCGTTGGAGGCGGCATTGCTGCGCCAGATATCGAGCGTCAGGCCCTTGTCGCCAAATCCAACATTTTCTCCAACAAGCGCAACCTCCCGGCCACCGCCGATCACAGCGTCATATTTGCTGAGCAATGCCGGCGGCGAGGCGGTTGCCAGATAGCCGGCTATTGCGAGCAATATCAACAAGATCCCGATCCACATATATCTGCTCATCATTTCCTACTCGCGGGGCGACTCATGGGGCGACTAACGGGCCATCCCGCAGGGCAGGCTGAGGCGGTGGGGCTGGCTCGGGCGATGGCAGAGCGGACAGGTCGAGCCAGTCTGAGCTGGGCGAGTCGCTTGCCGACGGGCCATAATAGCTGTCGAGCACCGCGAAGGGCATCCGGAAAGGCAGCCCCCAGCCGCTGTTCCACATCGCGACCATTCCGGTGCGGGCCGCAGGATCGAATATCATCGTTGCGCGATAGCCATCCACCGCGCCGCTATGCCCGACCAGTAGCCGGCCAGCATAGGTAAAGCTGCGCCAGCCCAGGCCATAGGACGGAATCTGCAAAGCACGTGCCAGATCACCTCCATAGACCCGGCCGGTTCGCACCAGCGGCGCATGTGCCAGCGCCAGTTCCGGGCCCGAGAGAATATCGTGATTTGCGCCGACATGGGCGCGGAGCCAGCGCGCCAGATCGATGATATTGCTGCTGACGCCCGCCGCGGCAGGCAGCCGCCAATAGGATTCGGAGAGGGTCCGCACTTCGTCGCGACGATGCGGGCGCGCCCAGCTGTCCGCCCCGGTCAGCCCGGACATGCCAAATTGTGCACTCTCCATAGCCAGTGGCGCAAATAATCGATCCTCAACCGCATCTTCATATAGCGTGCCCGCTTCTTGCCCCAAAATCTCGCTCACCGCGTCAAAAGCGATATTCTGATAGCTGTGACAGGTCGTCGGCACGCATTGCAAAGGCGCATTTGCCAATTGCGCGCGCAGCAGACCGGGATTTTCTCCATCCTCCAGCTTGCGATCATAGGCATTTTTGGTGAGGCCGGTCTGGTGCGATAGCAGCTGCGCCAGCGTCACTTTGCCAAGACCGCCATCCGGCAGTCTCAACGAGCTTGGCCAGTCGCTGAGCAGGGCACCGAGATCAAGCCCCTCTGCTGCCGACAATTTTGCCGCGAGCGAACCGGCAACGCCCTTGGATAGCGAGGCCCAGCGAAAAACCGTCTGCGGCGTCACCGGCTCGCCGCTGCGCTTGTCGGTCACGCCATAAGTGCGGATGAATCTGATGTCGCCATCTTCGACAATGGCGACCGCCAATCCGGCCATTTCGGGACGGGCGGCAATGGCGGCGAAGCGCTGGTCCAGGCTTGGATAATCGATTCGGCCCTGCCAATCGTCAGGCTGGACCGGCGGGCTATTTTGCGAGACAGATTCCACCGGCTCGCTTTGCGAGTTACCCGGCCTTTCCAGTGCAAAGGCGCGATATATATAGAAGCCAACCAGCAGGAGTGCTGCAAGGCCAAATAGCAGCGCCAGAGATTTGCCCCTCTGCAACTTGCTACACAGCTACGTCATAATGGGCCGTGGTTTTTGCCGCGACATCTTCTGCGCTCACTCCCGGCGCCAGTTCGATCAGCTCGAATGGACTGTCATGATCCGCACGATGGAAAACCGCCAGGTCGGTGATGATCATGTCGACAACATTTGTGCCGGTTAGCGGCAAACTGCATCCGGGAATGAATTTCGGACTGCCATCTTTGGCGCAATGGTCCATGACCACGATGATTTTTTTCACGCCGGCAACCAGATCCATGGCGCCGCCCATGCCCTTGATCATTTTGCCGGGGATCATCCAATTGGCAATATCGCCCTTTTCAGAAATTTCCATGGCGCCCAATACCGTAAGATCAATATGCCCACCGCGGATCATGGCGAAACTGTCTGCGCTGCCAAAATAGCTGGTCGAAGGCAGCTCGCTGATCGTCTGTTTCCCCGCGTTGATCAGATCGGGATCAATTTCGTCCTCATAGGGGAAAGGACCAATGCCCAACATGCCATTCTCGCTTTGCAGCGTGACCTCGACGCCCGCCGGAATATGGTTTGCCACCAATGTCGGAATACCAATGCCAAGATTGACATAATAGCCATCTTGCAGCTCTTGCGCTGCACGTGCAGCCATTTGATTGCGATCCCAGGGCATATCTATCCTTCTTCTTTAGCGCTCGTGGCAATTGTCTCTGCGCAGGCGACGGTCAATGGAGGCGATGAGAAAGCAGCACTATTCCCGACAGCCGACATTTTTCAACCTCATGCTGTTTCCCGTTCGCGCGTCATTCGAAATTCGATCTTCTTGTCATAGGGCGCACCGCTGATCAGGCGTTTGACATAGATGCCGGGCAGGTGAATCGCATCCGGATCGAGGTCGCCAACTTCGACAATCTCTTCAACCTCGGCCACGCATATCTTGCCGGCGGTTGCCATCGGCGCGTTGAAATTGCGCGCCGTCTTTCGAAAAATCAGATTTCCCGCCTTGTCCGCTTTCCAGCCCTTGATCAGGCAAAGATCTGCAAAAATTCCGCGCTCGAGAATATAGTCGTCGCCGTCAAAATTCTTGACTTCCTTGCCTTCGGCCACCTGTGTACCCACACCGGTCTTGGTATAAAATCCCGGTATGCCAGCGCCGCCGGCGCGGCAACGTTCGGCCAATGTTCCTTGCGGACAAAATTCAACTTCAAGCTCGCCAGATAAAAACTGCCGTTCAAATTCCTTATTCTCGCCGACATAGGAGGAGATCATTTTTTTCACTTGCCGGGAGCCCAGTAATTTTCCCAGGCCTTCATTCTCAATTCCGGCGTTGTTGGAAGCGATCGTCAGATCCTTGACTCCAGCATCTCGCAGCGCATCAATCAGCCGTTCGGGGATTCCACAAAGACCAAAACCGCCCACACAAAGATGCATGCCATCAAATAGCAGCCCTTCCAAAGCGGTCTGGGCATCGGGATAGATTCTTTTCATGATCGGGCCTTCCTGACTGAGGCTTCCGCATCTAGCGCAAGCCAGACCAAATCGTCCAGAATAGAATATATTTGAAAGGACGAATCGGTTATGCGCGGCGATATGCCCCGTATCCTTGCTAGCCTCGCGCTATTCTTCTTCCTTGTCCCGGTCACATTTGTGCGCGGTCCCGAACCGACGGGGAACACCAGTCAGGATATCACGCTCGAGCCGATTGTGCTGGATAGTGAAGACCCCGCTCGAACCAAATTGGGTCAGCTGGAGTTCCTCGGTGGCTGGCGCATGACCAGCGATCATCACCAATTTGGCGGAATATCGGCGATGCTGGTCATGGACGGGAATCGATTCTTCATGCTCAGCGATGCCGGAGTTTTGATCGGTTTCACGCTGAATGAGCAAGATAATGCCGCGGAACGCCTGTTTGTCGCGCCATTGCCGGATGGCCCAGCGAAACCCAATGAATTTGCCCGGAAAATCTGGGATTCGGAATCTTTGGTTCACGATCCCGAGACCGGCCAATTCTGGGTGGGATTTGAGGATCAACATAGTATCTGGCGCTATGGCCCCTCCTTTGCCCGCAAAGAGGCGAAGCGGGACCTGGCAATCGCCAAAAAATGGCCGGCAAATGGCGGCTCGGAAGCGATGCTGCGCATTCCCGGCGATGCGACCAAAGATACGCAATTTCTGATATTCTCCGAAACTGCGCCCTATCGCAAAGGCGGGACACAGGCGCTGATTGCAATGGCTGATCCGGCCGAAGCGACGACAACGTTCAAACGATTCGGCTATCAAGCCCCTGCCGGATATCGCATCACGGATGCGGCGCTGCTGCCCGATGGCAGAGCGCTGATTCTCAACCGACGGTTTACGCCACTCGACGGCATTTCCGCGATTGTGTCGATCGCCGACCCAACCAAGATCAAGCCGGGAACGGTCTGGGACGCGACGCCGATTGCCAGATTGAAATCACCGATTCGCGTGGACAATATGGAAGCGCTAGCGGTGACCACAGAAGGCGAGGACATCATCGTCTGGATCGCATCCGATGACAATTTCAGCGTTGTTCAGGAAACATTATTGATGAAATTCCGCCTGTTGCGCGGCAAGGCGAAACGCAGGTCATCGTCTCCTGAACCGGAAAATGAAAAAGCCGAGGAAAGCCCCGGCTTTTCAAGTTTGGAATGAACGAAGCTGCTTAAGCGGCAGGTGCCTGCTTTTTTGCAATTTCACGCTTCAAACGCTGCACCCGCAGGCTCAACTTGTCATTGGATGTTTTCAACACCCAATTGTCGAGACCGCCGACATGTTCCACCGAGCGCAGACCATGGGTGGACACGCGAAGTTTCACGCCTTTTCCAAGTGTGTCGGACAAAAGGGTCACATTTTGCAAATTGGGCAAAAAGGTCTTCTTGGTCCGGTTTTTGGCGTGAGACACATTATTGCCTACCAGCCGAGTCTTTCCTGTCAGTTCGCAAATCCGCGACATCGTATCGTCCAATTTCTTGTTATAGATTGATTCCCAGCGGGAAAGAGCGGTCCACTAACTGTAATCTGGTCAGGCGTCAAGCATATCGGACTATTTTCGCAGCGCTAATCTATGGTCTTTCGCGCTATTCCAAGTTAGGCGTCACCGATGCGGCCGACAACATATATATCTTTCATGGGTGAAGCGCTCGCTTTGGCGCGAACCGCCGTCGCTTTGGGCGAAGTGCCGGTCGGCGCGGTGATCGTCAAAGATCGCAGAATCATCGGCCGGGGTCATAATCGCACGCGAATCGATCACGACCCCACCGCGCATGCCGAAATCGTCGCGATTCGGGAGGCCGCGCGGCATCTGGACGATGACCGCCTCGAAGGTTGTGATCTGTGGGCGACACTCGAACCCTGCACGATGTGCGCAGGCGCGATCGCCCATGCCCGGATCAGGCGACTCTATTATGGCGCGACGGACCCCAAGGGCGGCGGCGTCGCCAGTGGCATCAATTTTTTCGAAGCGCCAAGCTGTCATCACAAACCGGAAATATATGCCGGTCTGGATGAGGATGAATCAGCGGCTTTGTTAAAAGATTTCTTTGTGAATCGGCGCCTCTGACAGTTTTGGCACTGGCTTAATGCACAAATCGCGCGACGACATCGCGGTAGCTGCGGCTCACCTTGACCTGCGCACCTGATCCGAGAACCAGGAAACATTCCCCATTGGTATGCGGCTTGACCTCGCGCACCTGACTGAGATTGACGATTGTCGACCGATGGACGCGCTGAAAATGGCGCGGATCCAGGCGCTTCTCGAGATCCTTCATCGTCTCGCGCAGAATCAGACTATTATCCGCAGTATAGATGCACATATAATCCCCGGCAGCATCAATCCGTTCAATCGTGTCGACATCGACCCGGAAAATCTGGCCGCGGTCTTTGACATTGATCAGTTTTTCGTAGCGATTGGCCATGGCCGGTTCATCCGAATCATCCATTTTGGCCATGGCATCGGGCGCGACTTCATTGAGCACCGTTTTGAGCTTTTCCAGCTCGTCCGCTCCGCGTTTTTCGGACAGACGCTTGCGCACGCGATCAATCGCATCGGCGAGACGATCTTCTTCAACCGGCTTGACCAGATAGTCGATCGCCTCGGATTCAAATGCGCGCACGGCATGTTCGGAATAAGCCGTCACAAATATGAACAATGGTGGCTCAAGTTCCATAATGCCTTGGACGACCGAAAATCCGTCAAAGCCTGGCATCTGGATATCGAGAAATACCAGGTCCGGTTTCAGCGTCTTGATCTTGCGAATCGCTTCCCGGCCGTTGCGGCAGGTGTCGACAATTTCGATATCGTCAAATTTCTCGAGCCTGATTTGCAAGCCCTGGATCGCAAGCTTCTCGTCATCGACTAAAATCGCTCTGATCGTCATATTCTATCGTCCTTACGCTGATATGACGCCATCACCGGTGGATTAACCGGTGCCCGCTGCTCGACATCATTATATGCATGCTCCCCAAAAATGGCTTCGTTTCTCTCCTGATCCTTCGTCACCGCGTCGTCCGCAGCCTCCCGTTCGATTTGCGCACGCGTCTCAAACGGTAAAGCTATGACCACTTCAAAGCCCTGACCTGGTGACGACCGGGTTTCGAATTCCGCCGCATCTCCATAGGCCTGTTTGAGCCGCTCTTGAATATTTCCTAGGCCAACGCCGGTAGAATGGGTGTTTTTTGCGATCGGACCCGCGGTACCGGGGCCCGTGTCCGAAACGATGATGCGCACCTTGTCGCGGTCCAAATGCGCAGAGACCAATATATCCGCACCCTCTTCTTTGGGAGTCACGGCATATTTGATCGCATTTTCAACCAATGGCTGCAGCAGCAAAGATGGCAGAAGCGCATCTCGCACATTTGGGTCAATATCAAATTTGGGCCGCAACCGCTCTTCAAAACGCATCTTCTCGATGTCGAGATAGAGATGCAGCGTTTCCACTTCCTGCGCCAGGGTCACGCGGCTGTGGACTTCGTTGACCAGCGTATGACGCAGGAAAGAAGACAGGCGCGAGAGCATCGCATTGGCTGGCTCGGTCTGTCGGAGCAGCACCAGAGTTGAAATGCTGTTGAGGGTATTGAACAGGAAGTGGGGGTTCAACTGATAGCGCAGCATCGCCAGCTGCGCCCGGGTCGCCTGGGTTTCGAGCTGCAGCAATTGATCATTTTGCTCTTCGACGCGCAGGAAGAAATTGATTGCATAATAGAGCGCAGACCATGCACCGAGCATCAGGCTGCCGAGGAAAAGAGAGCCGAGAAACAGAGTTCCAAAGGCTGTTTCCGTCGTCGGATTCTGGATCAGGAAGACCCAGGCATCGATGAAGGCATATAGTGATGCGGCGAGCGTCAATGTCGCGGCGGTGATCGTCCATGTCACGATCGGCCGCCGGTTGAACAGATTTTTATAGACTACGGACAGCAGCAATGAAATGGAATAGCCCGTAATCGTCGAGATGATCACCGGCACCAGAAAACTGAGTGGCAGTCCGTTGGAAATGCCTCCGACCGCGCGCAAAATCAACGCGCCGGCCCATCCCGCCGATTGCAGGTTCCAAAATGCCCGGTTTTTGTTGCCAAAAAACGGCTGAGAGCGAATGTCTATCACGGCCATTGGGCGACACTATAGCGGGCCATTTTGGATTGGGAAAGAATCGCCGACGATTTGCGCAAATAAAGCGCAGTTGTTGAATTTATCGACGCAATAATAGAGGCTTAACATTGGCGATCTTTCCGCCGTCCTGCCCAAGTCCTTTGCGGGCCCGAAACGCCGCTGGACTGCCGAAAACCTGCTATCTGTCAGGGCTGTTGTTTCTTCGGCTCTCTCGATCGAGCCGGGGATTTGCGCGTACAGCTTCGCGGACATGGGCCTATAGAGGATTAAGCGGGATTTTGTGCAAATCGGATTAAACCGCATTGATGCAGATTATGCTGTCACACCGCTGGAGTTTTTCGGGCCCATCGTTCGCAGCGTTTGGACTCACCCGATCAACCGCATTTAGGTAAACGAATGACGCGCTAAGCGGCTGACGTTTCACCGATTTCCTTAAGATGACGGACATTCATTTGGTCGCGATCATCGGAAGCGCGCGCATCATGTTCACGAAGTTCTGATTCATCAATCCAGCAGAGGTCCTGCATACCCAAGACCCGGTCATCATGCGCACGCAGGCTGATCTGACCGATCGGTTTGCGATCCTGCGCATCGGCAAGTACCGGATTGGACGGAACACCGGTTTCCCATTTTTCGCCCCATTGACGAATCGCGACAATGGAGACGAGCAAATCCGAACCTTTTTCGGTCAGCCGATATTCCACCTTGCGTTTGTCATGATCGCATGGGCGGCGCGTCATAATCCCTGCCTCGACCAATCGAGTCAGCCGGTTGGCGAGGATATTTCGGGCGATACCGATCTCGGAGAGAAAATCTTCGAAGTGAAATATCCCGTTGAACGACGCGCGCAAGATCATGAAGCACCAGCGTTCGCCAATGACTTCCAATGAAACTGGCAGGCTACAGCCATTTCCGAGTTCAGCAAGATTCTCTTTTAATTTACCCATGCATCACACCTACTCCAATTTTCCGATATGCCAAAATAAATATAGGTTTTTAGTTGCAACTTAAAACCCATTGAACTAAGTACTGATTCGCAACCTAGTTTGCAACCCGAAATTTCTCCCCTCGGATCCTCGGGAAAACGAAACAAGAATATGTCTTACGAAAGGAAATACCATGCTTCTCTCCCAAAGCCCGCTTCGCGCTTCCATCACTTTCTGTGTAGCCGCCATGGCCTCCGTCACGATGTTCACGGCGACCACCGCTGAAGCACGCAGTTCGTCCATTGCCTATACTGCAGAGCTTCAAGCGCCGGTTGAAGCCGCGCAGGAAATCATCAGAGGCACCGTGATTCGCTGTGCCGGCACCGAATGCAAAGGCGCGAAGAGCAGCTCTTCCCCGCGTACCATCTGTGCAAAAGTTGCCGATGAATTCGGTCCGGTGGCCAGCTTTGCCTATAAGGGCGAAGCCTTTGATGAAGCCGCTTTGGCCAAGTGCAACAAATGATCGCGTAACAACCGCAAGCCGAATCCCCGCTGACCGGTCTCTCACTTTTAGTGACGGCCGAACCCCATGGCTCCCGCCGGTCAGACATGAGCGCCGAAGCAAGTGACTTCATTTCCAAACTCCGGATATGAATGTCAGCTTCGGCGCTCTTTTTTGTCCTTTTTTGTTGCTCCTTTGGATAAAGCCGGACATCTTCCCCAAATGCTGAGACAATATGAATTGGTGGAACGGGTACAGGCCTATGACCCAGACGCGGACGAGGATCTGATCAACCGCGCCTATGTGTTTTCGGTCCAGAAACACGGAAGCCAGAAACGCGCAAGCGGCGATCCTTATTTCAGCCATCCGATCGAAGTGGCGGGTCTGATGACCGACCTCAAACTCGACCAGCAGACGATTGTCACTGCTCTCCTGCACGACACGGTTGAGGATACATTGACGACCGTTGATGAGATTAAGAAGCTATTCGGTGAAGATGTTGCACGGCTGGTCGACGGCGTCACCAAATTGTCCAAGATCGAGGCGCAAACCGACGACGAGCGCGCGGCCGAAAACTTGCGCAAATTCTTGCTCGCCATGTCTGATGACATTCGCGTTTTGCTGGTCAAACTGGCTGACCGGCTGCACAATATGCGGACGCTTCATTACATAAAGAGCGAAGAGAAACGCCGACGCATCGCCCGTGAAACCATGGATATTTATGCGCCGCTCGCAGAGCGCATCGGCATGTATGAATATATGCGCGAAATGCAATTGCTGGCGTTTCGCCACCTTGAACCGGAAGCCTATGACACGATCACCAAACGTCTCGCGGCGATCAAGGAAGGGGATGAGGGGCGAGTCGACAAGATATCCCAGTCGATTCAAAAGGCGCTGGCCAGCGGTGGTCTCGCGGCGGAGGTCAGTGGCCGGGAAAAACATCCTTATTCCATCTGGCGGAAAATGGCCGAGCGCCATGTCAGCTTCGAGCAATTGACCGATATTATGGCTTTCCGGGTCATCACCGACAGCAGCGCCGAATGTTATCGGGCGCTCGGTATTTTGCACGAAAAATGGAAAATGGTCCCCGGTCGCTTCAAGGACTATATCTCGACGCCCAAACGCAACGACTATCGCTCCATTCACACGACCATCATGCACCGCGACAATATGCGGGTGGAGATCCAGATTCGATCCAAGCGGATGCATCAAGATAATGAATATGGCCTCGCCTCACATTGGGCTTATAAACAGGGCAATCAACCGGATGGTCAGGCTGGCTGGATCCGCGATCTGATCGAGATTCTCGATCAGTCTGAGGATGCAGAAGAGCTGCTCGAAAATACCAAATTGGCGATGTACCAAGATCGAATCTTTGCCTTTACCCCGAAAGGCACGCTGCTGCAGATGCCCAAGGGCTCGACCACCGTAGACTTTGCCTATGCGGTCCATACCGATCTCGGCAACCAGGCGGTCGGTGCGAAAGTGAATGGACGACATGTCCCGCTACGCGCCCAGCTACAAAATGGCGATGTGGTCGAAATACTCAAATCCAAAGGACAAGAACCTCAGCCCGGTTGGCTGTCCTTTGTCATCACCGGCAAAGCGCGTGCGGCGATCCGTCGCAACGTCCGCTTCAAGGAACGGGATGAGATGATCGAAATTGGCGCCAAATTATATGATGAAATCATCGAACGGCTTCCCGGAAAAATCAGCAAGCGCGCCCAAAAGGCGGCGCTCAAGCGGCTCAAACTGGCAGAGCCGGAAGATCTGATGATGGCCATTGGTACGCGTCAGATCAGCGATCGCGAAGTGATGGAAGCGATCATGCCGGGCAGCGTCAATGACAATGATGACGAGCGCCAATGGCCGGAACAGGATCGGGCGATCTCGATCAAGGGCCTTACGCCCGGCGTTGCCTTCAACCTCGCCGAATGTTGTCACCCGGTTCCTGGAGACCGGATTGTCGGACTGCGGCGCAGCGGCAAGAATGTGGAAGTGCACACGATCGACTGTCAAAGCCTGGCCGATGGCGTCGATGCCGATTGGGTGGACCTCAGCTGGGGTACCGAAAGCGATGGTGCGGCGGCGCGGCTATGCGTGGTACTGCACAACAAGCCTGGCACTCTAGCGGAAATGGCGGGGATTTTCGGCTTTCACAATGCCAATATTCTCAACTTGCGCCTGTCCCATCGCGATGGACCGTTTCATACGTTCAATGCGGATTTGGAAGTACACAATGTCCATCATCTGATGCGGATATTGTCGGCGCTACGTGCGTCCGATGCCGTCTCTCAGGCCGAACGGCTTTAGCGGATTATCAAAGTCCCGGAGGCATGCCACCGGGCATGCCGCCCTGTTGCTGAACCTGCTGGCGCAATTCTTCCATCTGCGCCTGCGAGATAAAGTCCATCAGGGTGACGTCGAATATCAAAAGGCTGTTCGGCGGCAGATTGGGGCTTGGTGATGCCTCGCCATAGGCCAGTTCGGATGGGATCCAAATGCGATATTCGCCGCCCTTCTGCATCAACTGCAGCGCTTCCGAAAAGCCCGGAACTACGCCGCCGACTGGCATCGGGGTCTGTTCATTGGCATCAAAAACCGTCCCGTCGCGGAGCCGGCCTTCATATTTCACCAGCGCCGTATCTGATGCAGTCGGCGAAAGACCTTCACCGGGCTTGATGACCTTATACTGCAGACCGGATGCCGTCGTTTCTACGCCATCTTCAGCCGCATTCGCGGCCAGAAACTGCTCATTGCTCGCACCATTGGTAACCGCATCCTGGGTCCCGAAATAGGCCAAAGCCAATCCAATCGCGATGATGATCGCAAGTCCCAACCATAATTTGGTCAGGGAGCCTTTTTTAATTGGCTGGATCGGTACAGTGGTGACGGACATCGGCGGCTACCTTTATTGAACAAGCCAAAAGCGTTTATATCGTACCGTCGCGTTCTTGACGTTTACGATCCATTTTGCGTGCGCGACGGACAGCAGCTGCTTTTTCGCGCGCGCGCTTTTCCGATGGTTTTTCATAATGCCGGCGCAGTTTCATTTCGCGGTAAACGCCTTCACGCTGCAATTTTTTCTTGAGCGCCCGAAGGGCTTGATCAACATTATTGTCGCGAACCATGATTTGCATAAGACTGAATAACTCCGTTCAAATTTTGTCGAGCCAGAAGAAACTTCCGCTGGCCTGAATAGTATAAAAGCCATAAATTAAGGGTTTGCAGCAGAATCATTCCGCTTCAATTGCCGCGCGCCTATCAATTTCTGATCGAGGAAGCAAGCCTTTCCGCGATTTTCGATCAAGTGCAAACCACTAGGCATTCGCGTTTTTCTGCTCTTGCTATATGATAGCGCCAAAGTGGAAAAACAGACGAGTCGAGGAGAGAGAAATGGCCACCGCAATCAATGTTCAGTCGATGTGTAGCGAAGCAGAATGGGGCGCTCGCCTCAAGCTGGCCGCCTGCTACCGGATATTCGATCATCTCGGCTGGGACGAAATGATTTTCAATCATATCACGCTGAAAGTGCCAGACGAGGATGACGCTTTCCTGATCAACCCCTATGGCCTGCATTTCAGCGAGGTTTCGGCGTCCACGCTGGTCAAGATTGATATTGATGGCAATACGCTGGATGGCTCGGAATATCCGGTCAACAAAGCCGGTTTCACGCAGCATAGCCTGTTCCACCGGGAACTGCCGGATGTGCACGCCATCATCCACACCCACACCACCGCGACGATGGCGGTGTCGTCGGTCGAAGGCGGCCTGCTGCCGATCAATTTCTATGCTGCCGCGATCGTTCCGCGCCTCGCCTATCATAAATTTGAAGGGATCACGGTTCACGAAGACGAAGGCCCACGTTTTCTCGCTAGCCTCGGCAAGAAGCGGATGATGTTGCTCGAAAATCACGGACCGGTCGTGATGGGCCGGACATTGGAAGAAGCATTTCTCAATCACTGGATCCTCCAACGCGCCTGCGAAATCCAGATGCAGACGCTGGCGATGGGCAAGCCGCTGATGATCGGAGAAGAGGTGATCAAGAAACATCTCGCGAACCTGTCCCAGGCTTCGATTGACCCCATGAAACAAGGCGTTCCGGAGTTTGAAGCGATGGTCCGGTTGGTCGATCGCGTAGATAGCAGCTGGCGGGAATAGATTGGAAGAAAAACCGAATCTCTTTTGGCTTAAGTCAAGGGTTCTGATCTATATTTGCGCGCCTACTCCATTATTTATATCGCTGTTAACGGCCATTCCGATTTGGATGCCACTCAGCGCAGTAGCGATAATCGTCTTGATGATGTCGATTGAAAAATGTCCAATATGCGAACGTCAGATATTCCCCATGCCGCAAAAGACCTGGCCAAGTCGTGACGAATACATCCTGATAATAGCGAAGAGGTTGTTTTTTGAGGACAAGCTGCCTTGTACCGATGAAGATCATCATGGACCGAGGGAAAAGTTCCGCTATGAATAGCGGATAATGACCAAATTTACCGTCAATGATCGTCCCGTCGAATATCGCATGGCTGCGGAAACGCCGCTGCTGTGGGCGCTGCGCGATGCGTCCAATCTGACCGGCACCAAATATGGCTGCGGCACCGGCGATTGCGGCGCCTGCATGGTCGAGATTGACGGCGAAGCTATCCGCTCCTGTCTGGTGACGATCGGCGAGCTGGAAGGCCGCTTCATCACCACTATCGAGGCCTTGTCACGGGATCGCAGCCATCCTGTACAACAGGCATGGGCCGCCGAAAATGTCCCGCAATGCGGCTTCTGTCAGTCCGGCATGATCATGGCAGCCGCAGTTCTACTCAAGAAAAACGCCAATCCGTCCAACGAGGATATTGACGAAGCGATCACCAATATCTGCCGCTGCGGAACCTATCCGCGGATCAGGGAAGCGATCCAGCGGGCCGGCCGGGTGGCGCGCGGAGAAGCGGTTTTGAGCGCGGCGCCCCCGCCCGGCATTGATCCGGGGGACGCCGCCGAGGCGGTTCCGGCGCTGACGCCGAAAGACGCGCGGTGATCAGAAACTGAACACAGCTGTCAAGCGCCCGTTGATCGGCTCACCGGTCGTGATATTGTCATTATTATGCACCGATGGAAAATAATTCTCATCGAACAGATTCTCGACGTTGAGCTGGATTTTGAACTGCTCATTCACCGTATAGAATAGGGCCGCATCTACCCGCGTGAACGAAGGGATTCGCACGCTGTTATCATTGCGGGCAAATTGACTGGATTGATGCGTCACACCCAAACCGGCGGCAAAACGATCGGTAAAGTCATATTTGGTCCACAGGGATGCCATATGTTCGGGCACCTGAAACAGGCGCAATTCCTGTCCGCCAACCGTTGCTGCATTGCGCTGCTTGCCATCGAGATTGCTATAGCCGGCATTGATTTGGAGCTTTTCGGTCACGCGGCCGGCGAGCTGTATTTCCCAGCCTCTCGTCCGGGAACCCGACAAGGTCGTATCACCTTGATTGTTGATCAATACCGCCTGATCATCGCGATCGAGCTGGAATACGGCAGAGGTGAGACTCAGCGCGGGAGTCAAATCCCATTTGAAACCAATTTCGTAATTTTCGAAGGTTTCCGGGGCCAGATTGGCGGTCGTTGGTGTCAGGGTCAGGAACTGATCGCCCGAACGCGGCAGGAAGCTCTTTGAATAGCTGGCATAGATCGAGACATTGGGCTGAGGTTTGAAAATCGCGCCAAACCGCGGAGAAAATTTCTCGTCCGTACGCTGCAACTGCAGCCCATTTTGGATATCATTCACTTCGATATCGAATCGGTCAAAGCGCACGCCGCCAACGATCTCGAACATATCGCCCAATTTGATTTGATCCTGAATATAGAAAGACAGGAAATCGAGATCAGATTCGCGGTTACGGGTGAATGCAGGAAAGTTGAACGCCGGTACTGCGATCGTCTGAGCGAGCGGAACCGTAATTTGGTCATCAGCAGATGCCGCGAAGAATATATCGCGCCGGGCGTTCGCCGATTCCTGCTTGCCAAATTCATAGCCGAGCAGAAGCGTATGTCCGATGCTCCCGGTATTGCCATCCCAGACCAGATTGCCTTGTGCGATGAAATTCTCTCGGTCGGTCGTATCGACATAGCCATCAAGCGTGACGCTATTGGCCACAGGAGTCAGACGCGCATCATTAAGCCGGGCATCAACCGGATAGATATTGCGGTAAAGCTTGTCGTAATTTCCATATTGGATCGATGAATTATAACGCAAATTGTCGGTGAACTCATGTTCGACCCGCAATTTGACTATATGCGCCTGGAGAGTGGTCTGGTTGGTTCCCGATTGACCAAAAAGCGTATCACGGAAGCCAGCGATCGGGCCGCATGGATTGGCAAAGGAACATGCGTTGCCGTCCGCTCGCAGTTCAGCAGGATTGCCACGATCTACGGCGCGGTCATCATCGACATATTCATAGGACAGAAGAAGCTTGGTCTTGTCACTCACTTGCCCGCCGACCGTCGGATTAATCGCAAAGCGGCGGCCATCATAGAAATCACGATGGTTGTTAAATTCTTCGTAGAGGCCGTTGACGCGAAATGCAGCTGTGTCGCCGATCGGGGCGTTAAAATCACCGCTGAAATAGAAAGCGCCAAAGGAATCAACGCTGCTCGTCACCGAGCCAAATTGTTCGTCGGCAATAGGAGATTTGGTCACTCGGTTGACGATACCGCCACCGCCGCCGCGACCAAAGATCATCGCATTGGGTCCTTTGTGAATTTCAACACGCTCGATATTATAGAGTGGACGGAAATATTGAACGTCATCGCGGATACCGTCGACGAAAAAATCGGCAGTGGTATTCTGTCCGCGGATGGTGATTTGATCGCGATTGCCTTCGCCCTGACCGATTGATGCACCGGGTGTATAGCGCAAAATGTCACCAATATCCTGGAGTGCCTGATCCTCAAGCTGTTCGCGAGTCACGACCGAGACCGTTTGCGGCGTGTCAATCAAGGGGGTGTCCGTTTTCAACCCGGCGCTGCTGATCGCGAGATATCCGTCTTTCTGACCGGTAACGATGATCTCCTGATCATCCGAATATTCGCTTTCTGCTGAATCCTGAGCCATGACGGCTGCCGGACATATTACCAAACCCAAAACACTCGCCGAAGAACCAAGCCGACGAACATAACCACCCATTTTTGACATATACACAATCCCTTAGTTGAGAATCATTCTCAATGGGCGTGGGACTAATGCGAATAGTTCTCATATGCAACAAAGAATATCAGCTGACACAGATTTTCTTTGAATCAGCATCACGACTGGTGTTTATAGGATATGAAAACCGATTCAGGAGCGACAAATGAAAGCGACAATCTGGCATAATCCGAAATGCGGCACATCGCGCAAGACGCTGGCGATATTGGAAGAAACGCCTGAAATTGAAGTTGAGGTGATTGAATATCTTAAAAACCCGCCGACCCGTACCAAGCTGGAACAGCTTTATCGAGATGCTGGAATCACCCCCAAAGACGGCCTAAGAGTGCGCGGGTCACCAGCGGAAGATCTGGGACTGATGGATGATGACGCTACCGGCGATCAGATATTGGATGCGATGGCGTCGAATCCCGTTCTGATCGAACGGCCACTGGTCGAGACCGAAAAAGGCGTCAAACTCTGTCGGCCACAGGATCTGGTGCGTGAAATAATTTAGTCACTCGACTTATCGCGAAGCCAGAGAGAAGCCGGATCACATCATGTCTGTTATAGCCATATATAGTATGAAGGGTGGGGTCGGGAAAAGCTGCACCGCGGTCAATCTGACCTGGTGCAGCGCCATGCGCAGTGCGCGCCGGACCTTGCTTTGGGATCTCGACCCGCAAGGGGCAGCATCCTATATTATGGACGGCGAAAAAAGCAAAAAGGACCGCGCCCAGGCGATGATCGCCGGTGATATCAAACCCTCCAAGCTCATCAAAAAGACCGAATATAAAAATATCGATCTCTTGGCTGCCGATGTCTCCCTACGCGGCCTTGACCGATTGTTTTTCCAGATCAACAAGAAACGCCATCTCGGCAAAATTCTCAAGGAGCTGGAAAAAGACTATGACCGGATCATCCTCGATTGCCCGCCAGGACTGACTGAAACCAGCGAACAGATTCTCCGCAATGCCGATATTGTCGTGGTTCCAGTGATTCCCTCACCTTTGTCCGAGCGGGCTTTGACCAACGTCCAGATGTTTCTGGACGCCAAGGGCCGCAGACACGCACCGCTGCTGCCCGTCTATACTATGGTTGATCGCCGCAGATCGATTCACAATGCGACGCTTGCGCAAAAGCCCAAATGGCCGGTGATTCCCATGTCCAGTGCGGTTGAACAGATGACAGATTTGAAAAAGCCATTGGGGAGTTTCGCTGCGCAAAGTCCGGCAGCCATATCTTATGCCAAAATCTGGCGCGGAATAGAAAAGCGGTTGGACAAAAAATAGACTTCCATTGGGTCCTATCCGTCGAAATGCCTAGACTGCCTGTCCCGCAGCATCAAATGTATTGAACAGTTCGCGCGCATCAGCTGGCTGCATCGGACGACCGAAATAATAGCCCTGGATTTTGCGACAACCCAACTGTTGAATCATTTTTACTTCCGCCTCGGTCTCGGCACCTTCTGCAGTGGTGGACATGCCAAGACTATCGGCCATGGCGACAACTGCGCGGATAATCGCGAGGCTTTCCGGCACTTTCTTCGCAGCACCTTGCACGAAGCTGCGATCAACTTTGATCGTGGTAAAACGGGTTTTGCGCAAATAGCCCAAAGAAGAATAGCCCGTCCCAAAATCATCTAGCGAAAGGTTGATTCCCAATGCGATGATTTGATCCAGCACTTCAATCGCGCCGGTTCCTTCGCGCAGGAAGATACTTTCGGTAACTTCAATCTCCAGCCTTTGCGCAGGCAAGCCGCTTTCTTGCAGCGCGGACAACACCATTGGCAGGAAGCCCGGATCGGTCAGCTGATCGGCCGAGGCGTTCACCGCGACCTTCACCGTCGTGGGCCAGTTCATGGCTTCAATACAGGCCGTGCGCATGACCCATTCGCCAATCGGCACGATCAGCCGCGCGTCTTCGGCCAAAGGGATGAATTTTGCGGGTGAGACAAATCCAAAATCTGCGCTGTGCCAGCGCAATAATGCTTCAAAACCTACCACGCCGCCAGAATCAGCGCATACAACGGGCTGGTAATTGAGTGAAAATTCCTTGTTATCGAGCGCCTTGCGAAGGGCGATTTCCATCACTCGGCGCTCCTCCGCATGAACGTGCAATGTCGGTTCATATTGATTATGCGCGCCGCCGCCTTCATCTTTCGATCGATAGAGAGCGAGGTCGGCGCTGCGCATCAGCATCTCGACAGTACGGCCATCGCGCGGACCGATAGCCGTGCCAATGCTCGCCCCAATATAGAGCGTATGCTGGTCAACCTCATAGGGCCGGGACAAGGTCTCGATAATCTTGTTGGCGAGCGCCTCCATATATTCCGGGTCACCAGCATCTTTGATGACAATCGCAAATTCATCCCCGCCCAAGCGACCGCAAAGTTCATTGCTCGTCATGATCGATCGCAACCGTTCCGATACTCGGGCAAGCAGGCGATCGCCAACAGGATGACCAAGCGTATCATTGACCGACTTGAACCGATCCAGATCGATCATCATGAAACCGCAACGCCGATTCCATTTGTCGGCGGTTTCCATCGCCTTGCCCAATGTTTCGTTCAGCTGCAGCCGATTGGGCAGGCCCGTCAATGTATCAAATCGCGCCATATGGGAAATCTTGTCAGCCGACTCGCGTTGTTCCGTGACATCGGACCCAACACCGCGAAATCCATGGAAAATACCGCTGTCATCAAGTTTCGGCGATGCGGACAATTCCCACCAGCGCGTTTCACCAGCGATCTGGACCGGAACAAGCATATTGCTAAAACTGTCGCGATGTTTCAATTTTTCCGCAAGCGTATGCAGGGCGGTCGGGAACTTCCCGGTTTCCCATGCCTGACCAGCCATTAGCTGCAGAAAAGGTTTGCCTTCAATCTCATCGGATTTCATGCCGAGCGCGTGCGCAAAGCGAGGAGAGACATGGCTCATCCGTCGCGATGTATCAGTCTGCCATAGCCAGTCGGCCCCGGTATCTTCAAACTCTTTGAGCAGCAGACTGACCACTTCACTCTTCTCATTCAGACTCGCTTCGGCAATTCTGCGATCGATGAACGATCGACCAGACATCAGGCAGGCAGCGATCAGCAATGTGCCGATTGCTGCGGACGCCGTCGCAATCTGAACACTGCCGACATAATACCAACCGAAAACTGACGACGCACTCGCAACCGAAATGAACAATATGCTGCTCAGCGGGATAGCGGAAAACAACATCGCCGCCCCGACCATGAGGCAGATCAAGATGGACCAAATTGGAATCATCGTGGCGGGAGTGCTGCTGAAAGCAAACATCAGGAATATGGCGGCCCACAAGCTGCCGCCAGCGAGAGAGCTGAAATGATTGAGCCACATATCCCTGCGGGAAATCGTCTTGCGCCGCCAGGACGACTGTTTGCGGAACAGAAAACCGGTGTAAATATAGGTCCCCAATAGTCCGACAAACCAAAGGCCGAGCAAAACCGGATTAATATCTCCGAGCCCCTGTTGCACGACCAACAAGCCGCAAACGACCGTAGCTATGATTTTCAGCAAGCTATGTTGCTGAATGCCCTCAAGCTGCAACGCGCGAATACGCCCCCAATCGACTGTCCCGCGGTCGGAGAGACCTAATAGGACAGAAAGCGGGATTTCGCGCGGTAGACCAGATTGAGCAACTATTTCTTTCACACCCTTACCTTAGGGATAAATCGTTATCGAAAGGTAAGGACGTCAGCTGAAATTTCTCACAGAGTCGAGGCCGGCAGTTTAATCTGTCTTATGCGGCAATCGCATAAGGCTGAATGTCTCCCGAAAGATAGAGGTTCCTCGCCTTGGCCCGGCTCAATTTGCCTGAGCTTGTTCGCGGCAATGTGCGCGGCGGGACAAGCTCGATAACACAGTTCATACCCGTGATCGCGCGGACTTTTTCGCGAATTTCATCCCGCAGCTGCAAGCGTTCAATCTCGTCGGATGTTCGGCACTGAACCAGAACCGCTGGAGTTTCTTCTCCGCCGGGGGTGGTGATTGCGAAAGCGGCAATATCGCCTGCCTTGAAGCCGGGCAATTGCTCGACCGCCCATTCGATATCCTGGGGCCAATGGTTTTTGCCGTTGATGATGATCATATCTTTGGCGCGACCGACAATATATAGATAGTCGTTCGACAAATATCCCATATCACCGGTGTCGAGCCAACCATCAATCAGACATGCATCGGTCGCCTCCTGATCACCATAATAGCATTCCATCACGGCAGGGCTTTTCATCCAGACTTTGCCGACTGATTTTTCGGGCAGAATATTCCCGTCTTCTTCCCGAATTTCCAGCAATGTATCACGAACCGGTTTGCCGCAATTGACAATTGCGCGATATCGTTTCGGACGACTGCCATCGGCCTGTTTTTCACCAGATAGTTCGGTTTCTTCGACCAGTTCGACTTCCATACCTTCACCTGAAGGCATCAAGGTGACGGCCAGAGTTGCTTCTGCCAAGCCATAGCTGGGCAGGAATGATTTTGCGTCAAACCCTGCCGGCGCGAACGCATCGGTAAATCTCTGCATCACGTCCGGACGGATCATATCCGCCCCATTGCCGGCGAGACGCCAGCGAGACAGATCAAAGCGCTCTTTGACGTTGGACTGACTGCCAATCCGGCGCGCGCAGATTTCATAGCCGAAGGTCGGTGAAAAGCTGCAGGACGTGCCTTCATTTCGCGTGATGAGATCCAGCCAGGATAGCGGCCGTCGCGCGAAATCGGAGGTTTTGAGATAGTCGGTCGAGACCTGATTGGCGACCATGGATAGAAAGCAGCCGACCAATCCCATATCATGATAGAAAGGTAGCCATGATATGCAGCGATCATCGCCACTGATCAGCATGCCATGGGCATGCGAACCCAGATTGTGCAGCAGCGCCTGATGCGAGACGGCGACGCCATGCGGGAAACGGGTCGAGCCGCTGGAATATTGCAAATAAGCGATGTCGCTGCTTTTTGCTTCGGGCAAAGCCACCTCGGGCGCGTCACGTTCTGCGAAATTATCCCATCCAAATACCGGGATATTGCGAGACGATCCAGCCGCTTCCGCCATTTCTGTGATTTCATCCGGGAAGAGCAATATCGATGGGGCACAGCTGTCCAGCTGAACACCAATCTGGTCGATATAGCTTTCCTTACCACCAAAAGATGTTGGCAAAGGCAGCGGCACGGGAAGCGCGCCTGCGTAGATAGCTCCAAAGAATAGCGCGCAAAATTGAGGTTCGGTATCGGCAATCAGAGCCACTCGGTCATTCGGCTTGATCCCGAAATCAATCAGCCGCCGTGCTGCGGCCTGCGCGTCCGTCCGCAACTCGCTGAAAGGATATGCCCTCACCAGCGTGGCCCGCGCATCATGGAAATTAAAGCCCTTTGCCCCCAATGCAGCATAGTCCAACGCCGCGCCCAGCGTATCAAAATCGGAAAATCGTCTGGGATGATTATCTAATGTCGGAGTTGGCGTTAATTCGGTCATCATGGTCCATTTCCAGAAGGTCCAGCCTTCTTAAAATAAAATTTGTTCCTTCAAAGCAACTTCTTAACACTACTTCGTCGTAGGTTTTTGGTCCGCTTATACGCTATTGTCACTCTCATTGATTGCCACTGGCGTTTAAAATTCGACCCGACTGTGGCACAAAAAGGGCAAAAGGTCATATGGAAAGACAAGACGTTGAAAAATAGCGGTAAAACGTTGGACCAAGACGGGCTGCGAAGGCTCGCACTTCGCTATGTCGAACGTTATGCGACAACGCGCTACAAATTGACTTCCTATCTCAAGCGTAAATTGCAGGAGCGCGGCTGGGAGGATGACCATTCACCAGCCATCGCCGATTTGGTCGAACGCTTTGTCGACTTGGGCTATATTGACGATGCGATGTTCGCCCAGAGTCGCGCCGCCTCGTTAGTCAGACGCGGCTATGGTCCGGCCCGCATATCCCAGGCATTGTTTCAAGCCGGGATAAACGAGCAAGATAGCGCGCAAGCCCTAGCAGAAAGCAATTCAAACAGATTCAAAGCAGCCGACAAATTCGCACGCAAGCGGTCCATCGGACCCTATGCTCCGGCCCAGCATGACCGGGACAAACGTCAGAAACAACTCCAGGCCTTCATTCGCGCCGGTCATGATTTTGAGATCGCGTCGCGTTTTGTCTTTGCAGCACCCGGCGACGATATAGTTGAGGATATCTGAAGCGCGCATATCCCATGGGCGTCACTCAAGCTACCGTGACTTCAAGAATCGCCAGTTTACAATTATTATGTTACAAATGCTTAACCGACTCGGAAGCGTTAGGCCTCTGATTAGGCTAAGTTTGTGGAGACGCATCGTGGCAAGTTTATATGCAGAGCCCATTCATGCAACCGCTCATGCAGATAATGAACTGGCTCCTGAAGACGGCATCGACGACACCTGGTCTGTCATGCGAACGTCAGGACGCGTAAAATGGTTCGACAGCCAAAAGGGTTTTGGTTTCATCGTTCCGGAGGATTTGTCCCGCTCCGGCGACTCACGATGTTCCGGCTCAGATATTCTGATCCACTGGAGTTTGCTGGAAGAACATGGTCGTCGCGATTTGCCGGAAATGGCGCGGATTTCCTGCGAATATGTCGAGGCGCCAAAAGGACTGCAAGCGACCAAGATATTGGAAATTGATCTATCTGATTGTGGCCCGCCAGTCGGTTCTCAAAGCCCTCCCGCTGGCTGCAAAGCGATGCATGTGGTCGATGATGCCGGCCGTTTTTTCGACGCCGAAGTCAAATGGTTCAACCGCGCCAAGGGTTACGGGTTTTTGGTCAATAATGACGTTGGCGGCGATATTTTCCTGCATATGGAAACACTTCGCGATGCGGGTATCGGGGAAATACTCCCCGGTCAGCATCTGCTGGTGCGGATTAAAGATAGCGAACGCGGCCATATGGCCGTACAAGCGACGCTCCCGCCAACCGAGTAGCGCTAGTCATTATCATCATGAAATATCTGTCGAAATTTTTCGCACTCTCCGGGCTTTTGTTCGCCTCGATCAATATCTCCGGATGCTATGCGCAAAGCGCCGATAGCGCGCCGCGACAAGCTGTCGATGAAGCAAAATTCGCCGAGTCGGGCTTACGACTGATTCCCCTGACGGTTGAATCGTCCGGCACCATATATCAATTTGACGTCGAACTTGCCAAGACCCAAGCGGAGCAAGCGCAAGGCCTCATGTTCCGCACCGAAATGGCGCCTGATCGCGGCATGATTTTCCCATTTTCCCAAGATCGCATGGCCAGTTTCTGGATGAAAAATACCGTTATTCCGCTTGATATCATTTTCATTCGGCGAGACGGAACGATCGAATCTATCGCGGCCAATACCATTCCCTATTCGCTTGCCCCGGTCCAATCGGGAGAACCTGTCGCAGCCGTGCTTGAGCTGATCGCCGGACGTGCCCAGGAACTGAATATTCAGCCGGGTGACATGGTCAAATGGCCGCGCTGAATTCCTGACACCGGCGTCACTGATATTTTTTGATTGCAGACAGCAATGCTAGAGGGCTAAGCGGACGTCATGGGACTATTAGCAAATATCTTCACTTGGTGGGACGGCGCCACGATCGGCACCTCCCTGTTCAGTGCTCGCAACGGAAAATGCGTTGGTGAGGACGTTTTTGGCAACACCTATCATCAAGAGAAAAAACCGAGCAAAAATGACGGTCCTCCAGAAGGCCGGCGCTGGGTGATTTACAATGGTGCAAATGATGCAAGCCGCGTGCCGCCCGAATGGCACGGTTGGCTGCACCATAGCTATGATGAAATCCCGGAAAGCCATCTTCCCCAGCCCCGAATCTGGGAAAAGGAACCAACCGGCAATCTCACCGGCACAGCCAATGCATATCGCCCGGCTGGCGCGCTCGAGGCGGGCGGCGTTCGAGCGGTCGCAACTGGCGATTATGAACCCTGGAGTCCCGCCGAAGCGGAATGAACGGGATGTTGCGCGCAACTCGCCTGTGTTTTCCGGTCATCGCGGTTATCTTGCTAACCGGTTGCAGTTGGCTCGCCAGCGATAATCTTGACGAGAGCGCTACCGGTCAGGCCGCGGAAAAAGCCGAAGCAGCGGCAACCAATGAAGATTTGGTCGCGCCGGTTACCGAACAGATCGGGACACCGATGGCCGAACGCGTTGCGACTCTGGGTTTTCTGAACAAGCGGAACGGACTCACCAGGGATCTGGAACTTCGCCCGGGTCAATCCATTCGCATCGGCCGTGCAATTGTCCGGCTGCGCGCTTGCGAACGCACCGCCCCTTGGGAATTGACGCCCGAACAAGGCGCCTTTGTGCAACTGCTGGTCAACGAACGTCCGCCGAACCGCTCCGGTGATGATCAATGGAAGCGGATTTTCTCCGGTTGGCTGTTTCGTGAATCGCCATCACTCAACGTCGTCGAGCATCCCATTTATGACGTTTGGGTCAAAAGCTGTGCGATGAGTTTTCCCGGCGAAGAAGATCCACCGGAAGACGCCAGCAATCCTACCGCACCGCGGTCCGCATCATCCAATTTGACCAACAATTTGTCGAGTGCTTCAAATGCAGCGGAACCGTCGGAAGACAACGCCGCTTCGCCACCTGTCCAAGCCCCGGCTGCACCAGCGCCATCCCCGACACCTGCTCCTCCAGCAGCAGAGCCCGCAGCACCAACACCAGACAATGCACCAGAAGATCTGATCGGGGATTTAATAGCCGATACCGAATGATCGGGCGCCTGAAGGGCTCTTTGCAACTGCTGCACATAGGCTTGCTGGCTCACTTCCACTGCGCCTAGAGAGGCCAGATGCTCGGTCATGAATTGACAATCGAGCAGTTCAAATCCGCCGAATTTCAGCCGCGCAACCAGCCAGGCAAGCGCGACTTTTGACGCATCGCGTTTGCGCGAAAACATGCTTTCGCCGCAAAAGGCGCGGCCAATTTCCAGGCCATAGAGTCCTCCGACCAGCTTTTCTGGGCCATCGTCTTCGTCAGAGGCCCAACATTCAACACTGTGCGCCAGCCCCATGTCATGCAAAGTCAAAAAAGCCTCTTCAATATCCGCATTGATCCAGGTTTCCTGACGATCCGCGGCCGCTTCGGCGCAAGTCCGAATGACATTTTCAAAATCTGTGTCTGCAGTAACGCGAAATCTGTTGGAAATGATCGTTTTGCGCAAGGATCGCGATAGCCGAAAGCCCTCCAGAGGAATGGTTGCACGGGTCTTTGGCTCCACCCAGAATGTCTCCGGGTCGTCGCGCGCATCGGCCATCGGGAATATACCCGATGCATAAGCTTTCAACAAAAGGTCGAGATTGATCGCCATGGGTGAGTATTAGCTTCTCAAGACAGGTTGGAACAGTGGCAATCAATCGCCACTGGTCCTCGTTTAATTTTCCATCAAAAGCCGGGCCTCGTCCGCAATCTGGGTCGCGATGGCACCATATTCTTCAGCAAAGCCGGCATTGGACCGCCAGGCAGCCCCAATACTGCGAGTGACCTCCCATCCCGAGACATCCAGCACCGCCACATCGCCTCCCCGCCCCAGTTCCGAACGAACATAGAGCGCGGGCAATATCGCAAGCCCAAGACCGGATGCAACCATTTGGCGGACGCTATCCAGACTGGTACCTTCATAGTCCCTGAGCAAGTTCATATCATAGCGTTGACATTGCGCAGCAACATCCCGGTGAAGGTGATGCCGGCGATCCAAGCTCAGCACCGGGACACCGCGCAGATCTGCCAAAGACAAGCTGGGACGAGAAGCAAGCGCATGATCAGGCGGAGCAACGAGAATGAGCGGTTCGCGGAACAGGGGCTCGATCTGCAAATTTTCACCCTCGATGGGCAAAGGACCAAGCAACATGTCGATCGAGCCTTTCACCAGCTCCATCGCCTGCAAGTCGGGAATTCCCTCCCGCATGTAGAATCGCAGATCAGGGCGTGTACGATGCAATGCCGCAATGACCGGCGGCATGAGATACGGCCCCAATGTCGGCGAGACCCCGAAACGCAGCGTGCCCGCGAGACTGTCGCTCGCGCGTTCGGCAAGATCCCGGATGTCTTTGACCTGCACCAATACCGACCGTGCCCGCTCAGCAATTTCGCGTCCAACCGGAGTCAGCTCCGCCCCATGTGTGCGCCGCTCGACCAGCGTCACACCCAGTCGTTGTTCCAATGTTCTCAACTGATGGCTAAGCGTCGGCTGAGAGGCGGCTGCGGCTTGCGCTGCTTTCCCAAAATGGCGGTGGTCGGCCACAGCAACGAGATATTCAAACTGTCTTAGAGTCGGCATAAGGCAGGTCTTTCTCCTTTATAGACACAGTCTATTGATTTTATCATTTTCATTCGATTGGAAGTATCATGGTCTTTTCGTCATAGCAAGACAGATGGATTAATCGGTCGAAAGGAAAATTACAGTGATGAAAGACTATAAAAATAGTCTGATCCGAAAACATCGCAAACTGGAACAGCAGTTATCAACCGACAATCAGGATCCCGAGCAAATGCGTGAGTTGCGAAGGTTACAGCAGAATCTCGCAGAACGCATTCAGCAAATTCAGCGGGGACCACAACGCAATTCTGCGTAGCGGACCGCTTGAATATATCTTTTACCCCGACTACTGGGGCGGCAGCTTTCTCTCAATCGCTAGCCGCCCTATTTTTTTAATAAGGAATGAAGTGAAATGGTGAAAAAGGTGCGTTCAGCCCTTCAGGAGTTTATTGCTCAGGAAACAAGCGCAGGAATCGTTCTCTTTGTTGCGGCAGTATTGGCAATGATCGCAGTGAATAGTGCGTTCAATCCCTATTATCTTGCCTTTCTCAACATTCCGGTGGAAATACAATTTGGCGCACTGGAAATCGCCAAGCCGCTTTCCCTGTGGATCAATGACGGGTTGATGGCGATTTTCTTCTTTCTCGTCGGGCTGGAAGTGAAGCGCGAACTGATTGAAGGACAGCTTTCCACGGTTGAGCAGGCATCACTTCCCGCGATTGCAGCGGTCGGCGGGATGGCCGTACCAGCAGCAGTCTTTGTCTATTTCAACTGGAATATCGCCGAAAATATCAACGGCTGGGCCATCCCCGCAGCAACCGACATTGCCTTTGCGCTCGGCGTATTGGCACTGCTCGGCAAACACGCGCCCGTTTCCCTGAAGATCCTGCTGCTCGCGATCGCCATTATCGACGATATCGGCGCGATCATCATTATCGCACTTTTCTATACCGCAGAAGTCTCGAGCATGTCGCTGATGCTCGCCGGCGTCGGAACAATAGTCTTGTTCGTGATGAATCGCATGGGAGTCGTCAGAATTGCGCCTTATGTTCTGGTGGGCACCTTCTTATGGGTATGCGTGCTTAAATCCGGGGTTCACGCCACGCTCGCCGGTGTGGTCGCAGCGCTCGCGGTGCCGTTGAACACAAAGGACGGCAGTTCGCCGCTGAAACATCTTGAACATATTCTCCACCCCTGGACCGCCTTTCTGGTTTTGCCGATCTTTGCCTTCGCCAATGCCGGCGTATCCTTCGCCGGGCTCCAGATCAGTGACCTGATGGCCCCGCTCGCGCTCGGCATTGCTGCCGGCCTGGTGATTGGTAAGCAGGTTGGTGTCTTTGGGTTCATGTTCGTCGCGACCAAGATCGGCCTGGTGAAACGGCCGACAGGTGTCAGTTGGCTGCAGCTATATGGCCTCGCCTGTTTGACCGGGATCGGCTTCACCATGAGTCTGTTCATCGGCAATCTTGCCTTTGGCGATCCTGAGCAGATTGAAACAGTGAAACTCGGGGTGATTAGCGGCTCTCTGATTTCTGGCGTGCTGGGATATTGTCTGCTGCGATTTGCGAAACCAGCAACCGTCACCGCAAGTGCCAAATTAGCCTGAGATCATTCGCGCAAACCATGCTATCTCCGACCAATGAAACGGCAACTCTATCTGGCGGCGGGTCTGACTGCCGTAGCGCTCGGCAGTATCGGCATCATATTGCCCTTGCTGCCGACCGTTCCGTTCATGATCCTCGCCGCTTTCTGTTTCGCGCGCAGTTCACCGCGACTGGAAGCGTGGCTCCTCGATCACAAGGTCTTTGGTCCGCATATCAGGAACTGGCGTGACCGCCGCGCCATTACACGACGTGGCAAATGGGCTGCAACGGTCGCTTTCCTCGTCAGTATTGTGCTGGCCGTGATATTTGTTCAACTACCATGGAACTTGATTCCGATCTTCGCTGCAGTGATCGGCGGAAGCTGGATCTGGACCAGGAACGAACCGGCCGTCCGAATTCCCGCCGAGAAGCCTGCGCAGAAAGAATAGTTTTCCAAGCGCGCTTTTCTGATATTCTTTGCGAAATTCAGGAGAGTCTTATGTCCCGCCAAAAGCTATTGGAAATGACCCGTTCGCTGATCGAACATGGCGCAGCCGATACAATGGAACTAGCCGATGATGTCGTCTCGGTTCCCGTCTCAGACTATACCGACGAAGCGCGCTATGAGCTGGAAAAAGAGAAAATCTTCAAACGTCTGCCGCTGATGGTCGCTCCATCGTGCGAGCTGCCAGAACCCGGCTGCTACAAAGCGATGGATATTGCAGGCATACCCGTTCTGGTCACACGCCAGAAAGATGGCACGGCTCAGGCTTTCCTCAACAGTTGCACCCATCGCGGGAATCCCGTGGCGCAAGGCAGCGGCAAGGCCACGCGCTTCACCTGCGGCTATCACGGCTGGACATTTAAGAATGACGGCGATTTGCTTGCCATCGCTTCCCCGAAGGATTTTGGCACCGTCGACAAGGCACTTTTCTGCCTCAAGAAATTCCCGACGCTGGAGCGGGCTGGCTTGATTTGGGCAACACTGGACCCGGACAGCCAGCTGGATATCGAATCCTATCTTTGCGGCTATGACTCGCTGCTCGAGCATTTTGGCTTCGATGATTGGCACCTGTTTGACCAGCGGACGATTTCTGGACCAAATTGGAAAACCGCTTATGACGGCTATCTCGATTTCTATCATCTGCCGGTGCTGCACAAAGACACATTCGGAGCGGACTTTTTCAACCGGGCCAATTTTTTCGCATGGGGCCCACATCAGCGGTTGTCAGCGCCTTCAAAATTCGTCCAGAAAACCGGCAGCGACGAGCAGCTTGATCTCACTGGAATGGATGAGAAAGACTGGCCGATTGACGCGCTGCTGCAAGGCGTCTGGACGATCTTCCCGCACATCTCCATTGCCAGCTTCTATGGCGGCGGTGGTCGCGGTGCGCTGATTTCTCAGCTCTTCCCCGGCAAGACCGTGAGCGAAAGCTTTACCACGCAATTTTATGTGATGGAACATGAGCCAACCGATGACGCAGTTCGCCAGGGCGCCGACGAGCAATTCGCATTTCTCGAAACTGTGGTTGCCGAAGAAGATTATGAAACCGGAAAGCGCCAACATAAGGCGCTCCAATCCGGATTGATGGACAAGGTCTGGTTCGGTCGCAACGAAGGTGGCGGACAGATATTCCATCAATGGGTCGATCGCCTGATCAAGGCTGATGATGCAGAACTGGCCAAGATTTTTGCATCGCAGAATCAAGATGATCAATTGGAAGCTGCGGAATAATCTCTCCGCTACGGGTCCGGGTTGAGCCTCTGCCTTGCGCGTTCAAACATTGCGATATTCGCGCGCCGGAGGCAGGGCTTCCTTCCACTTCGGCTGTTCGGCGCGGAGCTTTTCGAGCATTTTTTCCCAATAGGCTTCGGTCTTGCCTTTGAAGCGAATATCGAAATCTTCCTGCGTGCGAAACTCAAGCATTTCGACGCCATCATCACCGACACTATAAGTATAAGGCGTGTCGGCGGGCAGGAAGAAACCATCACCAGCAGCCATTTCTTCGGTGCCCATTTTGATGTCGCCGCTGATCAGATAATAGAGGCAATCGCTGTCATGGCTGTGCAGCGGCAAAGGATAGCCCGGCTTGAACCACACATAATGAAGCGAAAAGCCGAAGCCGCTGAACAGGCATTTCAGAACCGCGCCCTCGCCAATGCCCGCTTCACCAAGCTTGGCCGCGCCATTGAGGATGATCGGATCATCGTCAGCATATTCCATATGCCCGGCCTCATCGAGGCTCGGCGCATCGGCGCCACGAAATATCCGCAATAATTTTAACGGCTCGGGTTTTGCCGCGGTGCCTGCGTCTGCCATATCCTGCTCCTGATCATAGAACCCAAGAATATAGCAGGGCAGGCCTGCTTGGCAATTGCCGTCCGCTGAATCTCAGTCTTTCGCCGAATATTTCGATACGAAATGATTGAGAACGGCAAGGTTGAGCATATTTTTAAACGCACAGCCCAAGCCGCTATTGCCATGATGAACGACTTCTGCCTCCATCGCGCCAAGCCCGGGCAGGGTCAGCCAGCATATCGTCCCCTTATGCGCTTCCAGCAACGCATCACAGGCAAAACCCGCCAGCGACAGATCGGTCACCTCGACCGCAAAGCTTTTCGAACAGGAGAATCGCATCTGCGCGGGGATGGACAGGCGATGCCGATAGACACAGCGATCTTCATCCGAGGTCACGGCATAGGACAGGTCATTCAGAGGTGTGGCAAAACCGGGGCTTGCCGTGCGGGTCATTAGGTCATTTGTCATTTTGATTTCCTTAGCGTGGGTTGCTTCCGAGGAAGTCGCCACACAAATTATAAACCGAGCAGCGACACCTCCTTTTCGAACCCGCAGGTAAATTGCCCCTTCCTTCATGCAGTAAACAGGGATTTGCCAATTTTTAACCATGTTTTGCCTGACCCCGGCATCGCATAATCCCGCTTGCCCTCCGCGACACATGACGCTAATGCGCCGGGCATGGCCCGCTCATTTGTGAGGGCGCCAGTATAGGAGTGTAGCTCAGTTGGTAGAGCATCGGTCTCCAAAACCGAGGGCCCACGGTTCGAGTCCGTGCACTCCTGCCATTTTTTCAAGATGATCGCGGAACATATATGACGCAATTTATCGCTGCGATTTCACTAATTGTGCCGGACTATGATCAGGCTATCGCTTTCTATGTCGGCTTGATGGGCTTTGACCTGATCGAAGACACGCAATTGTCCGAGGATAAGCGCTGGGTCTTGGTCGCACCGCCTGGCAGCACCGAAACCCGTTTGTTACTCGCGATGGCAAGCAATGAAGCGCAGGAAGAAGTGATCGGCGAGCAAGCCGGAGACCGCGTATTCCTGTTTCTCGAAACCTATGACTTCGAAGGCGACATCGCCTTGATGGAGCGGGCCGGCATCGATTTTCTCGAGGATCCGCGAACCGAAGCATATGGCAATGTGGTGAAATGGCGAGATCCGTTCGGCAACAAATGGGATTTGATCGAACGACATTGAGTCGTTTGAACTATTGCAGCATTGTCGTAGCGTCACCGCTGAAAGTTGCGCGAGCCCCGGTTTTCTGGCATGTTCGTCGCATGTTAGAACAGAAAATTAAGGCCTCCGAAGAGGCCAATTTGGCTCCCTATCTTGGCGGGCGCAGTTTTGCGGAATGCTGGGACGAATATGAAACAAACGGCTATGTGATTTTTCCTGAAATCATGCCGCCAGAGCAGGTCGCGCAACAGCGTGCTGCGCTGACACCCTTTATCGAGGCCGACATTCGCGGGCGCAATGTTTTTGAGGGCGTCCAGTCCAATCGCATCTATGCCATGTTGGGCAAAGACCCGCTGTTCGCAGAACTGGTTCTACACCCGCTGCAATTGGCTTTTGCCGAACGCGAACTGGGCAAATCCTTTCTGCTGTCGGCCTGTCTGGCGATCAACCTCCATCCTGGCGAGACCGTCCAGCCCTGGCATATCGATGATGACCATTGTCGCCAGCCATTCCCGCGCAAGGCGCTCGGCGTCAGTAGCTTTTGGGCGATTGATCCGATGACCGAGGACAATGGTGCAACCGAGATTATTCGCGCCAGTCACAAATGGGATGACCGCAGACCGGAAGGCGCGAACAACCTGTCTGATTTCATCACCAACGGTGACACTGGCCAGGACCATGATCACGGCGCCCATCCCGACGCGATCAAGGCGGTCATGCCCGCCGGTTCGCTGATGATTGCCAAAGGCAATATCTGGCATCGCGGCGGCGCCAACCGATCGGACAAATCTCGCCTGATCGTGACTCCGCAATATTGCCCTGGCTGGATGCGGCCGCTGGAAACGATGCTGCTCGCCGTACCGCCGGAGAAAGCGGCAAAACTGCCAAAGCGCGCGCAAGACTTATTGGGCTATTCGATCCATGAACCGTTCATGGGCTATGTCGATGGAATGCATCCCAATCGAGTTCTGTCCGATCCGGCATTGGACAACCCCGCTTGACCAGCGCCTTCGCCAGCCCGATTACAAGCGATGCCCCGCTGATCGTCTATATTGACATCAAAAGCCCTTTTGCCTTTGTCGCGATCCGGCCGACTTTGGCGCTGGAGGCCGAATTGGGCCTGCAATTTGACTGGCGGCCGCTAACTCTCGATATCCCCAGCTATCTCGGTTCAGCGCGCAAGGAAAAGGGCAAGGTCGTCAAGAGCAACCGCAGCGCCAGCCAGTGGACAATGATCAAATATGGCTATGCCGATGCCCGCCGCTATGCTGAAAAACAGGGTCTGATGTTGAAAGGCACGGAGAAAATCTGGGACAGCAGCATCGCCAATATCGCGATATTATGGGTTGCCCAGACCGCGCGAGACAAGATGGCGGCCTATCTGAACATCGTCTACCCGCCATTCTGGCGGCGCGAACTGGATATTGAAAATATATCGGTGGTCGAGACTTGTCTGAGCGACGCCGGCGTCGATCCGGCCGGCTTTGACATGTTTCAAAAAGGCGAAGGCCGGAAGCTCCATGATGCGCTGCAGCGCCAATTGCACCCATATGGCATCTATGGCGTTCCAACTTATGTTTTCGATAGCCATATCCTCTTTGGCCGAGAGCATTTGCCTTATGTCCGCTGGCATTTACAAGGCCGGCAAGGCACGGCGCCTGATATCGCCTATGGCCCCACTGAAGATGGTTTGCCGCCATGCTGACCGTCTATATCGATTTCAAAGCACCCGCTTCCTATCTGGCCCTGGCACCGACTCTGGTATTGGCCGAAGAGACGGGAACCGCCATTCAATGGCTGCCCTTTTCCACCCGGCAATTTGCGATCCCGGAAAAGCAACCCGACGAAACTGTCGGCGATAGCCACCGTCGTGTCCGCGCACTCGCGCGGCGTGACACGCATCTCCATTATGCCCAAATTCAGGGTCTGGAGATGCGCTTTGCCGACATTCCCGCTGGGTCGGATATGGCGCTAGCCGCCATGTCCGCCATCGACGGCGACCCGCTGCCGTTCATGCGCGCAGCCTTTGCGGCTTATTGGTCGGATCAGGCAGATCTGAACGATCCGCAAATTGTGACGTCGCTCCTGCATATTTGCAGCATTAGATATATTGACCCGCAAAGGGAACTGGCCACTCTTCACGCCATCAGGGAAGGTGCGATAGAAGGTGGTATTTTCGAAACCCCCTTCTACAAGATCGATGATCAGCTGTTTCTGGGCCGCGAGCATTTGCCCTGGATCAGAAACATTATCATGAACTAGCCTGTCATCGACATCGTGCGCCGTCACGATCGCGTGCCTTTACCCTTGCGAATCCGGGAATCAGCGGTTAAAGGGCTGGTTCTTTCCGAAATCATACATATATCCGATCACAGTCCAGCGACTGACACCCGGAGTTTATGTTGAAACCGGGAAAACAAGAATAGGATTTGAATCATGGCGAAAGTCAATCCAGGTGAATTTGTGCGGCAGGTCCGCGCCGAAAGCAGCAAAGTGGTCTGGCCAACATGGCCGGAAACGGTCCGCACGGCGATTCTCGTGCTGATCATGACCACGATATTGGGCCTGTTTTTCCTCGCCATTGATTCAATTTTTAACGGGATTGTTGGCTGGCTTTTGAGCCTCGCCTAATCGTCATAACATATTTAGATTAAGGTTTTTTGGGCATGGCACGCTGGTACATCATTCACGCTTATTCCGGCTTTGAGCATAAGGTGAAAGAAGCGATTGAGGCGGATGCCAAGCGTCTTGGCCTGACCCAATTGGTTGAGGAAATTGAAGTCCCAACCGAAACCGTAACCGAAGTCCGCCGCGGGAAGAAAGTTCAGTCGGAACGCAAATTCTTCCCTGGCTATGTGCTTGCCAAGCTGGAGATGAACGATGATGTTTATCACCTGGTCAAGAACCAGCCCAAAGTGACCGGCTTTTTGGGCACAACCAAACCTCAGCCGATTAGCGAAGCGGAAGCTGCGCGCATCCTCAACACCAAAGAGGAAGCCGCCAACGCTCCGAAACAGCGCGTCAGGGTCAACTATGAAATTGGCGACCAGATCAAGGTTCTCGATGGTCCATTCGCAAGCTTTAACGGCTTTGTCGAGGAACTGGATTTCGAGAAAAACCGGGTCAAGGTTTCCGTATCGATCTTCGGCCGCGCAACGCCGGTTGAACTCGACTTTGAACAGGTCGAAGTCGCAAAATAGAAATTCTGGTGGCTTGCCACCGAATAGCCCGGCAGCTTTGAGCTGCTGGATCACCACTGCGGGAGGCAGGTCTTTGGGCCTGCTGTTTGACCGCTTAATTTGAGGATCCCTAGCCCGGCTCATCCTGAGCTTGTCGAAGGACCGATAGAATGAAAGGACAGCCAAATGGCTAAGAAAATTACCGGCTATATTAATTTGCAAGTACCTGCCGGTATTGCAAATCCATCCCCGCCAATCGGCCCAGCACTGGGTCAGCGCGGCGTCAATATCATGGAATTCTGTAAGGCGTTTAACGCAGCGACAGACAAGCTCGAAAAAGGCACGCCGATCCCGACCAAGATTACGGTCTATGCGGATCGCAGCTTCACGTTCGAAACCAAGACCCCGCCTGCCAGCTATCTGATCAAGAAGCTCGCTAAGCTGAAAAAAGGTTCGAGCGAACCCGGCAAACTATCTGGCGGCACGATCAAGTCTTCACAGATCAAGGAAATTGCTGAAACCAAAATGGTCGATCTCAATGCCAATAGCATTGAACAGGCCATGAAAATCATCGCAGGCAGCGCGCGCTCGATGGGCGTAGACGTGGTGGAGGGATAAGATCATGGCAAAACTCTCAAAGAAAATGCAGACGATCAACACAAAAGTCGATCGTGAAAAACTCTACAGCATTGATGAAGCTATCAAGACGCTGAAAGAACTGGCATCGACCTCCAAGTTTGATGAAACGCTCGACGTTGCGATCAATCTCGGTGTCGATCCGCGCCACGCAGACCAGATGGTCCGCGGTGTGATCTCGCTTCCTGCCGGAACCGGCAAGGAAACACGGGTCGCTGTGTTCGCCAAGGACGCCAAGGCGGACGAAGCCAAAGAAGCTGGTGCGGACGTAGTCGGCGCCGAAGATCTGATGGAAGCTATGCAGGGCGGCGATCTCAATTATGACCGCATCATTGCAACTCCGGACATGATGGGCGTTGTTGGCCGTCTCGGTAAGATTTTGGGCCCCAAAGGCCTGATGCCTAACCCGAAACTCGGCACCGTGACCCCGAATGTGGCGCAAGCCGTGAAGGACGCCAAGGGCGGACAGATCGAATATCGCGTTGAAAAAGCCGGTATCATCCACAATGGCATCGGCAAGGCGAGCTTCAAGGAAGCAGACCTGCGCAAGAATTTCGATGCGCTGGTCAATGCTGTCGTCAGAGCCAAGCCAACTGGAGCCAAAGGCCGCTATGTCAAAAAAGTTGGGCTGAGCTCGACCATGGGCCCGGGTTTGAAAATTGATCTTGGCGAGATTGAAGGCGCATAATTTGCGATCCAATATCTAGCGAATAGAGAAAAGGCTGGGCATAGTCCCGGCCTTTTTCTTGCGCGAGGCAAAATGCGATGACGAAATTACAGATCAATATCGCATTGGACTACCGCCTCGACTCACCTTGCGCGCTATTGGTCCAGCTTGCCGCCGCCGCCACTCACAACCAGACCGTCGACCATTGTAATCTGCAGCTTGGTCCATCTGACAATAGGACAGTCGTCCCGGCCCATGATGGTATCGGCACCCGGATCTGGACCCAGCAGAGCGAATATTTGACCGCCACCTATGATGCGCGGGTCAGCATCGATCGTCCAAATCCGAATTGGTCCAATCTGGCTGCAACTCCGCTGGCCGAGCTGCCCGGTGAGACCGTCTGCTATCTGTTCAATTCGCTCTATTGTTCTATCGGCGCCTTTGATCCGCTGGTATCGCAACAGTTCAAGGGCCTGGCGGGCGGCGCACTGATCGCCGCAATGTGCGAATATTTGGGCGCAGAGATGACCTATGGTTCAGACACCGACAATGCGCAGCTCTCGGCGCAATCAAGCTTTGCCATGCGTCGCGGCGTTTGTCGCGACTATGCACATATATTGATCAGCATGGCCCGCGCAGCCGATATCCCGGCCCGGTTCGTCAGCTGCTACGCGCCAGATGTCCTGCCGCAGGATTTCCATGCGACCGTCGAGGTTTTTCTGGAGGGAACCTGGCATCTGGTCGACCCTACTGGCATGGCCACCGCAGATGAGATGGCGATCATTGGTATAGGTCGCGACGCGACCGACGTCTCCTTTCTGACCTCCTTCGGCAGCATGCAAATGACCGAACAGCGCGTGAACGTGCATCGCGCCTAATTACGGAAATCAAATTTCGACGTGCAAAACATCGATTTTTCTGACTATCATCCATTTCAGGATTTAGGAGGAAAGCAGATCATGATCGTCACGAATGAAGTTGATCCCTCACCGGAACAGATGATGCGCTTTTTCGGTGCGCCGGAGGATGGCCCGTTCACCATGGTCAATCTGCTCAAGTTCAAGGACAGGGCGGAATATGAAGATGGCTCCGATGCCCAGCTCTCGGGCCGGGAGGCCTATATGCGCTATGGCGCGGCGGTGCAGAAATGTATTGCCGACGCTGGTGCACGCAGCATAGCTTCAGGCATGGTTACCGGTCTGATGCTCGGAGAGGTTGAAAAATTGTGGGACATGGTCGCACTGGTCGAATATCCCTCGCTTGAAGCGATGAAGAACATGGTTATGTCGCCAGAATATCAGGCCATTGCCATTCACCGTAAAGCCGGCCTGGCAGGACAGCTCAATATCAAGATCAAAAATCTGGGTGGCTAGAATGAGCGAGACCATACATAAAGGCTCCTGCCTCTGCGGAGCGGTGACAATTGAAGTCGCCGGGGACCTGCCGGCACCCGATGCCTGCCACTGCAGCTTATGTCGCAAGCAATCCGGACATTATTGGGCCTCTACCGACGTTCCCAGCACAGCCCTCACCATAAGCGGCGAAGACCATGTCCGCTGGTATCAATCTTCGGAGAAGGTCCGGCGCGATTTTTGCGATAGCTGCGGCGCTTCGTTATTCTGGGATCCGATCCATCACGACAAGATCGCAATTGCCATGGGTCTGTTCGACGAATCAACCGACACCCGCCTGTGGAGCCATATCTTTGTCGCCGACAAAGGCGATTATTATGAGATCGAGTCAGGGGTCTTGCAAAAAGATCAATGATTTTCGCAAATGATGGAATATTCGGATAACCGGCCAGCCCCGGCGAGCACGGCATCTCCGCGCCGCTAGCGACGATGATATGCATCCCATTCTGATCGCGTGACTTCCCAGACCAATGAAGGACGTGTGGTCCCGTCTTCACGCTCACTCAATATCTCGCCACGACGCCTGAAGCCCAGTCCATCGAGCAACTTGGCCGTACGGATATTGTCGAGTGCCGCCGTTTCGCAGATTAGGTCCAGCCCGAGGACATCGAACATCCAGTCAAAGCCGCGCCTGGCGCCCTCGATACCGCGCCTTTGCCCTTGCCGCGCTTTGCCCACCGCACCGCCCAATTCTCCCGCTGCCCATTGGGGCCAGATCACAATATCGACATATCCGCTTATCGCGCCGCTTGCATCAAAGTTGAGGAATAACAGCCCTTCCCCCCTTTCCCTCTGGGCCAGGTGATCGGCGATAAACGCCCGGACGGCATCGACGGTAAGCGGTCTCGGCAAGGTATAGATTGGAGCGTGAATATCCGGATCACTCAGAAAGGCGTGAAAGATATGTGCATCATCCGCCTGGGCAAGACGCGAATTGTCGGCTTCCGTCATAATCGCCGCAGCCGAACGGACAGATTGGCGGATCAGCTGCTGCCTTTCCGGTGCGATAGACGAGCGAGTTATCGGAATAGCAGTCATGGCGAAAGCTTAGCCAGCCTGGCTTTCGGGGCAATGGTTATTTCTTGACATATTGATCGTTCGCGTTAATGGCTCCCCTACAAATTGCAGTTCCTTAAACAGAATCGCAATTTCCGTCCGAGACAGCCGGTGAGAGGAATATGCCTCTCTTAATTTCCAGCCTAGACGGGGATCAGTTTTTAGCGTGTTCGCACGCTGGCTTGTTATTTCAACGGCCAAAACCCCCCTTCGGATTATATGGAATTGGTTTCGATCAATTCTTTCGCTCGTCATCCTGAACTTGTTTCAGGATCCCAGGGAAGTTCGCGCTTTCCTGTTCAGATGCTGAAAATATTCAGCATGACGAAATTTGAGTAATGGGTGCGGGCCTTGAAACCCAAACCTACGTGAAGGAGCAAAATATGGATCGTGGTCAAAAGACCGAAGCCGTTTCTGCGCTGAACGTGACTTTGAAGGACGCCGGGGTTGTTGTGGTGACACGCAATCTGGGCATGTCTGTGGCACAATCCACGGATCTCCGGACAAAGATGCGCGATGCCGGTGCCAGCTTTAAAGTCACCAAGAACCGCCTCGCCAAACTCGCTCTGGAAGGCACCGAATATGGTCCGATAGCAGATATGCTGACGGGCCCGGTTGCACTTGCCACATCGGATGATCCGGTGGCGGCTGCGAAAATCGCAGTTGAATTTGCAAAAACCAATGATCGTCTAGAGATTGTTGGCGGCGCAATGGGTGATACACTTCTGGACGAAGCAGGCGTGAAATCTCTGGCCTCCATGCCATCTCTCGATGAACTGCGCGGAACGATTGTTGGACTGCTTCAAGCACCAGCAACCAAAATCGCACGTGTTCTGGTTGAGCCGGCCGGTAGCCTTGCACGTGTAGTCGGCGCTTATGCCGCTACGGGTGAATAATCTTAACATTTACAAAATTTAGAAAATTGGAGCGTATTTAACATGGCTGACATTGCAAAATTGGTTGAAGAACTTTCGAAACTCACCGTCATGGAAGCGGCTGAACTGTCCAAAGCACTTGAAGAAGAGTGGGGCGTATCTGCTGCGGCTGCTGTTGCAGTTGCTGGACCTGCGGCTGCCGACGGACCTGCTGCTGAAGAGCAGACCGAATTTGACGTAATCCTGACCGGCGACGGCGGCAAGAAAATCCAGGTGATTAAAGAAGTTCGTGCCATCACCCAGCTCGGCCTGACCGATGCGAAGGCTCTCGTCGAAGGCGCGCCTAAAGCGGTTAAAGAAGGCGTTAGCAAAGCTGAAGCTGAAGAGATCAAAGGCAAGATCGAAGCAGCTGGCGGTACTGTTGAACTGAAGTAAGCTATACGATCTAGCGAATTTTCAAGGGGCGGTTTCCGATCAGGGAGCCGCCCTTTTTGATTCCAGTTTCCCCGATATCCAGTCTTGGGCCTTGGCAATCGCCTCGCTATCTTCCGAAACAATGTCGGGGACTATGCCGGTGCGCTCCCAATTCTTTCCCGTATGCGGACTATAGGGTCTGATTTCCGGGACGCCGATTTTCCAGCCTCCCGAAACCGCGACGCCGTCCCCCAGCATATTTGCGCCGCCGCCGCTCGCTGATCCGATGACCAGTGCCCGGCCTTGGGCCTGCAAGGAATAAGCCACTGCTTCCGGGGCAGAAAAGGTCCTGCGATTCACAAGAATGATGAGCGGCTTGTCCGTGCCGTAACGCGGCCATGTGATATCCGGTTCTTCAAGATCGGGTAGCGAGCCTGATCGGCTTTCCCGGCGCAGCGGCAGCGGGGCCCCCGCTTTCATGAAGGTCCATTGCACTGGCCATTCTGTTTCGGGACTGCCGCCGGGATTGTTGCGCAGATCAAGAATCAAACCATCACTGCTTTCGACCAGCTGGAATGCCGCAGCAAGCGAGTCTCTCATCATATCCAGCTCATAGAAATCGGTGAGATGCAGATAGGCGATATTCCCATCCATCCGTTCGATTTTTTTCACACCAAAACCGCGCCCGGCAGCGTCCGCGCGCCATTCTTCAAGCCAGTCATTATCACCAGAGCCAGCCGATTCAGGAGCATATTCCACATAGACATGGTCATCCTCCATTTGCGTTCGCAGATATGTGGTGAGCTTCTGTGCAAAGGCTTTCGGATCATCGCAATGCTGATCCAGCTGCCCCGCCTCGCTTTGTTCGCGCAGTCGGCTCGCCGCGCTGAGGGCTTTATCTTCTAACACGTAACGCTGCTCAATGGCGTCTGCCATCTGCGCCATGGCAATCCGTTCATCGGCACAATCGGGAATAGTCTGAGCGGCCAACAACAAAGCGATAATCATATCTCACTCCTTTTTGTTTGGGCGGGGGTATTGGAAATGCGATCGGCGAAGCAAATGCGATCGAGCGCATCATCGAGCGCGTCTAGCTGCTCCAGAAAATCCGGTGCAGCTTCATCGATAAGTGCTGATGCGGCGCGATCAACCCGCGCAGAAATGATTCTGACCCGTGCCAAGACATCTAATCCCCTGGCCGTCAAATGCAGCATTTTGCTGCGACCATCCTGGGGGTCTTGCTTGCGCTCCACCAGACCCGCCTTCACCATTGCCGAAACAACTTGGACCATGGCGACATGGCTTTGACCGAGTCTTTTGGACGCCTGCCCGCTGTTCAGCGGTCCATGATCGGCGAGCAGCATTCCAAGCGCAAACCAGCGCTGCTCAAAACCCAATTCGCTCCGATAAAGCTCGGAAACATTCCCGTTCAAACGTTCAAACAGCCGACGAACACGGCTGCCTAACGTCGTAATGCCAGATGCACGAAGATAATCATTTTCCATATATGTAAGTAGTTACATATATCCTATCATGTCAAGGCAATTCGAACACCAGCCGGGCGCCGAACATATCCAGGCCGGGATTTTGGACGCGACTGAAAATTCCGGCATGGCTGAGATGTACCCATGTGGCCTCGAGATCGACTGTCTCCGACAGGCGCACGCCGACCGATAACTCCGGTTCGAATAGCACCCGCGAGCCCAGCTGCGTTTGCGATCCATCTGGAGCGAAGCGCAATTTCGGACCGTCATGAATGGCAATGCCAATGCCCGGACGCACGTAGATTTTATCGCCAAATTTCCAGCTCAAGCCGATCGCGGCGAAGCTGGTGTCGCCGGAGAGATTGAGCGATGCCAGAACATAAGGCGATGGCTTGCCAATGGCTGACAGCGCCTCGATCGGGTCGCCACGATAACCCGCCTGGACATCCACCCCGTCTTCGGCATTTTCCATCGCGACAATGGTGAGCAGTTGATGGGCAGCAATGCCCCCATAGATCTCATCCGCATGAGCGGGCTCGGAAACGCTCATACCCAATGAAATGGCAATAGCAGCAGAAATTATTTTCATCATCATAAGTGCCTAGAACGATTTTGGCCGGTGAGGAAACGGAGCCAGTTCACAGTCTCTTTCTGGGTCAGAATGATTGACACAGCTTAACAGCTCGGCGACTGAAGCAGATGATGAATCACAGGGGGTAGAATGACCGACAATCAGGATTTGATCGATCTCGTCCGAACGATCCCAGACTATCCCAAGCCGGGTATCATGTTCCGCGATGTTTCAACCTTGCTATTGGACGGTCCCGCCTTTCGCCAAACCATCGACCGGATGATCGCCCTCATCGAGCCATCCAGATTTGATCTGATCGCGGGTATCGAAGCGCGCGGCTTCATTGTTTCCGCAGCCATGTCCTATGCGCTCGAAAAGGGCAAAGTGATGTTACGCAAGCCCGGAAAACTGCCCGGCGAAGCGGTCAGCATCGACTATGCTCTGGAATATGGCGCCGACCGGATCGAAATGCATGTCGATGCAATCCAGCCTGGTCAGCGAGTCTTGCTGGTCGATGATTTGCTGGCGACTGGCGGAACGGCGATGGCGGGGGCGCAACTTCTGCGCGGCCAGGGCGCGATCGTCGACAAAGCCCTGTTCATCGTTGATCTCCCCGACCTGGGCGGTAGCGAAAAGTTGCAAGCGGCGGGTATCGAACCGACAGCATTAATGGCTTTTGCCGGTGACTGAAACCCAGGGACGCATCAGTCGAATAGCCGTGATCACCGGCGTGCAGGATGAAGCAGATGCATTCATGCCCGCGCAACCCGCTGAACGCAGCGACAGCCCATTTGGTGCCATTCGCCATCTCGTTCATGCCGATAAAAATATCTCTGTGCTCTGCTCGGGAATCGGCAAAGTCCACGCCGGAGCCGCGACAAGTTTTATCCATGCGAATCTCCAGCCGGACCTGTTCCTGATCATCGGCACCGCAGGCCAGGTCAGCGAATTGAGCGGCGACTGTTTCTATCTGTGCGAATCCTTGCAAGCGGACTATGGCACGCTGGAGAAATTTGGCGAGCATGATGGATTTACCCATTATGACGCAGGCGCCTGGCCGATCGGACCAGCGAATTTTGCGCCATTCAACGCCGCTCCGCAGCCCGCTGGCCTGAACCTTCCTGACGCGCGGATCGCGACCGCCGATTATTTTGTCAAATGCCCGGAACGCTCCGGCTATTTGCGCGACACACTCAACGCCGATCTGGTCGATATGGAAACGGCAGCCGTCGCCCAAATCGCCAAGCTGCTCAACCTGCCATGGGCTGGAATCAAGGCCACTACCGACAAAGCGGATGGCAATAGCAGCGGAGATTTCCATGCCAATCTCGCAGCCGCCGCGCGGCGCGCCGCGGATTCGGCGACGCGTTTTATAGAACTGCTTTAAGTGGAATTGACAGTGGCTCCAAGAAACCGCCACTAATATAGGGCTATTCATGTTGCGGGGGCAAAACTGAATGGAAATAGTTGAATTCATCGTAAAAAATATTCTCCATTTCATGCCGGTTATATTCGGTTTTGCTTTTTTCGGCCCCTTGCTTGGCCAGATCATGGGAATATGCGGATGGGTTTCGCCGCTCGGACTGTCGCCGCTCTCGCTTGGCCTGGTCATCGGTGGCAGCTGGGGGATTCTGGCACAGATCCGTGGGAGCTGGATATGGTTCCGGCCATGAGAGAGGCGCAGCTCCGCAAGCAAGAACGTCACATTGCGCGCAAATATGCCGACCGTTTTCCGTGGGAAGTTTTGGTCTGGGGCTTTGGCAATCTGATTATCTGGCTGTCGCTGTGGCCGCTGGTCTTTTTTGACCTCCTCCCGCTATGGCTCGCCTTCCCGATTGCCACGATCAACGTCATGGCCTGCTTCTTGCCATCTCACGAAGCTGTCCACGGGATGATTGCACGCCCCGGCAAGAATTTGCGTTGGCTCAACGAATGGCTCGGCCATCTGTCCCTGATCCCGATGGCCATGCCCTATCGGATCCACAAATATACCCATTTGGAACATCACAAGCACGTCAATCATCCAGAGCTTGATCCGGATATCACAACCCAGTCCAACGGCCCGTGGCATGCCATTTGGCAAAGCATCGTGCAGCGCCAGCGCGGCAAAGGCGGCGCGCTGCGCGGCTATGGCTTCGTCCTCGAGCGGATCGGAAGGTCAGATGTGCTGGTTGACGGGGCGCTCTATCAACTGACCTTTTTTGCGATTCTCTTCGTCTGCGCGTGGAACGGCTATGCGCTGGAAGCGGCGCTATTGTGGTGGCTCCCCCGCCATATCGGCATGACCTATATCCAGTTTTTCTTCAGTTGGGCGCCGCATCACCCGGCCGAGAAACTGGGTCGCTACAGCAACGCCCGGTTCTTCAAGAGCAAGATTGGCAATATTGCGTCGATGGGGATGCAATATCATCTGATCCACCATCTCTATCCCTATATTCCGCTCACCGACACGCCCCGCGCCTTCCGTGAGATGCGGCCATTGTTGGAAGAGCGGGGCTGTCGGTTCGAGGGCGATCTGCAATGAGCGCAGTTCAACGGTAAACAGCCGGTCTCAGGAAGACGCGACCCAATTGCCATGAAATCCAGGAGGAATGCGGTGCGGCAAATGGATGATCGCCTGCGCTTCGCCCAGAAACTCATCTGCGTTGAGCACCTGAAGCTCCGTGGTTTCCTGCTCCATATCGATCACAAGACCGATGAGCCAGCCTTCATCTTCAGCGCTATCGGCGCTGCGCGGGACAAAGACAAATTCACCCGGATGGCGCTTGTCGCCGAAATGGCGACTAAGCTTTTCGCCCGATTTCAGATCATGTTTGAACAGTTCATTGCCCGCCATATCGAGCTGGTCAGGTTCACCCGCCAGCGCGATTGCATAGATATATTGATAATCCTGCATCGTCCGCCGCTCGTCATAGCGAGGGAATTCTTGCGCTTGGTCGCTGAGGATCTTGCGATCCACTTTCCCGCTTTTCGGATCCACCGTCCAGCGCTCCAACCGCGACCATGCGCCGCCGGGGCCGAAAGTCGACCGCGCATAAGTGCTTTCATGGACCACGACATCGACAATCACTGCCCCGTCATCACTCTCATAGGCATTGGCTGCGTGATAGACATAACATGGGTCGACATCACACCAGATGGTGTCCGCACCGGAACCGTCTTTCGGACAGAGGCCAACCCGCGCCTTATGATCCGGATTCCAGTCGTAGGGAAATGCGAAACCAGCGAGCATCCGCTTCATCGAGAATGTCGCGGGCAGGTCAAAGACCAGCACATAATTTTCGGTAATCTGGCAATCATGGACCGACGGGCCGTGCTCCACCTCGATCGGCTCTTGGCGTTTGACCAAACCATCTGAGCCGACCACGACATGCCATATCCTGTCCATCACCGGCGCGTCATAGACAATCGCATGCGCATCACCGGTCTTCGGATCGATATGAGGATGAGCGGAAAAGCCGTGATCGAGCGTATTGTCAAACGGGTTATGCGATATGGTCTCGAGTTCGTCGGTCAGTTCGACCGGGAAGCCGCCGGCTTCGACAATCGCAAAGGTCCGGCCGTTGATCCCCACAACATTGGTGTTGACGGTGTCGGTGCGCGGTTTGCGCGTACCGGGCTTGCGCGCTTCTCCCAAGCTATCGCTGACATGATTGGAACGCACCCAGCGGTTGCGATACCATTCTGCCTTGCCATTGACGATGCGCACCCCGTGGGTCATGCCATCGCCCGTGAACCAATGGTAGCTGGCCGCGTCCGGCGCGGTGACCGGATTGGGGCCGATGCGCAGATAACGACCGTCCAATTGGGCCGGAATACTGCCCTCGACCTTTAGATTCTCGAGTGTCAGTTCTTCGGTCATCGGGGTGTGAATGCCAGTCAAATAGGGATGACCGCCGGCTGGCGCCTGCATCCGCTTGCGGTTGAAATTGGCGACAGCGCCCAACACGGGGGTAACTGCGGAACGGATAGTTTTTTCAATCACAGAGGCCATGGAATTTTTCCTTCTAGTTCATCAAAATGTCGGCGATGGTCAAACTGGCCATCGCGAGTAGAATAAGTCCGCCGGGGTGCGGTCGGCGCAACGCGACAAGATTGCCGATGCCGGATAAGGCAAAGATCACGGCCGCGGTGATCGGCAGCAAATCGCTGCCATCCTGCATCCGGTTCAGCAAGACAGCTATCGCCAGTCCAGTCCAGGCCAGAGATGGCACATGGAACACTGCCCGAATAATATCACGCGTCGGCTTAGCCGCCAGCAGGCCATCGCTACGCTCAAGATAGAGCGGGCCGAGCAGCACGCGTTCGCTCAACACCGAGTGAGCCGTCGCAACGACGATCCCGAGAACAGCTGTAGTGATCGCAAAAACCGGCATCGGGAACTTCCTGGTTGGCAATATGATTCGGAATGTTTATGGTGTTAACATGAACGCAAATGATAACAGTGTCAACATTCAACCTGCTGCCGACGACGGAAATAGCTATCACCATGGCGATTTGCGTTCGGCGGCGCTCGCCCTGGGAATGGAGCGGATCAAGCAACTGGACCGCCCCGACCTGGGTCTGCGCGCGCTCGCACGTGACTTGGGAGTCTCGGCAACCGCACTATATCGACATTTTCCCAACAAGGGCGCGCTGCTCGACGCATTGGCGCTGGAAGGCCTGAATCAACTGGGCGCGCATCAGGCGGCGGCAGCCGCAAAAGCCGGCGGCGGCATGGAAGGCTTCGTCGAGGTTGGCATCACCTATGTTGAATGGTCCGTCGCCAACCCTGCCCTCGTTCGCCTGATCTACAATCAAGTCAATAAAGTGGATTTGGTCCATGGCAATCCGAGCAAAATGGGTGAGGCATTTCACCAGTTGCGCAAAGGCATCGCAGCGATGATGCCGGACGAGCTCTCCGAACAGCAGCGCACAACCGCAGCTTTGCATGCATGGTCGCTGGTCCATGGCCTGGCGATGCTGATCCTCGACGGGCAGATTGAATATGATGCTGATCTGGTGCGCCGGGTGGTGACGATGACGGATTTCCGCTTGGCTTGAGATTCGGATCTCTCAGCGATTGTCGCTTGATTGACAGAGACCGCCTTGGCGGGAAGAGAGCATGCCCGCGCCACCAACATCATCATGTGTGAAACCAAGCGCGATGCAGTGATCCGATCCCGCCTGCAAACCGGTGATCGATAGATCTATTGGTCATGACTTGGCTTTTAATAGATCGGATTTCAATCAATATCGTTTTCTTTCAAGACAGTTAACTGACTTCCGGATCAAATAACCCTCAAATCGAGATGAGTCGAATCTCTCCTATAAATAGCGGGAGGATCAATTAATCTGAGCCTAACGCCAAGTAGAGAGGGAGACTAGAGACCATGAACCGGAAACCGATATTCGACGCCGTGCGGAAGATGCTTGGGCGCGGCTTTACCAATGCCGAAGTCAAGCAACTCGACAAGGCATGCGACTTTGCCGAAGCATCTCTCGGGGCCAGCAGCAGTGGCCGCAATATTCCCTCCACAAGCGAAGACGGCGGACGGTCGATCGGCGCGGCCGGACTCAAGTTAATCCATTCCTTCGAAGGCTGTGAAAAGCGCCAGGCTGATGGCACTTTCGCAGCCTATCCGGACCCGGGGAGCCGCGATGGAACACCCTGGACAATCGGATGGGGCTCAACCGGTCCCGGTATCCACAAGGGCGTGGTCTGGACCCAGAAGCAATGTGATGACCGGTTCAAAGTCGATATTCAAAAATATGCCAATGCGGTCGCAAAGGCGCTCGATGGATCGCCGACCACCCCCAATCAATTTGATGCTCTGGTTTCGTTCCATTATAATACAGGCGCTATCCGCAGGGCGACACTCACCAAACTCCACAAGCAAGGCAAGTTTGCCGAGGCAGAAGCGCAATTCGGACGCTGGGTTAAAAATGACGGCACGGTCATGCGCGGCCTCGTGCGTCGCCGCAAAGCCGAAGCAGATCTTTACGCCAAACCGTGATCATCCGGCAGGGCACACCTCTAAATGGACGGCGTTTCTCTTGCCGAGATCGGTTAGCCCAAGAATTTGAACGCCAGCCCGCCGCTCGCCAAACCTGTTTCCAGGCAGATTGGCCAGCGTTGGGCTTGACCCAAATCCAACATCTCCCTATATCCCCGTCTCACCACAGATTTCGAGACAGGGCCGCAGTTGCGCAGTGTGCCATACGAAATGGGATCTGAACGGTGATCAGGACGCAATAGAGCTGCAGTTTCCTCCCCAGAAAAGGGCGGCGGAGACTTGCGGCTTTTGTTGTTCTGATGCGCCTCCACATATTTGATTTTCCACCGAATTCCGGTGATGGCGAGAAGGCAAAATATATATGGCTACCCAAGCAGCGTCAGTCAAAACGACGGCTCCGACCCCCACACGCAAGAAGCGCATAAGAAAAATCTTTGGCGACATTCACGAAGTCATCGAAATGCCAAATCTCATCGAGGTTCAGCGCGAATCATATGAACAGTTCCTGCGTTCGGACAAGTCGATTGGTTATGTCTCCGGTCTCGAAAAAACGCTGCGCAGTGTTTTCCCGATCCGCGATTTCGCCGGCACCGCCGAAATGGACTTCGTCAATTACGAACTCGAAGATCCCAAATATAATGTCGAAGAATGCCGTCAGCGAGGCATCACCTATGCCGCGCCGATGAAGGTCACTTTGCGCCTGATCGTGTTTGAAGTTGATCCTGAAACCGAAGCACGCTCGGTTCTCGATATTAAAGAGCAAGACGTTTATATGGGCGACATGCCTTTGATGACCAAGAACGGCACGTTCGTCATCAACGGCACAGAGCGCGTCATTGTCAGCCAGATGCACCGTTCGCCCGGTGTCCTGTTTGACCATGACCGTGGCAAAACCCACAGCTCCGGTAAATTCCTCTTCGCCGCACGCGTCATTCCCTATCGCGGTAGCTGGCTCGACTTTGAATTTGACGCGAAAGACATCGTCAACGTCCGGATTGACCGCAAGCGCAAGCTGCCGGTGACCGCATTGCTGCGTTCGCTTGGTGACGCCATTCTTGAAGTCAAAGAAAAGAAGCCCGATTTCAAAGTCGGCGAAATGGTCCGCGTTGGCGGAATGAAGCAGCCAGCCGAGATTCTCGAAATCGAAGGCAATTTGATTACGATCCGCGAACCGATGGGCGCGATTGAGTTTAACGGCGGGAAAATCGAAGATGAAGGCCGCACGAAAAGCGCCGAAATCACCAAGATCGTCAAACAGGGCTATTCAGAAGAAGATATTCTGAACCTCTTCTACGAGCGGATTGTCTACAAGCGGGCGAAAGATGGCTGGACCATTCCTTTCGTCACCGAACAATGGCGCGGTCAGAAGCCAACCTTTGACATTGTCGATGCGAGTAGCGGCGAAGTGATTTTCCCTGCGACCACCAAGATCACCCCGCGTGCGGCGAAGAAAGCCGAAAATGACGGGATGAAGAATATCGTCATTCCGACCGAGGAAATTTTCGGTCGCTATAGCGCGTTCGACCTGATCAACGAAAAAACCGGCGAAATTTATATCGAAGCGGGCGATGAAGTCACTGTCGAAAATCTCGAAAAACTCGACAATGCTGGCATTGATGCGCTGGAATTGCTCGATATTGACCATGTCACAACCGGTCCCTGGATTCGCAATACGCTGAAAGTCGACAAGGCTGAAGATCGCGATGGCGCCTTGTCCGACATCTACCGCGTCATGCGCCCTGGTGAACCACCAACCCGTGAAACCGCAGAAGCTTTGTTCGAAGGCCTGTTCTTCGATCCCGAACGCTACGACCTCAGCGCCGTGGGCCGCGTCAAGCTCAACATGCGTCTCGAGCTCGATGCACCGGCTGACTATACGATCCTGCGCAAGGAAGACATTCTCGCCGTTGTCAAAACCCTCGTCGATCTGAAAGACGGCAAGGGCGAAGTCGATGATATTGATAATCTTGGCAACCGGCGTGTGCGTTCGGTGGGCGAGCTTCTCGAGAACCAATATCGTGTTGGCCTGCTGCGTATGGAACGTGCCGTTAAAGAGCGGATGAGCTCGGTTGACGTATCCACGGTGATGCCAAATGATCTGATCAACGCGAAACCGGCTGTTGCAACCGTCCGTGAATTCTTCGGCTCCTCGCAGCTGTCGCAATTTATGGATCAGACCAATCCGCTTTCGGAAGTCACCCATAAGCGTCGTGTTTCAGCATTGGGCCCCGGTGGTCTGACCCGCGAACGCGCTGGCTTTGAAGTTCGTGACGTTCACCCGACCCATTATGGCCGTATCTGTCCAATTGAAACGCCGGAAGGCCCGAACATTGGTCTGATCAACTCGCTCGCGTCGTTTAGCCGCGTCAACCAATATGGCTTCATCGAAACACCTTATCGGAAAGTTGTCGACGGCAAGGTCACCGATGATGTGGTCTATCTGTCCGCCATGGAAGAGCAGAAGCATACGGTTGCGCAGGCCAACGCCGAGCTGACCGAAGATGGTTCTTTTGTCGAAGAAATCGTCTCTTCCCGTCAGGCAGGTGAATTTCTGATGGCGCCGCGTGACATTATCACTTTGATGGATGTGAGCCCCAAACAGCTCGTGTCGGTTGCGGCATCGCTTATTCCATTCCTCGAAAATGATGACGCCAACCGCGCCCTCATGGGATCGAACATGCAACGTCAGGCCGTGCCTCTGGTAAAAGCAGAAGCGCCATTTGTCGGAACCGGCATGGAAGAAACCGTCGCACGTGACTCGGGCGCTGCCATCGCGGCGCGCCGCGGCGGTATCGTCGACCAGGTGGATGCGACACGTATCGTGATCCGCGCGCAAGGCGATGTCGAAGCTGGCAAATCTGGTGTGGATATTTACACATTGCAGAAATTCCAGCGCTCGAACCAGAACACCTGCATCAACCAGCGTCCGCTGGTGAAGGTCGGTGAAATGGTTCAGGAAGGCGATACCATCGCTGATGGGCCATCGACCGATATGGGCGAATTGGCACTGGGCAAAAACAGCCTCGTCGCCTTCATGCCCTGGAATGGCTATAATTATGAGGATAGTATCCTCATTTCCGAACGTATCGTGAAAGACGATGTCTTCACTTCGATCCATATCGAAGAATTTGAAGTCATGGCGCGCGACACCAAGCTCGGCCCTGAAGATATCACGCGTGATATTCCCAATGTCGGTGAAGAAGCGCTGCGCAACCTCGATGAAGCGGGCATTGTCTATATCGGTGCGGAAATCGAGCCAGGCGATATTCTCGTCGGCAAGATTACACCAAAAGGCGAAAGCCCGATGACCCCGGAAGAAAAACTTCTCCGTGCCATCTTTGGTGAGAAGGCATCCGATGTTCGTGATACCTCCTTGCGTCTGCCTCCCGGTGTCGCTGGTACGGTTGTTGAAGTGCGTGTGTTTAACCGCCACGGCATCGACAAGGATGAACGCGCGCTGGCGATTGAACGCGAAGAAATCTCGCGCTTCACCAAGGATCGTGATGACGAGCGTGCCATTCTGAACCGCGCGACGTTCAATGCCTTGAAAGACATGCTGATCGGCCAGACTGCGACATCTGCGCCAAAACCAATGAAGAAGGGCGCTTCGATTACCGCTGAAAGCCTGTCTGAACTGGAAAATGCCGACTGGTGGAAAATTGCCGTCAAGGACGACAAGGTTCAGTCTGATTTCGAAGCGACCCGTGGTCAATATGACGAAGCGATCAAGGAGATTAACGAACGTTTCGAAGATCGCCGCGAGAAGCTCGAACGCGGTGACGAACTGGCACCTGGCGTATTGAAAATGGTCAAAGTCTTCGTCGCGGTGAAGCGCAAGCTGCAACCTGGCGATAAAATGGCCGGCCGTCACGGAAACAAGGGGGTTATCTCCCGCATTCTTCCACAAGAAGACATGCCGTTCCTCGAAGATGGTACGCCGGTCGACATCGTGCTCAACCCTCTGGGTGTGCCGTCACGGATGAACGTCGGACAGATTTTCGAAACTCACTTGGGCTGGGCCGCACGTGGTCTTGGCGAGCAAGTGACCAAGGCGCTTGAAGAATGGAAACTGGCCAATCCCGATCCGCAGGCGGCGCCGCCACCTGACGCGGTCAAGGACCGGCTGAAAGCGATCTATGGCGAGCAATATCATGAAGATATTGATAGCCGTAACACGGACGATATCGTCGAAATGGTTGGTCATCTGCGCAATGGTGTTCCGATGGGTACGCCGGTGTTTGACGGCGCGCATGAAAGCGATGTGTCGGACATGCTCGAACTGGCAGGTCTTGATCGTAGCGGTCAGGTCAATCTTTTTGATGGCCGGACCGGCGACAAGTTCGATCGTAAAGTGACCGTGGGCTATATCTACATGCTCAAATTGCATCACTTGGTCGACGACAAGATCCACGCACGTTCGATCGGGCCTTACAGCCTTGTCACGCAGCAGCCATTGGGTGGTAAAGCCCAATTTGGTGGACAGCGTTTCGGGGAAATGGAAGTCTGGGCCCTGCAAGCTTATGGCGCAGCCTACACCCTGCAGGAAATGCTGACGGTCAAATCGGATGATGTGATCGGACGGACCAAGGTTTATGAAGCGATCGTCAAAGGCGATGATACTTTTGAAGCCGGCATCCCCGAAAGCTTTAACGTTCTGGTCAAGGAAATGCGGTCGCTCGGCCTCAACGTCCAACTCTCCAGCTTCGACGACGAAGATGAAGAAGGCGGCGATGATGGCGTTGCGATAGCGGCGGAATAGTCGAACCGGCTATTCCAACCCCGCATTTTTGATTTTTTGGGCCTAGGCCCCGAAGGAAGTGAATATGAACCAAGTAACAAATTTCGCAAATCCGATCGCAAAACCGGAAACATTTGACCAGATTCAAATTGGTTTGGCGTCGCCAGAGCGCATTCGCAGCTGGTCATTCGGTGAAATCAAGAAGCCGGAAACCATCAACTACCGGACGTTCAAGCCCGAGCGTGATGGCCTGTTCTGCGCGCGTATCTTTGGCCCGGTCAAAGATTATGAATGCCTGTGCGGCAAATATAAGCGGATGAAATATAAAGGCATCGTCTGCGAGAAATGCGGTGTCGAAGTTACCGTCACCAAAGTTCGCCGCGAACGCATGGGTCATATCGATCTTGCTGCGCCGGTTGCCCATATCTGGTTCCTCAAGTCCCTGCCAAGCCGCATCGGCTTGCTCCTCGACATGCAGCTCAAACAGCTCGAGCGGGTGCTCTATTTCGAAAGCTATGTGGTGATCGAGCCCGGCTTGACTGCATTGGAAAAATTCCAGCTGCTGACCGAAGACGAAATCCTCGAAGCCCAGGATGAATATGGCGAAGACGCTTTCTCCGCCGGCATCGGCGCAGAAGCGGTCAAGATCATGTTGCAGGATCTTGATCTCCAGCGTGAAAAAGAAGATCTGCTCGAGGAATTGGCAGTCACCAAATCGACCCTGAAACCCAAGAAGATCATCAAGCGTCTGAAAGTCGTCGAAAGCTTCATCGAGTCGGGCAACAAGCCGGAATGGATGATCCTCGAGATTATTCCAGTGATCCCGCCCGAGCTGCGCCCGCTGGTGCCGCTCGATGGTGGCCGTTTCGCGACCTCCGATTTGAACGACCTATACCGCCGCGTGATCAACCGGAACAACCGTTTGAAACGCCTGATGGAACTGCGCGCACCGGATATTATCGTCCGGAACGAGAAGCGCATGTTGCAGGAATCTGTCGACGCATTGTTCGACAACGGTCGCCGTGGTCGGACGATTACCGGTGCCAACAAGCGCCCGCTGAAATCCTTGTCCGACATGCTCAAGGGCAAGCAGGGCCGCTTCCGCCAGAACCTGCTCGGCAAGCGCGTCGATTATTCCGGCCGTTCGGTGATTGTGACCGGTCCTGAGCTGAAATTGCATCAATGTGGTCTGCCAAAGAAAATGGCCTTGGAATTGTTCAAGCCCTTCATCTACGCGCGCCTTGACGCCAAGGGCCTTTCGATGACGCTCAAACAGGCCAAGAAATGGGTCGAAAAAGAGCGCAAGGAAGTCTGGGATATTCTCGAGGAAGTGATCCGCGAGCATCCAGTCATGCTGAACCGCGCGCCGACGCTTCACCGTTTGGGCATCCAGGCATTTGAACCGGTGTTGATCGAAGGGAAAGCGATCCAGCTTCACCCCTTGGTCTGCTCCGCGTTTAACGCCGACTTTGACGGTGACCAAATGGCCGTCCACGTTCCGCTGAGCCTCGAGGCGCAGCTCGAAGCACGGGTCCTGATGATGTCGACCAACAACATCCTGTCCCCAGCCAATGGCAAGCCGATCATCGTGCCTTCACAGGATATGGTCCTGGGCATCTATTATCTGACAATGGATCGCAAAGGCGAGCCAGGCGAAGGCATGTTGCTCGCTGACATGGCCGAAGTCCATCAGGCACTCGAAGTCGGCGCGGTGACGTTGCACTCCAAAATCACGGCGCGGGTTCCGCAGACCGATGAAGCTGGCAACCCGATCATGAAACGGTTCGAGACAACCCCGGGCCGGATGCTGATCGCAGAATGTTTGCCGCAATCGCACAAAGTGCCGTTTGACATCGTCAACCGCTTGCTGACCAAGAAAGAAGTCGGCGACGTGATTGACCAAGTCTACCGTCACACCGGTCAGAAAGACACGGTCCTGTTCGCCGATGCGATCATGGGGCTCGGATTCCGCCACGCCTGTAAAGCCGGCATTTCCTTCGGTAAGGATGACATGATCATTCCGGACTCCAAGGATGCAACCGTCGCGGAAACACGCGAACTGGTGGCCGACTATGAGCAGCAATATCAAGATGGTCTCATCACCCAGCAGGAAAAATATAACAAGGTGATCGACGCCTGGTCCCGCTGTGGTGACACGGTTGCGAACGCGATGATGGACGAGCTGGCGGCGACGCCAGAGGACGAACATGGCCGCGAGCGCGAGATTAACGCGATCTACATGATGAGCCACTCCGGTGCGCGTGGTAGCCCAGCCCAGATGAAACAGCTGGGCGGTATGCGCGGTCTGATGGCCAAGCCTTCCGGCGAGATTATTGAAACACCGATTATCTCGAACTTTAAAGAAGGTCTGACCGTTCTTGAATATTTCAACTCCACCCACGGGGCGCGTAAAGGTCTTGCCGATACCGCTCTGAAAACCGCCAACTCGGGTTATCTGACGCGGCGTCTGGTTGACGTGTCTCAGGACTGTACGATTGTCGAAGAAGATTGCGGCACCGAAAATGCACTGGAGATGAAAGCCATCGTCCAGGGCGGTTCGGTTATCGCATCGCTTGGCGAACGTATCCTCGGCCGGACCATGGCCGAAGATATTATCGACAGCAAAGATGACAGTGTGGTCATCAAATCCGGCACGTTGCTGGATGAGGCCGCGATCGTGGTGATCGAAGAGCTGGGCATTCAGTCCGCGCGCATTCGTTCACCTCTGGTTTGCGAATCCAAAATGGGTGTCTGTGGCACCTGTTACGGACGTGATCTCGCTCGTGGTACACCGGTGAATATCGGTGAAGCTGTTGGCGTTATCGCAGCTCAGTCGATCGGTGAGCCGGGTACTCAGCTGACCATGCGGACCTTCCACATCGGCGGCGCGGCACAGCTCAATGAGCAGTCGAACCTCGAAGCGGTCGCCGAAGGTACGGTCGAATATCGCGACATGCCGGTGATCGAGGACAAGAACGGACGTTTCTTGTCGCTCGCGCGCTCCGGTGTCATCGCGGTTATCGATAGTGAAGGACGAGAGCGCTCTGCGGACAAGCTTCCTTATGGTACGAGCTTGCTGATCAAGGATGGCGCGAACGTCAAATTGGGCGATCGTCTGGCCGAATGGGATCCATTCACCATGCCAATGATTACCGAGAAGCCAGGTGTGATCAAATATCAGGATGTCATCGAAGGCAAAACGATGACCGAGATTACCGATGAAGCAACCGGTATCGCGCAGAGTGTTATCACCGAATATCGTGCCTCTGGTCGCGGTGCCAACAAAGAAGATCTCCGTCCACGGATGACCTTGCTCGACGAGAATAGTGGTGAAGCTGGCCGTTATCTGCTGGCCAACGGCGCGACGCTTTCGGCGAGTGACGGACAGCAGGTTGCTGCCGGTGACGTGATCGCACGTGTGTCTCGCGAAGCGGCGAAAACCCGTGATATTACCGGTGGTCTGCCGCGGGTTGCTGAATTGTTCGAAGCACGGATTCCAAAGGATAATTCGATTATCGCGAAAGTATCGGGCCGGATTGAATATCTGCGTGATTATAAAGCGAAACGTAAGATCGCGATTGTCCCCGAGGAAGGAGATCCAGTCGAATATCTCGTACCGAAGACGAAAGTCATCGACGTGCAAGAGGGCGATTTCGTCAAGAAAGGCGACAACCTCGTTTCCGGTTCGCCTGATCCGCATGATATTCTCGAAGTCATGGGCGTCGAAGCCTTGGCTGAATATCTGGTTGCGGAAATTCAGGAAGTCTACCGTCTCCAGGGCGTAAAAATCAACGATAAGCATATTGAAACGATCGTTCGTCAGATGTTGCAGAAAGTTGAAATCACCAATGGCGGCGACACGACACTTCTTCCCGGCGAGCAAATCGACAAAGAAGAAATGCTGGAATATAATGCCAAGCTGACCAAGAAGCAGGTTCCTGCAGAAGGTAAGCCGGTTCTCTTGGGCATCACCAAGGCATCGCTGCAAACACGCAGCTTTATCTCTGCAGCGTCGTTCCAGGAAACCACTCGCGTGCTGACGCAGGCGGCGGTTGAGGGCAAGAAAGATACTTTGATCGGTCTCAAAGAGAATGTCATCGTCGGTCGCTTGATCCCGGCTGGTACCGGTGCAGGCATGAACCGTGCCCGTATCGCAGCATCCGGTCGTGATGCCGCCCTGCGTGCCCAGCAACAGAAAATGCTGGATGCGATGCAGGCTGCAGAAGAGTTGAAAGCCCAGGAAGTAGCAGCAGCTGCTGCTCCGGTAGCAAGCGAACCAACAGCAGAAGATATCTTCGCGGCGCCCGCGCCGGAAGCTGATACAGCTGTTGCTGAAGCGCCTGCCGAAACACCTGAAGCAGGTGAAGAAGAAGCATAAGCTTCCGCTTCACGCTCAAACAAAAAGCCCCGCTGGAGACGATCCAGCGGGGCTTTTTTTGTCGGTTTCAGATCAAATGGTCGATACATCTACCAGCGCTTGTTCAAGCGCGGCCTCGCCTTTCATCATCTGTTGATCCGCCGCGATGACCGTCACATCGGTGATCCCGACAAAGGCGAGAACATGTTTCAGATAGCCCGAAGCAAAATCGATATCGCTACCCACTTCGGTTCCACCGGATGCGATCAATATAAAGGCTTTTTTGCCGGTAAGCAGGCCTTCGGGGCCAGTGGCGGTATATTGAAAGGTCTTGCGGGCCCGGGCGATCAGGTCGATCCATGCCTTGAGCGCGGCCGGAACCGCAAAATTATAGATCGGTGTTCCGATCACCAGCGTGTCAGCGGCGAGAAGCTCGTCAACCAGCGAGTCAGAAAGCGCGAGCGCGGCTTTCTGATCATCGGTACGCTCGGCTTCATCAGTGAAATTGGCACCGATCCAGTCTTCCGTCACAAAAGGTAAGGCCGCGGTCAGATCGCGGGTGACAATATTGTCGGGGGCCAGTTTTTCAATCACCGCATCGGTGAGGCCGCGGGAGGATGAACCTGCGGTTCGGGCACTGGCATCGATACGAAGGATATTTTTGGACTGTGTCATAAGATTATGTCTTTCTGCTGTGGATTGAGACGGGAAAAAAGAAGGGGCGCTCTGTATCTTTAGGGGGAAGAGAGCGCCCCTCCGGTCGCGGGTGTCAGTTCTGGGACTCCGATGCTTCGACAAAGACAAATTCGGCATCGTCGAGGGCTTCGATCTCGAGCAAGGGAATATCCCGTATCGCCAGCGAGTCTCGGGCATCGACCAGTTCGCCATTGACCCGAATCTGGCCTGCTGAGCCGACCAGATAGATATGAGCGCCTTCGGCGATCCGATGTTCGATCAACGTCCCAGGCGTCAACCTGGCGCCATAGAGACGGGCATCGGACTGGATCATCAGCGCGCCATTGTCGATATCCTCGTCAAATCCGCTGGCCAGAATCTCCAGTTGATCAACACGATCGCCCTGCGGAAATCTTTTGCCATCCCAGCGCGGGTTTCCTCCGGGCGCGCGCGGTTCGATCCAGATTTGGAACAGACGGGTTTCGTCGTCCTCGAGATTATATTCGCTGTGCATGACACCGCTACCGGCGCTCATCACCTGAATATCGCCTGCTTCGGTACGGCCTTCATTGCCCATATTATCGCGATGGGTAATGGCGCCCTCACGGACATAGGTGATGATTTCCATATTCTGATGGCCGTGCATCGGAAAGCCGGTTTGCGGTGCAATCTGATCATCATTCCATACCCGGATCGGGCCAAAACCCATGCGGGCGGGATCCCAATATTTGCCAAAGGAAAAATGATGGCGGGCCTGCAGCCAGTCATGATTGACATGGGCCAGCTCAGCAAATTCGCGTTTCTCGATCATTGTCTTTCTCCTGTTCCAGCGGCGTCGTTTCCGCTTTGTTGAAGTTGAAATAGGGTCGTTTGTTTGTTTCTAAAATAGACAATATAGAAATTGATTGTTTCCATTTATTAACTAATATCAATTCATGGCGTTACCCGATTATGAAGCATGGGCGATTTTCGCAGCGGTGGCGCGGCTTGGCAGTTTCACCGCTGCGGCTCATGAGCTTGCGCTTTCCAAACCGACTATCTCGAAAGCCATCTCCCGGCTGGAACAGTCGTTGGGAACGGTCTTGTTCCACCGCACGTCGCGCAAAATCTCGCTGTCCACCGCTGGCAAGTCGCTGTTGCATCACGCCCAGCATATTGCCCGCGACGGTGAGGAGGCGATGGAGGCCGCGCGCCAGACCACGCATTTGCTGCGCGGAAAGGTGCGACTGGCCGGACCGCTTAGCTACGGCCTCTCTCATCTCGCGCCGGTGATTGCCGATTTCATGTGCGCTTATCCCGAGATTACCGTGGATCTTCAGCTGAATGATGCCAGGATTGATCTGATCGAGGAAGGCTTTGACTGCGCCATTCGTATCGGCGCACTTCCGGACAGCAGCCTCAGGGCGATCAAGCTGCGCGAAATGCACGGCTATTTCATTGCCGCTCCGAGCTACGTCAAGCGCATGGGTCACCCCAGGACGCCGGCGGCCCTGATCGAGCATGACTGTTTTCTCTATTCCAACAGGGCGAGTCCCGAACTCTGGCATATGGTCGGACCCAAGAACCAGACTGCCAGCCTGCGCCCGAAATGCCGGTTCCAAAGTAACAATGGCGATGTCATGCTGCCGGCATTGATTGCCGGACGCGGTATCGGATATTTGCCCGACTTTCTTTGCCAAAAGGCGCTAGATGCCGGCGACCTCATCCATATCCTGCCGGGCTGGGATATGGGCAATATCGCGCTCAATATCATCATGCCCCCTTCCCGCCTGCGTCCGGCTCGCGTAGATGCTCTGATTGACTATTTAAGGGACAATCTACGCTAGTGCCGCTCGAAACCATCCTCCTGTTCATTGTCGCAGACCTGATGATCTGCCTCACTCCGGGTCCCGCGACGATGGTCACGGTCAGCCATGCCCTGCCCAATGGTCCCGCAGGCGGAATGCGCGGCGCGTTAGGGCCGATTGTTGGCGTCAATGTCGGCAATTTTATCTGGTATGCGCTGACCGCCTTTGGGCTGATCGCGCTTATCCAGACCTTGCCGACAGTCTATGCGTTGCTGCGCTGGATCGGCGTCGCCTATCTGATCTGGATGGGCGTCAACATGCTGCGCAGCACCAGCCGCAAACTGCACGACCAAAATTCCAGCCGCGCCAATTTCCGTCGAGGATTTCTCAATGGGCTGGCCGTGCATATGTCCAATCCCAAGGCGCTGCTATTCTATACCGCCTTCATCCCGCCATTCATCGATCCGGCCGGCAATCTCTGGCTGCAATTTGGGATATTGGTCGGATTGACTGTGCTCACCGAGACAACCGGTCTGACCTTCTATGCCGCGCTCGCTTCGCGGTCGCGAAATCTCGTCAGCGCCGACAGCGCACAGCCAATATTTCAGAAAGTCGCTGCATTTGTCCTGATTGCAGCCGCGTTCATTCTGGCCTGGTGGAATATTTCGGATGGCTCGACAGCTATGCTGTTCAATCAGCCGACAGGCTTCAACGGGTAGATGGTCATCATGAAGCAAATCCTGACATTCCTTGCTATGCTGTCGCTGACCTCTCCCGGCCACGCCCAGCGGCCGGTCGAACCGGCTGTAGATGACGCGCAACTGGCTGCATTCAGGAATTTGCAGATACTGGACCAGCGACTCTTCGGCATCGGCTATCGGCTGGCAGTGGCCAACGCGCCATTTTGTCGCACCCCGACAGCGCGGGCGGGCTTTCTCCTGCATGATATCGACCAATATGCCGACCAGCCAAGTGCGCGGGCGGCATTTGATATTGATCATTCGATCGCCTTCAATGCGATCGCCCCGAATAGTCCGGCCGAACGCGCTGGATTGCGTGCCGGTGACGACCTGTTGGCGCTCAACGAAACGCAGATAGCAGCGATCCGGCTGGATGACCCGGCATCGGCAAAGCAACAGCCTGGCTATCGCCGCATTGCCGCGGTCAACAAACTGCTAGCCAAGAACTTGCAGGCCGGTGAAATCTCATTGACCCTCGCCGATGGCGAGGCGCAAAAAATCGTCGCTATCGTTGCGGAGCCCGGCTGCGCCAGTAATTTCCAGATTGCGGTGACCGACGACCGCGCAGCATCGGCAAATGGCGAGATGGTCACCATATCCTCCGGTCTTGCTGAATATTTTCTCGACGATGATGAATTTGCGGCGGTCGTCGCCCATGAGCTGGCGCATAATTTGCTCAACCACCGCGACCGGCTCAACGCGCAAAAGGTCAACCGGGGGTTTTTTGGCCAATTTGGCAAAAGCGCCGGACGGATCCGCGACACTGAGATCGAGGCTGACCGGCTGTCGGTCTGGCTGATGGTCAACGCCGGCTATGATCCGAAGGCCGCGATCCGCTTCTGGACCCGCTACGGCAAGGAACATGGCAAGGGCATTTTTTCAGCCTCGACCCATTATCGCTGGAAGAAGCGAGTCAAATTGTTCCGCGAAGAGCTCGCCAAGATCGCGGCGCTGGACCCCGTCGACGGCAAATATGCGCCACCGCTACTGGCCAGGATCAACTGACCTAATCGTCGCGCTCATAGGCCTCTTTGCAATTGCGGCGCTCTTGCTTGTTCTGCGCTTCGTCGAGACATTTATCCCGCTCTTTTTTCCGCTCGGCCAGCACCTTGCGACCGAGATCTTCTTCCCGTTCCGATTGGGTCTGGGTGGTCGCGTCGACCGCGGTTTCGACCACTGTACCGGCAGCCTTGAAGGGCGCGGCGATGATCGTGCTGGCGATACAGCCCGACAGCATCAAGGGGGACATGATCAGGACTAAACTTGGAAGCGCGCGCATGATATTCTCCTTGGGAATGATTTGCGCGCTGCCAAATGAAGTCCGGCTGAACGCATATCGACTATTCGGCCAATAATCTTTCGGCCATCGCGCGGGTCTGGACGCCGATTTCGGGGTGAGACAGAGCGAGCGCGAGATTGGCCTCGACATAGCCCGCTTTCGAACCGCAATCATAGCGTTTGCCGTCAAAGGTCATGCCGTGAAACGGCTGCTGGCCAATCATCTGGGCCATCGCGTCGGTCAGTTGAATCTCGCCACCGGCCCCCGCTTCCTGGGTTTCCAAAATCCGCATGACCTCGGGTTGCAAAATATAGCGGCCAGGCAGAATCAGGTTTGATGGTGCGGTGCCCGCTGCCGGTTTTTCGACCAGGCCTTTGACTTCGGTAATCGGCCCATCGCGATAGCCCGGATCGATAACGCCGTAAGATGGCGTGTCTTCGATCGGGATTTCCAGCGCACAAATGACATTGCCGCCCAGCTTCTCGTAAGCGCCAACCATCTGTTTCATGCACCCGGGCGACCCGACCATGAACTCGTCCGGCAGAAAAATCGCAAAAGGCTCGTCACCGATAATATCGCGTGCGCACCAGATCGCGTGGCCGAGTCCCAGCGGCTCCTGCTGACGCACAAATACACAATCCCCGGGTTTGAGCCGGGTGCCGTCGAGCACCGAAGCATCCTTGCCCCGATCGCCCATCGTCCGTTCCAGCTCATAAGCCATGTCAAAATGATCTTCGATCATGCCTTTGCCGCGGCCATTGACGAAGATCATCTGCTCAATCCCGGCCTCAAGCGCCTCATCGATCGCATATTGCAGCAGCGGCCGGTCGACGATTGGGAACAGCTCTTTGGGCATCACCTTGGTCGCCGGCAGAAATCTCGTCCCCATTCCCGCAACCGGGAAGACAGCTTTTTTGATCGGTTTCATGCGTTTTCTAGTCCTTCAATTTGTCGGCAAAACTGGTCCGCAGCTTTTGCAATTTGGGCGGGATGGTCGCGACACAATAGGGATTGCCGCGCCCTTCGTCAGCCCAATATTGTTGATGATAGTCCTCGGCCGCATACCAAGTTGCCGGCCCTTCGATCGTCGTGACGACGGGCAGGGAAAGATTGGCGGTGGCGCGCGCGATTGCGGCCTCGGCTTCAGCCCGCTGGGCCTCATCGAGCGGAAAAATCGCCGAGCGATATTGCGTTCCGATATCATTGCCTTGGCGGTTGAGCTGGGTTGGGTCATGGGTGGCAAAGAAGATATCGAGCAGATCGGCATAGCTCACCACCATCTCATCGAAACCAATTTTGATCCCTTCGGCATGTCCGGTGGTACCAGAGCAGACCTCGCGATAGGTCGGATTGGGATTGGCACCGCCAATATATCCACTTTCCACTGCGTGCACGCCTGCGATATCGTTGAACACCGCCTCGGTACACCAGAAACAGCCACCGGCAAATATTGCTTCCTGCATGGTCATTCTCACTCCGTTCAGGCTGGGACCGTCTGATCAGGCAGGTCGCCGCCGTTTGTCTTGTCGTCCTCTCCTCGCGCGATCAACAGATACATGGCGGGTGTAACGACGCGAGACAAGAGGGTAGAACTGATCAGTCCGCCAATAATGATAATCGCCAGCGGCCCGTAAAGCGCGCCGCCCCAGATCGCCAGCGGGGTCAGCCCCCCGATAGCGGTGATCGATGTCAGCAAGACCGGCAAAAATCGAACCTCGCCCGCCTTTTCAATCGCTTCGCGAAGGTCCATGCCCTGTTTGCGCAACTGGCTGGTAAAATCGACCAGCAGGATTGAATTTTTAATCTCGATCCCGATCAAGGCAATGAAACCGATAATCGCCATGAAGCTGAGTGAATTGCCGGTCAGAAATAAAGCGATCAGGCCACCAAAAGTGCCCAGCGGGATGACACCGGCAACAACAATCGTCTCGCGAAAACGATTGAATTCGGCAACCAATATGGCAAATATCAGCATCAGGGCAGTGATGATTAGCGGGCCAAAATCCCCAAATGTCTCGCCAATCGCTTCACTTTCGCCGCCCACGGTCCACTCATAGCCCTCGGGAAACTCGAGCTGGCTGATCTTTTCAAGGGCGCGATCATTGACCGTCGACGGCACCTCGCCAAAATCGACCTGCGCCGTCACCGAAACAGATCGCTGCAACTGATAGCGCTGAATCTGCGGCGGTACATTGGTCAACTGGGGATTGCTCACCTGCGACAAGGCAACCGGATCACCCGATCGTGTCGCAAGATAGACTTTGTCGAGCACCGACACGGGCTGGTTATTCTCCAGCGGAAAGCGGACCGTTACGGGATAATTATCGCCTTCCTGATCGCGAAAAGACGCCGCGCGTTCGCCGCTTATCGCTAGCCTTATGGCGCGGCGCGGTTCACCCGGCGCGATATCGAGCAATGCCAGCTTTTGCTCATCCAAACCAATATCCAGGTCAATCTTGTCATTGGCTACCGGATTATCAATATCCCGTGCACCGGGCGTCTTGCGCAAAATTGTTGCCACATTTCCGGCAAGCTGTTTCAACATGTCGAGCTCTGGCCCGCTCACCCGGATGGCAATCGGAGCATCCACCGGAGCGCCATTTTGAAAAAGCTCCAGCTTGACCTTCGCACCGGCTACATCATCGAGCTTCGTGCGGAGCCGTTCGACCAGTTTCGGCCCCTGCTCGGTGTCCCATTCGTCGAGCACCGCAAGCACTTCGCCATGATTGATCCGCTCCGCACGCGGACCGACATTGTAAAAGACTTGCGGATTGCCATTGCCGATATTCTCCGCGCGTACGGTGATCGCGGGCTCGGTTTCAAGAATTTTGGCGACCCGCGCGACAATCCGGTCGGTCTGGTCGAGGCTACTGCCCTGTTCTGCTTCCACCGAGACCCGAAAATAGGGCGCATCCGCGAACGGGAAAAGCGAGAAGCCAAGCAGCGGAATCAATGCAAAGGCAGAGAGACACATACCCATTGCCAAAACCACCGCGCGTCGCGGTGCGGTCAATGCAAGGTGGAGCAGCGGCCGATAGAATCTTTGAATCTTGTCATTGACCCATTGCAGCACGGCATTGCCCTCTGGATTTTCATCCCGACGCAACAACAGGCTCGCCAAAAAGGGAATCAGCGACAGGGAAATCACCAGGGATGCAATGACGGTCGCGATGATCGCGACAAAAAAGGCGCGCGTATAGGCTCCCGGTCCGCCCGGTATGAACAGCAATGGGACAAATGCGAGCACGAGCACGAATGTTGACCCGATGACCGCGGCACGAATTTCAAGGCTGGCATCGATCGCGGCCTGCGCTCGCGTTTTGCCCATGCGCAAATGACGCGCAATATTCTCGGTGACCACGATACTATCGTCGACCAGCAGCCCCAGCGAAACGATGAAGCCGGCAATTGATAACTGGCTCAGGTTGAACCCCATCGCATAGAGAACCAGCAGACCCGAAGCCAGCGACAGTGGAATCGATATCATCACAATCGCGGAGGAGCGCAACCCGAGCGGCAGCAGAGTGAAAATGACCAGAGCAATTGCAATCGAAAAATCCCGCGTCAGTTCATTGAGCCGTCGCTTGACGTCGCGGCTCTGATCAAATTGCATGACCAATTTGATATCTGGCGGCAATATCCCCCGCTGTTTGTCCAGTTCGCCATCCAATTGTTCCTTGAGTCGGGTGACATCGACGCCGTCTTTCTGGGTGACTGTCAGGAACACGGCCCGTTGGCCATTATGCCGCGCCCGGTAAATTTGCTCCTCCGCGCCCCAGCTGACATCTGCTACATCACCAACCGTCAGCAAACTGTCGCTTGTCGCCCGCAGCGGCAAGGCGCGAATAGTGTCAATATCCCGAAAGGCGCCGCCGGCCTCGATATTCAGCCTTCGGTCCCCGCTTTGTACGGCGCCGCCAGGAAGTTCACTGCCCCCCTGCCTGATCGCGTCAGCAACCGCGCTCGCCGACAGTCGGAGTTCCGAAAGGCGATCGGGATTGACGGCAACACTGACTTCCGGCTGGGGCAGTCCGAAGATCCGTGATTCACGGACGCCGGAATAGCGCGTAAAAACATCCACCATATCATCTGCATATTTTTCCATCCGGCGCCAGGATGCGGTTTCACTGACCAGTGCCACTTGCATGACGGCGGCTTCGGTTGTCCGGATCTTGCGATATTCAAGTCGCTGGAGATTTTCTGGCAGCTGGTCGCGAATGGCCGATACCTCACGGACGACATCATCAAAATAGCCGTCAACATCGCCCGACCAATTGCTGAACTCGACGCGGATGGTCGTCCCGCCATCGGTACTTGTCGACACCACCTTCGTGATATCATCGAGCCCCTGCACGACGTCTTCAATCGGCTTGGCAATCGTCTCTTCCATATCTTGCGCATCGGCGCCCGGCAGGATTGCGATGATATTGACCGCAGGTATCGGAAAATGGGGATCGACAGATTTGGGAATATTGATCAGCGCGAGGCTACCCAAAAGCACCAGCAAGATGAAGATCACGAAAGAGAGTTGCCAGCGCGAAATGACGAATTGGGCCATCATCTCAGATGTGTTCCAGCTGGGCGTGACTGCCGGGGATCATTTATCCGCCCGAGTTGGTTTGATCAAATATCCATCGCGCAGTTTTTCGACCCCGCGCGTCACGATTGTCTCTCCTTGCGCGAGCCCCGAGCGGATTTGCAAGGCCTCGTCGCTGACCGATCCAATGATGACATTGCGCTGCTTCACCCGGTTGTTTTCGTCGACGACAAAGACCAGTCCTTCGCCCGATCGCAGACCAAAAAGGGCGGTTGCCGGAATGGAAATATCTCCGCTATCCACCCGCGGCAGCTGAATTTCGACACTACCCAATTGGCCCGAGCGCAGACGGCTATGTGCGGGCAAGAGAAAGCTGACTTCGAAACTACCGGTCCGTGGGTCGGCACGGCCATCTTTTTCACTGACAACAGCTTCAATCGGATCATTTGATATGGCAGCAATCTTGACCGCAGCGGGCATGCCGATGCGAATGCGTGAGGCATCCGCATCGCTCATCGGGACCCGCAAGACAAAGCCCTTGTCTGTTTCACCGAGAATGATCGCCGTCACGCCGGCGGCAACAATTTGTCCCGCGTCGATATTTCGCGTCAGAATAATCCCGTCGCTCGGCGCGCGAATTTGGGAGGTCCGGCTCGCAAAACTTGCGGATTCGACACCGGCACGAGCCGCGCGGGTGCTGGATTCCGACTGCTCCAATCGCGCTTTGGTGACCCAGCCATCGCTGTACAATTTCTGGATACGGGCATATTCGGCTTCTGCGCGATCCTGCTCGGCATTGGCAGAAGCCAGGTCTGCGGCCACGAGACTGGTGTCTAGCGCAGCCAAAGTGGCGCCACGTTTCACTCGGTCTCCCTCTTCGAAACGGACTGATGCGACCTGTCCCGCGGTGGTAAAACCCAGTTCCGTTTCGCGGCGTAACCGGATAGTGCCAGCGGCGCTAATCAGCTGAACATCGCTGGCCGACTGCACCAATGATGTCGCGGCAGGAATGGGATCGGTATTTTCAGGCTTATCCTGGGGTTCCGCTTCACTACATCCAAATAAGAGCGCTGCGCAGATGAGTGTATAAAATGTCTGACCGGAACGCGCCATTGTTTGTTTTCCACCCCTATTCCAACCTTCATAAGTCGCGAAATCACGCTAACCAATGAAAAACTGAAATTTCCAATGAAAAAGGGCCGGAATTGTCATCCGGCCCCTCTATTGACTGCTTGATATTAGGCGCGTTCAGCCGTTTTCACCCGCGACATCCTGTCCGGATCCACCGACAATCTTGTAGACGATCCCGGCCAAAACCGCACCAGCAATAGGCGCAACCCAGAATATCCAGAGCTGAGACAGGGCCACTCCGCCTTCAATCAGGGCCGGCCCCGTGCTGCGGGCAGGATTAACCGAGGTGTTGGTGATCGGAATGCTGATCAAATGGATCAGGGTCAGCCCCAGTCCAATCGCCAGCGGAGCAAAGCCGGCGGGCGCACGACCATCGGTTGCACCCAAGATGATCATCAGGAAGAAGAAGGTCAGCAGCACTTCAATCGCAATGCCTGAACCCAGTGAAAAACCACCTGGGGATTTTTCACCGACGCCATTGGCCGCCAGACCATTGACCGCGAGATCATAATCCGCATTTCCCGAGGCGATCATATAGAGGGTGGCAGCCGCGGCCACCGCACCCAGGACCTGGGCAATGATATAGGCTGGAATTTCTTTGGCCGGGAAGCGACCGCCGATCCACAGACCGATCGTGACGGCCGGGTTGAGATGGCAGCCGCTAATATGGCCAATCGCATAGGCCATGGTAACAACCGTGAGACCAAAGGCGAGAGAAACGCCGAGCAGTCCGATACCCACTTCCGGAAAGGCCGCCGAGATGACGGCGCTGCCACAACCGCCGAAGACAAGCCAGAATGTTCCCAAGAACTCGGCCAGAGATTTTTGTACCGCTGTCATAATATTCTTCCCCTATGTAAAAGTGGGTCGTCATGTTCATGACACCCAGGCGGCAAGCCTATCGCACGAATCAAATTTTGGAAAGTCAGCGCCTGTAAAGCTGTGTAAACTGGCGCCTAGCTGGCGGCTGCGGCCCTTGCGAGCCGGTCATTAATCGCCCGCCCGATACCATCATGGGGCAAGGGTGCGATGGCGATGGCCGACTGCTCACTGGAATCAGCGCGGTGCAGAAAGGCAAATAAATTGCTCGCCGCTTCCGCCAAATCGGATGTTGCGGAGAGATTCGCCTGTCCTGCCACCGGCCCAAATCCGATATGATATTCATCAGGCGCTGCCGATCGTGCATTGAGCCGGAGCGGCTTGGACGGCGCATAATGGCTGGCCAGCTGACCCGGAGCCTCGATTTTTAAATGTTGGATTTCCTTATTTTTCAGGCCTGTAAACGCCTCCAACGCCTCCAATGCGATCGGTCCCGGCCGCAGCAGCTGAAAACCATCAGCGCGGATCGCAATGATCGTCGACTCGAGTCCGTCTTGGCATGGCCCACCATCCAGAATCATTGGCGCATTATCCGCCAGACTGCGCTGGACATGCGCTGCTGTCGTCGGACTAATCCCGCCGCTGGCATTGGCCGAAGGAGCTGCGAGATTGAGACCCGACTGGTTCAGCAACTCCCGCATCACCGGATGGGCTGGGCAACGCAGGGCTATGGTATCGAGCCCTGCTGTCACCGCCGGTGCGACTGGGCAATCATCGGTTTTCAGAACAACCAAAGTGAGCGCGCCAGGCCAATATTCCCGCGCCAGCTTCTCGGCAAGCGGATCAAATTGGCCCAATCTCCGCGCGGCAGCAAGATCCGGGACATGCACGATCAACGGGTTGAAATCAGGCCGCCCTTTGGTACGATATATCTGGGCAACCGCCGCGGCATTGGTCGAATCGGCAGCAAGCCCATAGACCGTTTCTGTCGGCACAGCGACAATATCACCCTGCTGCAATCGCTGCACGGCATCGCCAATGCTGGCCATTCCGTAGCGACCTTGCGAAGCGTCAATATGATCGTTTGAGCCAGACATGGGCCTGCGCTATAGCCCAGCCAAATAGCAAGCAACAGCGGATATCACGACCATGACTTTTACAGCCCCCAGCCGGGAACAGAATTTCGTCCTCAAACATATCGCCGAGATCGGTGAACTCGCCCAGCATGATCGTTTTGCGGGCGCCAGCGAGGATATGGTGGAAGCGATCGTTGAAGGAATTGGCCAATTTGCGATGGGCGAATTTGCGCCGCTAAACCGGATCGGCGATACCGTCGGCGCAAAATGGTCGGATGGTGCAGTCACCACGCCCACCGGCTTTCAAGAAGCCTATCAGCAATTTGTCGAAGGCGGCTGGGCTTCGATCGATGGTCCGGAAGCATTTGGCGGCCAGGACCTGCCCTATTCGCTTTCGGCGCTGATCCTAGAAACTTGCGGTGCCGCGAACTTCGCCTTCACGCTCTGCCCGATGCTGAGCTTTGGCGCGATTGAAGCGATCCATGCGCATGGCAGCGATGAGCAGAAAGCCAAATATCTCCCCAATCTGATATCAGGTGCCTGGACCGGTACGATGAATCTCACCGAACCGCAGGCGGGGTCCGACGTCGGCGCGCTGCGCTCGACCGCAGAGCCGATTACCGAAGGTGAACATGCCGGCAAATATCGGATCAAGGGCCAGAAAATCTATATCACCTTTGGCGAACATGATCTGACCGACAATATCGTCCATCTGGTCCTGGCGCGGACTCCCGGTGCACCCGAGGGTACGCGCGGCATATCTTTGTTCATCGTCCCCAAATATCATCTCGATGCGGATGGCAAGAGCGGTGCGGCCAATGATGTTACCTGCGTGTCGATCGAGCATAAGATCGGGATTCATGGATCACCGACCTGTGTCATGGCTTATGGCGAGCAAGACGAATGTATCGGCGAGATGATTGGCGGCGAATTTGGCGGGATCAAAGCAATGTTCACGATGATGAACAACGCCCGGATCAATGTCGGGTCGCAAGGCGTGCAAATTGGCGAACGCGCGACGCAACAGGCACTATATTTTGCAATGGACCGAGTGCAGTCAGCTCGCGCCGGAAGCGGAAACAAAAATCCTGTCGCGATTATCGAGCATCCCGATGTCCGCCGCATGCTGCTCCGCTCCAAGGCATTGACCCAGGCGGCTCGCGCACTGCTCTATTATGCGACTTCTTCGGTCGACCGGGCTACGCTCGGCATCGAGGGCGCCAAATCACGCGCTGAAATCCTGACTCCGCTGATCAAGGGCTATGGCACGGATATCGGCAATGAAGTGGCTTCGATCGGTGTCCAGATTCACGGCGGCATGGGTTTCATCGAGGAAACGGGTGCAGGACAGCATTTTCGCGATGCCCGAATTGCGCCGATCTATGAAGGCACCAATGGTATTCAGGCCGCTGATCTGGTCGGTCGTAAGCTCGGGCTGGACGGCGGCGAAGCCCTCAAAACGCTGATTTCCGATATCAAGGCCGGCGCCCAGGATGATGATGGCTTGATGATACTTGCGATGGCTTGCGAAGATATTGCCAATTGGATGGCCTGTGGCGAAGCTTCGATTGATGACCGGCTCGCTGGCAGCTATCCCTTCATGACCATGCTAGCGACGGCGACTTGCGGCATGTTGATGGCCAAGCAATATCGCATTGCGGAGGCCGAACTCTCCAATGGGGACGATCCCTTCTTGGAAGCCAAGCTGGTGACAACACGCTATTATCTCGATCATCTGGTGCCCGAAGCCATGGGCTTGAAGGCCGCCGCGATGGCTGGAGCAGACCTGTTATATCGGCTCAGCAGCGATCAACTTGTTGCTTAAACATGCCGGAAAATAGCGCAAAGCCGATATTGGAGCGCATCGCCGAAGCGCTCGAACGGATGTCGCCCGTGCCACCTCCGAATTCGGATTTGTCATCAAACGGTGCCTTTCAATGGAACGGTCAACAAATTGTTCCGATCGAATATTTCAAACCGGTCGAAATTGATCTGCTCACCGCAATCGACGATCAGAAAAGCCGGCTACTGACGAATACCGAACGGCATGCGCAAGGCTTTGCATCGCATGACGTACTGCTGTGGGGCGCACGCGGCACAGGCAAATCCGCACTTGTCAAATCAGTCGTCAAGGCCCTCCAGAACCGAGGTGAGAATATCGCTCTGGTCGAAACCACATCTGAGCATCTCACGATATTGACCGATCTCATGGCACTGCTGCGGGGCTTTGAGCGGCCATTCATCATTTTCATCGACGATATCGGGTTTGAGGAAGGTGATGCAACCGCGCGCCATTTGCGCTCAATGCTGGAAGGTGGCGCTGCCCAGCGACCGGCCAATATCAGACTATATATCACATCCAATCGACGTCATATTCTCCCCCGACAGATGAATGAACAGGATGATCCGATCAATCCGAGAGACGCGATTGATGATAAGCTCGCTCTATCTGATCGTTTTGGTTTGCGGCTAGGCTTTCATGCAGTTTCGCAAGATGACTATCTTTCGATCATCGAGACATATGCCGAAGTCCATGGATTGCAATTTGAAACAGAAGACGCGCTCTTATGGTCCAAACAATGCGGCGCGCGTTCGGGCCGCGTGGCGTGGCAATATATCGTCGAACTCGCCGGCCGTGCCGGCCAGAGTCTGGATTAGATCATTCTCCAGCCACCGGCTTAGTTTCACCGGGACGCGAGACGCGCCAAATTATGCCACCGACATCATCGCTCACGAGCAACGCTCCGGTCTGATCAAATTCCACCATCGTCGGACGACCGCGTGCCTTTTCCTCTTCATCCACAAAACCGCTGAGAATTGTCATCGGCTTGCCTTCGGGTTCTCCCCTCAGGCTGAAATCAACATAGACCACATCATAGCCAGAGAGCGGCTTACGATTCCAAGATCCATGACGCGCAATGACTGCGCCCTTGTGAAACGGTTCCCCAAGCGCCTGGCCGTGAGAAAAGGCGAGACCGAGAGGCGCGGTATGAGCACCTAGCCCATAGTCTGGACGCCGCTCATATTGTCGATGATCCAGGTTTTTCGGTTCCACCCGTGGATCAACATAGCCACCCCAGAAATGCCAGGGCCAGCCATAATGCGCGGCCCATCTCACCTCAGTCAGATAGTCAGGAACCATATCGCTGCCCAGCATATCGCGCTCGTTGACGACGGTGTAGAATTTGTCGGTACCCGGTAAATAGGCCATCCCCACAGGATTTCGCAGGCCATCGGCATAGATGCTCTTCTTGTTGGTCGCGAGTTCTACTCTAAGAATCGCAGCGCGCTGTTTTTCGGTATCCATGCCATTCTCGCCGATATTGCTGTTTGAGCCGACCGAGACATAGAGAAATTTGCCATCTTCGCTGGCGAGCAATCCCCGCGTCCAGTGATTATTTGGGGCTTTGGCATTCAGATTGGCAACTTTGCGTCCTTGATCAGTGATTTTAATATCACCCTCGGCATAGGGATATGCATAGACTGCATCAGTTTCCGCAACGTAGAGCAAATCACCAATCAGCGTGATTCCGAACGGGGAATTCAAATCTTCCATGAAGACAAAAGTCTCTTCCGCCTTGCCGTCCTTGTCACTATCTCGAAGCAAGCTGATCCGGTTGGCGGACGCGCTGCCTGCACCCGCCTTGCTCATTAAATTCCGCATGATCCAACCCTCAACGCCTTTGTTGTCACGCGGTGGACTATTGGTTTCGGCCACTAAGACGTCACCGTTCGGTAAACGATAAATCGTGCGAGGATGGTCAAGCCCTTCCGCGAAGCGCTCGACCGTCAAACCTTCAGCGGCGATGGGGCCTTCGCCTTCATTCCAAGGATCCGCCTCTGCAACATTTATTGTTGGGATGCGTTCCGGGCGGACATTGGACAGCTTTGGTTCGACACCGCTGGTCTCATCCAAGGTCAAGCGGGCTGTATCACCGTGGAGAAAATAGAGATAGCCCACTCCGGCAATCACCAGAATCACCAGCAGAATCACGAGATTTCTAAAATGTTTCAGCATGGTTTGATAATAGGTTCAGGCTAGACCAATGACAAGCTCAGCTTATGCGGATCAGCGATCCTTTAGCCACAACGCACATGCAGCCAGCGCGCCGACAACCAGACCGGCCAGCAGGCCAATGGATGGCTGGCCCATAAGACCGCCAATTACCGCGCCTGCGATTGTACCAATAGCAATGAACACACCGCCGCCGTTAGTCGGGCGAGCCTGGTCATTGGAGGAGTTCGATTCTGGGTCTGTTTTCATATATTTCCTTTAGGCGACGGAGAAGAACTTGGCCAGCAAGGCCTTGTGACATCATAGATAATGCGTTGTTAACCTAGGCTTTTGAATAATTGATCATGCATCGTTCCTATAGCTCTTTGTTCAGCTCCGCTTTGGCACAGCTGGGCATAACAAAGGAGCCATTAGTGCAGTTACCAGTATTCATTGACTCCAAGCATTATTTCGATGCTGAACAGCTCATCGCCAATTTCGGTGAAGAAGCTGGTCTCGAAGCGGCGAATCGTGCCGATAAAAGCCGGGCTCTCGGCAATCATTTGCATTATTGCAAATGGCGACAGGTCGAACGGCTATGCGTCTTGCTTTCGATTGATCAATCAATTGGTACTGTCCACTAGTGGTTAGCGATCAGGGTCGCAGACAATATCGGCAGCACCATCTGTGCGCACGTTGCAATTCGGTTTGCCAGTAATCAATATCCGACCCATGCCATAGTTGGTAATATTTGCCTCACGCGATACATGCATTTGGCTGCTCACGGGCCCGCGCTGGACGAGCGTGAGTTTATCGGCTGTCAGTTCAGGGCTTTCAAATATGCTGGCACCCTGCAGTTCGACCCGAGCATCACTAACCTCGCCTGCGATAACCAATTGACCGCCGCCAGTCATAGCCACATCAAGCCGATCCGCTTTCACGGCATCAATCCGCAACGTGCCAAAACCAGCAAGCCGGACGCGCGGAGTGCGACCCGACAATGTGTCGAGTGCAACCAGGCCTGATCCCAAATGTGTGATATTATTGATCGCATAGCTGCTGATAAAAATTGTCACCGGTGTGTCGGCATCAAAATTATTGCCGCCCTGGGATTTTGACTTGATCGAAATGATCAGCTGTTTTCCGTTTTTTTGCAGAGACACCCGGTCCAATATTTCACGAGTTGCACCCTCCGCTCTGGCCGAAGGACCCTTGCCGGTTGTGAGAATGACATCGACGCCATTACCAATCCGGATATCGTCAAAACCGAAAACCGAAAATTTGCGTTCAGCCGCCTGCCCCGCCGTAGAAACGAGCAGCAAGGCAGACATCAGGCAGGCCCAGACAAGCCTCATATCGGTCGCGCCTCACCCGATTCCATCCATCCCAGCCAATGCGGCGTTTTCGGCGCATAATGGCCATCTGTTTCAGTCAGGGCAAATCCGTTGGCCTCAAATAGGTCCATTACTGGCCGGTGCAAATGGCAGCCTCCCGCAATATGCTTCCATATCGGTTCGATCCGCTGTTGCCATTTTTCCGGACCCTTGTCGGGGGCCTTGCCATGTTCGAGAAACAGAATTTTGCCACCCGGCTTAAGCACTCGGCGCATTTCCGACAAAACCTTTGGTCCGTCCTGAACCGAGCACAGCGTAAAGGTCGTTAGCACTGTATCAAAACTCGCATCAGCGAACGGCATAGCCTCTCCAATGCCGTCCAATATGTCCATATCGAACCCGCGTGCCGATGCCTCTGACCTCGTATAGTCCAGAAGCTCAACTGAAGGGTCCAAACCCGTCAATTTGGACACCCGTGAACGATCATAAAATTCCAGATTTATACCGCCGCCACAGCCGAGCTCAAGCACCTCACCTGAGGCTTTTGGAACAATCTGACTGCGATCTTTCATCACAGCAGGCTGTGAACACGCGACACGGATCAGCTTTGGAACCGCATATTTTCCCCATAGATTTGCCATCGCGAATGAAACTGCCACAGCCAAGACAGTTCGCCAAGCGATTTCAGCTAATTGGCGGAGCGATTAGCCGCAGGTGATGTCGCCAGAACCCATTGCTTTGGACTTGCATTTTGCATCTCCGTGGACGCGGACGTCGCCGGAACCCATGACCTTGGCATTTACTGATCCATCAGACGAAAATTCGACATTACCGCTGCCTGCGATAGAGATTTTGGCGGTGTCGGCGGTCAAATCCTTGCCACTGATGTCGCCTGATCCGGCGATAGAGACGTCTAGGCTATCTGCTGAACCTGCCAGGTTCAGGTTCCCGGAACCCGCAATTTTCGAACTGAGCGAAGCAGTCTCCAATTTGGCAACCTTGATATCGCCCGAACCGGCAATGCTCAACTTGGTCGCTTCAGTGGTCATGGCATCAATGTCCAGATCTCCCGAACCGGCGAGCTTAGCACTTTTCAGCAGAGGGGCGCTGACATACACGGTAGCTTTGCCACTATCGCCCCAGGAAGAGCCGCGATTTTCCCTTCCGATTTTAATTTGACCGTTGCTGATTTTATATCGCAAGCGTCCGACCGCGTCCGAATCACCCTCGGCGCGGATCGAGAAACTGTCGCTAGTGGTGAAGATTACATTGTCGGGTCCAGCAAGCGTAAGGCCTTCAAACTTGCCGGGATCGCTATCGCTTGAACCGATTGGCGTACCATCGGAAAAGCTGCTGCTGCTGCCCACAGTGGCTTCACCGACAGCGTTGGCAATCGATCCTTCGCAAGCCGCTAACGCCAATAATGGTATCAAAAATACAATCTTCTTCATAAGAAACTCCTCAGCTGTATTGTATATCTAATACAGCAATGTTCAAATCTTGGCAATCGGAAAATTGGTGCCATTATGCGGTGTGGGTGCAAAAAAAGAGCTGCCTCATTTCTGAAGCAGCCCTTATCAAATTTCGATCAACGCGGATCAGCTTTCGATCAGTCCTCTTTGACTTCATAATATTGCGGTGCTGCAATATTGAGAATATCAAGAATCTTGGTCAGCGCGGTTGGCTCATCGGTTTCTTCCATGGCTGCCAGTTCGCGGGCCAAACGACTCGATGCCGCTTCAAAAATCTGACGTTCGGAATAGCTCTGCTCTGGTTGATCATCCGCCCGGAACAAATCACGAGTCACTTCTGCAATCGATACCAGATCGCCTGAATTGATTTTTGCTTCATATTCCTGCGCCCGGCGCGACCACATGGACCGCTTAACTTTTGGCTTCGCTTTCAGCGTTTCCATTGCCTCTTTCAGCGTCTTGTCGGAAGACAATTTCCGCATGCCAACGCCTTCTGCCTTGTTGGTTGGTACCCGCAACGTCATGCGTTCTTTCTCAAACCGCAGCACATAAAGTTCGAGCTGCATGCCCGCAATTTCTTCATTCTGCAGTTCGACAACTCGGCCTACGCCGTGTTTCGGATAAACAACATAATCGCCCACATCAAAGGACAGCACATTCGCAGCCATAAAAAGCCTTTCTTGATTCAATGAGATTGAACGCTGGATTCGCTCAGATTTTGTAATATTCTGACGAAAAAACCCTTTCGCCCATATGCTTACTGACCGAACACCACTCCAGGTCCCTGAGTGCTCAGCCGATTAATATCAATCTCTTTAACAGATTCGTCACAAAAAAGCAATTTATCGTTGCGATACGCAACTGTTACCCATCTCGCTCCCAAAATGAGAAGCCAGTCAGCCCGCTTTATTGATCTTAATGACCTAGTCGCCCTGGCCCGGCTTTTCTGAGAAATGCGCCTCAAATTTACCTTCGACGCCCTTGAACGCATCCGCATCGGCGGGCGGTTCGCGGCTGACCGTTATGTTCGGCCATTCTTCAGAAAATTTGGTGTTCACTTCCAGCCATTTTTCGAGACCGTCTTCGGTGTCGGGTAGAATGGCTTCTGCAGGACATTCGGGTTCACAGACGCCGCAATCAATGCATTCACTGGGGTTGATAACCAGCATATTGTCGCCTTCGTAAAAGCAATCCACTGGGCATACTTCCACGCAATCCATATATTTGCACTTGATACAGGCTTCGGTCACTACATAAGTCATCTGGCGTTGAACTCCCTTAAACCAGACCGCTATGAACGCGGCATAGTAACCTGCTATTGCCCAAATTTCACGGCGTCAACCGTTGGTTTCCATCCCTAATCCATTAGCCAGTCTGAAGAATTTCATAACACCTTTCCGCCATCGGCGCCCCGCCTCTCGTATCCGGGAGATGAAGGATGCGGATAACACGGATTTCGCGTCCATGCGGAATCGTGACAATGTCGCCTTGGCGGATGATCGCATGGGCCCGCACAATTCGCCGCCCATTCAGGCGTATATGGCCTTTTTCCGCCAGTCTTTTAGCAATTGCCCGGCTATGGCAAAATCGCAGAAACCACAAAAGCTTGTCAATTCTGAGTCCCTGTTTGCCGATTTGTGCACGTCCGCTCCGCTTCCCGTTCAAGCCTGCATCCTATTTTTTCATACTCTCTTTCAGCGCAGCCAACTCGGCAAAGGCACCTCCCGCAGTCGCCAAGACTGGCTCGGGCTTGCGCACCGCCGGATTTTGCCGCGCCTTGGGTTTACCACCCGCTTTCTTGCCGCTATTCTTATGTTGGTGGTCCCGTTTGGGCCGCCCCATGCCTTTCCAGCGCCAATAAGTTGCCGGAGTTTCGGCGTCGGGCTCCGATGTTTTCGATTCATCTGATTCGGCTTTGGGATCTGCGACCGCAGCCGGCGCAAGTTCCGGTGCCACTTCTTCGGCTGAACTGACCGTCTGGGAGGGCTTGCTCTCGACTTCAGGATCCGCCGCTGTCGCCTTAGCGACCGCCGGCTTATCCTGGGTTTTTTCAAACCCGGCCATCCGCAACAAAGATTCATGAACTTCCGTGGACAGCCCCAATGACGTCGCCAGCGCGGTTTCAATCGCAAAAATATCACCTTGTTTTCGGGCCTCATGGGCCTGTTTGATCAAGCGTTCCGCCATATCGACACGGACATATTCAGAACCCGTTTTGCGAAACCCCAAATGACCAGCCAGCTCGGGTGTGGCAAAATCCCATTGCTTGAGATGCACCGCATTGTCCGGGGTCAACTTGACCATCGGCTCCTCATTCAAGGCCGCAAACAATGCTGTACGCCACAATACCGCGCCCGGTTTCATCAGCGCATGATGAAATATGTCCAAAGCGCCAAAAACCAGCCCTGCCCGCCGCGCATGGCCGCGCATATCATTGTCGAGACCACGCACTGCATCATTGATATTGCGCCGTTCGACGATGCCACCCGCTTCGACAATCTGGGCAAACAGCGCGCGTACGGTCGGCGGAGTATCCGCAGCATTGGCCAGCGCATCGATCTTAATCAGCCCTTCAAGATTCTTCGCCTTCATCGCCACGACCCAAGCTGCCACCCGGTCTTGCACTTTCTTCAGATTATCGGACGACAATTCCTTCACCGACCGATCCAGCTTGATTTCCGGATTGAGCAGGTTTTTGCCCTTCGTCAGGATGGCCAGCTTCTCATCTCCCCAAAGGATCGAGGGCTGCCCGGCTTCATCAGCCGTCAGGGAAAGTACGCTATCTGGAGCTTTGGCCAGTGCATCTGCATTTTTCGTCATCGTCTGTCCTAAATATCTTTCTGCTGCCGCAAGCAGCATTTTTCGATCTTCTCTGCGGCTATCGGATGGGACAACAAATTGGAAGCCTTTCAGCGTACCAATCTCCAATCCTTCAACCAACACCGCGCCATCGCTCTCGATGACCACATCTTGCCGCAAGCTATCTTTCAATAGACCGCGCATCAGAACGCGGGTGCGTTTATCGACGAACCGTTGGGTTAACTGGTTGTGCATCGCGTCGCTCAAACGTCGTTCCAGCGCCCGGGTGCGCTCAATCATCGCTTCCGGCTGCTCGGACCAACGGGCTTTTTGCGCGATATAGCTCCAGCTCCGTGCGGCGGCGATTCGCGCAGCCAGAGTGGCGATGTCGCCTTGAACATTATCCAGCCGGGATATTTCCTGGGCCATACGTGCATGGGGAATTTTGCCGGCGGAGCCCGCAAGATAGTTCCATAGAGACCCGACAAACCGAGCTTGGTGGTCGGCTCCGACTTTTCGAAAATCCGGAATCGATGCAACTTCCCAGAGCAAGCGCACCCGGTCCCGCGACGTCGCCAGCGATGTCACCGCTGGATCTTTCGCCAATCGCTTCAACACCGCTAGGTCAACCGCCTCCGGCGCAGCCTGCAACATCCGGACTCCAGGCTTTTCTTCCAGCGAATGAATAAGGCCTGCGACATTTTCTAAGCTCGGCTCCGGATTCCGCCAGTAAAGCCATTCGAGCTTGGGGAAACGATGCTCTTCAAGATTTTCGACCTCTTCGGCTTGCAGCTCGTCCGCCGATGTCAGACCTGAGAGCACGCCAAAGCTGCCATCTTTCTGATGCCGTCCCGCGCGGCCGGCAATCTGTCCAATTTCCGACAGGGTCAGCCGCCGCCGTCGGCGGCCATCAAATTTTCGCAAGGCCGCGAAGGCAACGTGAGACACATCGAGATTCAATCCCATGCCGATGGCGTCGGTCGCGACAAGAAAATCCACCTCACCGTCCTGGTACATTTTGACTTGGGCATTGCGGGTCTGGGGAGACAGCGACCCCATCACGATGGCCGCTCCGCCATGTTGACGGCGCAGCATCTCGGCAATCGCATATACTTCCTCGACCGAGAATGCGACAATCGCAGAGCGCCGAGGCAAGCGAGACAATTTGCGTGGTCCGGCATAGCTCAAGGTCGAAAAGCGTGGACGGGTCACAATATCGGCGTCGGGCAAAAGCCTCTCGATCAAGGGCCGGAGACTTTCCGAACCCAGGATCATCGTCTCGTCCCGACCGCGGATATTCAACATGCGGTCGGTAAAAATATGACCGCGCTCCGGGTCGATACCGAGCTGCGCCTCATCGATCGCGACAAAGGCAAAATCCTTTTCCATCGGCATCGCCTCAGCCGTGCAAAGATACCATTGTGCCTGGGCAGGAATGATTTTCTCTTCCCCGGTGACCAGCGCGACCCGGTTCGCACCTTTCAGTTTGACCACACGGTCATAAACCTCCCGCGCGAGCAAACGCAGCGGGAAACCGATCATCCCGCTGGAATGGGCGCACATGCGCTCAATCGCGAGATGGGTTTTTCCGGTATTGGTCGGGCCAAGAACAGCGACGAGATTGGATGAGGAGGAAAGCGACATTGCCAGCACAACAGCCTATTGACGCGCCGCAAGCAAGCGAGATCGTTAAAAACTACATCTGTAGACCAGATAGCCGTCATTTTACACGTTTCACCGCACGAAAGCGGGACAGAGCGGTAACTTAATTTGACATTAACTATCTTCCTGCACAGAGAATGGAGAAGCGAGTGGTGCAAATTTATTTTGTTGCATCATCATGGGGTGCGTTTGTTCAAAAGTATCGACAATATCGCCATTGAAGGTCCAGGAGCTGCAGCAATTGCGGCAGATGCTCCGCTGCCCGATTTGGGACACGGACGAACATGGCGCGAATATTATGAGCACTGGTTCGATCGGCTCTCAGAAGTCGACTGGGTCCCTGATCTGGGGATGGATATCGGCAGTCTCTCCTGGTTCAGAGGATTGGCATCGCTCGGCCTGCTTTGTAGCGTGGCATTAAGCTGTTTACCGAATTTCGGTCCTATCGAAGGCCATCGCACTGACCCGCTGACTGGGCATCGCGCTGACCAAGCTCGTTCGCAAATGATCGCACCTCTAGCCTATGGTTCGGATACCGGCGTGCGCATGGCGGCAACTGACGCAGTTCGGTCATTGGCTGAAAGCCCCGAACGTCCATCTATCGCATTGGTCGCCACCTTGGGCCGCGGCGACAGTCTGCGACGCCTCTTGCAGCGCGCTGGCGTCGCAAATGGTGAGGCAAAGGAAGTAGATGGACTGATTGCAGGGACATTGTCGGCCCGAGACATCAAACCCGGGACCAAATTTGAAGTCATTCTGGGCCGTCGGCCGGAAAAGAACATGGCACGGCCACTTGATCAACTTGCATTTCGCGCACGGTTTGACCTGAGTCTGGAAGTGCAACGAGACGGTGACCGGCTGAAGCTCATTCGCAAGCCAATTTTGGTTGATGATACTCCCTTGCGGATCACCGGTATTGTCGGCTCCAGCCTCTACCGATCGGCCAGAGCTGCTGGTGCTCCGGCCAGTGCGGTGCAAAAATATCTGCAGATAATTGGCAAGAAAATGTCAATTTCTCGAGATATCCGCAGCACGGATGAATTTGATATCATTCTATCCTATCGTCGTGCCGAAACTGGTGAAGTGGAAGTCGGCGATCTGATTTATGCGGGTCTGGATCGAAGCGGCAAACCAAAGGCACAGATGCTCAGTTGGAAAACTGGCGGCCGGTCCCACTGGTTTGAGGCATCTGGCGTCGGCCAATCAAGCGGCGTTTTGGCTCGCCCAACAGGTGGCCGGATCACATCCGGTTACGGCATGCGACGACATCCTATTCTCCGTTACAAGCGGATGCACAGTGGGTTGGATTTCGGCGGCGGCTATGGTGCACCCATATATGCTGTAACGGATGGCCGTGTGATTTTTTCGGGCCGTAAGGGCGGACTTGGCAAATTTGTCAAAATTCAGCACCGGGGTGGCCTTGCCTCCGGCTACGCGCATATGAGCCGCATTGCAGTCAGCAATGGCCGTACCGTCCGCAAGGGCCAGATCATTGGTTATATCGGTTCGACCGGCCTCTCAACTGGGCCGCATTTACATTATGAATTATATCGCCGCGGACGAGCGATAAATCCGCGTTCCGTCAAATTTGTTGAACGCGCCCAACTGGGCGGACGCGAACTGCGACGGTTCAAGAGTGAATTACAGCGGCTGAAACAGGTCAAACCGGGCGCTGCACTGGGCGCGCTGAAAAGTGCGTCGAGTGCAAATCCAGATCGAGAAATCAACCGGCTCAACAAGCCGCTGAAAAGCTAGACGCGGCTGCATCACAACAGAAGAGTTGAGCGCGGAGTAAGGCTGGTATAAGCCAAGCAGATGACCAAAAATGCTCAATATCCTGCCACGCGACTGCGACGATCTCGGACCTTTCAATGGAGCCGGGACATGGTGCGCGAAAATCAACTGTCGTCAACCGATCTAATCTGGCCGCTGTTCATCATCGACGGCCAAGGCGAAGAGGAACCGATCGGAAGCCTGCCTGGCGTATCCCGCTGGTCTGTCGACGGTATTGTAACGCGCGCACGAGAAGCTCGAGATCTCGGGATACCGTGCGTTGCGCTATTTCCGAACACACCTCCAGAAAAGCGCAGCGATGACGGTGCGGAGGCGTTAAACCCAAATAATCTGATGTGCCGTGCGACCAAAGCAATCAAAGATGCGCTGGGCGATGATATGGGCGTGCTCACCGACGTCGCGCTTGATCCTTACACGTCGCACGGACAAGACGGCCTGCTCGACGATCTTGGCTATGTTACCAACGACCGGACATTGGAAGTCCTGACCAAGCAAGCACTCAATCAGGCCAATGCTGGAGCAGATGTCATCGCGCCATCTGACATGATGGACGGGCGGGTGAGTGCGATTCGCAATGTGCTAGAACTCGCGCATCATCACAATGTCCAGATCATGGCTTATGCTGCCAAATATGCGAGTGCCTTTTACGGTCCTTTTCGCGATGCGGTCGGATCTGGTGGACGATTGACGGGCGATAAGAAAACCTATCAGATGGACCCCGCCAACAGTGACGAAGCGATTCGTGAGATCGCCTTCGATATTGCCGAGGGTGCGGACAGTATCATGGTAAAACCCGGACTGGCATATCTCGATATCATCTATCGGGCAAAATCGGAATTTAACATCCCTGTTTTCGCCTATCAGGTATCTGGCGAATATGCGCTCGTCAAAGCCGGGGCCGCCGCAGGCGTTGGTGATCATGACGCGCTGATGATGGAAAAACTCATCGCGTTCAAACGTGCGGGATGTTCCGGCATTCTGACCTATTTTGCAGCCGATGCGGCGCGTTTGCTGCGAAAATAGTGAATTTTCAGATAGAAACTGATCGACTGATCATGCGTGATTGGCGGCAAGATGATCTCGATGCTTTCCACGCGATCAATAGTGACCCCAAGGTCAGAGCGACTTTGGGACCTATCATGACGCGGGAAGAAGTCGCGGACCTGATTGTCCGAATGCGGGGGCTTCAGGAAAAATATGGCTATTGCTTCTGGGCGCTGGTCCGGAAATCGGACGATCAGCTGATCGGCTGGTGTGGAATGATCCGCGGTGCGCCTGATGTTCCAGTTGCCGACAAGCTCGAAATCGGCTGGCGCTTGGCATCCGAAACCTGGGGCAATGGATATATAACCGAGGCCGCCCGAAAATGCATAAAATGGGCATCCGTCCAGTTTCCCGGCGAAAATATTTGGGCGATCACCAGCGCAAATAACCGCCGTAGCAGAGCCGTGATGGAGCGCTTGAACATGACATATCTGCCCGATATGGACTTTGACCATCCCAGTGTTGATCCTGAAAGTAAGCTGCTACGCCACGTCACCTATTGTACAGAAAGATCCAAATGACCGATCCTCTCATATTGCCCTTCAATGGCAAGACGCCCCGAATTCACGAAACCGCCTTTATCGCGCCCGGATGCAAGATAATCGGCGACGTCGAGATCGGCCCGGAATCGAGCATATGGTATAATTGCGTGATTCGTGCTGATGTAAACTTCGTCCGCATCGGTGCGCGCAGCAATATTCAGGATGGCACGACCATCCACTGCGACAGCGCGAATCCTGTCACACCGAATGGACACCCCACTATAATTGGCGACGACGCTCTGATCGGTCATATGGTGATGCTGCACGGCGCAACACTGGAAGACCGCGCCTTTGTCGGCTTGAGCACCACCGTCATGGACGGCTGCGTGATTGAAGGAGATGCCATGCTGGCTGCCGGCGCGACATTGACGCCCAACAAGCGGATACCCTCTGGACAGCTTTGGGCCGGATCGCCAGCCAAGTTCATGCGCGACTTGTCCGAACAAGCGATTGCCGGAATGCGGATGGGCGTGGCCCATTATGTCGAAAATGCAAAGGCGCATAAAGCTGCGGTCGAAGCCGCAAGCCAAGCTGTCTAACGCAGTTGGCCCTTCATCGAGTCGATTTGCTGCTGCTGTTGTCGAACCTGACCATCAATCTGGTTGCGCTTTTCCAGAATGATAAGTGCGCCGCCCGATAGCCCCTCTTGGACCTCGCGGTCGAGTTCTGCAGCATAGAGACTGTCGATATCGGCCAGGGACTCCACCGAAGGTGAGCGAACGAGCTCAAGGGCGGCTAGGTCCATCTGTGCTACGACCCATTTTTCACTGGACACCGCAGCGCCTTGCGCTGCCACGACACGTTGCTTTACGGCGGTCAAATTGTGCAGAAACTGCTCATGGGCAGCATTGCTGGTCCGCAACGCCTGATTCACGCCGGATTGAACGTCCGGCGTCAACGAAGACACAAGCGCAGGTACAGGGTTGCCAGGGGAACTGATTGCGGATTGATCTTCATAGGGGCGTTTGGCGAGCGAGGGAAAATCCCCCTCTCCCATCGCGCAGCCACTCAGCGACAGATTCATTAACATCACAATCAACAGCGTTTTTTTCATCGAGTTGTCTTTAGGCTGCCGTCAATGTCGCTGCAACGGAGAATCTCTAAAACGAATCGTGAACCCTCGTAAACGGGCCAAAAATCCCCTTAAGTTGGTTGACAGCCCCGGTTTCATCTAGTAGCTGCCCACTCTTTCCAGCGTGAGCCAAGGGACTCGCGTTTTTTGCTTCGTGCGCTGGAACCACATATTTGAAACGGAAAAATGCCATGTTCGCAATAGTGCGCACCGGCGGCAAGCAATATCGCGTTGCCGCAGGAGACATAATCGCAGTCGAAAAACTTGCTGGTGAAGCAGGTGATTCGGTCACTCTCGACGACGTTCTGCTGGCCGGTGACGGTGGCGACATCAAAGACGTCAAGGGATTGACTGTAGCAGCAGAGATTGTTGCACAGGAAAAAGGCGAGAAGGTCATTATCTTCAAGAAGCGCCGCCGGCACAATTATCGGCGCAAAAACGGCCATCGCCAGCAGCATACTGTTCTGAAGATCAGCGCAATTGGCAACGAAAAGGCAGCCAAAAAAGCGGCACCGAAAAAGGAAGCGGCTCCTGCCGAAGACAAGCCTGCGACTGAAACCAAAGCAGCGCCTGCAAAAAAGGCCCCAGCTAAAAAAGCGGAGCCTAAAGCGACTGCAGCAAAAACCGAAACCAAACCCGCTGATGCCAAAAAGGCGCCAGCCAAGAAGCCAGCGGCCAAAAAGCCCGCAGCGAAGAAGAAGGACTAAACCATGGCACATAAGAAAGCAGGCGGTTCATCCCGCAACGGCCGTGATTCAGAAGGCCGTCGTCTTGGCGTAAAAAAATATGGCAGCGAAGCTGTTGTCGCCGGCAATATTATCATCCGCCAACGCGGAACCAAGACCCACCCGGGTCGCAATGTCGGCATGGGCAAAGATCACACCCTATTTGCGCTCATTGACGGCAAAGTGGAGTTCCATAAAGGCAAGCTCGGCCGCAAATATGTGTCCGTCGATGTCATGGCAGAAGCCGCCGAATAATTGGATAATCGATAAAGGGTTATCCGTCGAAGGATGACCCGGCAGGTTCGAAAGAACCACCAATTTCAGGGAGAGGGTCATCCTCTCCCTTTTTTTATCTCTCCCTGTCGAAAACGTCACCGATTTGTCATTCCATCCGGCTAAGGATTGATGAGCAAAACGGGGATGAAGAAACTGACTGTGGAGAGTCCCAATGTTTGCCGTAACGCCTAGATTATTATTGAGACCTGGCTGGCCCGAAGATGCACCCGCCTTGAATCAAGCGATCAACGACAAAGCAATTATCAGCAATCTGGCAAGGGCACCTTGGCCTTATGCCATGTCAGATGCTCATAAATTTCTCTCATTACCCAATGAAGCCTCCGGTCCTCGCTGGTTGATATTTCAGCGCCAGGGAGGAGCTCCAATGCTCGTCGGCTGTATTGGTATTGATCGAATGGAAAGCGGTGATGTAGAGCTGGGCTACTGGATTGGTCGCGACCATTGGGGACGGGGGTTTGCCACCGAAGCCGGTGGCGCAGTATTGCAAAACGCACGAAGCCTGGGCCATCAGAAACTGGTGGCAAGCCATTTCATTGATAATCCTGTATCGGGCAGCGTGTTACGCAAGCTCGGGTTTCAACCCACGGGTCAAACGGTCCCGCGTTTCAGCCTCGGTAGAGATGGGCTTGTTGATGCAGTTGAATATGTCTGCATGCTCGGCACGAAAACTCGCACCGATCACGCGGAATCCCTGGCTGCCTGACTATTGGTTCAAGCAACCTTCTTCAGGCGGTCCTGTTGATCGGGCTTGCTGGATTCCACTGGCTCGAGCCGATTGGTTTCACTATCCATGATCGCTGCCTCATATTTGCTTTCAGCCAATTGAATGAGGTGGCGGTCATCAATGTCCCAAGGGTGAAAACCGGGCTTGAAAAACTGCATCCAGGGCCGGAAGATTCGGCGCAATAGCGCTGGGCCGACAAGCGCATAGCGAAACAGACCCCAGCGCGCGCGTGCGCCGGTATATCCGTCCTGCGCTAACAGGTCCAAAATTCCCTTGGTCCGATTTTTCACAAATCCAAGCGAGATTCTCGCCATGAAAGTGGAACGAATAAGCCAACGACGGACCGGACTCCAGTCGCGGGTCGCATGAAGCCAAGTGTCATAGGCCACGCCTTTATGCTCGATTTCTTCCGAAGCATGCCACAGCCATAATCGACGTTGTCCTTTGTCGGCATCGGCAAAGTGGATCGGATTGCTAATCACCTCAGCGGCGAGAATGGCAGTGATATGCTCAATGCACATCGTCGCGACAAGATGATTGATTGGCGACATGTCTCGGATACTGTCCATGACATCTCCTATCGCCGCCTCTAGCCGGGAGATATCATAGTTTGATGCTTCCAGTTTCTCGTTGAAACAATCATGCTCTCGGCTGTGAACAGCCTCTTGCTGGATGAACGCTCTGATCTCACCCTTGAGCTTCGGCGGGACCCGATTCGAATATTTCTTAAGGGTTTCAATGAAGAAAGTTTCGCCCTTGGGGAACGTCACCGACAGGGCATTGAAAAAGGCCGTCGCATAGGGATCTCCGCCCATCCAGTAGCGATTCTCGAATTGCGCATCGGAATAGTGCTTGTTTCGCGATTGAATGACCAAATTGTCCGGTGTCGCACTTTTTTCCAGCGCGACGGACATATTGGTTTCATCTGAGTGTGGTCGGTCACAATCCATTTCCGCTTTCAACTCCTTTTTCTATTCCACAAGGCACAAACCGATCTTTGGTTAAGCCTTTTATAGAAAAAGAAAGTTAAGAAATGGACACATCGGATGCTTAATGAACAGGGTTAATAAAACCTTGTTTAAGGAGGGAGGTCTTATACAGGCTTTAATTAAATCGTGAACGAATTGGCGATGAAATACTTACTTTCGCTGAAAACGAAAATACCAAACCTCATGATTTTGACGCCGCGCCTTGGCCTCATAGCGCGTTTCGGGCCATCCTCCGGGACGCACCATCCAGTTTTTCGGACTATCACAAAGCCATTCAAATTCATCGCGCTGGTTCATGATCATCATCGCCCAATCCAGATAGACCGGATGGTCGGTACCAAAACGGAATTCCCCGCCAGGCTTCAGCTTCGCAGCGATCAGATCAACCGGACCATGATTCATGATCCGACGTTTGGCATGACGGGATTTGGGCCACGGATCCGGATGAAGCAAATAGACAAAACTCAACGATCCATCGGGAATACGTTCCAGCACGTCGAGCGCATTTCCCATGTGCAGCCGGACATTGGCCAGCACGCCGTCGCGAATATGCTGAAGCGCGCCCACAACGCCATTTAGATAGGGTTCACAGCCGATAAAACCGTGCGCCGGGAGCATATCGGCCCGTTGTGCCAAATGTTCACCTGCGCCAAAACCAATCTCAAAATGCAGTGGCCTGTTGTCGCCAAACAAGGACATGGAGTCGACCCGGCCATCGACCGGCACAGCAATTTGCGGCAACAATTTCTCGACGAGCTCAACCTGTTGGTCGCGCAAGGCATGACCTTGACGGCGTCCATAGAGTTGTCGGATCGTGGTCGGATCGCCCTCATTATATGCGGTCATCGATCTTCATTTTCTTCGCTGATACCGATGTTGATGGTTGTATCGCCCTCAGGCCAAGTCGTTGTGGAGGAGATGGCAGCAGCATCGCCAGTTGCTGCCAAAAGCAATCGAGGCGTCGGCAGTTTGTTCAGGTCGGGATAGATGATGGTTTGGTCCAATTGCATGTTCATCGGCGTATATCTTTTTCCTTTGCTCCCACCTATCAAGCCGCCAGCTTCGTTTTGCGAGATCGAAAGTGCGCGGCCGGCGTCACCCAGCGGCAAAATATAACCATTTTTCGATCCGTTGGCACGATAGGCAGAAAACTGACCGAAGTCCTGCGGATCACGGCAATAAACGATTGCTTCCTTCTCGACTATTGTACCATCCGTTTCCGCCGCGACCCCCAATAAGCCGCCAATCAGGGCATCGGCCATCGTGGGTTTTATCCGTTTCACTTTTTCCGTGAGTTTCAGTTTGTTTTTACAAGGTTGAACAGGAACAGCGACCGGACCGGAAAGGATGTTTTCGGGCCAGGTCACGGCAGCCAATATAGGTTGCAGGGCTGCCGCCATTTCCAGCGCCGTCAGCTCTGCTGAAGTAAAGCGGACTTTTGCTAGCCAGCCATTGAGCGGCATCATCGCAATGCCGGTAGCTTTAAAGTCTCCTCCACTGCTTGCATATACTGTCATCATGCCGCTTGCCCTGGACTGACCAGGGGGCGTGAAAGTCGAAGAAACAAACTCTGTGGTGCCCGGAACAAAACTGGTGTTTTTGCGTAACGATATATCGGCCGTATCAAACCACAAGGGCACACTATCGAGCGCCGCTCGATATAAAAATAACGTCAAGCGTGTCCGCGATTCATCGCTATAATATTGCGCGATGACATCCAGCTCCTTGTCGGTCAGATCGCGAACATATTCACGATCAAAGCCTGACAATTTAGCCGGTATGATGACACCGGTCTGCACATGTTTCCAATCCTGACCAGCAGTCGTTTCAATGGTCCGGGGCGTGGGCTGCGCAAGAGTCGGTGCCGCAGCCCACAAAAACACCGTCGCGACGATAGAAGCCGCGCCGAAAGAATGGCTGGATAGCGAACGCATGAATCTGTCCTCCCTGTCAACCAGGTCGGGTCTAGATCAAAAAACGGACTCAGAACAGCCAGCTCAGATAAATTAGACCGCCGCTTTCAACGCATCGACCAGGTCGGTTTTTTCCCAGGTGAAGAAATCGCCGTCGGCTTTCCGACCGAAGTGGCCATAAGCGGCGCTTGGTCCGTAAATCGGCTTGTTCAAACCAAGATGCGTCCGAATGCCTTTGGGCGTCAAACGAACGAGCGTTGGTAAAATTTCTTCCAGCCGCTCTTCACTCACCGTTCCGGTCCCGTGCAGATCGACATTGATCGACAGCGGTTCGGCTACGCCAATCGCGTATGACAGCTGAATGGCGCAACGCTTGGCGAGACCAGCGGCCACGATATTTTTCGCGAGATAGCGGGTGATATAAGCGGCAGAGCGATCCACTTTTGTAGGATCTTTACCGGAGAAGGCACCGCCGCCGTGCGGGCTAGCACCACCATAGGTGTCGACAATGATCTTGCGGCCAGTCAGACCAGCATCGCCATCCGGACCACCGATTTCAAAACGGCCGGTTGGATTGACGTGAATCACAGTATTGTCCGTGATGAAGCTTTCCGGCAGCACCGAGCGGAATACGCCCATTACATATTCGCGCAGCTCTTCGTAGAGCGCTGGATTGTCACTATCCTTGAAATAGCCGGGCGCATGTTGTGTCGAGACGACCAATGCGGTGGCTTCCACAGGTACTTCGTTGACATAGCGCAAGGTGACTTGGCTCTTGCTATCTGGCTCCAGGAAAGGCGCTTTGCCACTATGCCGGTCGTCGGCCATCTGTTTCAAAATCTGATGCGAATAATAAAGGGTCGCTGGCATCAGGTCAGGGGTTTCGTCGCTGGCATAGCCGAACATGATGCCTTGGTCGCCGGCGCCTTCGTCCTTGTTGCCGCTTTCATCAACGCCTTGCGCAATATGTGCGGATTGCGGATGCAAATGGTTTTCAAAGATCAGGTTCTGCCAGTGAAAACCATCCTGTTCATAGCCGATTTTCTTCACGGTTTCGCGAACGGCGGTCTGGATTTCTTCCTGTGCACCAGGAGCCCAATTGCCATCGCTATCGATCATCCCTTTGCCGCGGACTTCGCCGGCAAGCACGACACGATTGGTTGTGGTGAGCGTTTCGCATGCAACCCGGGCTTCCGGGTCTTTGGACAAGAACAGATCAACGACCGCATCTGAAATCTGGTCGGAGACCTTGTCTGGATGGCCTTCGGAAACTGATTCGGAGGTAAAAATAAATTCTGAGCGCATGATAATTCCCATTTTTTTGGCACTGATTAAGCATTTAAGGTGGATATAAAGAAATGTTTATATGCGCCTTAACGATGGCGACGCCGGATGGCAATGGCACAAATCAGCAAAATCATAGCAAAGCCGATTGGCAGGATATTACCATATCGTCCGAAAAGCGTCGGTGAGTGTGCTGGCGGCAGCTCCATATCAATCCGTCCCGCCTGTCCCATTGGGATGCTGTCACGCACCACACCATCAGCATCGATGACCGCGGAAATACCGGTGGGAGTAGACCGAATCACGGGCAGTCCCTCTTCTATCGCCCGGAGTCGCGCCTGTGCGAGATGTTGTGGAGGGCCCCAGGCCCCAAACCAGGCGTCATTGGACGGATTGAAAATGAAGCTCGGTCGATTATCACGGTCCACGACTTGGCCGGAAAATATGATTTCATAGCAAATCTGCAGGCCAACTTTACCAAATTTGCCTAGATCGAGCGAGCGCGGGCCTGGGCCCGGCCAAAAATCAAAATCGCCAGGGGCCAGCCGCGACAGGCCGATCGCTTCCAATACCGGCCGAATCGGAAGATATTCGCCATAAGGCACAAGATGGGACTTGTCATAGCGGCCCAGCAATTCGCGATCTGAATCCATCACAAAGACGCTGTTGCGCGCGCCGACCGCACGGTCTTCTGCCGCGTCAAACTCCAGCTTCAACGCGCCGAGCACCAGCACGTCGCCCGGCTTCATCAACCCGGCAAGCTGTGCACGGACAAATTCCGGAGGACGGCCGTAATAATAGCGCCGCGGATAGCCTGTCTCGAGATAATCAGGGATCGCAGCCTCGGGCCAGAAGATGATTCGCGGTTCGTCATCTTCTCTGGTCGTCAGTCCGGCAAGTTTGGCTAGGTTTTCAACTTCATAGCCCGCCTTCCATTTGTCCTGCTGACCGATATTGGGTTGGACAACGGTGATCGACGGCCCTTGAACATCCGGATTCGGTGGAAAAAGGAAAGTCACCGCCGGTATCGTTGCAAATATTGCTAATATGATTGCTGTGGTCGCCGCTATCCTCCACCGACGAAGCGCCAATAACCATAGGAGAGCCGCAGCAAAGATCACGATTGCCGACAAACCATAGCTTCCGATCATCTGCGTCAGCGCCGGCAGATTCCCTACAGGTAGCAAGACCGTTCCAAGCGGACTCCAGATGAAGCCACTGAACATCCAACTTCTCATCCATTCGGTGATAATCCAGAACCCAGCGAGAGCCAGGATGAACGTCAGCGGCTTGGTTTTACCGATCAGCCACGCACCCAATCCGGCCAATGCGGGATAGACTGCCAAATATAAGGACAATAATAATACTGCGACATAGCCGAGCCATTCGGGCATCGCGGCTTGAAAGGTGAACGCCTTGGCGATCCAGTTAAGGCTGACGACAAAATGGCCCACACCGAATAGCCATCCAGCGTAAAATGCCGCTTTGCGCTTTGGCCGGCCGATCAGGACTACCATCCACAGGGCAAGAGCGACTAGTGTAACGGGCCAGAAACCCAGAGGAGCAAAACCCAATGCGCTGGCCCCGCCCGCAAACAGCGAAATCCAGTTAGGATAGCGCGCAATCAAGTTTTGGATTTTCGACACGGGCGGCTTTTGCCGTGTTCATCGCCAACCTTCAATTGCTATTTGCCGGATTCGTATATTGCCAGCTATAAGCTGATCATGAAAATTCTGTTCCTCACCATGCTCGCCACCCTGCAACCAGTCGCGGTCGAGCCTCAGTCGCCACCGCCGGCGCTGACTGATATCCAGCAACGCGACCTGTCCTGCGTCGCAGTATTTGCGATCATTGCTTCAGAACAGGAGCGCGGGGTGCAAACTGCGTTTGACTATCCACTGATGGAGGAACGCGGCCGCACCTATATGGCTCAGGTCGGCGCAACTATCATGAGTGAAACCGGCCGGAGCAGGGAACAGGTTGCAGAGGCCTTTGTTGAAGCCGTTGCTGCACAGCAGGCCAAGGTCAAGCATGTCGCCGAACCCGGTGAAGTCGTGGATGCGGAAATGGAAAGATGCCTGCCGGTGCTGGACGCAGCGGTTCCGCCCAAACCCAAGCCGACGCTCAATCAATGTGCCGTGATGTTACAACTCGCCTATGAAGAAATATATGGCCGCGAAGGCCTGTCGAAGACGGCGCAGGATTTGAAGACTCTGGCCGCGGTGCTCGACAATCGGGCGAGAGAGAGACTGCGCACCGAAGGTTATAGCGGGAATGAAACTGATATCACCATGACCCAGTCGCGCGAATCCATGTTGGCAGAAGCGGAGGCAGCGAAAATCAAAGGTGAAGCGTCCACTCTGGATTTTGAACATTGTTTCACCCTCGCCGCGCCCGAGGAAAAGGACCGGAAATATGAGCATTAGTCCTGCCAACCCGCTCCGGCCCTTCCATCTGGCGTTTCCGGTGCATGACCTTGCTGCCGCTCGACATTTTTATGGCGAGATTCTGGGTTGCGATGAGGGGCGTAGTGACGATCACTGGATCGATTTCAACCTCTATGGCCATCAAATTGTGACTCATCTCAACGAACAGCTTGAGCAAAATGGGATCATCAACCCAGTCGATGACGAGCAAGTGCCCGTCCCTCATTTTGGAGTCGTTCTGACGATGGATCTATGGAGCGAGCTCGTGGAGCGGATAAAAGAGACAGACATTCAATTTGTGATCGAACCGACCATCCGGTTCAAAGGACAGATCGGCGAGCAGGCGACCATGTTTTTTCTCGATCCGAGCGGCAATGCGCTGGAGTTTAAAGCCTTCGGCCAAGATGATCAGCTGTTTGCAAAAGATTGAGCGGCCCGGCGGCCGGATTCAGGCGCGAACTGGCAGACATGCCGTTCTCGCAGCAGCTTTCTTCGACTGACAATGAACAAGCCTGATCCGGCCGTCCGGAACGGCAACATCATGAGCGTGGATTATTCGTCATGCTCCTTTTTCCATCTGTCCAATGCCATCTGCAGCTGCTGTTCTGCCATATCACGGGCAATATTACGGGAAAGATCCAGAGAATCGGACAGACGTTCACCGATTAACGCATCTCCGAGCGCCATCAGCACGAGCGTGTGCGTGTCTTCGTGCATTTCGTGATCCTGATGACCATTTTCGCCGATATCATCGACCAGCGCATGAATCGCATCAACGATCGGATCGAGCGCATCTTCATTGCCGGTTAGCATCATCCAGGACCAGAGCGCAGCGGCACCTTGCTTGTCAAAAGCGTCGAACGTGAGGTCGACAATATCACGAACGCTGCCTTCGCCTGTCCGGGATTTCATGATGGCTTGCGAGATCATCCCACAGACCTCGGCCGACAAATAAGCCGCCAAAGCCTTTTGTAAGCCGGAAGCAGATCCAAAATGGTGGAGAAGATTGGCGTGGGTTCGGCCAATCCGTCCGGCAACCGCCTTCAACGTAACCGCTTGGGGGCCCGACTCAATCAGCAGATCACGCGCGGCAGACAGCGCCATACCGCGGCTTTCCTCAGGTGACAGGCGTCTTTTCGCTATTGACATCTATGTAAGTAACCTTATGCTTATGATGATTAGCTATATGACTATCCCACAGGAATGGAAACAGTCGATGAACATGCATAGCGCAACGAATGTTGAGCCGGAAATGATTAATACACCGACTCCTGATGACCTGAAGATTACTCCGCGTGACCGCCGATTTGGCCGCGATGCGGGCCATCAACCCGGGAAATATTGGCAAAATGGCGATCCGATTGCGACCGCTTTTTACAACAGTCTGTCGCTGACCTTCCCACGAGGCGAAGCCTTTTTCATCGAGAGCGTGAAAGCCTATCGCGACATCGCGCCGAAGAAACTGCAAAAAGAAATCCGGGCGTTCATTCAGCAAGAAGTGATCCACAGCCGCGAGCATCTCGCGCTCAATCGCCGGGTGGAAGAGAGCGGCTATGATGTCAGCCGGATCGAAACACGAATTACCGAATCGCTGGATCTGACCAAGGGGCGCCCGAAAATCGCCAATTTGGCCGCGACCATGATTCTCGAACATTTCACGGCCATCATGGCCCAGCAATTTATCGCCGATGATCGCCACTGGGAAAATTCAGACGAGGAAACGGCCAATCTCTGGCGCTGGCATGCACTGGCAGAAATCGAGCATAAAGGCGTCGCCTATGACACGTGGCTACATGCCACCAGAGCCTGGCCGCGCTGGCAGCGCTGGAAAGTCAAAGCGCTGATGATGTTGGTGATCACGCGAAATTTCTGGGGCAATCGCTGGCGCGACACGCTGGATCTGCTCGCTCAAGACGGAATCTCCGGCTGGAAAGTAAAGCTGAAATTGCTCCACTTCCTTCTCGTCAAACCCGGCATTGCGCGGGGAATCATCCTGCCATGGTGCAAATTTTTTCTGCCCGGGTTTCACCCGTGGAATGAAGATGACCGCCATCTGATTGATCTGGCCGAGAGCGCATATTCCGCTGCATTGCCGAATGAGGCAGTGACAGCATCATCCTCTTGAAAAAGCCTAATGAGCAGCTTTGCTCATATCCACTTTTTCGACCCACTCAGGAAAGAAGCTGGGCTCGCGAGTTGACCAGCCAGGCGCCGTTGCCGCGGCTTCGCTGATTGATTGCAGCAGGACTTTGCGGGTTTTCGGATGCAAATGTGGCAAGGATGCTGCCGCACAAAAGGCGCCGGGCAGCCATGGCCGCGAATCAGGACCGAGCAACCGCTCATATAGAAACCGGAATGCAGGAAAACTATTGATCCGGCCCTGGCCAAGATCGAACGCGGCCAGCGAAATCAACGATGGCATAAACGCTTCGATACTATCGATAGCGCAATCTTCCGGAATGGCTTTGCGAATATCGCCTATGCGCCTGTAGAGAGATATCTGCACTTTGATGCCAGCTTCCTCAACCGCATCACGTGACCAGGTCTCGACCGCATCGGAGCGATCCAGCCCGACATCAAGCGAACGGCGGATATAGCGTTGGGTAGCAGATCCGAAGCTTGCGAATTCTTTCATCTCAGCGAGCGTCATTGCGCCGGGAACGGATTGAATCTCTTTGGTCATACTCGGGGCTCCTGTTTCACCTTCCCACGAGCGCCACTTGACCAAAACATAGTTAGTAATTGGTTAAACCGGTCTCAATATTTATGTTTCCAATGCCAAAAAGGTCAAATGTTGCGCGGATCACTTCGAAAGTTTCGACCAACCGCAAGCCTGTTTCGACCAGCCCCGATTCAACTAGAGACATTTGATACCATCTTGCCCTAAGCTAAAAGCGAATAATGAACTGAGCAGCAATGAGAAAATTTGAACTGGGCAAACATAAACCAACCGTCGGGCATCAGGTCGCAATCTTGTCGATTCTCGGTTTTTGGTTATTTTACGTAATCATCATTACGTTGCGCGCGGCAATCGGAGATTGGCCCGCGCAAGGTGAAATGGCGATTCGCCGAATGGTCGTGACGGCTTGTGGTGTCGTCGTAACCTATGGACTTTATCACTTGTTGCGCTTGTTCGAAGACAAGGCCCTCTCGACCCGTATCATCACTGCATTCACCGCCGCTATTCCCTGCGCAATCATCATTGCCTTCATCAATCACTATGTTTTCAATGTTTATTATCCTGAAAGTCTCTTCGGCGAAGCGCATATAGAAGAGATGCGCAAATATCTGGAGCAGGATAATTTCATGCTTAAAACGGTCTCTGAAGACGCCACCTCGCGTTTCTTCTTCATCGTCAGTTGGGCGTCTTTATATCTGACTCTCAGCTATGCCGGCGAAGTTCGAACCGTCGAACGCAAGGCCGCCCGGTTTGCTCAGGCCGCGCAGGATGCCGAACTCAGGTCATTGCGCTATCAGGTCAATCCGCACTTTCTGTTTAACACGCTCAATTCTCTGAGCACGTTAGTCATGCGCAGCCAGCCGGAAGAAGCAGAGGAAATGATCCTCAACCTCTCAAAATTTTACCGCACCAGCCTGTCCGGCGATCCGCTGGAAGACGTCCCGCTGAGCGAGGAGGTGCATTTGCAAAACCTGTATCTCGACATTGAAGCAGTACGCTTTCCCGATCGTCTGAGAACTGCGATAAACATTCCTGATGATTTGCTTGGGGTTCTTGTACCTGGCCTCATTCTCCAGCCGCTAGTTGAAAATGCGATCAAACATAGCGTCGCGCACAGCAAACGGCCGGTCACGATCACGATCAGCGCGCGGTCGGAAGGCGATGATCTGATCCTGACCGTGGCAGACGATGGCGATCCGAGACCGGTCAACATCGACGCCAATCAACCGAGTAGCGGCATCGGCCTTGCCAATGTCCGCGACCGTCTCGATACTCGTTTTGGTCGCCGCGCGACGCTGCAAACCGTGCGGCTGGAAGAAGGCGGCTATATTGCGCAATTAACCTTACCGCTTATGCTGGATAGCCAATGACCGATGATATCGAAAAACCGCCGCTCAAAACGCTGATCATTGACGATGAGCCGCTTGCGATAGAACGCCTGCAGCTGCTCTGCGCCCGCCAACCCGACATAATTTTGATCGGCACCGCCAGCGACGGCGAAGCGGCGCTGCGCCTGACCGAACAATTGCGGCCGGACCTGCTGCTGCTGGATATCGCAATGCCTGGCAAGGACGGCCTGGATGTCGCCAGAGCGTTGTCCGGCAGTGACCATGCCCCAGCGATTATCTTTGTGACCGCATTTGATGGCTTTGCGGTGGAAGCATTTGATGTCGCGGCGATCGACTATGTCCTGAAACCGGTCGAGAGCGACCGGCTGGCACTGGCAATATCGCGAGTCCGGGAACGCACCTTCGAGACCAGAGCCGAGAGCACCGAAGATTCGCCTTGGGCAGAGGAGTTCTGGGTACCCTATAAATCCGAACTGCGCCGTGTCGCGGCGCCAGAGATTGACCGAGTCGAGGCAGAGCGCGATTATATGCGCCTGCATGTCGGCAGCGTTAGCTATTTACTGCATCAAACAATCACCGGCCTCGAAGAGCGGCTTAATCCGGAAGAGTTTATCCGCTTGCACCGCTCGCATCTTGTCCGGCGGGACTGGATCAGCGGCCTGCGCCATGAAGGCGGCGGCGTATGGATCGCGTGCCTGAAATGCGGCACCGAAGTGCGTATCGGCCGCACCCATCTGGCGGAGGCGAAAAAACTGGCCGGTCGATAGATTCGCCGCGGGATCATTTTCCGAATATCTGCACGACCCGACAATTGGCGCCATTTCAAATCAGGTTTTTCCCAAAAACCTGCGCTATAGGAGCCAAATTCAACTGGGGTGACATTAGCTTATTCTAAATCCAATTTTGTCATAAGGGCTTTTTGAGGTCATCGGACCACGATCATCAAGGCTGAGTTTAAACAATAGCTATGGCAGTCAAGGGCATATTAAGGGCAATTTCGAGCAACGCATCACATGATGCTTCCCCTGCCCCTGTTCCAGATGGTTTAACACAACGCGTTGAAATTCTTGACGATATCGAACGGTCCGGAATCAACTGGCTGTGGGCCACGGATGCGGAAAACCGCCTGATCTATCTTTCTGCCAGTGCCGCCGACAGCGTGGACAAACCAATCGACGAGCTTCTCTCGCTCCCGTTGACGGATTTGATCGCAGATGACCCGGATAATCCGGAACAGAAATCTGATCGACCGTTAAACTTTCAGCTGAGCAAACGCAGCAAAATAGATAGTCTGGTTGTCGGCTTGAAACCCCAAATGCTTGAGCGGCAGGATCAGCCGATCTGGTGGATGATAAACGCGCATCCGAAATTTGATGAAGCGGGAGATTTCCAGGGCTATCGCGGAAATGCGAAAGATGTGACGATTGAATATCAACGGAAAGTTGAAGATTCGCGTCTCGCCCAATTTGATTCCCTCACCGGCCTCGCCAATCGCCATCGAATGAACCACCGGCTGAACGCTTTGCTCAGTGCGTTCAAGACAACCAACCGCAGCTGCGCGATCATGATGCTGGATCTGGATCGTTTCAAATATATCAATGACACTATGGGACATCTCGCCGGTGATGAACTGCTCAAGCAGGTCGCGCTCCGGATGAAGAAAATTGTCGGTAATCGAGGCGAAATCGGTCGGCTTGGCGGTGATGAATTCCAGATCATTCTGCCGGACATTGACGATCGTGGCAAATTGGGTGAACTGGCAGACAAGATTGTCCAGATCGTTTCGCAACCCTATCCGATCGAGGGCAAAAATGCCGTCATCGGAATATCCGTGGGTATCGCAGTCGCGCCTTATGACGGCATTGAACAGGATGAACTGATCCGCAGTTCGGACCTGGCACTCTATTCCGCAAAAAATTCTGGTCGCGGACAATATCGCTTCTATTCGGTCGAACTGAAAAATGCCGAAGAAGACCGCAGATTGATGGTCGACAATTTGCGGGATGCGTTGGTCAACGATCAACTGGAACTGCGCTACCAACCAGTGGTTCGCCTCGAAGATAATCTCGTGGTTGGCTTCGAGGCCCTGATGCGATGGATGCATCCCACCCGCGGCTTGATCAGTCCTGATGTATTCATTCCGGTTGCCGAAGAGCTTAACCAGATTAATCAACTGGGCGAATGGGCGTTGCGCCAGGCCTGTCATGATGCGATCAAATGGCCCAATTCGGTACGAATTTCGGTAAACGTGTCAGCGGTCCAATTTGCCGATCGCAAATTTCCTGAAATTGTCCTGAATGCCCTCGTCCAAAGCGGATTGGAACCAGACCGCTTGGAGCTGGAATTGACGGAAAGTGTTTTCCTGGGGGATAGCGAGACCACTGATAACACATTCAAGATTCTGAAAGATCTTGGCGTCCGCTTGGCGCTCGACGATTTCGGGACCGGCTATTCCTCGCTGAGCTATCTGCAATCGGCGCCGTTTGACAAAATCAAGGTCGACAAGAGTTTCGTTGATTCCTGCACCCAAGAGGATGAGAATAGCGCGAAGATCATCGCGGCGATCATCGGCCTGTCCGATGCCTTGGGCATGGAAACCACGGTTGAAGGCGTTGAAGCCTTCGACCAATTCAACCTTGTACGCTCAAAGGGGGCGAAATATATTCAGGGCTGGATCTATTCCAAAGCGCTGAAGCTCGAGCAGATCGAAAAGAAAATGGGTTCCGGCGAATTTAAGATTGCGCCGGATGGTCCAGAACTTCACCGTCCCGATCGACGTACAGTGTTCCGCCGGATTGGTGCGATTCACGAAGATCATCGCTATGACGTTGTCATGCGCGACCTGTCCAAAACGGGGGCCAGATTTGAAGGCATTATCGGCGTGCCGGTGGGGACAAATCTGGTGCTTGATCTCGGCGAAGGACAATTGGTCGTGAGCTCGGTCATTCGGTCACAGGAATCGACAATCGCGGTTCAATTTGAAACGCCGCTCATCAGCGATGGCGCCGGCGGACTATGCACCCGCCATCGTATTTCTCCTTATGATCTCGCAGCCGCCGGCATGCCCTTGGCGGCCCTGCCCAAAGGCAGATATCCGCTCGCCAATGCAGCATCCAGCGGCAAAAATCCGCCGCAATTCACGCAAGTCTCGCTGGGGAAAAACTAGCCAAGCTCAGCAACTGGCCAGACGCCAGAACCGCCAGATGATCGAACGAATCTGTCAAAGTTAGTCAAAGTTAGGGCCTAGAACGCTTTTCAGCGGCCCGAATGGGCAATCTGTTCAGATTTCTGCCAAGCAAAGAGGAAGCGCATTCAGGCGTAAGGCCAATGGCTGCACCGGGAGAGCAAAGCCCAAGTCCGCTGCACGTTGGACATTGATTTTATTTTCAAAGAGCCGACGGAAATTATGACAGGCTGCAGGCATGTAGGAAAGAGATTTCTAATCCCTATCAGAGCCTGCATTTGGCCAAACTGCCTAATCTTCTTGAGCCGTTTGCGCGCTTCTCAGCCTCACGATAAATTCAAGCAGGAAGGCGGTCGTCAGACTGAACAGGATCAACCCATTGGCGGCGATTAATCCGGATAGCAGTCGCCATTCCTTGCCGATGACAATATCGCCAAATCCCAGCGTTGTGAACGACACCACCGAAAAATAGAGCGACGTTTCCAGATCGGCAAATTGCCCGAGCCAGATGAACGCACCAGCCCAGATCCAGACCGCCACGCTGAGCGCCAGAAGCATCCACAGCACGACGAGCGTCAGCGTGATTATCAAACGCGCAATCTGACTGCCGGTAACCAGCCGGGCCCCAAAATGCGTCAACATTTTGATCGCCGCACCAATGAAAATCGCCTGAATGACAATCGTGACGCAAATTAATGCGGAACCGACCAAAAGCTGTGCGAGCATATTTTGTCCATCATGTTGAAATGGGAAGAATGGCGAAGCGGCTTCTATGGGACAGGTGGGAATTTCGGTCAAATCGACTCGGCGATCTCCTCGAAAAGCGGCGGACATTCTGAGATATTTCCGCGGCCTGCGGCCCTATCCTGACAAAGACATGAGAGATATGGCCGATTGGCGCAAAATCTACCGGTCCTGCTCGATCCCGACAGGACAATTTCCAATATTGCAAAATCCAAATGGCGCGAACCCTCAAGGCAAATATCTGAGATCGCCCAAAGACAAGGCGCGCAGCGCTGCTGTCACCCGGTTATCTACGCCAAGCTTGCGATAGGATCGTTCCAGATGGGTGATGATTGTACTCTCCGCAATGTCCAGTATCTCAGCGATAACCCCGTTGCTTTTTCCTTGAGCAACCCAGGAGAGAACTTCTTTTTCTCTTGGTGACAATCTTGATTTGCGGGGCAGATCAATTTGCAGGAGCGCACAATATTTCAGATGTGCAAATTGGCAACAGCTCTGCAACAGGGAAATATCGATATCATCCATTTCTGGCTTCACATTGCCAAAACCAAGCGAGACATATCCATTCCGTCCGTTGGGGCCGAAAACCGGCAGCATCAGGCCTTCACCGACCGCATCGGACGCTGCATTGAGATAATCTAATTCTTCGCGGCTCGGAGTTGAAACATATACCAATTCTCTCCACCAACATGCGGTTGTTCCGGACATGATTTGGCCAATGGACGGGTCCACGCCGATCAAATTTTGGGACTCAAACCGGTCAACCAGCTCTTTCGGAAAGCCAACAGATATGACATTGACGCCCGCGCGCTCGAGAGCGCCCAATTGGGGCAGATGATGATAGGCTACAGCTTCTAGCCCCAAGCGTTTTGCAAAACGCAGGCACAAGATGTTAAGACTGGTAAAAGTCCGGCAGCGGGACACTTTTCTATGGAAAGACACAGCCATTCCAGCAGCCGAATGGACATGGGAAGTCTGTTCAATGGACATTGTCTCTCCATAAGCGGCATTGGTCAAAATTCATATGCGCAAGACGCAATCGGCAACTGGGTATAGAATATCTGATGTTGCATTTATCATGCGGGGCAAAATTGTCCCAAAGCTACAGGACAAGACAGGGGTCACCGATATGCTATCCGACCGTCTTGGTCTGCTCGCGGGCGGTTTCCGCAAGTTAATCGATAAGTGGCTGGGTAGCTGGGCTCTCGTGCCCTTGTCCGAATCTTCTCCATCCGTTGACAGCCCTGTTGACGTTGAATATCGTTCTCAATCGAAAGGACTTATCCACATGACAAGTCACAAATATTGGGGCATCGGCATCGCCTCAGCGTTGGTCTTTGCGACAGCGCAACCAGCTTCTGCACAAGACCGTTATAGATATTGCCAGCAGCGGGCTGCCGAGTTTTCGGGCTATAACGGGCGCGTTCCAGACCGATATCTCCCCGGAGGTGCTTTGGAAGGAGCAGCCAAAGGCGCCGCAACCTCGGGAATTGGCGGTTTGATCTTTGAAAAGAACAAGAAAAAACGGAAACGTGATGTTCGGCGTGGCGCAGCTCTGGGAGCATTATTTGGTGCCATCAAACGTGGCAATGCCAAGAAGCAACAAAATCGCGCTGCCCGGAATTATCGGCTTGAACTAGACGCATGTATGCGCGGAGGATATTAATGACCTATTCGAAAAACAGACTATTCGCCAAGGCAGCTATTTTCGGTTTGGCGGCAGCGAGCTTGATCAGCACATCCGCAATTGCACAGGATGCAGGCCAGGAAATTGATGCTCTCGCGCCAGCTGCGTCGATTGATTTGAAAGAAGTAACATGTTGGGATATCACCACGCTCAACGAAGATGACCGTGGCGCGACCATGATTTTGCTTTATGGCCAAGCCATTGGGGAAAAGGGCATGTCGGCGATTTCACCTGAAGCGGTACAAGTGGCGATCGTGACTACGATAATCGATTGTGTCGACAAGCCTGATTCAATTGTGCATGAAATATTATCAGAAAAAATGAGTCATTAGACATGAGGCGTTAAAGAGGCCGCCATTCTTGCTGTCCATTTTGCTACTGTTTGGGAAGGACTAGCATTTTGACTGGAGTTAAAAATTTCTCGCTTGGGCGAATCGCCATAGGTTCTGCAATTTGCCTATTGCTTGCCTCCTGTTCAGGCGGTGACGTGGATGAAGCTGAAATCGTTCGACCAGCAAAATTGCACCTTGTGCAGGCGTCATCCCAACGGTTTGAAGCAAATTTTCCAGCGATTATCGAAGCCGATTCGTCGTCGACCCTCACTTTCCAGGTTGGCGGATTGCTGGAAAGTCTGCCGGTCCGTGAAGGCCAGCTGGTCCGCAAAGGCGCAGTGATCGGCCGTCTCGATCAACGCCGCTATCAAAATGCTGTCAATTCGGCCCGCGCGCAATATGCGACGGCCGAATCAGAATATCAAAGCGCTTCCCGGCTTCTGGAAGAAGATGCCATCGCGCGGATCGCGGTGGATCAGCGGCGCGCCCAGCGCGATGTCGCCCGGGCCAGTTTGGACAGCGCCGAGAAAGATCTCGCGGACACCGTTTTGCGCGCGCCCTTTTCGGGCGTCGTCGCGGTTGTGCAGGCGACCCGCTATGAGAATATTCAGCCCAAGGAAGATGTTGTCACACTGCAATCCGTCGGCAAGGTTGAAGCTGTCGTCAGCATACCGGCGAGCCTGGTCGCCGCTTTGGGCAATGATCCCGATGATGCGACCAATGAATATGTTGTCCTGAACGCAGCGCCTGATCTCAAAATTCCGGGTACATTCCGATCCGTAACGACCCAGGCTGATACGCAATCCCAAACCTTCCAGGTCAAATTCTCCTTTACCCCTCCGCCGGGCATGACGGTGTTGCCAGGTATGACCGGGACCGTTTTTGGCAGCAGGGCGCTGGTGGAAGGCAGAGATGCCACGCATATATCCGTGCCGCTCGGTTCGATACAGGCCAATGGCAAAGAACGGTTTGTCTGGGTTGTCGATAAGAAGACCATGACGGTCAAAAAGCGGAAAGTGCTTGTTGATAAAGATGTCGGTGAAGAAATTGCGTTACGCGGCGGACTGAAGGCCGGCGAGACAATTGTTGCCGCGGGTGCGGCCTATCTTCAAGATGGGATGAAAATTCGTCCCTATACGCCGTAAGCGACGCGCATCATGGATCTTGCAGAATTTTCGATCAAAAACCGGCTGATTTGTTTCATCGTAATCGCCCTTTCCCTGGTTGGCGGTTGGTATAGCTATGAAAATATTGCGCGCTTCGAAGACCCGGAATTCACCATCCGGACGGCGCAAGTGGTCACCACCTATCCCGGCGCAACGCCTGTCGAGGTGGCAAATGAAGTGACCGAAGCGCTGGAAAGTTCGATTCAGCAGCTTCAGGAAGTGGAAGAGATCCGATCGGTATCTTCCGCAGGCCGCTCCGAAATCAGCGTCGATATTCTCTATAAATTTTCGTCTGAAAAAGCCGATCTCCAGCTGATCTGGACCAAATTGCGCAACAAGGTCAATGATGCCCAATCACGACTTCCGCCGGGTGTCGAAACGTCGGTTGTCAACGATGATTTTGGCGACGTTTACGGCCTCTATTATCTGGTGACGGGCGATGGCTATACATCTGCAGAACTCTATAAATATATCCGGTCGCTGCGCACCGATCTGCTTTCGGTTGATGATGTCGCCAAGGTACAACCGATGGGAATGCAGCAAGAAGCCATCTATGTCGAAATATCGCGCGAGCGCGCCAATGCGCTCGGCCTTTCGGTCGAACAGATATATGGTGATCTGGCCCAACAAAATTCAGTCACGCCTGCGGGGGATATCAAACTTGGCAATCGCCGCCTAAAATTCCAGCCGACCGGACAGATTGATTCCGTCGAGGCAATCAGTAATCTGGTGATCTCGACCGCATCCTCCGGCACGATTGTGACGTTGAGAGATATTGCAACGGTCACACGCGACTATCAGGACCCGGCCAGTTTCATTATCCGCTACAATGGCAAGCCAGCGATTGCGATTGGCATATCAAATATTTCCGGGGCCAATGTCGCCAAAATGGGCGCGGCGATTGACGCCAAGCTGGAGGAAACCAAGAGCCTCCGCCCGATCGGCGTCGAGGTTCACGAATATTATCATCAGGGCAAGATTGTCGAAACCGCCGTCGCCGATTTCGCGCTGAACGTTCTGGCGGCGCTGCTCATCGTTCTGATCACATTGTTCTTTTTCATGGGCGCGCGATCCGCCATCGTGATCGGGGCCGTGCTCGTGCTCACCATCGCGGCAACCTTGGCGACGATGTATTTGATCAATATCCCGATGCACCGCATATCGCTGGGCGCGCTGATCATCGCGCTGGGGATGCTGGTGGACAATGCGATTGTCGTCACCGAGGGCATATTGGTTGGCACCCAACAGGGCCGCAAGAAACTCGATATTGCCAAGGAGATCGTCAAACGGACAAAATGGCCTCTGCTCGGCGGGACGTTGGTTGGGATCATTGCCTTTGCGCCGATTGGCTTTGCTCCGGGCAGCACCGCAGAATTTACCGGTGACCTGTTCTGGGTCGTGATGGTGTCCTTGCTGTTCAGCTGGATTTTCGCGATCACCGCGGTCCCGCTATTTGCGGATATCCTGTTTGCCGAACCCGACGAGGGGCCGGTTGAGCAGAAACCGGAACATCCCTTTTTCGTCCACTATAAGAATTTCATGCGCCGGGTTCTCGCGAGATCGAAACTCGCCCTGGTCACCGTCGCGGCGCTCTTCGCCTTGTCGGTTTTCGGCTTCAACTATGTCACCCCCGGCTTCTTCCCGCCATCGACCAGTCCGCAAATCGTGGTCGATTTCAACTTGCCGGAAGGCACTGATATCACCGAGACCGACGCCAAGATGAAGCGTCTCGAAAAATATCTGATGAAGCAACAGGGCATCAAGGATGTCCAGTCGCTGGTTGGCATGGGCACATTGCGTTTCATGCTGGTCTATGGACCGGAATCGCCAAGCACCGCCTACGGACAGTTTCTGATCAAGACCGATGATTATGACGTGATTTCTGGATTGCTGCCCAAGCTTCAGAAACATATCGACGCCAATTATCCGGATGCACAGGCAAAGGTCTGGCAGTTCCAATTGGGCCCCGGTGGCGGATCCAAGATCGAGGCAGAATTTTCTGGCCCTGATCCCGTCATCCTGCGGGAGTTGGCCGGCAAGGCCAAGGCTGTGATGGCCGCCGATGGCGGTGCGATATCGATCAAGGACGACTGGCGGCAGCCGGTGAGCGTGATCGAACCCTCCTATAATGCCGATAGCGGCAGGCGCCTGGGCATTTCTCGCGAAGATCTCGCCGATGCGCTGCGGACCAATTTCTCCGGCCGCAATGTCGGTGTTTACCGCGAAGATGACCAGCTTCTGCCAATCATCGCCCGCGCGCCAGCGCGGGAACGGCTTGATGCGAACAGTATGCGCGGCGTGCAAATCACCAGTCCGGTTTCCGGCAAGTCGGTGCCGATATTGGAAGTCGTGAATGATTTTGAAACCAAATGGCAAGATTCGCGTTTGCGCAGAGTGGATCGGGTCTGGACGATCAATGCGCAATCCGACCCCGTGCCCGGTGAATTGTCCGCTGACCTGCTGTCGCGTGTCCAGCCCCAAATAGAGGATATTGCGCTGCCGGAAGGCTATACGCTGAAATGGAACGGTGAGATCGGTGACAGCAGCGAGGCCAATTCAAGCCTCGCCAGCACCTTGCCGCTGGGCTTCCTGGCGATGGTGCTGGTCGTGGTCGTGCTGTTCAATGCACTGAAACAGCCGCTGATCATCTGGCTGGTCGTGCCCTTGTCGCTAATCGGGGTGGTGTTCGGATTGCTGGTCACCGGCACGGCGATGGAGTTTATGGCAATATTGGGCCTGTTGTCGCTGTCCGGCTTGCTGATCAAAAATGCCATTGTTCTGGTTGATCAGATGGATCTGGAAATCAGGGAGGGCCAGCCGCGCTATGATGCGGTTCTCAACTCCGCTGCCAGCCGTGTGCGCCCCGTCATGATGGGATCATTGACGACAGTTTTGGGGGTTATCCCACTGTTTTTCGATGCGTTTTTTAAATCAATGGCGGTTGTTCTGGTCTTTGGCCTCACTTTCGCGACCGCGCTGACACTTGTGATCATTCCGATTCTTTACGTCATGTTCTTCCGGATCAGTCCGGATGAGATTGCCGAACCGGAAACTGTGGAGGATTCGGCATGAACCGTCCAACGCCATCGCGCCGGATTGCCGCTCTGTTATCCACCGTTGCCTTGCTCTCCGGCTGTGCCAGCATATCGCCGGCGACCCAAAGTGAAACGCTCGCTTCTGCGTCCCAGAGCCTGCCGCCCATTCCACCTGGCTGGACGTCTGCCCGCGAACGAATCGGTGATGTCAACGTCGGCTGGATTGAAGAATTTGATGACCCCTTGCTGACCCAATTGGTCAACGAGGCATTGCTCAGCAATCGCAATTTGCGCGCCGCAGCGGCCAATGTGCGGAGGTCCTGGGCCCTGGCGAGACAGGCCGCTTCTCCGTTGCTGCCGAGCATCAGCGGATCTGGCAGCGCCCAGCGCAACGAGCCATTTGAAAATGGTGGCAGCAGCACCTTCTCCGTTGGCCTGCAGCTAGATTATGAAATTGATATCTGGAACCGGATCGAAGCGGGCGAACAAGCAGCGGTAGAAAGCGCGCAATCTGCGGAAGCCAATTATCTCTTCTCGCAATATTCGATCGCGGCGGCCGTCGCCCAGAATTATTTTCTGGTGATCGAATCGGATGGACAGATCGATGTCGCCCAGAGCATCGTCGATGCTCTGATTGAGATAAGACGCATCGTCCGTCTGCGTTACCAATATGGCTTTGCATCGGCTTATGATGTCTCTTTGGCGGAGTCCGATCTGGCATCCGCCGAAGATACATTGGAAACCGCAAAAAATGGCAAATTGGAAGCCTTGCGCGCATTGGAGACGCTGATTGGACGCTATCCAGCCGGCACTCTTCAGTCACCGCGCATATTACCATCGACCCCTGGTCTTCCCGGTGCGGGCTTGCCATCCGAATTGCTCCAACGCCGTCCGGACATCATCGCCGCCGAACGCGGCATTGCGGCGGCCATTAACAGCCGGAAAGTATCTGAAGCTGCCAAATTGCCAAGTCTGGGACTGTCTAGCACTTTGGGCGGTGCGTCGGGCGAGTTGAAAAATATCCTCGATCCAGCCAATATCGTCTGGACCTTGGCCGGCAATCTTTTGGCGCCGATTTTTGATGGCGGCGCGCGAGACGCACAGGTTGATGCCAGCGAAGCAGATGTCGATGCTGCCGTTGCAATCTATGCCGATACGGCGCTCAACGCTTTTGCTGAAGTCGAGTCTGCGCTTGATCGCGGTGTCTCACTCCGGGCACGGCGCCTTGCCCTGGAAAAGGGAGCCGAGGAAACCACCAACGCGCTTCGCCTCTCGCTGCTACAATATAAAGAGGGTGAGATTGACTTGATCGACGTCCTGTCAATCCAGCAGCGCGTATTCGGGGCACAAAGCAACTTGCTGTCGCTCAAGCGCGCGCAACTCAATCAATATCTCGAGATCAGCTTGGCGCTAGGTGGCGACTGGAAGACAATCTCGCAGGAATAGAGCTAGGCCTTTCCGCCAGATCAGCAGCCGATGCGCTGCCGAATGGGAACAGTCTTGCCGCGCAATCAACCCCAGATAGGCCGCATATATTCGAGAAAGCCAAAAAAAACCCCGGTGTAAGGGCACCGGGGTTTTGACAAGTTGGCTTGGCCAAATGTGGCCGCTTGTTGGGGGACTGCGGCTCTTGGAATCTGAATTTAGTTGCTGATGACCATCGCGGTTTCGACAGGCTGTCCAGAAGCGGCAGCGGTCATGATTGTAACGGTCGCACGCTTGGCTGAAGCGCTCGCTTGATCCATGCACTTGCCATGGTCCTGAACGTCAACCAGATTTTTGGAGTCGTAGCTGCCACAAACCTTGCGAACGGCGCCCTTCAGGCGGCCCTGCAGCGTCGCTTTGCCATCTTCGCTAGCCAGATCAAGATCGGCGTAGCTGACTGTCGCTGTCCGCTCGGTCCGCGCCTGGGCATTGGCACTGGCTGCGAAACCGGTGGAGGTGACAGCGATTGCAGCTGCGGCACAAAGGGCTTTGTTAAAAATTGAATTCGACATAATATTACTCCTCAAAATTTGTTCGGGGCGGAGCCGGATAAAAGGGGGACCGGCCCCGTCCACAGGGGGATGATGGCGGGAGCGTTTGTTTCCGTCCAACCGGGGAAGGTTATCTGGAGAGACTTAGGGGTTGCTCCCGCCTCGCATCCTTAGATACGCAGGAGCCCATATCGTTGCACCTCACCTTCGATGAAACGCCATTTTCGTCGCCCAACGACCAAAAGCTTCGACGAACGACAAATGCCCGTCGATGAAAATGTGATGGTGTATCTTTTGTGACGATTCAGATAGTTACCGATATGGCCATTTGAACCTCAAGCGCCCGGCGCGGGCTTTCACCTGCTTGGCTTTCGCGCCAATAAGGCGCGGCGGCCGGTCGGACTTGCTGCGCTCGCCTGGCAGCCAACTTAGCGCAGGATCACCAAATCGTCGGGCAAACGGAGGCAAGCACAATGACGCGCCCGGAGCCCAAACTTGGTCCGGGGGCGGAAAGCCAAGGGAACGGATGCGACCGGCCGACCTTTGAGGTCTAATGGAAAATCAAATCAATCCGGCCAACGGGCTCGATGGGTCGGCATACATACGGCGGCCCATTCTGCCCGACAGATAGGCTTCGCGTCCGGCTTCTACAGCGAGCCGCATCGCCCGCGCCATCCGGATCGGCTGTTTCGCTTCGGCGATGGCGGTATTCATCAAGACGCCGTCACAACCCAGTTCCATCGCGACCGCGGCATCGCTGGCGGTGCCAACACCGGCATCCACCAGCACCGGCACATTGGCCCCCTCGACAATCAGCCGGATGGTGACACGGTTCTGAATCCCGAGGCCCGACCCGATCGGCGCGCCCAGAGGCATGATCGCGACCGCGCCGGCATCTTCCAGCTGTTTCGCGGCGATCGGGTCATCGACGCAATAGACCATCGGCTTGAAACCTTCCTTGGCCAGCACCTCGGTGGCTTCCAATGTTTCACGCATATTGGGATAGAGCGTCTTGGCCTCACCCAGCACTTCAAGCTTGACCAGCTCCCAGCCACCGGCTTCGCGCGCCAGCCGCAAGGTGCGGATCGCGTCATCGGCGTTGAAACAGCCGGCCGTATTGGGGAGATAGGTGATTTTCTTCGGATCAATATAGTCCATCAGCACCGGCTGGTTGCGATCCATCACATTGACCCGGCGGACCGCGACGGTGACAATCTCGGCGCCTGCAGCTTCAACCGCCGCCGCATTTTCCTCAAAATCCTGATATTTGCCGGTGCCAACGATCAGGCGGGATTTGAACGTCTTGCCCGCGACCGTCCAACTGTCATCCGCGGCATGATCGCCGCCGCCGACAAAATGGACGATCTCCAGTTCGTCGCCTTGCTCAACCATCACATCTGCCAAAGTCGACCGTGGCACGATCTCCCGATTCCGCTCGACCGCGACCTTGGCCGGATCAAGATCCAGCGTATGAACCAGTTCGGCAATGGACAAGCCCGCCGCGATCTTGTGATCATCGCCATTCAACCGGATCTGAATTTCAGCCATTTGCAAAACTTCCATGTGTTTGATCTCGCTTTTCAAATGTGAGCCATATAAAGAGGACAACACACTCGCAACCAAAAGCGCGCATGAGGGGTAGCAATTTGGCCAATAGCAAGACAATCTATGTCCTCAACGGCCCCAATCTCAATTTATTGGGTATGCGGGAACCGGAAATCTACGGATCCGATACGCTCGACGATATCGCCGGGCGGCTGGAAGACCAGGCGCAGGCGCTCGGCTTTGATGTCGACATTCGCCAGAGCAACCATGAAGGCCATCTGGTCGACTGGTTGCACGAAGCGGCGGCAGACAAAGCCCATGCTGTCATCCTGAACGCAGGCGCGCTGACTCACACGTCGCTTGCCCTGTTCGATGCGATCAAGGCGATCACGGTCCCGGTCATCGAAGTGCATATTTCCAATCCCGCCGCGCGCGAGGAATATCGCCACAAGAGTTTCATTGCGCCAGTTGCCAAAGGCAGCATTTGCGGCTTTGGTGCATTCGGCTATGAAATGGCGCTGCAAGCCGCGACAAAATTTTAACATCATCAATGAGGAATCATAATGCCTGCAAAAAAAGAACCCGGTGAAGGCATGAACGTCGATATCAAACTGGTTCGTGATCTGGCTGCCATTCTTGAGAAAGCCGGCCTGAGCGAGATCGAAGTCGAAGACGGCGACCGCAAGATCAAGGTCGCCCGAGGTGGCGGAGGCGGGACCTATATATCTGCACCGGTCCCCGCACCGGCTGCACCCGCAGCTCCGGCTGCCGCACCGGTCGCCGAAGCCGCTCCGGTCGATGATCATGCCGGCGCCCAGAAATCGCCGATGGTTGGCACCGCCTATCTGGCCGCTGAACCGGGCGCTGCCAATTTTGTCAGCGTTGGCGACAAGGTCTCCGAAGGCGATACGATATTGATTGTCGAAGCGATGAAGGTGATGAACCCAATCACCGCCGAAAGCTCTGGTACGGTCAAGGCGATATTGGTCGAGAATGGCCAGCCGATTGAATTTGACCAGCCGCTGGTTGTGATCGCCTGACCATGAGTGCCATGCAGCCAGAGAGTCGTGATTGTCCTGAACTTGTCGAAGGACAAGGCCCCGCACGGATCCGCGTGACTCTCAAAGGCTCAGCCCGAACCGACGAAGAGGCAGTGCGTTAAAATGACAATCAATAAAATCCTCATCGCCAATCGCGGAGAAATTGCTCTTCGGATTTTGCGCGCGGCCAAGGAACTCGGTATCGATACCGTCGCCGTCCACAGCACCGCCGATGCCGATGCGATGCATGTGCGGCTCGCCGATCAGGCGATCTGTATCGGCCCGCCCCCTGCAGTCGACAGCTATCTCTCGATTCCGGCGATTATATCTGCAGCCGAGATTAGTGGCGCGGATGCGATCCACCCCGGCTATGGCTTTCTTTCGGAAAATGCCCATTTTGCCGAAGTTGTCGAAGCCCATGACATCAAATGGATCGGCCCCAAGCCCGAACATATCAAAATCATGGGCGACAAGGTCGCAGCCAAAAAAACCGCTGGCGATCTTGGCATCCCGCTGGTTCCCGGCAGCGATGGCGCGGTCAGCGAAATTGCCGAAGCCAAGCAAGTCGCCGCCGACGTCGGCTATCCGGTGATCATCAAGGCCGCTTCCGGCGGCGGTGGTCGCGGCATGAAGGTCGTGAACAGCGAAGACGAGCTCGAAACCCAGATGAAGCAGGCGGGCACGGAAGCCGCGGCGGCTTTTGGTGATGCGACCGTCTATATCGAAAAATATCTCGGCGATCCGCGCCATATCGAATTTCAGGTCTTCGGGGACGGGCGCGGCAACGCCATCCATCTTGGCGAGCGCGATTGCTCGCTGCAACGCCGCCATCAGAAAGTGCTCGAGGAAGCGCCCTCGCCGGTGATCAGCTCCGCACAGCGCGCGGCCATGGGCAAAGTCTGCGTCGATGCGATGAAGGGCATGGGCTATCGCGGCGCCGGTACGATCGAATTTCTCTACGAGAATGACGAATTTTACTTCATCGAAATGAACACCCGCCTGCAGGTCGAACATCCGGTCACCGAGATGATCACCGGGGTCGATCTGGTGCGCGAACAGATTCGTATCGCCGATGGCCGAGATCTGTCGGTCAAACAGGAAGATATTGTCTTTAGCGGTCACGCGATCGAATGCCGGATCAATGCCGAGAATCCCAAGACATGGGCACCCTCACCGGGCAAGGTCACCAGCTATCACGCGCCGGGTGGCATGCATGTCCGGGTCGATAGCGGGCTTTATGCAGGCTATTCGATCCCGCCTTATTATGACAGCATGATCGCAAAGCTGATCGTCTATGGCCGTACCCGCGACGGCTGCATGATGCGTCTGGCCCGGGCGCTCGACGAATTTGTCATCGAAGGCGTCCAGACCACCATCCCGCTGCACCAGAAACTGGTCTATGATGAAGAATTCCAGTCCGGCGAATATACGATCAAATGGCTCGAGGAATGGCTCGAGAAAGATAATTTGAAAGATTGAGTTTTTGTCGGAGTTCATTTGGCCATTCATTCTTCTGATCGCTGGAATTTACTGCATCGCTCGCGCTGTTTCTGACTTTAGACAAAAAAAATATGTCTGGGCAGTATTTGGTCTCGCAAGTGCTGCGATCATTCTGCTCATGCCAATGGAAACCCATGCTGTCCTAATCGACCTGCCCCTTTCCTCGTTCTAAATCCCATGATCAGAAAGCAGATAGAACGGGCGAGGAGATGGATCCCGGACCCGACTTATCGGAGTAATTTTGTTCAGATAAGTCGAACCTTTCCTGAACATAACAGGTCAGTTCAGGAGTCCGACAGGGTTAACAGCCTATGACTTGTTCATCAGATGCGGCAAATGGAGTCGCGTCCTAACAAGTGGAACAGGAGTTTAGCCATGCGTATATTTTTTATCAGCGCCCTGATGGCCGCCACGATGTTGACGCCCGCCGCCGCATCAGCTGCAGAAATCGCACCCAATGTGAATCAGACAACCGCCCCCGCGCTTAATCTGGTCAATATCGACCTGACGGGCAAAGCGGCTCAGCAACGCGAGCGCCGCAGCGAACGCCAGGCAAATCGTGGTAATGGCAACGGCAATCGTCAAGCCAATCGCGGCGGCAATCGCCAGAATCGCGCGACCAATCGCGGCAATGCGCCGCGTCAGGCGCAGAATCGCAACAATCGCGGGCGAGTCGATGTCCAGACACGCGGCGACCGCTCAGAAACACGGCAAAACCGCCGCGTGGATCGCGTCGATCGCACGAACCGCAACAGGAATGTCAATCGCGGCGAACGGCGCGACAATCGCGGTACGCAAAGATCCGCCCGGCAGAATCGCGACGTCAATCTCGCGAGGCAGCGGGATCAGCGGGTCAACCGGCGCGCGGGCAATCGCGCGGATCAGCGCCGGGATGTCAGGCGCGGCAACGTCAATCGCAACAACCGGGCGGACCGGCGCCGCGATATCCGGCGTGGAGACCTCAATGGCAATGGCCGGGTAAACCGCCGCTTTGACCGCAACCGCGATGGTCGGATCGACCGGCGTTTCGACCGCAATCGCAACGGCGTCGTCGATCGCCGGGTAGATCGCAACAGGGATGGCCGGATTGATCGCCGCTATCGGGAAAACCGCCGCTATGGCAATAATAACCGCAACTATAATCGTGGCAATCGCAACTGGAACCGCAGCTGGCGCAATGACCGGCGCTACAACTGGCGCAACTACCGCAAAGCCAATCGCGGCCATTACCGGCTCGGTCGCTATTATTCGCCTTATCGGTCGCACAGCTACCGCCGGTGGAATATCGGGGTCTTCCTTGGCACCTCCTTCTACGGATCGCGCTACTGGATCAACGACCCATGGCGCTATCGTCTGCCGGCCGCTTATGGCGGCACCCGCTGGATCCGCTATTATGACGATGTCCTGCTGGTCGACACCTATACCGGCGAAGTCATCGACGTGATTTACGACTTCTTCTGGTAAGTTAGCCGCACAAATTTTCGTGAGAGACCCGCTGCCCGCAAGGGTGGCGGGTTTTTTATTGCATCATCCGCGCCTAACCATCACAACAGCCTTCTGTTTCCGGGAGGCAATTGATGACACGTTATTTCACCATATTATTTTCTGCTTTGGCCGCTTTGCTCATGGCAGGCCCTGCCGCCGCACAAGTCCAGATCATCCAGGTGGGCAATTTACTGACCGACGCGATGTCCGATCCCTCCGGCCCGGCCACAATCATTGTCCGGGATGGCAAGATAGCCGAGATCAGGCGCGGGCCAGCCTCGGCAATCAACGAACCCGATGCGCAGTTCATCGATCTTTCCGACAAGACCGTGCTGCCCGGCCTGATTGACCTGCATACCCATCTCTCCGGCGATCCCGGCGGTGATTATTGGCGCGCCGCGATCGATCCGCCCGAATGGTATACATTGATCGCTGCCAAAAATGCCCGAATCACAGCGCGGGCCGGTTTTACCACGGTCCGCGATCTCGGTTCACGCACCGACCAGGTGACCCAATCGCTTCGCCGCGCCACCGCCGACGGTGTCGTTGCGGGCCCGCGCATTGTCACCTCGGCCCGGACCATTGCCATTGTCGGCGGCCATGGCGACACCAGCGGATTTCGTGAAGATGTGAATCATGTGCTGGGATCGGGCTATACCTGCACCGGCCCCGTCGAATGCTCGCAGAAAGTGAGAAAAGCATCGAAAAATGGTGCCGATCTGATCAAGATCACGGCAACCGGCGGCGTCCTCTCGCAACAGGGCCGCGGACTGGAAGCCCATTTCACCGACGACGAGATGAAAGCGATTGTCGATACGGCCCATGTTCTGGGGCTAAGGGTCGCTGCCCATGCGCATGGCGCGCGCGGCATTGAAGCCGCGGCTCGGGCCGGTGTCGATACGATCGAACATGGCACCTATCTGGATAAACAGGCCGCCGATGTGATGAAGGCCAATGGCACGGTTCTGATACCCACGCTCATGGCGTTCAAGGGCATCTCGGAGCGGCTCGGTCAGGGCGTCTATACGCCGGTGGTCGAAGAAAAAATACGCGCGGTTGCCGACACTGCCAAAGTCTTCATGGGCCGCGCCTATCGCTGGGGCGTGCCGATCGCCTTTGGCACGGATGCCGGCGTTTTCACCCATGGCCGCAATGCGGGCGAATTCGCGCTGATGGTCGGTCAGGGACTGAGCAATCGCGAAGCCATTGCCAGCGCCACAACCGGCGCAGCGAAAGTGCTCAATATGGAAAATCAGATTGGCCGGATCGCGGTTGGCTTTTCTGCCGATCTGATTGCGGTGGATGGCAATCCGCTCGACGATGTCCAAATTCTCGAAAAAGTCGATTGGGTGATGGTGCGCGGACGGGTCATAGATTAAGCGACACTATGGCTGCCGGCGCACTGAAATATCGCGATCCCAAGAAAATCGCCAAGATCGGCCGCAAGGTTACCGAACATCTTAATAGCAATCCGGCGGTACAATGGCTGGAAAGCCCGCATGCGCAGCTCTATGTCTGCCAGAATTTCCTGTCGGACAAGGATTGCGATTTCCTGATCGACAAGATCAACGACAATGCCCGGCCCTCAACCCTTTATGAGGGGACCGAGCAAGAAGGCTATCGGACGAGTTTCAGCTGCGACGTTGACCCGCATGATCCCGAAATCCAGCGGATCAACGCAGCCATTGCCGATCTGCTCGGCATCCCGCTGGAATATAGCGAGATCATCCAGGGGCAGCGCTATGAAGTCGGTCAGGAGTTCAAGCAGCATCACGATTATTTCTTTGTCGAACAGCCCTATTGGATGGACGAAGCGCGCAACGGCGGGCAGCGCACCTGGACCGCAATGGCCTATCTCAACGTTCCCGAAGAAGGCGGCGCAACCGCCTTCCCGACGCTCGACTATGCGGTCGAGCCGCGGCGCGGCATGTTGCTGATCTGGAACAATATGCTGCCCGATGGTAAACCCAATATCAATACGCTGCACGCGGGTACGCCGGTGATCAAAGGGACAAAATATATCATCACCAAATGGTTCCGGGTCAATCCATGGGGCAAAGGGCCAGCCGCCACCTGACTTGGAACTGAGCTACCAACGACCGACCGCTTTCGACCAACAGCATCGGGGCAAGTTGCAGATGTAACTACCCTGTGTTAGCCGAACCAATGATATTCAAACGGGGACTTCTTATGATCAAACCAGCTTTCGTTCTTTTCGCCAGCGCCAGCCTGCTCGCCATCAGCGGCGCCGCTTCGGCGCAAATATTGCCCGCCATGGCCGCCGCTCTCGAGCATCACGCCGAAAGCGAAATGACCGAAGGCGAAAAGATGAAGGCTTTGTTCGCGAAAAGCGACGAGGACAATCTCAAGCGCAACCCCATTGGCGCCCTGTTCCGGGGCGACGAGCGCTATGCCGATCAGCTTGGCGACTATATCTCGGATGAATATTATGCCGGCGAGAAAGCCGCTGAAACCGCAGAGCTCGCAGCGCTCATGCAAATCAACCGGGACAAGCTCAACGCGACCGACAGGATCGCATATGATGTGTTCAAGCGCGACAAGGAACAGGCGCTCATTGGCTATTCCGACGAAATCATGGCATTGACGGTCGTCCGTCCAGTCAATCATTTCAGCGGTTTTCATACATTCTACCCCAATTTTGCCTCGGGCAAAGGTGGTGCGCCGTTCAAGACGGTAAAAAATTACGAAGATAATCTAAAACGCCACAAACAGTTCATCACGATCAGCGACCGCTCGATCGGACGCTTCCGCCAGGGCATGGAAAGCGGCGTAGTCGAGACCAAATTGACGATCACCAACGTGATTGAGCAGCTCGCCACACAAATCGGTCTCGGGCTCGACGGCAGCCCATTCATGGCGCCAACCAAGAATTTCCCGGAAGATTTCAGCGACGAAGACAAAGCCCGACTGACCAAGGAATATGCCGCCGCGACGACCGATATTTTCGCTGGATATCAGCGGATGCATGATTTCCTGAAAGACGAATATCTCGCCGTTGCCCGCGAAGGCGTGGGCCTTTCCTATATGAAGGGCGGCGATCTGATGTATAAAAATCTGATCGAAAACACGACAACACTGCCGCTCGAGGCCGATTATATCCACAATCTCGGGGTCAGCGAAGTCACCCGGATCAAGACCGAAATGGAAGCGATCAAGGCCGAGGTTGGCTTCGATGGGAGCTTGTCGGAATTTTTCGAATTTCTGCGTACCGATGCGCAATTCCACCCGAAATCCCGCGAGAGCCTGACCCAGCGCTATTATGATATGGGCAAGCTGGTCGATGCCAAGATTGCCGAGCAATTCAAGGTGCTGCCAAAATCGCCGCTGGAAATTCGCCCCTATGACGAGTCGATCGAGAAGTTCCAGGCCGGTGGATCCTATCAAAGCGGTACACCGGACGGATCGCGTCCCGGCGTCTTCTATTTCAACGCCTATGATCTGCCGTCGCGCAACACCTCGGGCATCACCACATTATATCTGCACGAAGGCGCGCCCGGTCACCATTTCCAGATTTCACTGGCCCAGGAAAATACCGAACTCCCGAACTTCATGCGCTTTGGCGGCAACACCGCCTATGTCGAAGGCTGGGCGCTCTATTCGGAGAAGCTCGGCTTCCCCATGGGTCTCTATGATGATCCCTACCAGCGTTTCGGCCATCTCGACGACGAGATGCTCCGCGCGATGCGACTGGTTGTCGACACCGGCCTGCACAGCAAGGGCTGGACCCGCGAACAGGCAATCAAATATATGCTCGACAACAGCAGCATGGGCGAAACCGATGCGACCGCCGAAGTCGAACGTTATATCGCGATCCCGTCCCAGGCGCTGGCCTATAAAATTGGCGCGCTGACCATCCAGCGGCTGAAGGCGGAAGCGCAAGAAGCGCTCGGCGACCGATTCGATCCGCGCGAATTTCACGATCAGGTGCTCAATACCGGCGCATTGCCGATGAGCGTGCTGGAAAGCAAGATCCGCGATTGGGTTGCTTCTCAGGGTTGAACTAGAACTAATTCATAAGAAATCATTGTCCCTTTATTTGATTTCGATTTATATCGAATCATAATGAAGGGACTTTTGATGATAAAATACTTTTTGGTCCTGGTCTGCGCATTGCAGATTATCGCATCGCCAGCACGGGCAGCCTGGCACGAGGCAAGCAGCGAACATTTTGTTATCTACGCGGACCAGAAGGCGAGCACGATCCGGCTCTTTGCCGAGCGGCTCGAGACTTTTCATGCGGCCATGGCTTTTCGCCTGGGCAGGGCACCGGAGTCGCCCAGTCCTTCAAACCGGATCACGGTTTTCGTCGTCAGCAGCAAGTCCAACGTACGCAAGCTGGCGGATGTGAAAGGCAAATATACGGCCGGAATCTATCTTCCCAATGCCGGGAATATCGTCACAATTGTTCCCAAATTACGGACCGGCGGCAGCAAATTTGCCTTGTCGCCCGAAACCATATTGCGTCATGAATATGCGCATCATTTTCTCTACAATATCACCAGCCGCGTATTTCCGCGCTGGTTCAGCGAGGGATTTGCCGAATTTTACGCCTCTGGCAAATTTGAGCGCGATGGCACGATCGTGCTTGGAGGTGACGCCGCTCACCGCGCCTATGAACTCGCCGCATCTCGCAAGGTTCCGATAGAATTATTGCTCGATACAAATGCCTACCGGAAGAATAGAACTGGCGGCTATGATCAATTCTATGGTCGCAGCTGGCTCTTATATCACTATCTCACTCTCGGTAAGGAACGTCCGGGCGAAATGGAGACATTCCAGAATCTTCTGGCCAAGGGCAGCAGCGAATTGGAGGCTTCGAAACAGGCCTTCGGTGACCTCCAGCAGTTGGATAGCGACCTCGACAGATATGCCAGAAACAAGCGGATCACCGTCATCGCGATACCGCCCGATCGCTTGAAAACCGGTCCTGTTTCGATCCGCCGCCTGTCCGAAGCGGAAGCCGAAATCATGCCGATCATCATGGAATCGCGCACCGGCGTCGACGAAGAGGAAGCGAAAGAGATTGTCGTCGATGCACGACGGATCGCCGCCCAATATCCCGACAATGGAGCGGTTCTGGAAGCGCTTGCAGAAGCAGAATTTGACGCGGGCTATGATGCGGAAGCGATTGCCGCTGCCGACCGGTCACTGGCGCTGGATCCCAAACGGGTGCGCGCGCAAATCCAGAAAATCTACGCCTATGCGCGGCGCGCCGAAAATGCCGACGATCAGGTCCAGGCCTGGAAAGATGTGCGGAAACAGATTGTCGCGGCCAACCGTATCGAGACCAATCACCCGATTCCGCTGATCCAATATTTTCGCAGCTACCGGTCAACCGGAAGCCGGCCGCCGCAAATTGCCATTGATGGTTTGCATCGGGCGCTGCAACTCGCCCCGTTCGATCAGGGCCTGCGCATGACCGTCGCCGCGCAATATATGGCAGACAAGAATTTCGCCGCCGCCACCACAACTTTGAAACCCGTCGCCTTCAACCCCCATCGCGGCCCGCTTGCCGCCGCGGCGGAGAAACTGCTGGAACTGGCGGAACAGGGCCGGCTGGAAAGCGCCGGTGAGGCAGAAGCTGTCGGCGCGACCGGCGTAGCGGTCAGTGGCGGAGTGGAATAGACCGAGAGCGAGTTTTCGAGGTTGGCGATCGCAGATGGCCGCGCGGGAAAGCAAGATTCGCGACTGGATGACTTCTCGGAGTTTAGCGCAATTGATTGACCGTTCATCCTGCGCCTGTCGAAGGATGGTTCAAGATGCGAAACGCCCTTCGACAGGAGCAGGACAAACACTTGGGTCGGGACTGATCTCAATTGCCGCGCTGCGCGTCTCGCAATGACAAGCGCCGGTCATTATTTCCTGTCCCAATCACCGGCGGCCATGATAGTTGGCGCCATGCCCATCGGACTTGCACAATTTCACCTCTGTCACCCTGCCCCAACGGAATCGACCCCATGACCAATATCCTCCTCGCCTCCGCCCGCGAGATATTCGCGACGCTGATCGGCTTTGACACGACATCGCGGAACAGCAATCTTGAATTGATCGCATGGGTCGAGGATTATCTAAGCCAGCACGGCGTCGCATCAACGCGGGTTGTCAACGCCGATGCGTCCAAGGCCAATCTCTATGCGAGCGTTGGCCCTGCGGTCGAGGGCGGGATCATCCTATCCGGTCATAGCGATGTCGTGCCGATTGACGGGCAGGACTGGGACAGCGATCCCTGGACAGTCACCGAGCGGGACGGCCTGCTTCATGGCCGCGGGACCTGTGACATGAAGGGCTTTATCGCGCTGGCCCTTGCGGCGGTGCCGCTGTTCAAGGACGGCCGCAAGCCGGTCCATCTCGCGTTCAGCTATGACGAGGAGATTGGCTGTCTCGGCGCGCCGGCGATGATCGCGGAAATGGCGGCCAAGCTGCCGAAACCGGCGCTGGCGATTATCGGTGAGCCGACAATGATGAAGCCGATTACCGGACATAAGGGGATCACCGTGCATGAGGTCGAGATACTCGGTCATGAGGCGCATAGCAGCCTGACCCATCTCGGCATCTCCGCCAATATGGTCGCGGTGGAATTGATGCACGATCTTGCCGAACTGGCGCGCGGCCTGTGGGAGAATGCAGACCCGGACTCGCCCTTCATCCCACCCCATGCAACCCTGACCATCGGTAAGATGGCTGGCGGAACCGCGCCCAATATCCTCGCGCGCCGCGCGCAATTTGTCTTTGACCTGCGCTGTCCGCCCGGCACCGATCCGGACGCTATTCTCGCACCGTTCAAGGCCAAATGCGCGGCGCTCGACAGCGAGTTGAAACGTGCTTTCCCTGAAACCGGCGTGCGGGTGACGCAGCAGAGCCATGCGCCGCCGATGACCCACGCAGGGTCGGAACAAGCCGAAGCCTTCATCCGCCGACTGACCGGTGACAATAGTCCCGCCGGGGTGGTATCCTATGCCGCCGAGGCCGGGCAGTTTCAGCAAGCCGGTTTCCCGACCGTGATCTGCGGTCCCGGATCGATTGAACAGGCCCACCAGCCCAATGAATATGTCTCGGTCGAACAATTTGCGCGCGGCGCGGATTTCATGGCCCGCTTGGTCGAAGAACTGGCCTGATGCGGGCAAGTCATTCGGTTCATCCTGCGACAGGCTCGAGACTATTTTGCGCAGATGATCCCTCGACCGGCTCAAGACGGGCGGTTTTGGGAATTGCCAGATAACGCTACGGCATCGCGAAGATTTGAAAAACGGCAAAATTCCGCTATATTGAGTGGAAGGAGAGGACCCGATGCCCGCTGTCAAGGCCGCCAAGCCCAATGAGATATTCACCCGCGAAGAATGGGCGGCACTGACTCATGTGTCGCCGCTACGCGGATTGTGGCTGGCCTTCCATGGCTGGTTGCTGGTGGCAGTCTTTGCCGGCGGAACCGCCTGGCTGTGGCAATGGCATTGGCTCGCCGGACTGATCGCAACACCTTTCGCAATATTGCTGGTCGGCGGACGGCAGCTCGGCCTTTCCATTTTGATGCATGAAGCGGCCCACGGTCTTTTGCATCCCGATCGCAAGATCAACAATTTCGTCGGCGAATGGTTTGGCGGGGCCGCAACCGGCAGCGATCTTCAGGCCTATCGCGCCTATCATCTGACCCACCACCGCTTCACCCAGCAGGAGGAGGACCCGGACCTCAGCCTGTCCGCGCCCTTCCCGACGACCAGGGCGAGCATGAAGCGCAAGATCATCCGTGATCTGACCGGACAGACATTTTTCAAGCAGCGGAGCAGTCAATTTGCCAAGGCATGGGTCGGAGTCAAACATATGCTCACCCCGTTCGTCCTGAGCCTGTCGAAGGACAGGGATGCACGCCGTTCATACTTCGACAAGCTCAGCACCAACGGCAACAGCAAGCGCGACACCAGTGCTGGTCGCACCCTGAACAATTCATCCCGCGCGGGTATCGGCGCCGAGCCGGCCACGGTCGATGGCGCGATCATCACCGCGAAAACCGTCGGTCGCTTTCTGCTGGTTCATCTGTTGGTGCTGATCGTCAGCCTCGCGACCTTGGGGATCATTCCATTCCTGATCTGGATTGTCGCGCTCGCAACGAGTTTTCAGCTGATCCTGCGGATTCGCAATATCGCTGAACATGCCTGCACCACCACCGGCGGCGATGATCCGTTCAGCCATGCCAGGACGACCTATGCCAGCTGGTGGGAGCGGATTTCGCTGGCGCCTTATTGGGTCAATTATCATAGCGAGCATCATCTGTTCATGGGCGTGCCCTGCTATCATCTCGCCAAGGCCAATGCGCTGCTGATCGAAAAGGGATATGGCCCGCGGATGACGCTGGCCAGAAATTATGGCGAAGTGATGCGACTGGTCACTCAGCCCGCTGCAGCTTGAGCATATTTGCCCAGTTTTCCGGGAGTCAAATGGCCGGTTTTAACCCAGGCCAGGCAGCCTTTCTCGCTATACGGCTGGTGGCACCATCCCGGCGGCGTCCGTTCCCAACTGCCGGCCGGATAATGGCCATGTTCATCGGTCAGGCTGCCCTGCAATATGAACGTCTCGCTGCCGCCGTCATGGCTGTGCAGCGGATAGCTGCTCCCCGCTGCCCAGCGGACAATCTTGACCGACTCTCCCTCAAAGTCATGCAGCCAGGCAAATTCCACCCCCGGCGCGCCGCCATCTTCAAAGTCCAGATCATCCATATGAACCGAGAAATGGGCGATGTCCGCCGGGTCAAACTGATGCAGCTTGACCAGAATGATGCACCCATCCCTGCTATGGGGTTTATGCCTGGTGCCAATCGGATTGCGGACATAAGTCCCTGCGGGAAAGTCGCCATGCTCATCGGAAAAAACGCCCTCGATCACCAGAAATTCTTCGCCGCCGCCATGAACATGCGGATCAAAAAAACTGCCCGGCGCATAGCGCACCAACGACGTCGCCCGCGCCACCTCCTCGCCAACCCGGTCGAGCATTTTGCGCTCGACACCGGGCAAAGGCGACAGGACCCATTTCATCTCTTCGGGACGCATGACAACAGGTTGATCAAAATCGGCGTTGATTCTCATGACTGAAACCTATGCCCGACATGGCGCGAATACAATGTTGAAACGTCGACGGCATTGCGAATATGCGGGGAAGGAGTAAGCCAGATCATGCCATCTTTCTATGTCATCCCTTTGGCCTTCCTGCTCGGCTTTTCGCTGGGCCGGGTCGCGACCTGTACGGTGGCAGCGACCGATCGCTGGGTCAATCAAAGCAAAGTCGACTGGCTGTTCGGCCTGCTGGTGGTGGCCAGCTGGGCCGCGCTGATTCTATTTGCGCTCGTCGAACTGACCGGACGCGCCCATCTGCCGCTCGACATCCCGCTCAACGGCCAATTGTTTTTCGGGGCCGCGCTGATGGGCGTCGGAGCGATGATAAACCGCGGCTGCTTTGTCGGCACGGTCGGATATATTGGCACCGGAAAATTCAGCTATATCCTGAGCTTTGTCGGTCTCGCCATTGCCCTGTGGCTCGCCCGCGATGATGTGCTCGACCTGTTCGAACCGGTAGAATTTTTGCGCCGAACCCCCGTGGATCAAAGCCTGACCAAACAGATTGCCCTGGGTGGTTTCGCGATCATTTCACTGATCAGCCTGTGGCTGATTCTCGCCAAGCGCCAATTTGCCTATCTGGCGTTGATCACCATCGGTATTTGCGCCGCAACAATATATGGCACCCATCCGGAATGGGCCTATGCCGCCTTGCTCAACAGCTTCCTGCAAGGTCAGGGCCTGTCGGTCGGCAAGACGATCGAATTTGCAGTGGTCGCGCTATTTACTGGCGCGATTTTTTCAAGCTGGCTCAAAGACCGTTTCAAGCCAAGTCTGGGCAGCTGGAAACAGGCGCTGGAAAATCTTGCGGGCGGCTTCCTGATGGGGCTCGGGGCCAGCGCGGTGCCCGGCGGCAATGATGTCTTGCTGATGTGGACGATACCGGGACTGACATTCTACGGTCTGGTCGCCTATCTCACGATGATCGCGACAATTGCCATCTCGATGAAGATCGGGCCCTTGCTGATGGCTCGATTGAGCAAATAATCCTATTTGCTGACGAAGCGATGCGCCGACCGGTCTTTCGCCGTTGTCGCGGGATCGAAGACTTCACCATTCATCGCAATATAGACCCCGTGCGGCAGGGTCTGAACCGCTGCCAGCGCAAAGCCGACGTTAAACTCGGCATCGCTGTTGCGCAAAGTCGCGGGTTGCATCGCCCCGGTCAGAACGATGGTTTTGCCTTTGATCTCCGCCAGACCGCAGCCGGTTTGCACCATCGTGTCGGTGCCATGGGTCACCAGAATCTTGTCCGCATCGCTGGCAGCCACTGCCTGATGGATCGCCGCGCGATCCACATCGGTGAGTTCAAGACTGTCCTTGCGCATCAGCTGGGTGACTCGATGGGCGACAAAGACGTTATTTTCGGCGAGCATATCGGGCAGCGCGGTCGCGCCAATCTGATATTCCGACAAGGCATCGAAATAGACTTTGTCGATCGTTCCGCCGGTGGTGAAAATATCAATCATCAGGCGCATTCATCCAGTACGGGACGCGCGGCCGAGCCATCTGGCGCAGCAAAGGTCTCCCGGAAGGTAAAGGCCTTGGCGGTCGGTCCATGCGCAGCGAGTTGATCTAGCGCTGCCAAGCCTTCTGCGACACTCGGCTGATGGCCAGCCTTCACCCACCAGAGCGCCTGATAGACGTCGATATGTTCCATCCATTGCTTGCGGCGGCGCATGATCACCAGATGCTGATCATGGCGATAGACATAGGCGCCCAGTGAATCGACGTCGATCCATGTCGACATGTTGACCACCAGATTGGGATCGCCAGGGACCGCATCTATATCCACTGCATCATTGCCGTCGCCGGTCAGACGCCAGACAAAACCCGGTGCCGCCTCCGCCGCTGCATTGACAGGATCAAGCGCCGCCATGAAATCGGCATTGGCCGGATCATCCTTGGGCCGCCGGAATCGGGCGATATTGATCTGAGCGAGATGATAGCCGCTCATGCCAGAGCCTCCGAAATCAATTTCCGTGTATTTGATATGCCATATAAGGCGATGAAACTGCCCATGCGTGGCCCCTGGGGGGAACCCAGCAACGTCTCGTAGAGCGCTTTGAACCAGTCTCGCAGATTTTCGAACCCACCTTCTTTGCCGATCGTATAGACAATCGTCTGGATATCTTCGGCTGGCGCAGTTTCGGGAAGCGCTGCAAGCTCGCCATCAAGACGCGCCAGTGCAGCCACTTCCACGCCTTCCGGTTTCCGGCGGTGCAAACTGGGCGCGATGAAATCCTTGTGATAGGCCATGGCATTGTCAATCAGCTCGTCCAGGTCCGGATAGGTTTCCGGAGTCGCATCGGGCGCATATTGACGCAAATAGCCCCAGATCTGATCCTTCTCCGCCTCGCCCATCACACCGACCAGGTTGAGCAGCAAACCAAAGGTGACCGGAATCGTGTCTTCCGGAACCTCACCATTGTGGACGTGATGCACGGCATTGCCGAGCCGTTTGTCGGGCGTCTGGTCATGCCAGTTGGTGCGGAACTGGAAATATTCGTCGACCGCCTTCGGGATCACGCCGAGATGCAGTTGCTTCGCCGATTTGGGTTCCCGGTAAATATAGAATGCGAGACTATTTTCCGAGCCATAGCGCAGCCAGTCGTCCAGCGACAGACCATTGCCTTTGGACTTGGAAATCTTCTCGCCCTTTTCATCAAGGAACATCTCATAGATGAGTCCCTCAGGCTTGCGCGCGCCGAGCACCTTGGCGATCTTGCCGGACTGAATACCGCTTTCGGTCAGGTCTTTGCCGTACATTTCATAATCGACGCCGAGCGCGGTCCAGCGCATCGCCCAGTCGACTTTCCATTGCAGCTTTGCCCCGCCGGTCAGCGCATTATGTTCGATCATCTCGCCATCGTCCTCGAAACGGACAATCCCGGTCTCCGCATCGACGACTTCAACCGGCACCTGCAGCACATGGCCGGTTTTCGGGCTGATCGGCAATATCGGGGAATAGGTTGCCTGCCGTTCCTTGCCCAGAGTCGGCAGCATGATATCCAAAATCTGCTGGTTGCGCGCCAGTACGAGTTTCAGCGTCTCGTCAAATGCGCCGCTCTGATATTGCTCGGTTGAGGATATGAATTCATAGTCAAAACCAAATTGATCGAGAAACTCGCGCAACATCGCATTATTGTGAGCGGCGAAGCTCTTGTGATCGGTTTCAAAGGGATTGGGCACTTGAGTGAGCGGCTTGTGCAGATGCTCCGCCAGCATCGCCTGATTGGGCACATTGGTCGGCACTTTGCGGAAACCGTCCATGTCATCGCTGAAGGCGATCAGCCGCGTCGGATTGCCGGTGAGTGTTTCATAGGCATGGCGAACCATCGTCGTGCGGAGCACTTCATTAAACGTCCCGATATGCGGCAGGCCTGACGGTCCGTAGCCGGTCTCGAACAGCATCGGCTGACCATCTGGTTTGGGCGCAGGTGCGCCTCGCTCGCCGCGATAGCGTTTGAGCAGCTTGCGGGCTTCCTCAAACGGCCACGCTTTTGAATTTTCTGCTGCTTCACGATAATCGGTCACGAATTTGTCCTGTTTTTTTGCCTATGTTCCGCAAATAGTGGCCTTAGCCGGTATAGCAAGTTAGAACCGGTTCAAATTAGGAGAATGGTGATGACATTATTGATCGCGGGCGTATTTCTCTGGAGCATTGTTCATCTGATGAAATCGGTGACGCCGGGGCTAAGAGGTTCAATTCAAGGAGCAATTGGCGAAGGACCGCATAAGGGACTGGTTGCACTGCTAATCCTGACTTCGGTGGGATTGATGATCTTCGGTTGGCGCTCGGTTCCGGCTGAATTTGTTTATGATGCGCCCAACTGGGGCCGCCATCTCAATATGCTGCTGATGGTCTTCGCCCTCTATCTCATTGGTGTGGCGCAGGGAAAATCCCGGATCAAGCAATGGATCAGACATCCGATGCTGACCGGCGTGCTGATCTGGTGCGCAGGCCATCTGCTCGCCAACGGCGACAATAAGTCTCTGATATTATTTGGCGGTCTCGGCCTCTGGGCGCTGATTTCAATCTTCACCGTGTCGCGCAACGAAGGTCCGTGGGTGAAACCGTCAGAAGTGGCCACACCCGGACGAGAAATGATCAGCATTGTCATTGCGCTCGTGCTCTATACGGTGCTGTTCGGAGCCCATCGCTTCATTGCCGGCGTCGCGCTTGTCGGTCCGCACGCGCCCTGACAGGGCCGCGACAATCTTGACCGCAATTCCCCTTCCCTATCCGGCACTTCATGCCAGCCACAGCGGTATCTGGATTTGCAACACAGACGGCGTCTCGCGAGCCATTGGCAAAGGCGAAGCGATTGGCTGCGTCGCGGAGACGCCGCATATCCTGCTCAATGCGCCGCTCCTGGGTCAGCGGCTGGGCTATCCCGATCTCTCGGGTCTCGATCTGCTCGAACTCTATGCCTTCATCCATCCCGCGCAGTTCATCGTTCCCACACCAGCGGGACTGGCGAAGACGCTGGGCCTCGCCGCACCGGAACAAGAGGCGGATGTTGCCCATCTCTACCGCCAGGCCGCCAGTCTGCTTCTGGCCGGTCTGGAAGCGCCGCATTGGCAAGAACGCGAAGGCGCGTGGAGCAGCGCCCAGGCGCTGTACCGGTTGCGCTGGCCATGGGCCGGCGAAGTGGGACAGAAGCTTACAAAGCCGGCACAGGCCGAGCGATGGCTGTTCTCTAAACTGGACGAATGGGAAGAAGAAGCACCGCGCCCGGCGCCCAGATCGATCACGCTGGATGAAACAGCGACCCTCGCAACGCTGGACCAGCTGACGGGGGCGGGCGCGGAAGACCGCCAGGGCCAGAAAAGCTACGCCGCAGCGGTCGCGCAGATATTCAATCCGCGGCGGATCAAAGGCGCGCCCAATATGCTCCTCGCCGAAGCAGGAACCGGCATTGGCAAAACCCTCGGCTATCTCGCCCCTGCATCCTTATGGTCGCAGCAGGCCGGCGGCGCGGTGTGGATTTCAACCTTCACCAAAGCCCTGCAACGCCAGCTCGACCGCGAAACCCGGCGCATCTATCCTGATGAAGCGACGTTCCGCAAAAAAGTCGTCGTGCGGAAAGGCCGCGAAAATTATCTCTGCCTGCTCAATCTCGAAGACGCGTTGCAAGGCGGATTCGCCGGACGGGCCGCGATCCTCGCCCATCTCGTCGCGCGCTGGGCCGCCTACAGCAAAGATGGCGATATGGTTGGCGGCGATCTGCCTGGCTGGCTGACGACATTGTTCCGCCGCAACGGCACGACCGCGCTGACCGACCGGCGCGGCGAATGTGTCTATGCCGGCTGTCCCCATTATCGCAAATGTTTCATCGAAAAGGCCTCCCGCGCCAGCCAGCAGGCGGATATTGTCATCGCCAATCATGCGCTGGTGATGGTCAATGCGGCCCGCGGCCGCGAGCAGCAAAACCGGCCGACACGGTTGATTTTTGACGAAGGCCATCATCTGTTCGATGCCGCCGACTCGATGTTTGCCGCGCGTCTGTCCGGCCAGGAGGCAATTGAAATCCGTCGCTGGGTGATCGGACCGGAGAGCAAGAATCGCGGGCGCCGCAGAGGTCTTGCGGCGCGGCTGGCCGATCTCGCCTCCTATGATGAGGAAGGCGGCCGGGCGATTGAAAGCGCGCGCCATGCCGCCGAAGCCCTGCCCAGCGATGGCTGGCTGCAGCGGCTCGCCGAGGGCGAACCCTTTGGTCCGGTCGAAGCGCTGCTCCATCAAGTCCGTGCGATGGTTTTTGCGCGCGATGAAAGCCAGAGCGCCGATGCCGGCTATGGCCTCGAAACCGAATTGAGCGATGTCGAAGGCCCGATGATCGATGCGGTGGCCACCGCTGCCGAGGCGATGGATGCCCTGCTCAGACCACTTGTCCGGCTCGCCCAGCGGATCGAGCATCTCATCGAGGAAGGTCCGGACTGGATGGATGGGCCCGCGCGGGCACGGATGGAAGGGGCGCTATCGAGTCTCGGCTGGCGCTGTGACACGCTCTCGGGATGGCTGTCCTTGCTGGCCCGAATTGGCGGTCCGGCCGATCCCGATTTCGTCGACTGGCTGATGATCGACCGCTATGAAGGCCGCGAATATGATCTGGGGATCTGCCGCCACTGGCTCGACCCGACAATTCCGGTCACCGAAATGGTCACCAAGCCGGCCCATGGCATGATGATCACCTCCGCGACGCTCAAAGGCGGCGGCGGATGGGATACTGCGCGGGCGCGCAGCGGCGCCGTGCATCTCGAGCATGCAACCCAGGAATTTGAGGTCGCCAGTCCCTTTGATTATCCCAATCAGGCCAAGGTCATCATCGTCACCGATGTGAAGCGCGGTGATATGGCCGGTCTGGCCGGCGCTTATGCGCAATTGATCGAAGCATCCGGCGGCGGCACGCTCGGCCTGTTCACCGCGATTCGCCGCCTGCGGACGGTCTATGCCCGGATCGCTGACCGGATGGCGCAGAGCGGCTTGCCAATATATGCCCAGCATGTCGATCCGATCGATACCGGGACGCTGGTGGATATTTTTCGCGATGAGCCCAAAGCCAGCTTGCTTGGCACAGATGCCTTGCGCGACGGCGTTGATGTTCCCGGCCAAAGCCTGCGCCTCGTTGTGATGGAATCCGTGCCCTGGCCACGCCCCAATATCCTCCATCGCGCCCGCCGTCTGGCTGGCGGTGGTACCAGCTATGATGACCGGATCATTCGGGCACGACTGGCGCAGGCCTTTGGCCGGATCATCCGGCGCGCCGGCGATCATGGCCATTTTGTGATTCTCTCCTCCGCTTTTCCATCACGGCTTTTCTCCGCTTTTCCGGAGGGCACCCCGATCATTCGCATGACGCTAGATGAAGCGCTGACCGAAATCAAAACGTCCAAGTCCGATATGACACAATCCGGTCTTTCAACTGAAACAAGTTTCATGCATGACGATCCGATATGAAAAAACTCACTCTCCTACGCCACGCCAAATCCAGCTGGGATGATCCCGTATCTCGCGATTTTGATCGCCCATTGAATGACAAGGGAATGCGAGCTGCCAAAGTCATGGGCCAGTTCATCCAGCGGGAGAGTTTGGATTTTGACCAGATTCTCGCCTCGCCAGCCGTGCGGGTGATCGAGACGCTCGAACATGTCGAAGAAGCCAGCGGCCTGTCGATGGAGCCAACATGGGATCGCAAAATTTATCTGGCTTCGTCAGCAACGCTTCTCGATGTTTTGCGCGGCGCAAATGAGGATGCAGATCATGTTCTCATGGTCGGTCACAATCCGGGGCTCGAAGATCTGATCTTTGATCTGGTTCCAGACGATGGCTCGTCAGCAGCGCGCAACAAAGTGGAAGAAAAATATCCCACCGCGACGCTGGCAGAAATGACTCTGGCGATTAAAAGCTGGGCCGATATCGCGGAAAATAGCGGAACGCTCGATCGCTTTACACGCCCCCGTGATCTCGACCCCGAGCTTGGGCCAAATTACGACTAGGCAGCCGTCAAAGCGCGGGACAGTTGGTCGCGGATAGTCTTCAGTTCGGCAACGATCAGGCGACTGTCTTCGTCAGTGTTTGCCGGAAGGGGCATGGCGGCAGCTTGAGGCGCATCTTCGACCATCTCCGGTCCTCTGCGCCGCGAAGCCAAAAATTTCCGCGCGCCCTTGATCGTATAGCCTTCTTCATTGAGCAGCCGGTTGATCGTCTTGACCATTTCGACATCTTCGGAGCGATAATGGCGCCGGGCGCCCGCCCGTTTCAGCGGCGTCAGCATCGCAAACTGATCTTCCCAATAGCGCAATATATGCGGCTTGATCTGCAGCTCTTTTGACAATTCGCCAATCGTGCGAAACGCACCCAGATCCTTGGCCATATTCTACTCTCCCAACCGCGAACTATTATCCTGCGGCAATAATTCGATCACGCATCGTCTGACTGGCCCGAAAGGTTAGAACCCGGCGCGGAGCGATCGGCACTTCAACGCCTGTTTTGGGATTGCGTCCCGTCCGCTCACCTTTGTCGCGTAAAACAAATGTTCCAAATCCTGAAATCTTGACATTCTCACCAGAGACCAGCGCCTCGATCATATGATCGAGAATCGATTCCACCATCACCGCGCCATCGGCACGAGACAGACCTACCTGCCGATTCATCGTATCAGCCAAGTCGGCGCGGGTCAGTGTACTTGTAAAGTTCATTTTACCAATTTCCAGTAAGAGATTGAAAACAGGACCAAGCCATATCTGATTTTGGGAAATTTGTAAATCTTAACAGTAGATTTAGCGGGATTGGCGGGATAAGCGATGCCTATGACTATTGCAGCTGAAAAACCAACATCGCTTAACACACTACTGGATCAGTGCGGATCGGGCGGCCCAGACAATCCCGTGAATCTTCCGCAAAGCTGGACCCAGGGACGAACCGCATTTGGCGGATTATCCTCCGCGCTGGCTTATCAAGCTGCCAGTCATCTCGAGGATGAACTGCCGCCGCTTCGATCTGCCCAGATCGCCTTTGTTGGCCCGCTTTTTGGAACGCTGACAGCCGAAGCGAAGATGCTAAGACGCGGTCGAAGCACAGCCTTTGTCCAATCCGAAATTTCCGGGGACAAGGGGCTCGGCCTGCATTGCAATTTTGTCTTTGCCAAGCCGCGCGAGACAGACGTCACGGCCGCCGATATGGCAGAGCCTGTCTTCCCTCCGCTGCCGACAGACAAGGATCTGCATAGCGGCCCGCCACAATTTTTTACCTCCAATATGGAATATGTCGGCAAGCGCATCGATACCAGCACCAAAACCAACCGCCTGACTCGCTGGATGCGGCTGAACCAGCGTGAGGGTCTGGACCCGGTTGCAGAATTGCTCTGCATGGGAGACAGTCTGCCTCCGTCCATGATGGGCCTGCTCGACAGCAATGCGATGGTCAGCTCGATGAACTGGCAGTTCAATATCATCGTCGACAATCCCGCGACCGAAGATGGCTGGTGGCTTATCGACTCCCATACCCATCATGCAGATCATGGCGCGAGCAGCCAATATATGAGCGTCTGGAATAGCGAGAAACAGCTGATCGCAACCGGCATGCAAAGCGTCGCTTATTACGCCTGAGCCATCGACCTCGATTCGGAAGTGGAAGCCAACAAGGTTGCGCGCGCGCCCGCGATCGAAACAATCGCGCTGCGGCAAGCTATAGCCAGTTGTGCCACCCGCCAAACTCGGGCAAAAGCGCGGCGAGAGATTTCATGCAAAAGCAGGTAGAATGATGGCAATTGACGGAAAATTAATTTGTATTTTTGGCGGCGGGGGCTTTTTGGGCCGCTATATTGCCGAGCAATTATTGTCACGCGGCGCGCTGGTGCGCATTGCCGAGCGCAATATTAAAAATGCAACGCATATCAAACCGCTTGGCAATCTCGGTCAGGTGCAATTTGCCAGCGCCGATGTGACCAAGAAAGAGAGCGTCGCGCGCGCCGTCCATGGCTGCGCGGCGGTGATCAATCTGGTTGGGGTTTTCGGCAGCCAGATGGAGACCGTCAATGTCTCCGGAGCCCGCAATGTGGCAGAAGCTGCCGCTGCTTCTGGCTGTCGCACTCTGGTGCAAATGTCGGCGATCGGCGCCGACCTGCAGTCGCCGTCACGCTATGGCCGAAGCAAGGCCGAGGGAGAGCAAGCGGTGCGCGAGGCCTTTCCCGCCGCAACGATCCTCAGACCGTCGATCGTATTTGGCCGGGAAGATGCGTTTATCAACCGCTTTGCCGGGATGATTCAGATGCTGCCGATCGTGCCGATCATCGGCGGAGAGACCAAATTCGAGCCGATTTTCGTTGGCGATGTCGCCGACACGGTCGCCAAGATCGTCGAAAATCCGCAATCCTATGCCGGGCAAAGCTATGAGCTGGGCGGGCCTGAAATCATCAGCATGGGCGATTTGAATCGCCGGATCGCCAAAATGACCGGGCGGGAGCGGACTTTTGTCGATATCCCCGATTTTGCCGCCAAGTTGATGGCAACGATGATCGGGCCATTGCCGGGCGCCCCGATTACCTCCGATCAATATAAGATGCTGCAGAAGGACAATATCGTGTCCGAAAATGCCGCAGGACTGGACGCTTTCGGAATTTCACCGACACCCCTGGCAGCCGTCGCGCGCGGGTGGATGGAGAAATATACCGCCCAGGGCCGGTTCGGCGCGCGGGCGAAGGCCAGCTAACTAGTCTTTAGAAGAACAGCAGCAACGCGGCGCCCATCGCGACGCGATAGACGACAAAGACCATCATCGAGGCCTTGCGCAGAAACTGCATCAGGAAAGCCATGGTCGCCAGCGCCGCCAGGAAGGTCAGGACGCCGGTGATCAAAGCCTCCTTGAGCAGTTCGCTGCTCGCGCCCATCAGATCGGGAATGATCAGCACTCCTGCCCCAGCAACAGCGGGTATCGACAGCAGGAAAGAGAAACGCGCCGCCTCGACTCGCGTATATCCCAGAAAACGTGCGGCCGTCATCGTCACGCCAGACCGGCTGGTGCCGGGAATCAGCGCAAGCGCCTGGGCCAGCCCGACGATGATGCCGTCTCTCATGGTCATGTCTTCAAACGACTTCACCTGTTTGCCCACCCGGTCCGCAATCCCGAGCAATATGCCGTAGATGATGAGATTGATGCCCACCAATGTGGTGCTGCGAAAGCCATCCAGATAGCCGCCGGTTTTCAGAAACAGGCCGACAATCACGGCGGGAATGGTGCCCAGAATGATCCACCAGAACAGCCGCCGCTCGGCAGGCGCCTGACCGATACCAATTGTCGCAAAACCCCCGCGTCCAAGGCTGATCACGTCTTTGAAAAAATAGGTGATGATCGCCAGCAATGATCCCACATGGACGGCAATATCGATCATCGGGCCCTGGTCGGCATAGCCGGTAAAAACCGGGAGCAGGATCAAATGGCCCGACGAAGAAATCGGCAAAAATTCGGTCACGCCCTGCACAATGGCGAGGAGCAGCATCTGAAGAAATGTCATGATAATATCCGCAAGAACCAGTTGGAAAAAATTCTATATCGCAGCTTTTCCCATTTGTCGTTGCCCTTTTTTAGTACCGATACGAGACTATTAATCCCGAAAGATATCCTGAGACGTAGCTGAGTAATTTAATATTTCCTATATAGGACAGTATAACTGTCTAATATACCGGATTTTGCGTGACTCTGCCCGATTTCTTGGCTATTTAAATGGCATTGCTCCGCCGAAGGGCAAGGATCGACAATCAAAAACAACAGAAATGAGCATCTGGCATGGCACAGGCCCCGGAAAAATTGGATATGCTGAAATTTGTGGATCAGGGACAATCCTATCCGAGCAAACGCGCACCCGAGCTGCGCGCCGAAGATTTTCAGGAAATTGCTGACAAATATGCGCCCAATGCGGCCGCGGAACAGTCTGCGCGCTGCTCGCAATGCGGCGTACCTTATTGTTCGGTCCATTGCCCGTTGCACAATCATATTCCAGATTGGCTGAAGCTGACCGCCGAAGGGCGGCTCCGCGAAGCCTATGAAATGTCCAACCTGACCTCGACCATGCCGGAAATCTGTGGGCGCATCTGTCCACAGGACCGCCTCTGCGAGGGCAATTGCGTGATCGAATTTTCAGGCCATGGCGCGGTGACCATCGGAGCGGTGGAAAAATATATCACCGACACTGCCTGGGAAGAAGGCTGGGTCGAACCCTTGCAGCCGGGCGCGCCGCGCGGCCAGTCGGTCGGGATCATCGGTGCCGGCCCCGCCGGGCTCACCGCCGCCGAATATCTTCGGGTGGCGGGCTATGATGTCCATATTTATGACCGCCATGATCGCGCCGGAGGGCTGCTCACATATGGCATTCCTGGATTCAAGCTCGAAAAGCACGTGATCATGCGCCGGGTAGAACGACTCAAAGATGGCGGGATCATCTTTCACGAAAATTTCGAAGTCGGCAAAGACGCGACGCTCGGTGATTTGCAAGACAGGCATGACGCGCTGCTGGTTGCGACCGGCGTCTATCAGGCGCGGGATATCAAGATGCCCGGCGTGGGCGCGCCCGGCGTCGAGGAGGCACTGGACTTTCTGATCGCGTCCAATCGCAAGAGCTTTGGCGATGACGTGCCGGATTTCGACAATGGCCGCTATAATGCCAAGGGCAAGAATGTTGTCGTGATTGGCGGCGGCGATACCGCCATGGACTGCGTGCGCACGTCGGTGCGGCAAGGCGCCAGGTCAGTCAAATGCCTGTACCGCCGCGACCGGGCCAATATGCCCGGCTCCCCCAATGAAGTGCGCAATGCTGAAGAAGAAGGCGTCGAATTTGTCTGGCTGTCTGCCCCCAAAGCGGTTGAAGGCACCAGCCATGCGACCGCCGTCAAAGCGCATAAGATGCGGCTTGGCGCGCCCGATGCAAGCGGCCGCCGATCTCCGGAAGTGCAGCCCGATAGCGAATTTACGATCGAAGCCGATCTGGTCATCAAGGCCCTGGGCTTTGATGCGGAGAAACTGCCGACCTTATTCGATTGCCCCGATCTCAGTGTCACTCGCTGGGGCACGCTCCGGGTGGATCACAAGTCGATGATGACTAACCTCGATGGAGTTTTTGCCGCCGGCGATATTGTGCGCGGGGCGAGCCTCGTGGTCTGGGGCATCCGCGATGGCCGCGATGTGACCGAACATATGCACCGCTATTTGCGCGCCAAAAAGCTGGCGGCAAAGGCCGCGGCGTAAAGCCGCCAACTGGGAGTAGAGATGATGATAAAATTCGCAATTTCACTAGCGGCGATCGCCTCGGCTTTCAGCTCTCCGGTTAGTGCGCAGGAACTCCATGCACCGACCAGCAGTGCAGTAGAATCGGGATTGGACAAGGCGCGCCTCGCGGCGGCCGAAACCACCGTAGACTATCTGTTCCCGCTCGGCACCTATCAGCGGATGATGAAGGGTACGATGGACCAGATGATGAACAATATCATAGCTCAGGCGTTCGATCGGCCGATGGCCGAGACAATGCAGGGCTATGGCATTGCGGATGATAGCCTCAATAAGATGGGCGACAGTTCATTCAATGACATGATGACGGAAAAAGATCCCCATTTTGAAGAGCGGATGAAAATTTCAACCAAGGTGATGATGGATGAAATGATCGATCTGATGACCGCGATGGAACCCCAGATCCGCGAAGCCCTCGCGAAAATCTACGCCCGCAAATATACCGTCCGGCAGCTTGCCGAGATGAATGACTTTTTCGCCACAGACACCGGCGGCGCTTTTGCCCGCGACTATATGATGGTCTTCGTCGATCCGGAGATGATGCAATCCATGATGAATATGATGCCCGAACTGATGCAGGCGATGCCCGACATCATGAAAAAGGTCGCGGCGGCCACGGCGCATCTCCCTGCCCCGTCGAAAAGTGATAAAGGCAGGGATTCTGGGGCCGTTGATCCCGCTGCAGATGCAGCCGAAGCTGCTGCCGATGCCGCCTGCGATGCTGCGGATCAATGCTATTCTGAAGAGGAAGCGGCCCGATGGGCGGATCCGGCAAACTGGTCAGCCGAAGAGCGTGAGACGGTGGCCAAGCTGGAAGCCGAACATAGCGCGACTTTCGAAAAATATTTCAAAGCACATGAAGCCGCAAGCGAGAATGCGAGAAAACGGCTGAAGAAAGACAGCGAATGACCCATGATTTCCCGACCCCCGAACATGAACGTCTTGCCCGCGACGGCATGTATCGACCGGAATTTGAATCCGATGCCTGTGGTGTCGGTCTGGTTGCCGCGACAGACGGCAAATCTTCTCGCCGCGTCGTATCGTCGGCGATTGACGCGCTCAAGGCGGTTTGGCATCGCGGCGCGGTCGATGCCGATGGCATGACCGGAGACGGGGCCGGTCTCCATATCGATATACCGCTGCGATTTTTTGACGATGCCATCGCCGACAGCGGCCATAAGGTCCGCCCCAATCGGCTGGCAGTCGGCATGATCTTTCTGCCGCGTACTGACCTCAATGCGCAGGAAACCTGCCGCACCATTGTCGAGGCCGAAATCATCGAATCCGGCTATACTATCTATGGCTGGCGCCAGGTGCCCGTCGACGTTTCCGTAATCGGCCGCAAGGCTCAGGAAACGCGTCCCGAGATCGAGCAGATCATGATTGCCGGTCCGATGCCCGACAAGCAGAGCGCCGCGGAATTTGAAAAAAATCTCTATCTGATCCGCCGACGGATCGAGAATAAGCTGATCGCCGCACAGATCAGGGATTTCTATATTTGCAGCCTGTCCTGCCGCTCGATCATCTACAAGGGGCTGTTTCTCGCTGAAAGCCTGTCGGTCTTTTACCCGGACCTGACCGATCACCGGTTTGAAAGCCGGGTTGCGATTTTTCATCAGCGCTATTCGACCAATACGTTCCCGCAATGGTGGCTGGCCCAGCCCTTCCGCTGTCTCGCCCATAATGGCGAAGTGAATACGATCCGTGGCAATAAAAACTGGATGAAGAGCCACGAGATCAAAATGGCGAGCCTCGCTTTCGGGGACTATAGCGAAGACATTAAGCCCGTCATCCCGGCCGGCGCATCGGACACCGCTGCACTGGATGCGGTGTTTGAAACCATCTGCCGGTCCGGGCGCGACGCGCCGACCGCCAAGACCATGTTGGTTCCGCAAGCCTGGCAGAATGACCCGGACATCGATCCGGCGCACAAGGCGATGTATGAATATATGGCCAGCGTGATGGAGCCATGGGATGGTCCGGCCGCCCTCGCGATGACCGATGGCCGCTGGGCCGTCGCCGGTGTCGACCGCAATGCGCTGCGGCCGCTGCGCTATAGCAAGACGTCCGACAATTTGCTGATCATCGGATCCGAGACCGGCATGGTTGTCGTGCCCGAGAGCCAGATTGTCGAGAAAGGCCGACTGGGACCGGGACAGATGATCGCCGTCGACCTCCAGGACGGCAGCTTGTTCAAGGATCGCGAGATCAAGGACAAGATTGCCAGCGAGGAACCCTATGCTGATCTGGTCAAGGGGTTCCAGACGGTCGACGACCTGCCGCCCGCCCCGAAGAATAGCGGCATGGATTTCTCCAAGGAGGAACTGATCCGCCGCCAAACCGCAGCCGGCCATACGCTGGAGGATATGGAAATGATCCTCGCGCCGATGGTCGAGGATGCCAAAGAGGCAATCGGGTCGATGGGCGATGACACGCCGCTCGCGGTGATCAGCACCAAACCTCGGCAGATCAGCCATTTCTTCCGCCAGAATTTCAGCCAGGTTACCAATCCACCGATCGACAGCCTGCGCGAACGCCATGTCATGAGCCTGCGCACGCGCTTCTCGAACCTCGCCAATATCCTCGAAAAGGACAGCCAGAATGAAGATGTGCTGGTGCTCGGCAGTCCGATACTCAGCTGCGGCTTGTGGGAGCGTTTGAAACTCGGTTTTGGGGATGCCGCCGCCGAAATCGACTGCACGATGGCCAATAGCGGCGGAGCGCGGGAATTGCGCGATGCGATAACCCGCATTCGCGACCAGGCCGAACAGGCGGTCCGCCAGGGCCAGACCGAAATATTCCTCACCGACGAGAATATTGACGAAGACCATATGGCGATCAGCATGATCATCGCCACCGCTGCCGTCCACACCCATCTGGTGCGCACGGGACTGCGCGCTTATGCGTCGGTCAACGTCCGGGCCGCAGAATGTCTCGATACCCATTGCTATGCGGTGTTGATCGGTGTCGGCGCGACAACGGTCAATGCCTATCTCTCGGAAGCGGCTATCTATGACCGCCACAAGCGCGGCCTGTTTGGCGACCTGACGCTCGACGAATCGATCGCCCGCCACAAGAAAGCGGTCGATGAAGGTCTGCTCAAGATCATGTCGAAAATGGGCATCGCCGTCGTCTCGAGCTATCGCGGCGGCTATAATTTTGAAGCGGTCGGTCTCTCGCGCGCTTTGTGCAATGATCTCTTCCCTGGCATGCCAACCAAAATCTCCGGCGAGGGCTATGCCTCCCTGTTCATCAACGCACAGGACAAGCATAGCGCCGCTTTTGAGCCGGCCATTGTCCGTCTCCCCGTTGGCGGCTTTTACAAGCAACGCAGCGGCGGCGAAGCCCATGCATTTAGCGCCCATCTGATGCATCTGCTGCAAAGCGCCGTCGCCCAGGACAGCTATTCCTCCTATCTGCAATTTTCGCAGGGCGTCCGCGAACTCGAACCGATCTACCTGCGCGACCTGATGGAGTTCAACTATGCGCCGGAACCGATCGCGATTGACGATGTCGAGGCGATCACCGAAATTCGCAAACGCTTCAACACGCCCGGCATGTCTCTCGGCGCGCTCAGCCCCGAGGCGCATGAAACGCTCGCCATCGCGATGAACCGGATTGGCGCGAAATCAGTGTCCGGCGAAGGCGGCGAGGAAAAACGGCGCTACAAGCCGTTCGCCAATGGCGACAATGCCTCGAGTCCGATCAAGCAAGTCGCCTCCGGCCGCTTTGGCGTGACCGCAGAATATCTCGGCGCCTGCGAAGAGGTCGAGATCAAGGTCGCGCAAGGCGCCAAGCCTGGCGAAGGCGGCCAATTGCCTGGTTTCAAGGTAACTGAATTTATCGCCAAGCTGCGTCATTCGACTCCCGGTGTAACCCTGATCAGTCCGCCGCCGCATCATGATATCTATTCGATCGAAGATCTGGCGCAACTGATCTATGATCTCAAGCAGATCAACCCGCGCGCGCGGGTCTGCGTCAAGCTGGTCTCCTCGGCCGGTATCGGGACGATTGCCGCAGGCGTGGCCAAGGCCCATGCCGATGTCATCCTGATCTCCGGCAATACCGGCGGCACTGGCGCGTCGCCGCAGACGAGTATCAAATTTGCCGGTACGCCCTGGGAAATGGGACTCAGCGAAGCCAATCAGGTGCTCACCCTCAACGGCCTGCGCCACCGGGTGAAATTGCGCACCGACGGCGGGCTCAAGACCGGCCGTGACATCGTCATCGCCGCGATTCTGGGCGCCGAGGAATTTGGCATCGGCACGCTCAGCCTTGTCGCCATGGGCTGTATCATGGTCCGGCAATGCCACAGCAATACCTGTCCGGTCGGGGTCTGTGTCCAGGATGAAAAACTGCGCGAAAAATTCACCGGTACGCCGGAAAAGGTGATCAATCTGATGACCTATATGGCCGAAGAAGTGCGCGAGATACTGGCGCGCCTCGGCTATCGCTCGCTGCACGAGATCATCGGCCGTACCGAGCTGCTCCGCCAGGTCAGCCGCGGCGCCGAGCATTTGGATGATCTCGACCTCAACCCGATTCTGGCCAAGGTCGACGCGCCCGATACCGCGCGCAGTTTCAACCTGCCAACCCATCGCAACGAAGTGCCCGACAGTCTCGATGCGCAGATGATCGCCGATGCCCAGCCAGTGTTCGAACGGCGGGAGAAAATGCAGCTGACCTATACGGTGCGCAACACCCACCGCGCGGTCGGCACGCGCTTCTCGGCCGAGGTCACCGCCAAATATGGCATGACAAATCTCGCCGAAGATCATGTCCACGTCCGCCTGCGCGGATCCGCCGGCCAATCCCTTGGCGCCTTTCTCTGTCAGGGGATCACGCTCGAGATATTCGGCGACGCCAATGACTATGTCGGCAAGGGTCTGTGCGGCGGCAAGATTGTCGTGCGGCCGATGGTCAGCTCACCGCTCACCTCCCAGGCCAATACGATCATCGGCAATACCGTGCTCTATGGCGCGACCTCTGGCCAGCTCTATGCCGCGGGACAGGCAGGCGAGCGTTTTGCCGTACGCAATTCCGGCGCGGATGTCGTGGTCGAGGGCTGTGGTGCCAATGGCTGCGAATATATGACCGGCGGCAATGCCGTCATTCTCGGGCCGGTCGGCAGCAATTTTGGCGCCGGAATGACCGGCGGCATGGCTTTTGTGCTGGATGTCGATGATGATTTCGCAAAGCGCGCCAATCCCGAGAATATCATCTGGCAGCATCTCGACAGCGCCTATTGGGAAGAGCATCTCAAATCGCTGATCGCAAGCCATCAGCGGACCACCGGCAGCAAATGGTCGGAAACCATCCTGCGCGACTGGGACCGCTGGCGGCTGCGCTTCTGGCAGGTCTGTCCGAAAGAGATGGTCAACCGGGTCGAGCAACCGCTTTCGGATAAAGAGGCGATTGAGGCGGCGGAGTGAACTGAGTTGAGTCGGAAAAAACGAAACCTGCTGATCCTCTTGGCAAGTGCCATTTTGCTGTCCGTGTTGATCTTGGCCTTTCGCCCATATGACCTGCTGGATGACACCGAATTGGAAGCTAGAACAACAGCGCAGATTATCTCGATCGAACCGGTCCCGACTTTGAATCATCGTCAAACGGCGACTCACATCGCAAAACTTTCCATCCAACTGGGCGACGGAAGGGTCGCCACTGCTGCTGCGTTGGTAGAGCAAATTGCGGATTGTTCGGTTGGCGACAGCGTCACCGTCCGGTTGCTGGCCACCAGAAACGCAGACAAGCAACTCTAACGTTTGGTAGCAGAATCCTGCTCCAGAGCAGACTGGTGAATCTCGCATAGCTGGCGTTCCATGCGTTAAAGGCATATCAAAGCCTACCGTACGCCAGATGGAGGGAAAAACCATGGCCAAGATCACCCCCAATTATGTCGAGATGAAAGCCAATGACCTGCCCGCCAGCAAGGCCTTTTATGAACAGGCATTCGGCTTTGCCTTCACCGATTATGGCCCGGAATATGCCGCTGTTGAAGGCGGCCCTGTCCAGATCGGAATCGCCGCCGGCCCTGAACCCGTCACGCCGATGCCGACATTCCAGACAGATGATCTTGAAGCGGCGCTGGCGCAGGTGCTCGCCGCCAGGGGCGAGATTGTCGCGGAGATTTTCGCTTTCCCGGGCGGGCGGCGATTCGAATGTCTCGATCCGGCCGGCAATCGGCTGGCAATTTACCAGCCTGATCCGGCGACCTGATACAAGTCTTTACAAAATCGGTACTTTCTCGATCAGCGGTTCAGCAACGGCTCAATTGCGACCTGCTAGACAGAGCCTATTGATATTCATCTGATGGAGATTCGCTGATGCGCCGTCTTGCCCTACCGATTTTTGCCTGCGCCCTGATATTGGCCGGTCCCGCGCTGGCCGCCGAGCGGCCGCCGGAAGCGGAGATTGTCGACAAGCTCAATGATCCGGTCTTTCAGGATGATATGGTGGCGACAATGTCCGGCTTGATGCGCGCGATGATGGACCTGCCGGTTGGCGAATTCGCGGCAGCCATCGACAATGCCATTCCCGAAGACATGCGCGACGATGATGAACTGGCCGATATTGATCCCGACGCCACGCTTGGCGAACTGACTCGCCGCGACGATCCGGATTTTGAGCGCAATATGGAAGACAAGATGCGCCAAAGCGCGATGATGATGGGGATTTTTGCATCTGAATTTGGCGCCTTGCTGCCCAAATTGCGCTCATTGGGAGAAAGAATGAAAGATCGCTTGGACAATCTTCCGCAGGACGATCGCTTTGAATAGCCCGCGATTGATGGTTCAGGATGGGCCCCGCCAATGATAAAATTCCATTGAAGCATCAAGTCTCTTCCCCCCGCGCTGAATCCCGATTAACAGCACAATCTATGTGGCAGTTGTTCCAGTTTCCGCTTTGTCCGTTTTCGCGCAAAGTCCGCTTGCTTATGGGCGAGAAGTCGGTCGCCTATGAACTGGTGCGCGAATCACCATGGAATCAGCGGGACGAGTTTCTCGACATGAATCCCGCCGGTCGAACGCCGGTGATGAAACATAATCAGCGCGATATCATCCTTGCGGACAGCAGCGCGATTTGCGAATATATCGAGGAAACGGTCGAAAAAACCCCGATGATCAACGGCACTGCGGTCAACCGGGCCGAGATCCGGCGATTGACGACCTGGTTTGACGAGCAATTTTACGGTGATGTCACCGCCCCGATGCTGCACGAACGGATGCACAAGCGACTGGTCCACCGCCAGCCGCCGGATGCGAAAATTCTGCGCGAAGCGATGCGCCGGGCGAATGTCCATCTCGACTATATCGACTATCTGATCGATCATCGCAGCTGGCTGGCGGGCGCGACGATGAGTCTCGCCGACCTCAGTGCAGCGGCGCAGATTTCCGTCGCCGATTATCTCGGCGGAATCGACTGGGCCGGACATCAGCAGACCAAGGCCTGGTATAGCATGTTCAAATCGCGCCCGGCGTTCCGGCCCTTATTATCGGAACGGATGGAAGTGATCGCACCGCCGGATCATTATGAGAAGGTCGATTTTTGAACGTCGGCAGGCCGGCGCCACTGCGACCTCAGCGCCCTAGATCTGCTTGATCATCTGCACCTTGTCCATGCCGGGGGCAAAGCCATCTTTCACAATTTCGCCCGCGACAAAACCGAATTTGGTGAAAAATGGTGCGACTTGTGGCGTGGTGAACAGTTCCGCCTCCGAAAAATCATGTGAATCGACAATCGCATTGAGCCGATGCTCGGCGAGCAGCCGCCCGAGGCCATCACCATGGCGGTTATTTGCCACCATCCCCCAGGTGAAGCGGGCCTGTCCGCCATCTTCCCTGGCATAGCCGCCGCAACCGACGACGTCGCCATCCTGCTCCAGCGTGAAGTAGATGCCGCGCGGATCATCGAGAAAATCGGCAAAAGCATCCCGCTCACTAATATCAAAATAGTCCGGTATATTGCTGTCAAAGACCCGCAGACAGGCCAGCTTGTCGGCGATATCATAGGGTCGTATTGTCGCCATCAGGATTGGGTGACCGTCATTAGATAGTTGAGCGCCAGATTGTCCGACAAAGCGAAACCGCTGGCCGGACTGTAGCTGATCCCGGTTGTATCGATGACCCTGAGCCCGGCATCGCCCAGCAGTTTTGCAAGCTCATCGGGAGTTAGAAATTGCTCATGATGATGGGTTCCGCGGGGAATTTGGCCGGTCAGTTCGGCCAGCTCGACCAGCATGATTTTGGACATGGACGTGCGATTGGGCGTGGAGATTATCATCAATCCCCGGTCGGCCATGGCCGCCGCGAGACCAGCGACAAAGGCGGCCGGATCATCGACATGTTCGATCACTTCCAAAGAGGTCACAAGATCAAAATCGCGCCCGCCAAAATCTTCAATCGCTTCATTGCGATAGTCGATCTGCAGGCGCTGCGGCGCGGCATGGGCATGGGCCGCTGCAATATTTTCCGGTGCCGCATCGAGGCCGGTGACGTCCGCGCCGAGACGCGCCAGCGGTTCGCATAGCAGTCCGGCGCCGCAGCCGACATCCAGCGCCCGCTTGCCCGCCAAGGGCTTCAGGCTCTCGGTCGGGCCACCAAAATGCAGGTCTACCGCTTCGCGAATATAGCTGAGCCGAACCGGGTTCAACCGGTGCAACATCGCCGAGGAGCCCTTCGGATCCCACCAGTCGGCGGCCAGTGCGCCAAAATGCGCCGCTTCGTCCGGGTTGATCGTGCCTGTGATAGGGCGGTCTGTGGTGCTTGCCTTTGTCATGCACCGCCTTTATCAGGCTTTTCGATCCTGTTCAGGCCCTTTTTTAGCGAAAGTTTAGACCTACCCATCATGGCACGCATAGTGATGAAATTTGGCGGTACCTCCATGGCGGGGATCGAACGCATCCGCCGCGTGGCGCAAATCGTCAAACAGCAAGCAGACGGTGGAAATGAAGTGGCGGTGGTTGTTTCGGCCATGGCCGGTGACACCGACCGTCTGGTCAATTTCTGCCGCGAGGCAAGTTCGCTATATGACGCAGCGGAATATGATGTCGTTGTCGCCAGCGGCGAACAGGTTACATCCGGCCTGCTTGCCATTGCGCTGCAATCTCTCGGTGCCAGAGCACGAAGCTGGCTGGGCTGGCAAATGCCGATCCGCACGATCGAAGCCCATAGCAAGGCGCGGATCGAGACGATTGATGGCGAGGCGCTGACCGCTGCCATGCAAAGCGGCGAGATTGCGATCATTCCAGGCTTTCAGGGAATTAGCAAAGCGGGACGGATCACCACTTTGGGCCGCGGCGGCTCGGACACCAGCGCGGTGGGTATCGCCGCTGCGGTCAAGGCGGATCGCTGCGACATCTATACCGATGTCGACGGCGTCTACACGACCGATCCCCGGATCGTGACCAAGGCGCGCAAGCTGAAAACGGTGACCTTTGAGGAGATGCTGGAACTTGCCAGCGTCGGCGCGAAAGTTTTGCAGACCCGGTCGGTCGGCCTCGCAATGAAAGAAGGCGTCCGCATTCAGGTGCTCTCCTCTTTCACCGAAGAAGGCGCGCCCTGCGCCGACGAGCTGCCCGGTACAATGATCATCAGCGAAGATGAAATGGAGACAGATGATATGGAGAGCCAACTGATTACCGGCATCGCCCATGACAAGAATGAATCGAAAATCACCCTGACCCGCGTGCCCGACAAACCGGGCGCCGTGGCCAATATTTTCGAGCCATTGGCCGAAGCCGCGATCAATGTCGATATGATCATTCAGAATGTCGGCCGCGAAAAGGGCGAGACCGATGTCACCTTCACCGCCCCGACCAGCGATCTCGACCGGACGATGCAGGTGCTCGCCGATGCGCAACCGGACATTGGCTATAACCGGCTGATTTCCGACAGCAATGTTGCAAAAATCTCGGTTGTCGGCGTCGGCATGAAAAGCCATGCCGGTATTGCCTCGACAATGTTCAAAGCCTTGGCAGAACGCGGCGTGAATATTCAGGCGATCACGACCTCGGAGATCAAAGTCAGCGTATTGATCGAGGAAGATTATACCGAACTGGCGCTGCGGGTGCTGCATACCGCCTATGGGCTGGACGCCGAGGATGCGGCCTAGCGCCAATGTCCATTCAGGGAGACAAGTCGGAACGTCCGCCTTTTTTCAAACTTTCTGAAACACCGGTCCGATTGACAACCTATTTGCGCGGTGTCGTTTCTGATCCCGCTTCGGTCATTCCCGCCGACATTTATGACCAATGGGTCGCGCCTCCCAAAATCCCCGGCGGCCCGCTGGTGATCACGCGCCCGGAGACGGTCCGGGACATTTTGCGCGACAAGGACGCACGATTCGGGAGGAACAAGCAGTTGCGCACGATGATGCGCCGGGTCTGGGGCAAGGGTCTGGCAGCAGCGGAGGGCGATGACTGGGCACAACAGAGGCGCGCCGTTGCCCCTGCGTTTCGACCAGACCGCGTCGCCAAAACGCGCAGAGCGTTCGAACAGGCAACCCGAACGGCAATTGACCAATGGCCGACTGATCAGCCGATTGATGCCGATGTCGAGATCGGACCGATCGTGGCAGCGATGCTGGCAGGCTCGATCCTGCCAGACCTCGATCCCGCCAGAGGCCGGGAGATTTCCCAGGATATTCCCAAATTCGTGGAAGACATGACCCGGTTCGGCTTGCTTGATCTGCTCCCAATGCCGGAAAAATGGCTCGACTGGTACCGCGGCACCGGCCGTACCAAGGCCGAGCAACGGATGCGTCAACTGGCGGCGGCCATCGCCGATAAACGGGCCAGCGGGCCGGACGAGCTTGCCGATTTGCCGGCCCTGATGCGCGGTCATGGCCCGCTTGCCGACAATATATTGGGATTCATGCCGGCTGGCTTTGAGACCACCGCCCGCGCCATCGGCTGGGGCCTGTTTTTGCTCGCACGCCACCCCGAGTGGCAGGAGCGCTTGCGCGCCGAGGCCCGAGCTTCGGCGGACGGCGCGGAACGCCCGCTCGCCCGCCAGGTCGCGCAGGAAAGCCTGCGCCTCTATCCGCCTGCACCGATCATGGTCCGGTCTGCGATCTGCAAAACCGAAATTGAGGGTCAGCGCCTGAAACCCGGTCAGGTGGCGATGATCGCGGTCTTTGCGATGCACCGGCATCGCCGATTGTGGGATCAGCCGGATATGTTCAGGCCGGAACGCTTTGCCCCCGATTCGGGAACCAATCTCGATGGCTTTCTGCCCTTTGGCTCCGGACCGCGCCTGTGCATCGCCGCTCAATTCGCGCTGACCGAAATTGAGGTTGCGCTGTCCGAAATTGTCCGCAACAGACAGATAGAGGCTTTTGGTCCGGAACCCGAAGTCAGCCTGAAAATAACCACTCATGCCGTAAACGGCATAAAATTGCTGGTCCGGCCGATGTCCACATCCCCGGCCGATATGATTTTGAAAGAAACCCAATGACCCAATCCAAACTCGACACACTCATGCAGCGCGGTACCGATTTGCTGGGCAGCGACACGGCGATCATGTGCGGGGCGATGTCCTGGGTATCCGAACGCAATCTGGTCAGCGCGATTTCCAATGCGGGCGGCTTTGGTGTGATTGCCTGCGGTGCGATGACGCCGGAGCTGCTCGACACCGAAATTGCCGAGACCAAAAAGCTCGCAACCAAGCCATTTGGGGTCAATCTGATCACCATGCACCCCGATTTGATGAAATTGATCGAAGTTTGCGGCCATCATAATGTCAGCCATGTCGTTCTCGCCGGCGGATTGCCGCCCAAGGGCAGTCTCGAGGCGATCAAGGAAATCGGCGCGAAGGTGATCTGTTTCGCTCCGGCGATGGCGCTGGCCAAGAAGTTCATCCGCTCGGGTGTCGACGCGATTGTCATCGAAGGCATGGAAGCCGGTGGCCATATCGGCCCGGTTTCGACCTCGGTGCTCGCGCAGGAAATTCTCCCGCAAGTCGCCGATCAGCTGCCGGTCTTTGTCGCCGGCGGAATCGGGACCGGCGAGATGATTGCCGCCTATCTCGAAATGGGCGCGAGCGGCGTGCAGCTGGGTACACGCTTCGTCTGCGCCCATGAATCAATCGCGCATCCGGCTTTCAAAAAGGCGTTCATGCGCGGCAATGCGCGCGACGCGATCACCAGCGTACAGGTCGATCCGCGCCTGCCGGTCATCCCGGTGCGGGCGCTCAAGAATAAAGGCACCGAAGAATTTACCCGCAAGCAGATCGAGGTCGCCAAATTGCTCGACGCCGGCGAAATTGAAATGGGCGAGGCGCAATTGCAGATCGAACATTTCTGGGCCGGTGCCCTGCGCAAAGCGGTGATCGACGGCGATGTCGAGAATGGCAGCGTGATGGCCGGGCAATCGGTCGGCATGGTCAAGGCGGAAGAGTCGGTGGCCGAAATTATCAAGTCTCTGACCGACGAGGCCGAAACGGCGCTCGCCAGATGAGCGATACAGCTTGCGAGTCAGCGCAGCATCGCCATAAGTAAAATATGACCAATCTAGCCTCCAATCCCTCCAATCCAGAGCCGATGGCGGCTGTGCAGGACGATCAGCTGCATAGCTATAATCAGGGCCTGACTCCGCTCCATCCGCCGCACAAGACCTTGATTCGAATCCGCATGGCGATCCGCGCACTGATGCTCTTGATCGCCGCCAGCGTCGCCGAAACAGCGCTATATTATAATCTGCAACTGACCAGCGGAATGGTCATTGGCCCGGCATTTCTGCTGGCACTGGCGCTGATCTTCCTGCTGCCCACGCGCATCTATCGCCGCTGGGGCTTTGACATGGGCGACGAGCAATTGCGGGTGCTGCGTGGCTTTCTCTGGCGCACCGATACGATCGTCCCGTTCAACCGCATCCAGCATATTGATGTGGCACAAGGGCCATTGCAGCGGCTGTTCGACCTCTCGACATTGATCGTGCACACCGCCGGCACCCATAATAGTATCGTCATTCTGCCCGGTCTGGCGACAGCCGATGCCGAAGCCATGCGTGAGACGATCAAGGGCCATATCCGCCAAGACATGATATGATGGACGAAGCCCAGCCTGACACGACAGCTGACCCGGTGACAGATGCGGTGATTGACGCCGCCCCGGAAACCGCATTTCAGCACCCGCATCCGCTCAGCATCATTCTCAAATCCCTATCCCTGCTCAGCCAGAATCTGATCGCCATCGGCGTGTTGCATTTCAGCCTATTTGACCAGAATATCGCCTATACCAGCCTTGCAGCTCTGTGCCTGATTGCGCTGGTGGTCGGGGTCACCGCATTGATCTGGTCACGCTTCACCTATCAGATCGGGGCCAAGGAAATCCGGATCAAAAGCGGCCTATTGAACCGCAATAGTCGCTCGATCCCGTTTGACCGGGTGCAAGATGTCAGTCTCGAACAGAAGCTCATCAGCCGGATATTGGGACTGACGACAGTCAAGCTCGAAACCGGATCCGGCGGCGGCGAAGATGGCACATTGGATGCCCTGGCACTGACCGACGGTGAAGCGCTGCGCGATATGATTCGCGATTATAAGGATGGATTAAAGTCCGAAACAATTGCGGTTCCCGAAAGTGCCTCTTCCGAAGACCGACCGCCGCTGTTCGCGATGGACAATCGCCGCATTTTCATCGCGGGGCTGTTCAATTTTTCCTTCATTTTGCTCGCCATTCTAGCGACAATTGCGCAAAATCTAGACTTTCTGCTGCCCGATGGGTTTTTCGATCCACGCACGTGGATCACCGCGATCAGCGAGGAGGATAGGATCAACGGCCTGAGCTCGACGGCGCGAATATTTGGCGCGTTTCTGGCTGTCGGATCTTTGATCTTCGTGGGATTCGCCAGCGGGATCGTTCGCACCTTCATCCGCGAATATGGTTTCCGGCTGGATCGTGTCGATTCGGGTCAACCCGGATTTCGCCGGCGACGCGGCCTGTTCACCCTCACGGATATGGTAATGCCGATACACCGGGTACAGGCGGCCACTCTATCCACCGGCCCGATCCGCCAACGCTATGGCTGGTATCATCTCAAATTTCAGTCGCTGGCCGGAGACCCGAGCGGAGAGACCGATCACAGCACCGCCCCCTGCGCACAAATCGAAGAGATAGCGCCAATATTGGCCGATGCGAAGATCGACCAGGCAGCCGACAGTCTCGCATTTCAAAAAGTTGATCCGGCATTTTGGTGGCGGGATGCCCTGATCATCTGGCTGGTCCTCACCATTGTCGCGCTTTTGACGGGCTTTCTTCTGAGCGCTGCCTTTTTTGCGATCATCCTGCTGGCTGTGCCCGTCACCACCATTCTATATCTCAAGTGGCAGCGACATCAATATATGCTCACTCAGGCCCAGATTTTCGTACATAGGGGCTGGTGGAAGCGGAAACTGACCATTCTTCCCCGCCGCAAGATTCAAACCGTCGATGTGAGTCAATCGCCGCTGGATCATCCTCTGGATCTGGCGACGGTCACGATCGGTATCGCGGGTGGGTCGTCGATTCGGCCCTTGATGATCATGGATATGCCGTTCGAAAAGGCGATGGAGCTGCGTCAACAGCTGATCAACCAAACAGCCAATCCCCAAGCAGCCGATCAAACGGGAATGTAAAATATCCGGCGATTAGCAATGCCCCGGTTATCAGGCCGCGAACCGTTGAGCGATGGGCACCGACCTTATGGCGGCGCGCCTCCCATATCAGCAACGGCACCAGTGATAATGTCAAAACTGACAACAGGTGGATGAAGCTAAACCCACCGGCATTCACCTGCCGAATATCGAAGCTGATCAATGCGGTGATCACCATCGCTATCGACCAAGCCCATCCCATCCGCCGGTGCAGCCGATCGCCGCGCTTCCGCCATAACATCATCGGTGTGAGAATCAGCGCGATGCTCAACGTCCCAAGATGTGCCCAGATTTGCCAGGGAATCACACGCCACTGATCCCGCCCTTTGGCGACCGCTGCGACAACAGCGATCATCAGGATGATTGCGAGAATGGCAAGCAGACGATCATACCAGTCGGGCAGAAGGAGTTGCTTGGCGCCACTGGACGTATTAGTCATTATTTTCCTAGAAGTGATATTTCCTGACTAACAGACTAAAAAAGGGGCGGAAAATGCGCAAGAAGATTTTGACTATGGGAGCAGCCGCCTTGGTCGCCTGCTCGACTCCGGCGATCGCACAGGACAATGGTGCCCTGAAGGAAATCATCGACCAATATTGGGCCTATCAATTGGAGCAATATCCGGCATTTGCCTCCTCGCTTGGCATCGAAGACAAGATTGGCCGCGTCAGTGATGCCAGTCTCGAGGCCGAAGACAAGCGCGTGGCAAAGGCAAAGACCTGGCTGGCACAGCTGACGGCAATTGATATCACCAGCCTGAGCGAGAATGACAAAACCAACTATGGCATTTTACAGCGTTCCCTTGCCGAACAAATCGAAGCCAATGGCTATGGCCAGCGCACAATCAATTTCACCAACCGCGGCGGCTGGCATCAGAATTTTGCCAGCATGCAGAACAATCTGCCATTCCGGAACGCACAGGATTACCGGACCTACATCAACCGGCTGAAACAATATGCAACCGTCAACGACCAGTCGATCACAGTCGCCAATCAGGCACTGGCCGGCGGTTATGTTCAACCCTGTGTCTCGATGGTGGGCTATGAAACCAGCATCTCTGGCCTGATCAAGGAAGACGCGACGGAATCGCGTTTCTATCAGCCGTTCATGCGCAAACGGCCGGAAACTATTGACGAAGCGACATTTGCAAGTCTGGCGAATGAGGCTGCCGGGGTCATTGGATCGATCATCAATCCGGCAGTGAAAAACCATCTCGACTGGTACATGAAGGACTATGCGCCCAATTGTGCCAAGGCGCCAGGTGTCTCGGCCCAGCCTGGCGGCGACAAATATTATGATTTTCGCATCCGTCAGATGACAACCACCGAAAAATCGGCGGATGAAATTCACAATATTGGGGTCAGCGAAGTTGCACGAATCCGGGCTGAAATGGTCGAGGTTGCCAAGGAAGCCGGCTATGATAGCCGCGAGGCATTTATCGAGCATCTGCGGACCGATCCGCAATATTATGCCAAGACACCGGAAGAGCTGATGGAAAAGGTCGCGCGGATGACCAAGATCATTGATGGGAAAATGCCGTCAATCATCGGCAAGCTGGCGCGCCTGCCTTATGGAATCAAGGAAATCCCAGCCGAGACCGCGGAAGGCACCACGACCGCATATTATAATCCCGGTTCGCCTGATGTCGGCATTGCCGGCTTCTATTATGTCAACACGTCGAAGCTGGACCAGCGCCCGTTCTGGGAAATTCCAGCGCTCAGCGTGCATGAGGCAGTTCCGGGCCATCATATGCAAATCGCGCTGCAACAGGAACTCGACATGCCCGATTTCCGTAAATATGGTGCTTTTTTTACCGCCTTTGTCGAAGGCTGGGGCCTTTACTCGGAGCGGCTGGGTATCGAGATGGATCTCTATGATACGCCAGCCAAGAATATGGGCCGACTATCCTATGAAATGTGGCGCGCCTGTCGACTGGTAGTGGACACGGGCATTCACAGCAAAGGCTGGAGCAAGCAACGCGCGATCGACTTCATGACGGACAATACAGCGCTGAGCACGGCCAATATCGAGGCAGAAGTGAACCGCTACATCAGCTGGCCGGGGCAGGCACTGGCCTATAAAATGGGCGAGTTGAAAATCCGCGAACTGCGCGGCAAAGCCACGACCGAATTGGGTGAGAAATTCGACCTGCGCGAATTTCATGATGTCGTGCTCGGACAGGGCGCGGTGCCGCTCGACATACTCGAAGCGCAAGTCAACCGATGGATTGAGGCGAAGAAAGCGAGTTAGCCTATCCAGACAGGCGATTCTAGGTGGGCTATTGATGGAAACCATAGCTAGATTTGGAATCTCTTGAAAAAACGAATATTTTATGAATCTTTTTGCAATAGTTCGAACCTCTATGGCAGTTGCTTCTTTGACCTTGGTCGCCACTCCGATTCACGCGCAATCAACACCTGCAACCCTGGCCAATGATGTTCTTGCAGCATATCAGAAAGGAAATGCGGACGAATTTGCGAATCTTGTCACGGCCTCTTCCTTGCTCGACAACACAACCACACTTTCGGCTCAAATAAAGACAAATATCGAAACATTGCTAGATATCTACGGCCCGGTTGAAGGGTGGGAGCTGGTGAAGAAGAAATCTGCCTCGGAAAGATATGTTGAGAATACATATCTCATTTTTCAGAACGAATTTGCGACGCGTTTGGAGCTAACTTTTTACCAACGTTCTTCGGGCTGGATTATCGTCGGTTTCCAGATCGATGACAAAATTGTCAACCTGCTGGAACAGACAGACTGATCGCACTTTCTTCGGAACGTTCAATCGTCCTGCGGCTCAGGTGTTTCATCTGCGCCAGGAGGGACAGCAAGATCATTGGTTGCCCTGATCGCCGCAGCATCCTGAGCCTCTAGACGTTCACGCGCAGCTTGTGCAGCTATCTCGCGCGCCTCACGCTGCGCTTCAATCTCGCGCAAACGTTCTTCTACGACCTCTGAGTCGCCGTCGATCCGCGCGAGCCGTTTTTGACGTTCTTCTTCGATCAACTGTCCCCAGTTGACCGTGTCATCAATACCTTTTTCAGCATAGGCCTGCCGCAACAACGCCTGTGTACAGCCGGTAAACCCGCCAGTCCCGGTCGGTGAACAGCTGCTGGTTCCGGATGCCCCGACATATTCATAGGATTTCACGCGCTCGGTCCAGGCCTGATTTTTGGCCTCGCCCAGGCCGCCACCGCGGAGCGTTTCAGGAATACGGTAGCGTTCGCCTTCATCCTTGCGGGCGCATACAACGATTTCATTCTCGCTGCTTTGTGGACATTCATCATCACCATAGATGACCAGTTGATTGACCCGGTCACCCGCCTGATCCTGCGCTACTGAGGGCGCAGCGGCAAAAGATGTGGCGAGTAAAGCGATGGATGTGATGGAAGCAATTTTTTTCATGGAAAACCCTTTGCGCTTATTCGAATGAACCGCTGCTGAAGTTGTCTAAATTCTCTTGGAAAGACCAATCGCCGCTCGGCAACCCAATCGGATGGCCGCGCTCAAGATTGGATATCCCGGCGCATCTTCGGCGCCCGCAGCCAATGCGGTTTCCTTATGCTCCAATTCTTCTTCCCGGAAATCTGCGATCATATGTGCCAGTGCAGGCTCATTTTCTGATTCCAGCTGTTCGAGTTGCTCCTGATAATGGCGATCAATCTCGGTTTCCACTGCAGCGGTGCAGGCCATCGCGGCGCGTGGCCCCATTGCGGCCGTGCCGGCACCCAGTGCATAGCCAGCGACTTTCCAAAATGGCTGCAATATTGTTGGTCGAACCGCGCGATCGACGATCATCTGATCGAACGCATCAAGATGGCGTTGCTCCTGTTCCGCCATATGGTGAATCGCGCTGCTGTGCGGGGCATCATCGCCCATGACCGCAAGCTGTCCTTTGTAGATTTGCGCGGCGCCATATTCGCCAGCCTGATTGACACGGATCATCGATGCCACATCCGCTTTGTCCCTGCCTAAACCGCTATCAGCCATGAACTGCTCCTTTTCGGCCTCGTAACATCATAATCAAGATGAGCATTGCACCCCCGACAGACAAGAGAAAATTATAGCCCGCCAATGAAATTCCGAACAACGACCATGGCGCAACATCGCACCGAACCAGTGGTGCATTCATGATCGATTCGAGCAGATTGTCGCCTGCGGTGGCCGTCGTCGCGCAGGAGGTAATGCCTTCCCACCAGCCATATTCAACGCCAGCATGAAAGCCGCCAATCAAGCCACTTGTCAGAATCGCTAGTGCCGCCAATCCAACAAAGAGCATCGACCACGCGCGAGACTGAAAAACGATCGCGATGACCGCGAAAGCCAATGCGGCCCAGTGCGGCCATCTTTGCCACATGCACATTTCGCAAGGATAGAGACCAAAACCATATTGGCTGACGAGCGCACCGCCGAGCAGAGCGGCAGGGATGACCAGAGCCAATATATAGGCAAATCGCAGCGCGCTCATCAGAATAATCTAATTTTTCGCTGAAGCAATTTTTCGGGATGCAACTTTTTCGGCCGCCCGGTTCATCGCGGTTTTCAGACCCTCGGGGCCGAGGCGATTGATCGTTTCCAATGCGTAGTGAAGCTGGAAATCTTCGACGCCTTGTTCCTTGAGTTCCTCAGCGGTCTGCTTGAAACGAGGATCATCCTTGGTGTCTTCTTCCAGCACAGCGTCTTCCAATTTGACCTCATTGACCAAGTGGCGGCGCAAATCCGCTTCGCGAAAGCGCGGGCGGGTTTTATAGTCCGGATCGGACAGCTGCGGAACGATGATATCTGGTTCGATACCGCCTTCTTGGACCGATTTACCGGACGGTGTGTAATAGCGCGCCGTGGTCAGACGCAGGGCCGACGTATTGGATAGCGGGAGCAAAGTCTGCACCGAACCCTTGCCGAAGCTGCGTTCGCCCATCACCAGAGCGCGGTGATGGTCCTGCAGCGCGCCCGCAACAATCTCCGAAGCCGAGGCGGAACCCGCATCGATCAAAACAATCACCGGCAAACCAGCCGCTGCGTCGCCGCTTTTGGCAAAATAGCGTTCGATATCCGACTTTTCACGCCCGCGCTGGGAGACAATTTCTCCGCGCGACAGGAAAACGTCGGACACGGATACAGCTTCGTCGAGAAGCCCACCGGGATTGGATCGCATATCGAGCACATAGCCCAGCGGCTTTTTGCCGAGCGATTTATCAATCCCGACAATCGCCGCAGTGACATCTGCACCGGTCTCGTTTGAAAAGCTGGAAATGCTGATGACGCCAATATCGTCCTTCACTTCCCAGTTTACCGGCTTGAGGTCGATAATCGCGCGATTCATCGTGACATCAAAGGGCTTGTCGCGGCCCGGGCGGACAATCGTAATTTCAATTGGTGTGCCCGGCTTGCCCCGCATATTCTCGACTGCTTCGTCCAGCGTACCACCATAGATCAGATCGCCGTCAATATGAGTGATATAGTCTCCAGCCTTGACACCCGCATTGTCCGCGGGCGTATCTTTGAACGGAGCAATGACTTTCACCGCTCCGTCTTCCAGCGTTACCGAAAGCCCGAGGCCGCCATAATTGCCGTCTGTCTGAGTCCGCAAATTGTCAAAGTCGCGGGCGTCGAGAAAGCTGCTGTGGGGATCAAGGCTGCCCAGCATGCCTTCGATTGCGCCTTTTATCAGATCCGCATCGTCGACCTGATCGACATAATCATTCCGTACCCGGTCGAACACGCTCATGAACTGCTCCATTTCGCGATAGGTATTCGCATCTACGGCAGATATTGCAGAAGTCGTTGCGGGCAAGAGCGCTACGGTCAAAACAAGAGCTGCGGCTTGCAAAACGGGCTTTTTCATCGATGATATCCTGTCAATCTAGATCAGCGTCAAATATAGGCTGCAATCCGTCATAAAGCCAAGCACCTTAACCAAAAATGACGGGTTGCTTCGACCAACGACGATTTTTCAATAATATGTCCGGCTCAGCCAATTAGCGCAGCAATATCAATCGGCCTGCCATTGCGGCGCAATTCCACCATCACTTCAGGGTCGTCATTGCCGGAGCGCCCGACGGGTGCGCCTTGGACAAGCTGGTCTCCCACCTTGACGCTGGTCAAGGCCATATTGGTGATCAGACTCGTCCAGCCCGCGTCATGTTCAATGATCAGAATATTCCCATAGCCGCGATAGCGCCCCGCATAAACGACGCGTCCGGCCGCCGGAGCGATGATTTGCGCACCGGGAGCCACCGCGAGCGTCAAGCCGCGCGCCCGATATCCGCTATCGGATATTTCTCCAAGGCCAGCCGTGATCTCGCCGATCACCGGCAACCGATAGGCATTGGCAATATCAGCCCGCCGTGCGCCTTCATCGATCGAGCCCTCCTCGCCCTGGCCCGGACGCAATTGGGGGCCTTGCAATGCGGCAAGCGACTCCCGAACCTCGCCACCTTCGCGAATCTGGTCCATCAGGTCCAATATATCACGCGCCTCCTCGCCCAACGCCAGCGCCCGCTCCTGCTCCAATCCCGCGTCATTTGCAAAACGGGCCGCCTGAACCCGCCCGCTGGCGCTCAGACTCCCCAGCTGCGTCCTGCGCTCGGCTAACCGTTGGCGGCTTTCATCGAGCGAAGCTGCCGCTCGATCCGCCTGCACGCGCAATGCTTCCCCCTGCTTCACTTCATCGCGCAGACTGGCCGTGCGGCGCTCGATTTCGGGAATGATCGTCGACATGATCGAACGGACATAGATAAGTTCATCAAGCGAGCGCGGTTCCACCAGCGCGAGTGCTGTCGGTTTGCGGGTCATCATCTGCAAAGCTGCTGTCAGGCGCACCATCGGGCCCTGCTTTTCCGCCAGTCGAACACGCTGATCGCGCTGCAATTGTGCAACAATCGCGATCCGCGTACGCGCGGCCCTGATATCCGCTTCCGAGGCCTGAATGCGCGCAGCCAGCGCAGCAGCTTGACTGGCAAGTCGGTCGGCATCATTTGTTGCTATATCTGCCTGTTTGCTCAGCGCGTCGCCCCTTTGCCGCGCCTGATCGGCTTGCTCTCGCGCGGCCACCAAGGCGCGCTGCTGTTCCGTCAGGGCCCGGCCATTATTTTGCGCGAGGAGACTGGCGGCACTGAAGGCCCCGACTGATGCGAAAGCCAAAATGGCGAGAAGCAAGCAGAAGCGTATGCGCATCGATTACCCCTCCCGATGATAGGGATGGTTGGCGATAATCGCGGTGGCCCGAAACAGTTGCTCCGCCAGCATTGCCCGCGCCATCATATGCGGCCAGGTGGCTTTGCCAAAGGAAAAGAAATGGTCAGCCGATTCGCGTTCCTCGATCGACAGTCCATCAGCGGCGCCAATCAGAAAGCGGGCCTCGCGTACACCATGGTCACGCCATGATGACAAGAGGCTGGCAAATTTCTTCGAGCTCCAGTTTTCGCCACTTTCGTCCATCGCGATGATCTTGGTCTGATTTCCAAGCTTCGGGATCTTGCCGCCCTGATCAGGCAATTCACTGAGCTTGATATCCCAGCCAATCCGCTTGACGTAACGATCCACCAGCTCCTGCTCAGGGCTGCGGCCAATTTTCCCACGGGCGATTATGTGCAATTTCATCGCCCGTTTGCTTAAGCCTCGACAACCTCGACTGGCTCTTCGTCGACCGCCCACATCCGCTCGAGATTGTAGAAGCTGCGCACTTCGGGACGGAAAATATGAACGATGACGTCGCCGACATCGATCAGCACCCAATCTGCATTGGCCAATCCCTCGATACGCGCGGTGCCACCAGCCTGCTTCACCCGTTCGGCGAGCTTCTGGGCGATCGCCGCCACTTGCCGAGTCGAACGGCCCTCGGCAATCACCATATGATCGGCGATATTGCTTTTGCCGTGCAGCGGAATGGAGATGATGTCCTGCGCCTGATCGTCATCGAGCGATTTCATGACCAGCGCGTGCAGAGCGTCTGATTCCGCCTTTCCTTCCTTAGAAGTAGCCGGTTTCAGCGCTTTTACATTCGATTTCGTCAACTTAAATCCTAATCTTCTGGGCCAATCAACTTATGGGTCACCGCGTCACGAACGCAGCGATCATCATATTGCTGATGCCAATGGGGCCGGGCCATCCGGATCGCGGTGGCCGAGCGGGGGTCGGGACGATAGCGCAAGAATGTCAGCGCTGGCGTACTCCAGTTTGTCCAGTTACCACGCTGGCTCGCGGGGTGGACGAATCGCCGCAGCCAAGCCATTGCGGGAGCCGCAAAAGCATCATCATCATAGCCGGGTCTGGAAATAACTGCAATCGGCAATAATCTGGCAATTTTTCGCCAGTCTTTCCAGCGATGAAATTGCGCCAGATTGTCCGCACCCATGATCCAGACAAATTGCCGCTTGGGATAGCGGCGAACCAGTTGCCGTAATGTATCATATGTATATCTGGTGCCCAATTGCTGCTCGATTGCGGTCGGCTGAATCGCGCTTCGCCTGGCCATCTGCTGCGCCGATCCCAGGCGGGTCGCCAGCGGCGCCATATCCTTGGCTCCCTCTTTGAGCGGGTTGCCCGGCGAGACCAGCCACCAGAATTCATCAAGCTGCAATTGTTCCATCGCAAACAGGCTGATCGATCGATGCGCGCCATGGGCGGGATTGAACGAACCGCCGAGAAGACCGGTGGTTTTCATTCAGGGAAGGTTCTCACGACACGAATCTTGCCAATGATGTTTCGGTTAAACTCATCCAACTCTTCAGCCGGAATCCAATATTCACGATGGGCCTGACCACCCGCTTCCTGCACCTCATATCGGGACAGATATTCGGTACCGACGTCAAATGCTGTCACAATACCGCTGCCGGACGCAGGAACGTTCCAATCTCGGGCAATTTTCACTGCATATTCTTCGGTAGTAACGGGGTAAAAAATCGGCTGCTCGGGAAGTCTGGGTGGAAATGCCACCATATCGGAATCTTCGATGAGTTTCAGCTCATCAGGACCCACCGGTCGCCATAATGTAATGCTGTTTGTCATGGTCGCACCTGCCCGGTTCCGCGAACCACCCATTTGTAGGTCGTCAGCCCTTCCAGCGCGACCGGTCCACGCGCATGCAGGCGGCCTGTCGAGATACCGATCTCGGCTCCAAGACCGAATTCTCCGCCATCGGCAAATTGGCTTGAGGCGTTGTGCATGACGATAGCGCTATCCGCCCGACGAATAAATTCATCGGCCATTGTCGTATCTTCGGTGACAATCACATCTGTGTGATTCGAGCTATGCTCGGCAATATGGGCCAGTGCTTCATCAAGACCCTGGACCATCCGCGCAGCCACAATTGGTGCCAGATATTCGGTATCCCAGTCTTCCGGCTCTGCAGAAACGGTACGGGGATCCAGTTCCATGATCATATCGTCTCCGCGGACTTCGCAGCCCGCATCGATCAGCGCCCGCAGCAAAGGCCCGGGCGCAGGATAATCCTGATCGATCAGCAAAGTTTCCATCGCGCCGCACACGCCGGTCCGGCGCATTTTTGCGTTGACCGCGATCGCAATGGCCTTGTCCGGATCGGCGTCCTTGCCAATATAAGTGTGACAAATGCCATCCAAATGCGCCAGCACCGGTACCCGCGCTTCATCCTGGACCCGCTTGACCAGTGACTTTCCGCCACGCGGGATGATGATATCGATCAACCCGCTGGCCTTCAACATGGCACCCACTGCTTCCCGATCCGTGGTCTGGACAAGTTGCATGGCATCCGTCGGCAGTCCGGCTTGTTCAACCCCTCCAATCATCGCTTTATATATCGCCTGATTCGTCGCAATCGCTTCGGAACCGCCGCGCAAAATGACCGAATTCCCTGACCGCAATGCCAAAGCTGCTGCATCGGCTGTCACATTGGGGCGGCTTTCATAGATAATTCCGATCACGCCAAGCGGCACCCGGACGCGCGCCATGGCAAGGCCGTTGGGTCGATCTGTCCGATCAATTATTTGTCCGACCGGGTCAGGCAGCCTCGCGACCTGCTCGACCGCCGCCGCAATGGCTTCCAGCCGATTGGCATCGATCATCAACCGGTCGAGCAGCGCATCACTCAACCCGCGCTTCTGGGCGTTTTCCATGTCTTGGCGATTGGCGGCCAAAATCGCATCTTGCTCATCTCGCAAATGCCTGGCTGCTGCCAACAGCGCCGACGCTTTCTGCGCGTCACTGGCACCAGCCATCCGGGAAAAGGCCGTTCGCGCTTTACCGCCCATTTCGGTGATGAGTTGCCGTTGGTCTGTCATGCGGAACTGCTAGCACGGCTCAAAGCAGAGTTTAAGCGATAATCGTCCCCGGCTGATGACGAAGAAATGGCCTTTTTTTGAGCGAGCGATTCGCTCCATTCACAGCAATGTCAGTTAATTTTACATTAATTTGGCAACTCACCGCACGACTCGTTCGATTCATCACGAGTCGTCATATTGCGATTCGCCACGCGAATGACGCTCTGCTAGCGGCTGTCGAGGGATTAAGATTTACAATCGGCGGGTCATGCAAAATAAATTTACCGGACAAGGGCTAAAAGCTCGGCTGGATCATATGTTTACAGATCGTGAATTTTTTATGCGATCACACGGTCAGGTCCGTTTTCTAACGATTTCGGCAACCGTGCAAAAGCGGGTCGCCTATTCAGTGGCCGCGGCTTTGACCATTTGGCTCCTGATCACTTTCGCGATGATGATCAATCAGATGACGATCACCGGTGAGCGAATGGCTTTGGCAGAAAAAGAAGCCGAAGTGAACAGCACCGAAAATCGCGTTGCCGCTTACAAACAGTCTATCGAAGGCGTTGCTGCCGATTTACAACAGCGGCAGGACGCTATTGAGCAGATTTCGGAGCAGTTTATTGGTGACGAAATCGCCAATACCAAAGGTCCTGATCAGGAAGTAAGTGAAGCTGAACAGAAACTCTTGGAAAATACCAAGAAGATCAGTTCCGCCTTTCCGGCGGCGGCCCAATTGGCTGAGATCGAAGCCCGCCAGATCGCCTTCGCCTATCGTTTGACCCGCGCTGCCGATGCACGAACCGCCAATGCGGAAGCCGCCATTCGTGAATTCGGACTGAATCCGGACAAAATGGCGAAGTCGTCATCGCAAAATATTGGTGGTCCGTTCATTCCCTTTTTCAAGACAGACGATGATCTTCACCCCACGCTTGAGCGACTGGCTAATGCGCTGCAACGGATGGATCTGCTGGAGCGCACTTTGCTGGCCATTCCTTCCGGCATGCCAGCTGATATCAAGATGATCTCAAGTGGCTATGGCTATCGGCGCGACCCGTTCACCGGCGGCGGCGCGATGCATAGTGGGATTGATTTCAAAGGCCCTCATGGCGCAGCTATTCTTGCCGCCGCGAAGGGCAAAATCACTCATGCTGGATGGAAATCTGGCTATGGCAAAACAGTAGAAATTACGCATGGAAATGGATTGATGACCCGCTATGCCCATTTGTCACGGATCACCGTGGCGCGAGGTCAGAAAATCGAACAGGGTGCGAACGTCGGAAAAATGGGAAGCACCGGGCGATCGACTGGGACACATCTCCATTTCGAAGTGCGACTAAATGGCAAAGCAATAAACCCCCGTCCATTTTTGGAGGCAAATAATAATGTTCTCAAAGTCAAAGCCGACGCACGGCAGCGCACAAGCGGTCCAATCAAGTCAGGCGCCGACCGTGGCTAGGAGCAGCGGCAGCAGCGGATCGAGTTTTTCGATTATCGGTGACGGCATCATCATCACCGGCAATATCGAATCGAAAGTCGACCTCCATATCGATGGCGAAGTGATTGGCGATATCACCTGCCTGTCTCTGGTTCAGGGACCATCCAGCAAAATCAAAGGTGCTATTGTGGCACAAAATGCCAGCCTGTCGGGATCCGTCGAAGGGTCCATCGATGCCGGTGATCTCATTATCTCCAGTTCAGCGCGCATTGGCGGCGATGTGACATATGAAAATGTCACCATCGAACAAGGCGGTCATGTCGATGGAAAGTTCAAACATCGCAGCAGCAAGTCGCCGAATCTGGCCAAATCAACGGTCAGTACAGCCAGTATGGCAATCCCGTTGGAATTGACCGAGGGTGACAAGGCAGCCTAGTTTTTGAATGGCTGAACAGCGCTTCACCAACAGCGGCCAAACAGATGTGTCTATTTGGCTCGAATCTTGGTGCGAAGACCTCATCGTTCCAATCGGTTCAACATTGGCGATCAAATATGAGGTGCATCACGGCCGGGAGGACATGTCATCCGTCGGTCTGAATGAACATGGCAAGATATTCCATTGCGAGGGTGAAAGCTGCTCGGCAGAACTCGACGGTGACATCTTGGATGGCCGCGAGCCTTTCTAATTCCTCGGGGCCTGCCTGCGATAACTCAGCGCTTCTGCCACATGAATGCGGCCCACTTCGGCTGTTCCCGCAAGATCCGCAATCGTTCGCGCCACTCTTAACACGCGTGTATAGCCGCGCGCCGACAGCCGCATCGCCTCTGCTGCCTGTTTAAGCAAGGCCTGTCCCGGCTGATCGGGCGTGGCATATTTCTCAAGCGCGTCACCATCAATTTCGGCATTGGTCCGTGCGTCAATATCGCCATAGCGATGACGCTGAATATGTCGGGCGCTTGCAACCCGAGCCGCCACCTTGTCTGATCCTTCTGCCGGCGGCGGCATCGTGAGATCGCTGGCCGACAGAGCAGCCACTTCAATATGCAGGTCGATTCTATCAAGCAAAGGGCCCGATACTTTCGCTTGATAATTCGCTGCACATCGCGCCGCACGGGAACAGGCAAGCGCAGCATCTCCGAGATGGCCACAGCGGCAGGGGTTCATCGCGGCAACCATCTGCACCCGGGCCGGGAATGTGACATGGGCATTGGCCCGCGCGATGCTGACCTCCCCGGTTTCCAGCGGTTGGCGCAGTGAGTCGAGCACCGGCCTTTGAAATTCGGGCAGTTCGTCAAGAAATAGCACGCCAAGATGCGCGAGACTGACCTCTCCCGGCCGGACTTTCAGCCCACCGCCGACCAGAGCGGCCATCGAGGCACTATGATGGGGAGCCCGAAACGGGCGCTGGCGAGACATCTGCCCGCCTTCCAATGTGCCGGCAACAGACGCCACCATCGACACCTCGAGAGCTTCGCCCGGAGATAGAGGTGGCAGGATCCCCGGAAGGCAGGAAGCCAGAAGCGACTTTCCCGACCCGGGGGGACCGTTCATCAACAGATTATGACCACCGGCAGCGGCAATCTCCAAAGCCCGCTTGGCGGTCTCCTGGCCTTTTACCGCCTCCAGATCCGGACCATATACCGGTTCCGGCGCAGCGCCCGTCTCGGGCGGCATCAATATGGATTGACCTTTGAAATGGTTGAGCAAGGCCAGTAAATCCTTTGCGGCAAGCAGCTCAACATTGCCGGCCCATGCCGCTTCCGACCCGTGTATTGCTGAGCAGATCAAACCCAAATCTGCACTCGAGGCATATAGGGCTGCCAATAATGCGCCCGGAGTCGCCGCGAGCCGACCATCCAGAGACAATTCCCCGACCACGATATAGCTCGCCAGCGTCTCTGCATCGATGATCCCCATCGCGCCGAGCAACGCCAGCGCGATCGGCAGATCATAATGCGACCCTTCTTTTGGCAAGTCCGCGGGTGACAGGTTGATCGTGATCCGTTTGGGCGGCAGCGACAAGCCCATGGCCGCAATGGCAGCGCGGACCCGCTCCCGGCTTTCCGCGACGGCTTTATCCGGCAGGCCAACGACATTGAACGCAGGCAGCCCAGGGGCAACTTGGCATTGCACCTCCACGCCGCGCGCTTCCAGTCCAAGATAGGCGACCGTTTGCACCAGAGCTACCATGACAAGTCATCTCGCTGCATATCTGTCTGTTTGGCGGCACGAATGGGCAGAGTCGAGCGGCAAGGCCTGCTTGGCCGAAACCGTCAAAACCTTGGGAAACGGCGGGTCTTGAAGGTTAATTCCCGCTAACCAGTGGCTATAACTTTTCCTCAAGCGATGGGGTGCAGAACCATCGTCATGAAATCAGGCACACAGACCAAGGCTCCCCAAAAAAGTCAGTCCGCCAGCGGCTTGAGCAGCGGCCTTTTCGTTGGCGCGTTCATGTTCATTGCATTTCTGCTGTTACCGACCAACCCGGCCGATGCCGCAAGCAGCTATGTCGTGACCGAAACGGTCGAGACGCTGGAATATGAAATATTCGAACCTGCGGCTCCAACAATATCGAACTTCCCGACATTGGCTCAATATGGGCCCTTCCGGGTTGTCGCGCCAGCCATTGCCGAAATGTCGGGCACCGTGGACAGCTATACGCCCGCGGTTTTCCAGCAAATGATTGCACAATATCCGGCTATCAAACATATTGAGATGATCGATTGCGATGGCTCGGTGGATGAGGAAGCGAATCTCAACCTTGCGCGGATGATCCGGCGCGCCGGCATCAGCACGCATGTGCCTGCACATGGCTCGGTCCGGTCCGGAGCGGTCGAGCTTTTTCTGGCCGGGGTTCGCCGAACCGCCGACCCCAAGGCGGAATTCATTGTCCACAGCTGGATGGATGAGAATGGCCGCGAGGCAAGCGACTATCCTGCCAGCGACCCGGTCCACGCCGAATATCTCGACTATTATGCAGAGATGGGTGTGCCCGCTCCGACGGCCCAAGCCTTTTATGCGCTAACCAACAGCGTGCCATTTTCCGAGCAATTGCGGCTGTCCCGCAATGATATGGCCCGCTTCCAACTCGTCCATTGAGGCCCCTCTCACAGTTAACGTTCACACTATATCCATAATATTTGCCATAATTCGATGACACGAGCGAATTAATCGACGGCGCTGCTTGCAGGCCATGTTGCGATGCACCAAATGGATAGTGATGGACGAGGAAAAACAGAAGAAACGCTGGCGCTATACGTCGGGATCGCGACTCGCGCTCTCGGTGATCGGATTCGCGCTGATTCTGATCTCACCGATCATCGGTGCGATTCCCGGTCCCGGCTTCATCATCGTTTTCCCAATCGGACTGGCCCTGGTCCTGCAAAATTCGCGCTGGGCGAAGAAACGCTATGTTGATTTCAAGCGGCGTTTTCCAAATTATGGAAAATGGACCGATTGGGCGATGCGCAGGCGGCATCATAAGAAACTGCCCGAGGATTTCGAATTGCCCTATTTCGGCAAGATAAAGGCCAATGACAAAGACAAGAAAATCTAGTTATCCAGCGCTATCTCGGTGCGGCCAAAGCCGTGGCCATCACTAGCGGCTGCGATTTGCTCCCCTGTCCGCCGAGCGTGCGCGCGGCGGCAAGATGACAAGGGCTGATGTCGCGTTCAAAATAACCGGCTAACGCTTGACTTTCTGCCTTTCTCCTCCTAATCGCAGCGACCAACAGGCGGTCGCGGCTTTGCGCGGCTTTTTTATTGATATTTTGATTTAGGATTTTCGCGATGAAGCGCACATTTCAACCAAGCCGACTGGTTCGCAAACGGCGCCATGGTTTCCGCGCCCGTAAAGCCACTGTCGGAGGCCGCAAAGTATTGGCAGCCCGCCGCCTTCGTGGCCGCAAGAAGCTCTCTGCCTGAAGCCAGCAACTCCGACCCTCTGCTTGCTGAAGGGTCCGATTCGAATCTGCGCGACTCTGCTGTGACAGATTCCACAGCATATCATGCGCCATCCATTGAAGTGATTCGCAAGCGTTCCGATTTCCTTGCCGCGAATCGCGGCAAAAGATTCGTCACACCCAATTTCATATTGCTCGCCCGCAAGCGGCGCCCTGGCCATCCCATCTCGGATGATAATATGCGCTACGGGATCACCATAACCAAGAAAATCGGCAATGCAGTCACACGCAACCGGATGAAAAGACGATTTCGGGCGTTGCTCGCCGAATTGCTGCCGGAATTGGGCATTTCAGGCGTCGACCATATCATGATTGGCCGAAAACAGAATGACGAACGTGATTTCGAAGCGCTGAAGGCAGATCTCGAAAAAGGTCTGCGGCATCTCACCAGAAAGCTTTCGTGAAGATGTCTAGACGCATCGTGATATTCTTCGTTCGCTGCTGGCAATGGGGGCCTTCGCGGATATTGCCGCCGACCTGTCGCTATCAACCGACCTGCAGTTCCTATGCGATAGAAGCTATCGAGAAACATGGTGCAATTAGGGGTAGCTGGTTGGCAGCGAAACGGCTATTGCGCTGTCATCCATGGGGAGGCTCGGGATATGACCCAGTGCCTTGATAACCCAACACACCAATCTTACTTCCAGACAGTAGCCGAAAACAGGATATTCTAGTGGACGACAAGCGTAATATCATCATGGCGGTGCTGCTCACCGGTATCATCCTCTTTGGCTGGCCCGTCCTGATGGAAACATTTTTCCCGGACATGGTGAACAAGAATGAAGCGGTTGAACAGTCCGCCGATGGATCGGGTCCAGTGGCTGGCGACGGATCAGCTCCTGCCGTATCCACAACGCCCGGCGCGGCGACGATCGCCACCGGAGCCGCAGCAAGCCAGATACGCGCGCTTCCAGCCGTTCTCCGTGAAAATCCGCGCGTTTTGATCGAAACCCCGCGCGTAAAAGGCTCGATCAATCTCCAAGGCGGACGCATTGATGATCTCACCCTCAGCGATCATACGGTAGATATGGACCCGGACAGTGAACCAGTCCGGCTATTCTCTCCATCCGGTACCAAAGACGCCTATTTCAGTCGCTTTGGCTGGGCTGGCGATGGCGTTGCTGTACCTGATGACAATACGGTCTGGACGACCGATCAAAGCAAATTGACGCCTGACACGCCGGTCACGCTCAGCTGGTCCAATGATACCGGTCAAACCTATGCGATCAAATTGGCCATCGATGAAAATTACCTGATCACGGCCGAACAGACCGCCACCAATCGCGGCGAAAATGCGATTGCGCTCAATCCCTTCGGACTGTTGAGCCGCGTCCGCGACCTTGCAACGGTACCGACGGTAGAGCAGGACAGCTGGACCATCCATATCGGCCCGATGGGTGTATTCGATGGGACTGCCAGTTTCGACTATGACTATGATGATGTCCTGGAAGCCGGGGCCGCCGGGATGGCCGCCGATGCGACCGGTGGCTGGATTGGATTTACCGACAGATATTGGCTTGGTGCCCTCATTCCGACCGGCAAGGGGAAGATTGAAGCCAAGTTCCGTGCCGGTAGTGGTGACATCTTCCAGACCCAGATTGCCCGCGAGAACGCGCAAGTTATCGCGCCAGGAAAAGCACTTACCACAACCACGCGACTGTTCGCCGGGGCGAAAGAAACCGCGCTGCTCGATACCTATAAAGATCAATATAATATTCCTCTGCTCGACCGCGCGGTCGACTGGGGCTGGTTCTATTGGTTCGAGAAACCGCTTTTCTACCTGCTCAACTGGCTATTTGAATTGGTTGGCAATTTTGGCGTCGCAATCATCCTGATGACCTTCATCGTGCGCGGAATCATGTTCCCGATCGCCCAGAAGCAATTTGCCTCAATGGCCCAGATGCGGGCGGTTCAGCCCAAGATGAAAGCGGTTCAGGAACGCCACAAAGACGACAAACAAAAGCAGCAGCAGGAAATCATGAAGCTGTACAAGGACGAGAAGGTCAATCCGCTGGGGGGCTGTCTGCCGATCTTCCTCCAGATTCCGATCTTCTTCGCGCTATATAAAGTGCTGATGCTGTCGATCGAAATGCGGCACCAGCCATTTGCTCTGTGGATCCAGGATCTCAGCGCGCCTGATCCGCTGACACCGATCAATCTGTTCGGCCTATTGCCGTTCGATCCTCCGGCGATGATCGCAGTGGGGATATTGCCGATATTGATGGGCATCACGATGCACCTCCAGTTCAAGCTCAATCCCGCACCGATGGATGAGATGCAGCAGAAGATATTCAGCTTCATGCCATGGATATTGGTGTTCATCATGGCGCCATTTGCCGCGGGTCTGCAGCTCTACTGGACGGTCTCCAACATTCTGACCATTGCCCAGCAAAAGTGGCTCTATTCCCGTCATCCGCAAATGAAGGAAATGATGGCCAAGGAAGCCGAAGAAAAGGCACGGAAGGCAAAAGCCGAAGCCGAGGCTAAGAGCTAGACCCTTGGAACCTCTTCATCCCAAAATCTTCTCGGGTCCGATCAGTTTTCTGAAATCGGCGCCGCAGCTGCAATTTTTGCCAGATCCGAAAGTACCGGAGATCGCATTTGCAGGACGGTCCAACGTCGGCAAGTCTTCGCTGATCAACGCGCTCACCAATCGTAACGGTTTGGCACGTACGTCGAATACACCCGGCCGGACCCAGGAACTTAATTTCTTTGATATCGGGGATCCGCTGACCTTCCGGATTTGCGATATGCCAGGCTATGGCTATGCCAAAGCTCCGCCCAAAGTGGTCCAGAAATGGCGCTATCTGATCAATGATTATCTGCGGGGGCGTCAGGTGCTCAAGCGGACTTTTGTGCTGATCGACAGCCGCCACGGGATCAAACCGGTGGATGAAGAAATTTTCGACATGCTCGACAAGGCAGCGGTTAGCTACCGGATTGTGATGACCAAGGCAGACAAGGTCAAACAGGAAGAACTTGATGTGACTGCGGAAAAGGTCGCGGCCATGGCCAAGAAACATCCCGCAGCCCATCCTGAATTATTGCTGACCTCATCAGAAAAAAAACAGGGCATCGATGATTTGCGCCGCGCGGTGCTGGACGCCGTTACCGCCTGAATCATCGGCACGTCCGATTCCTCTCTATCCGAACAGCTAAGTCCATGTGGCAGATTCGCGCTTTCGCTGAAATGCCGACTCGGCTAGGCTATTTGGATGAAACTGATAATTGGAAATAAAGCCTATTCCAGCTGGTCGATGCGCGGCTGGCTCGCCTGCAAACAGTCCGGCCTGTCTTTTGAAGAATTGATCACCCCGCTATTTGGCGAAGACTGGGATGATGTCAGGCTGAGCGAGAATTTCGCGCCCTCGGGCGGCAAGGTCCCGATTCTCTGGGATGGCGAAACGGTGGTCTGGGACAGTATGGCGATCGTCGACTGGCTTGCCGACAAGACCCACCGCGATCGATTCTGGCCGAAAGATGAAACCGCGCGCGGCATGGCCCGTTCGATGACGGCTGAAATGCACAGCAGCTTCATGGCGCTACGCCGACAATGCCCGATGAATACCCGGAAAATCTACGAAGGCCTGACTTTCAGCGACGACGTGAATGCAGATGCTGCCCGGATCATCGAGCTTTGGGCGCAGGCCCGCGCCCGCTTCGGCAGCGGTGGACCGTTTCTGTTCGGCACTTATGGCGCGGCCGATATCATGTATGCCCCGATTGTATCTCGCTTTCAGACTTATGGATTTCGTCTGCCGGGATTTGCCACCAGCTATATGCAGACCATTCTCGACCATGAATGGACAATGCAATGGATGGAAGCGGCCCAAGAAGAGCCATGGGTGATTGAACGTTTGGAAAAAACTGAAGCATCGGAAAGCTGAGCCATCAATATGACCCGTCCCAATGTCGTCGATCTGGCCAGCAGGCTGATCTCTCACGCTAGCATTACACCGGCCACAGGCAGCGTTTTTGACGAAATGGAAGCCATGCTGCGACCACTTGGTTTTACCGTGACCCGCTTCCTCGCTGGCGATGAACTATCCGACCGGGAGCAGGGTGGCCCCGTCGAAAATCTCTTCGCGATTCGCAAAGGCGCCGCCGCTTCGCGGCATCTTGCCTTTGCCGGCCATCTCGACGTCGTCCCACCCGGCGAAGGCTGGCAAACCGACCCGTTTGTTCCTGAAGTCCAGGGGGATTTGCTCTATGGGCGCGGCGCCGTCGACATGAAGGGCAGCATTGCCGCCTTTGTCAGCGCTTTGCATGATCTGCCCGAAGACCTCGGCACGATCAGCTTGATCATCACTGGCGATGAAGAAGGGCCCGCCCGCTTTGGCACGGTCGCGCTGATGGATTATATGGCGCAACATGCCATTGCCCCGGACATTTGCGTGGTTGGCGAGCCGACCTCGGTCAACCGTCTCGGCGATATGATGAAGATCGGACGGCGCGGCTCGGTCAATATGTGGATCACCGTCAACGGCACCCAGGGCCATGTCGCCTATCCCCATAATGCGGACAATCCGATCACCAAATTGGGCAAGATTCTCAGCGCGATTGATGGGTTGAAGCTTGACGAGGGCACCGACTGGTTCCAGCCCAGCAATATTGAATTTACCGAAATCAATGCCCAGAATCCTGCGCATAATGTCATCCCCGCAAAAGCCGAAGCAAGACTGTCGATCCGGTTCAATGACCAGCATAGCGGTGCCAGCCTGTCCGACATGATCCGGGATATCGTCGAACATCATGGCGGGGAACTGCACCCGATCATCTCGGGGGAACCCTTTCTGACTCCGCCAGGTGAACTGTCTGAATTGCTGGTCAAAGCGATCTCCGATGTGACGGGTGTCGAACCCGAGCTCTCCACCACCGGCGGCACCTCCGACGCGCGTTTCCTGTCCAAAATCGTTCCGGTTGTCGAATTTGGCTTGTGCAATGCGACGATGCACAAGCTTGACGAAGCGGTTGCGACAGATGATTTGGAACAGCTCGCAAAAATCTATGCGCTGGCTGTGCAACGCGCCTTGTGCGAACCCGCTGACACGCGATCGCTCAACATCCAGACGGCACAATCGCCCAGCAAAGGGGAAACTTCGTGAAATTCAAGATGCTTGCCGCTGCCACCGCAGCAATTTTCATGATGCCGTCAGCCGCAAATGCCGACACGCTGGTCATCAAAGCGGCTGCCATGGTCGATGTTGAAAATGGCGTCTTGGTCGCAAATCCGGCGATTACCGTCACCGATGGCACAATCACGTCGATCGCTTCTGGTTCGACCAGCTCGCCCGACGGATCAAAGATTATTGATCTGGGGAATAAGACAATCCTGCCGGGGTTGATCGACATGCATGTCCATTTCATGGGCAAGGCAACCGATCAGGGCTATCGGCGCCTGGTCATTTCGCATGAACGGGCTGCGATCACCGGTGTGATGAATGCCCGCACCACCCTGCTCGCGGGCTTTACGACGGTGCGCAATGTCGGCGCACCCAGTTTTTCCGATGTCGCGTTGCGCGATGCGATTGCCGAGGGCGACGTGCCGGGCCCGCGGATGTTTGTCGCTGGTCCATCGATCGGGATCACCGGCGGTCATTGCAGCGACAATAATCTGCTTCCCGAGGAATTTGGCATTGTCGGTGAAGGCGTCGCCGACGGTCCCTGGGCGGTGCGCACCAAGGTTCGCCGCAACATCAAATATGGCGTCGACCTGATCAAGACCTGTTCAACCGGCGGCGTCCTCTCCAAAGGCACACAGGTTGGCGCGCCGCAATATACGGTCGAGGAGCTGACCGCGCTTACCGAGGAAGCCCATAGCCATGGCCGCAAGGTCGCCTCCCATGCCCATGGCGCAGAGGGCATTATCAACGCGCTCAAAGCCGGTGTCGACACGATCGAACATGCCAGTTTCATTTCCGATGAAGGCATTGAAATGGCCAAGCGCCAGGGCACTTATCTGTCGATGGATATCTACAATACCGAATATATTCTGGGCGAAGGCGAAAAGGCCGGCTTTCTCGAGGAGAGTCTCGCCAAGGAACGGATGACCGGCGCCACGCAGCGGGAGAGTTTCCGCCGGGCGCATGAAGCTGGCGTGAAAATGGTGATGGGCACCGATGCCGGGGTCTATCCGCATGGCGACAATGCCAAGCAACTCTCGCGCATGGTCCGCTTTGGCATGACCCCGGCGCAGGCCTTGCGCGCCGCCACCTATAATGCCGCGGATGCGCTCGGCCAAAAAGGCAGGTTCGGAACAATTCGCATCGGCGCGGCGGCGGACATTATCGCGGTCGACGGCAATCCGCTGGAAGATGTGACGCTCCTGGAAAATATTCCGTTCGTGATGAAAGAAGGCGTCATATATAAGTCTGAGTGACGCTCAGCGCCTGCGCCGCAGGATAATATAAAGCGCGCCTGCACCGCCATGACGGGGGTGGGCCCGCCGCACCGTCGCGATATGAGAACTATGCCGGGACGCGGCCAGCCAGTCAGAAATCGCCGCGCGGATCGCCCCGCGACCGCCTGCGCGCTGGCGCTCTTCGGTGCTGCGCTCTTTGCCGGTAATCAGCAGGATCGCGCGGTGACCGGCAGCAATCGACAGTTCGAGCGCGCTGTCCAGCCTGCCATGGGCCGATGTCAGCGTATAGCCGTGCAGATCAATCGTGATATCCGGCTGCACCACGCCCTTGGTCAGCCGCCGCTCCCATTGGCCATCGAGGCCATGTCGGGTTGGCACCGCGACCTGATCCTTTAGCGGGACAGCAGCATGGCTTTTGCCGCCAAATGTCTCGGCGGTGATCGCGCCTGGCACCTGGCGCAATGTCTTTGCCACAGGCAGGGATTTCACCCGACGCAATCGCGCCTGATCGAGAGGTTCGACGCTTTCAATAAATTTCTGCCAGAGCGCCTTCTCGCCAGCGGTAAGGGGCCGGTCCGACATCGCTATCCGCCTGCACGCGGCCTGTTGATCATATGTTTGGAAAGCGTGCCCTTGGGCAGGAAAATCAGCGCGGCGCCGCTTGACGACATGCCGCCCGCAATGACGGCGGCCTCTGCGCCAGCGCCCCAGAATGTATCGAACCGGTTGCTGCCCTTGATCGCGCCGCCAGTGTCCTGCGCAATCCAGATGCCATCGGCTATATCATGCGCCATGTTCAGAAAGACTGGCGCGCCGAGCGGCACATACATGCGATCTGTCGCAACCGACGTGCGCGCGACAACCGGATGGCCCATGGCGCCCAGCGGGCCGGGGCCAGTCAGTTCACGGAAGAATATATAGCTTTTATTCTCGCGCATGATCTTCATGCCTTCTTGCGGATTGGCGCGCAGCCATTCGACAATACCCTGCATATTCGTCTTGCCATCGGCGAGCAGGCCGCGCTCGCGCATCACCCGGCCAATGCCGGTATAGCCGCGACCATTCTGGCTCTCATAGCCAATCCGCATGATCGAACCATCGGGCAGCGCCAGCCGCCCGCTGCCCTGAATCTGGAGGAAGAAGAGATCGATATAATCCTGCGCCCAGGCGATCTCGAGGCCCTGGCCGGCAAGCGCACCATCATCAATCGCCGCCCGGTCTTCAAACGGGACCAATTTGCTGCCTTCGACCTTGCCGCGAACACGCTTGTCTTTCAGCTCGTCTGAAAAAAGCCCGAGATCGACATCGAGCAAATTGGGCGGTCGCCGGTAGATTGGCACCTGATAATCATTATTGCGTACCCGCGAACCGCGAATCTGCGGTTCGAAATAGCCGGTAGCAAAGGCTTGGCCATCGCCAACCTGCACCGCCTCAAAATAGCTTTCGAAAAAGCGCACCGCATCATTGTCCTGCCAGCTCTTCGCAGCATCGCATGACAGCTGCCAGTCCGCGCCTTCGGTCAAGCCACTTTGATCGACCCGGCGCACCAGCGAGGAACAGCTGGTACGGAAGGACTGCAAAGCCGCGGCGGCTCTCGACTCCTGGAGATCAAGCGTCGCGATATCGGGACCAAGCGCCAGACCGGCGCCAATGCCCCGGCTGGGATCGTCGCCAAATTTGATCAGCCGGTCCGTGGCAACAATATCGAACGGTTTCGCCGGAATGATATTTTGGGATGCCTGAACCGGCAGCTCTGCCGCCATCGTCCCGGCAACCCATTCGCCGTCCTGCTGCGCGGAAGCACCTCGCACTGCGCCTTGCGGGATGATCGCCATCGAGCACGCACTGATGAGCGTCATTGCTCCAAAAAGCCCAGCGAATTTCATATATATGGAGCCCTTAGCCGCCTGGTGATCAGACCTCATCGGTCTCGTCTAATATCCAGTTCGGGTCGGCGCTGGAGAGATCCCGGCTGAATGTCCAGATATCGTGGGTTTCGGCAGCATCGGATAGAGAACCACCGATCAGATTGCCTTCTTTGTCCTTGATCACCGCCGCAATATCCGCATCGAACTGCACCGTGATCCGGGCCATCGGCCGATTATATTCGGCCGCCGAAATACGCGCACCGTCAATCCGGACCAATTGATTTTCCAATATCTCGCCACGTTCTTCACGCGCATCGATGACCGCGGCAAAGCTCTCGTAGACATCTTCATCGCACAGGGATTTCAGATCATCCTTGTCGCCTTTCCAAAATGCTTCGAGGATCATTCCATAAGCTGCCTGCGCGCCTTCGATGAAACGCGAAACATCAAAATTCCGGTCTGCATTGATGATCTCGCGCATACCCGATTCCGCGCTGCTGTCATAAACCAGTGACGGTGCGACTGTCGGGGTTGGCATGATATCGGGTACATGCGGTTTGGCATCGTCGCCAGATTGCCGTTCATTCGCCTTCGGATCGATATTGCGCGGCATATGTTCCTGTTCATGCCCCGTGCGTTTTCCCAGCACCGAATAGAGGCGCAAGCCCAAAAAGGCGGCTACCATTGCCAATAATAATATCTCGATGGTCACTTCAAAATCCAATCTTTTAATGCAGGCTCTACATAGGCAGAAAAGGGCCCGGTTTCAAATGGCTTTCGTGAAAAGGCGGCAAAGCAGGCGCCGACCAAGCCGGATCGGGCAAAAATTTTGCGCCCTCGATCAGGAAACATATATCGAATGGCCTCGCTCAGCGACCCTTTTGCACTTTTAGTCTTTCATTGCTCTTGCAACTTTCCCCTGCTAGTCGCGCTGCCAACCGCGCGGTAATATGCGCTTGAAGACATAATCTCGACACTCCCGAAAGGACTCGCCCGATGGCTGATGAAAATAAACCGAACGAAAATGGCGGGAATGTGACCACGCCGGATCCGCTCGCGAACGGTGCCGATACATCGCCTCAAATCGGTGTTATTTCGCAATATGTGAAGGATCTCTCGGTCGAAAACCCGAATGCGCCAGACGTCTATCAGTGGGAAGGTCAGCCACAGATTGACGTCCAGTTCAACATTGGTTCCTATAAAGTTTCCGACGAAGTCCATGAAGTGGAACTCAAGATTGAAGTGTCCGCCAAAGCCGATCAGGGCGTCGCTTTCGCAATCGAGCTGCTCTATTGTGGCCTCTTTGGCCTGCGCAACGTGAATGACGAGCAAGCCCATCCCTTCCTGTTCGCCGAAGCACCGCGCCTGCTCTTTCCTTTCGCGCGCGCAATTATCTCTGACGCCGTACGCGATGCGGGCTTCCAGCCATTAATGCTTGAACCGATCGATTTTACCGCGCTCTATGTCCAGCAGCGCGAGCAGATGGCGAGCGAGCAAGCGGGCGAGCAACCCGTTGGTAACGCCTAAGCCAGCCTGCTAGGGAAGCGGGTATGAACCTGCTGAAATCCACCGGAACGATTGCCGGGCTGACCTTGGTCAGCCGGATATTCGGATTTGTGCGCGATATCATATTGGCACGGGTGCTCGGCGCCGGGGCAGCGGCAGACGCCTGGCAGCTGGCCTTTCAACTGCCCAATATCTTTCGCAGATTATTTGCCGAAGGCGCCTTTTCGGCCGCCTTCGTCCCCCTGTTCAACCGCAAGATGGAGGAGGATGAACAGCGCACGGCGGCCCAGAATTTCGCGATTGACGTGCTGTCGGTGCTGGTTCCGATATTGCTGGTCTTTTCCGCCGTCATGATGCTGGCGATGCCGGGCATCATCTGGCTGATCGATGATTCGGGGCAAGGCGGGCGGACCACCGATTTTTCGATCACTCTGGCGCGAATCACCTTTCCCTATCTCGGCCTGATCAGCGTGACGACGTTATTTGCCGGCATTCTCAATTCGCTAAGCCGCTTTGCCGCGGCAGCAGCAGCACCGATCATGCTCAACCTGTGCATGATCAGCGCGCTGCTGCTGGCGATTGCGCTGGACGGCGGCAGCGATCCGCGGCAGGCCGCCTATTTTCTCGCAATCTCGCTCGGGATTGCCGGGATTTTGCAGATGACATGGCTCTATTTCTGGGCGCGGAAAGCTGGCTTTTCCTTCGGGCTCCACAAGCCCAAATTCACGCCCGATGTCAAAGAATTGGGCGTTTTGATCCTGCCCGCAATATTTGGTGCCGGCATTTATCAGATCAGCCGGTTCATCGACCTGTTCTTCCTCGGGCGCCTTCCCGAGGGTTCATTTGTCTATCTGGCGATGGCCGACCGCCTGAACCAATTGCCTCTCGGGATTATCGGCATCGCGCTGGGCACAGCCATCTTGCCTGCGCTTTCGCGCTTTATCGCTAAAGACGATCAAGACGGAGCCCAGCGTCTGCAAAGCAATGCGATTGAACTGGCGATGCTGCTTACCATACCCGCGGCAATTGCCTTGTTCTTCGCGGCCGGGCCGCTGGTCACCTCTTTCTATGTCGGCGGCAATTTTCTCGCCAGCGATGGCCAGATGACGGCCAATGTCGTCGCCGCCTTGGTGGTTGGACTGCCCGCTTATGTTCTCGTCAAAGTCCTCATCCCCGGTTTTTTTGCCCGCAAAGATACCAAAACTCCGGTCTATACGGCCGCCATCTCGCTGATCATCAATATCAGCCTGAACCTCCTGCTGATCCCGATCTATGGCATTGTCGGCCTGGCATTTGCCGGCGCCGCGGCCGCATGGTGCAATTGCGCGATGCTCTATTACATGCTCCACTCGAGAGGACATTTTCATATCGAACTGTCGCTCTTGCTGCGCATTGGGCGGATCACCCTGTCTGCCGCAGGCATGGCCGCACTGCTCATCTATGCCGTCCCGATTGGCGAAGGACTTTATGACGGGACAATCTGGCAGCGAGTCGGCGCGATAACCGCTCTGGTCAGCGCCGGAGGGCTCGTCTATGCCGCGCTGGCATGGCTGACGGGCGCGGTTGATCGCGACAAAATCACCATGTTGACGAAAAAGAAAGCCGCAGAAGAATCTGCACAAGAAGGATAAGATCATGCGTACGGTATCGGGCATCCAGCCCACAGGTAATCTCCATCTCGGCAATTATCTCGGCGCGATCAAAAACTGGGTCAAATTGCAGGAAGAGAGCGAGTGTTTCTTCTTCCTCGCGGATCTGCACGCGATCACCGTGCACAATGACCCGGCGGAACTGGCCGACAATTGTCGCAATATGGTGGCTGCGCTGGTCGCGGCGGGCGTCGACACCGATAAATCCATCCTGTTCAATCAGGCGCGGGTTCCCGCCCATGCCGAACTCGCATGGATGCTGATCTGCAACACACCGATGGGCTGGCTCGACCGGATGACCCAGTTCAAGGAGAAAAGCGGCAAGCACAAGCAGCGCGCGTCACTGGGTCTCTATGGCTATCCGGTGCTGCAGGCCGCCGATGTGCTGATCTATCAAGCCACCCACGTCCCGGTTGGCGAAGACCAGAAACAGCATCTCGAACTGGCGCGCGATATCGCGACGAAATTTAACAGCGACACAGGCACCGAGACTTTCACCCTGCCCGAACCCTATATTGGCGCAACCGCCGCGCGCATCATGTCGCTGCGCGATGGCAATGCCAAGATGAGCAAGTCCGATCCATCTGACCTGTCGCGGATCAACATGACCGACGATGACGACACGATTGCGCGCAAGATCAAGAAGGCAAAAACCGATCCGGAGCCCTTGCCCGACAATCTGGAGGCCCTCGACGGCCGAGCCGAAGCCAGGAATCTCGTGGGCATTTATGCCGCGCTCGCGGATATGGAACAGCAGGCAGTGCTAGCGGAATTTTCAGGCAAGGGCTTTGGCGACTTCAAACCCGCGCTCGCGGATCTCGCGGTTGCCAAGCTCAGCCCGATCCGTGACCGTTATGAAAATTTGCGTGAGGACACGGCGGCAATTGATGCGATATTGGCCGATGGTGCGGCGCGCGCGCGCGCAGCGGCACAGCCGACGGTGGACGCCGCTTATGCCGCTCTGGGATTGCTGCGCGGCTGAGGCTGAGCCAAAAGCAGGCAATTGAACCGACAGAAAGCACAGGCGCCTTTTGTCGGATACCGCTTTCCTACAGACCGTCTCTCATGGCAAAGTCGCGAACGGCTCTTTGACAATGTGATTCGCAACAGACGCGTCGGACCCATGACGCCGTTCCAGCTGATAACAGCTTTTAGACTGTGTCAGGATTGTCAGGTTGTTCAGCTTGAACAGCGCCAGGCTGAATATTTTCCCCGGTTTCAGGAAAAATATCCCGTCTGGGCCCTAACTTTGACTAACTTTGGCTTTGCTTTGCCCGATGATTGGCCTTCACGCCTTGGCGATCATCCCGCCATCCAGCGCTATCGTCTGGCCTACCAGCCACGCCGAAGCTTCCGAACAGAGATAGAGCGCGGTCCCGGCAATATCTTCCGGCTTGCCTGCACGTCCGCGCGGAATTTGCGACAATGCCGCCTTGGTCATCGCTTCATTTTCGACAATCTGCTTGGTCATATTGCTCGGAAAAAGGCCCGGCGCGATCGCGTTGACATTAATATTCCAGTGGGACAAGTCAGTCGCCAGATGGGTGGTCAAATGGATCACAGCTGACTTGCTCGCACTATAGGCATAGGTTGGCATGCCCGAATTGCGGATACCATTGATCGAGGCGATATTGATGACCCGCGCGGGGCTGTCGGCCGTCCCAGCCGCTTTGAGCAGTGGAATGAATTTCTGAGTGGCAAAGAAGATCGATTTGATATTGATATCCATCACCTTGTCCCAACCCTTTTCCGGGAATTGATCAACCGGAGCCGCCCAATTGGCACCGGCATTGTTGATCAATATATCGATCTTGTCTTCCTTGGCGCTGACCGCTGCAACAAAGGCTTCGATACCCTCGACCTTGGACATGTCCGCCGGGATCGCAATACATTCGCCATGGGCCGAAAGCTCCTCGGCCATCGCATGCAGCCGCTCTTCCTTGCGCGCGGTAATATAGACTTTTGCGCCATTTTCCAGCAGTCCGCGCGCCATCATCGCGCCAATCCCGCTCGACCCTCCGGTTACCACTGCCACTTTACCGCTTACGTCGAACAGGTTTTTCATCATGCATCCTCATTATCAAATAGACGCGTCTTGTTTCAGACAGAGAGGTCTTTGTCCATGCCGGAAAGGCCGATCGGGCTAATGTTTTGGCCATTGCTCAAATTCTGATTTTGACGATGTGAGTCTTCAAGAGGAGATCAAAAATACGCGTCCGTCGATCGCGGAATTCGATGGTTGTTGCAGGCGTGAAGCATGGAGTTCTGGGATCAGCAATGACATCCTTTGTCATTTGCAGCGTGGTTAACCTAGCGAAAACCCCGCAAATGCCCGTACTCCGGAGGGCTAGAGAGAAAGTTGACGCTTCTTTATGATGCGGGTTGCGGGCTTTTAGCTACTTCTTTATCGCTACGCCATTCGGGCTGGGTTTCTCGACGGCAAAAAAGGCACTGCCTTATCGACTGCCAACGTGATTCCCTTCCGTTATCTTGTTGATGTCTGACTTCTTGAGGTTAAAAATAAATGCGCCAAAACAATATTGAGATTGCTTTCCCGATTGAGGCCATCCTCGAAGTAAAAATCGAAATATGCGACGCCCCAAAAAAGCCCGATTTTCCGGACCAAAAGACACTGACCTTTCGGTCGCCATCATGTTAACCAATCACGTCTGAATCTCGAAATGTTAGGATCCTCTTTATGACTAAAACCGCTCTTATTACCGGAATAACCGGACAGGACGGATCATATCTGGCTGAATTTTTGCTGGAAAAAGGTTACGAAGTGCACGGTATCAAACGCCGCGCCTCGTTGTTCAATACCGAGCGGATCGATCATATCTATCAAGATCCGCATGAACCCAATCCCAAGCTCAAATTGCATTACGGAGATTTAACCGACACGTCTAATCTGACCCGGTTGCTGCGAGATATTGAACCGGACGAAGTTTATAATCTAGGTGCACAGAGCCACGTTGCCGTGAGTTTCGAAAGCCCCGAATATACCGCCGATGTCGATGCGATGGGTACGTTGCGCCTGTTGGAAGCAATTCGATTCCTCGGGCTTGATAAGAAAACGCGGTTTTACCAAGCTTCGACCTCCGAGCTATACGGTCTCGTGCAGGAAACTCCGCAAAAGGAAACAACCCCGTTTCACCCGCGCAGCCCTTATGCTGTCGCCAAAATGTACGCCTACTGGATTACCGTGAACTACCGCGAAGCGTATGGCATGTATGCTTGCAACGGCATTCTCTTCAACCATGAAAGCCCGCGTCGAGGTGAGACTTTTGTAACCCGTAAGATTACCCGTGGCCTCGCGAATATCGCTCAAGACCTCGAAACCTGTCTGCACATGGGGAATATGGATGCGCTGCGCGATTGGGGCCATGCGAAAGACTATGTCCGGATGCAATGGATGATGCTCCAACAAGACGAACCCGATGATTTTGTTATCGCAACGGGTGAGCAATATTCGGTGCGTGAATTCATCACATGGTCGGCAGCCGAGCTGGGCATTGCGATCGAATTCACCGGAACAGGTCTTGACGAAATCGGGACTGTCGCCAGCGTCGAAGGAGACAAGGCGCCTGCGGTTAAAGCTGGCGACGTCATCGTTCGTATCGATCCTCGCTATTTCCGGCCTGCAGAAGTCGAGACACTGCTAGGAGATCCAACAAAAGCGAAAGAAAAACTGGGTTGGGTGCACGAGATATCGACGCAAGAGATGTGCGCTGAAATGGTTGCCTCGGATCTCAAAGCGGCCCGCAGACATGCTTTGCTAAAGCAGCATGGCCTCGACGTTCCGGTATCATTGGAGAATTAGTCTATGTCGCTGAAATATTACGTCGCCGGTCATCGCGGCATGGTTGGTGGAGCGATCACCCGTCAAATTCTGGCGCGCGGCGATACTGTGGTCACGGCGACGCATGCGGATCTGGATCTGACCGATCAACAAGCGGTCCGGGATTTCATGCAAAATGAAAAGCCCGACGTCGTCGTTCTTGCGGCGGCGAAAGTTGGCGGGATTCATGCCAACAATAGCTACCCGGCTGAGTTTATTTACGAGAATTTGATGATTCAGGCGAACATCATTCACCAAGCCTATGCGGCAGGCATCGAGCGCTTGCTGTTCCTGGGGTCATCTTGCATTTATCCAAAACTTGCCGACCAGCCGATGCGCGAAGATGCCTTGCTCACCGGCGTTCTTGAATCCACCAACGAACCTTATGCCATTGCGAAGATTGCAGGGATCAAGCTATGCGAGAGCTACAATCGGCAATACGGTACTGACTATCGTTCGGTCATGCCGACCAATCTCTATGGGCCAGGCGATAATTTCCACCCTGAGAATTCGCATGTACTTCCAGCAATGATCCAGCGGTTCCACAATGCCGTTCAAGACGGCGCCGATGAAGTGGTGATTTGGGGATCGGGAAAACCCATGCGCGAATTTCTGCACGTCCAGGATATGGCTACGGCTTCATTATTCGTGCTGGACCTTCCCAAACAGGCTTATGAGGAGGAAACACAAGCTATGCTGAGTCACATCAATGTTGGCACCGGTATTGATGTGACCATCCTTGAATTGGCGCAATTGGTTGCCGCGGCTACCAACTTCAAAGGCACGATCAGCTACGACACGTCCAAACCCGATGGCACTATGCGCAAGCTGATGGATGTCAGTCGGCTGAAAAACATGGGATGGACCGCTCAAATTGCTCTCGCGGATGGGATTGCGGAAACTTATGCGTGGTATCTGAACCAAATCAAGGAGGGGACAGCTGTTCGCGTAAAGTAGCAGGCTTGCTTCACCGTCGCGGCTGACGCGAAATCTATGTCGGCTGTTTTTATAGCCGTTACATAAAATCCGCGCCGATCCGCGCCGTCCGAAATTGGATCCTTGGCTTTTACTTCGAAAGCGCATTTCGAAGACTGGTGGTTTGAAACGAGGCTTGCCATTTGGAATTGTGGATGTCCAAGCACGGCAAATTTAGTTTTCCATTGATTGTACCCAACCGCCCAGCTAACCGCTAATATCCCCTTGAACCTCAACCGTAGTTGCTTTGCGATGACAAGACTGTCTGAATCTCACAATCACAAAAGGTCGGTAAGCTCGATTTTCATGCTCTTCCCGCGGCGTGAAATCAAATCACCCATATTGCTTGGTATGACCATCGCGACCTTGATGGCGCTGATCATCTTGGGTGGTGCGCCAAATGTGCCCGGCTGGCAAAGCAGCGTGATGATGGTGTTTTCTGCCGCCTTGATCGCATCGGCGTTTTATTTCGGATCATTCGCAGAGTTCTCAAAACTGGGGTTACTTCAGAAAACCTTTCTATTCTCCCTCATCTTGGTGCCGCTGATACAAGTGATCCCGCTGCCGCCGTCGATCTGGCAGTCTTTTCCGGGCAGAAGTCTTGAAAACGAAATCTTCCAATTGGTTGGAGCAGCCGATCAATGGCATAGCATCAGTCTCAACCCGGCAGAAACGCTCTTTGTCCTAGCTACGCTGACACCTGCCGCCGCGATCTTCCTTGCCATTTTAAAATTGAATATAGTCGAGAGAAGGGTTGTTGCCAGCGTTGTTATTCTGCTGGCGCTTGTTTCCGTCATCATTGGGCTGTTCCAGTTTTCAACCGGTGGCGAAACGTTCAATTTTTACAACAGTAGTCACAAGCAATTTCTACTTGGTTTTTTCGCGAACAGGAACCACCAAGGCCTCTATATCGCGTCAGCTTTGGCGCTAACGATCAGCCTCACCTTCCGGTTGAGTGAAAATCGCACCATTGCCCTCACGTTCAGTGGCCTTGTGACGTTCTTCTTCATCGGCGCCGCGATTGCAACGACATCGCGTGCGGGCCTATCATTCGCCATTCTGGCAGCTTTTTTGACGGTTCTGATCAACATGTGGAGCAATGACAAGTCAGGCCGCATAGTTGCGATTTTGGCGGTATCCGCCATCGTATTTTTTCTGCTGTTCCAATCGATCGGCGCAGTGTTCGGAGACGTATTAGAGCGCTATTCTACAATTGGTGATGACAGCAGGTGGGATATATGGGTCCAATCCGGCACCATCATTCAAAACTATTTCCCGTGGGGCTCGGGTTTAGGAACATTTGTTCCGGTTTATCAACAATCAGAACCACTTGAGTTTATCCAGCCGACCTTTGTTAATCATGTCCACAATGACTATTATGAACTGATTCTCGAGACTGGGATCGGAGGCATCGCGATTTTGGCTCTGTTTGTTGCAACGCTTGGTCAAGCTGTCGCAAAATCTCAGCTTTCCAAGCTTTCTGGAACGAAAGCGGCTGCATTCGTGATTGTCTTGATGGTGGCTCTGCATAGTATTGTTGATTATCCATTACGGACGCAAGCAATGGCCGCAGTTTTTGCATTTTGCTTGGCGGTGATCTTCAGACCAAAAAGCAAAAAGACTTAATGTTGCGGGCCATGTGACATGTTTAGTCGCTGAACTTGACTTGGTTGAGGAGGGCCGGTTTACCGGGCTACCGCAAAACAAGAACCGGTCGCAAAACAAACTGCAAAACGGGCATAATCACTGCAAACTCGGCCTTGCAAATGCTTTGGGCGCTGGGTAGGACGAAATCTTAGTGTTTTGGAGGTTGTAACTTTGCGTTATTTTTTAGTGGCCGCAATCGGGGCGCTTTTGTTAGCTGGTTGCTCAACCACCAATTTGCCCGTTGGCGAGCGTGCCTACGACATTATCCCAGCCCCATCTCAGCAGAATCGCGCTGCAGACTATAAAATCGGGCCGTTGGATATTCTGAAGGTCACCGTGTTTCAGGAAGAAGATCTTTCTTTCGACGAAATACCTGTAGATGCGAGCGGGAACGTTTTATTCCCGCTAATCGGACAAGTAACTGTTACTGGTCGGACGAGTATTGAGTTGGCGTCGGATATCGCAGCACGTCTGGGTGATCGTTATTTGGTCGACCCTCAAGTATCGATCATTGTCTCTCAATCCGCCTCCCAGAAAGTTACCGTGGAGGGAGCTGTCGAACGGCCGGGTGTATATCCGATAGAGGGGCAGACAACATTGCTACAAGCCATGGCGCTTGCGGAAGGCCCTACCGAAACAGCAAGATTGAATGAGGTCATTGTCTTCCGCACCAAAGAAGACGGCGTCTATGCTGCACAGTTCAATCTGAAAGATATCCGCAAGGGCATCCAACCAAATCCAGAAATTCTTGGCCGAGATATCGTGGTCGTCGGCGATTCATTTGCCAAAGCATTGTTCCGCGATCTGCTTCAGTTATCGCCGGCGCTGGCTTCCGTATTTGTCCAGATAAGTCGTAATTAGAATTGTATCTTTATGAGAAAGTATAATAGCCAGCTATGAATAATCTGACTTCTTCTAACGCGGCAATCGAGTCTGGGACACATAGCGTTGACGCCACAGATCGTGATTTCTCAAACGGGAACAATAGCTACGAACCCTATGAGTCTGAAACCACGCTTGATTTCTCTGCCATCTGGGCGGCAGTTTATAGATCTCGCTTGTGGATTGCAGGGATTCTGCTGGGTTGTTTGCTGATCGGGATTGTTATTTCCCTGCTGTTGACTCCGATATATCAGGCCGAATCTACGGTTCAGATCGATCAGGAAGCTGCCAAAGTCATCGGGACTGAGGCATCAGAACTCTCGGCCTCGATACAGGATTCGGATCGTTTCCTGCAAACACAGCTTGATGTTATCCGCAGCCGTACACTCGCCACCACAGTGGCTGAAGATGAAAAATTGTTTGGAAATAAAGCCTTTCTAGAAGCCATGGGTGTAGATCCCGACGTCGACGCAGAAGGCGTTCTAACCAAAGAAGAGACCGAACGTGAGCTTGTGCTGGAAACATTGCGTGATAATTTTGCAGTCTCACTTCCCGTTGACTCTCGCTTAGCTTCGCTTCGGTTCGAAAGTAATGATCCGGCACTAGCTGCCCGCATCGCGAACAGCTTTACCGAGAATTACATTCGCAATAATCTGCAGCGCAAATTTGACACCTCGTCTTATGCCCGCGAATTTTTGAAAGAGCAGCTCGATGACGCAGCCGCCCGGTTGGCGGAATCGGAACGCGAAGCACTTAACTATGCACGCCTAACCAGGATCATTGACACAAGCAATGCGGCTGAAACTAGTGATGGCCGCGCGGCCCCGCGTTCTCTGACAACCGCAACTCTAGTGCAACTGAATCAAGGATATTCAGCCACCTTCGCGCGTCGCCTAGAAGCTCAGAAGAAATGGGAAACCGCTCGCAACACCGCAGCTTTAAACACGCCTCAGGTCCTCAACAATCTCGCGGTACAAAACTTGCTTCAAGAAAGAGCAAAGCTGAGAGCTGAACAGCAAGACCAATTGGAGCGCCGCAAAGAGGACTTCCCGACGGTCCGACAAATCAGTGCCCGAATCAAAGAGCTCGACAGTCAGATCAATACCATTAGCCAAAGCATTCGGAAGTCGATCCAAGGTGAATATCAAACCGCTCTAGCGCAGGAAAAGGCGCTCGAACAACAGATCACTCTGCTCAAAAACGAGACACTAGACGAACAGACAGAGTCTGTTCAATTGGGTATTTTGCAGCGCGAAAGCGATACAAATCGTGAGCTATATGACTTGCTTTTGAAACGGTATAATGAGCTCAACGCAGAAGCCGGAGTTCAATCCAACAATGTTGTTATTGTCGACAGAGCCATCGCGCCGGTCGAACCGATCAGCCCCAATATCCCTCTGAATCTGGCATTATCGCTGCTAGCAGGGCTGGGGCTCTGCGGCGCCTTTGTGTTCGGACGAGAACAAATTTTCGATACTATTCGTACACCAGACGATATTGTCAGAAAACTTGGAATGACCGCACTTGGCGCTATCCCGCTTTTGAAAAGCGGGACGGAACTTGCCTCGGAAGTTCTCGATCCAAAAAACAGCGTTGCCGAAGCTTATACGAGCGTTCGCACGTCGTTGATGCTTTCGTCTTCACACGGACTTCCAAAAAGTCTGGTCTTCACCAGTTCCCAACAGAGCGAAGGAAAATCGGGAAGCTGTTTCGCTACTGCCTTGACCTTAAGCCGCATTGGGAAAAGGGTGATAGTCGTAGATTTGGATTTGCGTCGGCCTAGCCAGCATCATTTGCTCGGGATTAAAAGTGATCATGGTATGTCGGACCTTCTTTCGCAGAACGCGACTATTGCGGACGTCACTCAAACGACAGAATATGAGAATATTAGCTTTATTTCGAGCGGCGCTATCCCGCCCAACCCAGCAGAATTACTGGCAAGTGAGAATACCGTCGACGTGCTGAGACAACTCGAGTCCGATTATGACATCGTTCTGGTGGATAGCGCGCCTGTCCTTGGTCTGGCCGATGCGGTTGTCATCGGGTCGATCGCCGAGACTGTCATCTTTGTGGTCGAAGCCAACCGCAACCAGACGTCAACCGTGCGGTCGGCAATACACCGCCTGATCCAAGGCGGCGGCAAACTGACTGGCGTTCTGTTGAACAAATTTGATGCCAAGGAATCAGGGTACAGCTATACTTATCAGTATGAGTATAATGAAAACACCTGATAGAGCGAAGCGGAAGTGACAGACATGGGGTTTTGGCCACGCATATCGGCCGCTGTTTTCCTGTTTCTCCTTATTCTGGTGGGACTGTTCTGGGCACAGATCAGTTCTGTTCAAAATCGCGTACCTCTTGTAGATGGCACGATGGAACTGCTCGGGGCCAGCGCCACTGATCGGCTACCGGAGCCTCTGTTAAATGCCGCTATGAACCGTCTCGCCGACGCCCCTAACGACCAAAGAACGTTCAATTTACTCTATGTAGATACAATGCGATCTGATGCCGCCAAGGCTGAGAAGGATAAAGTTGGAAACCTGCTCTCACGCCTCGGCTGGCGTTACAGTGCCGCACAGCAGAACTTGATCGCCAGCGCCATCGTCCAGCGCGATTTTGAAACCATTGTGAAAAGCGCTGACTCACTGCTTCGGCGCGAACAAACACCCAATGAAATCTTGGAGCTACTTCATCTGGTGGAAGTTGAACCAGAAACCCAACCAGTTCTCGTCAAACAACTGGAAAGTAATCCAATTTGGAAAAAAGCGTTTTTGACGAGACCTGAGTCATTGAAGACGCAAGCTCAGGTCGAGGCCCGAGGAAAAACGTTGAAGTTGATGCTTGAGGCGGACCACGAACTGGACCGTTCAGATTTGGCTCCTTCTCTCAATGTCATGGCTAATTCTCGGGAGTTTGAAGCTGCATACGACATTTATCGAACTATCCAGAAAACCGAAAAAAATGGGGTTCTCAACGACCCTTATTTCATTCAACTCGCTGAATCGGCAAATGCGCTGGAATATCGTCCATATCCTTTTGAATGGACCAAACATAGCAAACGCGGGATGCAGGTCGATTCCATTGAGAGCATCGGAAAGGTAGAGGTTCGAATCCGCTGGGACGGAAGAGGGACGCCACTCGTCTTGAGCCAGTTCCTCAATACGTCAATAGGGTCCAAATATCGGGTTGAGCTTGCCGGCCTCGACGCAACTGTGAAACTAGCCAAACAACTCCAATTTGCACTGCTATGTCCTGAAGGATATACACGGTTTGAAGATGCCCAAGAAGATCCTGAATCAAATAAATTGATATTACGATCAACGGACGTTGCTATGTGTCGTTTCCCGCGCTTTGACATCCGTGGCCGTATCCAAGATGTTTCAAGACCTCAGGAAATCAGCCTGTCTTCGATTAACCTCTATCCAGACAACTAAATTTCTATCGGAAGTTGCACTGAGGTTGATGTAGAGCCGTGACCCTTCTCACGTTTTTTGAACGTAGAAATGATACAAACAACTTGAGAAATATTTCAAGGAGATCAGTGAAGAACATCGGATCAATGACATATCGCAGGACGAATGGCGATGGATAGGGCATCATGAACGCCACCGTGTCGAGCAGTCCGGACGCAAAGTAACTCGCGATATCCTCTCGCGCTTGCACAAACCCATCAGCAAGCCCACGGCTGAATAAACGGATATTTTGCCGATCTTGATTTTTCCGAACCGTAAACATCACCGTCTGCGCTATGCTATCACGACACAGTCATTCAACCGCAGGCTGAAAGGTGAAGTCGAATCTGAAGACACCTATGTTGGCGGCAAAGAGAAGAACAAACATGCTTAGCAGCCGCCGCGCTGGCAGCGCCGACGAAAACTAGATTATTGTTCGCGGCATCAAATCTCTCCGGATTTACGCTTCAAAACAGACCAAGCCAGCAAAGCAAATACAAAGAAACCAACGTCCCAATATATCGTGCCAAATGTGTCAAACAGGCCCACAATCAATATGTATGCCATCATCGCAGCGCCAATGCCGGAAAGCCGTGAGAGGACCGCATATGCCATTGCCGTAACGACTAAAACCCCTGCAATACCCTGGTCTATCCAAAGCTGCAGACCCATGTTGTGCATTGAGTGGCTATCGGCGGTAAAATTCTGAAACGTGCGCTGAAAGCCGCCCATAAAAACAGACTGGCCGTAAAAGCCGTTCCCAAATGATAGCGTGTACGGGTTTTCGATCAGATACCGATAGCCAGCTTCCCAAATTTCCACGCGATTGTTGCCGCTGGTTATTTCAGTTGCCTGACCAGACCGCGCGAACCTACCCAAAAAACTGCTCGGTAGGAAAGCAAACAAGGCAAGCAATGCTGGGATGCCAAGCGGGATAAGAAGCACCAGCCATTTGCGGCCAAACGGGATTAAGGCCAGCACGAGCGCCAGCAACGCAGCCCGACCATCGGCTAGAAACAATCCAAGAACCATAAGGCCAAATACCGCTTTGTACGCCCAGCCTTTACGGTACAAACAAACCAGCGCGGCTAGTCCGAATATTGCGGCTTGTGCGGTAGATCCACCCATAAGCGGAAATACCTGGCGCAATATGTTAAAACCCAACATCTGCATCATTGACGAATTGCCAACACCTTCCGCCCATACGACAGCGGGCTGCACGCCCATTGCCCATAGCGCCATCGAAGTAACAGCGGCAACCAGCGTCATATCGGCAGCGATTGCAATAATATACTCCTTGCGCCGCCTTGCCAGTGCGATCGACATGCCAGCGATAAGCGCGTACATCAAGGCCAGCGCGGCAAGTGACTGCATCGGGACGGGCCGGTATATCAACGTCATGGCAAAGCTAAACGCGCCCACAGCTATAAACATCAACCAGAGCATGGAACCGCGATAGGCCAACGACTTGCCGAACGTAGCGGCGCCAACAATCCCGGCTGCGATCACAGCAAACAAAAGCGTCAATGACGGTGCAATATCACGAAGCAACAGCACACTGGGAACGCAGACAAGCGCGAACCGCTCTATCGGTGCTGTCGATACATTGACCGGAGCGCTTGGTTTTTCATATGCGTATTGATTGGCGGGGGAATTTGGCATCGGCTTCTTTCTTTGGTTATTCTGATAGTCTAAACTGTGACGACTATTGTTCTACTGTTTATTTGGGGACCAATATACTCGTTTGACCCAACCAGATAAAATAAAACCCAGCACGGTGGCCGGGTGATCTCGTTTAGTGTTCTGTTTCGTCATTATCATCTGACAACAAAACAGCTATTGCCTTCTTCCCAATGTAGATTGCGTCTAGCTTCAATATTGTTGGCAGCTGAATATATCGGTATATTGCCTTCGACTGCTGGGCGGAGCAAGCTGAAAAGTTGGCACGCCCTTTGAAAACAGGCAGAACGCTATTGCTTAGAAAAAGACAGGCGAATAGATCATTGGAATGCTTTTAGAAGTTGTTCAGCCCTAGGTCGAGCAAATTTCAAAAATACCTCCATTAAGTCCATTGTCCTCGATGCCGATCTTGGCGCTGGTCACGTAACAACTGCCATTTGATGAAAATACAGGCTTGGTCGGACGTTTCACCGGTAATTCTATCTCTTCGACAGTCTCTCCATTCTCATCAAATGCGCGAAGACACGAGCCATCCCAGAACGCGATCCAGAGCAAGCCATCAGAATCAAAGTTCATTCCGTCGGGATAGCCATGGCGTTCTTCAAAAGCCTTCCACAGTTCCGGTTTTGAGGTAAGGCCATGCCGATCATAGCCTACGCGGAATACAATGCGTTTTGCAGAATCCGTAAGATAGGCATATTCGCCCGTCGGAGAAAAAGCTGGCCCGTTTGTCACCTCGAATCCCGACAGCAGCTTGGACATTATCGCCCCTGCTGAGAAATGCCACCAATTGCCTGACGCCTGCTTTTCCTGGTCATCCATAGTGCCAGCCCAAATGTTACCAAACTGGTCGACTTGGCCATCGTTAAACCGGTTATCAACAATCTCATCTTCGGGGCGAGACAGATACTCGATCGTGGTAACTGGCTCATTGAGCACAAGCGCAATTCTAGCGATACCTTTTCGCATTCCAGTCAGGAAATAGTCTGTTCCAGGTTCCTCGACAATGAAACCAATTTCAGTGGGTAGGTCCCAGACAAATTCCTTCATAGATTCAGGGTGGGTCTGAAAGATTTTCCGGCTCTTTATGTCGACCCAGAGCAGCGCCTGTCTGGTGTGGCTCCAATATGCTCCTTCGCCCAGCGTCGCCGTGCGAGTGCCGATTTGACGAATTTCTCTACTCATGCCGGATCATGCAATTTGGATAGCACGCCGCCATCAAGATACAGGGTTGAGCCAGTGAAAAAAGCTGCCTTGCTAGACAGCAAGAAAACCGCCGCATCGGCAACTTCTTCGGGTGAACCAATGCGTTCCAGCGCGTGGCACTGTTCCAGCTCGGAAAACTCTTTTTCTTTGCCCTCGAAGCCGGCATTGAGCATCGGCGTCCCAATGGCTGCCGGTGCGAGACAAACGACCCGGATCTCTGGCCCCAAATCGACAGCCATTGCTCGAGTCAAACCATGCAGTGCAGCCTTTGTCGTGGCATAGGTGACAAATTCCTTTTTCGTCGCTCGCGCATGCACCGATCCAATATTGAGAATGATCCCTCTATTGGCACGCAACTCCGATACCATGGCCCGTGACAAGAGCAGCGGAGCCGTCAGGTTGACCGCCAAGGATTTTTGCCAATCATCCAGCAAGATATCATCGGTTGCAGACAATATCTGCGTCGCACTATTATTAACCAATGCCAGGATGGGCACATCACCGACGAGCCGCCGGATTTCACCGATACAGTCTTGCGAAAACTCCTGCTCATTTTCGCATCTTGAAAGATCATAACGCACCAAGTGATCACAACAATCCGTATCTGTATCAGATCGATTGATTCCGATGACAAGCCAACCCTCTTGCATCAAAGCCTTACCAATTGCGGAACCAATTCCTCCGGACGTACCGGTTACAATGGCCGCCCGCTTTTTCACGACTTCAAATAGCCGGCGATAAGGTCAATTGCTTTGAGGCTCACCCGTCGTACCGCATCGGATGTATTGGAACCGTTGTGCGAGCCAAAGATATTCTGCTCATATTGACGTAACGGGCTATTTTTCGGCAATGGCTCTTCTTCAAATACATCCAGACCAACCGAATGAATCAGTCCGTCTGCCATACCCTTGACGAGAGCAGTTTCCTCAATCACCGGGCCGCGACCAACATTGACGATTCTAACACCCTTTTTAACCAGATTGAGAGTGTCATGGTTGAACATATGATGTGTGTGTGGATTGAGTGGCGCAGTGAAGACAATAAAATCCGCATCTTGCAGCGAATCTGGCCAACTCACCGGTTTCACCGCCAAACCATCCACTTCCTCGAAAAACGGATCGTAGACATTGACGTTCATATCTGCGGCCAAAAGGCGTTTGGCTACATTACGCCCGATATCTCCGTACCCGACCAAGGCTACCGTCTTTTCAGCGAGTGATATTCCAGCCGGTTTTGGCCATGCGAAATTAGCACGAATTTCGCGGTCTATATAGAAACTTTGTCGCGCCAAACCGCCGACATAGTTCATCGCGAGATCAGCGACTTCCCGGCCAAAAACTCCCGGAGTATTTGAGGCTGGAATTCCGAGCTTTTGGGCAGCGTCAAAATCGACGTTATCGACTCCCACCCCCCATTTAACAATCGCTTCCAATAGTCCATTTTTACCGGCCTGCAGAACGCTAGCAGTCGCGGGATCATCACCAATAATCCAACCATGGAAATTAGGGACAGTCTCGATCAACTCTTCTTCGCCCATGGTCTGCACAACGTTGGCGGCCGTTAACTCTAGATTCTGAGCTTCAAACACCGGCCGAAACTCGTCAATCATACCTAACATGGGAGGGCAAGTGACCAATATTTTCTTCTGTGACGTGCTCATAGTTTGTTCCGTTGATAAAGAGCGACTGCTTCAGCCTGGTCCCATTGCGGTTGATCGTCGATATCCAAGGATTCCATTGGCGGCGTTTCAAACATCATTGGTTTTTCCCCGATCCTCGCTTCAGTTTTGGCGAAGCTTTCCCGATTGAATATGTAGAGATTTGAGTTTTCTTCAAACCATGGCTCAAGATCCTGGGTGCGTATCAAATTGTCCGGGTCATGATTAATCGCTGATCCGTCCTCTCTGTAAAAACGAGTTTGAATCTTGTTTACGGTGAAAAGCGAATCCGCCTTGCCGCTTGCTACGGCCGAACGATATTGCTGCAGAGCTTCATTGATCGTCGCACCTGACAGCAGTGGGTTAGTGGTATGAGTCATGGCATAGGAATCGGCTTCAATAGCAGCGATATCATCGGCCAAAACCAAATTCATCGAAACAAAATCCCCACATATTTCAGGTTTACGATCTCGGATTATCACCCGTCCGTCAGCATATCCGTCTACCAATCCATTCTCAGCCAAGATTTCGCGCGCGTCGGTATTTATCACAACCGCGTCAATATCTTTAACCTCCAACAACCCATCCAAAATCCACTGGAAGAGCGGTTTCCCGGCAAAGTTGCGAAAATTTTTGCCGGAAACACGCGCGCTATGCGCTTTCATCGGCAGCAGGGCGACGGTTTTGAACTTCATGACGTTTTAATCCAGTTTCTATTTAGTGACGGCGAGTTAACGGGGATAGAAGTATCTTTCTTTCGCTTTTCGCGACAGTTTCCGATGTTCATTATTTCCGCGATAGGTTCCCCAATATTGCATAGTTCTGAACATCGTTATCTCTAATGCAGAACGCCAAAAACGGCGCTCTTGCAAAGCGGCTGCACAATCGAACAGGATCCCGGAAAGCGTATAGCGTAAAAAATCACCAATATTCACATGCACTTCCGGCATTATACCTTGAAGCGCTAAAGCCTCTCGTTCGTACCTTCGCTTTACCTGACCCCAGGTTTCTTCATGAATATGCTCGACCACTGCGTCCGCGACATAGCCGATTTTTTCGCCATCTTGCCAAAGTTGCTTGGCCAGCACCATATCTTCGAGCCCAGTCACTTCTTCATCAAACTTATATTGCGACCAGAATATTTTGGAGAGCGCCGAATTGGCATTGTTGCAAAAGAAATCTGCCTGCGGCATTCTCGAATTTTCAGGAAAATACTTCAAGAACAACTGCTTCTCGGAATATTTCGAGTAACCTTCTCGTTCTATCTGTCGGCCATAAGAATAGACGCAGGTTCCTTCGTCCAAAGGCTTGCAAAGATTATACAGCCAGTCCGATCCAACCGGTACACAATGGCCCGAGATAAACACCAGAAACCGGCCCGTTGCAGCATCGCAGCCTACATTCAATGACCGGCCAAAAGTAAAATCGGCCTTGCTGATCGTGACGATTTCACAGCCGAAGGATTTTGCGATATCCAATGTTCCGTCTGTGGAACCGGAGTCAACCAGAACAACTTCGCTTGTAAATTCTCGAAGGTTTTGGGCCTGCACTGCAGCAAGCAATTCTGGCAGCCATTTGGCTTCATTAAGGGTTCGAATTACAACGCTAATGTCCATAAAAAAAATTTCAAAATGTTGGATGATTGAATATAGGAAATTTACGTTTTCATACAGAGCGCTTCATTGAATGACAAACGAAAATACCGACGCATTAATCCCTCGATATAGTCAGAATTCACTAGCGATAGTCAAGCTTAAGGGGCTAGGGTCGACCCTCTAAATATAAGGGTTGTGACGACTAGGGCTGTGCGTATCGCGCTGGCGACATCGCGTCGCAAATCAATCGCGTTTCAGCAACGCAACGAACGCGTTGGGTGGTAAGATGGTCTAGTCTAAGGAGAAACGAAATCCGATCAATGTTTGCGTTTGTTTAAACTGAGTTGCCATAGTAAGCGCGAAAAAATATATGCGGTCAACACTCCCGGCGAGATAGGGCACTAACATTGCAAACTAGGCCAGAATATTTCGGAATGCCGGCGATCTTGAAACGATATTGGCATTCTCCAGGTGCCATGACCGCCATGTCAGTATTGGCTCGGGCGCTGGCCATGGCTGCCCCGCTGCCGTTTCTATATATCTATTTTGAAGATTCGATTGTCGCCTTCTGGTTGCTCATCATCACATTCCAATCTGTGGTTGGCGGACTAAATGGAGTTCTTCCGACCATTTCTATGCAGATGCTATCCTACGCGCAAGCTGGTTCTGCGAGATTGACGGGCACGATGGAACAACATCAGGCGACCCAGCAAACTGGCCCGAACGGCAATTTGAAAGCCCATATCAACCATGCCCTGGTCAAAACATATACCGTAATGACAGCGGTCTGGCTGTTGCTAGCGATAACCGGCGGCACTGCGGTATTGTGGGTAAGCCTAACTAAACTTCCAAAAATGGAAGACGGTTTATACATGTGGGCCATCTTCATAGTGGCATCTGCGGCACGGTTTAAGTTGCAACCATATGTAGCGTTTCTTTTCGCTTTGGGAGAGACCGCATTAGCCCGCCGACTAGAATCACTAGCGTGGTTGGCAGGAACCGTGCTTTCTTTGATCGCGCTTCTTTTGAGCAGCAATATCGTGCTGATAATGGCCTGTCTCTATGTGCCGGTTCTGTTCCAATTCCTCTTGGCGCGAAGATTTGCCCTCAGATCCGGCTGGAACGCCAATCACAATGAAGATTTGATTCAAGATGGCGAGAGTATTTTTAAAACGATTTGGAACAAGGCTTGGCGCGGCAGCCTCGGAGTTCTTACCGGGGTCCTTACAATCTACGGCGGCGGCTTTGTGTTCGCGCAATATGCGACGAGCATTCAACTAGCGGGCTTCCTATTGGCGCTCAACTTGCTCGGAATATTTCAACAAATTGCGATCTCACCGTTATTCGGTTCGATGCCGGCGATGGCTGCAAGCTTTGCCCGCGGGGATACAAATCAGCTATTTGTCACTGCAGATCATGTGATCAACCGCTCCAGTTGGATTTTGGCAATACTGACGGTTCCGGTTCCGATTGGATTGCTGATCGCGCAGTGGTTCGGCATAGAGATAGCGTTTGTTGGCCCCATAACATGGTTAGCTTTAGTCTGCGCAATATTCATTGTTCGCTACGGAGCGACCCATCTTTATCTTTACACCGTTTCAAACGAACTGAATTTGCACATCGCGAACAGTATTTTCGCACTTTTATATTTTGTAGGCCTGCTATTGATTACCGATCCACCAATGATATATTTTCCTATAGTTCAAGGATGTGCTGCGCTTGTCTACGCGAGTTACGCTAGAATGATGACTTGGCGCCATCTCAAATACCCCATGCGTCGCGACGCAAAAAGCATATGGTTGCCGTTACTTGTCATCATTGTCGGGTTGGGCGCGCAGGTCGCGATAATCGGCTAAAAACTCAACATCAATCGGCTGCTATTTTTTCTGCATGAACACATGATATTTTGCAGAAAAGCTGCGCGGCATCAGCCAGCACCAGAATTCGATCAGTCGAAATAGAAACTTCCGATTTGCATGATAGCCGGGCGCGCCGTTATATCCATAGGTGCAATTCAACCAGCGATCCTCTGGAAAGGCTTTTTCAAGGTCACCCTTTGTGTTCATCCGATAAAATACGGGAAAAACATCTTCTGCTTTGCGGCCCGGTTGTAGCTTTTCGAGCATCGCGACATGCCTAGAATTCGGGAACGTCCGTGCTCCGAGACCAATATAGCCCCATTTTACAGGCGTTCTGGCGCAGAACCAACCACCTGGCTTCAGCACCCGGGCAATTTCGTCGGCAAAGTCCTTTGGAAACTCGACATGCTCTAGAACGTGATCAGATATCGCAATGTCAACACTTGCGTCGGCGAGAGGGTATATATCCTGAGGCGAAACCACGTGAGCCTCGTGCAAGTCCGCATTTTCTTTTACAGCTGGGTCAACGTCAATCCCGATGATCTTCTTAACTCTTCCTTTAAACTGCTGGACCTTTCGGCGATAAGGCGAAAAATCCTCTAGAATATTTGCGCCGCGCCCGGCTCCAATATTCAAAACAGTCATAGACGGATCAAGCAAAGCATCTATCCGTGTGTAGAAAGCGACGGTACAATCTCGATGACTGTAATTTCCGGCAGCACTTTCCGAATACATCGTCAAGTCAAAAGGCTTATTTGAACCGTTCTCAGTCAACATAGAATTCCATATCTTTCGATTATTCAACTATAGTTAAATCTTACACTATTTTATCGTTGCAGTATTTTTTGACAGAGAAGAACTATCTGTGTTACAAGTCAGGAACTTACCCTTTATTTCTGAAGTCAACGCTCGGCGAGCTCTCATGTATCGCACTATACTTTTAGGAAGGCGCCACGGTTTGGACAATGAAGCCATTAGCATGGCCGCCTCGGTAGCCACTGGCGCGTGACTAACAATCTGCACATGATGATCACGGACAAACCTTGAGTTGTGAGGAATCGCAGGAGTGATACCTTCGAACAGATCCTCGGGATCATGCACGATAAGATGAACCCCGTCCCACCAACCGTCCCGAGCAGATGAAATCTGATCTGGAGTCATGTTATGTGGATGACAGTTGGTATATGCCTCAAATACGAGTTTATATTCTGGATACATATGCAAAAAGTCCGCTGTAGCTTGCCTGACATGGGGATAATTTGCATCATCGACGACCATACAGCCGCCGTCTTCGAGTATCGAAACGCCATATGCTAGGCACATGAGTTGGCTACGATAATCATGCGGCCCATCGATGAAGTAAGTTCCGATCTTACCATCAAACTCCTTCAATCCAATCTCAAAGTCTTTGTCGATAATTTCGTAGTTGGAGATATCGAGCTGTTTGGCCCGATCTATGACCATGTTCTTATTTTCTGATTTTGGGTCAAAAAAATCAAAATTGTCGATACCATAGCATTTAATATCGGGGTTGGAGTAAGCTGTATTTAGCAATGAGCTGCCCTGAAATACTCCGACTTCAAGATAGTCTCCGCCAATTGCAGCCACCAATCTTTGAATCAAGCCAGTAAGTTTCGTTCCAGCAAATCCGGTCACCACCTCATTGGGCTTCTCCGTCAGAACTCCGTTTTCAGCTTCAGCAATGCACTCCAAAAACTTTTGTGGTGTAGCGTTCATTCAAAGGCCCCTTAAATCATTCAAAATTAGCCAATCAGTCCGAAAACTGAAGTTCTGTCGCGATCAAAGCGACCCTAAGTGTCTTTACCGTTAGCAATTTTTTTGGCTTGTTCAATCGAGATTTTATCAAATATCTGCAGCTTACCATCGATCGTTGCGTCATATATTTTCCGACCGTCCGCTTCAAAGGCATGCCGGCTTCGAGCAAATACCTCTTCACTCGCATCTAGGTTGGGCACGCCCCAGTAACTGCCCTTGCCAAAATAATTTGGATCAAAGTGATTATTGTCTTCGGTTTCCCGCTTTTCATAGGTGAAACTGCCGCCAGTTTTGTCAAAACTATGATCAACACCGACAATGATCACCGGATTACAACCCATATAATAAGCGAATTGTAATGCGGCATAGGTCACGGTCGCCCCGGCTCCGACACCCTCAACTACATCGCTACAGAAGTCATCTTCCTGCTTGATGTTGAAATAGTGAATGTTCTTACTCTTCTTTCTTAGAAACCAGCGGCTCTTCCAAGCAAGATAAATCGGGATATCCATGGTGGAAAATTGCTTCCCATGTTGGCGAACCACCAAATTATTAGTGCACATGATCATGCTTGGCCGCCATTTTACGCGCGCGAACAACAAATCAATCTTGTTCATTCCAATCGAAGCAATAGAGCCAAAATCGTCCAACGGTGTTTTATTGAGACTTGGCCCATTGCCGACGATGAGAATTGGCTTGTCTTGAAGCTGGTTCTTGAGCGACTTCAGATGCTCTTTCTCGGCAAAATTGCGAAAAAGAAAATCCTCTAATTTATATCGGATGGGTTTCGTGAACCCGAGCAATTGTTTTATCATGCGATCGACCTATTTGCGAACGAACAGAGCATCGAACTGAACGTCCTTTTTGATTTTCAAAGAATTTTCATTGGTTTCACTGAAACCGTTGGCACTCAAAAGCTTGGTGACTTCATCATAGAGCTTCTGCCCGACATATAATTCCACCACCGATAGCTCGAGATATATATAATCGATATAAGGCAACAGTTCAGTCGCACCTTCCAGCACCTCATACTCGAAGCCTTGCACGTCGATCTTCATCAATGTTGGCGCGGCGAGATCTGCGGATGTAAGCACCTGATCCAGTCTTTTGACATCCACTTCAATAGTGCCGACCTCGTCCATACTGAAGATTTCTTTTTGTTCTTCGCCCAGCGGGAGCAAAGAGGATGAATCTTTACGCGAGGCGATATGAAGCTGAGTTTTCGAAGTTTCGGAACCCAAAGCAAGGTCCAGAAGATCCGCATTCTGGATGTTCAGGCCACGAAAAATTTTCGCTTGGTCCGGCTGTGGTTCAAACGCAATAATTTTTGCTTGGGGCCATAGATATCGTGAAAAAAGTGAAAATTGGCCCTTGTTTGCGCCAACATCAATCACAGTACCGAATGTGAGGCCATCAAACGCAGCTTGATGTTCCAACGTCGGCACTACACCCATCCGCATTGCCGACCAGAATTGCGGCCTCAAGGCCGTCCGCAAGATTTTCATTATATTCATGTTACATTCGTTTCCTATTTAGCCGCAATCGTCTGTCTGTTTCTGGTCCAACCACCGTCGGTCCATGCCTTGTTTTTGAGATGATATTATGTTGTGCGTCACGCATGAATGATCAATCAATTATCTAGTCATAACTTGAACCTATCAGCGTTCGAATAAAGTATGGGATTGAACGCATTTTCCACATTCATTTAACTGATTTTGGGATGAGAGCCTTCTGTATCTCTGTGACGTTCGAAGGTTTTTGGAATTTTTCCAGATCGGTTCCATCTATTGCTTTCCGCGATGCGCTGTCAATGGTCGAATAACCAAGGCAGCCGCAGAAAAAATCGGTTCAAAATTTCTCGACACCGCCCGTTTCTGCCAGCTATCGTTACCGATAATTTGTCGTGTCTTATGATTCATTGACCAGAGCTTTCATCTCGACATCAAGCGCATCAATGATTGGATCCCTCCGCCAATATCTGACCGCTCTTTCTCTCGCATTTTTTGAAAATTTTGCGCTCGCTGCAGGACTGTCGATAATTTGTGCGATTGCCTGCGTCAGCGCCTCGGCATTTTCAGGTTCAAAGACGATACCGCATTTGTTCACTTCCCGCGCGAGGCCGGTGGCGGGATCTGCACCAACAACGACTGGCCGGCCGGATGCCAGCATATTTGCGAGTTTGGATGGCAACACGAGATTAGCGGCGTCAGCTTTTTGCGGGAGCAGATGAACAGTCGCGAGCGCGAGCAACTCACCTAGTTTTTCATAGGGCTGGAGATCATGAAACTGAATATTTTTTAGGTCGGCACATGATTCCTCGAGTTCGGCGCGAGTGGGACCAGAACCGCAGAGGATGAAGATTAGGTCATTCCGGTCCTGCATCAGACGGGCAGCGTCAATTACGACTTCAATTCCCTGCTTTCGAGTTATGCTGCCCGAATAGAGCGCAACATGTTGTGAATTGATGTTCCAGTCTGAACGGAACGCTGAGTGCGTCATTGGAAATACCGCATCTACATCTGACCAATTGCGTAACTCATATACGGTTTTTTCATCACGCCCTTTTTCAACCAGTTTGTTGCACATTTCCATCGATATGCTGCTGGTAAAGTCAAATCGGTTTATCATTCGGTGTTCGAAGGCCATGGCCAATTTTGCAACGGAGCCATCGCCTCGCATTTGGCCTGTTGCAAAGCCTGCTTCAACCTCGAAATCTTGAATGTGCAACCAGCTTTTTGCTTTGGATATCTTAGTAAGAAACAAGGCCGGTATAGCCGAAAACAACGTAGGTGTTATATTGAATATAATGTCCGGTCGATGAAACAAACGCCACCAGATTGATGCCAGTAACGCGGTAAATGCGAAGGAACCATAATGTAGCAACCTAGTCATTCCAGAAGGCCTTCGGGGAATAAATGTCGGGCAACGATAAACAGTTACGCCGTCGATTACCTCGCGTGACCACCGCCAATTGCGATAACCTTTTCGCAACTTCCATTCAGGATAGAAGGGTGGGGCAGCGAACACGGTGAGTCCATGACCGCGTCGTAAAAGTTCGGTTGCCATCACACCGCTATAATAGCCAGTGCCCGTCATATCCGGTGTGTAATTTATCGAGAACAAAACTGTTTTCATCGGTGGTCACATTCTGGATATTGCGTGAAACTCGAATCCGGAGCGAGCAGGCCTCGCCGATGTGACGCGCGACATCCATTCTTGGCCGGAGTCAAGTTGAACGGTAGGAATTTCCGCCTAATGGGTTGTAATATCAAGTCATTTTCTGAAAGAAATTGCGTACAATCAACTTCACATCGACTTATGGCACTTGCGATTAAGGCGGTGCCATGGGTTCTATTTAACAAAATTTTTACTCTCTACCAGATCGCGCTATTCTCAATATGCGTTCTTATGAAACAGCACCGCAAAAGTCTTCAGGATAATCTTTACGTCGGTCCAAAGCGACCATTCGGCAACATATTCCAGATCGGCGTTCAATCTGTTTGACAGATCGGATTCTTGTTCCGTTGCTCCCCGGAACCCCTTGATCTGAGCCAAGCCCGTCAATCCTGGCTTGACCGCATGCCGGTGCCAATAGCGTTGATCGATATCCCAGAAAAGCATGTCTTCTGCCCTTGACCCGGGTGCGTGTGGCCGAGGGCCAACGACACTCATAGTTCCCCGTAGAACGTTGAACAGTTGCGGCAACTCGTCGATACTTGTGCTGCGGATGATTTTCCCGATCTTGGTTATCCGTGGATCGTTCCGCTGAGTTGAATCATGGCCGGTAGCATCTGCCAGTTCGGTTCGCATCGATCGAAATTTCCATATCTTAAATGGCCTGTTACCAAGGCCAATTCTTTGTTGAAAGAACAAGACAGGACCTGGACTATCCAGTTTTATGATCAATGCGACGATCAGCAGAACTGGAAACAAGAAAGGCAAAATGCATACCATCAGCAGAATATCAAACGCCCGTTTGACGATTTTCTGATCCCATCTCAACTGTCCCGATGATATCAGCAAACTTGTCTGGTTGGATCTGAGCTTGATTGCCAATGGCCCGATTGAATCGAGTTCGGGCACAACAATTTCCGATTTGACATCAAGCGACCGCAACATGAACACCCAAAATTCGCGTTTTTCCGGTGGACAATGGACGATGACGTGATCCATACCAGACGCCAGTTGGCCGAGCCGGTTTACCGCATCAGGATTGCTGGGGTCTGCAACAAGACCATGCTCTTCTGCAACAATGGCAGCGTCGGAATTGTCTTGTCTGATCGGAATCCCGTCGTAAATACAGACATCGGCATAGGGCGAACGTCCAATATATTTTTGGCCGAGTTTGAATATCAAACTACGAGTCATGATGATCATTACCGCGGCGCCCAATGTCCCAAAACCAAATATGATTCGGGAGAATTCGTTGCTCGTCTTAAAGAAAAACAATATCAGCAACATTGCGCTGGACGCCAAGAGCAAGGCTATGACACCACGATTTATGCTCTTCCAATAGCCGGTCAAAACGTTGGTTTGATAGGCTTTATTGTTAAGTGCGATTGCGATATAAATTGGAATCACCGTGAGCAAGACGTTGGTCAACTGAGTCAGCTCAATTTCACCCAAGCGCAGCAAGCTCGCGAGTGTAAAAGACAGGATGATCGCAAAAATATCGGTCAATGCCAGAAACACGATCAATGTTGATCGCTTCTGTTTCTTTCTACTCAGATTTTTCAAAAACTGCTGATCCGTAAAAGGCTGGCGCGTTGTTAAAGTTGATTCTGATTCACTTGATTCGACCTTGCCATCAGACAAAATGGAGCCTTCGCGTTCCGCAGAAATCGCGACCAAATTTAACTTCGCCACAAGCTGGTATTCCCTCGACAATTTACGTTAACGTATCACGTTACCATAACGTTCCTTGCGACCCGAGATGTCAGTTACAGTCGAAAGCAGACAAAATCAATGCTGTTAACTATCGCTAGGATCAGGAGAACAAATTCGATTCCCATACCCAAACCCAAAAATACCCGAGACCGGCATTGCATTTGGATGATTCGAATGAGCGCTGAAGATATCGCTGTAACGGTTGGATGACGAGCAGCAGCGATTCGATGATGGGCCGATAACGCTAAGTCGAAAACCGATCATCCAAGTCGATCTGCAGAATTCCTGCTGCATTAGTTGATGCCGGGAAAGGTGACTTGTTCAAGCTTGCTGCGGCGCCTCGAAGTGATCAGTTCCCCGTTGGCGGCGGCGCAAAGACCGGGCTATTGGGACCCAACGGTATTTCCAATCCGACCCAGACCATGATCAGCACCAGCCCGGCACCGAGCAGCCACATCGCATAGGGCAGCATCATCGCGGTCAGATTGCCAATGCCGAAATCCTTGTTCCAGCGCTGGCAGAAAATCAGGATCAGCGGGAAATAGACCATCAGCGGGGTAATGATATTGGTGGCGCTATCGCCGACCCGATAGGCTGCGGTGGTGGTTTCCGCACTGACCCCGATCAGCATCAGCATCGGCACCAATATCGGCGCGAGCAGGGCCCATTTGGCGCTGGCAGAACCGACAAACAGGTTCATCACCGCGACAAATATGACCACCAAGGCAAGCAGAATTGGCGCGGGCATGTCGAGACTTTGCAATGTTTCTGCGCCATGGACGGCGGTGATCAGGCCGAGATTCGACCAGCTGAACAGCGCGACAAAATGGGCGACCATGAAGGCGAGAACGAGAAAATAGGCCATATCCGCCATGCTGTCGCTCATCATTTTGACGAGATCGCGATGGTTTTTAATATTGCCAACGCCCTTGCCATAGGCCCAGCCGGCCAGCAGGAAGAGCAGGAAGAAACCGGCGACCAAAGACTGGTAGAAAGGCGTCAGCTGTGCTTCGGCAGCGGCACTTTCATCGACCAGAGCCGTTCCCGGACCGAACAGCATGAACAGCCAGAGCGCGACCACAGCGAGCAAAGCCAAACCAGCGTAGCGCAGGCCCCGCTTTTCACCATCGGTGAGCGCGCGATCATTCGTGTCATCATCGACCGACGAGGCGCCATCTGAACTTTTTTCACTCGGATTGAGCGGTCCAGAATAATGGCCGAGACGCGGCTCGATGATCCGGTCTGTGACATACCAGATCACCGGGAGAAAGACGAAGGTCATCACAAAGATGAAATACCAGTTGCCGGCGATATTCGCCTCCCAGCCGGGAAAGACAGTCTCGGCTGCTGCCTGAGTGATGCCAAAGAGCAGCGCATCAAGCTGACCGGGGAAAAGATTCGCGGAAAAGCCGCCGGACACGCCGGCAAAGGCGGCACCGATACCCGCAATCGGGTGGCGGCCTGCTGCGGCAAAAATAACCCCGGCAAGCGGAATGAGAACGACATAGGCCGCGTCCGCTGCAAGATTGCCAAGCATGGCAACCAAGGCCACAATCGGGGTCAGTAGGAATACCGGCGCGTTGCGCACCCCGGCGCGCATTGCCGTGCCGAAGAGACCTGATCGTTCGGCGACTCCCGCGCCCAGCATGACGACCAAAACATAGCCCAGGGGATGGAAATGGGTGAAGGTTTTGGGCATTTCGACCCATAGCCGGCGGATATTGTCCGCGCTCAACAGGCTCGTTGCTGCAATGACTGTATTGGTTCCGCTATCCGGATCGACTTCAATAGGATGCACGGCAGACCAGCCCAGGAGATCAGCGACAACGGACAAAGCTACAACGAACAGGATCAGATAGAAAAACAGAAAGACCGGATCGGGCAGTTTGTTGCCAGTGCGCTCAATCCAATTGAAAAAACCGCCGCTTTGCTGGGCTTTGGTACTGGCCATAATATGTCCCCGATCGACTCAAACTAAAGCGGTCACGTTAGTCATGTCAAAGAGTTTGCAGTCAAGCCGGATTGCGAATGATAGACGGTTTCTATCGAAACGCGCTCCATATCTCAAATACGCGCCTGACTGTTTGCCTTTGCAAATTCCCGGGTGAATATAAGCAGTTTATCAGAGCATTTGACCAAGGAAATTTTGCCATTTCTTCTGTACCATGGATTTATAGCATATGTCTGACCACTCACGGTTATCCAGACGCACCGCTATCAATTCAGACTCTGCTGAAGAGCAAAATCTAAACTGAATGGCATGTTGCGATATAGTTGGAGCGCAAGGAATTTTCGATGAAACATCTAATGGATAGAATGAAAAATGGCGGACACGGAGTCCGTATAAATAGATTAATAACTAACTGAATAATAATGATATAATATTATCATATTATTATTTACCCACATTTTTCCCCACGATAGCGGGCTGTCACTACCTTATCGGCTTTCTTTTTCGTTTGGTTTGCCGGTCAATCCCAAGCTGCTCGCAAATGCCATTAAGGCTTCTGCTCAGATTGGAAGAGCGCATAATCTTATCAGGATTACCAAGCCATTTCCAAAACTCATAAAACGGCCATCGGTCGCACGGCTGGAGCGAATAGAGATAGGCGAGACAAGTCGCGATGGCCTTGGTCTTTTCTATCGGCTGGTTGCGCGCCTCTAGAGCAACTTGCTCAAGAGCCTCCAAAGCCATGACCTGCAATCTTTCCTGCGTTGAAACCAAGGGACACTCCACGAATCAGAACGTCCCCCGACGCTTCGACTAATCAAGCGCTATTTGGTAGTGATGGCAAGCTACCAATTCCGCGTTTGCCCAATTATTCAGCTTTCTAAGAATTTGAGATTAACAATTGGTCGTTCCGACCGTCAAAAGCTTAGGGCAGCGAATGCTGCCTCAACTCCGAAGGAAACTCGATTCAACAGATACCCTCATCGGATGCATTCATTCTAGCGCGGGTCGCGAGGGAGTGTTTTTGGTTGGCTGGTCCCTTTCAGAAGCACTCCTCTTCCTTTTTGCTGCTCAATGGCATTTGATTTAGTGAGGCCTCGCTGGCGCGGGCAGTGGAACTATTCCTCTGGTTGGGAAACCTCCGCATTGACCGTCATGGGTGACCCGCTTCCCCGACAGCCTTGCCGTTACTGGCGCGCGCGTGTTGCTCCCCAAAGTTCACGCGCGCGTGCATTGTTCCGGAGATTATTCAAGCGGCTGGATGAATTCGGCATATCCTCCTCGCGCGCGCGGGCGAGGAACTGTATTAGCGCCATCACGGTTGATTGGAGACGGTTTCCGCTTTGGTATGTGCAGAGGATCAAATACCCCCCCCCCTCTCAACTAACATACGCTAGAGTCCGCTAAGGGCGCAAAAGCGGACATTAAAAATATGATGGCATCCAATAAGCAACAGGAAGTGCTTCATCCTAACATTTGAAGAATTGGAGCAGAACATGTTCGATTTTGACGATGTGTCTTCGCCTGATCGCCGAATTTCCATCATCCGCTTTTATTTTGAGACTTCTTGTCTAGCCTGATGGGTTTCCAGGTTCAAAGTCACTAGCGCGCGCAAAACCTCGCCCATTTTTTGTCGTTGCGAACTTCGATGAGAGCAGGCAGAAAGCCACGGCCTTTTTAACACAGATGGAACAACAAATGAAAACCTGGATATGCCGCATTTCCATCTTTCTCAATTTACTCGTCATTACTGCGGGCGTGGCGCTATGGTTAAATATTGGGGAGATATTCAAGAGTGTTTATCTGGAGCCGCATGCCGCCAACCGGGTCGGTTTTTTTGAAGGTTTTCCTGTAAAATCAGGTGATATCGTGATGCTCGGCGACAGCATCACCGAACAGGCGCAATGGGAAGATATTTTTCCTGGCCTACCCATCAAAAATCGGGGTATCGGCGGCGATATCACGTCCGGTGTTTTGGCAAGACTGGATGGGATCGTGGCGGCAAGGCCATCGAAGATATTTATCAAAATCGGTACAAATGATCTTACCCACGGTTCGGAGAAATATGTCAGCTACAAGCAATATCGCGAGATTGTCTCCAAACTCAAAACATCTTCACCCGGGACACAAGTCTATCTCCAATCAATCTTGCCGCGAGGAGCCGACTATCGCGCAAAGGTAGAAGCTTTCAATAGCCAGATTAAGAAAATCGCCGATGACTTGGATGTGACCTATGTTGACCTTTATCCATCGTTTCTTGCAGACGATGGTTCGATCCGTGACGAGTTAAGCAGCGACGAACTGCATATAAATGGTGCGGGTTATAAAATCTGGAAGTCTCTGCTTGCGCCCCATATGGAATCCAAACAGACGCCTTCAACAGCCGAGACAGCCGATACTTGATATTCGCAGTTTCTAGCTCACGCCGCAACCTAAGTTAATGCCTCCAAGCGCGCCCTTGGCAAGAACAATATCTTTCAAACCGTCCTGTGTGCCGGCCCTATAACGGCTATGCTATTGGTGTCTGCTTTGGGCGCAAAAGCGGACATTTCTTTGCCATAGGCAGCCTTTCTGTTTAGGCTCACCTTTTGGGGAGGTTAAATGACCGAACTTCACTATGCTGGCATCACGGAGTTAGCTGAGAAAATTCGCAGCGGGGATTTGTCTCCCGTCGATTTGACGCAACACATGTTGGATCGGATCGAAAAACTCGATGGACAGCTGAAGAGCTTCGCAACAGTGACGCGTGAGCGAGCGCTCAATGAAGCTTCACAAGCAGAGCATGAGATTTCAGGCGGTAAATATCGCGGCCCTCTGCACGGCATTCCGATTGCGGTCAAAGACCTGATTGACTCGAAAGATATTCCAACACTCGGCGGCTTGGCAGTCCTCAATGGCAATACCCCAAACGATGATGCGCCGGTCTTAAGAAAGCTCAGAGAAGCTGGGGCCATACTTGTTGGAAAGTTAAACCTCACTGAGGGCGCAATGGCCGGTTATCATCGCGACTTCGATATTCCAGTCAATCCTTGGAATGCAGAATACTGGTCCGGTGCGTCCTCAAGTGGACCCGGTGTGGCTGCGGCAGCTGGCTTCTGCTTTGCCGCACTTGGTACTGATACAGCAGGTTCGATACGCTTTCCATCTATGGCTAACGGAGTGGTGGGACTGAAACCGACCTTTGGCTTGGTGAGCAAGCACAAGGTAATTCCTCTGGGCGATAGTCTTGATCATATTGGCCCACTCACCCGCCGCGTTGCCGATGCTGCCATCATGCTCGAAACAATGGCCGGATATGATCATGCAGATCCCCATTCCCTCGATTGCTCAACGCCGGATCTGACTTCTCAAATCGATGCCGGAGTTACGGGCATGCTGATCGGTTATGACGAACAATACACCGCGATAGGGGCGTCAAAGGAATTGATCGCCGCACATGAGGCGGCGCTTGCGACGCTTGAGAATCTCGGTGCAGAAATCGTCCGAGTGACAGTCCCGCCAAAGACGTTGGACGTGATGGATTCATGGTTCCCTATATGCACATCAGAGGCAGTTTTTGCCCACAAGGAAACCTTTCCTTCGCGAGCTGATGAGTATGGCGATTACTTCCGAGATTTTCTGACTCTCGGAGCAGCGGTAACAAAGCAACAGGTTGATGATGCTTGGAACGAGCGACGCGCATTTGCAGAGGAGTTCAACAGTTTCTTGGCGACCGTGGATGCGCTCGCGTTGCCATCGGGTGTTGGCCCGCTCAAAAATGACTACGATCTCTACAGCGACGCTGAAACCCTACAGCCGCTTTTTGACAAGGCGCATCTTGAATACACCGTACCATTCAACCTAGCGGGCACCCCGGGTTTGACAGTACCGTGCGGTTTTTCGGCAGAGGGAATGCCCTTGTCGATTCAGTTCGGTGGAGCGAAACACTCAGAGGCAAAATTATGCAGGATCGGACATGCCTATGAACAGGCGACAGATTGGCACAAACGCAATCCGCCGATCTAGCAGTGAAGATGCCGTAAGAAGCACCCGCTTTCCACCCAGCTATTGCCGTCAAAAAAGACCAAAGCTAATGTCCTGTGTGGATGGCTCCCTCATTGCAAGGATTATTCG
>LXYP01000003.1 GCA_001650955.1 Sphingomonadales bacterium EhC05
CGCTGGTTGATCCAAAAGATTGGCAGCGACAATATTCAACTGTTCCTCAGCCGCCCAATCGCCCCTGACATTTCAGCGCGGTTTGGAAATTTTGTTGCCTATTCGAAAGAGTATTGTTGACAGGGGTGCACCGCTCTTATACTTGCGCTGCTTCACCGCCCATGCAGGTGCATATGCGGGTGTAGCTCAGTTGGTTAGAGCGCCGGCCTGTCACGCCGGAGGTCGCGAGTTCAAGTCTCGTCACTCGCGCCATTTTCCTTATTTTGAGGAAAATGGCGCCATGATCCGGTGTTCATCCAGATCAATAAGGGCCGGATTGGATAAATCCACGCAATCCCCAATATTATATAGACCGGCAGTTGCAACCAGAAGTTCCAGCTTCCGATCCAGTCGATCATATTCACCGAGATGCCCAGCCAGATCAGGAGGAGAAATAGAATCAGTAAAATTCCAACGGGTTGCCGCCAATTTGGTTCATCGCTCGGATTGGGATTCGCATTATCTGTCATGGCGTCACAATAACCTATTCTATGAGTTCGCGTTCTGTCACAATCCCGTGAAGCGTTACATCATGGGGTTCGAAGGGAATCTCCGCCGCTTCCTGGACCGACCAAGCCAGACCCATTCGTTTCGCATCCGGGTATTTCTGAAAAGTTCGGTCATAATGGCCCCCACCCTGTCCAAGCCGCCTCAAGGAACGGTCAAACGCCGTCAATGGCGTGACAATCAGGTCGGGAGTGACTGAGTCACAAGTTGACGGTGGTTCGAGAATATTCTGATATCCGACATCCAATAGATCGATATTCGACACCGCGCGAAATTCCAGCGGTTCGGATCCCATGACCACTGGAAATGCAATGATCTTGCCCATTTCTGCGAGATATTCGATCAGACTCGCGGTCGGTGCTTCCGAACCATAAGCGCTGTAAAGAGCGATCACATCGCATTGTGCAAAGAGATTTGCCAATGGGGAAGGAGGCCTGCGAAAAGCGAGGCCGCGCGAAGCGGCATCCATTTGACTTACAAATGTGGCACGCCGCCGTTTATACTCTTCACGTAGTTTATTCTTATCTTCTTTTAAACTACTCAAAAAATTATCTTTCTTTGGAAGGGTGACGGGACCATCTTGGTCGTTTGCCGGAAAATCCTCTGACGCCTATTACGTCAGGTGGGCGCCATATGCATCGGACCCGGCATCCAAAATGCCCGCAATCCGAACAGGGACAGCTCCCTAGGAAGTTATATCGCCTCAGGGATGTTCGTATCAAGCTCGTGCCAGACAGTACCCGTCAGAGCCTATCTAGGCGCGATGCCAACGCTACTCAAGGCTATTGGCTAAAGCCTCAGCGCGATCGGCCAGTTTTTCGAGCGCTATGATCGCCTGTTGATCGGCTGGGTTGGAAGAATCAGGCTGAACTGCGGGCGCTTCGGCGGGATTGGTATTTTTTACGCTATGCAACTCATCGGCCAATAAAAGTGATGTGAAAAGCAGCATTCGGCTCTCGGTCAGGCCGGCAAGATCTCCGGCGCCGCTGGCTTTTTCGTCCACCATCTCGACCAATTTTGTCAGATGCGCTTCTTCACCATCCTGACAGGTAACGCTGAATGAACGGCCGCCAATTTCAATTTTCATCTGCGACATATCAAATCTCTTCCCTTTCAATCAGGCCATCAATCGTGCGGATGGCTTGTTTCATTTCCTCTTTGAGCGCCGCATGACGCGCAACGAGGCTGGGATCCAGGCTGGATTTGGCAGCTTCCAGACGGCTTAGAGCGCGCTCTATGCGACCGATAGCAATGATCAGACGTTCATTGTCCATGAACAATTTCCTTAGCTTACTTCCAACAGGTAAGTGATTGTCTTTTATTGATATCAATCTATTCGCTCAACGTAAACACCCGATCATTAAAAGCGATCCTTGACGGCAGGTGGCTGGACCATCAAAGGAAGGGGCAAAATTGCGAATCGAGATATGCGATCACGAGCCTAATTGCGCCAGTCCAGGGGATCAGAACAACTATGACCGTTTCCGAAAAAAGCATGGCAAACGCCATCAGAGCGTTGTCCATGGATGCGGTGCAAGCGGCTAACAGTGGGCATCCGGGAATGCCCATGGGCATGGCTGACGTTGCGACGGTGCTGTTCAGTGATTTTCTGAAATATGACCCGAAAGCCCCCAAATGGGCAGATCGTGACCGGTTTGTTCTGTCCGCCGGACATGGATCGATGTTGATCTATTCATTGCTCCACCTGACGGGATATGCACGGCCAACGATCCAAGATATCCGGGATTTTCGCCAGATTAGCTCGCCCTGTGCCGGACATCCGGAAAATTTCAAGCTGGAAGGCATAGAAACAACCACGGGCCCGCTCGGGCAGGGATTCGCGACAGCTGTGGGCATGGCAATTGCCGAACGGCACCTCAATACGGTCTTTGGAGATGATCTGGTCGATCACAAGACCTGGGTGATCGCCGGAGATGGGTGCCTGATGGAAGGCATCAACCACGAGGCGGTGGGACTGGCCGGCCATTTGGGCCTTGGCAGGCTCAATGTTCTTTGGGATGATAACGGGATCACCATCGATGGCGGAACGGAATTGTCCACCAGTGAAGATATTCCGGCGCGCTATCGGGCCTCGGGCTGGCATGTCGTGTCCTGCGATGGTCATGATTTTGATGATATCCGAAAAGCGCTGGCCGAGGCTGAGGCCGATCCGCGTCCTTCACTGATCGCCTGCAAGACGGTTATCGGCTATGGCGCGCCGACCAAGCAAGGGACCTCGGCAACCCATGGTGCACCGCTTGGTGATGACGAAATTGTGGGCACACGCGATGCTTTGGGTTGGGAGCATGAACCGTTTGAAATTCCGCAGGATATATTGACGTCATGGCGGCAATTGGGAGATAAAGGCGCGGCCGGCCGGGCGGAGTGGCAGGCGCGTTTGGACGCGCACGTCGATAAGTCCGAATTTGAACGGCGGATGGCGGGCGACCTCCCGGATGGACCCGCCATGCAGGACTATCTGGCTGGACTGGCTGCAGATCCGCCAAAATGGGCTACGCGCAAGTCATCAGAGATGGCTTTGGGTGCGATAACCGCCGCTTTGCCAGAGACAATCGGCGGAAGCGCCGACCTCACAGGTTCAAACAATACCAAAACTTCCTCCACCAAGCCTTTGACTAAGGATGATTATTCCGGAAGGTACCTCTATTATGGTATCCGCGAATTTGGCATGGCGGCGGCGATGAATGGTATGGCGCTGCACGGCGGTATCATTCCCTATGGCGGGACATTTCTGGTCTTCACCGACTATTGCCGCGGTGCGATGCGGCTTTCGGCAATCCAAAATGCCCGGGTGATCTATGTAATGACCCATGACAGCATCGGCCTGGGGGAAGATGGTCCCACGCATCAGCCGATCGAACATGTTCAGAGTCTGCGCCTGATGCCGAATATGACCGTGTTTCGGCCGGCCGATGCGATTGAGACAGCAGAATGCTGGGCTCTGGCGCTGAAGAATAAAACCGGGCCTTCAACCCTTGCTCTGACTCGTCAGGGCCTCCCGCCTATCCGTCATGACGTCAGCGTAAACCTTTGCGAAAAAGGCGCTTATCGGGTCAAGGAAGCGAGCGGTGATAAACGGGTAATCATTCTTGCGACGGGTTCTGAAGTGTCGCTGGCAATCGATATTGCGGCGCAACTGGAAGCCGCCGGTCACGGGGCGGATGTCGTTTCGATGCCATGTACCGAACTATTTGACGCGCAATCCGACGCCTATCGGGCCGACATAATGGGCGCCGACAATATATTGCGCGTGTCGATTGAAGCGGGGACCACCTTCGGCTGGGAGCGCTATACCGGTCTGAATGGCTTGCGCTTTGGTATCGACAGCTTTGGTGCCTCGGCGCCGATAAATGATCTCTTCGCGCATTTTGGTTTGACCGCCGATGCAATCACCCCGCAGATAATAGAAAAAATTGGCTGAAAAGCCTGAATATTTGATCAAAGGAGCATATTCATGACAAAAGTAGCAATTAACGGATTTGGCCGCATCGGCCGTCTCGTCGCCCGCGCGATCCTCGAGCGCGCTGATGATGATTTCGAACTGGTCGCCATCAACGATCTCGCTGATGCAGACGCCAATGCCCTGCTTTTCGGCTATGACAGCGTCCACGGCCGCTTCCCTGGCGAAGTTACCGCCCATGGCGATCATATCATGGTCAATGGCAAGAAGATTGCGGTCACTTCCGAACGCAATCCTGGCGACCTTCCCCATGGTGAAATGGGCATTGATATCGTTCTCGAATGCACCGGTTTTTTCCAGTCGAAGGATGCGGCGCAGCCACATATTGATGCCGGCGCGAAACGCGTTTTGATATCTGCGCCGGCAAAGGGCGATCTGAAAACGGTCGTCTACGGAGTTAATCATGATGTCTTGACGTCAGAGGATGTCATTGTTTCCAATGCCTCTTGTACGACAAACTGCCTCGCACCGGTGGCCAAGGCGCTCAACGATGCGGTGGGCATTGAGCGCGGCTTCATGACCACCATCCACAGCTATACCAATGACCAGCGTATGCTCGACCAGATACATAGCGACCCACGCCGGGCGCGGGCAGGGGCGGTCAACATGATCCCGACAACCACCGGTGCGGCGCGCGCGGTCGGTCTGGTATTGCCGGAACTCAATGGCAAGCTCGACGGCTCGTCGATTCGCGTACCGACGCCGAATGTCAGCCTGGTTGATCTGGTCTTCACGCCAGGCCGGGAAACCAGCGTGGAAGAGATCAACGGTGCGCTGAAAGCCGCAGCCGACGGGCCGATGAACGGCGTTTTGGTATTCGAGGACAAGCCATTGGTGTCGAGCGATTTCAATCATCAGCCCGCCAGCAGCTCGATTGACAGTCTTGAAACCACGGTAATGGACGGCAAGCTCGTTCGCGTGGTCAGCTGGTATGACAATGAATGGGGTTTCTCCAACCGGATGATCGATACTGCCAAGGTTATGGCAGGCTTGCTCTAAGTCAGAAAGGTTGCGAGTAATGACTGGTAACACTTTTAAAACGCTTGATGATATTGGTGATGTTGCAGGGAAGGCGGGACTTGTTCGCGTCGATCTGAACGTTCCGATGGCCGACGGCGTGGTTACCGACGACACCCGGCTCAAAGCGGTTATACCGACGGTTATCGAATTGGCGGACAAGGGCGCGAAAGTGCTTTTGCTCGCCCATTTCGGGCGGCCCAAAGGCGAGTATAAGCCGGAATTTTCGCTCGAACCGGTGGTGGCGCCGCTAGCGGAAGTGCTCGGACGCGAGGTCGCGTTCATGCCGCGCCCGAGTTCCGATGCCATTGCCGCGCTGCCCGATGGCAGTATCGTCATGATCGAAAACAGCCGCTTTGCAGCGGGTGAAGAGAAAAACGATCCCGGGATGGCGAAGATGATCGCTGCGTTTGGCGATTTTTACGTCAATGATGCTTTTTCGGCCGCCCATCGCGCGCATGTGACGACAGAGGGGCTTGCTCATCTGCTGCCATCCTATGCGGGCCGGTCGATGGAACGGGAATTGAACGCGCTGAACAAGGCGCTGGGAAATCCCGAACATCCAGTTGTTGCGGTGGTTGGCGGTGCCAAAGTCTCGAGCAAGCTCGATGTTCTGCGCCAGATGGTCGAGAAAGTCGATCATCTGATCATCGGCGGTGGCATGGCCAATACATTTCTGGCCGCGCGCGGCGTCGATGTCGGCAAATCGCTTTGCGAGCATGATCTGGCTGACACTGCCAATGAAATATTGGAGGCCGCGGAAAAGGCCGACTGCACCGTGCATCTGCCTTATGATGTTGTCGTGTCGAAAGAATTTGCCCCCAATCCGCCAACCCGGACGGTGAATGTCCATGAAGTTGCCGCAGATGAGATGATCCTCGATGTCGGGCCAGCGGCGGTGGAAGCGCTCTCCGACGTGCTCAAAACCTGCAAGACACTGGTCTGGAATGGCCCGATGGGCGCATTTGAAACACCACCTTTTGATATGGCCACCGTGGCTCTCGCACGGACCGCAGCGGCGCTGACCAAAGAAGGGCAATTATTATCGGTAGCCGGGGGCGGTGATACCGTGGCGGCCCTCAATCATGCAGGCGTTGCAGACGAGTTTAGTTTTGTCTCCACCGCCGGAGGTGCTTTCCTCGAATGGATGGAAGGCAAACCTCTGCCCGGCGTCGAAGCGCTGCAAAGTTAGAACCCCCAATTATAAGAATAAGGAGCCGAAAATGGCAAATAGTGAAATGATGAGCAAAATCGAGAACGGTCAGGGCTTCATTGCTGCTCTCGATCAAAGCGGTGGCTCGACCCCCAAGGCGCTGGCTGGATATGGTATTGGCGAAGATGCTTTCTCAAATGATGACGAGATGTTCGGGCTGATCCACAAAATGCGCAGCCGGATCATCACTGCGCCCAGCTTCGGCAATGGCAAGGTCATCGGCGCGATCCTGTTCGAAAAAACGATGAATGGCATGGCGGACGGCAAACCTGTTCCAACCTTGCTCTGGGAACGCGGCGTTGTGCCCTTCCTGAAAGTTGACAAGGGATTGGCGGACGAAGAAAATGGCGTTCAGCTGATGAAGCCGATTCCGGATCTTGATGACCAGTGCAAGGCCGCTGTCGCCAAAGGCATGTTCGGCACCAAGATGCGTTCGGTGATCAACAAGGCCAATGCCGCAGGTATTGCTGCCAATGTCGCGCAGCAGTTCGAATTCGGAAAACAGATTTTGGCCAACGGCCTCGTTCCGATGATCGAGCCGGAAGTGAACATCAAAAGCGATGAGCGCGCCGCGTGCGACAAAATCCTTTTGGCTGAGCTGATCAAGGCGCTTGATGCATTGGCGGACGATCAGCGTGTCATGCTCAAATTGTCGATTCCGGTGGAGCCCAATCTCTACAAACCATTGATCGATCATCCCAAAGTGATACGCTTGGTGGCCTTGTCCGGCGGCTATTCAACCGACGACGCATGCGAACAGCTGGCGAAAAACAATGGCATGATCGCGAGCTTCAGCCGCGGCCTGCTGCAGGACGTGCGGGTTTCCCAGACCGACGAAGAATTTGATGCGGTTCTGGGCAGCGCGATTGACCAGATCTACCGGGCGTCGATCGCTTAAGGTTCCTTCACGAGGGACATGGATTTGCCTCACACCGATCCCCGTTGGTCCGATGTCGATGATTATATCGTCGCGCATCTGATCGGCGAGGATCCGGTGCTCGAGGCCTGTCTGGCCGCCAATGCCGCAGCGGGCCTGCCACCAATTGATGTTTCAGCAACCCAGGGACGCATGCTGGAATTGCTGGCGCGCGCGGTTCAGGCCAAGAATATTCTCGAGATCGGGACGCTGGGCGGATATTCGACCATCTGTCTCGCACGCAGCCTGTCTGATGAAGGCCGGCTGGTCACTTTGGAACTCGAACCTGATTTTGCAGCGGTTGCGCGTGAAAATATCGAAAGGGCCGGGCAGGGACGCAGGGTTGAAATTCTTGTCGGTGAGGCAATCCAATCACTAACAGATATACGGAAATCAGATGCAACGCCCTTTGACTTCGTCTTTATCGATGCGGACAAGCAAAATTACGCGGCCTATCTCGATCATGCCGTCCAGCTGGCCCGGCCCGGAGCGATGCTGATATTTGACAATGTCGTTCGCGAAGGCGGGATTGTCGATCCCCAGAGTGACGATCCGAAAGTTCCGGGTACGCGCGAACTCTATCAAGCGCTGGTCAATCATCCGAAAGTCGATGCGACTGCGGTCCAGACCGTGGGTTCGAAAAAATGGGATGGTTTCCTATTGGCGATTGTCCGGTAAGGGAGACATCTGATGAATCAATTACCATGCCAGCTCTATCTCATCTCTCCGCTTGATGTCGGTGGCGATTTTCCTGATCAATTGGAAGCGGCCCTGTCTGCTGGCCCAGTTGCGGCCTTTCAGTTTCGTGTGAAAGGCGTTTCTGTCGAGCAAGCGACGGCGCTTGCTGCTCCGCTCAAATCTATCTGTGACGCGCATGATGTCGCCTTTGTCGTGAATGATGATGTGGCGCTAGCGGAGAAGATCGGCGCCGACGGTGTTCATCTTGGCCAGAGCGATGCCGGTCTCAAAATGGCGCGGGAGCTTTTGGGTCAGGATGTCCAAATCGGAATCACCTGCCACGACAGTCGTCATTTGGCGATGGAAGCCGGCGAGGGGGGAGCCAATTATGTCGCTTTTGGCGCCTTTTTCCCGACGGACACGAAAGAGACGCATCATCGGCCGGAACCGGAAATTCTACAATGGTGGTCGACCGTGATGGAGATACCCTGCGTGGCTATCGGTGGAATCACGGTTGAAAATTGTCAGCCGCTTATTGACGCGGGCGCGGATTTTTTGGCGGTTAGCGGATCGGTCTGGAATGATCCGGACGGACCAGCTGCTGCGGTGCGGAAATTCACGACCCGGTTGGGAAGCGAATGAAACTCTAGGAACTATCCTCATCTTTGCCGATATTCGATGCGACATATTGAGCGACAAAGCTCGCAACGGATGGCGGTGCGAAATTCGGCATTTGTTCCATGTCGCGAAGATAGCCCGCGGATGGCTTGAACGCCGGCAATGGACTTTCACTAATCGCGAAGCCAAATAGGCCCGCAGCAGGAATGGAACGTCTGCCGGTTTCGATACCGGATTCGATCGGTGCCTGTTTCGGGTCAATTGTGGGCGTGAGAAGCTTTGTCATGACGGTTTCTTAGCGGAGCAGTGATTCGACGTATTGTATGGAAAAGACCCGAGAGCTGAATTTCGGTGTCGACGGGTGGATAATGGCTCTCACTAGACTTGCCTATTATCCGCCAGCGCACTAGAGCGCCGCTCAATCAATCTTTCCATGAAGCGAGACAAGTGATGAAGATCAGCGGCGTAGATATCCGTCCCGGAAATATACTGGATTATGAAAAAGGCCTCTGGAAGGTTGCCAAAATCCAGCATACCCAGCCTGGTAAAGGCGGCGCATATATGCAGGTTGAGATGAAAAATCTTGTCGATGGCCGCAAGACCAACATTCGGTTCCGCAGCGCCGACACGGTTGAGAAAGTTCGCTTGGATACCAAGACATTTCAATATCTGTTTGCCGACGGCGATATGCTGACCTTCATGGACAAGGAAAATTACGAACAGATCACATTGCCCGCCGATTTGCTTGGTGACGCGGTCGAGTTTCTGCAGGATGGCATGGACGTCCAGTTGGAACTCTATGAAGAAAAACCGATTTCGGTTCAGCTTCCCGACCAGATTGAAGCCGAGATTGTCGAAGCGGACGGAGTTGTAAAAGGCCAGACTGCTTCTTCGAGTTACAAACCCGCCGTTCTTGACAATGGTGTGCGGGTCATGGTTCCGCCGTTCATATCTGCCGGCACGCGCATCATCGTTGATGTCTATGCCCGCGAATATGTCGGCAAGGTACAAGGCTAAATCAATGCCAGCACATTCCGCACTTATCACCGTCATGGAGCGCGCCGCGCGTAAGGCGGGTTCCCGCCTGCGCCGCGATTTTGGCGAAGTTGAACATCTGCAGGTCTCGAAAAAGGGTCCCGCAGATTTTGTTTCCAAAGCTGACATGCATTCGGAACGCATTCTCTATGACGAGCTGATGAAAGTTCGCCCGGGCTGGGGCTTCGTGCTTGAAGAAGGCGGAATGATCGACGCGGACGAAGGCAAGCCGCGCTGGATCGTCGACCCACTGGATGGAACTTCCAATTTTCTCCACGGTATTCCTCATTTTGCCATTTCGATTGCCGTTCAGGAGCGCGCAATGGACGGCGTGGGCTGGGGCAAAATCACCAGCGGCTTGATCTATGAACCGGTCAACGATCAAACCTGGTGGGCGGAAATGGACAAGGGTGCCTATCTCGGTGATAAACGCCTGCGTGTATCTGCGCGCCGGGACATGTCCGAAGCCTTGATCGCAACCGGTATTCCTTTCAAAGGTCATGGCGATCTCAACGAATGGGCACGGATTTTTGGCGCGGTCGCGCCGCAGGTTGCCGGGATAAGGCGCAATGGCGCTGCATCGCTTGATCTCGCCTGGCTGGCGGCTGGCCGATATGATGGCTTTTGGGAAGCTGGCCTTCAGGTCTGGGACGTGGCGGCGGGCATTTTGATGGTTCGCGAAGCCGGTGGCTTTGTCTCCGATTATACCGGTGGTGATCAGCCAATCGGTCAGCAGGAAATATTGGCTTCCAACGAAGCGCTGCACAGTAAGCTGCACCGGATATTGGCCAAGTCACTGCTCTAATGCGAATCGCTCGCAATTCGGCGCGAATTTAGGCCATTTCGCCCTTGCGGCAGAGGGGGGCACTCCCTAAAAGCGGGCTCGAAATCTAGAGAAACGAGTCTTTTGTGGTCGATCTTTCCGAATATGCGCCCATCCTGCTGTTCCTGTTTGTTGCAGCAGGCTTGTCAGCCGCCTTTGTATTCTTGCCCATGGGCGTTTCAAGACTGACCGGCACCCACAATCCCAGCGCTGAAAAGCTCTCGGAATATGAATGTGGCTTTCCTGCTTTTGAAGATAGTCGCAGTCAATTTGATGTGCGCTTCTATCTCGTCGCGATCCTGTTCATCATTTTTGACCTGGAAGCGGCATTTCTTTTTCCTTGGGCCGTGTCACTTGACCAAACGGCTTGGCTGGGCTGGGGGTCAATGATGGTCTTCCTCTTCATCCTGACCGTCGGATTTATATACGAATGGAAAATGGGAGCGCTGGAATGGGAGTAGAACAGGTTACACCCGGATCGGCGATCCTCAATGCAGATGGCACGCCGATGCGCCCGGAGACGAACCCGGATGAAGCTTTTTTCAAGGACCTCAATTCGGAAGTCAACGACAAGGGCTTTCTGGTCACGTCGACCGAAGACCTGTTCAACTGGGCGCGTACCGGTTCTTTGTGGTGGATGACCTTCGGTCTCGCCTGTTGCGCCGTGGAAATGATCCACGTCAACATGCCCCGCTATGACATGGAGCGTTTTGGCGCCGCACCGCGCGCCAGTCCGCGCCAGTCCGATGTGATGATTGTTGCCGGCACATTGTGCAACAAAATGGCGCCCGCCTTGCGCAAGGTCTACGACCAGATGTCCGATCCGAAATATGTGATTTCGATGGGCAGCTGCGCCAATGGCGGCGGCTATTATCACTATAGCTATTCTGTCGTGCGCGGCTGTGACCGGATTGTTCCGGTGGATATCTATGTCCCTGGATGTCCTCCGACCGCCGAAGCCCTGCTCTATGGCGTGATGCAATTGCAGCGCAAGATTCGCCGCATCGGGACGTTTGAGAGATAATATGGCCCATAGCGCACCCGCAATTTCCAGCAACGAAGGCGTTGCTGCCAAGCTCGGCAAAGCGATTGGCGCTGCCTTGCTGGATACCGTCGAGGCCTATGGCGAAATCAGCTTCACCGTCGAGCGCAAGAAATTGCCCGCCGTGATGGAGAAGCTGCGCGCCAAGCACGAATATCAGCAGCTGGTCGAGATTGCCGGCGTGGATTATCCGGATCGCCCGGAGCGTTTCGAGGTCTGTTACCATCTGCTCAGCCTGACCAAGAATCATCGTATCCGCGTGAAAGTGACAACTGATGAAGATATACCGGTTCCCACGGTCACTCATATCTGGGAAGTCGCAGGCTGGCTCGAGCGCGAAGTGTTCGACATGTATGGCGTCTTGTTCGACGGCAATGCCGATCTGCGCCGTATCTTGACTGACTATGGTTTTCAGGGGCATCCGTTCCGCAAGGATTTTCCGCTCACCGGCTATCAGGAAATGCGCTATTCCGAAGAAGCTAAGCGCGTGGTTTACGAACCGGTGAAACTGGCGCAGGATTTCCGCAGCTTTGACTTCATGTCGCCCTGGGAAGGTGCGGAATATATTCTGCCCGGCGACGAGAAGAGCGAAGAGGGAGAGGGGAAGTGAAGAAGAAATTCTCAACTCCGTTCGTCCTGAGCTTGTCGAAGGACAGCGATGGCCGAATGATGGGCTTCGACAAGCTCAGCCCGAACGGTGTCCGCCAGGAGGTCTGCTATGTCTGACTATCTCGACGAAATGGATCATATCACCGACGAAGCCGACCCGACGGTTGGCGACGTTGAAATCCAGAATTTCACGATCAACTTCGGTCCCCAGCATCCCGCAGCGCACGGCGTTTTGCGGATGGTGATGGAGCTCGATGGCGAGGTTGTCGAGCGCGTCGATCCGCATATCGGTTTGCTCCACCGTGGCACCGAAAAGCTGATCGAGCATAAGACCTATTTGCAGGCTTTGCCCTATTTCGACCGGTTGGACTATTGTTCTCCGCTGGCGATGGAGCATAGCTATGTGCTGGCGATCGAGAAATTGCTCGATCTCGAAGTGCCGATCCGCGGTCAATATCTCCGGGTGCTGTTCGCTGAACTGACCCGCATCTGTAATCACATGCTCAACATTGGCGCCCATGTCATGGATGTCGGCGCGATGACGCCGAATCTCTGGGTGTTTGAAATTCGCGAGCAATGCCTCGAGTTTTTTGAGCGTGCCAGTGGCGCCCGGATGCATAGCGCCTGGTTCCGGCCCGGCGGCGTTCATCAGGATGTGCCCTTGAAGCTGCTCACCGATATGGCCGACTGGCTCGATGAGTTTCCGACCCTGTTCGACGATGCGATGAGCCTTGTTGTCGGCAACCGCATCTTCAAGCAGCGCAATGTAGATATCGCGACCGTTTCTCAGGAAGACGCGGTGCGCTGGGGCTTCTCTGGTCCCGTATTGCGCGGCAGCGGCGTCGCCTGGGACCTGCGCAAGTCGCAACCTTATGATGTTTATGACCGGATGGAATTTGACGTTCCGGTTGGCACCAAGGGCGATTGCTATGACCGCTTCATGGTGCGGGTTGAGGAAGTCCGCCAAAGCGCGCGGATCATGCGCCAATGTCTGAACGAAATGCCGGACGGGCCGGTCGCGTCGAATGACCGCAAGGTCGTCCCGCCCAAGCGCGGCGAGATGAAACAGTCGATGGAAGCGTTGATCCATCATTTCAAACTCTATACCGAGGGCTTCCACGTCCCCGCTGGCGAAGTCTATGTCGCGACCGAAAGCCCGAAGGGTGAATTCGGCGTCTATCTGGTCAGCGATGGCAGCAACAAGCCCTATCGCTGCAAAATCCGTCCGACGGCTTTCTCGCATCTGCAGGCGATGGATTTCATGACCAAGGGCCATATGCTGCCCGATGCCACTGCTATTCTGGGTGCAATTGATATTGTGTTCGGGGAGTGCGATCGGTGAGTGTTACGTCAGGGTCATTGAAAGCAATCGGATGGATCACAAAGCATATTGGTGGCCAGCTTTTGGCGCTACTACTCGTATTCCCAGTTGCTTGGTCTTATCTGTCCGTTAGACGGCAACTGCCAGAATTCGGACAGCAGATTGTTAGTATTCTTCTTCTTTTTGGTCTTGCATTGTTGGTTTGGAAAGTCGTTCAAAGTTTTGTTCGCCTTTACAAGGAGAACGTAAATGGCTGAAGCACCCAACATCCCCGACGAACTTGAAACCCGCGCCAAATGGGGCGATTTTGCGTTTACGCCGGAAAATGACAAGCTCGCCAAGTGGCAGATCGCGAAATATCCCGCTGGCCGTCAGAAATCGGCAGTGATGGCGCTGCTCGATCTGGCCCAGCGTCAGGTCGGCGCAGATACGAAAACCCAGGGCTGGTTGCCGGTTCCGGTGATCGAATATGTCGCCGCCTATCTCGATATGCCCTATATGCGGACCTATGAAGTCGTGACTTTCTACACTATGTATAATCTCGCGCCGGTGGGTCAGTTTCATGTCCAGGTTTGCGGCACGACGCCGTGCATGTTGCGGGGCAGCGATGACGTGATGGCCGCCTGCAAGAACAAGGGCCTCAACAAGGGCAAGACCACGCCCGACGGCCTGTTCACGCTGACCGAAGTCGAATGTATGGGCAATTGTTCCAACGCCCCGATGGTCCAGATCAACGATGATAATTATGAAGATCTCGATTTTGATATCATGACGCGGATCCTCGAGGATCTCGCAGCGGGCAAGGATATCAAGGTCGGTTCGCAAATTGGTCGCAAGACCAGCGAAGCCGAAGGTGGCCCGACGAATTTGAAAGCCATGGTTGAAGAAAATCACGATTACCGAGGGGAATGGTGATGAGCCTTTCAGTGCGCACATTGGCCAATTCCGTTCGTCCTGAGCCTGTCGAAGGACCGCTATCGGATTTACATTGCATCGACGGCGGAAGGGCTTCGACAAGCTCAGCACATACGGGTCTTTCCCCGATGATACGGAAGGGGCGCTAATGCCATGCAAGTCGACGGATATGCAGGCTGGATCGGACTGGCCGTTGTCATCATTGGCATCATTGGCGGGCTCTGGGGCCGTTGGAGGAAAAAATAATGGCATTTGACTTCCTTCAGGACAAGGACCGCATCTTTACCAATGTCTATGGTTTCCAGTCATGGGACCTCAAGGCGTCGCAGAAGCGCGGTGACTGGGACAAGACCGCCGATATTATCAAGCGGGGCAATGACAAGATTATCGAAGAAATGAAGGCCAGCGGCCTGCGCGGTCGTGGTGGGGCGGGCTTTCCGACCGGTCTCAAATGGTCGTTCATGCCCAAGGAGGCGCCCAAGGATAGCCAGGGCAATCCGCGGCCCAGCTTTCTTGTCATCAACGCCGATGAATCCGAGCCGGGCAGCTGCAAAGACCGCGAAATTCTCCGCAATGATCCGCACAAACTGATCGAAGGCGCGCTGATTGCCGGTTTCGCCATGCGCGCGCGCGCCGCCTATATCTATATTCGCGGCGAATATATCATGGAAGCCAAGGTCATGGAGGCGGCCGTCAAGGAAGCCTATGACGCTGGCCTGATCGGTAAGAATGCGGCCAAATCCGGCTATGATTTCGACGTCTTCGTGCATCGCGGCGCGGGCGCCTATATCTGCGGTGAAGAAACCGCGATGATTGAAAGCCTCGAAGGCAAAAAAGGCCAGCCGCGCCTGAAGCCGCCATTTCCTGCCGGTGCCGGTCTCTACGGCTGCCCGACAACCGTGAACAACGTCGAGTCCATCGCAGTCGTCCCGACGATCTTGCGCCGCGGCGCTGCCTGGTTCGCCAGCTTTGGCCGCGAAGGCAATCACGGGACGAAACTTTTCCAGGTTTCCGGTCATGTCGATAAACCAGCCGTATTCGAAGAAGCGATGTCGATCCCGTTCAAGGACATGATCGAAAAACATTGCGGCGGGATTACCGGCGGTTGGGACAATCTGCTCGCAGTCATTCCTGGCGGATCATCCGTGCCCCTGGTGCCTGCCGAGCAGATCATGGACGCGCCGATGGACTTTGACGGGCTCAAGGATCTGGGCTCCGGCCTCGGCACGGCGGCGGTCATCGTGATGGACAAGTCCACCGATATCGTTCGCGCAATCTCGCGGCTCGCCTATTTCTACAAGCACGAAAGCTGCGGTCAGTGCACGCCGTGCCGCGAAGGCACCGGCTGGATGTGGCGCGTGATGGAAAAAATGCGCGATGGCGACGCGGATATCGGCGATATTGATACGCTTTATGAAGTGACCAAACAGGTCGAAGGCCACACGATCTGCGCGCTTGGCGATGCGGCGGCCTGGCCGATTCAGGGCTTGATCCGTCATTTTCGTCCCGAGATGGAGCGGCGCATAAGAGAGCATAAAGGCGAAGAGATGATGGAGGCCGCAGAGTGAGAAACGTTATTCTAGCAGCCACGGCACTTTCATTGCCAATTGCGCCTGCGGGAGCTTGTGAAGAGACGTCACCTCAAGCAAAAGCATGGACAAAATGTGCCTATCAAACTGCAAAAAGGCATGGCGAGCATCGGTTCCTAGAAAACTATGTTGATGTTCTTTTTTCAGACAGCAAAATCCTAAAAACTGCACCAGCGCGATGGAATAAGTTGCTTTCCAAAATTAATATTGCCTGCGGTTTTTACGACACGGCGGTCCAAAAAGACCGGGCAACCGGGCCCCATGATTATATTCCCAGAGACTATATGAACGCCTTTGCCAACACTTCTGACTATAAGGTGCCAAACTAATGCCTAAAGTCACCGTAGATGGTATCGAAATTGAAGTCCCTCAGGGCGCGACCGTGCTGCAGGCTGCTGAGCTTGCCGGCAAGGAAATTCCGCGTTTTTGCTACCACGAACGTCTGTCCATCGCGGGCAACTGCCGGATGTGTCTGGTCGAAGTAAAGCCTGGACCGCCGAAGCCGCAGGCGAGCTGTGCTTTGCCCGCTGCTGAAGGTCAGGAAATCCGCACCGACAGCGCGATGGTCAAAAAGGCCCGCGAAGGGGTGATGGAATTTCTCCTGATCAACCATCCGCTCGACTGTCCGATTTGCGATCAAGGCGGCGAATGCGATCTTCAGGATCAGGCCATGGCTTATGGCAAGGGCGGTTCGCGCTACGAAGAGAATAAGCGCGCGGTTACCGAAAAATATATGGGTCCGATCGTCAAGACGGTGATGACCCGCTGCATTCACTGCACTCGCTGTGTCCGGTTTAGTGAAGAAGTCGCAGGCGTTGAAGAAATTGGCGCAATTGGCCGTGGCGAAGGGATGGAGATTACTTCTTATCTCGAAGGCGCGGTGCATAGCGAATTGAGCGGCAATGTCGTTGATCTCTGCCCGGTTGGCGCTTTGACCAGCAAGCCTTATGCGTTTGAAGCGCGGCCTTGGGAGCTGACCAAGACGCTTGGCATCGACGTGATGGATGGTGTCGGCACCAATATCCGGATCGATAGCCGTGGCCGCGAAGTGCTGCGCTCTTTGCCGCGGGTCAATGATGACGTGAACGAAGAATGGGCGACGGATAAAACCCGCCACGCGATTGACGGCCTGATGAAACGCCGTCTCGACAAGCCTTATGTGCGCAAAAACGGCAAGCTCGAAGAGGCCAGCTGGAATGAAGCGTTTCAGGCGATTGCTGATGTGAAGGCAGGCAGTTCGGTCGCCGCAATTGCGGGTGATCTGGTTGATTGTGAAACGATGTACGCGGCGAAGAAGCTGCTCAAGTCGATGAAATCGGACATGCTCGAAGGTCGTCAAACCGGGCTGTCCTATGATGTCTCCAATCTTGCTGCGGTGAATTTCAACACTGGTATCGCCGGTATCGAAGAGGCCGATGTGATCTTGCTGGTCTCGACCAACCCGCGTTGGGAAGCCTCGCTGGTCAACACGCGAATCCGCAAGGCGGTGCGCCATGGCCATGCCAAAGTCTTTGCGATCGGGCCTGAATCCGATCTGACCTATCCGGTTGAGTGGCTCGGCGATGATATGAGTCTGCTCGGCAAGTTGCCCAATGCGGTCAAGGATGCGCTGGAACAGGCGAAAAAACCTGCGCTGATTCTCGGCGGCGGCGGATTGAGCATCGATGGCGTCCATGGCGCAGCGCTGAAGCTCGCGAAACAATTCAAATTGGTCCGTGACGGATGGAATGGCTTCAATGTCCTGCACATCGGTGCCTCGCGCACCGGCGGTTTGATGCTCGGCTATGCTTATGACGGCGGGATCAAGGCGATTGCGGCGAAGAAGCCGAAGCTGCTCTTTGCGCTCGGCGCAGACGAGACCGATTATGGGCTTTTTGAGGGGTGCTACAAAGTCTATATCGGCCATCATGGTGATGCCGGTGCCCATGCGGCGGATGTTATCCTCCCCGGTGCCGCTTACACCGAAAAAAATGGCACTTATGTCAATCTCGAAGGCCGCGTCCAGCGCTCGAACAAGGCGATTTTTGCGCCAGGTGATGCGCGCGAAGACTGGAGCATTTTGCGCGCGTTGTCCGATGTGATGGGCAAAACGCTGCCGTTCGACAATTTTCAGGAATTGCGCGCGAAAATGGCCAAAGACCATCCCAAACTGGCTGAAGAAGGCTTGGTCGCATTGGAATGGAACCCGCCATCGAGTCTGCCCGACAAGCCCAAGGGGCAGGGCGTGCTTCCGATCAAGGATTTCTACCTGACCAACAGCATCGCCCGTGCGAGTGCGACGATGCAGCGCTGTTCGGCGGAATTGCTGCACGGCGATGATGAAATACTGGAGGCTGCGGAATGATGGTTTTGAACATCCTCCCCGCGCAAAGCGGGGGGAGGGGGACCGCGCGTAGCGTGGTGGAGGGGCAATGCGCCAACCTCACTTCGTTCGGCCCCTCCGCCACGCCTTTGGCGCGCCACCTCCCCAAAGCTGCGCTTCAGGGAGGATATATTAGATGACCGAATATCTCCAAACCCTTCTCGGCTATGAAGCTGGCTGGTTCCTCGCCACTCTCACGCTGATCCTGCTCATTGCTTTGCCGGTGATGCTGTCTGTCGCCATTGTCATCTATCTCGACCGGAAGATCTGGGCCGCAATGGCCATGCGGCGCGGGCCCAATGTGGTTGGACCGTTCGGTATCCTCCAGAGTTTTGCCGATGGGCTGAAAGTATTTCTGCAGGAAACGATCATTCCCTCGAGCGCGAACAAGGGTCTGTTCCTGCTCGCACCGATTATCACCTTCACGGTCGCATTGCTGGCCTGGGCGGTGATCCCGTTCAGCGAGGAAATGGTCCTTGCGAATATCAATATCGGCTTGCTCTATATTTTGGCAATCAGTTCACTGGGCGTTTACGGCGTCGTGATTGCGGGTTGGGCGAGTAACTCCAAATATCCGTTTTTCTCCGCGATGCGCGCAGCGGCCCAGATGATCAGCTATGAAGTCTCGATTGGCTTCATCATCATTTCGGTGGTCCTGTTCGCCGGCACGTTCAACCTGATCGACATTATCAAGGCGCAGGAAGGGCATATTTTCGGGATGATCAACGCTTATGGCGCAAACCCGTTGCTCTTCCCGATGGCGGTGGTGTTCCTGATCGCCTCAATGGCGGAAACCGCAAGGCATCCGTTTGATTTGACCGAAGCGGAAAGCGAGCTGGTTGCCGGTTACCAGACCGAATATAGCTCGATGTCTTTCGCTCTGTTCTGGCTGGGTGAATATGCCAATATCCTGCTGATGTGTGCGCTCAACGCGATCCTGTTCTGGGGTGGCTGGTTGCCACCGCTTGATGTCGACTGGATCCCCTGGTTCGATATCCCGGGTATTTTCTGGCTGTTCGGCAAGATGCTGTTCTTCTTCTTCATCTTCAGCTGGGTGATGGCGACCGTCCCGCGCTACCGCTATGATCAATTGATGCGCCTGGGCTGGAAGATATTCCTGCCGATGAGCCTGATCTGGGTCGTATTGGTCAGCGGCTATGTAATGATCGACAAATTTGGATTGCCGCTATGAGTATCGCACAACATATCAAAGCCTTCACCTTGTTCGAATTTATCGGCGCCCATGCTTTGACGCTGAAATATTTCTTCAAGAAGAAGAAAACGATCAACTATCCCTATGAGAAAAACCCGATTTCACCGCGGTTCCGGGGCGAACATGCTTTGCGCCGCTATCCCAATGGGGAAGAGCGTTGCATCGCTTGCAAATTGTGCGAGGCGGTCTGTCCGGCGCAGGCAATCACGATTGAAGCCGAACCGCGCGACGATGGCTCACGCCGCACAACGCGCTATGATATTGACATGACCAAATGCATCTACTGCGGCTTCTGCCAGGAGGCTTGCCCGGTTGATGCGATCGTCGAAGGGCCGAATTTCGAATATTCGACCGAGACGCGGGAAGAGCTGATTTACGACAAATCGAAACTGCTGGAAAATGGCGACAAATGGGAGCGGGCAATCGCGGCAAACCTTGCCGCCGACGCGCCCTATCGTTAAAGGCGTGCGAGAGATTCAAATGGGGGACATTTTGAGCAAATCCGCTAAAAATATCCTTCCTGTGCGTAGCATGGGGAGGTGGCAGCCTGAAGGGCTGACGGAGGGGATGGGTGCAGCGAGCATATCAATTCTTTGTGCCCCCTCCACCACGCTTCGCATGGTCCCCCTCCCCAAAGCTTCGCTCCAGGGAGGATATTGATCGTGCAAGTTTTCGCATTCTATCTTTTCGCGACATTCGTCATCGCCAGCGGTGCATTTTGCATCTTTGCGCGCAACCCTGTGCACAGTGTTTTATGGCTGATTTTTGCGTTTTTCAACGCAGCTGGCTTGATGTTGCTGGTCGGCGCGGAGTTTATCGCGGCGCTGCTCGTGATCGTCTATGTCGGCGCCGTCGCGGTGCTGTTCCTGTTTGTCGTGATGATGCTCGACATTGATTTTGCCGAGCTCAGAGCCGGCTTTATGAAAAATCTGCCGCTGGGATTATTACTGGCGGTTGTACTGGCGGCCGAGATCATCATTTTCGGTGTCATGTCCTGGTCGTCCGCAGGCATGGGTGATGCCAATGCGGTGGTCGGTCCACCCGCAGGCGGACCTTCCAATATCGAGGCGCTCGGCGCTTTGCTCTATACCAAATATGTCTTCCTGTTTGAGGCCGCCGGGATGATCCTGCTGGTTGCGATGGTCGGAGCGATTGTCCTGACCAACCGCAAACGCGGCGGTGTCCGTCATCAGAAAATCGCTGATCAGGTCGCCCGCCGTCCGGAAGACGCGACGCGCAATACGCAGCCCGAAGTCGGCAAGGGGGTTGAGCTATGATCGGCATTGAACATTATCTGGTGGTCAGCACGATCCTGTTCGTGATGGGCATGCTCGGCATCTTCCTCAACCGCAAGAATATCATCATCATCCTGATGGCGATCGAGCTAATCCTGCTTGCGGTGAACCTCAATTTTGTCGCGTTTAGCGCCTTTCTCGGTGACATGACGGGGCAGGTGTTCGCGATGTTCATCCTGACTGTAGCTGCAGGCGAAGCGGCGATCGGGCTCGCGATATTGGTCATATATTTCCGTCAGCGCGGCACGATTGCCGTTGATGATGTCAACCGGATGAAGGGATAAGGCTTTGGCTATCCAGCTAATCGTATTCCTGCCGCTGCTGGCAGCAATTGTCGCAGGGTTCGGGAATCGGATCATCGGGAATTTCCCCGCCAAAATTGTCACCACGGGTGCGCTATTTGCGGCTTGTGCGCTGAGCTGGCCGATTTTCCTCGGCTTTGTCAGCGGAGCAAATACGGCAGAAGTTGTCCCGGTCCTGACCTGGATTGTGTCCGGCGATCTGACCTTTGACTGGGCGTTGCGCGTCGATGCGCTGACCGCGGTGATGCTGGTCGTTGTCACGACGGTTTCGGCGCTCGTCCATCTCTACAGCTGGGGCTATATGGACGAAGATCCGGATCAACCGCGCTTCTTCGCTTATCTCTCGCTGTTCACCTTCGCCATGTTGATGCTGGTGACCGCCGATAATCTGGTTCAGATGTTCTTCGGCTGGGAAGGCGTCGGACTGGCCTCTTATCTGCTGATCGGCTTCTGGTTCAAGAAACCGAGCGCCAATGCGGCCGCGATCAAGGCTTTCGTGGTCAACCGGGTTGGTGACCTCGGCTTCATGCTGGGCATCTTCGGCACGTTCCTGGTCTTCGGCACCGTCTCGATTCCGGAAATTCTCGAAGCTGCACCGGCCATGGCGGGATCGACGATCACCTTTGCCGGCATGCGGCTCGATACGATGACAATCCTCTGCTTGCTGCTGTTTGTCGGCGCGATGGGTAAATCCGCGCAACTGGGTCTGCACACTTGGCTGCCCGATGCGATGGAAGGGCCGACGCCGGTGTCGGCGCTGATCCATGCCGCAACGATGGTGACCGCAGGGGTCTTCATGGTCGCCCGTCTGTCGCCGATGTTTGAAACCAGCGAAGTGGCGTTGATGGTTGTCACCATTGTCGGTGCCTGCACGGCGATTTTTGCCGCGACAGTTGCCCTGGTCCAGCATGATATCAAACGCGTGATCGCATATTCGACTTGTTCCCAACTAGGCTATATGTTCTTTGCAGCCGGTGTCGGCGCCTATAGCGCGGCGATGTTCCATCTGTTCACTCACGCTTTCTTCAAAGCGCTCTTGTTCCTTGGCGCAGGATCAGTGATCCACGCGATGCATCACGAGCAGGATATGCGCTATTATGGCGGCCTGCGAAAACAGATTCCGCTGACCTTCTGGGCGATGATGGCCGGGACGCTGGCGATTACCGGCGTCGGTATTGTCGGCCTGGGCGGTTTTGCCGGCTTCTATTCGAAAGACGCGATTATCGAGGTCGCCTTCGCCAGCGGCACCGAAACCGGGCAATTTGCCTTTGCAATCGGCGTGCTCGCCGCGCTCCTGACCAGCTTCTACAGCTGGCGGCTAATGTTCCTGACCTTCTGGGGCACGCCGCGCTGGATCCAGTCGGAACATATCCAGCATAGCGTTCACAAGACGCCGGAAGAGGCCGGAGCGGACCAGACCGGTGGCTATCATCCCCATGAAAGCCCGATGACGATGCTGATTCCGCTAGGCATATTGTCCGCTGGCGCGATCCTAGCCGGATTTCTGTTCCACAATCAATTTGTCGAAGCGGCCGAGGGCGCCGCTTTCTGGGCCGGCAGCGTCGCGTTTGATGCGCATCTGATGCACGCCATCCATGAAGTGCCGCTGTGGGTCAAACTGTCTTCGACGGTTGCGATGTTGACCGGTCTGAGCATCGCATATTTCATGTATTTCCGCGGCACGGATCGCCCCGCACGTCTCGCGGCGACATTCAGCCCGCTCTATACTTTCTTTTTCAACAAATGGTATTTCGACGAGCTTTATGATCGCATCTTCGTGAAACCGGCATTCTGGTTCGGACGCCTGTTCTGGAAGCGCGGCGATGAAGGGACGATCGACCGCTTTGGTCCCAATGGCATCGCAGCGGTAATTGCCAGCGGCGCAGGTGTCGCGAAACGCTTCCAGAGTGGATATCTTTATACATATGCTCTTGTCATGTTGCTTGGTCTCGCGGCTGCCGCGACCTGGATTATTGTGCAGGGAGCCAGCTAATGAACCAGCTTGATTTCCCAATTCTGTCGCTGATGATGGGTCTGCCCATGCTGGCTGCGATCATCTGTCTGTTTGTTGGCGCTCAGGCGGCCCGTTTGCTGGCTTTGGCGACGACATTGATCTTGTTCGTGCTCGGTGTGGTCCTTTGGGCCAATTACGATATCGGCGGGCCGCAATGGCAATATGTCGAGCGGGCTGAAATGTTCGGCAGCTTTGCCTGGGCGCTCGGCATCGACGGCATCTCGATGATGCTGATCATGCTGACGGTCTTCCTGATGCCGATCTGTATCGGCGCAAGCTGGGAAGCGATCCAGACAAGGGTTGGCGAATATATGGCCGCCTTCCTGTTCATGGAAGTGCTAATGATCGGCGTTTTCGCTGCGCAGGATATCTTCCTGTTCTACATTCTCTTCGAAGCAGGCCTGATCCCGATGTATCTGATCATCGGGATATGGGGTGGCGCCAACCGGATTTACGCGAGTTACAAATTCTTCCTTTACACCTTGCTTGGCTCGGTCGTGATGCTGATCGCGATGCTGTGGATGGTCCAGGAAGCCGGTACCGCGGATATTCCGACCCTGCTCAACTATGATTTTGACCCGTCAGCGCAAACCTGGCTGTGGCTCGCCTTCTTCGCCAGTTTCGCGGTGAAGATGCCGATGTGGCCGGTCCATACCTGGTTGCCCGATGCGCATGTGCAGGCGCCGACCGCAGGTTCTGTGATCCTCGCCGGTGTGCTGCTGAAAATGGGTGGCTATGGCTTCCTGCGTTTCTCGCTGCCAATGTTCCCGGAAGCTTCCGCACAATTCATGTGGCTGGTCTTCGGACTGTCGATGGTTGCTGTGATCTACACCTCGCTGGTGGCTCTGGTGCAGCAGGATATGAAGAAGCTGATCGCTTATTCCTCGGTCGCGCACATGGCGATCGTCACGCTCGGCCTGTTCGCGTTCAACCGGCAAGGCATTGAAGGCGCGATTATCGTCATGCTGAGCCACGGATTGGTCTCCGGCGCGCTATTCCTCTGTGTCGGCGTGATCTATGACCGGCTCCATACCCGCGAAATCGATCGCTATGGCGGCCTGTCGATCAACATGCCGAAATATGCGATATTGTTCATGCTGTTCACCATGGCGTCGATCGGCTTGCCCGGTACCAGCGGCTTTGTCGGCGAATTCCTCTCGCTGGTCGGTCTGTACAAGGTCAACAGCTGGGTCACTCTGGTTGCAACGACCGGGATCATCTTGGGTGCAGGCTATATGCTCTATCTTTACCGCCGGGTCGCATTTGGCGAACTGGTCCATGATGACGTGAAAGAAATGCCCGATCTGACCGCTAGGGAAATGGCGCTGCTGGCGCCGATTGCCGCAGCCGTCATGTGGATGGGCGTTTACCCCGAAAGCTTCCTCGCACCGATCCGCGGTGACGTGGGCGCCTTGGTGGCACGCATTGATCGCGCCGCGCCGGAAGGTGATGCGCATCTCAAAATAGGTGAGGCTGTTGTGGCACCGAAAACCAAAGAACATTCAGCCGGGGAGGCGCACTGATGGACCTTGCAACTTCCCTGTGGCTAGTATCGCCCGAAATACTCCTGTCTTTAGGCAGCATGATCCTGTTGCTAATGTCTGCATGGGGCGGCGAAAAATCGGCTCGGCTGATCACGATATTGGCCGCAGCGACATTATTTGCCGCGGCCTTATTGTTGATGGCGATAGCGCATATGCCAGATTTCAAGGACGGCGCGGTCGCTTTTGATGGTCTCTATATTGCCGACAATTTCGGCAGTGCCGCCAAATTCCTGATCTATCTGGCCGCGATTATTTCGCTGATGGTCGCACCGCGCTTCTTCAAGGCCGGTGGTCTCTATCGCCCGGAATATCCGGTCCTGATCCTGTTCGCCGCCATTGGCATGGGTATCATGGTGTCGGCAACCGATATGCTGACGCTTTATATCGGCCTCGAGCTCAACAGCCTCTCGGCTTATGTCCTGGCCAGTTTCATCCGGACCGATGTCCGTTCATCAGAAGCGGGCCTGAAATATTTCGTGCTCGGCGCGCTGGCCAGCGGCATGTTGCTCTTTGGTATTTCGCTGGTTTACGGATTTTCCGGATCGACCAGCTTTGCGGTGATCGGTGAAACGCTGACCGGCGATCTGGCAACCGGCCCGCTGATCGGTGTCGTGCTGGTGCTCTCGGGACTGGCGTTCAAGATCAGCGCCGTGCCGTTCCATATGTGGACGCCAGACGTCTATGAAGGTGCGCCTACGCCGGTGACGGCCTTTTTCGCGAGTGCCCCGAAAGTGGCGGCAATCGCGATGACGGCGCGAGTCATCATCGAGGCCTTTGGCGGGCAAACCGCCGCATGGCAGCAGATCATTGTCTTTGTTGCTTTGGCCTCGATCGTTCTGGGTGCCGTCGCCGCAATCGGGCAGCAGAATATCAAACGTCTGCTCGCCTATAGTTCGATTAACAATGTCGGCTTCCTGCTGATCGGCCTCGCTGCAGGAACCGAGCAGGGCGTGTCGGCAATGATGTTCTATCTGGCGGTCTATGTCGCGATGACACTCGGCGCTTTCATCTGCGTCTTGGAAATGCGTGATAGCGAAGGCCAGCCGCTTGAATCGCTGGAAAGTCTTGCAGGTCTGTCGCAAACCCGGCCTGGACTGGCTGCGGCTTTTGCAGTGTTCATGTTCTCGCTGGCCGGTATCCCGCCCTTGTTCGGCTTCTGGGGCAAGTTCCTTGTCTTTGATGCCGCCGTTGCTGCGGGCATGTTGCCGCTGGCCGTGATCGGTATTGCGGCATCGGTGATTGGCGCCTTCTATTATATCAAGATCGTCAAGATCATCTATTTCGATGAGCCTTCCGGCCAGATTGTCAAAACCGGTCACAAAACCGAAAATGGCCTGATCGCCGTTCTCGCGCTGTTTGTCTCACCTCTCGGCTATCTCGCAATCCCGTCGATTGCTCCGATTGCCGACGCAGCCGCGGCAGCCTTGTTCTGACCATTTGTTTCGAGACGATCGCTCAAACCGTATCCACCAATGCGGATATGAAAGCACGGGCGGCGAGCGGCGCCTGCGAGGGTTTCTGGCTCCGCGCGGAGAATCAGACCGGCGGCGTTGGGCGTCTCGGACGAAAATGGGAAAGCCCGAAAGGCAATCTCTTCTGTAGCAGCCTGGTTGAGATCAGGGCAGGGGATCCGGCGCCCGCATCACTGTCATTTGTCGCCTCGCTGGCGGTATTCGATACCATTCGCCATCATCTTCCATCGACGGAAATTCAACTCAAATGGCCCAATGACGTGATCGTCTCAGGCGCCAAAATCTGTGGTATCTTGCTCGAGCGAACCGGGGATAAAATTGTGGTTGGTATCGGTATCAATGTCGCTGTTGCCCCTGGTGTGGGTGATCGGGCGGTGACGTCGATGGCCGCCGAAGGCGCTGCGAGGGCTTGCGACGCCGATACCGTTCTCCGCCTGTTGGCGACGAAATTTGAAGCGCGGCTGCAGGATTGGCGCCTAACAAGCGTGGCGGCAATATTGCAGACATGGCAGGCCCATGCGCATCCGGTCGGGAGCCCGATCACCACCAGTGTCGCCGACGGGTCCAAAATATCTGGTCGCTTCGAAGGATTGACCGACGATGGCGCGCTGCGCTTGAGAAAAGCGGATGGAACGCTTATCGAAATACGCGCCGGCGATATAGAAGTCGGCTAGAAGGAAACACGCTCATGCTGCTCGCGATTGATGCCGGTAACACCAATGTTGTCTTTGCCCTGTTTGACGGGGATGAGGTCAAAGCGCGCTGGCGTATCGCAACCGATGCGCGGCGGACCGCCGATGAATATGTCGTATGGTTGCGGCAGCTGCTGCAGCTCGAAGGTTTTGATCTGAATTCCGTTGATGCGGTGATTATCGGTACCGTTGTGCCGCGGGCGTTACATAATCTGACCGTATTGTCTGAAAAATATTTTGGCGTGACCCCATTGGTGGCGGGCCGCGGCGATGCGGGATGGGGCGTCGCTCTGGATGTCGAACAACCGGATACGGTTGGTGCCGATCGGGTGCTCAATGTCATTGCCGCGCATCAAAAATATCGACAGGATATCGTGATTATCGATTTCGGGACCGCGACAACATTTGATGTCGCAGATTATGAAGGCGCCTATAAGGGCGGGATCATCGCGCCGGGAATCAACTTGTCGCTGGATGCCTTGGTCGGGAAAACCGCGCAACTGCCTCGGATCGCGCTCGAATCTCCCGAGGATGAGAGTGTTATCGGCACCACCACGGAAAGTCAGATGCTGATTGGCATTTTTTGGGGTTATGTTGCGATGATAGAAGGCCTAGTGGAGCGGACAAAGGCCCAAGTCGGTCGTCCAACCAAAATCATTGCGACCGGCGGTCTGGCTGTCCTTTTTGACGAACATACTGACGTTTTCGACCATCTCGAATCCGACCTGACATTGCACGGTCTGCATTATCTCTATCAGCGAGCAACCAACGCTTCATGACAAAACCACAAAAAGAACTTCTGTTTCTGGCCCTCGGCGGGTCGGGCGAAATCGGTATGAACGTCAACCTGTACGGGTGCGACGGAAAATGGGTGATGGTGGATCTGGGGATGACCTTCGCGGATTCCGGCTATCCCGGGATTGACCTGATCCTGCCCGATCTCGACTTTATTGAAAAACGCGGTGAAGATCTCTTGGGTATTGTGCTGACTCATGGTCATGAAGACCATATCGGCGCGGTCCCCTATTTCGCTGCAGATCTTGATGTGCCGCTATTTGCGACGCCCTTTACCGCTGGCTTGGTCCGGCGCAAGTTGGAAGAGGCGGGACTCGAGAAGGACGTCCAGCTGAACATCATCCCGAATGAAGGCAGCTTCGATCTCGGACCGTTTGATTTCCGCTATATACCGATTGCGCACAGTATCGCTGAAGGCAATGCGATGCTGATCGATACGCCTTATGGCCGGATATTCCATACCGGTGACTGGAAGCTGGACGATGAGCCGCTCCTTGGCGTGCCAGCCACGCCCGAACAGCTGACCGCCATTGGCGATGAGGGCATTCTGGCCATGGTCTGTGATTCGACCAATGTCTTCAACGAGAATGCCTCTGGCTCGGAAGGCGATGTGCGTCGCAATCTGATGCGGGTGGTCGAGGATATCAGGACGCGGGTGATCGTGACGACCTTTGCATCCAACGCCGCACGGTTGCAGACATTGGGCGAAGTGGCGGTACATGCCGGTCGGACGCTCTGTGTCGCTGGCCGTTCGCTCCACCGGATGATCGAAAATGGCCGTGAAACCGGCTATTTCAAAGATTTTCCGCCGACCGTCGACTTTGAAGAAGCGATGAAATTGCCGCGCGATCAGGTCATGATCATCGCAACCGGCGGGCAAGGCGAAGCCCGTGCAGCGCTGGGCCGAATCGCGGGCGACACCCATAAGATCAAATTGTCTGCCGGCGATCATGTCCTTTTCTCGTCCAAGCAGATTCCGGGCAATGAAATCGCCATTGGTCGTATCCAGAATCAGCTGGCCGCCAAAGGCGTTGTCATGATTACCGAGCGGCAGGAAGATATTCATGTCTCCGGACATCCCGGCAAGCCTGAGCTTGCCCAAATGTACCAATGGATTCGGCCAGAGATATTGGTCCCCGTGCATGGCGAGATCCGGCATATGAAAGAGCAAACCCGTTTCGGACTGAAGCAAGGCATTGAAAAAGCTGTCTTTCAGCAAAATGGTGATGTTGTGCGATTGGCGCCTGGTGGTCCCAAGATATTGGGCCAGGAACGCACCGGCCGCTTGGTTGTCGATGGCGACGTGATCATTCCAGCAGATGGTCAAACCCTGAACCAGCGTCGGAAAGTCGCGTTCAACGGTGCCATTTCGGTTGCCATCGGTCTCGACAGCAAAGGCAGGATATCCGGACAGCCGGTGCTCAAACTACTCGGTGTCCCGCTCGAGGATGATGAAGAAGATTTTCTCGATGAAGTGGGTGACGCGATCCACAAGGCCTATCCCAAACCGGTGGGCAATATTGAGAAATTCAACGAGGACATCCGGTTGCTGGTTCGCCGCCGGGCGAGCGAATGGACCGGCAAGAAACCGATTGTATCAGTGCTGGTTGTGGAGGCCTGACCCGAAATGGAAATCACTTCGATCGCGGCAATCTACATTCTGTTCTGGGTGACGGCGGCATTCATCATTTTGCCAATCGGTATTCGCAACCATTATGAGACCAAGACAAATATGATCGAAGGACAGGCCGACGGCGCGCCGGTAAATTTCCGGCCGCTGCGTGTCCTGCTGCTCACCACCCTATTGGCGACGACCGGATTCATATTATTCTATCTCAACTATCTCTATGGCTGGATAACCGTCGATGACATCGACTTTTTCGGCAGCCGGGATCGCTTGAACTAGACGCTATTTCCGGAGGCGTTCAATCGCCTGAGCCAGTGCGACATATAATTTTCCGATGTCCGACGACAATAAGGTGACGCTGATCGCGCTGCCATCGCGGGTTGCCAATATGCCGCGCAACATCGTCTCGAAATCATGGATATAGCGGTTCACATGCTCGCGGAATTCATCGTCATTTTCATAATGTTCCAATATCTCACGCACTTCGCCGCTGTCGAGCAAGCGGACCGAGCGTCGGGTGAATATACCGCGATCCCCTTTCAGATAGGCAGCCCATTCCGTATCGGGGACATCATTTGACAGGATCTTGCTGACATCAATGGCCGTCGAGTTGAGTGATTCGGTAAGCTGTGCCACCCGCCGGGTGAAATTCTCATCGCTGCTCTGTTCGGCTTTTTCTTTCGCAAAGAGTATCCGCTGCTCGAGGCCGGTGGTCATATCTTCGATCGCGGCCAGTTGCTCGGTGAGGTGACCGGCGGTGGACTGGGTTGTTGCAACCGCACTGGAGACGGCTTCTTCCAGCTTCGGCGCTATCGAACCGATTTTCTCATCAATGATGCGGCTCAATGCCTCTTCGCTAATCTCTTCAAATTTCTCGGCCGAACCGGTGATTGATTTCTCCAGTGCTTCGCGAGAATGTTCAGAAGCCTGTTTGGCCGTGTCTTTGACCCGGAGCAGGGCGCTGATTAATTTTTCACCGGCACTTTCTGTCAGCGCCTCATTCTGCTCGCGCACTGCATCAAGTGATTGGGAAATTTCTGTAATCTGCTCGACAATCGATCGTGATGTCGTTTCACTTTGATCTTTCATCCGGTCCATATTGACTTGCTGCTCAGTGATAGTCGCACCGGCTTTGTCGATCTGATCGGTCAGCGCTTGGGCGGATTGTCCAGCTTTCTCGGCTTCTTCCGCAATTCGATTATAAAGTGTCAGGCTTTCATTGGATTTTTCAGTAACCCGGTTGAACGCCGCCGGCAGAGTTTCGTCCATTTCTCTGCTGCTGCTGTCGAGTGCCATGAGGAGCCTTTCCATCCGCTCAATCATGCCGTCCGCGATGCCATAACCATTTTGGAGAGATTGCTGCAAAGCTTCACTATTCTGTTCCAATGCGGTCATCGCAAAGGCCAGTTCTGCGGTCTTTTCACCGCTCTGATTGTCCAGAGTTTTGACACTTTCGGTGATTTCGACAACGTCTTGCTTGAGCCTCTCGCCCAATGCTTTCAGCCGTTGTTCTTCCTCGTCAGCAATATTTCCGGCGGAAGCCAGAGCGGCTTCCAGCAGGTCTAGATCGGACCGCATCGCCGATGCCGATTGAGATGTTTCCTCAACCAGGGCTTCGCGCGTCTGGCGCAGGGCATCGATGGTTTCTTGCGATGTGGATTTGAGCACTGCAGCAAATTTGGTCGAGCCTGTTTCGACCTGTTTCAACTGTTGGGCAAAGTCGGTTTTGATTTCCTCGGCCTTGGCGGCGAGAATCAATACCGAATCTTCGGAGGCCTTGGTCAGCTCATTCAGCTTCTGATTGGCCGTCGCGCCCGTCTCGCTGATATTCTTCAGCGTCGCCAGCATCGCCGACATTTCGATCTGCGCCGATCGACCGCTGTTTCCAATCTGATTGGTGACGTCTTTGGCGGTGTTGATCACGACGGGGAGATGCTCTCGCAATTGTTCGAGATTCTTAAATGCCGTCCCACCGACTTCATCGAGTTTTCGCATCGTGCCCAAGCCGGATTCGAGCGAGGATTGGATTTGTCCCGCGGCTGTCGTCAGTTTTCCAGCTGATTGTTCGCCGAGAAATTCCAGTTCCTTGGTTTGCTGGGTAAGAAATTCCCGGGCGACGCTGAGTTCATTATTGACTGTCTGCAATCGCGACTCGAGCAATTCGGATTCTGCTCTCAAAGAAGACGCCACTTGCGCAAATCGACTGGCTTCGCGCGTGCTGTTGCGGATCAGCAAAAGATAGATGATTCCGATCACCGCAGCGGGCAGACACCATTGGTTCAATAGGGTCAATCCGTTGTTGAGAGTCGGCAATGTGGTAAAGATATCGCGATTTGCCCAAAGAAAGAGGCCTGTCCACCCGGTCAGAACTATCGCCATAAGCAGTGGGATGAAGGTTGATATATCTCGTCTGCCAGCGCCTTCATCATCGGCATAATGATGCCATTCTTCTTCGGCAGGCGGAGTATCTAACTCATTGCTATCCATAGATGAAATATCATCTTTTTCGATAGGAAGAGCCGCTGATTCTTCCGTTTCCACGATGTCATTCTCGGGATCATTTTCCCGATCACGCCACATACCAATGATTTTTGATCCACCTGTCATAAAGACTGTTTACCATAATAATGGAATTGAGAAACCTTAAGTTAACCACAGGCCGCTAAAAGACAGGCATGTCATTTGACTATGGAGCTCTCGACGCGGCCTTAGCCGCCGCAGTAGGCGACGATCAGTCGCTCATCGAAGAATTGCGTTCAGCTTTTCTGGACAGCGCGAAACGGCAGGTGGATTTGCTCGGTCGCGCGCGCTGTGATGCCAATTGGGAATATGCCGCCTTAAGGCTCAAAGGGCTCGCGGGAAGCTTTGGCGCGATCCAGGTGCTGCAACTTGCAGATGAAGCCATGCATTCCGCGCCCGGGGAACCGGTTGTGTTGCGCAAATTGGAACGCGCGATCGTAGCGATTGAACGGCACCGCGATTAACCCCGAAAATTAGATCGATTGTTGCCGACCTTTGCGGTCGACGGAATTGACAATATCGCTTTGCAACCGCTCCATGCGCAACCTATGTTGTTCACCATGATGGATGCAAAGAAAACCTTATGAAAATCGCACTGATTTCGGTGGCGAAAGATGATCCATCCGGAAAGGGCCCGATTGGGTTTTTGCCTTTGTTCGACGGGGTGATCGTCGAACATCAACTGCTGTGGGTGGTTCAACTGGGTGCTGAACGGATTATTTTCCTGAGCCCGTCCATGCCTGGCGCTTTGCTGCAATATGTTGATCAGCTGAAAGATGACGGTGTCGCAGCGGAAATTGTCCGAAGTGCTGCGGATCTGATGCAATATGCCACCGCAACCGACGAAGTGATCTTCATCGGCGACGGCATTCTGCCGCGCGGAGAATTTCTCGACATTCTTGCAGATAATGACCGAGAGCTGATTTTCGTTGTCGATAATGCCGAGCAATATTCAGATTTTGAGCTGATCGATCTCAATCATCGCTGGCTTGGTGTCGCCACCATCCAGGCTTCGCGGCTCGCAGAGCTAGCAGATGTGCCGGATGATTGGGATGTCGGCTCTGCGCTGCTCCGTGTCGCCGTCCAAGCTGGGGCTCGACGAGAATCGATAACCGGCACGGCAATTGCCAATGGCATATTGGCCTTTTTGCAGAATGATGACCATATCGCCGATTTTGAACAGAAACGGCTGCGCAATCCCGAGCGTGTCGAGGGGAATTTTCTAAGCCGATTTCTTTTTCAGCCTTTGCAAAATAGGTTGATTCCCAAGCTTTGGAGAATGCGATCATCCGCGATTTATGTGAAGGTCGCTTGTGTAGGTACCGGTCTGTTCGGAGTTTTGGCGGCCTGGTTCGGCCTGACTGGAACCGCGCTCATCCTGATTTTTCTAACCAGTGTGATACAGGATTTATCTCAAAATTTGAACGTTCATAGGCCCGTATCGAAAGGACGGAAATGGCTGGCCTCGGGCGCGCTTATGCTCACCACCCTCGGACTGGTGTTAATTGTCAAAAACGAATCCAGTCTTAGCTTATTATGGCCGAATATTGTCGTCCTGATCATTGTGATGGCTAGCCTCTGGCTGGCCAAATTTCGCGGAAAAGATGGAGTTTTGGATTTGATCAAACCCGATATCTCGTTGATTATCTTGCTGTTGCTATGCTTCCATCTATTAGGTTTATTCTCCGTCGGACTTAATGTCATGGCTTTATTCGGGATGGCCTTTTTGATCGCAGATCAGATTATCGTGTCGAGAGCAGAGGAAAAACGCCTTGTTTCTGCCGATTAGTTTGAATTTTCACTTAGCAGGATATTAACCACATCAAGCTAAGCCGAACCGATGGCAGAGCGAGTTTTTCTATGTTGAAATATGGTCAGCGCGATATGGTCCAGCGGGCGGGTGATGCGGCCGCTGCCGAAGCCGGCATTGCTAGCGATTTCGCGGCTTTGCTGTTTCCGAAATCCGACGTACGGATTTCTGATCGGATGCTGTCAAACGGCCGCCAGTATCTCAATGTGCTCCTGGCTGAGATTGAATCGCATATCTGTAGAATTGCTCTCAAGTTGAACGAGAGTGAAAATGAGATTCTGATCGCCATCGAACAGGACCGCGATAGTCAAACTCTGCCGATACTCGACAAGGCTGGCTTGCTGAAGAAAGCTGATATTGCCGAACATCTGTTCGTTCAGGTCCAGGCCGCGGAACTGGCGGCGCGGCTGCTGCACAAAACGTCTCAGGATCAACTGGAAGCAACGCTCACAAAATATCTCGACCATGATAAGCCTGCCGTGGCCAATGCCGCGATGGGGCTGCTTGTCGCGCAGAGTCGGTCTTTGGCAAATAATAGCCAAATGGCAGCAGATATCAGCGATGTCCCTGCCGAAACGCTCTTCTCTCTGGTCTGGGCGGTCAGCGCCGGCCTGTCCCAAATCACCGGAATGCGGGAAAAGGAATTGCGCATCGTCACCGAGCGGATGCTCGGTGAAATCGATGAAAGCACAAGCATAACGCGCTGTTCGCAGCGGTTAGCCCAATTGCTCGAGCGCGATTCCGATGACGACAGCTTTCCTCATCCGATTGCAGACGGGCTGACGCTATTTGTCGCGAGAATGGCACATAAGGCAGCTTTAGGCCCTGATCAGATCATCAAATTTACGGCTCAGCCGGAAATGGCGCAATTGGTTGTTGCCATGCGTGCTCTGGATGTGTCGAGCCACGATGCGGTGTCGATTTTTGCCGCATTAGACAATGGTGACAATATTTTGACGCCAGCAACATATAATGGAATTGACCGCGACAAGGCTGCGGCTTTGCTCTCCGACTGGTCGGCTCCGGTTGCGTTTCAGCGTGCCAAACGACTGATGTCGGAAGAAAATTCCGACCCGTTCGCCGGATGACAGAGCGCGGCGATCTTGCCGAACCCGTGCGTGGACGCATCGATGCCAATGGCCTGCTGGTGGAAGCGGATGCCATTCTCCTGCGCTTGCAGCTAAACTGTGGCGGCCAGGAGAGCGGACCGCTCGCCGTCCCGCAATTGGCAGATCTCTGCCGTCTCAGTCAACGTCTGGGGATGAATCTGTCCCGCCCAGTGCAAGCCGCTTATGATGACTATACCATTGATATGTGGGCGGAAACCCGGATCGATCTTGACGATGAAAACAGGGCAATCCGTCTCGTCATCAAAGATTGGAGCGAGTATCCAACTGCAGCGATGGACAGGGTTGAAGATGCACGGGAACGTGATTTTGATCAACTCAAGGGACGCGGTTCGATCCGGACGGATTCCGCTCTGAGGGTCGTGTCGATGCGTCTGCCAGGTGCTTTGCCGGGGGGAGAATCCGAAATCGGGCAGGCACTGCTCGACATATTCGATGTTATTCCGCCATCCGGGCATAGTAAATTATTGGAAGCGGTTGCCGAGCGGCAGCCGATTCGGGGTCAGCGGGTGCGTCAGAAGCATCAGGACCAATATCTGTTCCATCTCGAAGGCCAGCCGCTGATCGACAATCTGGGGCATTTTTCCGGATATCGCTTCATGGTCGAACGCGATGATCAGGACGTGGATAATCCGGCGCTTGAAGAAATGGAGCCCGGCAAGTTGATCAGCCAGAATCTCTTTGGTTCGCAGCTTGGTCCAGCCCTCCGTCAGCCGCTCGGCAAGATTATTGCCAATGCAGAAACCATCGGCAGCAAGCTGGAAGGTCCGTTGCGCGGTGACTATGCGAGCTATGCCAAGGATATCGCCTCTGCCGGCCGCCATCTCCTGGACCTCGTCAACGATCTTTCTGATCTGGAGGCGATCCAGCGTCCTGGCTTTTCGGTGGCTGAGGATGATATTGATCTTGTCGATCTCGCTCATCGTTCTGCTGGTCTGCTGGCGGTGAAGGCGGCCGATCACCAAATGCGGATAGATGTGCCGGACAAGGAGCTTGAACAGCCTGCGCAAGGCGAATTTCGCAGGACTTTGCAGATATTGGTCAACCTGATTGGCAATGCCATCCGCTATTCGCCCGATGGTTCGGTGATCAAGATCCGCACGACCGAAAAAGATGGCCAGGCCGCGATCACGGTCAGTGATCAGGGTGACGGTATCGCCGTTGAAGATCAGGATCGGATTTTTGAGAAATTCGAGCGGCTCGGCCGTTCCGGTGACGGCGGAAGTGGCCTTGGCCTGTTCATATCGCGTCGCCTGGCCAATGCGATGGGCGGCAGTCTGACGGTAGCAAGCAGCCCAGGCCAGGGCGCGACCTTCACGCTGACATTGCCAGCCCGCGACCTGGACTAGGCAAAAAAAGGGGAGCCCGAAGGCTCCCCAAATCTGATATTGATCGATCGATCTATCGGTCGCCAACCGGCACATAATCGCGCTGTTTTGGTCCGGTATAGAGCTGACGTGGACGGCCGATGCGCTGACCTGGGTCAGAGATCATTTCATTCCATTGGGCGACCCAGCCGACGGTCCGTGCCAGGGCAAAGAGCGCCGTGAACATCGAAGTCGGGAAACCAATGGCCGAGAGAATGATGCCCGAGTAGAAATCAACATTCGGGAAGAGTTTCTTGTCGATGAAATAAGGGTCGTTGAGCGCCATTTCTTCGAGCTGCAAGGCGACGTCAAAGACCGGATCGTTGACGTTGAGCGCCGCAAATACTTCTTTCACCGTTTCCTGCATCACTGAAGCGCGCGGGTCATAATTTTTGTAAACGCGGTGACCAAAGCCCATCAAGCGGAACGGATCATCCTTGTCCTTGGCACGCGCGATATATTCGGGAATCCGGTCGGGATGGCCGATTTCATGGAGCATGTTGAGCGCGGCTTCATTGGCACCGCCATGGGCCGGGCCCCAGAGGCAGGCAATGCCGGCGGCGATGCAGGCAAAGGGATTGGCGCCTGATGAACCGGCGAGACGCACGGTCGAGGTCGAGGCATTTTGCTCATGATCGGCATGGAGGATGAAAATCCGGTCCATCGCTTTTTCAATCACCGGATTGACGACATATTCTTCAGCCGGCACGCCAAAGGTCATGCGCAGGAAATTGCCGGTATAGCTCAGCTCATTGTCCGGATACATCGAGGGCTGACCGATGGAATATTTATAGGCCATCGCCGCGATGGTTGGCATTTTGGCGATCAGACGGTGGCTGGCGATCATCCGCTGGGCGGGATCATTAATGTCCGTGCTGTCATGGTAGAAAGCCGACAAGGCGCCGACAACACCGCACATGATGGCCATTGGGTGGGCGTCACGGCGGAAGCCCTGATAGAAGCCACGCAACTGATCGTGCAACATGGTGTGGCGGGTGATCGTATTGGTGAAATCGCTATATTCGTCGGCAGTCGGCAATTCGCCCCGCAGCAACAGATGCGCCACTTCCATGAACGAGCTTTGCTCGGCAAGCTGTTCAATCGAATAGCCGCGATGGAGCAAAATGCCTTCACCGCCGTCGATGAAGGTCAGTTCAGACTCGCAGCTTGCGGTCGACGTGAAGCCCGGATCGTAGGTGAATGCGCCAGTCTGGCCATATAATTTGCGGATATCGATGACATCAGGGCCTTCTGACCCGCTCATCACTGGATATTCGTAATTTTCGCCGTTGAGGCCGAATGTTGCGCTATTGTTGCCCACAATATTGTCCTTTCTGCTCCTGAAACTCAGGTGTTTTAAATTTGATCTGCAAGTCGATCCAATGACTCTTCCTTGCCTAAGAGTATCAGAACGTCAAAAATTCCGGGTGAACTGGTGCTACCAGTTAGAGCGGCGCGCATAGGTTGTGCGAGCTTCCCTAACCCCAATTCTGCGGACTCCGCTATTGCCTTTAATGTCTCTTCCGTTGTCTCGAGCGTCCAGTCTTCCAGATCGTTCAAGGCCCCATGAATCGAATGCAGCATCGTTCGCGCTTCAGGGCCTAGCAGACTGGCAGCCCGCTCGTCGAGGTCAAGTGGACGTTTTTTAAAGAGAAAAAGGCTGCTATCGGCCAATAAGATGATATTTTTGGCGCGACTCTTCAAAACCGGCATCGCCTGACGGAGCAATTGCCTGTCTGACGGGGTCAAAGGTGCATCAAGATTTTTCTCAATCCAGGGCACACTCAGGTCGACCAGAATATCATCCGCGGCCTCCCGCATATAATGGCCGTTGAGATTCTGGAGCTTTTTGGTATCAAAGCGGGAAGGCGATTTGCCGACCCCGGAAATATCAAACCATTCGACGGCCTGCGCGCGGGAGATGATTTCGTCATCGCCATGGCCCCAGCCGAGACGCAGCAAATAGTTGAACATCGCATCGGGCAAAATGCCCATGTCGCGATAGGCTTCGACACCCAAAGCACCATGGCGTTTGGACAATTTTGCCCCGTCATTGCCGTGAATCAGCGGGATATGGGCATAGACCGGCTCTTCCCAGCCCATCGCCCGGATCATCGCAAGCTGCCGAAAGGCGTTGTTGAGATGATCGTCGCCGCGAATGAGATGGGTCACGCCCATGTCATGATCGTCGACGACGACTGCGAGCATATAGGTCGGCGTGCCGTCGGAGCGGAGCATGATGAAATCATCAATCTCGCTATTCTGGACGGAGACTTCGCCCTGCACGGCGTCGTCGATCGTGGTTTTTCCGGCCCGTTCGGTTTTCAGCCGGATGGCATAAGGCGCGCCTTCCGGGGCTTCTGACGGATCCCGATCCCGCCAGCGGCCGTCATAGCGCATTGGCTTTTTCTCAGCCTTCTGCTTCTCGCGCATTGCCGCAAGTTCTTCAGATGTCGCGAAACATTTATAAGCGTTGCCTGACGCCAGCAACTCATGGGCGACTTCGGCATGACGGGCGGCGCGTTCGGACTGGAATATAGGCTCGTCATCCCAATCGAGGCCGAGCCAGTCGAGACCGTGAATGATCGCGTCAATCGCTTCCTGAGTGGAGCGGGCCTTGTCGGTATCTTCAATCCGCAGCAAGGCTTTTCCGCCATGATGGCGTGCAAAAAGCCAGTTGAACATGGCCGTCCGTGCACCGCCGATGTGCAGAAATCCGGTCGGTGACGGGGCGAAGCGGGTGACCACCGGACTTGTCTGTTTCGGCTGATCTGTTTCTTTTGAATTCACGCTTGCTTCTTTCCTATGATAAGCATCGAATATGCGGGATGGAGTGGAGACGAACGCCTCTGGCAACGCCGGAAACCGTTCAATTGGCGCAGCCCTTAGCATGGCCTTTCGCAATCTACAATTGTCTGATTGGTGGCCAAAAAACCATGGGCTGGACCGGTTGGAGATGCAGCTCGGGACCGAGCGCGATCAACTGCCTTTATGGGTTCCGGTCGCATTGGGCTGCGGTATCTCGGTCTGGTTCAATCTCGCGCATTCCGATTGGTGGACCGCATTTTTGACAGCCTGTCTTGCCATGGTGATATTGTCGAGCGGATTTGGGCATGCACGCCGCCTGGGCAAGGCGATCTTCTGGTTTTCCCTGATCGCAGCGACCGGGTGCGGATTGATCTGGCTGCGTTCATGGTCGGTTGCGGCGCCCGTGCTGGAGCGGCCGGTGGTGCTGTTCTTCAACGCTGAAATCGAACATGTTGAACCGGTCCTGGCGCGGGAGATGATCAGGCTGACGCTCAAAACAGGCGCAGATGACAAGCTGCCGCCCCGGGTCCGGGTGAATGTTCCGGTGGAACGGGCGTCTCCGGATTTGCAGCCCGGCGCGCTGATCCAGCTGCGCGCGCGGCTGATGCCACCGGCCATGGCTGCGCTACCGGGCGCCTATGATTTTGCCCAACGGGCATGGTTTCTCGGCCTTGGTGCGACCGGTCAGGCGTTATCCGACATCAAGCTATTGCGAAAAGCCGAGACCAGTTTCGCATTCTCCGAATATCGCCAGCAGCTGTCGGCCCATATCCAGGCGCAGATGGGTGGCGGTGCGGGCGCGATCGGGGCGACCTTGGCGACTGGCGATCGCGGCGCGATCAGCGAAGAAGATGCCGAAGCCATGCGGCGCAGCGGCCTGGCGCATTTGCTTTCGATCAGCGGTCTCCATGTGACCGCGGTTGTCGGTGCCGCCTATCTGCTGCTGTTGAAATCACTGGCTCTCAGTCCGCGATTGGCGCTGCGGCTGCGTCTGCCGATCATCGCTGCCGCCGGTGCAGCGCTGGCGGCTGTGGGATATACTTTGCTGACCGGGGCGCAGGTGCCAACGATAAGAGCCTGCGTGGCCGCGTTGCTGGTGTTGATCGCGCTGGTGATGGGGCGCAGCGCGATCACCCTTCGAATGGTTGCCGCAGGCGCATTATTTGTGCTGATATTCTGGCCGGAATCACTCGTTGGTCCGAGCTTTCAGCTGAGCTTTGCCGCCGTCACGGCAATCATTGCCTTGCACGAGCATCCGACGATCAAGGCGATGTTCGCCTTGCGCGATGAAAAGCTCATTCGGCGGATCGGACGTTTCATATTGTCATTGTTTCTCACCGGGCTTGTCGTCGAGATTGCTTTGATGCCAATCGCCCTGTTTCACTTTCACAAAGCCGGTCTCTATGGCGCGCTCGCCAATATTATCGCAATCCCGCTGACGACCTTTGTGATCATGCCACTCGAGGCGCTGGCGATATTGCTCGATAGTGTGGGTCTGAGTGCGCCCATCTGGTGGATATGCGAACAGGCGCTGAGCGGCCTGATCGCATTGGCGCATTTTGTCTCGTCCCGCCCGGGTGCGGTGACGATGCTGCCGACGATGTCGATTATGGCTTTTGGATTGATCCTGCTGGGCGGACTCTGGCTATGCCTCTGGCGGCAAAAATGGCGTTATTGGGGCCTGGTTCCGGCCCTGATCGGAGCCGCGATGATCACGACCACCCGCGCGCCCGATATTTATATCACCGGCGATGGCCGCCATGTCGCTATCCACGACGGTCAGGGCGGGCTCGCCATGTTAAGAATCCGGAGCGGCGATTTCATTCGCGGGATGATATTGGAAAATGCCGGAATCGACGGAGACGCTCAGGCGCTCGACGACTGGTCGAATGCAAGTTGCAACCGCGACAGCTGTCTGGTGACATTGCCGGTGGGCGGCAGAAATTGGTATGTGCTGGCCACCCGTAGTGGCGACCATATCCCCGCGATGGCGCTATCCGCGGCGTGTCGCCGAGCCGATATTTTGGTCAGTGAGCGGCGATTGCCCGACAGTTGCACCCCGCGATGGATAAAGGCGGATCAGCAGCTGCTGTCCCGAACCGGCGGCATGACGATTGATTTGAAAAGCCAGCGGATCGAGACGGTTCTTGATCGCACTGGCAATCATCAGTGGATGCGCTTTCGGTCCAATGATCCCATCGTTCAATCAGAGCGAAACCATGCAGTCGATCAATAGCGCCGCAGCAATCCCGCCATCTTGCCTTGAATACGCACTTCGCCCGGCCCGTAAACCTGCGGCTCATAGGCCGCATTGGCCGGATCGAGCCTGACGCTGCCATTATCCTTGTGGAGATATTTCAGCGTTGCTTCTTCTTCATGGATCAACGCGACAACAATTTCGCCATCGCGGGCAATTTCGGTTTTCTGGATCAGCGCATAGTCGCCGTCCAAAATACCGGCCTCGATCATGGAATCGCCAGAAACTTCCAGCGCATAATGTTCGCCCGGACCAAGCAGGGCTGCAGGCACGCTGAGCGCAGACTGGCCTTCAATCGCTTCAATCGGCATGCCGGCGGCGATTTTGCCGTGCAGCGGAATCTCGAGAATATCATCATTGGCAGGCGCCACTTCCCGCACCGGGGACGGGGCATGGGATGATGCTGGGGGATGCATTTCCACCACATTGGATGGCGCCGGTGCGACCATGCCGCCTTCCGGGAGCTTCAATACTTCCAAGGCTCGCGCCCGATTGGGCAGGCGGCGCAGAAATTCCCGCTCTTCCAGCGCGCTGATCAGACGATGGATGCCAGACTTGGATTTCAAACCCAGTTCATCCTTCATTTCTTCGAAAGACGGCGACACGCCGGTGTCCTTCAGCCGTTCGTCAATGAAGCATAGCAATTCATGTTGTTTGGTCGTGAGCATGTTCTGCACCTTGGTCTGGGAACGAATGTAGAACAGTTATGAAACAAATGGGACCAAGTCAAGTATCAATGTTCGCGTTCCGTTCACGATAATTTACACTGTGATGTAAGGAACATCCGTACCGGCCGATGCCGCGTCCGAGAAAGCAGGGCGGACCAGCAGGGCGTTGGACTGGGCCAGAACCGACAATTTTGCGCTGTCCTGACTGTCAAACGGGGTGATCCCGCCTTCCGTGATCCTGGCGCGCAGGAATTTGGCGCGGCGTTCGGTGCCCGGAAGGTCAGCCGTGAGCGTCGCGCTGTGATAGGTCGGCAGATATTGTGCAGCTCCGGACAGATAGCGGATCAGCGGCAGCAGAAATAATATCGCGCTGACATAGGCCGATGCGGGGTTGCCGGGCAGAGCGAGGATCAGCGTATCGCCGAGCTTGCCCGCCATCACCGGTTTGCCGGGCTGCATCGCAATTTTCCAGAAATCAATCTCGGCGCCCAGCTTTTGAAAAGCCGGTCCGACGAGATCATGATCACCCACCGATGCACCGCCGATGGTGACGATGATATCGCAGTCCCGGGCGCTGTCGAGCGTCTGGCAGAGAATATCCATATCGTCCGCTATGCGGCTCAGGCTGCGGGTTTCCGCGGTCTGGCCAGCCAGCATGGCTGACAGCATGACGTCATTGCTGGCCGGTATCTGATGGGGCAGGGGATTGTCACCCGGCTCGATCAATTCGTCGCCGGTCGAGACCAGTGCAACCCTGGGGCGTTTCCCGACCGCGAGCGCGCCATGGCCCGCAATCACGGCATGGCCGAGAGCGGCGGCATTGAGCGGGGTGCCTGCTGACAATCCAATGCTGCCGCTGATGAAATCGCCGCCCTGATGACGGACATGCCGACCCTCTATCGGAGAAGGCTCTTCGGTCAGTTGGATATGATCGCCATCGGCTGCGACATTTTCCTGCATCACGACCGTGTCCGCACCTTCGGGCAGCAGCGCCCCGGTAAAAATGCGGGCGGTTTCTCCTGGCTGCAGCGACCTGCAAGGCGGGCTGCCGGCCTTGCACTCGCCGACCAATGTCCACGGGCCGTTGCGATCGGCAAAGCGGATGGCATAGCCATCCATGGCCGACATATCGGCGGCAGGCTGGTCACGCTGGGCAATCAGATCTTCGGCGAGATAGCGGCCGAGCGCATCGTGCACCGAAACCGTCTCTGCGGGCAATCGCGAGGCGAGCGCGATGAGCCGCTCCTGCGCTTCCTCGAGAGGCAGCAATTGACTCATGCTGCGGTCCAGTCTCCCGATTTGCCGCCGGATTTGGAGATCAGTCGAATATCGCTGATCTCCATGTCTTTCTGCATCGCTTTCGACATGTCATAGATTGTTAAAAGAGCGATAGAACAGGCTGTTAATGCTTCCATTTCTACACCGGTCTTGCCGGTCAGCCGGGCCATGGATCCGACTTTGATACCATCATCAAGAAAGCTGAACTCGACCGCCACTTTGCTCAACGCCAAAGGGTGGCATAAGGGTATGAGATCGCTGGTCTTTTTCGCGGCCATAATCCCGGCAATGCGGGCCGTGGCGAGGACATCGCCCTTCTTCATCATATTGGCCTTAATCGCCTCCAACGTCTCCAATGCCATCGAAATCCGGCCCTCAGCATGGGCTTCGCGGATCGTATCGGCCTTGGCCGAGACATCGACCATATGGGCTGCGCCATCGCCGTCGATATGGGTGAGTTTGCTCATCGGGTTCCTGTCAGTAGCTCGCGGGTTGCGGTCTCGACATTATCCTGCCGCATCAGCGATTCACCTACCAAAAAGGCGCGGGCTCCCGATTGTGACAGGCGCTGGCAATCGTCATGGGTGAAAATGCCGCTTTCCGACACCATGATCTTGTCGTCCGGAACCATTGCCGAAAGCCGCTCGGTCTGTTCGAGCGAGGTTGCGAATGTCTTGAGATTGCGGTTGTTGATACCGAGCAAGGGTGATTGCAGCTTCAACGCCCGTTCCAGTTCAACCTCGTCATGGACTTCGATCAGGGCATCCATTCCGAGCTCAACGGCAACCGCCTCAATCTCGGCTGCGAGATCATCGTCGAGCGCGGCCATGATGATCAGGATCGCATCAGCGCCCAAAGCCCGTGATTCCTGCACCTGCCAGGGATCGACCATGAAGTCCTTGCGCAAGCAGGGCAGCTGGGTCGCCGCGCGTGCGGCCACGAGAAAGTCGTCCGAACCTTGAAAATAGGGAATATCGGTGAGCACTGACAGGCAGGCGGCGCCACCGGCCGCATAAGCGCGGGCATGGGATGGCGGATCGAAATCGGCGCGGATCAGGCCCTTGGACGGGCTGGCCTTCTTGATTTCCGCGATGAGCGCAAAGCCGGTTGCTGATTTCGCCCGAATAGCGGCGGTAAAGCCGCGCGGCGCGTCCTGGCGTGCGATTTCATCCAGCAGGTGCGTAGTCGAGATGATTGCCTTGCGCTGGACGACATGTTCGCGCTTGGCCGTGCATATCTCATCAAGTTTGTTCATTGATTGGCAATCCAGCAATCTAGCAGCGCTTTGGCAAGCCCTTTGTCGAGTGCTTCGGTCGCTTCTTCGACGCCGGCCTCCCAATTGTCGACTTCTCCCGCCACCATCAAGGCGGCGGCGCTGTTGAGCAAGACCGCGTCGCGATAGGCGGATTTCTCGCCGAGCAACAGTTGGCGCAAGGCGGCGGCGTTATATTCGGCGTCGCCGCCCTTTATCGTTTCGGCCGGATGTCTTTCCAAGCCGACATCTTCGGGTGTGATCCTGCTGATCGTGATAGTGTCACCGTCGACAAGCGCGACTTTGCTCGGGCCGGAAATACTGAGCTCGTCGAGCCCTTCTTCGCCGGAAACGATCATCGCTTTATCATAGCCCAATTGGGCCGCCGCTTTCGCATAGGTCTCGACCAGATCGGGAGAAGCCACGCCAATCAGCTGACGCCTGACTCGCGCTGGATTGCACAGTGGGCCGAGCAGGTTGAAGATCGTTCGCCGGCCAATATCCTTGCGGATGGGGGCGAGCGGCCCCAGAGCCGGGTGATGATTGGGCGCGAAGAAGAAGGCGATGCCAATCTCGCGCAGATTTTTCGCGCCATTGTCTGCCGCCTTGGCCAGATCGAGTCCCAGCGCTTCCAGCGTATCGGCCGCTCCGGATTTGCTCGACGCGGCGCGATTGCCATGTTTTGCCATCGGTATGTCACATGCCGCGACGACGAGCGCCGTGGCCGTCGAGATATTGAGACTATGGCTGCCATCGCCGCCGGTGCCGCAGACATCGATCGCATTGTCTGGAGCTGGAACGGTGATCATCCGCGCCCGCATGGCTCGCGCTGCCGCGACGATTTCGTCAGCGGTTTCGCCGCGATCAGCCATTTCGACAAGAGCGGTCTTGATCGCTTCGGGCGCCAGTGCCCCGTCTAATATTTCGGCAAATAATTCGGTCATGTCAGCACCTTTGTCTCGATGCCCGCCAGACGCATGAAGTTGGCGAGAAGCGCGTGGCCATGTTCGGTGGCTATGCTTTCCGGATGAAACTGAACGCCATGAATCGGCAGGCTTTCATGGCGGAAGCCCATCACCGAGCCATCGTCCGCAGTCGCGTTGACCGGCAGGCAATCGGGAATATCCTCGACGATCAGCGAGTGATAGCGGGTCGCGGTATAAGGCGAGGGAATGTCAGCGAAAACGCCGCTGCCATCGTGCGTGACCGGCGAGGTTTTGCCGTGCATCAAACCGCCGCGGACAACTTTGCCGCCAAAATGCTGGCCGATGCTCTGATGACCGAGACAGACACCAAGCAAGGGTGTCTCGGTATCCGCGCAAGCGGCGACCAGATCAAGCGAGATGCCGGCGACATCCGGCGTGCAGGGGCCCGGCGAAATCAATAATGCCGTGGCTCCGGTTTTGAGCGCCTCGCTCGCCGTCAAAGCGTCATTTCGTTCCACGCGCACGTCTGCACCCAATTCCATCAAATAATGGACGAGATTGAATGTAAAGCTGTCATAATTGTCGATAACCAAGATCATGCGATGCTGCCTAATGGCAAAATAGCCCGAGGCCAAGATGTTCGCATTAATATTCTATCGCTTTGACCTCACTGGTCGAGATGATAAAGTCCTTTAAACAGGAGAATTACCTATGGGCGAACCGGTTACCGTCAATATTCCTCACAAATTGGGGCTCGCCGAAGCGAAAGGCCGAATTGGCAGCGGCATCCACACGTTGAGCGAGGTGATTCCCGGAGCGACATTGTCGGACCATCATTGGGAAGGCGATCATATGCACTGCACGATCGAAGCGATGGGCCAGAGCGTCGGTTGTGTCATGCAAGTCCGCGAGGATGAAGTATATGGTATTTTCGATCTTCCTCCGATGCTGGCCCTGTTCGCCAACAAGATTAAGCAGAAGCTTCAGAAAGAAGCGCCGAAGATGCTGGAATAGGCCGGGTGGTCGCGGTTCGTTTTGTCTCGAAGGCGGACATAGGCGCTGCTGTCAAAACCAGGCGATGGATCGACGGCGACGACCAGCGGAGCCATCAATCATCATTCCGTCATTCGTGATGCTTCCCGGAATGTAACCAGCCTTCTTTGCCCTTCATCCCATAAGGCGAGGCGCAGCGGCCTCATCGTCTGAAGCGCGGTGAACCGGTTCACATTGCGCAGGCGGGGATATGCTTTCAACACTTCGGGAAGGCGGTAGAAAGGGATACGGCTGGCCAGATGATGGACATGATGTATCCCGATATTGGCGGTGAACCAGCGCAGGACCAGCGGGAGATCAAGGTGAGAGCTGCCGTGTAAGGCAGCTTCATGGAAGGACCAATTGCCGCTGTCATCCCAATGCGCATCTTCAAACTGATGCTGGATGTAGAACAGCCAAACGCCGACCGAGGCCGCGACGAGCAGCACGGGAAAGAACACCATGGCGGTCACGGCTAGTCCGAACAGGCTGATAAGCAGGGCCAAGATAAGGGCGGTTACGGCGTTTGTCGCCATCGCGCTTATCCAGTAGAGCCACCCTTCCTTCATCAACCCGATTGGCAGGCGGTGACGCAGAAGAAACAGATAGGCAGGGCCAAGACCCAATAATATCAGCGGATGGCGGTAAAGACGGTAGAGGAATCGTTGTGCCGGCGTTTGCTCGTAAAATTCGCGAACCGTCAGCGTGTCGACATCGCCAACGCCGCGCGCGCCGAGATTGCCGGTGGCTGCGTGGTGCAGCGCGTGCGAACGCCTCCAGCAATCATATGGAGTGAAGGTCAGGACGCCAAGCGCTCTGCCAACCCAATCATTGCCCGACCTGCTGGGGAGGAAGGATCCATGACCGCAATCATGCTGAATGACAAACAGTCTGAGCAGCAGGAGTCCCGCCAATGGTGTCAGGATAAGCGCGGAAAAATAGCCGGCCTGGACCGCGATCAGAATCAGCGCGAACAGGCAGAGGAAGGGAATAAGGGTGACCGCGAGTTCCCATCCGCTTCGGCCTGGCCGCGAATCCCTGAACTTGTTCAACTCGCCTATCAGCTTGCGCGGATCGAGCGCTGCGATGTCCGGTTCCGGCTGGCCAGCAGCAGGCGCGCCAAGGCGATCGACGGTCATTGGCGCAGAGTTTCTCTGATTGGCGCAGCTATCGCTCGGCATTTTTCTCTTGGGGAGGTCACGGTTCAAGCAGATATACAGCCCGCCCTCGATTGTCACGCTAATCTGGGTGGCTATCAAAAATGATCAACAGGCGCGATATCGGCAATGCCTGTCTTTAAGCCTTTCGCAAACCCTAGCAACATGTCCGCGCTCTCCCGCAAGTGGATGTTTGCAAAGAATGATGTTTTCGCTAAATGACGGTTTGTTAGCGTAGCGGATGCGTTAGACGCACTGTAAAAGCGGTCCTCACGGAGGGTGCAGAGTTCGAGCCGCTGCCGCTGGTGAACTTGACATCAATAATCCTATTTTAACAGTTCGTAGTTCGAACGACCATTTTCGCCTAAAGCGGACGCTATTTTGGCGACCGCTAAATCCCACAATTAGCCATTGGATCGAGAATTCAGGCTAGTCCCGTCTGACCAGTGCGGGCAGCACGAATGTCTTTGCAAAATGAGCTACAGTTTCTGGCGTTGGAAAGATTTCACGGCGTTCCATGAACATGAATTCGATACCCAAGAGCCACTGCCGAATCTCGCCATGATCGAGGCCGCTCGCCAATTCGCCGTTTTTTTCGGCCTCTGCCAATATTGGCTCCCAATAAGCCATATTGGAATCCAGTACGATAGGGTCGCTTGAGGCCACATAGGCGGTATAGGGCACAATCTCTGGTGACACGATTTCGGCCCAGAACCGATCCTCCCCGACGATTTCAACTGTCGCCTGCATCGATCGAACCAATCGACCGGCGAAGTTCTCGACGTCGGCAATCTTGCAGCGCCGCCGCTCGTTTATCGCTTCGGCTTCGATCACCAGGACAGCCGAAAGCAAGTCCGATTTATGCTTGAAATAGCGATAGAGGTTTGGCCTCGCGATCCCTGCATCTTCCGCAATCATTTCCAGAGTGGCTTCAGCCAGCCCGGTCTTGCGAAACCGCTTTCGGGCAATTTCGATTATCTGGCTTCGCCGATCCGACTTTTTTGTCGCCTTGTTGGTTGCAGTCGCTGCCATGTGAGCTCCAATCTCTCCTTCATTCCAAAAGCATAGCAATTGCTTCTTGCCAATGATACATTTATTATAATATGTATCATTTAGTGATTCTCGAACGATATGAAGAGGGGTTCAAATGACATATGACCTATTGATCAAGGGCGGTACCATCGTCGATGGCACCCAAGCACCGCGCTATGTCGCTGACATTGCGATCAATGACGGAGTGATTGTCGAGATTGGCGGCAATATCTCATCTGATCTTGCAAAAGAGGTGATCCCGGCCGCGGGCAAGATTGTCGCACCCGGGGTGGTCGATCTGCACACGCATTATGATGCCCAGATCCACTGGGATCCCAATTGTACCAATTCCGGCTGGCACGGCGCGACCACGGTTGGCATCGGCAATTGCGGATTCGGCTTTGCGCCTTGTGAACCTGCGGCGCGCGAGCGCTCGATGATCATGATGGAGACCACCGAACAAGTACCCGCCAATATTCTGGCGCAGGCGTTGCCGTGGACATGGGAATCCTTCCCCGAGTGGCTCGAGCATCTGCGGACCATTGCCAAAGGCGTCAACGTCGCCTCTTTCCTGCCGCTCAATTCGCTGATGATCTATGTCATGGGAATCGATGCCGCCAAGACACGACCGGCTACGGCTGCCGAACGCGCGCGCATGGCAGCCCTGCTCGACGAAGCCATGGATGCCGGAGCAATCGGATTTGCCTTCAGCTTTCAGGCGGAAAAAAATGGCCATACCGACTTTGACGGCACGCCGATGCCAACCGATGTGATGGACCCGGAAGAAGTCTATCTGCTCGGAGAAGTCCTCAAGAAACGCGGTGAAGGGATCATCCAGTGCCTCGTTGACATGCCCGGCCTGGCGATCAATCGCGGGATTATCGAAGAGCTTGCGGAACGATCCGGTCGCCCGATCCTGCACAATATCCTGATGATCGTCGATGCCATGCCCGAGTTTCACCAGGGCGTGCTCGAATTTCTCGATGACATGGAGTCCAAGGGCCATAATGTCTATTCGCAGGCGATGTCGATGCACACCTGGACCGAGTTTAATTTCATCGACTATAATTTCTGGGACGGGGTCCATCCGGTGTTCAAGGAGTTCAGCCTTGCCGGAGGCCGAGAGGAAAAACTCAAGCTTGCGGCCGACCTCGATTATCAGCAACGCTTCAATCAGGCCTATGACCCGATTCAGATGATGGGCTCGGCCGGCGGTCCGATTGAATCGTGGAAGCTGGTCGGCGCGTCCGGCTATCAACCCTATGCTGGCATGGAAGGGCAATTGCTCGGTGATATTGCCAAGCAGCGCAAACTGGAGATTACCGACCTCTTCTTTGACATTTTCCTGAAAACCGAAGGCAAGGTCGAAGTGCGGACCACGGAAATCGGATCGGAATGCCCGGATAGGATCGGCGCGGTCCTCAAACATCCGCGGGTGATGTTCGGGTCCTCCGATGGCGGCGCCCATATCAAATATTGGTCTGGCGGTCAGTTCTCGACGGACGTCATCACCTGGCTGGGTCGCGACGAAGCAAAGTTCACTCTGGAAGAGCTTCATTACAAGCTGAGCTATTTGACTGCCCGCTTCGCCGGACTGAAAAACCGTGGTGCCCTGCTGGAAGGTTATCATGCCGACATCATGGTCTATGATCTGGCCGATCTCGGCTGCCGGCTCGATCGCTATGATGTCGTCCATGATCTGCCAGATGGTTCCTATCGGCGCGTGGTCTATGCCGAAGGCGTCGAAGTCGTGATCTGCAATGGCGCAATAACCTGCCGCGACGGCATATGTACGGATGCCACGCCCGGACGGGTTGTTGGTCCTGACTCCGCTCTGGGGAGGGTGCCAGAACTCATGGCGGCGGAATGATAGGATGAGGGGAGTGACAATGATGAATGACCATAGAACAATATTGACCAATAGCGGGGAAAGACTGGTCTTTGATGACACCCTAGCGGCGCTGCTCGATCGCACGATCAAGGCGATTCCGGAAACTCAGCTCGCATCGGCTGACGACTGGGTGCCGACTCTTGACCCAGAAGTGTCACGCGATCCGTTCACCTATTTCGGCAAGCTGCGAGAGGATATCGGCGACGTCATTCCCTATGCCGATGGCAAATTTGGTAACCGGGCCGTCTACAGTCCATTTGTCAGAAATCCCGATACACCGATATTCGCAGTGCTGGGATATGATGCGATCAAGCAAATGGTCACGGACAGCGAGCATTTCCGCAATGCGGGGGCCTATGGCGAACATACTAAGGTACAGCTGACCAATGCGATCACGACGGTCAACGAACTGGACGGCGCCGAGCATAAGGTCATCCGCAATCTTTTTGACCGGCAAGTTTTCGCCAAACATTTCCGTAGTGATTTCACAAAATCGGTGATCATGCCTGCCGCGGAACATCTGTGTGATCGGATCCGCGGAAAATTCGACCGGGGAGAAGAGGCGGACCTCAATCGCGATTTTGCCTTACCCTTGCTCTACATCACCATCGGTGTGGTTGTTGGTGTACCGATGGAGCGTATCGGCGAGTTTGTCGAAATGGGCGATGCTGCCTTTGGCGGTGCACGGGACCCTCAGGCGGCGATGACCGCGATCGGCAAATTGACCGAGTTTTTCTCCGAACAATATGAACAGCGAAGGGCGGCCGATGATCTCGACAGAGGAGACCTGATGTCGGCGATGTCAAAAGCGTCGCACGACGGGCGCGAGTTTTCGGCTGAAGAAATTGTCATCTACTGCCGTTTTCTCCTTCCCGGAGGTATCGAGACGACTTGGCGACAAACGGCCAATCTGGGCTATGCGATGATGCTGCATCCCGAACAGTTTCGGGAGATAGTCGAGGATCATATTCTTATTCCCAATGCGGTGGAGGAAAGCATTCGCTGGCAGGCATCCGGCTTTGTCGTTCCGCGGATGTCCGCAAAGGATGTCATGCTGGCAGGCACATATATTCCCGCGGGCTCCAGCATGATGGGAATTTTTGGTGTCGCCAATCGCGATCCGCGCATCTGGGACGATCCCGACGTGTTTGACATTCATCGCAAGCGCATTGCCCATCTCACATTCAGCATTGGCAAACATGCATGTATGGGCCAGATTCTCGCTCGGCCGATTGTGACTGAAGCGTTGCGCGCATTTGTCACAAAACTGCCGGATATGGAGCTTGCATGCAATGCCGAAGACATTGGCACCAGCGGCTTTCAAATCCGCTGTCCGTCATCGGTACCGGTCAGGCATCGGCCAACGGCATCATATTAGTCCAGCCACGGACGTCCGCCTTTGTGTCCAAACGGAACATCCGCTATCTATTCGGCCTGCTCTGATTGTTGCCATTCATTCATGCCGCTTTCGATCAGTGCATTGACATCATGGGAGACAATCACCTTGAAATCCTTGCCCTGATCCAAATCGGATAACCACAATCTTATCTCTTCCAATCTTGCCTCGTCTTCTGGGACAAGCAGATAGCTGTAGATCAGGCCTTTGCTCTGATTTTCGATCAAATCATTTTTGGCGTTGGAAATATCGCCAGACAGCAGCCAAAGTTCGTCGCCGACCGGAATAGCGAATAAGGTACTGCCCGGAGTGTGGCCGCCGAGTGGATATATGCCAATGCCGGGAAATTGTTTCGTCAATTCTCCCATATCCGTGATCTCTTTCTGATCAATACACTCGCTATTTTTCAGCATATCGATTTGATCCTCGGTATGTAAATTATGCTTGGTCATCTGATCATTGGTATGAAGCGCGCTAATATCCTTTGCGCCCGACGCACATAGCGGTTCGATGCCTTGCACATGGTCCGAGTGCAGGTGGGTGAATGCGACTCCTTTGACCCGCCTGAGATCGTCGCCAAGAAATTCAGCTACGGTCCCATGAGAAACTGCCGGCTCTGCTCCGGCGACGGTTTCGAACAGCTCTCCAAATTCAATGGCAACTTGCTTGTCCATCCCGAGATCGATGAGAAGCATGTTACCATTCTCCCATTCAACGGCAAATGTAGTGTGACCGATTTCGCCGACGTCCGATTTTTGCGTGGATGTTATCATATAGCCGATTTTGACCGGTCCATCTGCGTGCCCTTTGAGGTTCGCAAGCTCAGATTTTGTGGGTAATTCAGGCGATATATCGCGAATCTGCAAATGAGGCGGCACCAAAATAAATGCCACCGCGACGGCGCCCAGCGCCAACAATATCCCCAGTCCCTGCAATATCTTTCTAACCATCATTCCCCCTCATTGGCAGTTCATTGCCAACTTCATCCTGATCGAACCAAGCGACCAATAACGCCTTTCAATGGTTTAGCAAAAATTCAATGATCTGAAAATTGCCAAACATTTCCAATGAACATGATGACAATGCCGATCGAGGTGGGACGCTTCGTCAAATATATGGAAGTCCGTCAATCGGGAGATGCGGCGGCTCTGATTGGGTTGCCGCAAGTTGCTGTATCAAGTCGCCGCTGCCGCTGATCATCGAAATCGATCCGGCCAATTCGGGGTCTGAGCGAAATCGTTTGCGACGCGCGCAAGATAGTCGGATTTGGCGCGCGCCATCAGTTGCAAGTTCATAACCATCTCGGTAGGGCGAGATTGTGGATGTTGGAATAGAAATTGGACGTGATGACAGCGGGCAGGCTGTATACATTAACGTCGAAGAACTGCTAGCGACGCGGCTATTGGTGCAGGGCAATTCGGGTTCAGGGAAATCCCACCTGCTGCGCCGCCTGCTCGAAGAAAGTGCGCATCTGGTGCAGCAAGTGGTGATCGATCCCGAGGGTGATTTCGCAACATTGGCGGATGCCTATAACCATGTTGTGATTGATGCAGGTGACTATAATGAGCAAGAAATCGCAACAATGGGCGCGCGTATTCGCGAGCATCGCGCGTCGATCATATTGAATCTGGAGGCGCTGGAACTCGAAGCGCAAATGTCCTGCGCCGCGGCCTTTCTGAACGCCATGTTCGATGCGCCGCGCGATCATTGGTATCCCGCTTTGGTGGTGGTCGATGAAGCGCAAATGTTTGCTCCTGCCGTTGCCGGAGATGTTCCCGATGCCGTGCGCCGTGCCAGCCTGGGCGCCATGACCAATTTGATGTGCCGTGGGCGCAAACGCGGCCTGGCGGGCACGATTGCGACCCAAAGGCTAGCCAAATTGGCCAAAAATGTTGCCGCGGAGGCCAGTAATTTCCTGATGGGACGTACTTTTCTCGATATCGATATGGCGCGAGCCGCCGATTTGCTGGGGATGGAACGCCGGCAAACGGAACGGATTAGGGATTTGGACCGGGGTTGCTTTCTTGGCCTCGGCCCCGCCATCTCCCGTCGGCCAATATCGATGAAAATTGGTCCGACTCAGACCAGCACCCGTATGGGCACGCATAGCCTGTTACCCATGCCAGAGGCGGAGCCGGAGAATCTGCGCACGATGCTGTTCGCCGAAATGGAGGCGGAGCCCGTGAAAGTGGATCGTCAGCCCGAGCCGCAAATAGTCGCTGCGGAAGAGTTGATCCGCCGTATCGCGGCACCGGAACCCGGGGCTGCAACCGCATCTTCCATCGATGAAGACTCCGCAGATATGACGGCGGCTGATGCAGTTGATTTGGAAGCGACCATTGTCAGTATTTTGCAAGACATGCTCGCGGATACGGACAGCGCCTATCAACCGGATGCATTGTTATATCAGGATTTTTCAGTGCGATGCCGGATGCAACAGCTGCCCCGTGTACCCCTCGAATTGGCTGATTTTCGTCGCCGCTTTGCCTTGGCGAAAGGCGGAATACTCGATCCGACAGAAACGCGCTGGAAAGAGCTTCTCGAAGCAGCCGCCAGCTTGCCGGAAGATATGGCCGCACCGTTTCTGCAAATTGCGCGCGCCGCGATGGAAGGCAGTCCCTGTCCGGATGATGATGCGCTTGGCCGGGCTTATGGCACCAGGTCTCCCGGCCGTATCCGCAGGCTGGTCGAATATATGGAAAAACAGGGGGCCGTCGTCGTTCGTGCCGATTTCGGGGGACGGCGCTCGATTGGCATTCCGCAACTGGGACTCAGCACCGAGGCAGAATGAGCGGTGCAGCCTTTACATTCAAATTTTCCGAGATTTGGATTGAAGCTATTTTGTGGATGATCGTTGTTGCCGGAAACGGATGATAGCGATGACAATATCGAACGGCCGCATTGCGGATTTGAGGTCGGTCTCATGGTTGGTCACCAAAGAGTGAAGCATAGCATATACTAGCGACTCATCCGTTTAAGTACGTATTGCTGCCGATCCTCCCTAACTTTAGTGCCTCCGCCAAAGTCTGGTTCGCATGACCCCGACGGAGCAGTAGCTTGAATGGACAGGCGGCACTTTTTGATTGGCGGAGGCTCGTTGATGGCGGCGGGCGGAATGGCCGCTGCGATAGGCATCAGACAAACGGGATCGATGCAGGATTATGAACGGGCTGCTGCCAAGCTGCATGCACCGCTCGCGGGACGCTCTGATGTCCGCGAATTGATTCGCTACGCCACGCTGGCGGCCAACGGTCACAATAGCCAAGCCTGGAAGTTTCGCGTGCGGAACAGCATTATCGAGATTTTGCCAGACTTTTCCCGGCGAACGGCGGTGGTTGACCCTGACGATCATCATCTGTTCGCGAGCCTCGGCTGTGCTGCTGAAAATCTTGTGATCGCCGGCGCCGCAACCGGACGTGCGAGCGAACTGTATTTTGATCCGACCGAAGATGGCAAAGTCGTGGTGGACATGGTGGCCGGGCAGGTGGATCGCTCGCCTTTGTTTGATGCGATTGCCAAGCGGCAGTCAACGAGAGCGGACTATGATGGCCGGTCGGTTAGCCTGCTGGATTTGCGGGCACTGGAGGCTGCGGTGCAAGTCGACGGCGTCACCATGGCTCTGATAACCGATCGCCCCCGGATCAATCTTGTCCGCGATCTCGTCATTGCCGGAAATACCGTCCAGATGGCGGATATAGATTTTGTCGATGAACTGAAACAATGGATCCGGTTCAACCCCAGGACCGCCCTGGAAATGCGCGATGGCCTGTTTAGCGGGTGTAGTGGCAATCCAAGTTCGCCCAGCTGGTTGGGCAGCGTGATATTTGATCTCACTTTCCGGACAAAGAGCGAGAATGAAAAATATGCCCGGCAGATCAACGGTTCGGCCGGTATCGCAATATTTGTTGCAGAGAAGAACGATCCGGAACACTGGGTGCAGGCGGGCAGGGCCTGCCAACGGTTTGCGCTTCAGGCAACCGCACTTGGGTTGAAACAGGCCTATATCAACCAGCCCACCGAAGTGTCCAAATTACGTCCCGATCTCGCCGCTCTGGCCGAGATGCCAGGATATCGGCCCAATATCATCATGCGTTTTGGCTATGGGCCGACCATGCCGATGTCGCTCCGCCGTCCGGTGGATGCGGTGCTGATGACCTAGGCCAAACGCCAATATTGTAAGAGGAACAAAATTGTGAAGACATTGATCCTATTTTATTCGCGGACGGGGACGACGCAAGTGATTGCAAATGCCTTGGCAACGGCGCTGGACGCAACAATCGCGAGGATTGAATGCCCGAAATATAAAGGTGGCTGGTTCCGTTATCTTCTCGCTGGCTATGACAGTGTGAAAGGGCGACTACCGCCGATTGATGTTCCAGATCTGGTGTTCCGGGACTATGATGCCATAATTCTGGGGACACCGATCTGGACAAGCTATCCTGCTCTCCCGATGCGCTCATTTCTCTCAGGCAAGCCGGACCTCCCTGATCGGGTTTCCTTATTCTTGACCTATGGAGGACATTCCGTGCCGCAAAAGGCGGAGCAATTCATTTCAGACCTGATACCGGTCAATTTGGAGGCCACGCTGAACCTTGGCCAAAAAACCGTCATAGATGAGGCCTTTTCCGAACCTGTTGCCAATTTTGCTCAGCAGCTCAAAAGCGGCCATTAGCAAACTCTAAAAGCCGGTTCGCAACCCGGTTTCGCTGGGTGGAATTTCCTGCAATTGAACTTTGCTCCGGCGCAACCCGGTCGGTTTTTGGTCTGCAACAAAGACGTGAAATCCCGCAATATTATCATGTCTATAGAGGCACAGAAAAATGATCTGGTACCTAATTATTTGCATCATCCTGATTGCCATAGCGGGCTTGTCGATCTGGAGAGCATTGGACAAGCAAGCGGACAAGGATATCTGGGCCGATCTTGTGGCGCGGGCACCGCAATATGTAGAGCTCTTTGATCTCTCGATGGTTGCGAATTTACCCGAGCCTGCACAGCGCTATTTTGCTTATTCAATCGCACCCGGGACGCCGCTCTGGACCGTTGCGGAAATCGCAATGACGGGCCAGATCGGATTGGGCTCGAAGGCCTCGCCCAAATATCGCGCAATGGTTGGCGATGAACTTCTGGCGCCTCCTTGGGGTTTTATATGGAAAGTGAAAGCGGGTTGCATCAGTGGTTCAGACGCCGCGACATCTGAAACATCCTGGACCCGCTTCCGGCTATTCGGGATGATTCCGATCATCCATGTGCAGGGCGACCCGGATCATCAAAGATCGGCATTTGGCCGTATCGTCTCGGAAGCGGCCTTCTGGGCCCCCGCAAGCTTGCTTCCCCGTAAAAATATATGCTGGGAGGCGATAGACGAAAACAGCGCCCGTGCCATTGTCACGCATGACGGCCTTCGTCAGGCGGTTGAAATCACGGTTGCAGCCAATGGCGAGCCATCACATGTTCTTATCCAGAGATGGAGCAACGTAAATTCCGACAAGCAATTTCGGGAACAACCATTTGGCGGACATATATCCAACTTCAGGGCTTTTGACGGCTATCGGCTGCCCACGCACGTCGAAGGCGGCAATCATATCGGTACACAAGATTATTTTCTATTCTTCATCGCCAATGTGACGTCCGTCCGTTTCCCTCAAAAGTAAGTTTGATATCCAAAAGTCCACATTCAAATCCGAAGACCAATATGTTGCGTCCGCCGCTCGATATCTAACATGTCCGCCGTTACGTTTAACCAACGATCTTTTGGTTTTTCCCACAGTTTCGAAATTTCTTAGGCTTACTCAAATAGCCCATAGCGTTTAAATGATCGACAATCTCTGGGTCTGAATATCTTCCCGAGGGGCTCATCAATCAAGCACATAAGCTGCCACGTGAACTCTATAAACCCCTAACATGGGACCGAGGCAAAAAACTTGCCGATCACAAGCTGTTCGGTGCATATATTGCAACCACCGGTTGAAACCGCACCCGAAAGCATGCGTAATTGCAGGAACTGATTACGAGTCGAGTTTCCGATAGATTGCTGGCTTTGTCGAGCAACTGAAGGGAGGAGACGATGGGCTATTTGTTAAAACAGAAGGCCGAAGACGCGCCACTGTTGCTGTCGCTCGCAAACTTGCTGTCATCCTCTACCGTATGTGGATGGACGGAACACAGTTCCAATGGAATGATCAGGAGGTAAATGTATGACACCAATCTGATCAAACCATAGGAAGAAGCGTCCTCGTCTGGACGTTGGTATGGCGATGATGCCGTTTATGTCCGATGCGCCAAACAAAGCGCGCCCGAAAGCAAGGCACTCCTTGACCGATCTTATACATGTATCCAGCTTTAACCAAAGACTGCGGAGAGAAGCGTGACCCAGATGAATGACAGAAATCAAGGAACTTGCCAGATGCCAGTTTGAGAAGCGGACATTAGAAATTTGGTACATTAGGTAGGCTTGCTCTTTCCTTGGCTCCATGGCATCCGAAAATTTATACTGCTTTACATCCAATCAACAATTCTCCTGCACTCCGAACAAATGAACTCAATAACGCACGTTTTCTCCACAATGCCAACCAAGTGACAATCCTCGAAAGCCACTAATGAGATACTTTAAAATTTTTCTTCCTGCCATTCTCGTATTTATGATGCTGACTGCTGGCGCAACTCCAAACAAGGTCGCATCAAACGATTTTAATGCATGCGATGATAACGGAGTGCATATAAATCTAAGCGACAGCCAATGTATCTATATTGATACACCGCTCGATCATGGCACATCAATGGACGATTCAATCAATCTCTTCCTACGCAAGTTCCCTGCGCGCGGAGAACATCAGGGCGAGATATGGTTGATTGCGGGTGGTCCTGGCGAGTCTGGCGCTAGTTTTTACGCCGACATAGATTTTTTCAGGCGAACATTTCCCAACTATGACGTGATGGTTCCCGATCATCGTGGGACTGGCTATTCATCAAAATTGTGCATGCCGGAAGAAACGCTGGATAGCCCGGATGGTTTGGCGCTAGCGGCAGAGGAATGGGGAACTTGTTTCCAAAAACTATATTCAAATTTGAAGAGCGCAAATAGCTTCAGTCAGAGAAACGCAGCGCATGATCTTGATAAGCTTATCACGACATTAGGCTCAAACAACAAAACAATGATTTACGGCGTCTCTTATGGCACTTCACTCGTGTTGGAATATACCAAACTAGCAACCACAAATGTGGATGGCATTATTCTGGACTCCCTGACGCCCGCGTCATCTGATAACTTAAACGGCCTGTCCTATCGTTCACAGACGACAGACCGGGTTGGGAAGGCGTTACTCGATCGCTGTGCGGCAGATACCAAATGCAGTCTTGGAACACGTGCTGACGAAACCTATCGCGCACTGCTTAAAGAAATAGATGACGGCGCGGAGATGCCGGGCCTGAATTTGGTTCCAGATGGCAACCTTCGCCAGTTTCTCGGTTTGCTTCTGGATGTACCAAAAGCGCGTAACCAGATTCCCAACATTATTCGAGCCTTGTCGACAAAGGATCCGGCGGCCAAAACGCTTATAAAGGACGTTATCGAGAGCACGGAAGCTTATTGGGGTAGAATTTTACAGTTTAAACAGAGCACTTCATCCATTCCCCTATCTGCAATTATCTCCGGTTCCGAATTCAATAGCAGGCCCGATTTGACGGCTGAGATAATAGCATCGGAGAATGCTGAGCTAGGGTTTACGAGTCCGCTTTCCGGTTTGTTGTCAAATAATCAGTTTCCGCTCTATCAATCACCCAAAAATCTGCCTTTGCCTTCAAACATGCCGCCACTGCTCATTTTACAAGGAACCTTTGATTCTAAAACGCCTTATGATGCTGCCGTAGAGCGCGCAACAAATCTGCGCGTTCATGGCTCCGTTGAAATCCTCACACTGATAGACGCGCCTCATGCGGCATATGTTGCAAGTCAGGATTGCCTGGCCAAACCATTGTTGCTTTTTGCAAATAACCCCAAGGCAGTTGTTTCACAAACGTGTACTCCAGCTGAAGTTTCAGTTGGGTTCCAATGAACGAACAGCTGCATTTCGAAAATGATGAGGCCAAAAATGCCGGGCGATCATTCTCGAGATCACGATATGCTAATGTCCGCTTTTGCGCGGTGATTTTAACTTGTGGCCGCAACTTAAATCTTTTGAAAGAAGATGGAGTTTTCGAAAGGATCTATTAGCCCGGCTTTGGGTTCATCAACTGCCTAGGAATTGTGCCAGACCATCTGTTCCCGCTACTAGAATTCGCTGTGCTTCGAGTTCCCGTTCTATGCGCTGCTCGATTGTTCGTCCTTCATCTGATGACATCAGTTCGCCGAGAAACGGGGATTGTTTTAACCAACCAATGTCACGCCACCCTAAACTCACGGCCTGGGTGAGCAGCTGAGCCGCTTGATCAATATCCCCTTGCGCTGATTTGATCTCGGCAAGACTTATGCGGGATTCCGGATCGGGATCGGACTCAATAGTCTCGAGTTTCTTCGCCTTGAAAAACGAATTGGCGAGCGCGTTGTCACCTGAGCGCGCATCTAGCGCTGCGAGATCATATTGCCCTCTCCACCCAGCTTTTCCGAGAATTTGTCGCGCTTCAGCAACGCGACCCAGAGAAATATTGGTTCGCCCGCGAAGCTGTATAATTTGTGGTGCAAATCGATCGTCGCCCCTGGCTTGGTCGAGCGTCTCTAGCGCTGCCGTTGGGTTGCCTTTGCGCAAATGTGATCGTGCAATCTCTCGCAGAACAACCACCTGCTCGGGGTTGAGAGACAGAGCTTTTTCCCGCCACTCATCGGCGGCCGGATGTTGAATCATCTCCAATATTTGAAAAATCTGTATCTCCGCATATCGCGAATTGCCGCCTGCCTGTTTTGCGGTCATTTCGAGCATCAAAGCTTGCTGCAAGTTACCTTGAATCAAGAATATGTGAGCAGCACTGGAAAGCGCCGATGCGTTTCGTGGATTCAACTGATACGCGCGCTGATATGCTGGTAGGCTTTCATTCATGCGTCCCTGAGCGCCGAGGGAATATGCCAGAGCGGACCATGCCTTGCTATTGTCAGGCTGTTCGCTGATCAAGGCTCTGGCAATTGCCTCGGCCTCCTGCTCTTCAGCTTTGTCGCCGTCAAACTTTGTCGCCTTGGTTGAAAGGGCGACGCTCAACATAAGACGCGCGTCAGCATTGCCAGGTACTTTAACCAGCGCCTTCCTCAGCATTGTAATCGCGCGGTTGGTTTCCCGAAATTGATGAAGACTGAGTTGTGTGCCGGCGCGATCGATCAGAATGTCGACTGTTGTTTTCGGCGCGTGCTGTTCGGCTATTGCCTCATGTTCGAGTCCAAAACCGGGAGCCCGCCAAAATAGAATCCCAGCGCCAGCTAGCAGGGAAAGGACGACTGTAACTGCAATCAAATTAGGCTTAGTTGAAAACCATCGGTTATCGCGAAGATTTTTATCCTCAATTAGGTCAACCGTTCCACAAATTGCATAGCCTTTGCCGCGGATGGTGCGAATGTAGATGGGTTGTTTTGGATCGTCGCCAAGGGCTTTGCGCAAAAGCGTTACCCGCTGAGATATCGTTTGATCGCTGACATGCTCTGAGGACCAAGTAGTCGTTGAAATTTCTTTGTTGTTTAAGGGTTCGGGGGCCGCAGCGATCAGAGACACCAACAGGTCGAAGCTCAAATCTGGCAATTTGAGGGTGGTTTTGTCGCGATGCACGGTGCGAGCTTCGGTGTCGATGATCAGATCATTCAGGCCATATAGCATGTCTATATTCTAACCGTCTTTGAAGGCACATGCTTCAAGAAAATTCACATTTCTTCAAGTGACCATTTCGCGAAGATCGTTCTAGTCGTCAGGAGAACGAAACATCTGGAGAGTGATATGCGAAGACTGATCATGACCTTGGTACTTATCGGTGCCATTCCGATTTCTGGGTCTGCAATGACTCAGACTATTGCTTCGGCGCGCGAGGCTCCGCTAGGCCTGTGGTCCTGGCGCGCCAACAATGCTGCAGAATCTCGATTGCTTATGATCGAGAACGACGGCGACGTGTGGCAAGCGACCATTGGTTCGGAATCTGCTCTGCTGAATCACGATCAGGGCGAAATTTCAGTCGTACATCCCGACGGCAGTAGTTTTGTGGGCCAGCTTTCTGCCGACAGGTCGGAGATACGCGGTTACTGGTACCAACCTTCTGCGGCTGTTCACTATCAATCCGTTGCGACGCCAACAAATTTGACCGCCGAGAATTCGGGACAGTGGCGGGCTCAGGTCTCCATTCAGCCTCGACCGTTTCACGTGTTCCTCGACATATTTGAAGGAGAAGACGCGCAGATCCTTGCTGTGATCCGCAATCCCGAAGGTAACGACACCCTTGGTGCCAGCAGGTTTCGGCTTGTCGCCAATGAAGCTGATGACAATTGGACTCTGGTGGCAGGTAGCGGCGGTCGCGAACGGCGACATGATCTGAGACCGGCAGATGGCGGAGCGCTGGTTCTTGAATATGACCATCTCGCAAAACCGATCACGCTGCGCCCGGCCACGGGAGCAATTGAGGCCAAATATTATAGCCGTCGCGATACTCAGGGATCGATAGCTTTGGCATCGCCGCCGCAGCAAGATGACGGATGGGTGGTTGCGACGCCGGAAGAAGCGGGCTTCGATTCAGCTGCTCTTGAAGCGCTCACGAGAAAACTCGCGACTGCCGATCCGAGAAACCGCCGCCCGCAAATGATCCATTCCTTGCTGGTGGCGCGAGGAGGGAAGCTTGTTTTCGAGGAATATTTTTTCGGACATGACCGCAACATGCGTCATGATGTGCGTTCTGCCGGCAAGGTCTTTGGTTCGGTGATGATCGGCGCGCTTCAGCAGAAAGGACATGCGATTGATGCGGCACATCGTCCGATTCCAGACATTCTCGAAAATGCAGGGCAGGCGATCGACGACAAGCGAAAAGCTGATATCACACTCGGTCATTTGATGACGTTCACCAGCGGTCTGGATTGCGACGCGAATTCCGATTCCATCGGCTCGGAGTCACGCATGTGGGAGCAGCAGGATGAGACAGACTATTGGCTTTATACCGCGCGACTTCCGATGCTCCATGATCCAGGCAATCGATATGCTTATTGTTCCGGCAGCGCCAATCTCGTTGGGGCCAGTTTGGCCGCCGCGGGCGGCACGACGGTTTATGATCTATTTGATCGTCTGATCGCCAAACCTCTGAAATTTGGACCCTATCACTGGGCTTTGGCGCCAAATGGTGAAGGTTATCTTGGCGGCGGCGCTTATATGCGACCGCGCGACATTCTCAAAATCGGCGCAATGTTCGCCGCTAATGGCGCATGGAATGGCAATCAGGTTATCGACGAAGCCTGGGTTAAAGAGTCGACTGCTCCCAAAGTGGCGATTTCTGCTCAAACCACTGGAATGAGTCCGGAGCAATTCGGGAATAATTACTTCGGCGGCAGCCAAGCCTATATCTGGCGAACCGATGTCGTGAAGTCCGGCGAAACCAGCTATCGCTCCTATGAAGCCAGCGGCAATGGCGGCCAATTGCTGATCATCGTCCCTGAGCTTGACCTGGTGGTCGGTTTCACCGGCGGGAATTACCGCATGGGTGGGATTTGGGGGCGCTGGCGAGATCAAATTGTGGGAGGTCACATCATAGCCGCGATGACAGACGCCAGGTGATCTTCGATATTGCCCCGTCCGTTGATTAGAATGCGATCATCATCGTCATGAAATTTGCGATCTTTTGGCCCTTCTGTTGATGGGCAGGCGATCGGTGGCTCAATGCATCAATGCCCTGATTGCGGTGAACAGGAATCACCGAACATCCCAATTCCAGTATTCGCTTCTGCCCCCATAGCGGATGCTGGAATTGCGGCAGATTCATCACCTAAGGGGGTAGATGATTTCAACTATATCGAACCTCAACCTCTTCAGCAGGCTTGGTCTCTTCTGCGCCAGCAACAGTTTTAACACTGGCGGCCAAATCTTCGATATAGGAATCGATAAATTCGGAGTGGCGCGGCGACAGCATGAGATGGAGGCTTGGCGGCTCAATCGTGGCCGATGTGAACCAGCCTTTGCGGTACATTTCGCCATAGATGGCAAATATATTATATTTCGGATGCCGGAATGCAATCAGTCCGAGAATGGGATTGCCCAGAATTTCGAAACCCAAAGCCTTTGCCGCTTCCTCCACTTTTTCTCTGGTGGCGCATACTTCGCCCTGAAGGCGACGATATCCATCCACACCGAGATGGTTCATCACCGCCCAGGCAGCAGAGATGGCTCCGCCGGGCCGGGTACCGGCGAGAGTCGGAGTCTTCATCGGCGCGCCCGACCAGCAGGCAAAATCAAATGGCATAAATTCATATAATTCTTGTGAGCGGAATAAAACCGTTGATGCGCCCTTGGCGGCATAGCCATATTTGTGGAGGTCTGCGCTCATTGATCGAACCGCAGGCACCTCAAAGTCAAATGCGGGAACCGGTACGCCATTCATCCGGGCAAAGGGTGCAAAATAGCCACCGACGCAGGCATCGACATGAAGCCAGATATTTTTCCGCTCCGCAACCGCACCCAGCTCGGTGATCGGGTCGATGATTCCGTGCGGGAAATTCGGTGCGGAACCGACCATCATGATCGTCTCGTCATCACAAGCAGCTGCCATCGCCTGCACATCTGCCTCGAACGACCCGTCGGTTTTCAGCGCGATCCGCCGCACTTCGATATCCATCAGCTGGCAGGCCTTGTCGAAGGCCAGATGAGCGGATTGCGGCAGGACAATATTGGCGCTTTCGCGGGCCTGACCATTGGCGCGGGCAAAGTCGCGTGCGGTCTTGATCGCCATCGTGATCGAGTCCGTCCCGCCTGAAGTCATCGCACCGGTGGAGCCAGCTGGTCCGTGCAACAGGTCCAAAGCCATGGAGATAACGTCGGCTTCCATTTGCGCCAATGACGGAAAGGCCGCCGGACCGAGCCCGTTTTCCGACATATAGGCGCTATAGGCCTCTTTCTGAATTGCCGCAATTTCATCCCCGGCATTGAAAACATAGACGGCTGTTTTGCCCTCCCGCCACTTGGCATCTCCGTTTCCGCGCTCGAGCAAGTCGGTTTTTACATCAGCCCATTGCCGTCCAGTCTTTGGCATTTTCATGACTTCATTCTCCATGGCCGTCTTCGGTTTGCATCACTTTGTAACTTTGTAGAATTTTGCCCTGTCCGGCAACATTTGATTGCGCGCATGTTTGGCAGCGCCATTGTCGACTTGCGCCTAGCGCGGACATTGCCGTCATGTTCGCGATATCCTCAAAGCGGACAGGAGAACTTATGACTGTAACGCGCGGATTGGTTCAGGGATGAACGTGAGACGGTCAGCTCTTGATTGCTGCTTTCAGAATGCTAGGTCAGGGCTATGAAAATTAGAGCCGTCACTCCTGAAGATCATCGCGCGATCGGCCAGATCATCATGCCTGTGTTTCGGGCTGGAGAGACTTACGCTATCGATTCAAAAATCAGTGAAGCGGACGCTATGGCTTACTGGACGAGTGCCGAGAAAGAGACGTTCGTAGCCGAAATCGACGGAGAGGTCCTGGGTACTTATTACATCCGACCCAATCAAGCGGGCGGCGGGAGCCATATTTGCAATTGCGGATATATGACCAGCGCGCACGCTGCGGGACGGGGTATCGCCAGCGCAATGTGCGAACATTCGATAGAATATGCAAAGTCGGCCGGTTTCAAGGGAATGCAGTACAATTTCGTGGTGGACAAAAATATTGGAGCCATTCGACTTTGGAAGAAGTTCGGCTTTGACGTTGTCGGACGTCTACCAGAAGCGTTTCATCACCCATCAGATGGCTATATTGACGCACTGGTAATGTATCGCTCGATTCTAAGCTGAATTTGGAACGCAACCCACGTCTGTTTACGCCCGGAGCAGACATGCGCCCGATGTCCGCTATATTCCGAAAGTGGCGCTACTGCTCTTGCTCCAGAATGAATTTTGCAATGTCGTCAACGTGGCACATCATACTATCGATTTTTGGCAATGCGGTATCGATATGGTTCAACAGGATGGGGAATTCCGTACAACCCAGAACCGCAGCTTCGGCACCTTTGGATTTAAGTTCTTCGATCAACTGGAGAAAATAATTGCGAGCTTCATCGGAAAATAGGCCGCGCGACATTTCTTGATATAATAGCGTTTGGATTTTCCGTCTCGGTTCTTGTTCAGGAATCACAACCTCAACCGAATAGAGATTTTCCAGCCTGGATCGGATAAAATCTCCTTCCATTGTATAGCGGGTGCCGAGCAGGCCGACCTTCTTGTGGCCTATTTTGCGAATATATCTGCCCACCGCATCACCGATGTGAAGGATCGGAATGTCCATCTTGTCCTGAACGTCTTCATATACGCGGTGCGGCGTATTCGCGCAAAAGGCGAGCCCTTCGCACCCCAGCGATTCGAGTTCTCTTCCGGTCTCGATCAAAATGTGGCTGATTTTCTGCCAGTCACCTGCTTTTTGCAGATCGTGAATTTCTTTCTGATTCAGATTAACAACGTAAAGGCGGGGATTGATATTGCTCTTGAAATGTTGATTCACTGCCATGTTCAATTCGCGATAATAGTCGATTGTCGAAAGCCAGGACAGTCCTCCGAGTAGACCAAATTTCTTCATGACTGCCGTCCCCAAAATGACTGTGTTTCCGCCGCTCCGGGCAGTTCGAACTTGCTCTTTGCCTGCTCTTGCGCAAAGTTAGGATTTTGGTCAATCAGATAGCCGCAGCCACAGAGGATCGCTCATGACAAAATTTCCGACTCAACGCCTGGCCCTATGTGCCGCGATTCCGCTTCTGGCAATGGCCGCCCCGGCACAGGCGCAGTCGGTCATCGGATCCGGTGTGCCAGCGAGTTTGAACGGGAACAGCCAAGAACGATCCATTGACTTCGCTGAGCAGGTGCCCGCATCTTCGGCTCTCATCATCCTGACCGAAAATGCAGAATTACCGGACGTCGCGGGCCTTTCTGTGGCGGAACGCAATTCGGTGGCGGCCGCTATTGCCGCCGCAGATTTCAAAGGGAAGCAAGGGCAGAGCCTGATGCTCCGGGGCATTGGTGAGCGTCCCTTGATCATGATTGTTGGAGCCGCACGGCCTGATGACAAAAGTCCCGACTGGCGCGCAGCCGCGGGCAGCGCCGTGCAGAAATTGATGAAGGAAGAGACTGAGCTGGCGATTGTCGGCGCACCTGATCCCGCAGCAATGGCAGAAGCAGCGCTAGGACTGGCACTCGGCCAATATCGATTTGATCGCTATCAATATGATGTCGAAAAAAATCCGGCCAGCCAAAAGATAATCATCGCCGGAACCGGCGCGGGCGAAGCCCAAATGCTTTGGGACAATCGTCAAAAACATCTTGCCGAAGGGGTGCGCTTCGTCCGTGATCTGCAGAGCGAACCGGCCAACGCGCTCTATCCGCAGAGCTTTGTCGAACGCACGCGTGCGGCCTTTGCCGGCATCGCTAACGTGCGCATCGAAATTCTGGACGAAGCAGCGATGCGCAAACTGAATATGGGGGCCATTGTTGGCGTCGGTCAGGGCAGCCCGCGCGGGTCGCGGATGATGATCGTCAGCTATCGCGGAGCAAGCGGTCCGCCGCTAGCGCTGGTCGGGAAGGGCATTACTTTTGACACGGGCGGGATATCGATAAAACCGAACAAGGGCATGTGGGCGATGAAGGCGGATATGTCGGGAGCCGCCGCTGTGATGGGGACTGCATTGTCGCTGGCCAAAAGCCGTGCGCCGGTGAATGTCGTCGCGGTGGCAGCACTGGCGGAAAATATGCCCGGTGCCAATGCCCAGCGCCCCGGCGATGTCGTGCGTACCTATGGCGGCAAGACGATAGAAATACTCAGCACCGATGCCGAGGGGCGGCTGGTGCTCGCCGATGCGGTGCAATATGTGGCGGATCGATACAAGCCTTTTGCATTGGTTGATATTGCGACGCTCACCGGCTCCGTCGGGCGGGCCCTGGGTGATCAATATGCCGGTCTGTTCGCGCGCGAAGATGCGGTGGCAGACCAGCTGCTCAACGCTGCCGCGGAAAGCGGAGAACATCTATGGAGATTACCGCTCCATCCGGCCTATGCGAAAGCCGTGCGTTCGGACATTGCCGATGTCAAGAATTCGGGCGTCACCGATGCGCCCGGTGCCAGTGCCGGCGCGCATTTCATCGGCTATTTCATCGATGAATCGCTGCCCTGGGCGCATCTTGATATTGCCGGTGTGGATTGGAACAGTTCCTCGCGACCGCTGTCTCCCAAAGGCGCATCCGGCTTTGGCGTGCGTCTGCTGGATCAACTGGCGCGCGACTGGAAAGCAGAATAGATATTTGGAATGATGAAGGCATTTGCCGATGATCGAATCCATTTCCACGCGCCTATTGGGCTATTCCTAGACCTCCGTCTCAATTGACAAGGGTTCCGTCTTTATTTTTCGAATGGGCCGGCGTGCAACCAGACAAGGAGAGACAATTCGCGGGCAATATTGGCGCTCCGTATTAAACCGTTCCCAATATTTCCTTTCCGCTCAAGGCGGGCGCTCGGTAATCATGGATTTTCCATTTGGTGGTAAATCCGAAAGAGAGGAGCCCAGCGTCCGGCCCTTGCGAACAATATTTTCTCGGCAATGGGTAACGGTCGATTTGACCGGCGTGCTCCGACAGTCGCATGATATTTTTTCAATGCCTTCGCCATCAATTGGTGCCATAGTCTGAACATCAACAATTCAAAAGGGTATGCATGTTGTTATCGGGAGAAAAGATACCCACGATTGCGATTAATTTGGCGGTTACCGAACCAGGTCGATCAGATGCTGCACCCTTCAGGAAGATTAAATGAGCTTGCGACTGCAGGACGTTTCAAAAATATCTAACGGTGAAACCCATATTTTCCCTACCGATATCGAATTGCAAAAAGGGACGATGAACGTACTTCTCGGACCAACATCATCGGGCAAGACGTCCTTGATGCGTCTCATGGCCGGCTTAGACAAACCCGATACCGGCAAAATATATTGGGAAGAGCAAGACGTAACCAACCAGCGCGTGCAGGATCGCGATATTGCGATGGTGTATCAACAATTCGTCAACTATCCCGCGATGACCGTCTATGAAAATATTGCTTCTCCGCTAAAATTGCAGAAGAAATGCGCTGCGGACATTGATGCGAAGGTGCGGGAAATGGCTGAGCTGTTGCAACTTACATCTATTCTGGATCGTAAGCCGAACGAAATATCGGGTGGGCAGCAACAGAGATGCGCCATGGCGCGGGCTCTCGCGAAAGATGTCGGACTGGTGCTGATGGACGAACCGCTGGCCAATCTCGATTACAAGCTGCGTGAGGAGCTGCGTATCGAGATCCCGCGGCTGTTTGAGGCGTCGGGCAGTATTTTCGTTTACGCAACAACCGAACCGGAAGAGGCTTTGCTGCTAGGCGGGAACACCGCGACTCTTTGGGAAGGCCGCATCACCCAAGTCGCGCCAGCGATGGATGTCTATCGCAATCCGGTGGATGAGATCACCGCGCGGGTCTATTCCGACCCGCCGATGAATTTTGTTTCAGTGAAAAAACAAGGTGCCTTTGTTCACTTTCCTAACGGGCAATCGGCCAAAGCGCATGATGATTTGGCAAGCCTGCCCGATGGTGCATATCGGGCCGGATTTCGGGCGCATCATATCGCCTTGGGTGATAATCTAGCGGGTGCGATCACATTTGACGCACAGCTGATTGTCACTGAGCTGACCGGATCAGACACTTTTGTTCACCTCGACACGATGGATGAAAGATGGATCGGTCTGGTTTCAGGGCTGCAGGCGTTTGAGGTTGGGCAAATGCTAAAAGTCTGCCTGAGCCCCGACAATATCTTCTATTTCGACAAGGATAATGAACTGGTTTTTTCGCCCCATTCCGAGCCTGAAATGTCGAGGGCATAGATTTGGCATCCGTAACTCTCGAAAACCTGGCGCATAGCTATCGCCCAAACCCGGGTGAGGATAATGACTTCGCGCTGAAAGAGGTAAATTATACTTGGGAAGACGGCCGCGCCTACGCGCTGCTGGGGCCCAGTGGATGCGGGAAAACGACATTGCTCAACTTAATCTCCGGCCTGCTCACGCCAACTCATGGACGTGTCCTGTTTGGCGATGAAGACGTGACCGCATCGTCAACAGCTGACCGCAATATTGCGCAAGTTTTCCAATTTCCAGTTGTCTACGACACGATGACGGTCGAACAGAATTTGGCTTTCCCGCTGCGTAATCGCCGGATGGAAGCAAGCTATGTTGCGGAACGCGTCGCGCGCATAGCCAAGATGATTGGGCTGGAAGCTGATCTCAAGAAAAAGGCCCGCGGGCTCACTTCAGATTTGAAGCAGAAGATATCATTGGCGCGCGGGATGGTGCGCGATGACGTGAATGCCATTCTGTTCGACGAACCTTTGACGGTTATCGATCCGCATATGAAATGGGAATTGCGGACGCAGCTAAAGTCATTGCACCGCGAATTTGGTCACACGATGATCTATGTCACCCATGATCAGACAGAAGCGCTTACTTTCGCGGAAAAAGTTGTAGTGATGCACGAAGGCCGAGTGGTGCAAATCGGAACACCAAAAGAGCTGTTTGAAACGCCCGCACATAGTTTTGTCGGCTATTTTATCGGATCTCCGGGGATGAATTTCATTCCAGTCACCGTTGCTGGAAACATAATACAAATGGGGGACCGAACAATCCATCTGGCTCACGATTACGGGACTCCAAGCGGAGAGTTGAAATTGGGCATCCGACCGGAGTTTGTTCGGCTTACAAAAGGTGACGGACTGCCGATACGGATAAACCGGGTTCAGGATGCGGGTCGGCATAAATTTGTCAACGCCACATTGTTCGATACCGAAATCAACATCGCTGTGGATGAAGGGTGCGAGATTGAAGCAGACATGACCAGTGTGAATCTTGACGCCGAAAAAATCAGCATATTTTGTGACGATTGGCGGATCGATGGCAAGTCTGCAGGCCATGTTGAGGGAAGTGCAACCTGATGGGAAAGACCGTCAACCAACGCGCATGGTTTCTGGTAATACCTGTCTTGATACTGGTCGCATTCTCATCAATCATTCCGATGATGACGGTGGTCAACTATTCGTTCCAGGATACATTTGGCGGGAATGAGTTTTTCTGGGTTGGTCTCGAATGGTATCGCGAATTGCTCCATTCCGAAAGGCTGTGGGACGCATTTGGACGGCAGTTGCTCTTCTCGTTCATCATTCTGCTGATCGAAGTGCCGCTCGGTATATTGGTGGCCTTGAGCATGCCCAAAAAAGGGATGGCAGCCTCAATCTGCCTCGTTCTCATGTCATTGCCCTTGTTGATTCCCTACAATGTTGTCGGCACAATTTGGCAAGTTTTCGGGCGTCCGGATATCGGGTTGCTCGGTCGAACTTTGTCTGATTTGGGCATTTCCTATAATTATTCACAAAATGCCTTTGATGCCTGGGCGACCGTGATAGCGATGGATGTGTGGCACTGGACTTCTTTGGTCGCGCTGCTCTGTTATGCCGGGCTTCGGTCGATTCCGAATGCCTATTATCAGGCCGCGATGATTGATCAGGCGAGCCGGTGGAGCGTCTTTCGCTATATCGAATTGCCGAAGATGCGAGGTGTCTTGATGATCGCCGTCTTGCTGCGTTTCATGGACAGTTTCATGATTTACACCGAGCCTTTTGTGCTCACTGGTGGCGGTCCCGGAAACGCCACGACCTTCCTCTCCATTGATCTGGTCAAAATGGCGCTCGGGCAATTTGATTTGGGACCAGCTGCGGCATTTTCGCTGATGTACTTCCTCGTCATTCTGCTCATTTCCTATGTGTTCTATACGGTCATGATATCTGCCGACAAAGACGAGGAACGATCATGAGCGGGCTCCCGAAAAGCGGTTCAAGTCGGAAACCAAAACGGCGTTTGGCCACGATCGTGATGACGATATATTTGCTGTTCCTGCTGATCCCCATCTACTGGCTGGTGATCATGAGCTTCAAGTCAAACTCTGAAATTCTCAGTATGTTCACACTTTTCCCGACCGATTTTACCCTGAAAAATTACCAAACCATCCTCGGCGATCCATCATGGTATATGGGCTATGTGAACAGCTTCATCTATGTGTCGCTGAACACGGTGATTTCCTTGTCGGTCGCGCTACCGGCAGCCTATGCGTTTAGCCGCTATCGATTCTTCGGCGACAATCACCTATTCTTCTGGCTGCTGACCAACCGGATGGCACCTCCGGCTGTCTTCGCGCTCCCTTTCTTCCAGCTCTATTCCAGTGTGTCATTGTTCGACACGCATATTGCTGTGGCACTGGCACATTGCCTGTTCAATGTTCCCCTTGCGGTCTGGATATTGGAGGGGTTCATGCGCGGTGTTCCAAGAGAGATTGATGAGACGGCCTTCATCGATGGCTATGGATTCACGCGCTTCTTCACCAAGATATTCATTCCGATGATCGCGCCCGGGATCGGTGTCACCGCCTTCTTCTGTTTCATGTTCAGTTGGGTTGAACTGTTGTTGAGCCGCACTCTCACCAGCGTCGATGCCAAGCCCATTACCGCGATCATGACGCGGACCGTTTCGGCATCCGGGCTGGATTGGGGCGTGCTCGCTGCTGCCGGTGTCCTCACCATCATTCCAGGCGCCATTGTGATTTATTTCGTCCGCAATCACATTGCCAAGGGCTTCGCGATGGGCCGGGTTTAGATGGGAGCGATCTTATAATGGAATGGATGGCCTGGACCCTGCCGACCGCGCTGTTTTTCTTGGCTATTGCCGTCACATTGATTGGCATGGGGCTGCTGCACATGCAATATCCCAGCACGCCCAGAATTGGCATATTGGGTATCGAAACCATGCGCGGTGACCGCCTGTTCATCTCGCTCCTCGGTTCGGCCTTCATCAACCTTGCGTGGATCGGTCTTCTCGATGTTCCGCAATATGGAGCGCTAATCATTTGCGGACTATTTGCATTTTGCGTGTTTCGCTGGGTATAGATTTGAGAAAAGATCGGATCAGAATAATGAAAAGCATAAGAACGGCTATCATCCTTGGCTTTAGTCTGGCGGCAGTGTCCTGCTCCGGCACTGCGGAAAACTCGGATGGTCAGCAAATTGAAGTCGACATGTCCGATCCGGAAGGCACGGCCACAAAATTTCTCGATGAAGAAATTGGTGAGCTTTCCAGTCTTAGCCGCGAGGAACAGGAAGCGGAACTGGCCTGGTTCATGGATGCGGCGAAGCCTTTTGCGGGCATGGAAATTTCCGTCGTGTCGGAAACCATCGCCACTCACGAATATGAATCGAAGGTTCTTGCTCCGGTCTTTTCTGCGATCACCGGAATCAAGGTCACCCATGACCTGATTGGCGAGGGTGATGTGGTCGAGAAACTGCAAACGCAGATGCAGTCGAATGAAAATATCTATGATGCCTATGTCAATGACTCCGACCTGATCGGAACCCATTGGCGCTATCAGCAGGTGCGCAACCTGACCGACTGGATGGCGGGAGAAGGCAGGGATGTCACCAATCCCAATCTCGACCTGCCGGATTTCATCGGAACCGACTTCACGACAGGTCCAGATAAGAAATTATACCAGCTTCCCGATCAGCAATTCGCGAACCTTTACTGGTTTCGATATGACTGGTTCACCGATCCGAAAATCAAAGCCGAGTTCAAAGCAAAATATGGCTATGATCTGGGTGTCCCCGTCAATTGGTCGGCCTATGAAGATATTGCGGAATTTTTCACCGGCAAGGAAATCGATGGCAGAAAAGTCTATGGCAATATGGACTATGGCAAGAAAGACCCGTCGCTCGGATGGCGTTTCACCGACGCCTGGATGTCGATGGCTGGCATGGGATCGGTGGGCGAGCCCAATGGTCTGCCGGTTGACGAATGGGGCATAAGAGTGAACGAAAAGTCGCAACCGGTCGGATCTTGCATGGCCCGGGGCGGTGCGACCAATTCTCCCGCTGCAGTCTATGCACTGGCCAAATATTCAAAATGGCTAGCAGAATTTTCACCACCATCAGCGGCCGGGATGACCTTTTCGGAAGCGGGACCGGTCCCCGCACAGGGCAATATTGCGCAGCAGATGTTCTGGTATACGACCTTCACCGCAAATATGGTCGGAGAAGAGGCGTCGGCTGTTCTCAACGCGGATGGAACGCCGAAATGGCGCATGGCGCCCAGTCCCCACGGGGCCTATTGGGAAGAGGGCATGAAGGTCGGATATCAAGATGCCGGAGCCTGGACGCTGATGAAGTCTACCCCGACCAACCGTGCAAAAGCGGCATGGCTCTATGCCCAGTTCGTCACCTCCAAAACCGTGGACGTGAAGAAAGCCCATGTCGGTCTCACGTTCATTCGGGAATCCACGATTCAGCACGCATCCTTCACCGAGCGTGCGCCCAAACTTGGCGGGCTGGTCGAATTTTATCGCTCACCGGCGCGGACCCAATGGTCGCCAACCGGAACAAATGTCCCCGACTATCCCCGTCTGGCGCAGCTTTGGTGGCAGAATATCGGCGATGCTTCGTCCGGCACAAAAACCCCACAGGAAGCGCTCAATGCCTTGTGCGAGCAACAGGAACGCGTGCTTGGCCGGCTGGAACGGTCAAAGTTGCAAGGCGACCTCGGCCCGAGACTCAACGAAGAGCGAGATGACGCCTATTGGCTCAATCAGCCCGGGTCACCGAAAGCCAAAATTGCCAATGAAAAGCCCAAGCCGATAACTATTGAATATGATCAATTGATTGCGACGTGGCAGTAGCGATATTTCGACTCAATCGATCAAGGCCGACAATTTCATGCTGTGCTGGATCCAATCGATCGGCAAGGGGCAATAGCCAGGACCAATCCGATTCGACGACAGATCGGACAGACAAGCGGATTTGGTTTTGGTTCAATGCCCCCAGATTGCCTTGATCCCGAGGGCGGATATTGAGGAGCCACAGGAATCAGCATTAACTGCACAAGCATATCAATCCAATCATGCTCGATTTGCGTTTGATCTCACGGCTCGATCGTGGCGATCCAGTCGATCACAGCATCGACATAGCCGCGGGGTAATCTGTGTTTGCTATCAAACTCAACGCGCGTCAGTTTTTCGCCGCCAGCTTGTTCCAATGCATCATTGTCGGCCGGGCTTGCAAACTGGTCTTGGCTCGCAGTGATCAAAAGCCATTTGGCCTGCACTTTGCCGGCATGGGTGAGGGGGGCAACAACCTTTGCACTTTGTGCGGCTGGCGGCACCATCGTGACAATATGCGTCACCTCCTTATGCTTCGCCGCGAATAGAACCGCCATTTGTGCGCCCATACTATATCCCGCCGCCAATATATGTTTGGGTGGCCCGAAATTCTTGTTCACTTTGGCCAGCAATATATCATAATCGTTCAAGGTGCCTTCGATCATAGCCAAATAGGGTTCAGGCTTGCCTGACCGCAGGTTTTTTAAACGCTCAAGCGGTTTCATATCATCTTTTCGCACTCCATGTGAGCGCGCATCCAAAGCGACAACCCGATATCCCTTGCCGATTAGCTCCTTGGTGATCAGGTCAGTAAAGGCGCCGTGATTATCGGCGAGCCAACCCAGACTGGAACCGGTCATGCCGTGCATCAGTATCGCCAGCGGCGCATCTTTTTCGGTCTTGATATTCTGATAGATAAAACCGGTAATCCGTTCCCCGTCAGCTGCCTCCAAAGCAAGCTGCTGAACATTGGTTTGCGCCAATGCACTGGCACCGCCCAGCAATGTCACCGGCACTGTAAAGGCAAGCATGAACGCTATCAGAATTTTTTTCATTGGAATCTCCATCATGTTTGGAGACCTGTTAGCGCCGACAACGTCAAACCAGTGTCAAATGAAAGGCCATGCGGTTTTTAAATGGACGCCGTTTCCCTAACGCGACGGCCCGGCCAGGAAATCACTGCGGTTGTTCCGCCTTCCTTGCGGGCCGCGATGGCGATTCTCATGCCGAAATGCGAACATAGTCTTTTCACCAATGAAAGGCCTATCCCAAAGCCGGCATTGTCGTTGGGCGACAGATCAAAACCAACGCCAGTGTCTTCTATGCTCAAGCTTTGTTCGGATATCGCAAGCGAGACCGTTCCGGCGCTTGTATATCCAATAGCGTTGCGGACCAGATTACCGATGATGACCTGTGCCACCGCTTCGGGGACTGGCATGTCGATATTTCGATTTCCCGAGATCTCGATTTTCACTTTGTCATCGCGCAACAGATGTTCATTTGCTTCGATGGCATATCTGCCCGCTTTCCAGGCGCTACAACTTGTGCTGTCAGGTTCCCGGCCAAGCCATAAGATGCCTTCGGTCAGCAGCCGCATGCTGCCGAGAGATGATTCCAGTCTCGTGAAAGCAGAACTTTTATGGCCGTCTTTTTCGATGATCTCGGCAGCGCCAACCGCAACCGCGAGGGGGGTACGCAGTTCATGACTGACATCCCGGTTAAACTGTCGCTCACGTTGTATCAGATTTTCAATATGCCTGTCTTTGTCGGCGATTGCCTTTGCCAAAACCTCGATCTCGATGGGTCCGTTGTCCAAACCCAAGGTTGCCGGTTCGAGTGGGCTATGAGAGGTAACAGCCGCAGCCATTTTTTCGATTGGCATAGTCAGCTTCCTGGTCATGCGCCTGACGAAGAATATGGTCACAAGCAGCATCAACCCACCCAGTAAAGCTATTAATATCACAAAACCCCAGACCTGTTTGGTTGACCGGACATAGGGACGCGCATTGAATATCAGATATTGTTTTGCTCCATCACGGCCACGTACGGCCAAGTGATAATGCCCGTGCTCTCCGCCAAAAACTTCATATTCCCCTGCTTCCCATTCGGGGTTTATTTGGTTGGCGAGCCAATCGGGCATCGCGGTGGTCCCCTGGAAATATTCCATCTCCAATCCGGTAACGGTTTGTCTCGCTCCAGCTTCCAGTTGCATAGATTCGGACAGTTGATCTGCCTTCATGCTGACTTGATTCTCAAAAATCTGGTCTTCGAGATCAAACCCAAATATCACCGCCATAAATACGATAATCGCAAAACACACACTGATTGACGTGATAAAATTGCGCAGCACGAGATCATTTACCTTTTGCGAACGTCTATTCATCGGATGATCTTTCTTTGAGGCGATAGCCGCGAGAGCGATCAGTCTCGATCTCGCAGCGGGTTTTCAGCGATGACAATATTTTGCGCAAATTATATATATGCGTCCTGAGTGCCCCGGAATTTGGCGGTTCGTCACTCCAAATTCGATAGGATATAGTCTCGCTGGAAACCACATTCGGAGCGGCTTCGATCAGCAGCCTTAAGATGACTCCTTCCTTGTTATTGAGAGGCTTTGAGAAGGGGCCAAAATTGATCATATTTTCAGCAGGATCATATATCAAATCACCGCAACGCAATGACGTTGCATTTTTGATTTTCGGCCGTTTGGCGAGCGCATCAATTCGTATTTTCAATTCCCGCAACGCAAAAGGTTTGGTGAGATAATCATCTGCGCCAGCGGCAAATCCAGCTTCCTTGTCGTCCAATGTATCCCGCGCGGTTAGCATCAGGATCGGTGCTTGCAAATTTGCCTGCCGCTTATAGGCTTTGCACAGGTCGATCCCGTCGCGCCTCGGCAGCATCAGGTCGAGGACAATCACATCATAGTCATTGGCAAGCGCTAGCTCTAGCCCGTGATCGCCATTATAGGCGAAGTCCAGAATATAGTCAGCTTCCAGAAATTCGGCAATATTTGCCTGAATATCCAGATTATCTTCAACCACCAAAACTCGCATCAGCTCGCCCATCTCCAAAATCTGATTACGCAAACTAGCACAAGTCGACGCATTATGGCTGCGACCTTTCGCTTAGCGAAATCAATGTCAAAAAACTGTCAAACCCGACTTCACATTGATTTGACATCAGGTTCTCTATGCACAGGTTCACATTGTAAATTTCGAGGACCGCATGGACCATCACATAGAATTAAAAAATGTCGGCCACTATTTTGATACGCCGCATGGACGTATCTCTTTGTTTGACAGACTATCGCTTTCATTCGCAGGCGGGACCACCCATGCGATCATCGGGCCATCGGGTGTGGGCAAGTCCAGTCTGTTGTCTCTGGCTGCAGGTCTCGAGCCGCCGCGTTTGGGGGAGATAATATTTACCTGCGATGGCGGGCAAATCTCAACGGTCAAACTGCGTCAGAGATCAGGGTTTGTTTTTCAACAATTTCACCTCATGCAGGAATTGGATGCGCTGGGAAATATTGCGCTGCCTCTCCGATTGAACGGCAACAAGCAGGCCTATGATATTGCCGGGGAATGGCTGAAGAAAATCAACCTTGAAGATCGCGCACATCATAAACCCACACAGCTTAGCGGCGGAGAACAGCAGCGGGTAGCCATCGCGCGGGCATTTGTCACAAACCCTGCCTTTATTTTTGCTGACGAGCCGACAGGAAATCTGGATGAAGCTACGTCGGCCAATGTCGCTGATCTTATGTTTGATTTTGCCGAGGAAACCGGATCCGCACTGATCATCGTAACACACAGTCCGGCACTTGCAGAGCGTGCTGACAATTGTTTTGCGCTTTCCGAAGCGCATCTCGAGAAAATCAAATGAGCTGGATCAAACTCGCCTTCGATAATTTCCTCAATGACAGCAAGTCGAGCGACGGCCGTCTGGTCATTCTGACTCAAATCACATTGATCTTATTCCTCGCCACATTGTCGTTAACCAGCGCTTCTGTGCAGCAGTATCTGGATGGCAATCTCAACAATATGCTGGGTGCAGATGTCTCCGTTTCCGGACCCCGCCCGTTGTCAAACAGCGATGACCAACTGCTTTCGCAAAAGGCCAGTGGCATCGCTAGAATACAGTTGCTCCCGCTGGCGATTTCCTTGCGCGGCAAAACTATTCCAGTGCAGTTGAAAGTCATTGGAGATCGTTACCCGTTACAAGGTAGCCTCAAAATCGGGACTGCGGAAAATCGATCAATCCAGAAGACAATCGAACATGGACCTCCATCCGGCGAAATATGGCTGGGGCCCAGAGCTAGTCGCAAGATTGGCGCGAATATTGGTGACCGTATCGCGATTGGCGAAGACATGTTCCGTTTCAGCGCGATTATATATCACGAACCCGACCGGCTGATGGAAGGCCATTCTGTTTCCATGCGCGCGATGATCAATAGCAATTCTTTGGCGATTGAAGATTTCAAGAGTAGCAAGATGCGATATCGTTACTTGCTGACAGCAACGCCTGATCAACAAGCAGATGTTGAAAACTGGGCGGCTGAAACACTAAGTGATTTCACCCTGCTCACCAAGGCTGGCGGCGGTCATCCGCTGGCATTATTCTGGCAGCGAACCGAGAATTTCCTGGGCCTCGCGTCGGTAATCCTGTTTTTCCTTGCCGCAATCGCCATCGATATGGCCAATCGCCGTTATCTGGAACGACAGAAGCAACGTTTGGCTGTCTATCTGAGCTTTGGACAGACATTGGCATCGTGCCTTCGACTCTCTTTATTGCAATGGCTTTTTGGCTTTCTGCTGTCGTTCGTTATCGCAGTCAGCCTCTCCTATATTGCGCAATATTTTCTAATCGGGCAGCTCATCGATCAGTTTCCCGGCATCACATCTGGCTGGCATCTCGCGATTATTGCCAAGACGACCGGATTGATATTTCTACTGTTGCTCGCTTTTCAAATCCCGATGCTATGGCAACTCAGTCGCACTTCGTTGGTTGGTCTGATCCGCGCGGTAGAATATCCGTCCGCGCAATTGCTGAGGATATTCTGGGGATTTGCCAGCATCTCGCTGCTCGCTGCCTATTATTCGGATAATTTTCTGCTGACCGGTCTGACCTTGGGCGCTCTGGGGGCCGCGCTTTTGCTGATGGCAATATTGAGCTGGATCATTTTGACGGCAGGAGAATTTTGGGGGCGACGGTACCCTGGTTTATTGTCCTTCAATTTCTTCATCATGAAGCAGCGAATGTTGAGCAAGTCATCGCAAATACTCGGGCTCGGTCTGTGCAGTTTGCTTCTGCTGTTCACGCTCATGCTGATGAAAGATATTGGCGATACGATGAAAGGTTATACACGTGCAAATGACGGCAATCTGATGGTCGCAGAATTGCAGGAAAAAGATAAGCCTGCGCTGGAGAATTGGTCGCGAAAAAATCAGAGCGAAATTCGTCAGTTGCGGCCATATGCCGCTGCGAAACTATCCGAAATCAACGGCCAGCCGATTGACGCGGCAATTTCGACACCAAGCGAGACACTGGCCACCGTCAAGAAATCAATCCGGCTCCATTGGTCCAATACCATCCCATCAAATAATAAATTGGTTGGAGGAAAATGGTGGTCTGAAAAAGAATCGAACTGGAATCAAATCTCCGCCGAAGAGGAAGTGATGACCGATTTGGGCTTGAACTATGGCGATCAGTTGACCTTTGTCATCGGCGGCAAAGCGACAATATTTGAATTGGTCGCCAGCCATGCCTTCAAGCCGGGACGTGGTTCGGTGACATTCTGGTTCCAGATTCCCGAGCGAGCGATGGACGTGATCAAACCCGATGTCTTCTATATGGGAAGCATAGAACTGCCGGAGGCCGCATGGAGCGAGCTTGGTTCGCTCTGGCGAAACTATCCCTCGTTATCGCTGGTTCCGTTGAAAGAACTTACCCAGCGTTTCGATGATCTACTCGCGATCGTAACCAAGCTGGTGGTGGGTTACGCCGCGATGGTCCTGATCATGACGGCATTGGTGATCGCGGCTTCGATGAAAGGTTTTGAAGCCGAAGATCGGCAAAAAAACGGTCTGCTGATGAGTATGGGTGTGACCAAAAAAGCCTGCGTGAAACTGGCTCTCTATGATTGGTTAACCGTGTCCCTGATTGCAGCTATCGGTGCGATAGCGGGAACTTGGCTGGCCGGCTTCCTGATCTATCAATCGCAATTCTCAATGATATATGAGCCCGATCCCATTTGGCTCGTCAGCACGATGCTTGCAATCGGGGTGACCGTTTGCGGAATCGGCGTCATCTACAGCCGCAATAGCCTCTCCACATCCATCAACAATCTGTTGCATGATTGATTTGGCCAGCGGAAACAGCTGACCAATGCCCGGTTCCGTTCGGTGCCGGGCGGGAGGAAGGCGCAGGTCCGATGACCGCCTGCGGAGGTGGTTTCAACTGCTCGTCGCAACATTTTGGTCTTTTGAGAGAAGATGGAGTGCTGAAGACGAAAGGCAGGATACGGGGATATTCTGGCGCAGATCAGACGCGGGAGATATCGGATATCTGGCAGCGCGGGGAGTCGATGAATTAGAGAGACGCATATCCGCGCGCAAATTGGGGAGATCAATTTGTTCGCAGCGCAGATATTGGATGTGCGATGCGATGTTCCGCTATTGCCAGCAGCCACAGCAGGACCGGACGAGATGAGTCGCAAGAGCTTCTTTTTCTATGCACCGTATGAAGAATCTCATCGATAAGCTCGACGCGCTGATGATCGGACGGTTCTGCTGAGAGATAGCCATCCAGCCATATTTCAAACTCACCCAGCAACGTGCGATAGGCCGACTGGCTGCCGGCGTGTGCCTTGGTCATCAGGCTGTTCCAGTTCGGCGGGCTATAGCGCGCGACTGAAGCCTGATTGTAGCTGCTCACAATTTCCGAGCTGCACCATTTTTTTGCAGGCTTGGTCTTTTGCATATGGTCCCGCTGCCTGCGGATGAATTCAGATGAAAGAGAAAGCGCTTCAATTGAGGTCGTCATTGTCATGTTCATTGGCGCGGTCCAAATATTTGTTTGTGCATGCACATGACATGCGATCGTCTTTGAAAGACCATGATTGTCTCTTTTCGATCCGTTTATTGATGCGTGGCGTGACCCATTGTAGCTTCCGCTTTCACCGCCAAATCAGACATCGGTTGCGCGAAACCCTACTTGGCTGTGGCGCGTAGCATCCATGCGGCCTTTTCGTGCAAAGTGATCCTTGGGGTCACGACATCCGCCGTTGCGTCATCGTCGATTTCCTCGGCAATGCGCAGCACTTGCCTTGCGGATTTTGCGACTTCCTCATGCCCGCGAGCCAGATTGGTGACCATCGCCTGCCAGTCTGGTTGACCCATTTCCTCTTCAATCGAAGAGAGCAAGGCCATTTGAGCATAAGATGATGGTGCATATTCACCCAGTGCCCGAATCCGCTCGGCCAAGTCATCGACGGCATTCCACATCTCGATATATTGCTCCATGAATAGGGCATGCAATTGCTGAAAATGCGGCCCTTCAACATTCCAATGATAGCCATGGGTCTTGAGATATAAGGCATATGTATCCGCGAGCAGCTTCTGGAGCGCATCCGCGGAACGGCTGCGGTCCGATGTTGAAATGCCAATGTCTATGTCCATTTGAATTTGTCCTTTTCTATTCATTTTTCTAATTGAGCAGGGGAGGGCTAACGGATTGCCAGGATCAATAGCTGATCGAGGACTGGATCCAGAACCGCTCCGTATCGACGCCAAATCCGGTTGATTGATAATTTGCATATTTGGCGAGAATGTCGATGTCTCCGATCCTGAAGGCCAGCACAGCATCAATCTCGGTTCCATAGTCGAGCCCGCCATATTCGCTGTCCATATCATGATATGTGATAACCGCGCGCAGACCCGGAACAGCCGGGATCTCGAAATTCTTGCTGGCGGAAATATAGCGATCGCGCAGGCCTGCTGCCGGCGTCACCAGAAATATGTCGGCAAATCCGTTGAAAGCGTGCGCTGTGGCAAGTGGTGTCTGGAATGCGGCAACGCCGTCGTCGCTGCCGAGCTGTTCATATCCTACTTTCACGCCAAAGCCGGAAATTGCGCCGCCGAGTTCCGCGAGCAGATAATCCGCGTCATAGGCTATCGGATTCTTGGCCAAATCAGACTGAACGGCATAGCTTGCTTTGCCGTCAATTTGAAACGGGCCGACCGGGAGCGAGACGCTAGCGGTCAGGCCGTAGGTCTGGCTGGAAAAGCCGACGCGATTTCCATAGTCGATCAGATAGGAATATCCTGCGATTTTGACCGGCTTGGGATTGAGCATTCCGCGCAGGAAGATGAAATCGCCCGCAAAGCCATTGTTCGGACTGTTGCTGCCGAAGATCGTGCGCTGCGAAATCGCATAAGCGGCATCTATCTCGACAGGACCGAATTCGGCCTGGCCGCGCACTGCGTCGAATGTCTGCTCATTCTGGCGCCACCCGACATTGCCCAGAAATCTTGCATTATCATGGATGATCCGCTGACGGCCGATTTTAATGCTGAAACCATCTTTCCTGTAACCGACAAATAGCCGGTTGAGAGCCAGGCTTTCCGGATCCGCAATGACCGGAAATGGTTCGCGCCCGTTCCCTGGCAGAGTGTCATTGAAATCGTCGACCAGCGCCACCGTTCCCTCGGCTTCGGCAAGGATCGCAAATCCGTTCATCTCCAACTGTACGCCGCCGCGGGCGCGCAGGGTGAGGGCATTTGCATTTTCTGGAAATGTAGGTTGATCGGCGGTCTCGTAACGCAGTCGGATATCAGCGATGGGATCGAGATTGATATCGTCACTTAACGCGATCAATTCCCCGGGAGCGGCGAGAAGCGGCGTGGCGGGCGCAAGGCAGAAGATTATCGAAAGACAATGGGCCGATGTCCTGATCAATCTTTCCAATGGCGGGTAAATAGACATGAATTTCCTGTTCCTGACATGCGGGGCCGGATTGATTTCCTGGCGGGCAAAGGACGAAGAAAGCCGGGGCGTTTCGACCAAGGGATAGGGATGCTGCCCGTTGCCTGATGAAGGCGAATGGAAACACCCGCGTGGCGACAGCCGATGATGCTCGAAAATCAGCTGGACCGCATAATATCGGGTGGCGAGATAGAGAAAGCCGCCATTTTGCGGCGGCTTTCTCATTGTTGAAGGCCGAATTGGCAAGACGAGGAACGATATATATCAATCCCGAACACCAATAGCGGGGGGCAGGAACGGCCTTCGGGGTTGGGCTTAAGGATAGGCCGCGCGCATCGCCGCAACCGTATTCTCGGTGGTCTTGACGTCGCTTGCAATCATCCGGAAATTGGTCAGAGCAGCTTCATATCCGTTATAATGCGGCGTGACTGCTCCTGCGGTTGCGTTGGTCACCACCATGACTTCGAAACCCTGTTCCACCAGTTCGCGCATGTGCGATTCCGTGCACAGATTGGCCGACATGCCGGCGAGCACGATCTTGGAGATGCCGGCCTTGCGGAGCTGCAAAACGAGATCGTTGGTTTCCGGGCCGTAGATCTTGTGCGGGCTGGTGACGACGGTCTTGCCGTCGTTGATATAGGGCTTGTAGCGTTCCAGCCAATCGGAACCTGAACCCTCGAAATCAGTGAGGTCCAATTGCCCGGCGCGATCGAACATCTTGATTGAACGCATCAGGACTTCAAGCGTCCCTTCATGCTGCCATTTGTGATCGTGCGGAAAATAATAATGCGGAGAAATGAACATCGGCATACTAGTCTCGCTCGCCGTTTTCATGAGTGTTTCGAGATTTTCGACGACGCCGTTGTCCATCACATTTTGCCCGACAACACCCCACGCGACACCATCTTCGGAGAGAAAATCAACTTGAGGATCGGTGATGACCAGAGCGGTCTTGCCGGGCTCAATGATGAATCCAGGCAGTGGAAGCCCGTCTTTGACAGGTGGCTTATGCGCAGTAACGGCTGAAGAGGTTTCCTGTGCAACAGCATTTACACCGAAAGGAATGAATGAAGTGCCAGCTAATATTAATGCTGTTGTAATAGACCCGATTAGTTTATTCACGTTTATTCTCCAAATATTATATATTTATTTTAAATATTGATATTTCTATTTATTAGTTGACAAATATTATAACAATCGCTTGGATGTTGACTGCGATGCATCATTATGACTTTTGCTGTGCCGCTAACAGGCTGAATCTGTCATTTCAGAAATGACATTAATCAAGAATAGGGGCGCGGGTGGATACTCTCAGTGATATGAGCGTTTTTTTAGAAGTCGTTCGGGCGGGCAGCTTCAAAGGGGCAGCGGAAAAGACCGGACTGACTTCGTCAGGCGTCAGCCGGAAGATCGGCCGATTTGAAGATCGCCTTGGAGCGCGATTATTTTATCGCACAACCCGCGCGGTTTCGCTGAGCGAGGCCGGAGAAGTCCTCTATGAACGTGGCGAGAAGATCATCGAATCACTGCGCGATGCGGAAGATGTCGTTCCCGACCTCAGCGGACAGCCAAAGGGTCAGATTCGCATTGCCTCTTCCGCCGCTTTCACGACCAATGTGCTCGTTCCATTTCTAAGTGCATTCTCCAAGGAATTTGATGAAATTACTGCAACATTCCTGCAGGCCGATGGTGGAATTGACATTATCGGTGAGCGTGTGGATCTCGCCCTCTTGTTCGAGCAGCCGACCGAAACAACCGTGATTTCCAGCAAGGTTTTTGATGACCCGTGGATCGTTTGCGCGTCACCGGAATATCTCGCGCGAAAGGGCATGCCCGAGGCGCCGCATGATTTGAAAGATCATGGTTGCCTGACCATTCACGCGTCGCGTCAGACTTATGATGAGTGGAAATTTGTCGAGAATGGGAAGCCCGTCACCGTCAAAGTTGAAAGCATATGCTCCGGCATTGGCATGGCGATGCGCGAGGCAGTGTTACAAGGTCTGGGTGTGGCGCGACTGGCGCATTTTCTGGTGTGTCAGGATGTTCTTGATGGAAAGCTCGTGCCTTTGCTCAGTCCCTATTGGCCGAAATGCGAACGCGCGATCTATGCCGTTTATCCAAATCGGGAATATTTACCGACCAAGACTCGCCTATTTCTCGACCATCTGCTTTCTCGACCATCTGCAGATTTATATGCTCAAGACGATGATCAAGATCGATGGTTAGATTCGACGGAATCCAAACTGTCGATGGGATTGCTGCGATGGCGGTTGACGAATAGGGACGCTATGCCTTCATAGTGCCAGCAGCGCTTGCTATCATCCTTGTCGTTCCTGCGATCTTCTGGCTAATGCGGCCAGAGTTCACTGGTCTTGCAAACCGTTGAAAAGGCCAGTGACGGTCGCCTGCCAATTTCGCAAATATGAAAGACACACTCATGTTCAATCGAATTTTCCCTGAAACGATCGACAATGATTATCGCGGACATGTTCTGGCAATCTGGTTGTTCATTCCGATCGTGTTTATGAAGATCGCTATCAGCCTGTTGCATATATTCGGTAACGACGGTGGCGCACAATCGGTTTCGAGGATTCCGCTTGATAGCTATCCGGTCGATGCGGCCCAGAATATCATCGCGCTCTTCTCTCGCATGGGCCTTGATCAACTGATCCTGGGTCTGGTTTTCGTTCTGGTCCTGGTCCGCTACCGGGCAATGCTGCCGCTGATGTATATGTTCATCCTGCTCGGCTATCTGCTCGGCAAAGGGGTCGCCTTGATGAAACCCACGATCACCGCGGGTCAATCAGGCGCCAGCACCCCGGCGATGATCTTGTTGGCGATCAGCATTGCCGGCTTTTGCCTTTCGATCTGGAGACGCAATCCCTGATCTGGTGAACCGCAGCGGCCGTTACAGCGCCTTACTGTCCAAACCCTGTATCCTGTGCGCGCTTCACCGCCTCTTTGGCTGCCGCCAATAATGCGCCCGCCTTTGCGCGACATTCCGCCAGTTCATAGGCCGGTTGGCTATCCGAGACGATGCCGGCGCCGGCCTGAACGTGCAACGTGCCGTCTTTGACAATCCCGGTGCGCAGGACGATGCAGCTGTCCATGCTGCCATCGGGAGAGAAATAGCCGACGCCGCCGGCATAGGCGCCGCGGGTTTCCGGCTCGAGTTCGGCGATGATTTCGCAGGCGCGAACCTTGGGCGCGCCGCTCACGGTGCCGGCGGGGAAGCCTGCGAACAGGGCGTCGAGCGCATCCTTGTCCGGGGCCAGTTCTCCAACGACATTGGAGACAATATGCATGACGTGGCTGTAAAATTCGACCGTGTAGCTGTCGGTCACTTGGACGCTATTGGCCGCGGTGACCCGGCCGACATCATTGCGCCCGAGATCGAGCAGCATGAGATGTTCTGCCCGTTCCTTGGGATCGGCGAGCAGGCTGTCTTTATTCGCTTTGTCTTCCGCCGCATTTGCGCCGCGCGGACGGGTGCCCGCGATCGGGCGGATGGTCACTTCGCCATCGCGCGCGCGGACGAGGATTTCGGGGCTGGATCCGGTCAGGGCAAAGCCCGGCAGGTCAAGAAAGAACAGGAAAGGAGATGGGTTGATCCGGCGCAACGCGCGGTAAAGCTCGATCGGGGGCAGGGCGAAGGGCGTGGTGAAGCGCTGCGCGAGAACCACCTGAAATATATCGCCCGCCTCAATGTAATCCTTGGCGCGCAATACCATCTGTTCATATCTTTCGGGCGCGACATTGGCCGTGAATGCAACCTCATTCGGGCTGAGCATGTCGCCCCCCGCGCCGCCGCTCGCGCGTCCTGCGATCAGCTCTGGACGAATGGCTTGCGATAATATGCGCTGGGTCTCATCGAGACGATCTTCGGCCGCGCTGATCTTGCTCTCCGCATCGCCATGCGTTTCCGGCCAGACCGGGGCGACGAGGAAAAGCTCATCTGCGAGCCGGTCAAATATCAATATCACGGTCGGTCGGACAAACAGCATATCGGGCAAGTCGAGCGCGGATTGCGGCGCGCGCGGCAGTTTTTCGACCAGCCCGATCGTCTCATAGCCAAAATATCCGACCAGACAGGCGAGCGCGCGCGGCAGGTCTTCCGGCACGTCCATCTGACAGTCTTTGACCAGCCTGCGCAGGGCCGCGAGACTGTCATCCTCTTCGGGTACGAAAGATTCGCGGTCGTCCAGCCAATGACGGTTGATCGCGGCCTGTTCGCCATTTGCGCGAAACACCAGATCGGGTGCCAGGCCGATCAGACTGTGACGGCCTCGGGTTTCGCCGCCTTCGACCGATTCCAGAACAAAATCGCCGCGACCTTCTTCCATCAGCTTCAGGGCAGCCGAAACCGGGGTTTCCGTATCAGCAACCTGCCGCCGCCAAATCAGCGCCGGTGCGGCCTGGGCGAGGGCTGTGCGCGCCGTATCAATGCCGAAACTTGTCGCCATTCACGCTATCAATTGCCGCCAGAGGTGCGGCCAAGCAGCTGGTTTCTCACGGCGGTCAGCGCATCGTCATTTTTGTCGACGCCGACATCTTCGCGCATCGCCCGGATGAACTGGTCGGTATATTCATTACCGAAAACCTGCTTGAACTGGGCTTTGGTGGCGTTGAGCAGATCATCGCGGGCGGCGGCATCGCCGGGCTCGATCTTGTCGAGCGCGATTACGAACCATCCCTGATTCTGCGGCGCACGCAGCGTTTTGGCCGTGCCTTCTGCCATGCTGAACATCAGCGTCAGCGGCGGCGGGACCTGGCCTTGCTGGCTCTGCCGCGCCAGATCTGCACGGGTGCTGTTCACCCGCTCAATATTCGGCAGTTTGACGCCGGAATCGGCAATCGCCTTCGACAGGGCCGTACCTTCGCCCACCGCCTTGGAAATCTCGTCGGCAACCAGCTTGGCCTTTTTCGACCCCTCGTCCATCATATAGTCGCGATCGACCAGCTGCTTGATTTTGGCGAGCGGCGGTGGTGCGGCTTCGGATATTTGCGTGACCTTGATCGCCGCATATTGCTGTCCCGGAATGATCTCGATGACCTGCGGATCGGATTCTTCCTCCATCGAGAAAGCGACAGGCAGGATCAGCTGCATTTCCGGGATCGGCCGGTAATTCTGGTCATCGGGATTTTGGCCGTTGGCCAGCAGTCCCGGCGTGGCTTCGATTTTCAGTTCCTCGGCCTGGGCGACATCGGCAAGCGTCGAGCCGCTGGCAAATTCATCTTCCATTGCAGAGGTCAGATCGGCAAGCGCCTCGTCGATCTGTGAACGGGTCAGTTCCGCAATAATTTCGGTCCGCGCCTGCGCGAGCGTTTGTCCTGGAATTTGCGTGATATCCTTGACCACGGCAATATGCCAGCCAAGCGCGCTTTGTGCCGGCCCGGCGACATTGCCGGTGGTCGCCGCAAACGCCATATCGGCGACTGCCTGAGACGATGCGCTGGCGAAATCCGCCTTGGTGATCGAGCCCACTTCTGCGGCTGAAAGGCCAACCGACTGCGCAGCTTCCGCCATCGACATCCCGCCAGCAATCGTTGTTTTGAGCGCATTGGCCGCTGCTTCGGTCGGCAAAATCACCTGATCGATATTGCGGGTCTCGCTAGCCGCAAATCTGGCCGTGTTGAGATTATAGAAGCCGGTGACGTCTTTCTCGGTCGGCTTTATCCTGTCGTTGAACCGGCTCTTATCAAAAAGGGCATAGCTGATCGTCCGCCGCTCGGGAATGGTGTAGCGTGAGCTGTTCGCAGCATAAAAGGCCGCAACCGCTGCCGGAGCGGGCGGGCTCTGGTCGATGAAGGCAACCGAAGGAACAATCGCAACCTGACCCTGACGGGCTTCGAGCAGCAGTGAGGCATAAGGCACAACCAGCTTCTGCGGCACAAAGGCGCCAAAGCCGGACACGGTCAGCAATTGTTCGGCGAGCAGGTTGCGGGAGAAATCATCGCGCAACTGTTTCTCGCTAATCCCCTGCTGCTGCAGCGCCCGGCGAAAATTTTCTTCGCTAAACTGGCCATTGGCCCCCTGAAAGGTCGGGATGCTGGCAATTTCGCCATCGACCAGCCGTTTGCCGGCATTCATGCCATATTTTTTCCCGAAATCGGCAATCGCAAAGCTGTTGATCAGCCGCTCGAGCACAGAATCAAAGCCGCCGCCATCGACGAAGGTTTTGATATCCAACGTCGTGTCCTGTCGCTGTTCGGTGCGAAAGGCATTGTTGACGGATTCGCTCAATTCCGATGTCGTGAGCTCGCTATCACCGACTTCCACGGCAGTCCCGGAACCGGTGACCCCGCCAAATGTGCCGCTGCTCGACACGTCGGCGGTCGCAAAGGCGAAGGCGATCAGACCGATGAAACAGAAGGTCAGGAACAGCCCGATTTTGGATTTGAAAATATTGCGGAAAAAACTAATCATGAAAAATGCAATTCCAAAGGACGATTGAATGAAGCCATGCTTTAGGCGGCTTGCCTATTTGGTTCAAGCAAAAGGGGTGCAAGTAAATTGGCAAGCGCCCGGTTATTTGATAGCGAAGCGCAGAACATATCTAATGAGAGGCAATCCACCATGGCAAATCGCAAATATATCGTCGGCAACTGGAAGATGAACGGGCTGCAGGCGCAGCTATCCGATATCGCGGAAATTGCCGTGGTCGCCGCCGCTCATCCGACTGTCGACGCCGGGATCTGCCCGCCGGTGACGCTGATCGCCGCCGCAAGCCAGGCCAGTCCGGGTTTCGCGATCGGCGCCCAGGACTGCCATTTTGCCGCCAAGGGCGCGCATACCGGCTGTCTCTCGACCGCAATGATCAGGGAAGCCGGCGCAACCTATTCGATCGTCGGGCATAGCGAACGCCGCGCCGATCAGCAGGAGAGCGATGCCGACGTCAAGGCCAAGGCCGAAGCCGCCCATGAAGCCGGGCTCGGCGCAATCATCTGCGTCGGCGAGACCGAGGAAGAGCGCGATGCGGGTGAAGCGATTGACGTCGTCTGCGTCCAGCTCAGCCGCTCTTTCCCCGACGGCGCCAGCGCCGACTGGCTGACCATCGCCTATGAGCCGGTCTGGGCGATCGGCACCGGCCGCGTGCCGAGCGTCGATGACGTCGCCGAAATGCACGCTGCGATCCGGACCAAATTGGCCGAGCTGATGGGGCAGGGCAGCGACGCCGTCCGCATCCTCTACGGCGGCTCGATGAATGGCGGCAATGCTGCGGAACTGCTGGCGGTGCCGAATGTCGACGGCGGCCTGGTCGGCGGCGCGAGCCTGACCGCCGGGAAATTTGGACCGATTATTGAGGCGGCGGGCGCTTTTTGATTGAGGTAGGATGCGCTTAAGAGAAAAGCGCATTTTCACTTTAGCGATGGAATGGCTTCGTCACCCTGAACTTGTTTCAGGGTCTATTGATAATCCAGATGTGGGTTCTGTCAGGGGCGGGGTCCTGAAACAAGTTCAGGATGACGAAGATGCCGCCTGAATCCATTCAGCACCCATAATTCAACCGTCTCATTCCCCCTCCGCATCCCGCTTCAAAGCCACAACCTTGATCTCCACCACCCCGGTCGGCTCATAAAGCGCGGATATGCCGATTGCGGTCCATGCCGGGAAGGGCGCTTTGATATAGCGGCTTTTGACCTCGGCAAAGGCGTCGATCTGGCTGGCGAGGTCGGTGTGGTAGGTGGTGATGTCGACAACATCATCCCAGCTGGCGCCTGCGCGTTCGAGGGTTTTCTGGATGCGGAGAAAGGCTTGCTCATAAGCGGGTTTGAGATCGGTTGCATCGGGCGCGGGCACCGCGACGACGCCGGAGAGATAGATTTTATCACCGGCGATTACCGCATCGGCAAAGCCGACCGCATTTTGAAAGGCCAGCGCCTGCGGACCTTCGGGCATGAGGGATATCTTGGCATCCTCGGCCAACGCCGGAGATGCAAATAGGCCGGAAGCGAGGCCGAGGAGCAGAAATATTTTGGAATTGCGCATGATGATGATCCTTTGAGTGATAGACTCGGACATGCCACCAATTGCCTGCAACATCCAGCAGGCGCGCCAAAAGTCCAAGCTCACATGGCCATTTCTGCGCCATCATATATCGCCGGAATAGGCGCTTGCGCTGATAATCCGGTCAAGGCCCATCGGTTTGACGGCGGTGCAAAGCTGTATCTCAATTTCCGATGAGCTTGAGCGCCGTTGTCATCGCGTCGTCGGCCTCGACCTTGATATGGGGCTGGACGCCTTTGCCTTCTATTCTGCCGGAATGAAATGCATAATAATCGCCAACCGGCAGGGCCAGTTGCAACCCGCCAGGGAGATCAAACATGGTTTGCGACAGCATCTGACCCGCGGTCTGTTCGCCGATGATGACCGCTCTGCCGGATGCGGCAAAGGCATCTGCGGCGAGTTCCGCCGCGCTCGCGGTCCTGGAACTGACGAGGACATAGACCGGGCCGTCAAAAGTCGGTTGCGCCGGATTGATTTCCATTCTGATCATCGGATCAGACTGGAGGTCATGCCAGAATGCTTTCACCGACCATCCTTGCCAGGGTGCCACCGCCTCGACCTCCGATTGAGAGGGATATCGGTCATGCTTGCCGGACCATTTACGCGAAACAAACACGCCGCCCAACACGGGTGTGTCGACAACATGGCCGACCAATGGTTTGACCGCAAATGCGCCGCCGTCATTTGCCCGCAGATCAATGATCAGTCCGCGCGTGGGGCGTTTGGCAATGTCGAGAAATGCCGCGTCGATTTCCTCGATCGTATCCAGACCCATCATCGTCTTGACCGTCAGGATCGCAATATCATCTTGCCAGTCAAGCACAGCCCCGCCGCCGCCGACGCGAATAGTGTCGACATAAGTCGCCATCTCTGAGGCGGTCATCCGGGCAACCGATAGTCGAACATGGGAAAATGGACCATCGCGCCATGCCTTGTTAAATGCGGCAACAAATTCAGCCTGCGTGGACGCGGAATTTGCAAGGCTTGCGACTTTCTGTTCGATGGCGAGATATTCGGGATTTGACAATATCGATGGATCATAATGATATTGCTGCATCAACTCCGAGATCGCGCCGGGAATTTCTGCCAGATTTTCGTCTTGCTCATCAGCTTTTTCTGTCTTCTGGGCGGTTGGCGCCTGCACTTGAGCCTCAGCACCGGGGGCATTTGCGATCATCAGAGTCAGTAAACATCCGGTCGTGGCTATATGAAATATGTTCATCGCTTATCCCCATCTCGCTCTGTATCACTGTATTATAATACTAACACGGATAGATTGACCAGGCAATAGAATTGCTATCGAGGCGATTAATTTTGGAATTATACGGAGTGGATAAATGTCACTCCTTGCGCGAAAAGCGCCCTGACACTGGTTCCTGAGACCTTTGCTCCATAACGCGTCATCCTGAAGTTGAATATCTTCGGCGGCCTTTGGCGCAGGGCCCAGAGCGTCTTGGAACGCAGCCTGTTGCTTGCCGCTCTGGATGCTGAACCAAGTTCAGCATGGCGAATCTCTGGTTCAGGGTGACGGACATGTTCATCCCAAACTCATTCCCAAAAACTGCTTTCCTACAGCAGGTCCAATATGTCTTAATCCCGGTGATGACCGAAAAAAGCCCCGATCCCCGCAGCCAGGCGGTTCAAAGCCGCCGCATATCCCGTGTTCCCGCCTTCAGCCCGGTGCCGTTGCGATCGCGCGCCGATGGCTGGACGCCGGTCCGCCAGGCTGAATTTCTCGGATATCTCGCGCAGACGCGCTGTATCACAACGGCGGCGAAGCGGGTCGGGATGAGCCGGGAGGGCGCTTACCGGCTGCGCCGCAAGCCGGGCGCGGCGCAATTTGCTGCGGCCTGGGATAAGATATTGGGCGCGCCCGGCATCGCTCCGGCAAAGGTCACACTCGACGCGCTGTTCCAACGCATCGGCCAGGATTGCTACCGTCCCGTGCTGCGCGGCGGGCTCTATGTCGGAACGATCAGAAAACCCCAAAATCGCGCGCTTCTGGTGGCATTGGCGCGGCTCGACCGGATGGTTCCGCCAGAATGCGATCCGGGCGCGGGGGCGGATGGTCACGGAAAATAATAGGGCGGTTCGGTGTCAGTTTTGGGCCGTGATTTGCCATCGCTTTCAAACGGGCCTAGCCTTGTGCGCAAGCACGCAGATCACATGCGGCTATCGAGGGGATATAAGATGATTGGACGTTTTAGCTATTTGCAGGTCGCGCTGGTGATATTCGGGGCGATATTCTGCCTGATCTATCCGCTGGCGCTGATCTGGCCATCGGGCTGGATGTGGCATGAAGGGCCGCCGGTTGCTTCGCATTATTATATGATGATCATCGGGATTTACGCGACGCTCGGGATATTTCTGATCGGGGCCGCTGCCAATCCCGATGCGCATCGCTCGCTAATCGCCTTCACGATCTGGTCGAGTGTGGTCCATGCGCTGATCATGGCGGTGCAGGCGATGCAATATCCGGAACATATCGGTCATATGTTCGGCGATGTCCCGGCGCTGCTCCTCGTGGCTTTCGTGCTGGGCTTGCTGATGCGCAGCCATGACAAGGGCCATCAGCCATTTCGGTGAAAGATAATGGCTGCGATTTCATCGGCTGGGCCGGGACGAGCGGAGGGATGATGCGCGCCGGCATGTGCATGTCATGCTGAGCAAGGCGATGTCAGGCGGGTCTGGCCCGAGCAGGCGAGGGCAGGCAAATGATGGTTATAATTGGATTGTCATGTCCGGCATTTGAAACTTTCCATCCCGCATCGCCGATTTTTCGGTCGCCCTGGCCCTGACTTTGACGAACTTGGGCGGTGATCGGCAGGGATGGTCCTGTGTTTTCGCTGCTTGAATTGTCGCTTTTCAATCGCTATGTGCGCTCCATAAACAGTCCTCCGGGGACGAAACCAAGTTCGGAAAATTCCATGTTTCTATTTCTCACCGTCTTACAGGCCATTGTTGCCGCGATGCTCGTTGGCGTGATTCTCATGCAGAAATCCGAAGGCGGCGGGCTCGGAGTCGGTGGTTCGCCCTCCGGGATGATGTCGGCGCGTGGCGCGTCCGATCTCCTGACTCGCACGACCACCATATTGGCGGTGCTATTCGTGTCCCTGTCGATCACCCTGGCGGTGCTGGCTGCGGCCGAAGGCAAGCCCGAGACGATTGATCAAAGCCTGCAGCGCGACACCAGCGCGCCGATCACTGCTCCGGCCGAGCCTGCTGACGCGGTTCCCTTGGCGGGTGATGATCCGCTGGCTGCTGCTGCGGCTGCCGCCGCGGAAGGCGATAATGATACGTCTTCCAATGGCGCGATCCCGATTGATCAGTAATCCTGGTGGCAAAAGCCTGACATGGGTGCTCTGAACATCGTGGGAATTTGGTTACAAATAAAATAAATATCGCTTTTCCGGATTCGCGGGATTGCCATTTGGGCGCAACAGGTCTTAAGCCTCTCCTCCCATGGCGCGATATATATTTATAACCGGCGGTGTGGTCTCATCACTTGGCAAAGGTCTGATGGCCGCAAGCTTGGGTGCATTGCTCCAGGCCCGCGGATATTCGGTGCGAATCCGGAAATTGGACCCTTATCTCAATGTCGATCCGGGGACGATGTCGCCATATCAACATGGCGAGGTCTATGTCACCGATGATGGGGCTGAAACCGATCTTGATCTGGGCCACTATGAGCGGTTCACCGGCGTTCCGTCGCTGCAATCGGACAATGTGACCTCCGGGCGGATCTATCAGTCGATCATCACCAAGGAACGGCGCGGCGACTATCTCGGCGCCACCGTGCAGGTCATCCCGCATGTGACGGATGCGATTCAGGAATTTGCCGAGGACAAGCTCGATGGAATTGACTTTGTCCTCTGCGAGATTGGCGGGACCGTTGGCGATATCGAAAGCCTGCCGTTCATCGAAGCGCTGCGGCAGTTGCGCAACAAAGTCGGGCGTGACAACGCGATTTCGGTTCATGTCACCCTGGTCCCCTATATTGCCGCGGCTGGCGAGTTAAAGACCAAGCCGACCCAGCACAGCGTCCGGGAATTGACGTCGCTCGGCATTCAGCCAGATATCTTGCTATGCCGTTGCGAGCATCATTTGCCGGATGGTGAGCGCGCCAAAATCGCGCAATTCTGCAATGTCCGCAAGGAAGCGGTTATTCCGGCGCTCGACGCCAGCAACATCTATAATGTTCCGCTGCAATATCATGAGCAAGGCCTTGATGACGAGGTCCTCCGGGCCTTTGGCATTGCCGATGCACCGCAACCCGATCTGTCGCGCTGGCGCGATGTGATGGAGCGGATTGAAAATCCGGAAGGCGAGGTCATTGTTGGCGTCGTCGGCAAATATGTTGGTCTGCAAGATGCCTATAAGTCACTGCAGGAGGCCTTGTTTCATGGCGGCCTTGCAAATCGAGTGAAGGTGCAGGTTCGCTGGCTTGATGCCGAATTATTCGAGAATGAGAAGGATCTTGCGGCGCAGTTGGAACCGCTTCATGCGATATTGGTGCCCGGCGGCTTTGGCGAACGCGGCAGCGAAGGAAAAATCGGTGCCGTCAAATTTGCGCGGGAACAGAATATTCCATTTTTCGGAATCTGTCTCGGTATGCAGATGGCTTGTGTCGAAGCAGCCCGAAATCAGGCCCATATCCCAGAGGCCTCGACGACTGAATTTGGTGAAACCGCTGAGCCCATCGTCGGCCTGATAACCGAATGGATGACCGAAGAAGGCTTGCAGAAAAGGGAATCCGGCGGAGATCTGGGCGGAACCATGAGACTTGGGGCTTATGAAGCAATCCTGCAGCAAGGATCCAAAATCAGCGAAATATATGGCACTACTGAGATTAGTGAGCGACACCGTCATCGCTATGAAGTGAACAAGGGCTATGTGGAGCGACTGGAAGAAACGGGTTTGATCTTCTCTGGAATGTCGCCTGATGGCGAGCTGCCAGAGATTGTTGAACGACCAGACCATAGTTGGTTCGTCGGCGTGCAATATCATCCCGAATTAAAAAGCAAGCCGTTCGATCCCCATCCGCTTTTTGCTTCATTCATCCGTGCCGCAGTGACGCAAAGTCGCCTAGTTTAATCACTATTTTCTGTGTTTTCAGATAGTTTCGGTTGGATGTCGATTTTTTCCAATCATTTTAATCCTTAGTGACTATTGTCACAGAGATGCCGTGAAATTTCGCTATTAATTATAGCGAGTTCACGGCGAACGGAGTGGGACAATCAAGTGAAGGCCGATGAACTTGCAGATATTTTGGCGGAACATAGTTTGTTTGCAGACTGTGATGAATCGGAATTAGCTGATTTGATTTTGCGTGGGCATTTTGTGAAATATGCAAAAGGGGACGAAATGATCATCCAAGGCGATCCAGGTAATTCGCTGCTGATTTTGCTATCGGGCAACGCGCGAACCAGCATGATCGCTAGCAATGGCCATGAAATTGTTCTGGACTATGCGGAACCCGGGCAAGTTTTGGGCGAAATTGCTTTACTGGATGGCGGCGAACGAACCGCAAATGTCACTGCGATCGAGCCCAGTTCGGCGCTGTCTATCACCCGCGAAGCTTTTGAAGATATTCTTGCCAAGCATAAGAATATGGCGCTTCGGCTATTGACGGTGATGGCCGGCCGGATTCGTATGGCGAATAGCATGATTGAAGGCGATCGAGCCTATACGTCGGGCCCGCGACTGGCGCGTTATCTGTTGCGCCTGTGTGTCGTTGGTGCCGAGGAAGGACGATTGAAGCTCGATTTGAGCCAAAGCGAGCTCGGCAATTTTGCCGGGATGTCGCGGGAACATATCAATCGCCAGCTTTCAGCTTGGTCGGAAGGACAAATTATTTCCGTTGAAAGCGGTAAAGTGAGTATTTTGAATCACGCGTTGCTTTCGAGCATCGCGGAAGCAGATTCTTGATCATGTTGGCCATTTGCGACCCGGGCTAATGTGATTGGGAGTGACACCAAGCGGGTGTCAGGGGCAGTCGGATCCTCATCCGGCTGCCCCATTTTATTTACCGGTTTGAGTAGATCCGTGGGATTCAAGCCTTGCTCGTTCTCCGCGACCGTGCTGTTACCAAATTTATGGAATCACCTTGTACAAAAATCTGTTCGATTGATGATGTGACCGGGTTTTGCGTAGGTTGCGGCCGCAATATTCATGAGATCGCTCAATGGGGCGTTTTCACGAGTGAGGAACGATCCGAGATACTGGTGAATCTTCCAGAACGAGTCAGAAGGCTCCGCCAAAAAGATATGATCAAGAAAAACTGAGGCTGATCCTACCTAATATTGCGGTGGGCAGCCAGATCAATCTGGTTGCCCACCGTGTATCAAAAGCTGATAGCTTATGCTGCTTTTTCGGATTTCTTCCGCTTGTCGTCAATCTTGGTGATTTTGCTTTGATTGATCGCGATATTCTGCGGCTTCATCGCATCTGGAATTTCACGGACAAGGTCGATGACCAACAGGCCATCGGCGAGTGCGGCGTTATCGACGCGGACAAAGTCGGCTAATTCAAAACGCCGTTCGAAGTTGCGATTGGCAATTCCCATGTGAAGAAATTGCTTGCCTTCATTGTCATCACTATTCTTGTCACCCGTTACAAGCAGTAAATTTTGCTGCGCTGTGATGGTAATTTCATTTTCCTTAAAGCCAGCGACAGCGAGCGTAATCCGGAAATGATCTTCGCCGTCGCGTTCGATATTGAACGGAGGGTAATTTTCAGATTGTTGCGCGCGCGCGTTATTCTCTAGGATGTCAAACAGCCGGTCAAATCCAACGGTTGATCGGCGATAAGGGGTAAAATCAAGACGGTTCATATCTATATCCTCATATGTTGAGCAATGTAAATTTGGCCCCGCACATGCGGCGGCCGGTTCGTAGATGTAAAACCCAAAGCTGGCGTTTCACATTGATAGAGATATTATCTGTTCGCTAGATTTCAAGAGATTTACCGAGCTTGAATAAAAAACGCCCGGATGCTCAAGAGCATCCGGGCGAATGGTGACGAAAATATCGTCCCCTGTTTTCCCGTCCTATTCAACGCCGCGTGTCCCCCAACATTTGGCGGAACCAGACTAGGATCCCTGAACCATGACCAATTAACTGGTGATTGATTCTGTAACTATCTCTGATCGTCTCAGCGCAAATTGTCATGCCAAATTTCACATTTCTGAAATATTGGTTCAGCTTTGTGTCATATCGGCAACAGCATATTAACTATCATCATACTTGCTTGCTTTCGCGAGCGACTCTAAAGCCGTCTCAACTGTTGCAAGGAAGATACCGCCAGCATGCTTCTATCCCGTTATGAATGGGTCATCGCGAAACGTTATCTTTTGCCCGGAAAGGGTGAGGGGTTCATCTTTCTGGTTGCCAGCATCAGCCTTGTCGCCGTCATGCTTGGAGTTGCCGCACTCATTGTTGTGATGAGCGTGATGAATGGTTTCCGTGCAGAGCTATTTGACAAAATAGTCGGTCTGAATGGCCATGCGGTGATTCAAGGATATGGCGGGCGCATCACGGATTGGCGTGATCTCCTGGAAGATACCCGTAACACCGAGGGTGTCGTGTCGGCTGCTCCGATGATTGAGCAACCGTTGCTAACCACTTTTAATGGGCGGGTTGAGGCGGTGATGGTCCGCGGCATGCAAGTTGAAGATATCTTGAATAATGAGACGCTTGATGGAAAAACCATTGCTGGTGATCTTGGTCGTTTGGAACCCGGCAGCAATCGTATTGGAATTGGCAGTCGATTGGCTACCACATTGGGCGCGCAAGTAGGCAGCAGGATTACGATAATCAACCCGCAGGGCCGATCAACTCCATTTGGAACCGTGCCGCGAGAAATTGCATATAATGTGGCCGCAATTTTTGAAGTCGGTGTCTATGACTATGACAAGGCTTATGTCTTCATGCCGATAGAAGATGCCCAGACATTGTTGATTTTGGGAGACCAAATCGGGATGATTGAGATCAAGACCAATGATGCCGATAATGTCGGTGAAATACTAGCTCCGCTGTTCCCGAAAGTGGCCGATCGAGCGGTCATCACCGACTGGCAGACTTTGAATGCATCCTTGTTTGAAACATTACAGGTTGAGCGGGTTGTGATGTTCGTGATCCTGTCGATCATCATTCTGGTTGCGGTTTTTAACATCCTGTCTTCGCTGATTATGCTGGTCCGTGCAAAAACCCGCGATATCGCTATTCTGCGAACCATGGGAGCTTCGCGAGCTTCATTACTGAGGATATTTGTCACAGTCGGGACGTCGATAGGTTTTCTTGGAATATTGGCGGGCATATTGCTTGGGCTTGTCGCCATTCAATTCCGACAGAACGTCATAAATTTCGTCCAAATGATCACCGGACAAAATCTATGGGATCCTTCGATCCGTTTCCTTACGGAACTGCCAGCTCGGACCGACCCGATGGAAGTTTTGGGTATAGCGCTTCTGGCCCTGTTGTTCAGTTTTCTGGCCACCCTCTATCCGGCCTATAAGGCGGCTAGTACGGACCCCGTTCAGGTGCTGCGATATGAGTGATAGTGTGAATAATAAAGTTGTTGAGCTGCGGAATGTACGACGCAGTTTCGTTCAAGCAGATGTCCAGATAGACGTTCTGAAGGGTGTTGACCTGGATATCATGCCGAATGAAACGGTGGCTCTTCTGGGACCGTCGGGTTCGGGAAAATCAACGTTGCTGCAGGCCGTTGGTTTGCTTGAAGGTGGCTTTGAAGGATCGATCAAATTGGCCGGCGAAGAGACAGCCCAACTCCCTGCCAAGGGTCATACCCGAATTCGCAGAGAGCTGCTCGGCTTTGTCTATCAGTTTCACCATCTGCTGCCAGATTTTACGGCTTTGGAAAATGTTGTGATGCCACAATTGATTTTCGGAAGGTCTCTCGGTGAAGCAGAAATCCGTGCAGAGTCGTTGCTTGCTAGCATGGGGCTCGGCGAAAGACTGCATCACAAGCCGAGTAAATTGTCAGGTGGTGAACAACAGCGGGTAGCGGTTGCCCGAGCTCTGGCAAATTCTCCCAAGCTTGTCTTGGCTGATGAACCAACCGGTAATCTGGACGAGGCGACCGCAGATATTGTGCTGGCCGAACTGTTAGCGCTTGTCCGCCGGGAGGGTAGCGCGGCATTCATCGCCACACATAACGAGCGTTTGGCTGCGAAAATGGACCGCGTTGTGCGTCTTCATGACGGAGTTTTAACCTAGGCTTTTCAAAATGAAATCAGATAGGCTTTGACTTTTTGGGATTGAGTATCAATCTGTCAAAATGAACATATAATAATTTTGCAAAGATTGGGGCGCTTTCATGCAAATTACAGAATATAAAATCAAGGAAGCCGACGGATCACTAAGAGATTTATCGGCGCATCGAGGCAAAGTGTTGCTGATTGTAAACACCGCGTCCAAATGCGGATTTACCCCGCAATATGAGGGGCTCGAAAAACTATATCGGGAATATCATGACCAAGGTCTCGAAATATTGGCTTTCCCGTGCAATCAATTTGGCAATCAGGAACCTGGCGATGCCGACGAGATTAAGAATTTTTGTACTTTAAACTATGACGTTAGCTTTCCTTTGATGGGCAAAGTTGAAGTCAACGGATCGGATGCAGATCCTCTCTGGAAATATCTCAAATCAGAGAAGTCTGGATTATTGGGATCGCGGATCAAATGGAATTTTACGAAATTTCTTGTGGATCGTGAAGGCAATGTCGTGGCGCGCCATGGTCCTGCAGTGAAACCAGAACAGTTGAAGAGCGAGATTGAACAACTTCTCTAATCATCGTTCGAGCTGTCAGCTTGATAGTTTTTTGGCTCGATTCACTGATCCGATCGGCAGCAATATCAAAGAAGCTGTGGACAGATGGTAGATAGTCGGTCGCGAACGCGCGCTGAGCATATGCAATACGGGATTTTCGGTTTAGTCTGACTTCATGACGCAAACGCCATTTGTCCATCTTCGAGCCTTTTCTGCTTACACCATCTTGGATGGTGCAATGGAACCCAAAGCGATTGGGGCCATTGCAAAGGACCGCGGCTTTCCGGCGGTCGCATTATGTGATCGGATCGGGTTGTTCGCGTCGATGGCCTTTGATGACGGCTGTCGCGCCAATGGTGTGCAACCGATAACCGGCTGTTTTTTGCGCGTCGCTCGACCCAATGGCGATGAGAAAATCAAGCCAACATTAGATTGGCTAGCGCTTTATGCGCAGAATGAACAAGGTTATGAAAATCTGTGTAAGCTCGTTTCCGCATCTCATTTGGATCGGCCCATCGAACTTGATGCGCACGTACCAATTGAAATGTTGGCCCGGCATAATGACGGGTTGCTCGCGTTAACTGGAGGGGGAGAGGGCGCGCTCGCGCGGCTGATCGCAGAAGAACAGCAGTCAGAGGCGGAATCATATCTTTCGCATTTGCAAGATTATTTTCCTGAACGATTATATATTGAGCTTTCGCGCCGAGAAGATCCAGTTGAGGTGGCCGCGGAAAATGGGCTGATTGCCTTGGCCTTGGATCGAAATATCCCGCTGGTTGCGACCAACCCGAGTTGTTACGCCGAGCCGGACTTTGCCGAGGCACATGATGTGATGACGTGCATCGCCGCATCTGCCTATGTCGAAAATGACGATCGGGAAAAGCCTTCAAGCCATCTTTGGATGAAAAGTGAACTGGTGATGGAGGATCTATTCTCCGACATTCCCGAGGCGATAGAGAATACATTGGTGGTCGCCCAGCGCTGTGCAACTTCGCCACCCAGCCGTGCTCCGATCCTTCCGAGTCTGGCAGGTGACCTCGCGGGTGAAGCCAGGCAATTGCGTGAGGATGCGCTGGCAGGACTTGAGGTACGTCTGCAAGCTGCGAATATTGTCGAGGAGACTGATCGCAAATCATATTTTGATCGGCTCGAGTTTGAACTTGATGTGATTCTCAACATGGGATTTCCGGGATATTTCCTGATCGTTGCGGATTTTATAAAATGGTCCAAGGATCAAGACATACCAGTAGGTCCAGGGCGTGGTTCCGGTGCGGGTTCAGTGGTTGCGTGGGCGCTGACGATCACCGATCTCGATCCGATAAAATTGGGACTGCTGTTCGAGCGATTTCTCAATCCTGAACGGGTGTCCATGCCCGACTTTGACATCGACTTCTGCGAAACCCGTCGTGGCGAAGTCATTCGCTATGTGCAGGAGAAATACGGAACTGGTCAGGTCGCGCAGATCATCACTTTTGGAAAGCTGAAATCGCGCGCCGTTTTGCGCGACGTCGGACGGGTTCTTCAAATGCCCTATGGACAAGTGGATAGATTGACCAAATTGGTCCCAAATCACCCCACTGATCCGTGGGATTTGAAACGATCGCTCAATGGAATTTCGGAACTTGCGCAGGAATATAAACAGGCCGATGTGAAGCGTCTATTTGACCTCGGCATGAAATTGGAAGGGCTTCCGCGCCATAGCTCTACTCACGCCGCTGGTGTTGTCATTGGTGATCGTCCGCTGGACCAATTGGTTCCGCTATACCGGGACCCCAGATCAGATTTGCCGGTCACTCAATTTGACATGAAATTTGTCGAAAAAGCCGGATTGGTGAAGTTTGATTTTCTTGGCCTGAAGACGCTTTCGGTGCTGAAAAAGGCGATCGAATTGTTAGCGGAGCGCGACATATCCGTCGACCTGGATACACTGGCATGGGACGATCCGAAGGTTTTTGAACTGCTTCAGCGCGGCGATACGGTTGGCGTGTTCCAGCTCGAATCCGAAGGGATGCGGCGAACGCTGGCGGCGGTAAAACCGACGAACTTTGGTGATATTATCGCACTTGTGTCGCTTTATCGACCGGGTCCGATGGACAATATTCCGCTCTTTGGTGACCGGAAAAATGATCGCGTCGAAATTGCTTATCCCCACCCCATGCTGGAAGAGATTCTCAAGGAAACCTATGGGATTTTCGTCTATCAGGAACAGGTGATGCAAGCAGCCCAGATTATTGCGGGCTATTCTCTCGGTGAAGCGGATTTGCTGCGCCGCGCAATGGGTAAAAAAATCCAGGCTGAGATGGATGCTCAGCGAAGTATTTTTGTCAAAGGCGCCGCCAAGAACGGACTGAATGATAGCCAGGCGAACGAGCTGTTTGATTTAATCGACAAATTCGCCGGCTATGGTTTTAACAAAAGTCACGCTGCGGCTTATGCGCTGCTTGCGTATCAGACTGCGTGGCTGAAAGCGCATTATCCGCATGAATTTTATGCTGCATCAATGTGTTTTGATATGCATCAATCGGACAAGCTCAGCATTTTTGTCGATGATATGAAGAGGCTCGGCGTCACTGTGCTTCAGCCGTCGATCAACAAAAGCCGCCCCTCGTTCTCCGTCGAGGAGCAGGAGGGAGCATTGCTTGCCGTGCGCTATGCATTGGCCGGCCTTAAGAATGTCGGCGAGAAGGCGACGCAGGCCCTGGTCGATGAGCGCGCTGACAGCGGACCTTTCCAATCGATGGATGACTTCGCCGACCGGATTGATCCGCGCGGTATGAACAAGCGGCAACTGGAAAGCCTGGCGGCGGCTGGCGCGTTTGACGACATCGATCCGAATCGTGCGGCGATTCATGACGGCGCAGATATTTTGCTTTCGGTTGCCAATAGTGCGGCGGAGGCCAGAACCAGCGGGCAAGGTGGCCTGTTCGGAGAGGGCAGCGCTGGCGGCGATATGCAAGCAATTCGCTTGCCTGAGGGCGCCAGTTGGTCGCTCAGCGAGATCATGGTTCACGAGCGCAATGCTTTTGGTTTTTATTTCGCCTCCCATCCGGTGACTCAATTTGATGCGGTGACCTCCTCTCATGGTGCCCGGAGTTTCGCCGCGCTCTGTTCCGAGAGACCGATTGGCGAGGGGGTTCGCAAGCCGGCGGTGATGGCCGCGCTGATTGAGTCGGTGCGGTGGCGTGAGAGCAAGCGGGGCAATCGTTTTGTTCTCGCCGATCTTTCGGATAGCAGCGGTCAATTTTCTGGAAGTTGTTTCGAAGAGGAACAGTGTAATATATTGGCAGAAATGGCAAAAGAGGGACGTTGCGCATTGCTTCATGTCGAGTTGGATCAGCAATCTGAAGATGAGAATCCGCGCGTTGCTATTCGTCGTGTAGAGCCGCTGGAGAGGTTGGAGAAAACGACCCGAACTCTTATGGAACTCGATATACTCGACATCAGCGGCATCCATGAACTAACCCATATAATGGCGCCCTTGCGTGGTGGCCAAAGCAAGCTGGTTGCGACTGTCCCAGGCCCCGATGATCAGCCGGTGCGGATTTGCCTCGGTCGCTCCTTTCTGCTGGATGCTGAGACGGTTGAGATTCTCGACAAAGTCAGCGGAATTGAAAATGTTCGCTTGGGCCCGGCGTCTCTGTCCCGGTCGGCGCCAAATAATAAGCCAAAATTAAGACTTGTAAGCTGACTCGATTCCATCGAAACCGACGCATCAATTTAGAAGCTAAACGTTCATACGGAGAGATTAATGGCAGGAGCAATGCAAGCGAGTTCGCTCAAAATTACCAGTTTGATCGATCATGCGGCGAGAGAACATGGCACGCGGGAAATCGTGAGCTATTGGGCCGATGGCAATGTAACCCGAAGCAACTGGGCTGAAATAGGTTTTGAGGCCCGGAAATTTTCTCAGGCTCTCCAAAAACTGGGCATGAAGAAGGGTGACCGCATCGCGACGATCGCGATGAATCACGCGCATCATTTGATCAGCTGGTATGGATCGGCAGGTATCGGCGGGATATTGCACACGATTAATCCGAGATTGTTCGAGGAGCAGCTTGTTTACATCATCAATCATGCCGAAGACCGCGTATTGCTGTTCGACAAGATGTTTGCCCCGATTATCGAAATGCTCAAACCGCAATTGAAGACGGTTGAACATTATATCCAGTTCGATGGCGAAAAAGGTGATTATCCGACCTTTCGCGAACTGGTTGACGCCGAAGATGGTGATTTCGACTGGGTCGATGTCGATGAGAATGATCCGTGCGGGCTTTGCTACACCAGTGGTACGACCGGCAATCCCAAAGGTGTTCTTTATGAACATCGTTCGAACGTCCTCCACGCGATTACCGAAGTGCAGCCCGATGTGATGGATTTGTCGACTCGCTCGGTCATGCTTCCGGTCGTTCCAATGTTCCACGCCAACGCCTGGGGCCTGCCTTTTGCCTGTGCCACTGTTGGCGCGAAAATGGTCTTCTCGGCGAGCAATGAGGCAGCGGTTCTGTGGAAGCTGATCCGCGAAGAAGGAGTCACCCATAGCGCCGGTGTGCCGACGGTCTGGCTGTCGATGTTCACCGATATGGATAGCAATGGCGGCGATTATGGGGACCTCGGCGTTGTGGTGATCGGCGGATCGGCTTGCCCGCGTTCGATGATCGAGCGCCTGATGCAGAATAATATTCGCGTCGCCCATGCCTGGGGCATGACCGAAACCTCGCCGATCGGAACCGCAGGCGCGCTTCCGGCCAATTGGGATAGTCTCAGTTTTGACGAGCAGGTCGATGTTATCTGCAAGCAGGGCAGACCGCCATTTGGCGTCGAACTGCGAGTCGTCGACGAAGAGGGCAATGTCGCGCCGCGCGATGGAACAACCAGTGGAACGCTTGAAATACGGGGTCCCTGGATCATCAAACGTTATTTCCGCGCAGATGAAGATGCGGTTGAAGATGATGGTTGGTTTGATACCGGAGATGTCGCAGTTCTCCACCCCGATGGCACGATGCAGATCACTGATCGGGCCAAGGATGTGATCAAATCGGGCGGTGAATGGATCAGTTCGATCGAACTGGAAAATGCCGCCGTCGGCTGTCCGGGTGTCGCCGAGGCTGCTGCGGTCGGAGTCTATCATCCGAAATGGGACGAGCGGCCATTGCTACTTGTCGTCAAAAAAGCCGGTGCAGATGTCAGCGAAGCAGACATGATCGCCTATCTTGGCGATAAAGTCGCCAAATGGTGGTTGCCCGACGAAGTCAAATTTGTCGATGAACTGCCCCATACTGCGACTGGGAAAATTCTCAAACGGGCGCTGCGCGACGAATATAAGGGATATCAGCTCAAGAGCTTGGCTTAGAGCTGAAGGAACTTCCTGCGCGCCAAAGTTAGTCAAAGTTAGGGCCTGGGAATGCTATTCTCCGGCCCTAATGCCCAAATCGTTCAGGCTGAGTGCGCGATTCATGAACGACGGAACATGAAGATATTCTGATCCGCGCCCCAAGTGTGCCGAATCTCGTTTGCGCGACGGATGGGATGAACATGATTTCAAAGAGCCTCTGGTGATCGTCGCATTTTGCTGCCGTGTAGGAAAGAGACTTTTGTCATCGCTCGAAATCTGGCTTCTGCGCGATATGATGCTGGAATTTGATGCGGATTTTTTATCTTTCATCGGGTCGGGATTGATCCGGTGGCGCTAAAATAGTTCGAGCTGACTGCCTTGAATGATCGGCCGACGGAACAAGTCGGTACGCAATCCGAAGCGCGGCTTGCGCAGACCGGCTTTGCGGGATGCAATGTTGAGCCTTGTCCACAGCAATTCAGCCCAGGGACCGGACCCACGCATCCGGCTATGGAAATTGGGATCATTGCGCTTGCCGCCGCGCATCGCGGCCATGGTGTGCATCACCTTGTCTTTGCGATCGGGAAAATGGGTCTCAAGCCAGGCTTCAAACAGCGGCGCAACCTCATGAGGGAGGCGCACCGGAATGATCGAGACACTTTGCGCACCATGTTTTGCAGCCGCAGCGACGAGCGCCTCGATCTCGTGATCGGTAATCGCGGGAATCACCGGCGCGATATTGACGTGAACATAGATTCCCGCGCGGTGCAGCAATTGCACTGCTCTCAGCCGTTTGGCCGGAGATGGTGCCCGTGGCTCCAGCAGTCTCGCGATCTTGCCATCGAGCGAGGTGATTGACAGCGCGACGGCGGTCAGCTGATGGGCCGCCAGTTGCGTGAGCAAATCGAGATCCTCCAATACCCGATCGGATTTGGTCGTGATGCCGACAGGATGCAAGGTTTCCAGCATCACTTCCAAAATCTGTCTGGTAATCCGAAAGCGTTTCTCAATCGGCTGATAGGGGTCGGTATTGGTGCCGATGGCGAGACTTGCGGGCTGGTAAGTCGGCTTGGCAAACGTCTGACGCAGAAGTTCGGCCGCATTGGGTTTCGCAAAAAGCTTGGTTTCGAAATCGAGGCCCGGCGACAGATCATGATAGGCATGGGTCGGACGCGCATAGCAATAGATGCAACCATGCTCACATCCGCGATAGGCGTTGATCGATCGATCAAATGGCAGATCCGGGGATATATTGAAATTGATGATCGATTTGGGAAATTCGGCCGTGACTTCGGTGCGCAGCTTTTGCTCCTGGCCATCGATGGAGTCTCGCGCATCTAGCCAGTCGCCATCCCATTCGCGTGCGGGCATATTGAACCGCGTGCTGTCCTGATTGCTGACAGCACCGCGACCTTTTGGAGGGGGTGGCAAAGGAAGATTGCTGTCGGACATCGGCTCTCGCTAGCACGAGAACAAATAAAGAACAAATGACTATTGCTACTTTTCCAGCAAGCGCGGGATCAACTCGATAAAGTTGCAGGGCCGGTGGCGGCTATCCAATTGCGTGTCCAATATGCCATCCCAGCCATCTTTGACCGCTCCATTAGAGCCGGGCAGGGCAAAGATATAAGTCCCTCGGGCGACCACCGCGCAGGCCCGCGACTGGACTGTCGATGTGCCGATTTTATCCATGCTGAGCCAGCGGAACAGCTCGCCGAAACCTGGTATGTCCTTACTTTTGACGGTATCAAGTGCCTCCGGCGTGATGTCCCGTCCGGTCAACCCGGTGCCGCCGGTGGTAATGATAACGTCCACCAATTTGTCATCAATCCACTGATGGAGCTGGGCTACCAGGGCGGCTTTGTCATCCCGCATCAGCCTGCGATAAATCAGATCATGTCCTTTTGCCGCTATTCGCTGCGCCAGAATATCGCCGGACGTGTCTTCCTTGAGGGTGCGCGTGTCCGACACAGTTAGGAGAGCAATATTGATCGCTTTGAATGTCCGGCTTTCATCAATTGGCATAGCGTTGCTCCGTCATAATTATTTGTCCATTATAGCTTAGTTTAACCGACTTTTCTAAACCATAAAGATTAGGGGCTTTTCGTAAGTTAACTAAGCGTCTAATCGCTTGGGACAATGTCAAATGTTCCCGACCTAACTGCTATCATCCTGGGCTTGATCCTGGCGGCGTGGCTGGGCGTGGCTGCGTGGGCCTTGTGGACGGGTTTGGCGATGAAAAGCAAGGCCGATGCGACGTTGCGGCAATCAGGGCGACTGGGGCGATTGTTGGAAACTTCTCCGGCTTTGCCCTTGCTGGTTCGGTCCGATGGTAAGCTGGAAGCATCTCAACGACTGATGCATTGGCTTGGTTTTGATCATTTACCAGCGCATATATCAGAATTGCATGAAGCATCTCGCGGCATGTCCCGGGAAGACTTGGAAGGCCTGACCCAGGACGTGCATATGGCTCAAAAAACCGGCAGCGAATTTATCCGACCGATAAAAGTCGCGGGTTCCAAAAAAGCGCTGCTCATTCGAGGAAGCCTGGCCGATCCAAAGATTGCGCCCAATGGCAGCGCTCTGCTGTGGATATTTGATGCCACCGACAGTGAAGGGCAGATCAGCAGGCTGCGCGAGGAAAATGATCTGGCGAGAGCGGCATTTGATGCGCTTTCGGCGCTGATCGAAGCTGCACCCGTGCCAATGTGGCATCGATCTTCCGATCTCAAATTAACTTTGGTCAACGAGGCCTATGTTAAATCCGTCGATGCGAAAGACGGCACCGAAGTTGTTGAAAACGGGATGGAATTGATCGAACCTGTCAATGGCCTAAGTCCCGCTGCTGCGGCAATGCAGGCCAAGCAGCAAAATAGACCTTTCGAACGAACATTGGCGACCACCGTCGGCGGGAAGCGACGGATGATGCAGGTCGTTGATGTGCCGCTCGGCGAGTCGGGGATTGCGGGCTACGCAATAGATATTCAAGAGTTGGAAGAAGCGCGCAGAGACCAGCGCCGCTTTGATGAGACTCAGCGGGACATGCTGGACAATATCTCGGCAGGTGTCGCGCAATTTGACGCCGACAAGTCGCTCAAATTCTGCAACACCCCGTTTCAGCGGATTTTCTCGATGCGCCAGCAATGGATAACCGAACGCCCCGAATTTCCGCGCGTGCTGGATCGTATGCGGGAAATGAACCGCATCCCCGAAGTTCGCGATTTTCCAGAGTGGCGCGATGAACGGGTGCGCTGGTTCCGTTCCAACGTGCCGGTTGAGGAAAATTGGTTGCTGGTAGATGGAACCCATTTGCGGGTACTCGCCAATCCCATGCCGGATGGCGGTCTGCTCGTCTTCTTCGAAGATCGGACCGAGCAGGTTCAGCTCGCCAGTGCACGCGATACATTGCTGCGTGTGCGCACGGCGACGTTTGACAATTTGTTTGAATCGCTTGCTGTTTTTGCCGCCGACGGCAGACTCAACATGTGGAATAATCAATTCGCCCATGTTTGGGAATTGGCGGTCGAGGATTTGAACAAACATCCGCGGATTGACGCATTGATGCAGAAAATGGCGCAGCAATTGAAGCAGCCGGCGCGGATTTCAACCATCCGCGAAACGGTTCGCGGTGCTACCAATGAGCGTGAACAGAAGAGTGGTCGCATCGAATTTTCTGACAATCGGCACTTTGAATTTGCGGCAATACCGCTTCCGGACGGCAATGCCTTGTTCACCATGCTGGATATCTCGGACAGCTATCGTATCGAACAGGCTCTGCGCGAACGAAATGAAGCCTTGGTGGAAGCCGACTCCATCAAGGGCAGCTTCTTGTCCAATATGAGCTACGAATTTCGGACTCCACTGACCTCTATCGGCGGTTTTGCCGAATTGCTGGATCAAGGCGTCGCCGGCCCGCTGACCGCGCAGGGGCATGAATATACGCAGGCCATTTTGCAGTCGGTCAAACGATTGGGGACGCAGATCGAAAATGTGCTCGACCTCAGCCAGAGCGAAGCCGGGGCGCTGCCGATAGCGAAAGAAAAAGTCAATCTGAACAAGTTGATTGAGGATGTGACCGCTCATTTTGCCAAGGACGCCGAGGCGAAGGAGATCGAGATTGACCTGCAGCTTGATGACAGGCTTGGTTCAGCCATGGCGGACAAAAAGCGCCTGGGTCAGGCGATATCGCAAATCGTCGATAATGCCGTCGCTTATACTGGCAATAAAGGCCGCATATCCGTGCATGGGGAGGGCAATGTCACGCAGGCCGTCATCCATATTTCCGACAATGGACCGGGCATGACCGCGGGACAGCAATCAAAAGCTTTTGATAGCTTTGCCCGCTCCCGCGATCAGAAGGGGCCGGATTCAACCGGTGGCCTGGGCTTGCCATTGGCGCGTCAGCTGGTTCGGGCTCATGGCGGAGAATTGACCCTGACATCGGAACCCGGGCAAGGGACATTGGTGTCGATCCAGTTGCCGCGCGCATGATTTTGAACAATGAACAGGATACGATGGACATCGGGAAGGCGCTGGCTGACTTGCTCCGTCCTGGCGATAAGCTGGCGCTGAGCGGCACTCTTGGTGCCGGCAAGACCAGTCTTGCGAGAGGCATATTGCAGGGTCTCGGCTTTGCCGAGGAAGTGCCCAGTCCGACTTTTGCGATCGTTCAGCCTTATGAACCGCCCGAAACGAGATTGCCGGTTGCCCATGTCGATCTTTACCGCATCGAAGACGCCAGCGAACTGCCGGAACTGGGTCTCGAAGATATATTGATCGACGGAGCGCTCATCGTCGAATGGCCCGACCGTTTGCCGGAGAGCTTCTGGGCCGATGGTTTGCAGATTGAGCTAAAAATCCTCTCCGAAACCACTCGCCAGTTGACTTGGACCGCTGGTCCGGCTTGGAAAGATAGATGGCCGCTAACATGACACCTCCCGCCCATGCGGATGAATTTTTGAAACAAAATGGATGGGAAGAGGCCGAACTCGTGCCGGTTGCGGGGGACGCATCTTTCCGTCGCTATTTCCGGGCGATTTCTGGTGATCGCCAGGCAATTTTGATGGACGCGCCACCACCGCATGAGGATCCGACGCCATTCATTCAAATCGCAGAATTTCTGAAGGCCCAGAATTTTGCTGCTCCTGCCATTTTTGCGAAGGATCTTGATCATGGATTGGTGCTGCTGGAAGATTTTGGTGATCGGCGGATGCGCGAACATCTCGATCATCAGCCGGACGATGAGGAGCATATATATCGTCAGGTCGTCGACCTGATCCGCGATCTGCACACCAAGCCCGCCGCGCCGATTGCGCCTTATGACTGGGCGCAATATCTGCGCGAAGTGAATTTGCTGACCGAATGGTATTGTCCGGCCCAGAAGCTTCCGGTTGATTTGGCGGGCTTTGTCGATGTCTGGAACCGGGCGCTGGAACCGGTGATTGCTGCACAAAATCCGCCGGTGACGGTGATGCGCGACTATCATGCCGAGAATATCATGCTGCTCGAAGACGGCCGACTCGGTTTGCTCGATTTTCAGGACGCGCTCATCGGCCATCCGGCCTATGATCTCGTGTCGATGCTGCAGGATGCGCGCCGGGATGTTTCCGATGAGCTTGAGCAAGCGATGCTCGAACATTATCTGACCGCCCATTCGGACAAGGCTGCCAATGATTTTCGCAGCCATTATGCCATTTTGGGCGCGCAACGGAATACCAAGATCATCGGCATATTCACGCGGCTTTTCGTCCGCGATGGCAAGTCCCGCTATCTCGATTTCCTGCCCCGCATGTGGCGCCTGCTCGAGAAGGATTTGCGTCATCCCGATCTGGCAGAAGTCGCCGACTGGTTTGATGCCAATATTCCCAGTGACGTGCGTCTGCGCCCGATTGCCATGAGTGAAGCGCGCGCATGACCAAAGTGGAAACCGCGATGATCATGGCTGCCGGCCTCGGAAAGCGGATGCGGCCCCTGACCGCCACGCGCCCCAAACCGCTGGTCAAGGTTGCGGGCAAGGCGATGATTGACCATTGTCTCGACAAGCTCTGGGAAGCCGGCGTGATGAAGGTTGTCGTCAACGCCCATTATCTGCCCGATGCGCTTGAAGCGCATCTCCAATCTGTGAACTATCCTTTCGATATCCGGATTTCGGATGAGCGGAAGCAGTTGATGGAAACCGGCGGCGGGCTGGTGCAGGCCCAGGCCTTGATCGATGAGGATCTGTTCTTCTGTATCAACAGCGACAATCTCTGGACGGACGGGCCAACCAACAGTTTGCAGCGGTTGGTCAGCCGATGGGATGATCAGACGATGGATGCGCTGTTGCTGCTTGCCCCGCAGACCTCCGCGCATAATTATAAAGGGGCCGGCGACTTCAAGCTTGATGACCATGGCCGGATCACGCGGCGTCTGCCGAACCGCCAGGCCCCGTTCATCTATACCGGTATTCAGCTGGTCTCGAAACGTCTGCTCCGCGACGCGCCGGAGGGGCCATTCTCGACCATGAAATTGTGGGAGCGGGCGATTGCCGAAGATCGTCTGTTTGGCATCGTCCATGAGGGAGACTGGTTTGAAGTGGGTTCACCTGAGGCAATAGCACCGACGGAAGCGTTGCTGGCAAGTGTCTGAGCGCCGCGCTCCGGCCATTTACAATATCGCCGCCCACGGCGGTTTCGCTGATGCGCTTGCGCAGGGACTGATTGATCGTTTTGCCAAAGACGTTTTCGGTCTGGCGCACGGCTTGGTCATTCTTCCGAATAATCGCGCGCGCCGGGCGTTGCAGGAGGCTTTTGTTCGGCTCAGCGAAGCGGGGCTGCTGCTGCCGCAAATGGCGGTTATCGGAGATCTGGAACTTGATGAGTCGATCGGCGTCGCGCTCGATGGCGGTGAACTGGCACTGGATATTCCCGCGGCGGTCGACCCGATGGATCGGCTGCTGACGCTCGCCGGGCTGATCGAACGCGATCGGGCAATCCGCGGAGACGCAATTTTGGCCAAGGATGCACTGCGTCTGGCGCGCGAATTTGCCCGCACTCTCGACCAGCTGACCGTCGAAGAGATTTCACTGGCAGAGCTCCGAAAAACCGAGCCGGAAAGCCTTGATCTGTCCAGACACTGGCAAGATTCCTATCGGTTTTTCCTGACCATTGCCGAGAAATGGCAGCAGCATCTCGATCAGCTGGGCCGGATTGATGAAGCCTCGCGGCGCAACCAGCTGTTCAATCAGATTTCCCAAAACTGGCGAGCATCGCCACCTGATCATTTCATCGTGGGCGCGGGTATCACGACCTCAGCTCCCGCAATTGCACGTTTTCTGGAAACCATTAGCTTCCTCCCTGCCGGCATGGTGGTGCTGCCTGATCTCGATATGATCATGCCCGATGACGAATGGGATTTGCTCGGGCCATTCAAGGCCGATCCCGACAGCGGGGCCAAGAAGCGGGCGCAGGAAACCCATCCGCAATATCACATGAAATTGCTGCTCGACCGGATGTCGATCGCACGGGCCGAAGTGATGCGCTGGCCCCGGACAGGGGAAAGCGGAGCGGCGGCCAAACGCAGCAAGGCGCTCAGCAACGCTTTTGCGATCCCCAATTTGACGGCGCGCTGGCAGTCTCTGGAAACCAATGAGCGCAGCCTGGCGGGCGTCCGGACATTGGAAGCACGCAACAGCGCGGAAGAAGCGCAAGGCATTGCGTTACTGGCCCGCGAAGCGCTCGAGGAACCGCAACGCCGAGTCGCCATTGTCACGCCGGACAGAGCGCTGGCTGCCCGCATTTCTGCGCATCTCGAACGGTGGAAGATCACCGTCGATGACACTGCCGGGCAATTGCTTTCAAAGGAACCGGAAGGTGTCTTCTTTCTCGCGCTGCTGGCGGCGCTTGCCGATGATTTTCCACCGGCAGAGCTGCTTGCCTTGCTCAAGCATCCGCTGGTCGAGGCCGGCGAGGGGCGTCTGGCCTGGCTCGAACAGGTGCGGCGATTGGATTTATTGTTGCGTGGACCACGGCCAGCACCGGGGCTCGATGGAATTGATATTCTGTTGAGAGACCCAAATTATCGTACGGAGACTTTGCGAAAAGCGGTTCAGCCATGGTGGAGTGATGTCCGGAAGCGGTTTGAACCCATTGCAGCTTTGCCGTCCGGAAAATATATCTGGGCGGAACTTTTGTCGGCGATCCGGGAGCTGGCCAATGATCTGACCCAAGGGAAAATCTGGGCCGGGCCAGCGGGCAGGGAGTTGGCCGCGCTGCTGAGCGATTTGGAAAGCCGGAGCGAACTCGGGCCAAGCACGATCAAATCACCCGAGCTGCCCGGTTATTTCGAAACCTGGTTCGCGACGATTTCCGTGCGACCGGCTTATGGCGGGCATCCGCGTATCGCGCTTTATGGATTGCTCGAAGCGCGGCTGCAGCAGGCTGATCTGGTCATTTGCTGTGGCCTCAACGAGGGCAGTTGGCCGCAAGCGATCACGCCTGATCCCTGGCTCGCCCCGATGATCCGCACATCGCTGGATCTGCCTGCGCAGGAACGACAGATCGGTCTGTCTGCGCATGATCTGGTTGGCGCGATGGGCGCAAAAAATGTCATTCTGTCCCGCGCCCACCGGGATAGTGGTGGGCCGACGATTGCCTCGCGCTTTTTGCTCAGGCTCAAGGCGATGTGCGGTGATAATCTTAAAGAACATCCGGTGGCGGCATCATGGACCCGTGCGATCGATCATCCTGACGAATCTACTCCGGTTGACCGACCGGCTCCGGTGCCAAGCCTCGCACAGCGCCAGATTCGGATGTCGGTCACGCAGGTCGACCGCCTGATCGCCGACCCTTATGCTTTCTATGCGAACAAGATCATGGGCTTTGCCTCGCTCGATATGATCGATGCCGACCCCAGCGCGGCCTGGCGTGGAACCATCATTCATGACATTCTCGACAAATGGGCGAAGGATGACAATTATGAACCAAGCGGCCTGAAAAAACGCGCTGAGGACTTTCTGAACGACCGGTCCTCTCATCCGCTGATGCGAAGTCTATGGGCCCCCCGATTGATGCAAGGGCTGCTATGGATTGCGGAAAGCGTCGAAGCGAACAGAAAAGCGGGGCGGGTGCCCGCTGCTTCGGAAATCTCGGGCAAGGCTGAAATTGCCGGTGTCAAATTGTCGGGCATTGCCGACCGGATTGACCTCATGCCTGATGGCAGCCTGGCGATCGTCGATTATAAGACGGGTGGTCCGCCGAGTAACCGGGCCGTGAAGGAGGGCTTCAACCTGCAGCTTGGCCTGCTTGGCGCGATCGCCGAACTGGGCGGATTTGATGATCTGGCGGGCCAGGCAACCGGCTTTGAATATTGGTCCTTGGCGAAAAAATCTGGTTCGGACCAGTTCGGCTTCGTCCAGTCACCAACCAAAGGCCGTGCTGACAATATCATCGCAGCCGACGCGATGGTCGATCATGCCACGGCATGTTTCAATGATGCGGTGGATCAATATATCGCCGGCAACACACCGATGACCGCCAAGCTCCATCCGGAATATGCGCGATATGCGGATTATGATCAGCTGATGCGCCTCGAGGAATGGTATGGCCGCACGGCGCTCGATGAGGGCGGCCATGAGTAGCGACAAGCCCAAGCTCTTCCCGCTGATCGACCGGCAAGCGGATGCTGTCTTGCCGGAAGATAATATCTGGCTGAGCGCGTCGGCGGGGACCGGGAAAACCCAGGTATTGACGGCACGGGTTTTCCGTCTGTTGTTGCGCGAACATGTTGATCCTGAACATATTCTGTGTCTGACCTTTACCAAGGCCGGAGCCGCGGAAATGGCCGAACGGATCAATCGCCAGCTGGCCGCCTGGGTGCGGATGGACGATACCAAATTGGCCAGCGATCTGGCCGCGATTGGCGCATCTACCGGACCCGCAACGAGGGAGCGTGCCCGGACATTATTTGCTCAGGTATTGGATGCGCGTGGCGGTGGTCTCAGGATCATGACCATCCATAGCTTCTGTCAGACATTGCTCGCCTCCTTTCCCGAAGAAGCCGGGATCGCCTCGCTGTTCAAGCCGATAGAACAGCGGGACCAGAAAATCCTCGCGCGGCAGGCGCTGGGCGACTTGCTGTTGGACGAGGAAAAGGCAGGCCGACCGCATATCATCGAAGCTATCCAGACGCTGAGCGTGCGGATGGGCGAGGAAGCGACCGAGCAATATCTGATGACCTGCGCCACCAAAGCGGAAGCAATGGAGAGCCTGCCGAGTGGCATCTTGCCCTTTGTCAGGCAATTGTTGGGCCTGCCGATCGATGATGATGCGGACGACTGGCTGGCTGAGCGATGTTCGGATGACCGGATTGACCGCCGTGCGATGGAAATATTGCGCGATGCGATGGCGGAATTCGGCGGCAAGAAGGAGCAGGAGCGGCAGCTTGCGATCCGCCTTTGGCTGAGACTCAACCCTCAGGAGCGCGCTGACGGACTTGCGGATGTTCATCTTGCGTGGGCCACTAAAACCACCGGTGCGCCGCCAAAGCCGACCAAAGCTTTGCTCAAAGCTCTGCCGGACTATGATTTTGTCGCGAGTTCTCTGTTTGGATGGAGCAACGATCTGCTCGAAACCAGAGCGCTGTTTGAATATGCCGATCTCTTCGCGGGTGCGCTGGAGGCAGGACGGGCCTTTTATTTTCGCTATCGGGATGCCAAAAAACTGCAAGGCGTGGTCGATTTTGACGATATGATCCGGATGACTGCACGGCTGCTGCAAAAGGGCGATATGGCAGCGTGGATCCGATATAAGCTGGATCAGCGAACCGACCATATATTGGTCGATGAGGCGCAGGACACCAATCTTGCGCAATGGGATATTGTTCATGCGCTCGCCGATGAATTTTTCGCCGGCATGGGCGCGCATCCCGACCGGCTCCGGACCTTGTTCACCGTCGGCGACTTCAAACAGGCGATCTTTGGCTTTCAGGGGACCAGTCCGCATAATTATACCAAGGCGCGCGCGCGGTTTTTTGCGATGGCCGAGGCGTCGGAACGGCCGTTTACCGAACTTTCGCTCGACCGCAGCTTCCGTTCGACTCCGCCGATCCTGAAGGTTGTGGACGCAACGCTGGAGCAGATCAGTCACGATCAATTGGGACTGACAGACATCATTCCGCCGCACCGCAGCAACTATCCAGATGCCGCGGGCAGCGTGACTCTATGGAAGCCTTTGGCCCATGGTGCGCTTGGCGATCCAGAGGATGAAGAATCCTGGCTGACCGACGAGACGCGGGTTTTCGCTCAGCGGCTGGCGTTGCAGATCAAAAGCTGGCTGTCGCCGGAAAATCCCTTGTGGCTGGCGCGCGAGAAGCGGCCGCTGGAACCCAAAGATGTGATGATCCTGGTGAACAAACGCGATGCGCTCAGTTCGCTGATCGTTGCGCGCCTGTTTGCCGAAAATGTCCCCGTGGCCGGTATCGACCGTATCCGGCTCAATCAACCGCTGGTGGTGCAGGATCTCTTGTCTGCCATTCGCTTCGTTCTGCAGCCCAATGATGATCTCAATTGCGCCAGCTTGCTCGTGTCGCCGTTGATCGGATGGTCGCAGGATGATCTGCTCGCACGCGGCTATCGCGGCAAGCAACATGCAGAGAAAAGCCTGTGGGAATATCTTCGCAGCCAGCGCGAATTGGCGGAATTGATCCGGCCATTGCGCGATCTGCTCGGCATAGCCGATTTCAATACCCCCTATCAGTTTCTCGAAACAATCCTGTCCGGCCCGATGCAGGGACGCCGTAAACTCGCTGCCCGGCTCAGCCATGCCGCGCTTGATCCGCTCGAAGAGCTGCTGACCACGGCGCTGGCTTTTGAACAGGATCATATTCCGACATTGCACGGTTTTCTCGACTGGTTTGATCGCGGTGATGTGGAAATCAAGCGCGAGCAGGCGGAGGGCGGCAATGAAGTGCGTCTGATCACCGTCCATGGTGCGAAAGGCCTGCAGGCACCGCTCGTGATCCTCGCCAATGCGACATTTGATCCAGCGAACAAAAAAGGCGGCGGCTTCGATATTCCCGATCCGCTCCACCCGGATGATAATGTGAACTATCCGGTGGTCCCGATCCGGAAAGCCGAACGGGTCGGACTGCTGAGCGCTTATGCGACCGTCGCGGACGCGCGGGAAATGGAAGAACATTGGCGGCTGCTTTACGTGGCGATGACCCGCGCCGAAGAACATCTGGTCGTGGCTGGCACCTTGGGACCCAAGGCCAACGGCGAAGTGGCTGAGCAAAGCTGGTATGCTGCGATCGAACGCGGCCTGATGGCGCTGGACTGCGAGTGGCAAGATGATCCGGACTGGATCGCCAAGCGCGTCTATGGCGGTCGAGATCCATCTTCGGTCGTATCCGCATCCCAAAAGCCAGTCGCTGCGAGCGAATATAGTGAAGCGGCTCTGCCTGAATGGCTGCACCAAGCGGCGCCGATCGAAGCGAGGCCGCCGCGTCCCTTGACTCCGTCAGACCTTGGTCCGGATGATGCCGCCAATCCACCGCCGAACAGGGATATGCGGGCTGCGGCGGAACGCGGGATATTGTTGCACAGCCTGTTCCAGCGCCTCCCCAATATCGCGCCAGACCGGCGCGCGGATGTGGCGGATCGCTGGTTGCAGAAACAGAAAGCGATATTTGATGCAAACCAGCGCCACGAACTGATTTCGACAGTTTTTTCCGTGCTCGACAATCCTGATTGGGGGGGGCTTTTTTCTTCCGAAAGTCTCGCCGAGGCACCGATAGCTGCGGTTGTGAATGACTATGTCATTTCCGGAACGGTTGATCGGCTGCTGATTTCCGATGATTGCATCTATGTGGTCGACTTTAAAACCGGTCGCAAGGTCCCGGACAATGCAAAACAGGCCCCGGTCGCCTATTTGCGCCAGATGGCCGCCTATGTTGCGGCGTTGGAAAAAATATTCCCGGGACGACGGGTCAAGGCGGGTTTGCTCTATTCTCAAACCCCCATCATGCTTGAGATTCCTTCCGATCTCATAGCGCGGCACAAGCCGGACTATGACCGCATATGAAAATCCTTTAGGGCAGGGTGGTTGAGCCTTTGCCCCCTTGTCCCTAGATAGTGATCAAACAATTGGAGAATCCTTATGGCTACCAAAGCAATTACTGATGAAAGTTTCGAGGGCGATGTCTTGAAGGCAGATGGCCCGGTTCTGGTCGACTTCTGGGCGGAATGGTGCGGCCCATGTAAGATGATCGGCCCTGCGCTGGAGGAAATCAGCGATGAAATGGGTGGTCAGGTGACAATCGCCAAGCTCAACATTGATGACAGTCCTGATGCGCCGGCGAAATATGGCGTCCGCGGTATTCCGACGATGATTCTGTTCAACAATGGCGTGCCGGTTGAAACCAAAGTCGGCGCGGCTCCGAAGAGCCAGCTCAAATCCTGGCTGGAAACCAGCCTGCCCGCTTAAGCGTCGAAAATATCCCCAAGGAGCCCGGCGGCCTCATCCCAGAGTTTCGGTGATGAGGCCCCGAGCAATCCTGTTGTGCGATCCGCTGGAAAATAGTCAGAGCCATCCCAGCGCGCGCATTTCCCGCCTGCCTCGTTGAGCATCAGAATCCCTGCGGCATGATCCCAGGGCAGGGTGCGTTCGAACACCGATAGATGATTGGTTCCGAGCACCAGCCGCGGATATTGCTCTGCTGCACAGCGCGGAATATCAACAATCTCATATTGCGGCACGGCTTTCGAGAGCAAGGTGTCGCGCTGATCGGATGTCATGAAACCGGTAGCGAGAGCGGCAACCGGTTTTGGCGGCGAGGCTTGGGCTACCGAGACGCGCGCACCATTGATATAGGCGCCGCCATGTTTGACCGCATGGCATATCCGTTGGGTCAGAGGGTCATAGAGCCACCCGGCGACGGTTTCATTCTGTTCGGCCAAGGCAATGATGATTCCAAAGGGCGGGTTGCCCGCTGCAAAATTGCCGGTGCCGTCGATCGGATCGATGATCCAGACCTGTTCGCTGGCGATTTGATCTCGGACCGCAGGATCAGCGGCGACCGCTTCTTCACCCACGACCTTGGCGTCCGGTAAAAGGCTGCCCAATGCTTCACTGAGAAATTCTTCGCTGAGCCGATCTGCGATGGTGACGAGATCACCGGGTGTTTTTTCAGCAATCTGGTCGGATTTCAAATTCTGATAATAAGGCAAAACGATATCGCGCGCGGCCTGTTCCAATATGTCGAGGACGGGCTGGTAAAGGGGATGCAAGGATCAGCTCCGATAATCAGCGTTGATGCTGATATATCCGTGGGTCAAATCACAGGTCCAGACGGTCGCGCGACCGTCGGCAAGGCCGATGTCGACGGAAATATCGATATTGTCACCTTGCAGATGCGCGGCCACCGGCGCCTCGTCATAATCCGGCACGACAAGGCCATCGCGCGCCACGGTGACGCCGCCAAAACTGATCGTGAGCTTGTCACGGTCCGCCGGTTCCCCGGCTTTGCCGACCGCCATCACAATCCTCCCCCAATTGGCATCTTCGCCTGCGATCGCGGTTTTGACCAAGGGCGAATTGGCGATCGACAGCGCAATCCGCTTGGCACTGGCATCACTCTCCGCGCCGCTTACGGCTATCTCGATAAATTTGCTTGCGCCTTCGCCATCGCGGACGACGAGATGCGCCAGTTGCATGCACAGATCACTCAGTGCGGCTTGAAAAGCATCGGCGCCGACATCTTCATATGACCCGATCGGCGGAGCGGCGCTTTGACCGGTCGCGAAAGCCAGCACAGTATCGCTGGTCGATGTGTCGCTGTCGACGGTGATATTATTGAAACTGCTGGCGGTTGCCGCGCTGAGCATCTTTTGCAGAAACGCGGCTGAGACGGTGGCATCGGTAAAAATATAGCCGAGCATGGTCGCCATGTCAGGGGCGATCATTCCGGATCCCTTGACGATCCCGTTCAGGGTGACTTTTTCGCTGCCGATCATCGCGCTGACCGTGGCCATTTTCGGGAATGTATCGGTTGTCATGATCGTTGAAGCGGCGTCTGTCCAACTGCACGGTTTAGCCGTGAATGCCGCTTTCAAACCGATCTCGGCCCGGTCTTTGGGGAGCGGCACCCCGATCACACCGGTCGAAGACACGAATATCTCTTCTTCGGCACAGCCGAGATGATCGCTGGCCAGCGCCAATATCCGCTGCACGGCTTCCATCCCGCGCGCTCCGGTAAAGGCATTGGCATTGCCCGCATTCACGATCAGTCCGCGCGCGCGCCCTCCGGGGAGCGCCTTGCGACACCATTCGACTTCTGTTGAGGGACATTTGCTTTGAGTCAGGACCCCTGCAACAGTCGTGCCCGCAGCCAACTCGACATAGGTTAAATCGCAGCGGTCCCAATCTTTATATTGGGCGCGGGCAATCCGGCAGGTGACTCCGGATATTTCTTGTAATTGCGGGAATTGTGTTGGCGCCAAAGGCGAAATATTGTCCGACACTTAACTTGCCTTTATCGATTGGTTTGATAGAACGCGCTGATATTGACGGGTGCCTTGTCCATGAACGCATATATTGCAAGTTTTATGTTGCTGCTATTCAATGCTGTCGGTTTGACGGCACCTGCAGCCATGGCTGCAGAAGAGCAGATGGCGCGCGAAGTTGGAAGTCCTGAACGCGCGCAGGCAGCCCTTGTCATTCGCTGTGTTTCGGCGGATTCAGTCCGATGTCGCACCGGTCATCATCATGGTTTTCAATCCGCAGCATTGACGGCGACCGCCGCGCTTTCTGAAATGGAAAAAGGCGCAGCCTTGCCGGTTCGTTCCGATGCCGCGCTGCGGTCAGAGGCTGGCGACAAGCTCGAACATCAAGAGGGCGCGCCCTAGCGGCTTTCTCGTCTCGTTCGCTTCAAGTGGCGGGCTATTCTCCCCTATTCAAACTATTTCGGGCTTTTGACGAGCCCGCACCATCTAAATATTGGAAAAAATCATGTTCGGCGATCTAGCCAAATCTATCTTCGGGTCAGCCAATGACCGCTATGTCAAATCGATGCAAAAGGTCGTGGATGCGATCAATGGATTTGAGGCCGCGATCGAACCCTTGTCCGATGAAGAGCTTGCCGCAAAAACCTCTTATTTCAAAGAGCGAGTCGCCAATGGTGAAACGTTGGACGACATTTTGCCGGAAGCCTTTGCGGTGGTTCGGGAAGCGGCAAAGCGCACCCTGGGACAGCGTCATTATGATGTTCAGCTGATCGGCGGTATTGTTCTGCACCGCGGCGAGATTGCCGAGATGCGGACCGGTGAAGGCAAGACGCTAGTGGCTACTCTGGCCTGCTATCTCAATGCGATCGGCGGCAAGGGCGTCCATGTCGTGACGGTCAATGACTATCTGGCGCGTCGCGATGCGGAATGGATGAGCCAAGTCTATAATTTCCTTGGGATGGAAGTTGGCATCATCGTGCCCAATCTCGGTGAGGAAAAGCGCCGTGCTGCATATGCCGCTGACATTACCTACGGCACCAATAATGAATTCGGATTCGACTATCTGCGCGACAATATGAAGCACGAGCGCGCCCAGATGGTCCAGCGTCCGTTCAATTTTGCAATTGTCGATGAAGTCGATTCGATTTTGATCGATGAAGCGCGGACGCCGCTGATTATCTCTGGCCCAACAGACGATAAGTCGAGCCTCTACCTGTCGGTCAATGACATCGTTCAACATCTTTCAGAAGAAGATTATGAGAAGGATGAGAAAGCCAGAAATATCTCGCTGACCGAAGATGGCACCGAGAAAGCCGAACGCCTGCTGGAAGAGGCCGGATTGCTCGAAGGGAATAATCTCTATGATTATGAGAATACCCAGGTTGTCCATCACCTCAATCAGGCATTGATGGCCAATGTCATGCGCAAGCGTGACACCGACTATATCGTCAAAGATGGCAAGGTGATCATCATTGACGAATTTACCGGTCGGATGATGGAAGGGCGTCGCTGGTCCAACGGCCTGCATCAGGCAGTGGAGGCGAAAGAAGGCGTTCAGATCGAGCCGGAAAACCAGACCATGGCGTCGATTACCTTCCAGAATTTCTTCCGCATGTATCCGAAACTGTCGGGTATGACAGGTACGGCAGAGACCGAGGCGGCGGAATTTTTTGAAATTTACAAAATGAACGTGGTTACGATTCCGACCAACAAACCTGTTTTGCGCGAAGATGTGAATGATGAATTCTACAAGAGCACGATTGATAAATTTGCTGCGATAGCCAAAAAAATCAAGGAACATGCAGACAAGGGACAGCCAGTTCTGGTCGGCACGGTATCGATTGAAAAATCCGAACTGCTCTCCGACTTTCTCAAAAAGGAAGATGTCGGTCATAATGTACTCAATGCCCGATTCCATGAGCAGGAAGCGCGCATCGTTGCCCAGGCTGGTTCGCCTGGTGCGGTGACTATCGCGACCAATATGGCTGGTCGCGGAACCGATATTCAACTCGGTGGCAATATCGACTTCCGGGTCGAAAACGAACTGGGCGAGATGGAAGCCGGGCCCGAAAGAGACAAAGCCATCGCGAAGATTGAAGAAGAGGTTCGCGCGCTGCGCGAAGAGGTCCGCGCGGCTGGCGGATTGTTCGTATTGGGCACCGAACGGCACGAGAGCCGTCGGATCGATAATCAGTTGCGTGGGCGCTCGGGTCGTCAGGGTGATCCGGGTCTCAGCCGTTTCTATCTCTGCCTCGAAGATGACCTGCTGCGCATTTTTGGCACCGAGACGATGTTCGCCAAGATGATGAATAAAAATCTCGAAGATGGCGAGGCCATTGGTGGCAAGTGGCTGTCAAAAGCCATTGAGACGGCACAGAAAAAAGTTGAAGCTCGCAATTATGAAGCGCGGAAGCAAGTTGTCGAATATGATAATGTGATGAACGACCAGCGGACGGTGATTTATGAGCAGCGCTCCGAAATCATGGATGCCGAGACGGTGGGTGATGTTGTTGAAGACATGCGCCATGAAACGGTCAACGCGATGGTTGCAGATGCATGTCCTCCTGGAAGCTACCCGGAACAATGGGATATTGATGGCCTGAAGGTCCGCGTGGAGTCGGTGCTGGGATTGCGACCCGATCTCGACAGCTGGATGACCGAAGACGCGCTTGAACCCGAAATTATCGAAAACCGGATATCGGAAATGGCCGATGCCGAATTCAATGAGAAAATGGCGAATGTCGAGGCGGAAAATCCGGGTGTCTGGCAGCAGATTGAAAAATCAATCCTGCTGGAACTTCTCGACCATCATTGGAAAGAACATCTCGCAACGCTGGATGCACTGCGTCAGGTCGTGTTCCTGCGTGCCTATGCACAGAAAAAGCCGCTGGATGAATATAAGCAGGAGGCCTTTGGACTGTTCGAACGGATGCTGGAAGTCATCCGCGAAGGCGTTACCAAAACAATTGCCACCAGCCAATTCCAGCGTCAGGAAGAAATTGCGCCGCCGGAACTGCCCGATCTGCCTGATTTCCTTACTACCCATATTGATCCCCTGACCGGCGAAGATAATAGCAATGATATCGATGGGGGTACGTTGGGGACGGTGTCATCACGCTTGCCACCACGTCAATCGGGCGTGTTGGAAAATCCGGCAGAAGGCATTGAAAAGGTCAGCCGCAATGCACCTTGTCCTTGCGGTTCCGGTCGCAAGTATAAGCATTGCCACGGCAAGTTGTAGGCCGATGCGTCCAGTGATAGGCCGGGCCTGACATGGCTTTGGGTATCACTGGTCTCGCGCTGCTTTTCACTCTGACAGCCGCACTATATGCCAGCGTCGGCTTTGGCGGTGGTTCGACCTATATTGCGCTGCTGGCACTGGCTGATCTGGATTACCGAGCGCTGCCGGTGATTGCGCTGCTCTGCAATATCATTGTCGTCACGGGCGGAACGATGCGATTCCAACTTCGAGGCCTGATCGACTGGCCGCGAATCTGGCCGATCCTGCTGCTGTCCGTGCCCGCTGCGTGGCTCGGCGGCCGTCTCGAGATTGCGCAAAATCAGTTTATGATCTTGCTCGGCCTCTCGCTTGCCGCCGCGGGCATATTGTTGCTGATTGAACCATTTATCAGACAGGCCGGTTCTTCAGCCAGCCCATCCCGTTGGGCCGAAAACCGTTTCTTTGCACCGGCGATAGGCACAGCTATCGGCTTTCTCTCCGGTATGGTCGGGATCGGCGGCGGTATCTTCTTGGCGCCGATTCTCCTGTTGACGCGCTGGGCCGGCGGCCGCCGGATCGCCGCTACAGCGAGTATTTTCATACTCGTCAACTCGATCAGCGGTCTCGCTGGCCAGTTGATGAAATCTGGCTGGGATCACAGCATCGCGGCGCTGACCTCCTATTGGCCTTTGTTCCTGACGGTATTGGTTGGCGGACAGCTTGGCAGCCATCTCGCGAGCAAAGCACTGCCTGAAATCTGGATCAGGCGCCTGACTGCGATGCTGATACTCTATGTTGCGATCAGGCTATTCTGGCAGCAAATTGGATAGTGAACCATCCGGCCACGACCGAAGGCAGGGAGCAGGCGATTTGATGCATGTCGCGTCAAACGGCGACGAGCTCGGTCTTCAACAATCGATACTCGGACATCAGGCCCTTGAACAGGCTGTAACAACAGACCAGCAGAACGAAGGTGAAGGGCAGGCCGCTGGCGATCGTGCCGGCCTGCATGGCACCCAGCGCGCTGGCACCGCCGCCGACCAATAATGCGGCTGCGACCAGTCCCTGCAATATCGCCCAGAAGATGCGCTGCAAAACCGGTGCATCTGTTCTGCCACCAGCAGTTATCGCATCGATGACCAGCGAACCGGAGTCGGATGACGTGACGAAGAACACGATTAACAGGATGATGGCGAGAGACGAAGCAATATAGGGGAATGGCATATTCTCGAGCATCTGGAACAACACCAATGGCGCCTCGGTGACCCCGGCAGGCAATTGGCCGATCCCTTCCTTGACCTGTTCGATCGCTGTCACCCCGAATGTCGTGAACCAGATGACCGCGACAATCACCGGGACGACCAGCACCACGGTCAAAAACTCACGAATAGTGCGGCCTTTGGAAATGCGGGCGATGAACATGCCGACAAATGGCGACCAGCTGACCCACCAGGCCCAGTAGAATATCGTCCAGCCGTGATACCATGACCGGTCTTCGCGACCGGTCCAGTCGCTCAACGGGATGGCATATTCGACATAGCTGGCGATGGTGGTGCCAAAGCCGCTGAATATTTTGAGCGTGGGGCCTGCGACAAAAACAAAGGCGAGCAGCAGCGCAGCGAGCACCATGTTGACATTGCTCAGCAATTTTATGCCGCCATCCATGCCGCGCGCCACCGAGACAATCGCCAGTGCCGAAATGATTGCGATGAGCAACAATTGCGACATCAATGTTGCTTCAAAGCCGAACAGAAAGGACAGACCGGTTGCGGCTTGCTGCGCACCGAAACCGAGCGAGGTTGCCAAGCCGAAGAGGGTCGCGATGACCGCTAGAATGTCGATCAGATGACCCGGCCAGCCCCATATGCGTTCCCCCAAAATCGGATAGAAAGCCGAACGGATGGTCAGCGGCAGGCCCTTGTTATAGGCAAAAAATGCAAGCGCCAGACCGATCACAGCATAGACTGCCCAGGGTGTCAGGCCCCAGTGGAAAACGGTTGCACCCAATGCCAGGCGCTCTGCTTCGGGCGTCCGCGCCTCGACATTTAACGGCGTGCCGCCCCAGTCGGTATAATAAGCCATGGGTTCGGCTGCGCCATAGAATACCATGCCGATGCCGATGCCTGCGGAGAATAGCATCGCGATCCAGGATATGGTCCCGAATTCGGACTTGGCATCGGCTCCGCCGAGACGGATTTTACCCAATGGCGAGAGCGCGATAGCGACGCAAAAAACCAGCACAAAATTGGTCGCGATGACAAAGAACCAGTCAAAATATTCCAGTGTCCAGGCCTTGGTCGCCTCAAGGCCGATTTTCGATATGTCCGGAAAGAGCAGAGTCAGCAACACGAAGGCGATGATCAGAATGGCGCTGATGAAAAAAACCGGATTGTGCAGTTCGAGGCCAAAAGTATTCACATTGTCCTGACCCGCTTCGTAATCGGTTTCATAGTCAATGTCGGTCACATCGGCTGCGACTGTTTCTGTTCCGGTCACTGTTGAGGCTCCAATATTTTGCTTCCCAGTGCATTTTTCAGCGGCTGCAAATGTGATTGATAATGGCGCCAGAGATCGACGCTCGCTTTGGTGATGGGCTGGCGGACCTGCTCGGAACTGGCGGTGCGCACAGCGCGTTCTGTCCGGTGAAAATCGATACAGGCTTGCTCAAATGGCAGGCCGAGATAGTCGAGCATCCGGCGCACCTGGCCGTCCAGATCATCGAGCACATCCTCATGCTGAACCCGCAAGACCGCCCCGGGCAGCACCGTGTCCCAATGATCCATCAGTTCCACATAGTCGCTGTAATAGCGGCCAATTTCGTTCAAGCCATATGTGAACTCCTGACCTTCCGCGAACAGCTGTTTGAAGCCGGAGAAGCAGCAGGCCATCGGTTCGCGCCGGGCATCGATGATTTTGGCATTGGGCAGAATGAGTTTGATCAGGCCGATGTGCCGGAAATTATTCGGCATCTTGTCGATGAAAAATGATGCGCCCTGGCGATGGATGCGGGTGCTCTCAATAAATTCCTCACCCATGGTGCGCAATTGATCGGCATCGAGATCATGCAGCACTTCGGGATAGAGCGAGTCATTGCTCGCCTGCTTCTGGCGCCGCAACCGATGGGCCAGTGACAAGATATTGGGCAATTCCAACGTGCCGTCAATCTGGCTGTGCGATGCCAATATCTGTTCGAGCAAAGTCGAACCCGCCCGCGGCAGGCCCAATATGAAAATTGGATCGGGGGCATCGCATCCCTTGCCCGATTGCTTTTCAAACAGCGCCGGGGTGCAGGCGGTTATTTGGCTTTTCAACTCGGCGGTCATCTGATCGGCATCATAGCGGGATTGTACCCGTTTCAATTCATTGCCGCGCTCATAATGACCGAAGGATGTGTCATAATCCTTCCGGTCTTCATAGGCCTTGCCCAGCGCAAAGCAGATATGGATGCGGTTTTGATAGCTCAATCGATTGGCTTGTTCCTGGATCTCCATGAGGCGCAGCTCGTCATCACTGAAGCGATAGGTTTTGAGATTGGCCAGCCCGTAATAAGCATCACCATGGCCAGGGTCTGACTTGATCGCATTTTGATAGGACAGGACAGCTTCTTCATGACGTCCAAAAGTTTTCAGCGCATGGCCGCGGGAGGTCAGCGTGACCGGGTCCTGAGGAAGCTTTTCGAGGACCTTGTCAAACAGATCCAGGGCCTGTTCATAATTTCCGGTCTGCATTGACTCGATCGCGTAGAGCGACTGAAAAACCGGATTTGCGCTGTCGCGCCGATATAATATTTCGCTCTGTTGTAAAGCCTCGGCAAATTTTTGACGCTTGCGCAGGGTTTGAATATAATCAATCCGCACCTGAACATTGTCGGGTTGAAATTCGAGCGCACTTTCCAGGAGGAAATCAGCGTCTTCCAATATGCCCAAACGAGACCCGATTTCAGCCAATAGCCGCATGGCTTCGACATGATGGGGGTTGTTTTGCAGGAAATGGCGACAGGCATTTTCCGCCTTGATCAATTTTCCTTCATGCAGCAGGTGCGATATGGCGACCAATGGCTTCGGCAAGGCGGCTATGCGCTGTTCCTGCCCGCGCATCTCCATCGCCGCATCGCGGCGGCCCCAAGCTTCGAGAATATCTGCCTGGGCTTTCCAGCTGGCCTGTAAAACTGGGTTGCATTGGCAAGCCCGGCGATAGGCAGCCAAAGCCGCCTCATTGTCGCCCTTTGCCTTGAAAATATGGCCCTCTTCCTGATGGGCGCGGCCAAAATCGGGAGACAGGCTTTTCAGCTGGTCGATGGTCGCCAGAGCCTTGTCATGATCGCCCAGATATCGCTGGCAAACCGCTTTCATGTAAAGCGCGTCGATATTCTCGGAAGCGCTTTGTAAAATCGCCGTGGCAGAGCCCAGCGCAGCTTCAAAACGTCCCTCATACATTTGAGCGCGCGCCAATTTGAGCTGTTCGTCGATATCAAGGCCAGTTTCAGACATTTATGCTTGGCTTGCAGTCCTTTAATAGCAGGGGAAGCCAAGCGGTTCGGCTCGGCTTCCCCTTGATTTCATTTCAATCAATAAGAGAAGGCTACCCGTACGCCGAGGGTGAGCGGGCGATTTACGGTTATCCGCGCACGATCATTGACGAAATTACCGCTCACTTCAGCGCGTTCGTCAGTCAGATTCTCACCATATATCTCGAACGACCATTTGTCATCGCTGAGACCTGCCGAAAGGCCGAATGTTGTCCAGCTATCCAATATTATCCGGTTGATCTCGACAATGTCGGTTGCCGCAGATCCAGAATGGGTAACCTGTGGCTGGACATGGGCTGTCCAGTCACCAAAGGCTTCCCATTCATAGCGCGCCCGCAAATTTCCCTGGAAGCTTGGCGCAAAGGCAAGGCTACGTCCGGCGATCACGTCATTGGTCGGCGTGAGGACATCTGTAATCTCGGTATCAAGAATAGAGAAAGCCGCGCTGACAGTCAGGCCTTCCAATGCATAGGGCGCGATCGTGATATCTGCCTCGACGCCCTTGATTTCAGCATTTGCCGCATTGTCCGAGAAGAACAAATTGGTGATCGCTGGATCGAGGATGGTGGTTTGCAAATTCTGAACATCAACAAAAAAGGCATTACCATTGAAACGTAGCTGATTGTCGAAGAGCGAGGTCTTCCAGCCGATTTCGTAATTTGTCACGTCATCGGTATCGAGAACGAACGGGACGTTGAAACCATTTGGTCCTTGCGCACCACCTGGACGGTTCAACAATCCTGGACGGAAGCCTTCCGAATAAGTTGCGTAGAAGAGCAGATCTTCGGTTGGCGTCCAGGTCAGGTTGGCTTTGAAGATGAAGCCATCGGTCGCCGCCTTGTCAGGAGCGTTCAGCGAGTTAAACACCTGCTGCGCTTGTCCTGCGCTCAGTCCAGCTACTTGAATATCGGCTACCGACTGACCCAACGTAAATGTCTGGCGCAAGGCGTCGTTACAGCTGCCGATGAAGGTGAAGCTGCCATCGCCATCATAGAGATCACTGATGTTCGTGCCGAAGGCATTTTCGTCAACGCCGCTGGAGTTACAGAAAGACGAGTTCGCGCTTCCTTCCAGATCCACTTCTACGTCATAATAGCGCGCGCCCAATGTGACAGCCAATTGGTCTGAAATATCATATGTGGCTTCACCAAATATGCCAAATTGCTTGTCGGTCCGGCGCACATCATTGCGGAAGATAACGCCTGCCGGGTAAGCATTGCTATCGGTGATGAACGCATTTGGTTGCGAGAAATTGGCTGGGAAAGAGCCACCGAACAAATCGATCGCGGTGCTGCCGGGGTAGACGAAGTCATTGAATTCCTGCAATTCCAGATCGCTGTAAAATCCGCCAGCGGTGAGGCGCAACGGATTTTCTGCCGGCGTATTGAAGCGCAGCTCGTGGGTCATCACTTCGGTTTCTGTACGCGAATCTACGAATAGATTCGGTGCCTGACAGGTGCCGCTTGGGGCGCCACCTGGATAAGAGACCGAGCCATCACAAATATAATATGGCAGATATTGGCCAACGAACAGATAGTCGGAATAATCAACCCGCTGAGATGTTTCACGCTTGGTATAAGCACCGGTGTACACCAGCTCCAACGCGCCAATCCGGCCTTCCAATGTCCAGCTTGTGTTGCTGAAATCATCTTTGATCTCGTCGCGTTCAAAGCGTTGGATCTCCAGATCACCCAGAGTAGGATCTTCAAAGAAGACACCATCTGAATCGAGACCCTGACGGGCATGGGCGAGGGTCAGGCTCCAGTCATTTGAAAATTCATATTTGCCGCTGATCCGGAAACCGAGATATTGCGTATCGTTGAAATTTTTCTCAACCAGAGCTGAATTGTCAGCGAGAATGAAGTTTACGCCACTGAGGTCAGCGCCAGCTTGCAAGCCGCCGCGGTTTGTGTTCACCGGCACGCCATTGTCGCGGACGGTGCCGACAGTACGGAAACGCGCGCTTTCAGCGGTGCTCCGTGTTCCGGCAACATTGTCAATATAGCCGCCCTTATTGTCATAATAGCCCACTGCGCGGATAGCGAAACTGTCGGTTATCGGGATATTCAACATGGCTTCGATATTATAGCTCGGGTCACCGCTCTTGGTATAAGCAATGCCAGATTTCACTTTGGCCTGAAATTGTCCGAGAACCGGCTTGTTGGTGATCAAACGCACCGTTCCGGCTTGCGAACTGGCGCCAAACAAAGTGCCCTGCGGCCCTGACAAGACTTCGACGCGCTCGAGATCGGCAGCGTAAACATCAAGGTTGCGACCAGGTTGTGATACGGGCTGTTCGTCCAGGTAAAGCGCCACATTGGGAGCAAGTCCCGCAACGCCGGCAGTGGTCAGATTTGGTGTCGTCGACGCGAGGCCGCGAATATAGATGGTGCTTTGACCGGGGCCGCCGCCGCCAGCAGTCACGCCAGGTAGCTGTTGCAGATAATCGTCAAAGACGGTGACGCCCAGCTGATCGAGTGTTTCTTCGCCTAAGGCCTGTACGGCAATTGGAACGTCCTGCAAATTCGCACTGCGTTTTGTCGCGGTAACAACAATTTCGTTCACGCCGCCTTGCTGCTCGTTATTCTAAGTTTCCTGTGCTTGTGCCGAAGTACAGCCCAGCGCCGCGATAACCGCGAGCGAAGCGCCCGTTTTTAGATAGATCAAGATAAACCTCTTGTGGTTTTATTACAATTTAAGGGAAAAACACGTCCGACCGGAGAATACCTATCGAACCCATTGCAAAGCCGAAAAATGTGTCCCCTGCGAACCCGGCCTTCAAATCTTGCGGCTTTATAGCAAGCATTTCACTTTTGTGAACCGCAGTAGTGAGTCTCGGGATTGCGATCCCTGCAAAGTCAAGCTGGACAGGCGTTAGCGGCCGATTCTTATTCTGAGATATCTGGTCGTCTGGCCATTTGGAAAACGCCGGTGTTGCAGAAACATCACGCGGAAAGCCGAGCTTTGCGGCAGCAGATTGCGGAGCGATAGGGATCAGGGAGAGCATTTGGAACTGGGCTGAACCGTAGTCGTTCAATCAATCTGTGCTTCAAGCGGCCATGCGCTTATGACTAATCGCTGCTGATCTTGCGCATCCGCTTTTGGCTCCTCGCGCATATCGGTCCTGTGATCGCAATCTCGGGACAGCGGACATTGGGACGGCTTCCTCCATTGGCTGGTACCAATTGGCTTATGTCGTGGCCAACTTGATGTCGTGGGTGATTTGCTGCACTATTCCCTGATATTTCCAAAAGGAGAGCTGCAAGGAGAGGATATCATGAACATGGGTGAACGAGCGCAGGTCGCACCAGCGGTGGTTGCCAGCGATCTCACGATCAGTGATCTGCGTGCTGCAATTGCAGCCGGTTGGGGTGATTTCAAGGCACATCCAATTTTCGGGCTGTTTTTCGCGGGGATATTCGCGATCGCGGGGATGTTCCTCTATTTCTCACTTTTTGTCCGGGGCGAAGTTTTCTGGTTGGTACTGGCTGCGGCAGGGTTTCCGCTGCTTGCGCCATTTGCAGCGGTCGGACTTTATGAAGTCAGCCGCCGTCGCGAAGCCGGCATCGCGATGAGTTGGCGGGCAATCCTCGGGGCATTGCGGGGCCACGGCGACGAGCAAATAATGAGTATGGGCGTTATCCTGTTCGTCGCATTCGGATTCTGGCTGATGGTCGCCCATGGTATTTTCGCTGTTTTCCTCGCGGAATCCGGTATCGGATCTGAGTCCATGGCATTGTTTCGCACCGGTGCGGGCATCATGATGTTGTTTGTCGGAACTATTGTGGGAGGACTGATGGCGTTGGCCTTCTATTCGATAACCGTCGTCAGTCTGCCGATGCTGGTTGATCGCGAAGTTGACTTTATCACGGCAATCATCGTGAGCCTGGCAACAGTACGATCGAACAAGTTCATCTTGCTGATCTGGGCCCTTGTGATCGCGATTTCCCTATTTATCGCCATGCTCCCGCTTTTCCTGGGGCTGTTCGTCGTGCTTCCGGTGCTCGGTCATGCCACATGGCACCTATATCGCCGCTCGGTCGTCCAGACCGGCGGTTAGCTGGACTGCTGGCCAAATGGTCCTAAAAGACACCCAACTGCCTTTGGCATCATTTGCCGGAATCGGATGACCAAAAATCAATCAGTTTAGTCAATCGGAAGCAGTCCAGCTCGGCATGGTGGATAATATTCGGCTTTTGATCGGTTCACACCCTAGATGTCAGCTATTATTCCTCATCAGCCCGATAAACTGCTTTGCCTTCTTTGATCGTCTGAAGCACCTTCAAGTTCAGCAATTCGGTCGGAGCTATGGTTAGCGGATTGCGATCCAGGATGACAAAATCGGCGAGCTTTCCTACCTCAAGCGTGCCTTTGCGATCTTCCTCGAACAGCTGGAACGCTGCGTTGCGGGTAATGGCGCGGATCGCATCCATCGCACCGACGCGTTGATCCGGGCCCAATATTTGCTCGCTGCGGGTCAGGCGGTTGACCTGCGAATATAAGATCATCTGGGAATTGGGCAGAGTGACCGGAGCATCATTGTGGCTGGTGAACATCATGCCTCTGTCCAGTGCAGATTTCTGTGGCGATATCCGCGCGGCACGTTCCGGTCCGAGAACCGAATCGCGGTGCCAATCGCCCCAGTAAAATGTATGAACCGTCATGAACGAGGGAATGATGCCGAGATCCTTCATCCGATCCAGTTGATCTTCGCGCGTCGTTTGCGCGTGGATCGCCACCGGGCGGCGATCCGCTGGCCCACTTTGTTTCGTATAGACGTCGACCGCGTTGAGAAGCTGGTCGATCGCGGCGTCGCCATTCACATGGGTCAAGACTTGCACGTCATTGTCAAACGCCAGATCAATCCATTTTTGCAGCAGTTCGTCTTTCAACTGGGGATATCCGGCATAGTCCTTGTCAGCGCCTTCGGGTGGGATGAAATAGGGCTGCTTGAACCAGGCGGTTTTGCCCTGTGGGGAACCATCCAGCGACAGTTTGATCCCGGCCACACGGACGCGGTTCGAATAGTCATTGGAAGCCTGGGCTTTGACTTTCGCCCAAAGTGCATCGGGGTCAGTCGCCAGTGTTGGATCGGGATAGATCGTAACATCGATATCGAGCGCTCCGGCATCTGCCATCGCCATCATCGCGGTCAAGTCTGATTCCTGGGCTCTGCCTTCCTGTGCGGTGGTAAATCCGGCTTCGACATATGCCTTTTGCGCCGAGGCAACCTGGCTCGGGATCATGTCGGGGGTGATTTTGGATATCAGTGCCATTGCTGCGCCAAAATAGGCGAATTCTTCGAGCACACCATTGGGTTCATTGGAGCCTGGCTTGCGTCTGATTTTGCCGCCCGCCATGTCCTTGCTATTCTCGTCATATCCCATGGCCTTCAAGCCGACGGAATTCAGCGCACCGAGATGCCCCGACTGATGCATCGCGAACACTGGCATGTCTGTGGAAATCTCATCCAGTTCAGCCGCAGTCGGATGTCGCTGCTCAGCCAGTTGCGCGTCATCATAGCCATTGCCAACAATCCAGCCGAGTTGTTTGGCCTGCGTGCTCCCGGCATGATCGCTTAGTGCTTTTTTCAGGCTTTCAATGCTGTTCACGACGCCATCGGGCGGAGGAAGAAGGTTGGCTGATTGTGCCGCCAAGCCAACTTGCATGAAGTGCCCATGGGCGTCGATAAATCCAGGGAGCAGAGTCGCGCCATCTAGCGAGATCATCCTGGTCGATTGTCCTTGGTGGCGGGCCAGCAGTTCTTGCTCGCTGCCGACGGCCAATATCTTGCCATTTTTCACCGCAATCGCCTCGGCGATGGATTCCTGATCATCTACCGTAATGACGAAACCGCCATGATAGATTGAATCGGCATGAGCCGCGATCGATATCGGCGATGGTCCAGCTGTTGCAGCCCCGTCATTGCCTGCGGTTGACGTCGTGCAAGCTGAGATTAACGACAATATCAGGACAGACAAACCGCCCGTCAGAACCTTGTTCACAATCAATTCCTATCTTTTGAAACCTGCCGCTATAGACCGGTGAGCCCGTTGAATAAGCAACTGTTATAATGATAAAAATCATTTCACATATGCTGTACCAAAGGGCAGTTTTGTCTCTTTCCGACACCTGCAGATACGGGTAGAAGCAAGCAGATGATTGCGCCCATGCTTCCTTCTTTCTTGTTGGTTGTCCTCTTGGTTGAACTGACACCCGGCCCGAATATGGGCTGGCTGGCCTTGCTTAGCGCGAGCGAGGGCAGGCGCGCGGGCTTTGCTGCGACTGCCGGCATCGGACTGGGTCTGGCGGTCGTCGCGGCTGCGGCGGCTTTGGGACTGGCGCAACTGGCGCAGGCGTCGGAGCTGATTTTTAACCTGCTGCGCTATGCCGGTGCGGCTTTTCTGATCTGGTTGGCGTGGGAGGCCTGGAGCAGAGAACGGGAAGTGTCTCCGGCAGCGGTTGAAAAAAACGGTTCACCCGCAAAACATTTCCGCCGCGGAATCATTATCAATTTGCTCAATCCCAAGGCCGCGATATTCTTCATCGCCGTGCTTCCGGTCCATATTGTTCCGGATCTGTCGGTCACCCTGCAGACGGTGCAGCTATCGATCGCCTATGTCGCGATCGCGACCCTGATCCATGTCATCATCGTCTTGCTCGCTGGGCGCGCTCATGGCTGGCTGAGTTCGGGACCTTATGCGCAGATTGTCCGGCGCGGGTTCGCGCTGATGCTGCTGGTCATAGCCTTCTGGTTTTTCGCCGGTAGTATCCGCTAGAAACCGCCAAGCGATTTGCGGCGATGGATCAAGGTCTGGCGGGCGCCTTGCAGCCCTTTTGCAGGCCAACACCCTTGAGAAATCCACGCCGGACGGTGCCGGCATAGACGGCTCTGTTATACCGCCGCCGTTCGGCATTGGCGCCGGTAACTTCGCCGATGAGTCCGCCAAATGGAATGATCGAACTGACGGCGCCGCCAGCTACGCGGCCAGCGGTTTCTTCGCGCTTCTTGGCTTTGCTTTTGTCGACTTTTTCATTGACGTCCGGGCCCAGAACATCGTTAAGTTCGCGCACTTCCTGCTGGATTGCCGCACAGGTCCGGAGGCCTTTCATTGAATAGGGTTTTTTCTGAATATCCTTGAGCTTGGCTGGAATATTTTTGCCGTCAAAGGGTTCGGTCACTTTATTGGCGGTGGCCTCGATCGTTGAATCTTTTGGTGCGCCTTCTTGCGCGAGCGCAGGCGTAGCCAGGAAACTACTGACCAGGATCAATTTGCTGATGTGTTTCACGTTCATTTCTCTACCCTCTAAATATATTGATCATCGAAATCTCAGATTGTCTCGGCTGAGTTGGTCGACATGCGTGACACCCATGAGTTTCATATCGCGTTCAATCTCAGCTTGCAGCAAAGACAGGATGCGTTCAACCCCCGGTTGTCCTGCCGCGGCCAGAGCATAGAGATAGAGCCGACCACCGGAGCAGGCCTTGGCTCCGACACTGAGCGCCTTCAGAACATGGCTTCCCCGCGTTATTCCGCCGTCGCAAATCACATCCAGCTTGTCGCCGACGGCATCACAAATCTCGGCCAACTGATCGAAAGGCGCCCGGCCGCCGTCCAATTGACGTCCGCCATGGTTTGAGACCATGATGGCGGTCGCGCCAATATCAACTGCGCGTTGGGCGTCACCGACCGACATGATCCCCTTCAGGCAAAATTCGCCATCCCAATCTTTTGCAATTTCTTCGGCCATTTTCCAGTCGAGTGATTGATCGAGCATATTGGTGAAATAATCCGCTACGGATTTCGGTACGCTGGTGCCTTCGGAAACATGATCCTTGAGGTTGGATAGCTCGAACTTTTCGCGGAACATGTAATTCAGTCCCCATGCCGGTTTGGCAGCATAGCTCCAGAAGCTGGTCGGTGTGATTTTGGGTGGACTGGTGAAACCCGAGCGCAGACAGCGTTCCCGGTTGCCGCCAACAATCGTATCGACGGTCAGGGTCAGCGCATCAAATTTGGCAGTCTTGCAGCGTTCGATCATCGATCTGTTGAGCGCCTTGTCCTTGTGGACATAGAGCTGGAACATTTTGGGTGTTTTGATCGCTTCACCAATTTCCTCGATGCTGACAGTTGCGAGCGAGGAAATACCAAAAAACGTACCAAAGCTCTCGGCCGCGCGGGCCACCGCCCGTTCGCCTTGCCAGTGAAACAGCCGTTGCAATGCGGTCGGCGAGAGGAAGAGCGGCATCGCCAGCTTCTGACCCATCACCGTCGTACTCATGTCGATGTCTTTGACCCCGGCAAGGACATTCGGCACCAGATCGCAGCTTTCATAGGCGGACGTATTGCGCCGTCGCGTGACCTCATCATCTGCCGAGCCATCGATATAGTCAAAGATCGGGAAGGGCAGGCGTTTTTTCGCGAGCGAGCGAAAATCATTCACATTGTGGCAATCCGAAATATTCATAAGGGCCTTTCGATTCGGCGTACGTGTGCCTCAGTTCATCGTGATTCATTCCAATGAACCACGGCGACTTTAGACGATCACGCGCGTCTCGCAAGCAACCTTTGTTGCTGAAGAAAGAGGGAAATATCATGACAGAAATACAAGAGGACGAGGTTGAATTATCGAAACCGGAGCGATCCCCCGGCGCCAAATTTCTGATGGTGTTGTTGATGGGTTTTTTGCTGACGATACCATTATTCGCAACGTGGTTGATGGTTTATGATCGGCAGGACCAAAGCGAAATCGCGCAGCAAAGCATCGTCTCGGGCTGGGGCGGGAAGCAGGTTTTTGCAGGCCCCAAACTGGTCCTACCCTATATGGCGCGCGTCCAGGAGACGGTTGAGCAGGACGGGAAAACGGTGACGCGGACCAACCGGGTTCGGCGCGAACTTTATCTTGCTCCACAGACCGTCAAACTCGACAGCATATTGAATACGCAAACCAAGCAGCGCGCCATTTACGAAGTCGTTGTCTATGACACCAATATATCCGGAGCCGCTCAATTCAGCTTGCCCGACGATTTCGAACGCAATGGTATCGCGATCGAGGATATTGACTTTACTGCGGCTGAACTTCGCTTTGGATTGTCGGATGCGCGCGGCCTGGCAGGCGACAATAAAGTCTCGCTGGATGGCCAGGCGCTGACGTTGAAACCTGGAAAAGGCTTGGGCGAAACGGGCAATAGCGGATTTTTTGCCTGGGTCGATGCAACGAAATTGATCGATGGCAAACTGACTGCAGATTTTGCGATCCGGTTCAAGGGCAATCAGAGCGTGACGATTGCGCCTCATGCCGGGCAGACCGAATGGACGGTCAAATCGGAATGGCCGCATCCCAGTTTCACGGGAAGTTTTCTGCCTGAAACCGAACATAGTAAAGTCACCGCGGAAGGCTTTGAAGCCAAATATGTGATCACCAACCTGGCCCTGGGTACGTCGCTGGTTTCGACACAGGCCAGACAGCAGGTCGCAACGCGAAACGCGGCCGATGCGGCCGATGCAGCTTATTATGCAAGTGTCGGAGATGTTACGCCCAGCGCCACGGTTAGCCTGATCCAGCCAGTTGATCTCTATGGTCAGGTGGACCGGGCGGCCAAATATGGCTTTCTGATCATTGGCTTTACCTTTGTCGCCTTCCTGCTGTTTGACCTGATCGGAGGCATCCGCATCTCGTCGGTACAATATATATTGATCGGTGCAGCCCTGGTTCTGTTTTTCATCCTGCTGCTTGCCTTTGCAGAAATTATCGGATTTGCGCTGGCCTTTGTCACTGCATCGACAGCGACCATCGGACTGATCACGGCTTATTCGGCATCGGTTCTCTCGAGCTGGCGACGGGCATCTCTGGTCGGTGGTTTGCTCGCCGGTCTCTATGGCGCGATCTACATCCTGCTGAGCCTTGAAGCTTACTCACTGTTGATCGGGTCGCTGCTGATCTTCGTGGCGCTGGCCGGCGTCATGTATGTTACTCGACGGCTCGATTGGTCGAGCAGCTTGCGCCGTGCCAGCAGGACCTAGAGATAAAGACTAGCGAACCGCGCCTCGTGCGAATGTATCGCACGAGGCCGGGTCGCCAGTCTGCATGCCCTTGCGCAGCCAAGCCATGCGCTGTTCCGAACTGCCGTGGGTAAACATGCTTTCCACTGGCCGCTGACCAGCACCGCGCATCAACGTGTCATCGCCGATTGCATGGGCCGCATTCAAGCCTTCCTCGACGTCTCCTGCTTCCATGCGACTGTCATTTTGTGCTGCCCAAACGCCGGCATAGCAATCGGCCTGCAATTCCATGCGTACCTGCAGGCCATTGCCTTCCGTCTTGCTCGCCGTGCGTTGAGCGTTGCGCACCTGATCGGCGACGCCACTTAAATTCTGGATATGATGCCCCACTTCATGGGCGATAACATAGGCCTGCGCAAAGTCGCCCTTGGCGCCCATCCGTGTCGACATTTCACGAAAGAAGCTGGTGTCGAGATAGACACCTTGATCTGCGGGGCAATAGAAAGGCCCCATAGCGGCCTGAGCAGCGCCGCAGCCGGATTGTCCGGACTGGTCATAAAAGGTCAGCGTTGTAGGCGTATATCGCTGGCCCTGCTGTTGAAAAAGCTTCGACCAGGTTTGCTCGGTCGAGGCCAGAACCTGGCAGGCAAACATTTCCTCTGCGGTATCGCAGGCGACATTCGCGCCCGATGATTGCGCTTGCGATCCGCCGCCGCCGCTGCCGCCGGCAAGTTGCAGACCGCCGCCGCTGAAATACATGAATGCCAGAGCCGCTCCACCGATCAGCAAGATCGTCCCGCACCCCATTTTGCGACCCAGTAACATCGGCAAGAAGCTGAGCAAAAGTCCGAGGCCGCCACCACCGCCACCGCCACCGAAACGCCGGCCGCCGCCACGGCCTTGATCACGCACATTCTTGCTCGGGTCCAGATCATCTAGGCGCATGTTCTCATCTCCTGATTCAATCCCAGTTCGCCTGATTTGTGAAAAAGCGCAAGCACCTGAATATTCTTTTACAAAAACATTGCAGTCCAGTCCGGGTGTTTTAAAGTCCCGGAAAAGGAGAAATAGATGTTTTTGAAGGGCAAGACGGCTCTGGTCACGGGTTCTACATCGGGCATCGGTGGCGGCTATGCTAAAGCGCTTGCCGCAGAGGGCGCCGCGGTGATGCTAAACGGTTTTGGAGATTCGGATGAAATCGAATCCCTGCGGCAGGAGCTCGAATCCTTGAGTGGGACCAAGGCCGCCTATAGTGATGCGGACATGACGAAACCGGATGAAATTCGTCAAATGTGCGCGGATTGCGCCGACCAATTGGGCCCCGTCGATATCCTGATAAACAACGCGGGCATCCAGTTTGTCGCGCCGGTAGATGAATTTCCGGAGGACAAGTGGAACGCGATCATGGACATCATCATGAACAGTGCCTTCCATACCACGAAAGCCGTGCTGCCGGGGATGAAGGAAAAAGGCTGGGGCCGGATCATCAATACCGGATCGATGCACAGCAAGGTCGCTAGCCCCTATAAGTCAGCCTATAATGCAGCGAAACATGCGATTGACGGGTTCGGCAAAACGGTGGCGCTGGAAGTGGCGCAACAGGGAATCACGGTCAATACAATCTCTCCTGGCTATACCTGGACACCTCTGGTCGAGGGGCAAATTCCAGATACGATGGAAGTGCGGGGATTGACTCGGGATCAGGTGATCAATGACGTTTTGCTCGCGCCGCAGCCGACCAAGGAATTTGTCCAGATTGATCAGATTGGCGCGCTGGCGATTTTCCTTTGCAAGGATGAAGCGCGCTCGATCACCGGTGCGAATATTTCGATCGATGGCGGCTGGACGGCGCAGTGATCGGGCTGATTGGTGAAGGCAAGGACGCAAATGAATATTGAACTGACAAGCGCCTCAGACTGGATTAGTCTGCGGTCGATAGAAATAATGGGGATGAAGATGCGGAAATTTTCGAAATTGAGTCTGTTTTTGGCGGCATCGATGCTCGCGATCACACCGGCGCAAGCCGACGGTTTGAATGAAGCGATATCGGCCGACCTGCCTTCGCTGATGGAAATTTATCGCGATCTCCATGCCAATCCCGAACTGAGTGGCGAAGAAGTGCAAACCGCCGCCAAGCTTGCGGCCGAGGCCCGCCGTTTGGGTTTCACCGTCACCGAGAAAGTGGGCGGTACGGGCGTCGTTGCCGTCATGGAAAATGGCGAGGGCCCAACGGTCATGATCCGCGCGGATATGGATGGCCTGCCGCTCGAAGAGAAAACCGGACTGCCCTTCGCATCCACAACCACGGCCAAAACCCGCCAGGGCAATGATACATTTGTCATGCATGCATGTGGCCATGATACGCATATGACCGGCTGGGTTGGCACGGCGCGGCAACTGGCGGCGCGCAAGGATGAATGGTCCGGCAGCCTGGTAATGATTTTGCAACCCGCCGAAGAAACCGGCGAGGGCGCAGTGGCGATGCTGGAGGATGGCCTCTACACGCGCTTCCCCAAGCCCGATCATGTCATCGCCTTTCATGATGCTGCCGGTGCGCCTGCTGGATATATTGGCTATTCCCCGGGCTTTGCGCTTGCCAATGTCGACAGTGTCGATATCACGGTCAAAGGTGTCGGCGGTCATGGCGCCTATCCGCATACCACCAAAGATCCGGTGGTGCTGGCCAGCCGCATCGTCGGCGCGCTGCAAACCCTGGTCAGTCGCGAAATTGATCCGCAAGATCCTGCGGTGGTGACCGTCGGCAGTTTCCAGGCAGGGACCAAACATAATATCATTGCCGATGATGCACTGCTATTGCTCACCGTACGCAGCTATTCGGATGAAACGCGGGCCAAGCTGCTCGAGGGGATCAAGCGCATTGCCAAAGGTGAGGCGATCACCGCCGGCGTGCCGGAAGACCGCGTGCCGGAAGTGAGCATTCGCGAGGATGAATTTACCCCGGCGACCTATAATACGCCTGAATTTACCCTGGAAATTGCCAAGCTGTTCGAAGAGCGTTTTGGCAAGGAGCGTGTAATTCAGTCTAAGCCGGTGATGGGCGGCGAAGATTTCAGCCGCTATCGGCGGGCCGATGAGTCGATCAACAGCATGATATTCTGGGTTGGCGGCGTGCCGATGGAGGAATATCTCGCGGCCCAGCGCGGCGAGGTCAAATTGCCATCGCTACATAGCCCGCTGTGGGCGCCGGATGCGGAGAAGGTTATCGCGACAGGTGCCGAAGCTCTGACCGCGGCGGCGCTTCACCTGATGAAAAAATGAACCTCGGCGTCGGGACTGCCAGCCTGTTGCTGATCATCGCAACCGGACAGTCCGGACTGTCGGTTCCAGCAGGCGTTGATGCCACCTATTTTGAAGGTCGTTGGGCGTTTGAAGAAGATGATTGTGAAAATCCAACCAACTGGACGATGATCTCCGGAGGCCTGTTTGTCTCGGAGGACCTGTCCGGCAAATGGCAATGGGATGATGGCAATCTGCTGCTGAAACTGGTTGATCTGGCGGTGGATGAAGTGAGCGGCGAGGCTGGCGAGCGGTTCGAGATGGAAGGTCCGGTGACGATCATCGATCCCAACCGGTTCAACTTCCGGATCGAACCCGACGTCTATCGGCTGAAACGCTGCCTTTAGGCGTCTGTTCCAAAGCGATGTCTGACGATCACGGCCGGGTCCTAGGGGAGGACGCTGATCGGATTGTCGATGCTGCCGGTTTGGCCCGGTTTCGGTGAGGTCACCGTTACATTTACATTCCGCTGATTGACGCTGGATGATGCCACCTGGCGATCATAGCCGGTGTCTTGCGCCGCGGCGGCGCTTTGGATTGGCGGCCCAGCGTTTCCCATTGCCTCAGCGATTTCGCCTGAATCTTCAAAAGCGAAATCCTCCATGTCCCCGCCGACCATCGATTCACCGAAATTAAATTCCTCTTCCTCCTCGTCCTCGTCCTCATAGCCCCAGCTGTCATCTTCTTCCTCTTCCGCGGCGACAGTGACGGGTTGGGCGACTGCGGTGGGGGGAATTGGAGCGGCAGGCTTCTCATCATCGCCGGTGGGCGCGATAAAAAAGATCAGAAACCCTATGGATACTGCGAAGGTAAGGCTTTCTTTCAACATCGGACATTCTCACAGATAGACAGATGCCGCCCGATATATGGTTTTTGGGTTAAATATCTCCTAAATGCCCGACCGCAAGGCCGAGATATTGAGGGCTATTGTGCTGGTATCCCGATTCTATCCGATGATTGACAAATTGTCGGACCTCAAATCGATAATCCGAAATATACTTGTCATTTTGTAAAATAATTTACATAGAATATGGATGGCTGATCAGAAATTATATGCAGGTGCTGCAATCAGACGATTGCGGCGCGGGGCAGGGATGACGCAGGTTGCCTTGGCCACCGCGCTGGACATTTCTGCGAGCTATCTCAATCTTATCGAACGCAATCAACGGCCGCTCAGTGCGCGTTTGATGCTGCTTCTCGCCGAGCGTTTTGACTTTGATCCACGGCAGCTCGTCGGGGCGGAGCCGGGCGGTGGTGCCAGTGGTATCAGACGCCGGTTGGCCGATGCGATGTTTGCGGATCTGTCGATCGACAATAGCGAATTGGAAGAATGGCTGGGTTCTGCCCCCAATACCGCAGAAGCATTTGTGCGCCTGTTCGACAATCGTTCAGTTGCAGCTGCCGATGGGGCGGGGCAGCCGACTGACCCGATTCAGGCGGTTCGCCGCGAAATTGAACGGTGGCGGAATCATTTTGCCGATCTGGATGCTATGGCGGAAGAGCTTGCCGATGAATTGCGGCTTGGCGCAGGCGATCTCTATGGAGCAATCGCAGAACGGTTGCGCGTGAAGCACCAGCTGACGATCCGAATCTTGCCAGAGACTGTATTGCCCGACAAATTGCGTCGCCTCGACCTGCATGCGCGACAACTTCAGCTATCCGAGATGCTCGACCCTGCGTCGCGGACATTTCAGGCTGCATTGTTGCTTGGCCAGATCGAGGCGCGCGCCGAGATTGACGCGCTTGCCGCAGGTGGAAATTTTGAGGATCGTTCGGCTGAAAAACTGTTTCGTCGGCATTTATGCAGCTATTTTGCCGCGGCGCTCATGATGCCATATGCCCGTTTCCTGAGAGCTTGCGAGCAAAATGGCTATCGTATTCAGGTGCTGCAGCGCCGATTCGGCGCAGGATTTGAGCAAGTGGCGCATCGGCTGACCACCTTGCAACGAGTCGGCGCGAGAGGCTTGCCATTTTTCATGCTGAGAATTGATCGATCGGGCATGATATCCAAACGCTATTCCGGGGCCAGCAATGCCCCGATGGTGGAAAGCGACTATCGCTGTCCGCTTTGGAACATTCACAGGGTCTTCGAACAGCCAGCGGAAATTCAACCCCAGTTGGTTGTTCTGGAGGATGATTCGACATGGTTCACCCTGTCGCGGGCGGTGCAGGGGATCGGCGCAGGTGCCGGGGGATATGCGCCAGCATTTGCGATCGGCCTGGGTGTTGCTGCGGAATATGCCGCGACCCTGCATGATGCGCGAGGTTTTGATCTGTCAGCCGAAGCGGCAGATCCAATCGGGCTGGGCTGCCCGTCCTGCACCCGTGTGCAATGTTCCCAGCGGTCAGCCCCACCCCGGAATCGGCCCCTGAAATTTGATGAGCGCGCGCGCGGATTAACCCCGTTTGATTTTGCTGCTGACTAGGAAAACATCGGAAAGTCGAGAATTTGGTGCGATACTGTCGGTAGATTGAAAAGTTTAAACGCCATGTTGCGGCTTTCGTGAGAATATCATTGTAAAATTTACCGACAGATAACCAATTCTGTCTATCAGCGGTTTAAAGCAATGAAAGACCGTCACCAAGATGATCAGGCTATTTAAACATTATATTCCCTATCCGGTAATTTTTCTGGGACTTCTGGACTTCATGCTGCTGGTTCTGGCAGCCGAAATGGGGTGGGTTTTCCGCGCGATTCAGATCGAAATGGAGATTGGGTCGATTTTTGATCGGCCCGCGCCGATCCTGAGCTTTGCTCTGGCACTCCAGCTCGCGCTTATCTCGGTCGGGGTCTATGGCGCGGAAGCGCTGCAATCAATTCGATTTGCAGCTGCGCGCATATTGGTTGCAATTTCTCTGGGCGTTATTTTTCTGTCGCTGATGGCATTCCTGTTACCGGGGATAACTTTATGGCGGTCGAATTCGCTCTATGCGATGATATTTGCGATCACCTTATTGATGGGCATTCGCATCCTATTGGGCGCTTTACTCGACAGTGATGTGTTCAAAAGGCGCTTGCTGATCCTTGGTGCCGGACCGAAGGCCAATCGGCTTGCCAAATTGGAAAAGCGGCAGGAAAGCGGATTCATCATTGCAGGCTATGTCGACATGAATGAAGGGCCCAGCCTGATCCCATCCGCTATGAAACGGCAGGGCATCTCCAATTTGCCGGGCTATGTGATTGATCTTGAGGTCAGTGAGGTTGTCCTTGCTTTGGAAGAGCGGCGGAATTCGCTTCCCGTGGCCGATCTTCTGACGATCAAGACGACCGGCGTGCACGTCAATGATATGTCCAGTTTCATTGAGCGGGAAACTGGTCGTGTTGATCTCGAAAGCGTCAATCCAAGCTGGTTTATATTCTCTGATGGTTTCTCTTCTGGCCGACGTATCTCGTCGGCGTTCAAACGTGGCTTTGACATTTTTCTGAGCCTGCTTTTGCTGATGTTGACGGGTCCTTTCATTCTGCTGTTCGCTGCCCTGATAAAGATGGAGAGCAAAGGCGGTGCGTTCTTCAAACAGGAGCGGGTGGGTCTATATGGTCAGAATTTCAGTATCCTGAAACTTCGCTCGATGCGCGCCGATGCCGAAGTTGCCGGCCAAGCGGTCTGGGCGAGTGAAAATGACCCCCGGATCACCCGAATAGGGCGGTTCATTCGAAAAGTACGGATTGATGAATTGCCGCAGGCCTGGAGCGTTTTGAAAGGCGAAATGAGTTTCGTTGGCCCGCGCCCGGAACGGCCACAATTTGTTGATGACCTGCAGACCAAAATGCCATTTTATGCCGAGAGACATATTGTCAAGCCGGGCATTACCGGTTGGGCGCAAATCAATTATCCTTATGGGGCGTCGATCGAGGATGCGCGTCATAAGCTCGAATATGATCTCTATTATGCGAAAAATTATTCGCCGTTTCTGGATTTGCTGATCATATTGCAGACGATCCGCGTGGTGCTCTGGCCGGAAGGTGTCCGCTGAGATGGAATCGATCCTGTCAAATATCAGCATTTTCGGGCACGGCATTGCGGCGGCGCTGTTTGCCGCTATCGCGATTTGGCAGTTTCAGCGCAAAGCGGAAAGAAACGCTCCCCAGATAACGCTGATCATTGCGGTGAGCCTGACCAGCTTCTGGGCCTTGTCTGTGGCGGTCGAGGGGCCGTTTTCGGCCATGTCTAATTTTGGCGAAAGTCTTCGGAATTTGGGTTGGCTCGCCTTCATGTTTGCGTTGTTGCGATCCGGGAAAGGCCGCGGCGAGCCAACGACAATCAATATAATCTATGTTGCGCTGGTGCTGGTGTTGATTGGCCAGATGATCGTCGACTCGCTGATTCCGATCTTTGCCGGCAGTCCGCGTCTGGAGGGGATGACGCTCTATACCGCATTGGTGCTGCGGATGATATTCGCGGTCGGCGCCGTGGTTCTGGTGCACAATCTCTATTCCATATCTGCACCGGAAACACGCTGGGGAATTCGGCTGCCAATGGCATCACTGGCGGCGATGTGGACCTATGATCTCAATCTTTTCACAATCACATATCTGACCCAACAATTTCCGGCCGAACTCAGCGCCATGCGAGGTCCTGCCATGGCGATCATTGCCCCAATTATGGCGCTGGCTTCCATTCGCAATACGGACTGGAATCTGAAACTCTCGCGCTCGGTGGCTTTCCGTTCATTGTCGCTGATCGCGATTGGTGGCTATCTGCTCATGATGATCGTGATCGCAACCGCCTTGCAGATCATCGGTGGTGATTATGCCCGGCTTGCCCAGGTCAGTTTTCTATTTGGCACGACGGTAGCCGCGTTGTTGCTATTACCATCGGGAAAGTTTCGCGCATGGTTCAAGGTCAAACTGGCAAAGAATTTTTTCCAGCATCGCTATGATTATCGCGCCGAATGGATCCGTTTCACCGATACAATCGGTCGTCCAGGTGCGACAAGCGCGCCGTTTCACGAACGCGTCGTGCAGGCGATTGCTGATATTACCGACTCCCCGGGCGGTATCCTGTTAATGCCCGATGATTGCGGACATCTGGTCCTGCAATCGCGCTGGAATTGGCAGTCGATACAAGTGCCGGCGCACGCATGCACGAGCCGCACCATACCATTTTTCCAGGACTCCATGCATATTGTCGAATTTGATGCGCTGCGTAACAATGAAGACCCCAAATGCGACGATGCCGCCATCCCCAAATGGATGATCGAGGATCAGGAAACCTGGGCCGCAGTGCCGCTGGTGCATTTTGACCGGTTCGCAGGCTTGATTCTGCTGTCCCGTCCGCGGATTCACCGGACATTGGATTGGGAAGATCTGGACATGTTGCGGGTGGTCGGACGGCAGGTTGCAAGCTATCTTGCAGAGGCGCGGAGTCAGGAATCCCTGTCCGAGGCCCAGCGATTTGATGAGTTTAACCGTCGCATGGCATTCATCATGCATGATATCAAGAATCTGGTAAGTCAGCTCAGTTTGCTGGCACGCAATTCCAAGCGCCATGCCGATAATCCGGAATTTCGTGCCGATATGGTCGAAACGCTTCAGGATTCCGCCGACAAGCTGAACGGACTGCTTGAGCGATTGTCGCAGCATAATAAAGCCAAGGCAGAAGAACCCAAGGCGATCAAGGTCGGCGCATTGATCAAATCCATCGTTGAGAAAAAGCGACTGCTGCATTCCATCGAGACTTCGGAGATTGATAATCTGACGGCAATGGCCGACCCTGCGCGGGTGGACCAGATCCTCGGTCATTTGATCCAGAATGCAATTGACGCGAGTAGCGGAGGGCAGCCGATCGTCATCAATGCCCGGCGCCGAGACCTCAGCATCGCAATAGAAGTTATCGATCAAGGTGTCGGAATGTCCAGCGAGTTTGTCCGCAGCCAATTATTCAAGCCCTTTGCATCCAGCAAACAGGGCGGGTTTGGGATTGGTGCCTATGAAGCGCGCGAGCTGGCGAAAGCCATGAACGGACGCCTGGAAGTCGAGAGCAAAGAAAGCGCGGGGAGCAAGTTCACGCTTATTTTGCCATTAGCCAAAAATATTTCCGAAGAAATTTCCGATGATGAAAGGGCCGCCTGAGATGTTGGATAAAAATCAAAAAACCAAAGAGAAACTGTTGATTGTCGAAGACGATCCGGGGCTGCAGAAACAGCTGAAATGGGCCTATGAGGATTTCGAGGTCTTTATCGCTGGCGACCGCAACAGCGCGATTGAATTGCTTCGCGCCGAAGAACCCGATGTGGTGACCCTGGATCTCGGGTTGCCACCTGATCCCGACGGCACGACCGAGGGATTTGCAACAATGGATGCGATTTTGAGCCTGAAACCGGATACGAAAGTCATTGTCGCATCCGGCCATGGTGAAAAATCCAGCGCTTTGCGGGCGATCTCCGGCGGCGCCTGGGACTTTTATCAAAAGCCGGTGGATATTGATGAACTGGGATTGATTGTTCGCCGCGCCTTTCATGTCCAGAAGCTGGAGAAGGAAAACGCTTTTCTCGCCACAATGGGTGGCGAAGGGGATCGGGTGTTGGGCCAGGTCATCACCGGCGCACCGGAGATGCTCAAAGTTGCGCAGATGATCGAGCGTGTGGCCAACACAAATGCCTCGGTGATGCTGCTCGGCGCAAGCGGCACCGGCAAAGAGCTGCTCGCAAAAGGATTGCATGATGCAAGCGACCGGCGCGATCAGGCATTTGTTCCGATAAACTGCGCCGCCATTCCCGAAAACCTGCTCGAGTCCGAACTTTTCGGGCATGAGAAAGGGGCTTTTACCGGGGCGGTCAAAACCACCGAAGGCAAGATCGAGCAAGCCAATGGCGGGACATTGTTCCTCGATGAGGTCGGCGACATTCCGTTGCCTTTGCAAGTGAAATTGCTGCGCTTCATTCAGGAGCGGGTGATTGAACGGATCGGCGGACGGAAGCAGATTGCAGTCGATACGCGGATCGTCTGCGCCACGCACCAGAATCTCGATCAGATGATTTCGACCAATGAGTTTCGCGAAGATCTCTATTATCGCCTGGCTGAAATCGTGATCAAAATTCCGGCCTTGGCCGAACGGTCAGGCGATGTCAGTCTGCTCGCCCGCCATTTTCAGAAGAAGTTTTCGAAGGAAATCAATCCGGCGGTGAAAGGACTCTCCCCAGAAGCCTTGTCGGCGTTGAGCGCCTGGAATTGGCCCGGCAATGTCCGCGAGCTGGAAAACCGGATCAAGCGCGCGGTGATCATGGCTGATGGGAAACTGGTGAGCGCCAATGATCTGGATCTCGAGACCGATACGGATTCGCCTCTGGATTTGCTCAATCTGAAAGCGGCGAGAGAAGCGGCTGATCGCTCTGCGATTTTGCGGGCGATCTCCCAGACCGATGGAAATATCTCCAATGCCGCCAAGCTGCTCGGGATTAGCCGGCCGACGCTCTATGACTTGCTCAAGCAATATCAGTTGCAACAGGCGAGCTAACCCATGATGTCGGCTTTCCTTCGGCCTGCGGTATGGAGCCAACGCGCTGCGATGTTCGCGGCCGCGCTTGCGCTCGGTCTGATGGCTCTACCGTCGGCGATCTCGGCGGCGAGCGAAGGCAATGCAGATGCGCGCGCGGCCTTCGCCAATGCCGAACGCTTCCAGACCGGTGGCGATGTCCGCTCGGCGCGTATCGAACTGATGAACGCGATCAAAGCCGACCCGCAATGGATTGATGCCCGGGTGGCGCAGGCCGAAATTCTGTTGATGCTGTTCGACGGCATCGCGGCAGAAGCGGAATTGCAGCAGGCGTTTGATCTCGGACTGGAGCCCAGGACGGTGCGCCATCTTTATGGCCATGCCTTGCAGCTGCAGGGCAAGTTGCGCAGAGCCAAGGAGCAGCTGCTGGCGGACGATATTCCGCTCGCTCACCATGGCTATGCAGCGCGGGTCATGGGGCGGGTCGCCCTGCAATTGGGTGATGATGTCCTTGCCAGCCAGTCATTTGACCGTGCGATCAAGTTGAATGGCGATGATTCCGGTCTCTGGGTCGATATCGCGCGCTTCCGCTTTGATTTTGGTGATCAGGCCGGCGCGATCAATGCTGTCGATGAAGCGGTCAAGCTCGATCCCAATAATGTTCGTGCGCTGCAATATCGCGGCGAGCTGCTGCGCTTTCAATTCGGACTGGGCGCCGCATTGCCATGGTTTGAACGCGGGTTGCAGATCGACCCGTATGATGTGCTGCTGCTGACCGAATATGCCGCCACGCTGGGCGACATGGGCCGGATGAAGGACATGCTGGCCGTCGCCCGCAAGATTATCGCGCTGGACGGGAAAAATCCCCGCGCATTTTTCATGCAGGCGGTGCTCGCGGCCCGGGCCGGAAAATATGATCTCGCCCGGATATTGATGCAAAAGACCGAAGGGTCAATCGACGGGCTGCCCGCGGTCCTGCTGGTACAGGGCATTATCGAACAGGGCGAGGGCAATTATAATGCCGCCGCAGATAAGTTCAGGCGCCTGATTGCAGTGCAGCCCCAAAACCGCCACGCCCAGAATCTCTTGGCGCGTTCGCTCTATCTGAATGGCAAGGCGGAAGCCGCGGTCGAAATTCTCAAACCGCGAGTCTATCGCAGCGGCGCCGAGCCTTATGCCATGTGGCTGGCGGGCAGGGCGCTGGAAGCGATGGATGAACGCGATCAGGCGATCAATATTTTCAACCGCGCGGCGGCGCATGATGTCGGCAATCAGACGGCGTTTAAACCCGAGACCCCGCTGAATATTCTTCGTGCGGAAGCCTCGCGCAAACCCAATGATGCGCGCGTGATGGTGCCCTATATTCGGGCGCTCTATGACGCTGGAAAATTCCCGGCCGCTTATGGTCAGGCGAAACGTCTGCAGGCGGCCAATCCGGGAGCCAGCGCGGCCCATATTCTGGTTGCCGATGTCGCGATGACGATGCGCGACTATGATGAAGCGCTGGATGCTTTGGGCAAGGCCCGGCAGATTCAATTTTCGGAACCGGTGATGCTGCGGATGGTCGAGGCGCTTCGGGAACAGGGCGAGTTTCAGCAATCGGGTGAGCTATTGGCACAATATCTCACCTATAATCCGAACAATATTTCGGGCCTGCGATGGATGGCCTATGCGCATCTTGAGACAGAGAGCTGGAGCGTTGCGGCCAATATATTGGAAAATCTGCGCAAGCGACTGGGTGAAAATGACGCGTTGATCATGGCGGGTCTGGCGCAGGCCTATACCGGTCTGGGGCAATCGGAAAAAGCCATTGAAGCGGGCCGGATCGCCTATCGGGTGCAGCCGTCCAGTCCGGTCGTGTCTCACCTGTTTGGCCGGGCCCTGATGACCAATCCCGAGCGGATAGATGATGCAGTCGCTATGCTCGAGAAAGCGGTCACGATCGTTCCGGAGAATAGCATGTATCGCACCAGCCTGAAGCAGGCCCATGCGTCATTGAAAAAAGATCGCGTCGAAGCGAAAAGCTAAGACAGGCTCAAGCGTCGGTTTTTTTAAGATCGTCAATCTTCAAGTCGAGACGCCGCATCTGACGCTCGATCGGTGGCCAGACATTCTGAATGAAGTCGGTCCGCTGGGCTTCACGCAATTTGTCCTTGGCACCCTCAGCGACAAACATGCCAACCCCGCGTTTGACCGTCACCAGTCCGTCTTCCTGAAAGCCTTGATAGGCTTTTGCCACGGTTAGCGGGTTGGCACCCTGCGCGGCGGCAAAGGCTCGGACAGAAGGCAACATATCGCCTTCACGATAATCTCCATCGAGAATCGACTCCGAAATTTTATCACGCAATTTCAGATAGACGGGCTTGCTTGCATTGTTCATGCTGCTTCACTGCCATAATACAGCGAGGCAGGCAAGGGATAAGTCCTAATTTCTCTGATGTTTAGTATCAAAAGAAACCGGTCAGTGACCAGCTTCATGGACCCATTTTGACAAGACGGACGACAGTTCTGGTCGCGGCCGCTCTTGCAAAGGCGTATTGGAACTGCCCAGGTAGATGAAGCCAGCAATTTTTGCCGGCGCGGCTGCGAAGAGATTCCGCACATCTGCACTATACGCCGGCCAGCCGGTTATCCAGCCGCCGACAAAGCCCATGGCATGGGCGGCATGGAGCAAGTTCATCGCAAATGCTCCGCAGCTCAACTCCTGTTCCCAGAGCGGGATTTTCGATGATTCCACGGGTACGGACAGGAGGATCAGCAGCGCAGGGGCTTCATGCGCCATTGCGTCCAGGCCTTCCAGCTCCAGTCGTCCGGCATCCGGCTTCTCCTTCAAATAGGCCGATTTTACACCGTCCGCCAGTTGATCGCGCTGGTCGCTGGCAACGGAAATGACTCGCCAGGGTGCAAGCTTGCCATGGTCGGGCGTCCGCATCGCCGTTGCGACCAATTGTTCGATCTGCGCGTCACTGGGTCCCGGCGATATCATGTTGCGTGGCCGTCCGGATCGGCGGGTGGAAAAATAGGCCGACAGGCTGCTCATATCATTGAATTGGCTTTCACTCATGCCGGCTACTTTGGAATGTGGGAGCGCAATTGCAAGTGGATTTAGCAATAAACCAGTCTCGGTTGAAACAATCTGCTTCACTTGCCGATGTTTTTCATTAGGGTACCGTTCAACTGGGCTGCGATAGACAGTCTAAATCAATTGTCGGGGATTTTATATGGCGGGTGCATATTTGGAAGCTGGTGATGCTAGAGGTACATTCCTCGGACATCCCAAAGGCCTATTTGTTTTGTTTTTTGCGGAGATGTGGGAGCGGTTTTCTTACTATGGCATGCGCGCTCTGCTCATATTCTATCTGACGAAGCACTGGCTATTTTCGGATAGTGATTCCGGCATAATTTACGGCGCATATACCGCGCTTGTTTATATCACGCCCGTTGTCGGCGGCTATCTGGCAGACAAATATCTTGGTCAGCGAAAGGCAGTGCTCTTTGGAGCGGTATTGCTCACCCTAGGGCATTTCTTCATGGCCTTTGAGGGTGAAGCTGGCGTGGGGCATGTCGACAACCCGGTGATCAGTATTTTCTGGATGGCGTTGGCGCTCATCATTGTCGGGTCCGGCTTCCTGAAGGCCAATATCTCCGTGATTGTTGGCCAGCTTTATCCGCGGACCGATGTTCGCCGGGATGGTGCCTATACGATCTTCTATATGGGTATCAATCTGGGCGCAGCACTCGGCTCGCTGCTGTGCGGCTATATTGGCGAAACTTACGGTTGGTCATACGGATTTGGTCTGGCAGGCATCGGTATGTTGCTCGGCCTGATTGTATTCATCTGGGGCAAGCCATTATTGGTGGGTCGCGGCGAAGCAAAAGACCCCGAACTTTTGAACAAGCCGGTTGCTGGGATTAAGCTAGAATGGTGGATGTACATCATTGGCGTCGGCATGGTGGTCTTGTGCTGGCTCGCTATCCAGTTCCAGAGTCTGGTCACATATGTTCTCGGCATATTTGGCGGTGCTTTGGTCATCTATGTGCTGTTCACGGCAGTAACCAAACTGGCAGCTGAGGAGCGGGATCGGATTATCGCAGCGATGTTCCTGATCCTAACCTCGATCATTTTCTGGGCGTTGTTCGAACAGGCTGGGTCGTCACTCAATCTGTTCACCGACCGTCATGTTGATCGTGCGGGTGTTCCGGCCTCAACCTTCCAGTCGATCAATGCGATCTACATCATTCTTCTGGCTCCGGTTTTTGCGACGCTTTGGACGGTCATGGGACGCAAAGGGATAGAGCCTTCAGCTCCATTTAAATTTGGAATGGGCGTGGTGCAGGTTGGTCTCGGGTTCCTTGTACTGGTCTGGGGTGCGCAGTCAGTTGGCCTGGAAAACGCAACGCCAGTGATCTTCATTTTCCTGATTTACCTCTTGCACACGACCGGTGAGCTTTGCCTGTCTCCAGTGGGACTATCGGCGATGAACCGGCTGGCTCCGGCACATATGGCCAGCTTGATCATGGGAACTTGGTTTTTTGCTTCAGCAACCGGAAATCTGGCGGCTGGCGCAATCGCATCTGCAACAGGTGCAGAAGGCGTTGGCGAAGAAGCCGGTAAACAGGTTGTGATTGACGTCTATTCGACAATCGGCTGGGTTGCGATTGCTGTGGGTGTCGGCGTTCTGGTGATCTCGCCATTGATCAAGAAACTTATGCATCTTGATACGCTGGTTGATGATGAGGATGGCGGTCTGGAAGGGCAAAGCGAATTTGGTGAACCAGCAGCAGCCGGTATCCATCCAACAACGAAATCTTAAGCTAAAGGGGTTGTACATGAAATTTGGGGCTTTGCTGGCGGTTGTCGCGGGCGGAATGGCAGTGACCGGTTGCGCGGCCACTGCCGCTGAGAGAAATACGGCCAGCGCTTCGAGCGCTTCAACCAAAGCCGCGGAGCCCGCGAAAATTGCTTTCCCGTCGACCTATAGAGCTTATCCGTCAACACCCACGGCTGTCACTGGTGTGACCATATATGACGGGGAGGGTGGTCGCATCGATAACGGCACTGTCTTCATGTCGGGTGGCAAGATCAACTCGGTTGGTGGCCCGGATACCGCGATACCGGCGGATGTGATGATCCTCGACGGCAGCGGAAAATACGTCACTCCCGGCATCATCGATGTGCACAGTCATTTGGGGGACTATCCAACACCGAGCGTATCCGCGCATAGCGACGGCAATGAAGCCACCTCGCCGGTTACTCCGCAAGTCTGGGCCGAACATAGTGTCTGGCCCCAGGACCCTGGTTTCTCGCGCGCGATGGCCAATGGCGGGATCACCTCGCTCCAGATTTTACCCGGATCAGCCAACCTGTTTGGCGGACGTTCGGCAACATTGAAAAATGTCCCTGCACGGACGGTGCAGGCGATGAAATTCCCTGGTGCGCCTTACGGAATGAAAATGGCATGCGGCGAAAATCCCAAACGGGTTTATGGTTCGCGTAGCCGCTTGCCATCAACCCGCATGGGCAATCTGGCGCTCAATCGGCAGACCTGGATTGATGCGCAGGCCTATCGCGACAAGCTGGACGATGCCAAGCCGCCCAAACGGGATCTCGGCAAAGAAACTCTGGTCGGTGTCCTCGATGGCGAGATTTTGGTGCACAATCATTGCTATCGCGCCGATGAACTCGCCCAGATCATCGATATGTCGAAAGAATTCGGCTATAAGGTTACGGCTTTTCATCACGCCGTGGAAAGCTACAAGATTGCCGATATCCTGGCTGAAGAAGGCATTTGTTCGGCTATCTGGGCCGACTGGTGGGGTTTCAAGATGGAAGCCTATGACGCCATCCCGGAAAATGCGGCCTTGTTGCAGCAGGCTGGAGCATGCGTGATCATTCACTCTGATGATGAAAATCAAATCCAGCGCCTTAATCAAGAAGCCGCCAAGGCGCAGGCCGATGGCCGGGCGATGGGTATCGAAATCAGCGATGCCGAAGTGATCAAGTGGATCACCTATAATCCCGCCAAGGCGATGGGCATTGAAGAAATGACCGGCAGTCTGATGCCTGGCAAAATGGCCGATATGGTGTTGTGGAACGGCGACCCGTTGAGCGTCTATTCCCGGCCTGAAAAAGTCTGGATTGACGGGGCTTTGATGTTTGACAGCAATGATCCGAAACGCAGGCCGGTGAGCGACTTCGAGCTTGGCCAGCCCGGTGAAGGAGACGTGAAATGAACCGTTTTACGCTATTCCTGACCGCTGCAGCCATGACCTTTGGCGGGCCAATTGCCGCGCAAACTGTCGCTATAACCGGCGGCAAGGTGATTGTCGGAGACGGCAGCGCACCGATAGAAGGTGGCACTGTGCTGATCCGCAATGACCGGGTTGTTGCTGCTGGCAGCAATGTCACTATTCCTGCTGATGCCCAGCGGATTGATGCAACTGGCAAATGGGTCACACCAGGCATATTCGCAGGTTTCAGCCGGGTCGGTCTGGTTGAAGTTGGCGCCGTGCGCCAAACCAACGACAGCAATGCAGGGGACAGTGTGTTTTCGGCCGCGCTTGACGTGCAATATGCGATCAATCCCTTTGCGTCCCCGATAGCGGTCAACCGTGCTGCTGGCGTAACCCGGGCCGTGGTTTCGCCGAGCACCGGCTCATCGATTTTTGGTGGCTATGGCGCGGTGATTGATCTTGGTCAGGATGAAAATCCGATTACCAGGGCGCGGGCCTTTCAATTTGTGGAACTGGGCGAAACCGGTCATCGCAGGGCAGGCGGCAGCCGTGCTGCGGCGCATATTCATTTCCGCGCGTTGCTGAACGAGGCGCGGACCTATGCCCGCAATCCTGCGGCATTTGACAGCGACCTGCTCAAGGCATCGGATGCCAAGGCGCTGTTGCCAGTGATCAATGGCCAGACCAAATTGCTGGTCCATGTCGAAAGCGCCAATGATATTTTGAAGGTGCTTGAGCTGCGCAAGGATTTTCCGGCGCTCAAGATGGTGCTGGTTGGCGTCAATGAAGGCTGGCGTGTGGCCGATCATATCGCCGCTTCGGGCGTTCCAGTATTGGCCTCGGCACTCAGCGACCTGCCTTATGGCTTTGAAGACCTCGCGGCGACCCAATCCAATATTGGCCGGATGAAAGATGCCGGGGTGAAGGTTGCGATTGGCATGATCAATGACCGGGACGCGCATCAACTGCGCTACTCGGTGCAATATGCCGGCAATCTGGTGGCGCTGAACAAGGTGCCGCGGGCAACTGGCCTGACCTGGGATGAAGCCTTTGCGGCAATCAGTTCAGGACCGGCAGAGATCATGGGAATGGGCGCGCAATTGGGCTCGCTAAAGGCTGGTCGCAAGGCCGATGTGGTGATCTGGACCGGCGACCCGCTGGAACTGTCGACACAGGTTGAAAAGGTGATGATTGACGGGGTGGTGCAAACTTTGTCCAATCGTCAGCAACGTTTGCGGGATCGCTATCGCAATCCAACGCCAGGCGCGTTGCCCAAGGCCTATGACCGTTGAAAGCTAGGTTTTAGAGCCTAACCATCGACATCATCCGGTCGCCATAGCGCGGTCCGGCGGTGCCACCGACAGGTGCGGCTTTTTCCAACTCATCAAGGTCCTCTGCGGTCAATCCGACATCGACCGCGGCCATGCTGTCTTCCAAGGTTGCCCGCCGCTTTGAGCCGGGAATCGGGACGATGAAATCACCCTGTGCCAACAGCCATGCAAGCGCGATTTGCGCCGGCGAACAGCTATGACGCTGCGCGACAACTTTGACAACTTCGACCAGCTTCATATTGATATCGAAATTTTCTTCCGAATAGCGTGGATCATTGCGGCGATAATCATTTTCCGGAAGATCCTCCCGACTGGTGATCTGCCCGGTGAGAAAGCCTCGGCCCAGCGGACTATAAGGCACGAAACCGATATTTAAATCCTGACAAAGCGGAAGAATCTCATTCTCAATACTCCGTTCCCAAAGGGAATATTCAGATTGCAGTGCAGAAATGGGATGTGTGGCATGCGCCTTTTTCAAAGTCTCTGCGCCTGCTTCGGATAGCCCGAGATAGCGCACTTTTCCTTCGTTCACGAGGTCTGCCATTGCGCCGACACTATCCTCAATCGGAACATTGGGATCCACCCGATGCTGGTAGAATAGATCAATCGTATCAATGCCTAGGCGCTGGAGCGAGCCTTCGCAGGCGCGCCGAATATTTGCAGGACTGGAATCAACCCCGGTCATTTTGCCATCCTGAAACGCAAAGCCAAATTTGGTTGCGACAATCAGCCGCTCGCGTCGTCCCCTGATCGCCTGACCGAGAAGCTCTTCATTGATGTGCGGACCATATACTTCCGCCGTATCAAAAAAGGTCACGCCCAGTTCAATGGCCCGATCAATCGTCGCCAAACTTTCTGCCCGGTTTGCTTGTCCATACATGCCCGTGCCGATCCCAGCCATCGGCATGCACCCTAGACCTAGCGCGGAGACTTCGAGCTCTTCACCCAGCTTGCGATATTTCATTCTAAATCTCCTTCGCTTTTTGCGATTGTCGCTGTCACGCTCATGTTCATGCTCACGTTGGCCACCGTCCGCATGATATCAGGAAATGTTTCAATCGCCAAAAGTAGGACAAGGGGTTCTATGGGCAGGCCCATCGCTATGCAAATAGGTGCGATAGAGGTGATGAAGCTGATTGAGCCCGGCAAGCTGACTGCACCCATAGTTGTAATCGCTGCGACGACAACGCCAATCGCGAGGGCGCTAAACGATAGCTCAATTCCTAAAAGATGTGCGACATAGATCGCAACTGCGAGATTCATGCACGGTCCTGTGGCACGAAAAAGAGCAACCGCGATGGGGAGAACCACATCTGCGGACCGCTCACCCACGCCCATTGCTTTCACGCCGCTGACCATAGCAGGGAGAGATGCGAGCGAACTTTGGGTTGAAATCGCGACAGCCTGGGCGGGAGCAGATGCCCTAAAAAATGCAAGGGGGCTGCGCTTGGCGACAATCCAAGTCAAAATATAACTGAAGAGCCAGATCACGGCGCCGACGCTGCTGACAAGGACAACATAGTGCAGAAGCGCCCCAAATGCTGCCAATCCTGCCTTCGCTCCAACGCCCAATGCGAGCGCAAATACACCGATCGGCGCAAGCGCTAAAACCCATTTGATCAATATCAGCAAGGCATCGGCTACCGCATTGAAAAACTGGTCAAGCATGACCCTCTGGTTCTCGGGCAATCGCGTAATCGCGAAGGCGAAAGCAAGCGCGAATATCATCAGCGGCAGAACAGCATCTTCGGCCGCCGCCGCAATTGCGTTGGTTGGGATAAGTGCTCGCAGAAATTCCGAAAACGGGGGGACTTCGCCAGGCGATTCCAATCCACTCAAGGCGGACCTTAACGCGAAAGCAGCATCTCCGTTGAGCGGGAAAATTTCGAGCAGCGCTGGCGTGACAAATGCTGCCATCGCCGAAGAGCACCAGAGAATGAATATCATGAAGAATATTGCGCGGGCCGTCATTCCGCCCGCTCGGGCCATTGAGGCTGCCTTGCCAATACCCACGATAAGCAAAGTGAACACTAACGGGATGACTGTCATGCGCAACGCATTGAGCCACATGCTCCCGACCACATCAGCTGCATCGACAAGCCAGCCAGTTTTCGTGCCAACAAATAACCCGATCAAGATACCCGCGACCAAGGCTAGGAGAATGATTAGCGCTCTTTTCATATATTTGGCCCTCTAAGCTCCTGCAAATTCTAGTGAACCATTCTCGATCAGGTCTGGCAAGGATAGAATGGAAGTAAATTCTAGCATTGCCTGTTTTCACTATTGGATTGCGCGACATGCATGGTCTAAGACCAGCATCAGCTAACAAAAAAGCCGTCAGGACTTAACAGCAACATGACAAAGAAGTTTTTTGGAACCGATGGTATAAGGGGCTTGACCAACAAGCATCCGATGACGGCCGAAATTGCCATGAAAGTAGGGCAGGCAGCGGGTCGCCATTTTCAGCGCGGAGATCATCGGCATCGAGTGGTTATCGGGAAGGATACGAGGCTTTCCGGATATATGATGGAAAATGCTCTGGTCGCTGGTTTTACGAGTGTTGGCATGGATGTTGTTCAGGTGGGGCCGATGCCCACGCCTGCGGTGGCGCTACTCACGCGCTCGATGAGGGCGGATCTCGGCGTTATGATTTCAGCCAGTCACAATCCCTTTTTTGATAATGGAATCAAACTTTTCGGCCCTGATGGGTTCAAATTATCTGACGAAGATGAGCTTAAAATTGAGTCCTATTTGGAAGAGCCGACGATATTGGCCGAGGCAAAGGACATCGGTCGTGCGAAACGTTTTGAGGACGCTAGAGGTCGCTATATTCATGCGATCAAAATGTCGCTTCCGGATCACATACGTCTCGATGGACTAAAAGTTGTGTGCGACTGTGCAAATGGCGCGGCCTATCAAGTGGCACCTTCGGCTTTCTGGGAGTTGGGCGCGGAAGTCATCGCTCTGGGCGTCCAACCCAATGGTCTCAATATTAATGATAAATGTGGATCCACTGACGTCGCGGCGCTTCAAGAAACAGTTATAGCTAGCGGCGCGCATGTTGGAATTGCGCTTGACGGTGATGCAGATCGATTGATTGTGGTGGATGAAAAGGGACAGGTGGTTGATGGCGATCAACTGATGGCGCTGATTGGATCGACATGGAGCCGCAACGGCTTTTTGCGAGGAGATGGAATCGTCGCAACGGTAATGTCAAATCTCGGTCTGGAACGTTTTCTAGCGTCTCAGCATCTCGACCTGGTTCGTGCCAAAGTTGGTGATCGCTATGTCCTCGAAGAGATGAAAAAAGGTGGGTTTAATGTCGGCGGCGAGCAATCAGGCCATATGATCTTGCTTGATCATGCCACGACTGGAGATGGCACGATTGCCGCCTTGCAGGTTATGGGTGAGCTTGTGACAAGCGGAAAACCGGCTAGCGAATTACTCCATCTGTTCGATACGGTACCCCAATTGCTGATGAATGTGCGCTATTCCAGCGGCAGCCCTTTGGACGATGAAAAGGTGAAAGCCGTTATTGCCGAAGCGGAGCGAGAACTGGTTGGTTCTGGGCGTCTGGTCATTCGAAAATCGGGAACAGAGCCATTGATTCGCGTGATGGCAGAGGGTGATAATTCGGACCAGGTCACATCTGTTGTCGAACGGATATGCGCAGTAGTTGAAGATGTTGCGATCTGATGCCCGAAAAACATCTGGCACCTACAATCGGCAAATTCGGAGGCAATATTGCTTGATAATCTGAGCGCAACAACCTTGGTGATATTGGGGCTTTTGCTACCGATTGCGCTGGTGCTGATTATATATTTTGTCGCTCCGAAGTTTTTCCTGCGCTTTCGAATAGCCTTGCTCCTGATTGCGGCTGCCATGGAAGCTTTTCTGATCATCCAGGTTGGGCCGTTGTTTCTATGAGCTCAAAATGTCCGCGGATATTAGCAATCGCTGGATCGGACAGTGGCGGTGGAGCTGGAATTCAGGCCGATATTAAAACCATAACTATGCTTGGTGGTCATGCGATGACTGCGATAACGGCAATAACGGCGCAAAATACGACGGGTGTACAGGCCGTGCACGTTGTTTCGACAGATATGGTCCTCAATCAAATTGATTCGGTCGTCAATGACATCGGAGTAGATGCTCTGAAAATTGGCATGATTGGCTCTGCTGATACGGCGGTCAGGGTTGCGAAATATTGTGCGCAGATATCCGTGCCGATTGTATTTGATCCGGTGATGGTCGCAACGAGCGGGAGTATCTTGTCGGACAGCGACACAATCGCTGCCTTCGAAAAGTTAATGACTGTGGCATCAGTAGTAACTCCCAATTTGCCGGAATTGGAAGCTCTCGGCGGTCGCGATTCAGTCTTGAAACACGGCTGTCATCTGGTGGTCAAAGGCGGGCATGGTAGCGGACACGACCTTGTGGATCGATTATACTCGCCCACGGCTATGATCAAGCAAGTGCAAGGCAAACGCATCGATACGGATCATACGCATGGCACGGGTTGCACCTTTGCGGCAGCCTTGGCGTTTGGATTGGGTAAAGGCATGCTGCTTCCTGAAGCTTTCGAACAGGCGGTTAGCTTTACCCGGATTGCGATTCTGGAAGCTCCTGGTATCGGGCGGGGTAGTGGCCCGATCGGACATCAATTTGTGACGAATTTCCAAGATAGTGGACGATGATCGCTGGTGTTGATGAAGCAGGAAGAGGGCCGCTAGCAGGCCCTGTAGTTGCCGCTGCGGTTGTTCTCGCGGATGATCGACCGATCATTGGGCTTGATGATAGCAAAAAGCTGATAGCGCGGAAACGATGTCAATTGGAAGCCGAAATCCGTGAGTGCACATTATTTTCAATCGCTGAATGTTCGCACCGTGAAATCGATGAGATCAATATTTTACAAGCCACAATGCTTGCGATGAGGCGCGCTGTTGATGGTTTGCCAACTCGACCAGATCAAGTGCTGGTTGATGGCAATCGGCTCCCGAAATGGCAATATGCCGCCGAGGCGGTTGTCGGCGGGGATGCTATTCATCCTTGCATATCGGCGGCGTCCATCCTTGCAAAAGAATTTCGGGATCGATTGATGATCGCTGCCGCCAAGCGCTACCCGGAATATGGATGGGAACGTAATAAGGGCTATGGCACCGCCGAACACATCGCCGCGCTCAAGACTTTCGGCCCCACGCCATTGCATCGAAGAAGCTTTGCGCCCGTCGCGCAATTTGCATTGCTTTAGGCTTCCGCCGGTTTCACGGCAATTTTTCGATCCGCCAGAACCCATGTGCCATCATCATTTTTGATATATTTGGGCTGTCGCGTCACATTCCAGACAAGGCCGAGCTTTTCCAAGAGTAGTAATATATAGCCCGCGATATCGATTTCCCACCAGGCCATACCCTGAAAACTGGCGCGAGGATGTTTGTGATGGTTATTGTGCCAACCTTCGCCAAAGGTTAACAATGAAAAAATAAAGCTATTTTTGGCTGTACCGACACCTTTCGTATGTCGCTGGGAGCCGACGACATGGGCATAGCTTGAAATGCCCAATGTAATTTGGAGAACAACGAATGTTCTGAAATAGCCGCCAATCAATATCGTGCCAATCACATGGTCCCATCCTCCAAACACAAGTCCCCAAATGCCGGGAAAAATAATCAGAGAAAAAACGAGCCAATACCAACGTGTTCGATGAAGCCAAAGAACAACATCATTATCGGCCAATCCTTTGCCGTAGATGCTCATATCTGTGACACAATCGTCCATGAACCAGCCAAAATGGGAATGAAAAATTCCCTTTAACCGAGATGTTTTTTGACCGCGTCCGTCCAGCCAAGGGCTATGCACGTCGCCTTTCTCGTCGCTATGGGCGTGATGGCGACGATGGTCTGCTGCCCATCTCAGGACAGAGGACTGAATCGACATTTGTGCCATTCCGCCCAGAATATATTGCATCGGGACGGAGGTTTCGAACGACTTATGCGAGAAATAGCGATGAAAGCCCAACACAATACCCAGCATTAATACGACATATCCTGCGATAAAAGCAGACCATTCAACCCAGCCGGTATCATAAGTAAGCATCCACCAGACAGCGGCAATCGACCCGAAAATCTTCGATCCGAAGACAATCGCATATTCCTTGCGTTTTTCGCGGGCTGCAGCACCGCCAACAATTACGCCGGGATGGGGTCTGGGTTCATCGCTTTCCTGTGCGATGCCATTTTTCTGATTATAGGTGTCGCGAAAATTTTCTGACATGGGCCTATTTGCTCCCGAAAATGATGGCTTTGGGATTTCTTACGGAATAATAGTTATAACTCAGGTCTCTCATTTTGTGAACTATTTTCAATTTTTCTCGAATCATATAATTTGAGAATATTCCAAAATGATCGAGTCCTTTTTGTCACACCACTAGGGATTGAGTCCGGACGTATCGGCGAGACTCCATATCTGGTGGGGGACTCGTTTCGTTCTCCCTTTCAAATTTTGATTAACCATAAAGATACGCCTTTAACCTAAGTTAACGGCCTTGACCGCTGGCCGCTGAGGACTCACCGTGATTGCGGCTGAAAAGAAAAGGTACAGGTTCATGGGGATTATTGAGCGCATCGACGCGCCGAAAACGAAGACAGTAAAGAAAACAGCAACGCTGCCGCTTGACCAGATATTGAAGATGGATTGTGTCGCAGCAATGGCTTCCTTGCCGGATGCAAGCGTAGACATGGTCTTTGCCGACCCTCCTTATAATCTGCAACTCGGTGGAGATCTCTACCGACCCGAAGGCGGTCAGGTGGACGCGGTCGATGATGCCTGGGATCATTTTGATAGCTTTGCAGCCTATGACGCCTTCACGCGGGCTTGGCTGGCGGAAGCCCGACGAATCCTAAAGCCAAATGGCTCATTATGGGTGATCGGCAGCTATCACAATATCTTCCGTGTCGGTGCGTCACTGCAGGATCTGGGCTACTGGATTTTGAATGACATCATCTGGCGCAAAGCCAATCCGATGCCCAATTTCAAAGGCACCCGGTTTACCAACGCGCACGAGACATTGATCTGGGCATCCAAAAGCGAGAAGTCGAAATATACGTTCAATTACCGTGCGATGAAGAATCTCAACGATGAGTTGCAGATGCGCAGTGACTGGGTGATGCCCATTTGCGGCGGGCAGGAGCGGCTCAAGCGCAACGGGGTGAAGGCACATCCGACCCAGAAACCGGAAGCGCTGCTCTACCGCGTCATGCTCGCGACGACCAATCCTGGCGATGTCGTCCTCGACCCATTTTTCGGTACCGGTACCACCGGAGCTGTCGCCAAGCGGCTTGGTCGGCATTGGATCGGTTGCGAGAAAGAGGACAGCTATTGCGAAGTCGCGGAAGAGCGGATTGAGGCGGCTTTGCCGTTGGACGAAAGCGCGCTCAAGACAATGCAGTCACCCAAGTCGAAACCGCGCGTTGCCTTTGGCACATTGGTCGAAACCGGCTATTTGAAGGCCGGTGCCGAACTGTTTAGCAAGAACCGCAAGTTCAAGGCCAAAGTGCGCGCAGATGGTTCGCTTCTCTGGGAAGGCAATGAAGGTTCGATTCACAAGATCGGTGCTACGGTCCAAGATGCTCCTAGCTGCAATGGCTGGACCTATTGGTATTATCATGATGGCAAGAAATTGAAGCCGATTGACGATTTGCGGCAGACCTATTTGCTGGCGACCGAGCCCTAAATGGCGGGTTTTTTGGAGGCATTGGAGGCGAGTGGGGCGGATGCGAAATTGTATCTCAAGCCGGTTGGGTTTCTCGACAGTCCACATTATTTTGATGCTCAAAATCAACGTTTAAACAATAGCTTGATCTGGTTCTCTCAGATTGACTGTGGAGTCTATGAGTCAGGGAAGCCGACGCTTCGTGCCTTGGTGCCCGTCGACGATTGGCCGATAATGTCAAACTCATTGCCGGGCTGGCTGCAAAAGCAGGCCGCGGTGCAATATGAACATCTGACGAGAATACATGACCCGCTGATTTGCGGCGACCGCGTTATTCGCTTCGATCAACCGCATGTCATGGGCATATTGAACATGACGCCCGACAGTTTTTCCGACGGTGGCAAACATGGTGGTGACCCGCAAGGCGCAGCAGATGCAGGTTTTGCGATGGCCACTTCTGGCGCGTCGATGCTCGACATAGGCGGAGAAAGCACGCGGCCTGGCGCGGACATGGTCTGGGAAGGTGACGAGATCAAACGGGTTGTACCGGTGATCGAAAGGCTAAGCCAGTGCGGTGCGGTTCTTTCGATCGACACCCGCAAGGCTGCAGTGATGGAGGCAGCTATTCAGGCTGGTGCGCATATCATCAATGATGTCTCAGCCTTGCTCCACGACAAGAGATCCTTGGAGGTTGTCGGTGTATCGGGCAGGCCAGTCGTGCTAATGCATGCCCCTTCAAGCGGCAAAAACCCTCATAAAGGAGATGGTTACGGCAATGTCGTCACAGATACTTTTGACTGGTTGGAAAAACGCATAGCCGATGTTGTCGAAGCTGGGCTGGCACGGGAAAAGATCATCGTCGATCCGGGCCTCGGATTCGGCAAGTCAATCACCGACAATCTCGCGCTGATGAACAATATCGCAATGTTTCACGCCTTGGGTCAGCCCCTGTTGATTGGCGCCAGTCGCAAGCGGATGATCGGCGCCCTGTCCAGGGAGGCCCCCGTAGATCAGCGTTTGGGCGGCTCGATCGCGTTTGCCCATCATGCTATCCAGCAAGGGGCGCAAATTGTGAGGGTGCATGATGTGCCGGAGACGGTGCAGGCGGCACAGATCTGGCGAGGGATGCGGGATGCCGGGGTGACGGCCCGGGTCTAGCGACAGCGCCGGCTGCTTGGATCAATATATATTTTGACGAAGTCGGCGGAGCATAATGCCATCGGCATATGGATTGCGCGTGATCCAGCCAGATATCGGCCGCTCACGGTCTCGCGCTGACCAAGCTGCCTGCATCACTGACCCGGCATTGGGCGAGCAGCGCTATCATCCATGGAAATGTCTCTGCTCGACAATTTTTCCGCCGCGGACGGTATAGACTGCAATTTCGCTAAATGGCTCCCGCTTGCCAGTGGTGCGGCGCACGATTTCCATGTCAATAAATAGAGCAAAATGATCGCCGGTGATAAACGGTCCGTCGATCAGCACATCTTCCATCCTGTTGTCGCTTGTCCAGCGCTGCTGTTGCGCGCGCGCGGCTTCAAAGCCGACAAGAACGGAGAGGCTCCCAAGCGGCATTGCTGCCGGTTCGAAACTCCTGATATCCGTAGCCCAATATTTGTCCGCCGCAGCTTTCAACTTGCCCGCTGCCATCAGCGCAGTAAAATCTTCAGCTATCTCGACAAGATTGGGCATGCGATGGTTTCCCGAAACCGTCAGGGGTAGCCCGGCGAATGACGGGTCGCATCTTCATTCGCCGGACATAGGGTTCTGTCCCGGCAGATCGCGCAAAGGGTTACACTATCCGCCGGAAACAGATTTCAAACTAGCGAACCGTATATTCCTGAAGCAGCATGCTGCTTTTCACGGTGCGATATTCTGCGCGATTGCCGGATTCTTCAGCCTGTTGCGCGAAACCTTTTTTGGCCCAGGCATCATAAGCCGCACTCCGCTTTTCCGATTCCGCTGCATCGGGAAGGCTGGCGAAAGTCGACATCAGATAGATATTGGGTTCGCCATCACGTGGATTATAATTTACGTAGATCTTATAGTCGGTGATCCAACCTTGTGATTTGGCGAATTCCTGATTTTTGGCCCATTCATTTGCGATGAATTGCGCATATTTGAACGTGCCGCCATCTTTGACGTAGATCCCGCCAATTTCGGAATATTCACCGGGAACCAGCGGAAATTCTTGCGCTGAGGCGGGGGCGGCAATAGCCAACATTGCGGGCGCCATGACAGCGATCGATCCCTGGATCATCTTGTTATAAAAAGTCATATCATTCTCGTGTTTCTCTCCCCGAAATCGCAGGCGCAACTCTTCTGATGACGGCAACTCGCTATTCCAGGCCGATCCAGTTGGTCTGTTTTTATCTGCAATTTCAGTGTGCTGGAGATGCGCCATAAGACAGTTTGGGGTCAACAGCGCTACCGTCAAAAAAGCGTCAATAATGATCTAGGTCATGGTCGAAGGCCTGGGAAGCAGGTCCGGCCAGCCATATTTTTCCCAAGCGGCGATCATTCCGATCCGCTCGGCGAAATCCATAAAGTCGGGATGCAGTCGAACCTGGTTTATCGGTTCTGCGTCGGTCCAGAGCGACATGAAAGAGAAGAAATTCGCAGTTGTTATCTGCTGGCCAAGGGTTTTGAAGACCATCTGCGCCTGGCCCATCCAGATTGCCGGTATTGTGATCGTGGTATCATAGGGATCGTGCAGTGTCGCGTGGAGCATCTCCAACACCATGCAATAATTTTTGCGGTCCTGGTCTTCACCGCTCCAGAGCCCCTTCGCAGCCATCAGCCAATAGGCATCCATAGCGTCCGGGTCGAGCGGTGTACTGCCAGCCGGTGGAAATATGACACTGTTCATCAGTTTCTTTGTCAGCTGATAGGCTTCCACTGCAGCATCATTGTCGCCCGACACTGCCAGTGCGGCTGCGAGCCACAGAGATGGAAAACCAAGATCGACCATCCTCTGCCCCGCCTCAATTGCGGCATCAACATTACCAAGGTTGAGATATACTCCAGAAAGTATGGCGTAACTACGGCCATTTACCGGATCTTGATCAATGCTGGCTTCAATATAGGGCAAGGCGTCCCGGGAGCGCCCGCAATAGAGCAGGAAAGAACCGACACGGTTTAGAACATCGGGATTATTGGGTTCCAGCCGGTAAGCCTCGAAAGCCAGGTCAAGCGCACCGACAATATCATTTTGCGTCCACGCATAAAAGGCAAGCACGATACGGGCATGCGCCTGCTGCGGCGAAAGGCGGAGCGCTTTCTTTGCATATCCAGCAGCTTTTTCGCATCGCTCCAATCTGTCCAGACAGGGCGTGTAGACGGTCATATTGATTTCGGCTTCGGCCAGTGCCGTCCAGCATTCCGCAAATTCGGGGTCGATTTCCAGCGCCTTCTCGAGCAGCTCGATGGCTGTTGGCAGCACGCCATCCCCGATTGCCCTGATCGTGAGCGCCCGGCCTTGCAGATAGAGCCCGTAAGCTTCCCTATTGCTCGTCAGCTTGCGGAGTTTGGTGTCATGCTCCTTCAATTTGAGCGCATCACTCAGCCCGTTTGTTACTGACTGCACGACCTCTGTCCGCGCTGCGAACATATCATCCAGACTGCCATCATAACTATAGGCCCATGATTCAAAACCGCTATCTGCGTCAACCAAGCTGACCGCAACACGGACCTGTTCTGCCTGCCGGTGAACCGAGCCCTCTAAAAGATGCGTTACGTTGAGTGCACCAGCAATCTCCGATGGCGTTTTGTCAGAATCTTTGAATTGGAAGGATGACGTTCGGCCAGCAACGAGAAGCTGCGGCACTTGCCCCAGACTGGTGATCAGTTCATCAACAACACCATCTGCAAAAAATCCGTGATCATCCGGGTTGGCGATTGATTTAAATGGTAGCACGGCGATCCGCGCCTTGCCCTGTTTCCGCTCTTTTATCGCCTTGGTTTCGGGTGCGCGAACTCGCCATGCATTGAAAAGATCAGCATGATTCGTCAGATTGTCTCTTTTCTCCAATATAGAAAAAGCTTCTGAAACGGCCGTCTGCAATCTTTGTTCCGTCTGACGTCGACGGCTATCAAGCCAGTCCCGAAACTCATCGCCAAAATATATCTGATCCAATAGCGGCTTGGCACCAATTGAGCGCAGTTGATTGGTCGCCTCAACATATTGTTGTTGAGCGAGCGTCTTTTCCAGAATCGCAACATCGGTTTCGACCGCGTCGCTATTGAGGCTGATCCGAGACCGGGAAATGTTCAAAAGATCGCAATCCGCAGCCGCCAGCAATTTGCCCAAATCCAGCAGACATTGCCGCAAACTTGCCCGCGCCTGGGCTTCAAACCGACCTGGCCATAAAAGCTTGCTCAGATGATCGCGGTCGATCGGTTCATCGGGCGCGAGACAGAGCATCGCGATCATCGCGCGGGCGCGCTTGTTGGAGATCGGAATTTCTCTTCCGTCTGGTGCGGTGAGCTGAAATGCGCCGAATAGCGAAGCGCCGAAGAGAGCGGGTCCTTTGCCTGATGCGCCTGCTTTGTCTGCCTGATCCATATTCGGAAGCTGCCGCTCCCCACCGACAGATATGCATGACATAAGGCAACGGATGATATGCGCAAGCAGATTTCTTTTTCGGCCTGATGATTTTCAATCAGAGTCGGCCATCTGTGTGGCTTATATGAAACAGGTCCCTGAGATTAGAAAACGGGAACGTCGACGGCGGATATGCTCTGGCTGCAGACTATTTTGTCGCCCTCAGACTCAGTGCGGACGCATATCGAAAGCCTAGTCGGCCAACTCAACCTGGCGGACATCATAGCCCGCCTTGTTCAGGTCAACGATCAGTCCGTTCAGCTGTTGCTTGTCCTTCGCTTCGCATTCGATATCCGTAATCAATCCCTTGGCGGGCAGATTGGTGAATACGCGCTGGTGATAGACTTCGATAATATTGACTTCATGCTCCGCAAATTGCTTCACAACATTATAGAGCGCACCCGGCTGATCACGCAGATGCAGGCGCAGCCGTGCGAGGCGACCGGATCGCGCCAAGTCTCTCAGCAAAACATTGGCGAGCAGACGGGTGTCGATATTGCCTCCGCACAGGACCAGACCGACTTTTTCACCGGCAAATTTGGCCTTGTTCCCTAATAAGGCAGCCAGCCCGGCAGCGCCGGCGCCTTCGACAACTGTTTTCTCGATCTGCAGCAGCAAGCTGACCGCTTCTTCGAGCTGCGCTTCGCCGACCAGCAGAATTTCATCGACATATTTCTTGATAATCCCAGCGGTAAACTCCGAGGGATTGCGGACTGCGATGCCCTCGGCGAGCGTGTCGCCGCCCGCGCTGACTTCCGTGCCGGTCAATTTGCCATACATGCTCGGGTAGAGAGCAGCTTGGACACCGGTCATTTTTATCTTCGGATTGATCGCATGGGCCGCGGTTGCCATGCCGGAGAATAGGCCGCCGCCGCCAATAGGAATGATAAGCCGGTCGAGATCGGGTATCGCTTCGAGCATTTCAATCGCCACTGTGCCCTGACCAGCTGCTACACGGGGATCATCAAAAGCATGGATATAGGTTAGACCGCGTTGTTCGGCGAGCTCTAGTGCATGGGCATAAGCCTCATCATAATTGCCACCAAAGATGACGATTTCGGCGCCATGGCCGCGAGTCTGCTCGACTTTTACCATGGGTGTGGTGCTGGGCATCACGATCGTCGCGGGGATGTCCAGATTCTTCGCATTATAGGCGAGGCCCTGCGCATGATTGCCTGCAGACGCGGCAATCACCCCGGCCGCGCGCTTGTCCTGATCCATGAGAAGGAGCGCATTTAGCGCACCGCGCTCTTTGTAAGCCGCAGTGAACTGGAGATTCTCAAATTTGAGAAAGACTTCCGCTCCCGCCATTTTTGACAGGGTGATGCTTTTGAGGGTCGGCGTGTGGACCACACGATCCCTTATGCGCTCATGGGCAAATTTTACGTCATCATAGTCAAACGACGGCAAAGTGGCTGTTTTCATCTCTGTCATAGTGGAAGTGCCCCTAACGCATCTGGTCAAGCAGGGAAACAATGATTATGGCCTATGGAATGGCGAAAATCGGATTTATTGGAATCGGCGTGATGGGCGGCCCCATCGCTGGTCATTTGGCAAGGGCAGGGCATGAACTGACCGTTTATAATCGGACCAGGTCCAAGGCGGAAGAATGGGCTGCAGAGCATGTTGGTACATGTGCGAGCAGTCCTGCCGCGGCGGCTGAGGGTGCCCAGATTGTGATTACCTGTGTCGGCAATGACGACGATTTGAGCGCAGTGACGATGGGACGGGACGGCGCGTTTGCCGCCATGGCGCGCGGTTCGTTGTTTATCGACCATACTACCGTGTCGGCGCGCATTGCCCGGCAACTGTCGGTCGAGGCGCAAGGCCGGGACATTCATGTGGTCGACGCGCCCGTTTCGGGAGGACAGGCTGGCGCCGAAAATGGCAAGCTCGCCATCATGTGCGGCGGCAGCAAGGAAGCCTTTGCCGCAGCAGAATTGATCATGTCCGCCTATGCCGCAAGAATCGTCCATGTTGGCCGAACCGGTGCCGGTCAAATCACCAAAATGTGCAACCAGATTGCCATTGCGGGTGTTTTGGAAGGCTTGTCGGAAGCGTTGCGCTTTGCCCAGGCGAGCAAGCTTGATCTCGATAAGGTCTATGACTCGATTTCGGGCGGTGCGGCGCAAAGCTGGCAGATGGACAATCGCTGGGCAACCATGGCGCAAGATGAATTTGACTTTGGTTTTGCAGTGGACTGGATGCGCAAAGATCTCGGCCTGGCCCTGGAAGAAGCACGAACCAATGGCGCAACGCTGCCAGTAGCTGCTCTCGTCGATCAGTTTTACGCAGAAGTACAAGCGACAGGCGGTGGACGAAATGATACGAGTTCGCTGGTATCGCGACTGCCAAAATCAAAATGAACAGGGGATCGAGAATGGGCGTGCTACTGAACCGGGCAATCGCGAGCTTTTGCGCAATCGCAATTGGGATATTTGTAACTCTAACCCCAGCGCACGCGGACAGTCTCGTGGACAATGTCAATGGCATGACTCTCGACGGTGAAGGGCAAGTGATACGCTTCACCGGCATTGTCATTGACGAAGAGGGCAGGGTCAAACAGCTGCTCGGACGGCGGGACAAGAGACCCCAGAATGTCGATTTTGGATTTGACGGTGAAGGGAAGACCCTGATTCCCGGTTTTGTTGATGCGCATGGCCATGTCATGGGCATGGGATTTGCTGCGCTCACCCTTGATTTGACGGATACCAAATCACTGGATGAAGCGCTGGCGAAAATTCGGGCTTATGCCCGGGAGTTTCCAAATCGACAGTGGATTATCGGCAGTGGCTGGAATCAGGAAGTCTGGGGATTGGGCCGTTTCCCGACTGCTGCGGAACTTGATGCCATTGTCCCTGACCGGCCGGTTTTCCTGTCGCGAGTTGATGGCCACGCGGTCTGGGTCAATAGCGCGGCGATGAAAGCGGCGGCGATCACGTCATCAACCAAATCGCCGTCTGGCGGCTCGATTGAGCGCCTCGCCGGCAAACCAAGTGGCATTTTCGTCGACAAGGCCGAAGGTCTGTTTGACGAGGCCATTCCTCAGCCTCGCCCGATTGAACGGGACCTGGCTTTGATGGAAGCTCAGGAAATCCTTCTCGCCCATGGCGTCACGGCAATTGCCGATATGGGCACAACCATCAAAGACTGGCAGAGCTTCCGCCGAGCAGGGGATATTGGTCAGCTCAAAATCCGGATCATTTCTTATGCGGCGGAAATTGACAATATGATTGCGATCGCTGGCCCGCGTCCTTCTCCATGGCTATATGACGATCGTCTGAAGTTAGCCGGCGTGAAGCTTTATGTGGATGGTGCGCTCGGTTCGCGCGGAGCGCTGCTCAAGCAACCATATGCTGACAAACCCGACCAGTCTGGTCTCGCCCTTTTGAGCTCGGTGCAATTGAAGAACAAGATGAGCCGGGCGGCTATGTCCGGTTTTCAAACCGCCGTACATGCGATTGGTGATCGCGCCAATGATGAGGTGTTGTCGGCGGTTGAAGAATTGGGAGCGACCTATAAGGGCGATCGTCGCTGGCGAGTGGAGCATGCCCAGATTGTCGACCCTGCAGACATCCCCCGATTCGCAAGAACCGGAACAATTGCTTCCATGCAGCCCGTGCATCAAACGTCCGACCGGCTGATGGCGGAAGCGCGGCTGGGGCCGAATCGACTTGGCGGCGCATATGCCTGGAAATCGATGCACGATTCGGGTGTCCGCTTGGCTTTTGGAACCGATGTGCCGGTTGAGTCTTCCTATCCATTTGCGGGGTTGGCTGCGGCCATCACCAGGGAGGATGCAAATGGTCAGCCTTTTGGAGGGTGGTTGCCGCATGAGCGATTGACCCGGGAACAGGCCTGGAAGGCCTATACGCTGGGCGCAGCCTTTGCATCCTTTGCAGAAGACCGGATAGGTAGTCTGGAGCCCGGGAAAAGGGCAGATTTTGTGATTATCGATGAGGATATCATGCTGGCCACGCCGCAACAAATCAGACATATGAAAGTCTTGCAGACATGGATCGGGGGGAAACCTGAATATGTTCGCAAACCATAATTTGCGGCTAAGTTGCTTTTAAGCAAGATCAATTGAAGATAATTTTTATTTTTGCAGTTGCGAGCAGACGTAAGTTGGGGTAAAACCTTGATATCGGAGTGAACGAAGAACAATAGTTTTACACCCGAGTAAGCAGTAGGGCGCATAAGGAATGATGAAAGTTCCTTTACCAACCTGACGTATATAATCTTGGAGTTAATTTATGAAATTTGGAAAGATTGCAGCCAGTTTTGCAGCGATGTCTTTGATCGCAGCACCTGTGGCGGCTCAAGCTAGCAACAGCGCGGCGCCTGCTGTGGAACGTGTGTCCGCACAGTCTGCTTCGGAAGAGAATCTTGAAGGCGAAAACGGCATTCTGATCGCTCTTCTTGCAGCAGCAGCTGTAATTGCCGGCATCATCATCATTGCTGATGACGATGATCCAACGAGCCCCTGAGGCCGTTTACAACGATTTAGAAACGGGGCGTTTATCGCCCCGTTTTTTTTTGCCCTTTTTCCATAAGAATATTGGTAAACCGCCTTTTCATTTTGGCCGCTAGGATGCATATAAAATAACCGATCCCCGATCCCCGATCCTCAATTGAAGGTTGATACTTGTGACAGCTCCGGTTCGTTTTCCGCGTTTCTTTGTTACGAACCCTAGCCCGTGTCCTTATCTGCCGGGTAAGAGCGAAAGAAAAGTCTTCACCGAGCTTACCGGTCCCCACACAGAAGAACTGAACGATGCACTGGGACGGATTGGCTTTCGACGCAGTCAAAATGTTGCATATCGCCCGAGCTGCCTCGATTGTAAGGCTTGTGTGTCGGTGCGCGTGTTGGCGGATGAATTCCATCCCAATGCCACGCAACGCAAATTGATTAAGCGCAATCAAGACCTGGTGGTTGAGGCCTGTGAACCCTGGGCCACCGAAGAACAATTTGCTCTGCTCCAAAAATATTTGTCAAAACGACACCCGGGCGGCGGCATGGCCGAGATGGATGAAATGGACTATTCCGACATGGTGGAACAGTCTCCGGTAAAGAGTTTTGTGGTGGAATATCGTGAACCGACCGAAGATGGCAGCAAGGGGCGACTGGTTGGCGCCTGTCTAACCGATCAGCAGGGTGATGGCCTATCGATGATCTATAGTTTTTTTGACGCCGAGCATGATGGTCGTGCCGGCCTTGGCAACTATATCATCATGGATCACGTCCTGCGTGCACATAAAGCGGGTCTGCCATATGTCTATCTTGGCTATTGGGTCGATGGATCAAGTCGAATGGAATATAAAGTCAAGTTTCGTCCGCTTGAGCGGTTGGGTCCGGATGGCTGGATCAGATTTGACCCGAAAGACCTGATCAAATAACCGGCTGACCAGTATATATCCGGTCGGATACCAACCGATTGCCGCATAAAAAACCCCGCCAATCTGCATTGGCGGGGTTTTTTGCTGACTGGAGTCTGTGCCCCTCAGTCGTTGTAAAGGCAGCGTTCCTGCTGACAACCTTTGACAGGTTCAGGACGCGGCTTCCACACTCTTTTGGCGGCTGGTTTCCAGCGTTTTTTGGTATATTTCGGTTTCGCATAGACCACTTCTTCATCAATATATGTCGTGGTTGTGGTCGTCGTTACAGGAGCCGATTGGATAACAACAGTGGTCACCATCGGTTGCTGTTGCGGATAGTAATAGGAAGGATATTGGCCCTGCCAGCCAGTCGGATATTGTTGTTGTGGACGTGGAGCATAGCGCTGCCGATTGGGCGCGCGCTGCACATAACGTTCACCTTCGCCATATTTCTTGATCAATCGACGACAACGGTCGCTGCCCTGATCAATCGCTGCACCCGCGATAGCGCCTAAGCCACCGCCGATCAGAGATCCGCCAAGGCGGTTGCCGCGTCCAGCGATACGATTGCCTGCGAGTGCTCCGATCGCACCACCAACTAGCGCACCGCCGATGCCACTGCTCTTTTTGCAACGTTCCAGATAGGCCAGTTCGTCACGATCGTCATAGCGCCCGGCGTCATCGCGATATTCGCGCTGATCGCCCCAATGCGGGGATGATTGCGCATAGTCGGCACCCGTTTGAGAAACATTCCCGTCACCGATGAAAGTACCCGAATATTGGCCTTGATACTCCCGGCCGTCGGCATCGCGATATATGCCCTGCCAGTCGCCCTGATAAGACCCATCTTCACGATAGGTCCCATTCCAATCACCCTGATAGGTTGATCCACCGGATATGACATTTGTCGGTCGGGCGACGACGCGATCATCGCCGATCAGCACGCGCGTATCATAGCGGGCCTGTCCATCACGATATCCGTCGTTATAGCCCTGATTATAGCGATCCCAGTCGACATTCCGTCGGGTTTCTTGAACCACACCACGCCGATCGGTGAGAACTGCATCATCATAATAGCGCGACCAGCCGTAACCGAATGAAGGCTGGCGCAAACCATAATGACCAAAATTGCCAATGAAATAGCTTGGTCGAATGAAAGTGGATGGCAGTCTAAAACCGCGATGAGGGCGACGATAGCCTCTCCCGTAGCCCATGCGTCCTTGACGCACATGTTTGCCACTCATGTGCCGGCCGCGGTTCATCCGGTGACCCTGCTTACGATGCATGTTGCCCATGTTTTTCATCCGATGGCCATTCATTCTTGGCATCCGCGTTTTGGCCCCTTGCAGGCCTGCGACCAGCGCGGCGGACGATGTGAAGGTCACATCTACCAAGGGAGCTCCTGAACCGTTGCTTGGTAGCGAGTCGATAGCCGCGTTAGCGGTAGCAGGCGCCATTGCCAAAACACTGGCAAGTCCAGCAATTAAAAGGGTCTTCATGGTTAACAACTCCCTAGTTTCGGGCATACATTTGGCATGTCCGACGTCAATCTGGTTAATGGATAGTTACCATTTTGAGGGCGTCTTGGCCATTATCTAGTTGTAAAATACTGTTTTCCATTGGGACTGTCTCGAAATGGGGCAGTCGTTACAACGGGCCGTTAACCAAGGCTGTTGGCAATTTTACCGATCAGTTTGACGAACCCATCTTCGTCATCTTGTGTAAAACGATTCGCTGTTGGGCTATCGAGATCGAGCACGGCAATCACTACGCCGTCAACGAAAACTGGCACGACCAGTTCGCTGCGGCTGTCTGCGTCACAGGCGATATGCCCCGGAAACGCGTGGACATCTGCGACGCGCTGGGTTGTGCCTGTCTCGACGGCGGTGCCGCAAACACCTTTGCCCATCGCGATACGAATACAGGCGGTCTTTCCTTGAAACGGCCCGAGCACAAGCTCTCCCTCGATCACCCGGTAGAAGCCCGCCCAGTTGAGATTCGGGACATATTGCCAGATCAGCGCAGCAATATTTGCCATATTGGCGATCGGATCGGGCTCTCCGTCGACCAACGCGCGCGCTGTGGAACTCAAATCATCGTAAAAGCCGTCTTCGGCTGAGCTGGCCTGGATTGAGACGTCGTGCATATTGCTTCCCGTGGACTGGAGTTATTCGTCATTATCTTGTTGATCGGCTTTTGCCGGGTCATATTTAGCGAACCAGCCCATGATATTGTCAACCTTGGCAATCAGCTGGCTGGGTCTCCGCGCAATGGAATGAGATGCTCCGGGTATTCTGACAAGGACAGAATCAACATTTTGAACCTTGAGCGCGGTGTAAAATTGCTCGGCTTCCCAACTTGGTGTGCGCCAGTCGACTTCGCCGACCATAACCATCGTTGGGGTCTTCACATTGTTGACGATCGAGAGCGGCGAGCGGCGCCAATATTCTTCCGGCTGCTCCCAAGGCTGCGCACGAAACCAGTGGCGGCTGACATAGCGGGCGATATCGCCGGACAATGCCATGCTCGTCCAGTTGATGACCGGCTTGATCGTCGCTGCTGCAGCAAAGCGGTCCGTCTTGCCGACCGCCCAAGCCGTCAAGACGCCGCCGCCGGAGCCTCCGGTGATGAATAGCCGGTCCTTGTTGACGTAATTTTTGGCGATCAGGGCATCGACGATGCTCATGAGATCATCATGATCCTTGCCGGGATAATCGAGATCGATCAGCTGTGCGAATTCTTCGCCATATCCGGTCGAGCCACGGGGATTGGCATAGACTGTGACATAGCCCTCAGCCGCAAATCGTTGAATCTCTGCAGCGAAATAAGGGCCATACATGGTGTGCGGACCACCATGGATTTCCAATATCATCGGATAGGAGCCGTCAGGCTGAAAGCCGGGGGGCAGGGCGATCCATGCCTCGATTTGGCGGCCATCATGAGTGGATTGGATTTGTATTTCTTCAATCTTTGCCAGATTCACTCCGCCCAGGGCGTCTTCGTTCAATTGGGTCAACTGGCGTGTGCTGCCACCACCACGGGCCAGGCCAACTTCAGCGGGTCGGTTTTCGCTGCCTTTAGTATAAGCGATCAAAGGGCTTCCGCCTCCGGCTTTACTTGCGACCGAAAAGCTTCCCGATGCGTACGGCCGGCCGAGCGACGTGCCGCCAATATCTTTTATAAGACTGGTCACTTTGCCTGACAAATCGATTGAAATGAGCGTGAGATTGCCATCAACCTCGGATTGCGCAACCAGTCCACGGCCGTCCGACCGCCAGGCTATGGCATCGATGGAACGGCCATAATCGGCTGTCAGGTTGCGGCTGCCGCTGCCATCTGGCTGCATGACATAGACTTCGGTATGCTGATAGGATTTCAGCTTGTCATCAAAGCCGAGATAGGCAATCCGGGAGCCATTGGGCGCGACAGCGGGCGCAAAGTCGGGTCCATCCCGCTGAGTCAGCGCCGATATTGACATATCTGAAAGCTCGACGCGGTAAATTTCGCTCTCTATCGGATCCAGTTCCGCATTTTCGACGTCATTGCCCGTGACCAGCAATGCGCCGTTTCCAAGCCATTGTGGCCCGTTAAAACCATTTTTGCCGAAGGTCACTTGCCGCGGTGTCCCGCCTTCGGCATCGAGAATGAAAATCTGGTTCTTGCCCTTGGGTAGATAGCCAGCACCGTCAAACCGGAACACCAGGTCATCAAAAATGCGGACGGGCTTGGCCCATGCTGCGCCTTCAGGGCTTTTCGGTGGCTTTGCAAAGCTTGCACTCTTGTCGGGAACGAGCATCGAAAAGGCGATGGACTTGCCATCCGGTGACCAGACTGGTGCGCTCGGGCTATGCTCTAGCTGGGCCAGCGAGAAACTGTCGCCGCTGTCCTGATAGCGTAGCCGCAAATCGGGTTTGCCGTTGGTCGAGGTCAGGTAAATCAGGCGATCGCCATTTGGTGACCAGCGCACGGAGGAACTGGAGCCCTGTCCACTGACCAACGGGCGATGCGAGCCGCTCCGGATGTTGATCGCCCAAAGATCGCTGACCACCCGATCATTGAACTTGTCCATTGATTTGCGCGCGTAGATGATTGTCGAACCATCGGGAGAGATTTGCGGATCATCGGCATATTCTAGATCAAACACCCGTTCGGCAGTGAACCTGTCACTGTCTTGAGCTTCCGCAGCCAGGCCGGCGCTCGCTAAGGCGGACAGGCTGCAAGTGACGATAACATAGCTCAATTTCATGATGGTCCCCTTATGACGCGATCTTATGGCCATCATGCTTATGGTCATCATGCCGAGTTTACCAGAAGCAATTATCTTGAGCCCCTCGGTTTGTTCGCGTCCAGATCTGCTTAATCCAAACTCGGTTTGCCGCGCATCTTCTTTACCGAACCTTTGATCTTCTTGGCATTCACGCGCCGCGCTTTGGCAGCTCTGCTTGGTCTGGTCTTTACACGATGAGCATCACGCTTATGTGCTTCGACCAGCATGTTTTCGAGACGCTTTCTTGCCTCGACTCTATTGGCCTCGCGGGTCCGATGTTCGCGAACAGTGATTAACAATTGTCCGCCAGCGGTCATTTTGCGCCCCGCGATCTCCTTCAACTTGCGGAAAGCATATGGAGACAGGCGAAGCGCATAGACGTTCAGCCGCATCTGCACGGCAGTTTCTACCTTGTTCACATTCTGACCACCGGGCCCGGAGGCGGCGAGAAAAGTTTCAGTAATGGCGCTATCGGGGATGTCGAACATCAGGATGTGATAGCCGGATGGCTCCAGCAGGAATAGGGGAGGGATGAGCAATCATCGTAAATTGTCGATAATCTGCACCATTATCGTGACATTTTCATCGGGGCAGCCTTCTATTTTCGATCAAATTCACGTGAATTGCATCTCTAACGGAAAAAAAGTTAACATTTTTTTTGGCAACAGCCAGAGTCTCGAAACGACTCGTTTCTGCGGCTTACAGAGTCCTTTGGCTATCCGCGACTCGCCTTGAATCCTGCCTTAGGGAAAAATTAACCTTTTACGTTCATTCATCTTATGGTTAATAAATGATCCATCGGGTCGGTCGTCATGCGATCCGGGGCGAGTAATTTAAGAGAAGGGGCTGCCTGATGCGCGTGCTGCTAATTGAAGATGAGCCAACGACTGCAAAAGCGATTGAGCTGATGCTGACAACCGAAGGCTTTAATGTGTACACAACCGATCTCGGCGAAGAAGGTCTCGATTTGGGTAAGCTCTATGACTATGATATTATCTGTCTGGATCTGAACTTGCCCGATATGCACGGATATGATGTGCTAAAGAAACTTCGTGTCGCGAAAGTTCAGACACCCGTTCTCATTCTTTCCGGTATCAGCGAAATGGACAGTAAAGTGCGTTCATTTGGTTTTGGTGCCGATGATTATGTCACCAAACCATTTCACCGTGATGAGCTGGTTGCGCGCATTCATGCTGTCGTACGCCGTTCCAAAGGCCATTCGCAAAGCGTTATCCGTACCGGGAAACTGGCGGTGAACCTTGATGCCAAGACCGTAGAAGTTGATGGCAATCGCGTGCATCTCACCGGCAAGGAATATGCGATGCTGGAGCTGCTTTCGCTGCGGAAAGGCACAACGCTTACCAAGGAAATGTTCCTCAACCACCTCTATGGCGGCATGGACGAGCCTGAACTCAAAATTATTGACGTATTTATCTGCAAGCTCCGTAAAAAACTGGCTCTGGCCTGCGGCGGAGAAAATTATATCGAGACCGTGTGGGGCCGTGGCTATGTTCTTCGCGATATCGAAGAAGAATCTTTGCCAGAGGTCCGGGTCGCTTAAGACCAACTCACTTCACAATAAATAGTCGATCTGCGTAACTGATCGAGTAAGAAGCGGCGGAACCTCGGTTTCCGCCGTTTTTACGTGCCCGTGTCGAGATACCGGCGTTCTGAGCCTTCGAGCACCAGGGCGGTCAGTTTTCCGCTTTCATAGGCCCCGGTATCGATCCCAATTCGGTTGTTGGCTTCGACCACATTGTCACTGATTGTATGGCCATAAACAATGACTTTTTCATGAGGCGAATCTTCCTCGAGAAACTCTTCCCTGATCCAGCGTAAATGCTTCGGCTCCTGTTCCGTCAGAGCAATTCCCGGCTTGATGCCGGCATGCACGAATGCATAGTCTCCGATGGTGATCATATTTTCAAACGCGGAGACGAAATCAATATGGTGCTGCGGGACGAGGGACGGCATTCGCTCTGCCAATTGCGCCATATCAAGCCCAATATATTCCTTCATCGTTATGTCATAACTCAGGATTGTTTCACGTCCACCGATCCTGTTGAAAAACCGGACGGCTTTTTCTTCTCCGCGGACGGCTTCCAGATAGACTTCTTCATGATTGCCCATAAGAAAACGAACAGCACCCGCATTTTCTTTGAGTTTCATCGTTGTTTCAATGACTTGGGCGCTATCGGGACCACGATCTATCAGATCGCCCAGAAATATGATTTCGCTTTCAGCTGCCGACCGTCCACCGTCATCGGCAAGAATCTTTTCGATAAGAATGTTGAGCAAATCGTTTCGGCCATGCACGTCACCGATCGCATAGACACGACGTCCTTCGGGAACCGACGCATTATCAATCGGGCGGCTTGGTTTGTTTCTCTTAAAAAGACGCTTCAGCATAATGTGGCCAAATTAAATTTACTAAATCATTCAGAGGGGCCGCTGCACTGGTTGCGTTTCGGCCCCTCATCAACTGATCAATCATATTTGATCTTAGCTTTCAACTGCAAAGCTCAATCCCGCCTTGGCTTCCAATCGTTTCACCAACTTTCCGCCCATTAGCGCGCCTGGAGTCCAGACCCCGCCAGTATGTTTGATCTTGTCTTGCGCAAGGCAAAGCGCTGATTCTGCGATCATCTTTGATGTTGATCCATAACCGGGATCCTTGTCGCCCTTGACGCAGAGGCTGGCCATTTCGCCATCAGCAGTTTCACCGATGAATATGGCGTCATAATGGCCGTTGTCACGCTCTTCCTTGGTTGGGCCTTCGCCTGGTTTCGGAGCATCCTCACCACCAAATGGGTTTGCTTTCGCAAGCATTTCAGCTGCTTGTTTGCCAATTTCACCAGGACTGGTCACAACCATCTCATCATATTTAAAGTCTTCACCATATGGAAAATCCAGCAGATAATTGGTCCGGTGAACATTTTTCGTATTGATCGGAGCCATGATGAAAGGAGCCACCCAACTGTCCAGGACCTTGTCTTTCTTGGGGATCATCATATTGGGTTGATCGGGTCCTTCGAATCCCGGGGTCAGGCCGAAGCTGCTCGCAAGAATTTTGACCAGAGAAGGATTTTTGGCAATCGCCTTCATCGTTTCCGTCAAGCTGGCTGCAGTGCCGCCAGAGAATTTGCCTTCCATCGCCCTGACCCGGCCGCGGACACGGGTTGCGGGCTTGCTATAGCGCTTGTTCATTTCCTTCTGCAGCATCAGCACGCCGAGATCAAACGGGATGGAATCAAAACCGCAAGAGAAACAGATTTGCGCGCCTGACTTTTCAGCGGCCTCTTGATGCTCATCAATCATCTGACGCATCCAGCCAGGTTCTCCGCACAGATCAACATAATGGGTGCCATTTTTGACGCAGGCCGCGACGAGTTCATTGCCGTAGAGCTGATAGGGGCCGACGGTCGTCAGAATGACGGTGGCGCGCTTGGTCATATCGTCCAATGAATCTGAATCATTGGCATCGGCTACGATCAAGGGTGTTTCTTTTGGGGCTCCAATGAGATCACGGACTTCTTCCAGCTTTTCTTGACTGCGTCCTGCCATCGCCCATTTTGGGGCATCCCCGCCGACGCCATATTGCTCGGTCATATATTCGGCAACGAGCCGGCCCGTATAACCGGTTGAGCCGTAAATAATGACATCAAATTCTCTTGCGTCCGCCATGGGGGGTCTCCTGCTTTTCTATTTGTTGAATTGCTATGCTTATGGCTTAGAGCTTCGGTAGAGTCACACCTTTTTGGCCCATATATTTACCAGCCCGGTCGGCATAGCTGGTCTCGCAAGGCTCATTGCCTTTAAGGAATAGAAACTGACATGCCCCCTCATTGGCATAGACTTTTGCGGGCAGGGGCGTGGTGTTGGAAAATTCGAGGGTAACATGGCCTTCCCATCCGGGTTCGAGGGGGGTCACGTTGACGATGATTCCGCAGCGCGCATAAGTGGACTTCCCCAAACAGATCACCAACACATCGCGCGGAATTCGGAAATATTCTACCGTACGCGCGAGAGCAAAACTATTGGGTGGGATGACGCAACAATCGGTCTTGCGATCAACCAGGCTTTTGCCATCGAAATTCTTGGGATCGACTATAGCGCTATCAACATTGGTGAAAATCTTGAATTCGTCCGATACGCGGGCGTCATAGCCATAAGATGACAGACCATAGCTGATACAGCCATCGCGTTTTTGGGCTTCGACAAACGGTTCGATCATCCCCGTCGACTTCGCCTGTTCCCGAATCCATTTGTCAGATAATATACTCATATTTCTTTCTTACGGCTTTTCGGGAAGCTGACAAGATTGCTTATGGCCGGACAACATTCCAGTTTACCGGGCCATCCACACCGCTGATCCGCCGGATGTCGGATGCCCGCCACATCACCCAGGGTTTCGTCGCATAATCGGGCGGAAAGAAATTGGCTTCCAACCAAAAAGTCCGGTCGATTCCGCTGCTAATATTATAGAGCTCTTCAAAATCCCGAGATACTGCGATGATCGCTGGTTTCCCGCTATGAGCCTCGATCTGATTGAGGAAGGTGTTGAGTTCGCTCAGCACCAATGCGCGGCCGGGGCGGTCATTGCAGCCATTGTCAAATGCCAAGCGCACAGCCGACGGCAACATATTTTCGGCCCGCGGCACGGTGGTGACAAACATTGTCGCCTGATCGCTTGCTAATCGGCAAAGCGTATAATTGTGCAAGGCACCAAAGCGAATGCCGGCATCTCTGGCTGCCGAGATATTTGTTGCGAAACGCATGTCCCGTTTTTCGGCGCCATCGGTCGCGCGGATATAAGCAAAATCGACGCCTGTCGCACCTGCAACATGCCAGATTATTTCACCGTGGCTTTCATCTACGGATATCCCCTGCACTGGATATTGATCACGTGCGGGGGCCCAGCCGATCGCAATATTACGCAACACGAATGCAATCACAAGCAAGGCGATGGCAATCAAGCCCAGTTGAAAAGCTGTTTTCCTGATGTTTCGATTGGCCACCTTAATTCACTAACGCAATATTCAAAGGGAAGGTCCTTCAATTCTTGATGTGCAACACGCAGATTAACGTGAATAGGCGGCGCGCGGTTTTGAAATCGATGTCGATCTTGCCTTCGAGCCGATCGGTCAGCAGCTCAGCGCCCTGATCGTGCACGCCGCGCCGCGCCATATCGATTGTCTCGATTTCGGCCGCAGTCGCTTTGCGGATTGCCTGATAATAGCTGTCGCAAATTGCGAAATAGTCTCGAACCGGCCGACGAAAACGACCGAGCGCCAGGATCAATGTTTCCAACGGGTCTCCATTCTCTCTGGAGATCGAAATGACAAGCCGTCCCTCCTGGACACTGAGATATAATTTATACGGCCCCGCATAGCCATCAGGATATGTTTTTTGCGGATCGAAGTAATTTTCTTCGATCAGATCGAATATTGCTATCCTTCGTTCCTGCTCGATATCGGCGTTGCGCCACAAAATGGTCGCCTCGTCGAGTTCAACATGGATGATGCGCGGATCAGACATTCAGCCCTGTAGCCATAGTGTCGCAATGGGGACAAGAGTTTTTGCAGTGCAGCAAAATTTTCATTTCTTTATCCACAAAACTGTCCCCGATTAAAATCCGTTTGATAACAGTCGCCTATAGACAAGTCACTTGCGAATCTCCGGTCCTGGCGCGAAGGGGCATCTATGACGAATTTAATGCTTTTTGATAATGATGAAGATGGCGAACAGCGGATGCCGCGCAATGTCGAGGCGGAGGCGACTTTTTTGGGCGCTCTGCTGATCGACAATCGCGTTGCCGAGGATGTCCAGATCAAATTGCGACCCGATCATTTCTATGAGCCACTTCATGGTCGGATTTACGAGCAAGCGTTGAAACTGCTCGACAAGAACATGGTGGTCACTCCGGTGACCCTCAAGCCCTATTTTGAATCCGATGAAGCGATGAGAGCGCTTGGCGGCCCGTCCTATCTTGCAAAGCTGACTGGCGACGGCGCCGGATTGATCGGCGCACGTGATTTCGCCAATCAGATATATGATCTCGCCTTGCTTCGCGAATTGGTGAGTGTGGGACGCACCCTGGTCGATAGCGCATTGGATACCAGCGAGAGCGTAGACCCCAAGGAGCAGATAGAGGAAGCAGAAACGGCATTATACCGGGTATCGGAGGGTGAGGCACAGGAAGGTGGCGTAAAGTCGTTCCTGGCGGCATCAACCGAGGCCCTGACCAATGTCGAGAGGGCCTTTAACAGCGGCGGTAAAGTGTCTGGAATCACCACCGGACTGACCGATCTGAACGCCAAAATGGGCGGCTTGCACAGGTCGGATTTGCTCATTCTTGCCGGACGTCCGGGCATGGGCAAGACGTCGCTCGCAACCAATATCGCCTTTAATGCCGCGCGCCGCTATATGCAGGATATGCGGGACGGGATGGCACCGGAAGACAGTCTCGGCGCGCGCACGGCCTTTTTCAGTCTCGAAATGTCGGCAGACCAGCTGGCGACGAGAATATTGTCGGAACAGGCCGAAATCAGTTCTGAGAAGCTGCGCATGGGCGCGATCAGTCGGGATGAGATGCATCGCTTGGCAATGGCCTCGCGCGAGCTGCAGGATCTGCCATTGTTCATCGATGATACGCCGGCGCTGACCATTGCCGCGCTGCGAACGCGGGCGCGGCGATTGCAGCGGCGGAGCGACGTCAACCTGATCGTCGTCGACTATCTGCAATTGCTGCAGGGTTCCGGCCGCGCAAATGATAATCGGGTGAATGAGATTTCGGAGATTAGTCGCGGTTTGAAGACGCTCGCCAAGGAACTTAATTGTCCCGTCATGGCGCTCTCGCAACTTAGTCGTGCGGTGGAAAGTCGTGAAGACAAACGCCCGCAACTTTCCGATCTTCGAGAGTCCGGTTCGATCGAGCAGGACGCCGATATCGTAATGTTCATCTTCCGTGATGAATATTATCATCTCGCGATCAAGCCGGATGATCCCGATGAGAATTCCACTGAGGAACAGCGTGCCAAATATGCCGCCTGGGAAAATGATCATCAGAGCAAGGTCAATAAGGCGACGGTGATTGTCGCCAAGAACCGTCAAGGGTCCACTGGCAATATCCCGCTGAGCTTCCTGAGCGAGTTTACGAAATTTGGCGATCTGGCTTATGGAGACGCGCCGGAAGAATATTGAGGTTGCGATGGTCGTTTTGCACGCATTCGGGGATCTTGGAAGATCTCAAAATACTGAAGATATTTCACGCCATGTCACCGCCTCAACTATGCCAAGAGTCCTAAGCTGCGACGGCTTTCTGTCGGATATTCCGCCAGATTGTCGAGAGTATGCTTGCTGGGACAAGGGCGATGCGATTGCCGGCAAACCCAGGAATCACCTCTTATGGTGCTACCGATTAGGGATCAGAGAGCATCGATAATATTGTGTTCGCGACATCATCCGGGTGCAAGCTGCTGTCGATGACATTCCAATTGCCAAGATCGCCGATATCATATCTGGTTTGTTTTTCGACGACCGAGTGATCGGCATCCGAAGCATCTCCTACGCGCTTGTCGACGCGCGCCTTGAGCTGATTGATGGGCGCTTGCAGCCAGAAACCGGTGAACGAAATATTTCGATCTTCCGCAAGCGCAGCTATCTTTTGTCGCTCTTCTGGTTTTGCAAAAACGCCGTCGGCAATCACCGTCCAACTGCTCGCGAGGGCATTGGTGATTTCTGCCATCAATATTGCGTAGACCTGATTCCCCTGTTCGGGGCCATATGCTTGCTCATCCAGCTGCTCTTCCGGCAGCACATCGAACATCCTTTTGCGCAAAACGTCCGTACTCAACAACCGCGCTCCGATCGGTAATCCTAACTTCGCGGCGATCGCCCTTGCGAGCGTTGATTTGCCGGTTCCGCTGAGACCGCCAATTGCAATCAATCTCGGTGGTAAAGTCCGCAGCAGCTTTACGGCGCTCAACAGATATGCATTTGCTTTCTCAACGAGGCGCGCTTTTCTGTTCGCGGCCGTCTCAGATTCTGACCGTAGCGCCGTGACATGGGCACGGATCGCCGCCCGCATCGATAGAAACAGCGGCATGGCAGCAATGCCGGCACCTTCACCGCTCATATCCAGATAGCGATTGAACAGCATATTGGCCTCAGAATGCAAACCGCGATGCCACAGGTCCATGAGCAGAAAAGCAATGTCATAAAGGACATCAATCGTAGCCAGTTGCTCGTTAAATTCGAGGCAGTCGAACAATGTTGGAACATCATTCCAGATGCAGATATTGGCGAGATGAAGGTCACCGTGACAATGGCGGATATGACCAGTTTGGTCACGATGATCGAGCAAGGGTGCCAGTTTTTCGAGTAAGAGCTCGCTCTTTATCAATAGCTCCTCAACGTCAGGTCGGGCGAATATCTCATTTTCATAGGCTTCCATACATTTGTGATTTCCCTCAATTATGTCCCGCAGACTGGCTTGGCTATCTTTCCCGAAAACAGGAGGAAGCTGGCTATGAAAATGGGCGATTTTGTCAGCCAGCTGGCTCAGCAGCGGTCGCGTAATCTCGCCGCGCTCCGCAACCTGCTCCAGCAGCGCATCATCGTCGAAGCGGCGCATGACGACAAGCCAGTCGACTGGCACGCCTTCGTGAAATCCGATCGAGCCATCAGATGCGCGGTGGACACTCTGCAATTCGAGATACATAACGGGGGCTGTCCTGCGATTGAGCCGCAACTCTGCAAGGCATGCCCGCCGGCGCATTTCTGGAGTGGAGAAGTCGAGAAAACCCAACTTCACCGCGCGTTTGAGCTTGAGTGCTCTGTCCCCAACGAGGAAAATATGCGAGATATGTGTATCGAGGCGAGTGACTGGCGTTTTGACTCCATGGCTTTCGGGTTTCGCCAAAAAGGCAAGGATATCGTCTTGTTCCTTCGCTTCAGATCGCCGTATCTTTCGATGCATGACCATTCCTCTCCCTAACACAGGTTAAATTGCGAGATCTCCAGCGGCAATGACATTGAAACGAAAGCAAACTCCCATTGCCCATTTGGAAAAATCCCGAGGTTGAGCGTCCTGAAGCTGCTCTGCTTGTCGGGACCAGAAATGATAAGCCGTCGTTCTGCAATCACGATAATTCCGTCGTGGCACCTCAAGCATATGTACATCCGGATTCCTTCGACTGAAATCTGCCCAAGCCACGGTCGTCTCTCATGTTCGCAAAATTCGCAAACATCGAGTCTGACTATCAGGAGATTCGTCAAATGTCCGTTACGGGGTGTTACGGATAGGGATGTGGGGCGCTGCGAACCGAAGCCGAACGGAAATGGGCAGGGCGGCTTCGACAGGGCAGGAGTTACCTGTCATCCGATCTCGAACGAACAGTACCGCCGATCTTTTCGAAATCATGGTGCAAGAAATATCCGATTGGAATCAAGGATCAGATATTTGATCCTTTGACAGTCCTCGAAAGGTTCAGTGGCACGGTCGGCGGTCAAGGCGTCCGAATGTCAATTTTGGATCATCCAAACAGAACCATATCTTTGCATCCGTCAGCCGAGCCAAATTTGGCCTCTGGAATATTTCCAGCCCCGACCTTGATTCTAGAAAATCGGATCATTGGTTCCGTCATCATCTGCACCGGGCAGAGGCGTTACGGCTTCATGTATCCCGCATTCCGTTTTGTCCCAACCGCGCCAGCGACCTGCGCGCGGATCTTCTCCGGGAAGGACTTTGGACGTGCAGGGGGCACAGCCGACCGAGAGATAGCCTTGCTCTTCCAGAGGATGGCGCGGCAAATCATGCTCTTCGAAATAAGCTTCCAGATCATCTTTGATCCAGTCACCGAGCGGGTTGATTTTCAAAAGCCCATCAGCAATTTCAAAGCGCGGGATATTGTTGCGGGTGACCGACTGAAACGCTTTGCGTCCGGAAATCCAGCTATCGAGACCGGATTTGGCGCGTTTCAACGGTTCAACCTTTCGGATTTCACAACAGCCGTCGGGATCGAAGGACCATCGCAGACCATTGGCATCTTTGTCGGCCAGCACGGATTCATGTGGTTGCACAATATTGCTGTTCTTGATGCCAAGGGATTTGATCAGGGTCTCGCGATACTCCAGTGTTTCCGGAAACATCTTGAGCGTATCGACGAAGGTCACAGGGATGGTCCGGTCTACGGAGGCAATCAAATGCAACAAAACTGCGCTTTCAGTCCCGAAGGACGAGACGACAGCAACTTCGCCCAATTTTCGTTCGTCGAATAATGTCTTGAGCATCGTTGATGTCTCAACGCCCTTAAATCGCTCATTCAGCGCGTCCGCATCATCTTGGGTGAATGCTGGGCGCGCGTCGATTATATCGATCTTTCGTAAAGCTTCACGCATGACGTAACTTCCAGATTGGTGCGCGGCTGTCGGTTGTGCCTTGATATACGTCCTCATAGCGGTCCAAGGCTTGTGCCATCACTTGCGGGTTGATTGGGGCGTCCGGCGCAAAGGCGTCAAAGCCACAGCGTTTGAGATAGGCGAGTTGGTCCACCAGCACATCGCCGCTCGCTCGAAGTTCGCCGGTATAGCCTTCTTCACGAAGGATTTGCGCTGCTGAATATCCACGGCCATCTCCAAAAACCGGGAAGTCCACTTCGATCAGCGCAAGCCGATCGAGGAACGGGATCAGTTGCCGGGCATCTTCACCCGCTTCAATGCGAACGGCGGTGGCATTGGTTTGATCCAGAAAAGCATCCAGCGAAACTGCTGGCTCCTCATGGGGTTCATCTTCGCGCATGCGGATTACTTCAACCATAGATAGCCTCCTTGAACCGTTCCATTCCGACGCGGCGATAGGTGTCGATGAATCGCTCACCATCTTCGCGTTGTTCGAGATAGAGATCGGTTACCGTTTCGATCGCATCAATAACGCCGTCTTCGGAAAAGCCTGGGCCGGTGATCTTGGCCAGACTGGTATCTTCCGCGGCAGAGCCTCCAAGCAGCAGTTGATAATTTTCAGTGCCTTTGCGATCAACGCCCAATATGCCAATATGGCCGGCATGATGATGACCGCAGGCATTGATGCAGCCGGAAATCTTAAGCTTAAGCTCGCCCAGTTCCCGCTGGCGGCCGAGATCAGCAAATCGTTCGCTGATTTTTTGGGCCAAGGGGATTGAGCGCGCATTGGCCAGGCTGCAATAATCGAGACCAGGGCAGGCGATACTATCCGTGATCAGATCAAGATTGGCGGGAGCCAATCCAGCTTCATCCAGCTTCTGCCAAAGCGTATACAGGTCACTCTTTTTGACATGTGGAAGGACAATATTCTGACTGTGAGTGACGCGCAGTTCGTCAAAACTAAACTGCTCGGCCAAGTCCGCCATCAAATCAATCTGCGCCGATGATGCATCGCCTGGAATACCGCTACGAGGCTTCAGGCTGATCGTCGCGATTGCATAGCCAGCTTGTTTATGGGCTGCGGTATTCTGATCCACCCAGAGAGCAAAATCGGGATCGGAAAGATCGATATCGTCACTGGCACCATCTTCAAATGGAGGATCAGCAAAATAGCCGGTGATCCGAGCAAGCTCTTCTACAGGTGGATTGAGGCCAAGCTCTTTCATATGAGTAAATTCTTGTTCGACCTGGCGGATATATTCTTCCGCACCCAGCTCATGGATGAGGATCTTGATCCGAGCCTTATATTTATTGTCTCGGCGGCCATAGCGATTGTAGACCCGCAGGCAGGCTTCTGCATAGCTGATCAGCTCATCTGCCGGAACAAAGTCGCGAATCTCGGGGGCAATCATCGGCGTGCGGCCCATGCCGCCGCCAACGAAGAATTTCGCTCCCAGTTCGCCAGCATCATTGTGGATCAGTTGAATGCCGATGTCGTGCAGACGCATCGCCGCACGGTCTTCGTCACTTGCGATTACCGCGATTTTGAATTTCCGGGGCAAATAAGAAAATTCCGGATGGAAACTTGACCATTGGCGCAATATTTCCGCCCAAGGACGCGGGTCTGCAATCTCATCGGCGGTGGCACCGGCAAATTGGTCAGAGGAAATATTGCGGATGCAATTGCCACTGGTTTGAATGGCGTGCATCTCGACACTTGCGAGATCGGCAAGAATATCTGGCGCATCTTCCAGCTTGATCCAGTTATATTGGATATTCTGCCGCGTCGTGAAATGCCCATAGTCGCGATCATATTTGCGCGCAATATGGCCCAGCATCCTCATCTGCTTGCCGTTCAGCGTGCCATAAGGAATGGCCACACGCAGCATATAGGCGTGCAATTGCAGATAGAGGCCATTCATCAGCCGCAAGGGCTTGAACTGGTCTTCAGTCAATTCTCCGGCGAGCCGGCGGTTGACCTGATCGCGAAATTCTTCAACGCGGGTATCAACCATTTTCTGGTCATATTGATCATATTGATACATCTTAAATCACCCAATTTCCGGCTTCGGGATCAGCCGGTTTCAATGTAAGGTCGGGACGAACGGTCGGTCCCAATGCGCGGACGCGGTCTTTGATATGGGCAGGGCGCGGACCATCTTCAGTTTGTTCCGCTTCGATAACATAGGGGACATTGACCCGGCGTGCGGCTTCTTCTTCGCGCAAGATGGTGTCTGCGTGATCTTCGACGTCGACGGCATCTTCGACATGACGTGACCAGTCCTGCCCGGTCCACCAGGTTACATCGCCCGTTTTCAAATCATTGCCAGTTAATATTTTCATGCGATCACTCCTACGCGCTGCGCAAATTCTAGGAATTTATTCTCGGCATCGCCGTAATTTGCGACCTCTCCAACAACCAATAAAGCTGGGCTTTGGATATTTTCGCGCACCACCAAATCTCCGAGGTCAGTGAGTAAGGTGCGCATGGCTCTGAAGCTATCACGTGTGCCGTTTTCCAAAATCGCGACCGGCAAGTCGGGCGACGCGCCGTCTGCGATTAATTTTTCCACGATCGCACCTGCGTTGGCGACACCCATGTAGATAACCAGTGTGCGGCCAGTCCCCGCCAGTCCCGACCAATTCTGATCCGAAAGGCCCTTGCACTGGCCCGCGACAAATGTCACCGCGCTGGCTGCATCACGATGGGTCAGTGGCATTTTCGCCTGAGCTGCGCAGCCGAGCGCCGCGCTGATGCCTGGAACAATCTCGACGTCTATACCGTCAGCACGGCAATCGTCAGCTTCTTCGCCACCACGGCCAAAAACAAACGGATCACCGCCTTTCAGTCTGACGACCATATGACCTTGCCGGGCTTCTGCGATGAGCAGGTCATTGATCTGATCTTGCGGTCTACTGTGCTGGGATCTTTTCTTGGCGACCGAGATGCGCGGCGTATCTGCTGGGATAAGTTCGAGGATCTCTTGGCTGATCAAGCCATCATGCACGACGATATCGGCCTGTTCTATTAGCCTCAACGCCTTTAACGTCAGCAGTTCAGGATCGCCAGGCCCCGCACCAACAAGATAGACTTTCCCGTTGGTGGCAATATGCCGATTGATAGTATTGGTTGCTTTTTCCATCAATTGGATATGCGCGGGATTACCGCGATGTACAAAACAGAAGTTTTTGCAGCGCCCTAAGTTCTACTATTCCGCTGCAGCGGCAGCAGCAGCGGTAGCGGCTTCGATTGCGTCCGCCATCTCATCTTTCAAACCGATACCGATAGAGGCGTGGGCCTGATCGGCTTCCATTGAAACTACCGGATAGGCGCAATAGTCGGCTGCATAATATGCACTGGGACGATGATTGCCGGACAACCCAATCCCGCCAAATGGCGCCTCAGAAGATGCGCCGACAGTCAGCTTGTTCCAATTGACAATACCCGCACGGCTATTTGACCAGAATTGATCATATTGCTGGGCATTTCCGCCAATCAACGCGGCAGACAGGCCATATCGGGTGTTGTTCGCCTCGGCGATCGCTTCATCAAAGTCATTGACGCGGATGACTTGCAACAACGGACCGAACAATTCCAAATCCGGCCGTTCTTTCATTCTTGTCACATCGATAATTCCGGGCGTCAGAAACGGGCGATCGCCAAACGGACGCGCCATATGTTTGATCGGTTGGCCACCGTGACTCATCAGCGCCAAAAAGCTCTCTGTCAGGCCGTCTGCGACCTTATTGTCGATCACCGGGCCCATGAAAGGTGCCGGCGTGCTGAAGGGGTCGTCGATAATCAACCGATTCGATATTCTTTTTACTTCACTCACCAAGCGATCGTAGAGCGAGTCTTTGACGATCAGGCGGCTAGCTGCAGAGCATCGTTGTCCTGACGACAGAAAGGCCGACTGCACGATCATCACTGCAGCGCTGTGGATATCATCAGTATCCCAGCCGATTATCGGATTATTTCCACCCATTTCCAGCGCGAGTATCTTGTCGGGTCGGTTTGCAAATTGGCGATTGAGGGCAATCCCAGTATGCGCTGAACCGGTGAAAAGAACACCGTCCAACCCATCGTTGGCAGTCAACTCCTTGCCGATATCCGGTCCTCCCTGCAAGATATTGACAACGCCGGTGGGCAATCCGGATTCGGCGAACGTATCCGCCAAAAACTGCCCGACTGCCGGTGTTTTTTCCGAGGGTTTGAATACGACCGTATTTCCGGCAATAAGTGCCGGGATGATATGGCCATTTGGGAGGTGGGCAGGGAAATTATACGGTCCGATGACCGCGAGAACTCCATGTGGCTTATGCCGGAGCGCGGCCCGCATATTGGGCTGACTTTTGAGCTGTCTTTGTGCGGTACGTTCCAAATAGGCATTGACCGAAATATCGATTTTTTTGACCACGGATTCAACTTCGGTATGGGCTTCCCAAAGGGGTTTTCCGGTCTCTCGAGAGATAAGCTTGGCCAGAGTATCGGCCTGACTTTTGATGCGGTTCGCGTAGCGTCTCACGGCCTCGATGCGTCTGCTAACCGCCATGGCCGCCCAGCCTGGCCATGCAGTGCGAGCATCGGCTACCGCCTGGTTGGCATCGCCTGTTGTACCGGTCCACAAGACGGCCCCGGTTGCTGGTTCTGTCGAGATTAATTCAGTCAAATTTGCCTCAAATTTCTGCGCGCTGTTTGTTCAAAAACTGCCTTTATTTAGAGCAGAATAACCAAAACGTACACCTTAATAATAACGTTCCCACATAGTTAACTCCATAATATCGAATGCCGGATGAATTTAGGTAGATATTATGAGGATCGTAATGCCTGTCCCATCGCCCGGATATCAGAAATCTTTGCGTATAGCGGTTTCCAGTCGTCATTTTCGGCAATCGCGCTCCATATATCTTCAACCTCTTCAATATGTATCGAGCACGGAGCCGAGAGTTTCCAATAGTCATGGCCTGCATTTCGAAAATATGTGCGTTGGAGAAGTAGCTGCTGAAACTCCTCAAATTCATTGCCCAAGGGCAAGCTTACGCTCTGCTTGAGGTCCCTGCCATAGTGATGGAAAAACCTGTCTATCGTGATTGTCTTCTGGGCCAGGCCTTTTTCCGCAGCAACGACCAACGGCTTGTCCTTTTCAAATCCTTCGGATTCAATACCCAGGCGCCAGCAGAAATGTTCAGTGAAGGCGGTACCATAAGCTTTTGGAAAAGTCTCGAGCATGGCTACTAGTGGATCGCTGTCGCAGATCAATCGCAAGGCGCTGGCCAGCTGCGCCAGGTTCCAATGCAGGGCTTCTGGTTGTCGACCAAAACAATAAAGACCTTCCTGATCAAAATAAGCGGCCGTGAAACCCGGTTCCCAATAGGGCGTGAAACGCCAAGGGCCATAGTCGAAACTCTCCCCGGTGATATTGATATTGTCGGTGTTCAAGACCCCGTGAACAAAGCCAGCGGTCATATAAGCGCCCGCCAGTTTGGCGATCTCGAGAGTGACCTGCTCAAAGAGTTCGACCACCGGATTGTCGGTTTTCCCGCCGCCATAATATTGCGCGAGGCAATATTCGGCCAGTTGCAGCATCAATTCTTCATTCCGTTCAAATGCGATACGTTGAAAAGTCCCGAAGCGAATGTGGCTATGATTGAGTCGCGTCATCACCGCAGATCTGGTTGGGGATGGCTCATCTCCCCGCGAGAGCTTTTCTCCAGTCTCGATGACCGAAAGTGTTTTGGACGTATTCACGCCAAGTGCTTCCAGCATTTCTGTGGCGAGAATTTCTCTTACCGCTCCTTTCAAGGTCAGCTTGCCATCGCCCGAACGGCTCCATGGCGTCGTGCCAGTTCCTTTCGTGCCCAGATCCATCAACCGGTTTTCGTGATCGCGCATCTGAGCGAACAGAAATCCGCGGCCATCGCCAATGTCGGGGTTATAATTGCGGAACTGGTGGCCATGATAGCGAAGGGCCAGCGCTGGATCGAGATTATCTGCTAATGGCTCGAACTTGCCGAAATGAGCGATCCATTGATCGTCATCCAGCGTTTGCAGGCCAATAGTCTGATCCCAGCGATCATTGCGAAACCGCGCGATATGATCGGGAAATTCCGCCGCTTTGACGGGATCACCGATCTTTTCGCCCAAAGCGGTGATTCTGACATCCGCTCTATAGGTCGTCGGTTTGGGTTCGGATTGCGGTTTATATGGCATTTTCTGTTAGTGGCCGCTAATCGCTTGCGCAGCAAGTCAGAAGACGGGGTCAAATGCACCATGGATGTCGAAATAAATTATCAAGATCATTTTTGGCAATCTGAAGATGGATTGAAGCTGCATTGCCGGGACTATCCCTCGGCCAGCGCCAAAAGCCCGATCATTTGCATTCCTGGCCTCACTCGCAATGCGAGAGATTTTGAACATCTCGGCGAATGGCTCGAAGGCAAGCGCCGGATCATCATGGTCAATTTGCGCGGTCGTGGTGAAAGCGAATATGCCAAGGATAGCAAGAGCTATCATCCGAAACAATATGTCCATGACATCATCAGATTGATGGACGAACTGGATATTCCGAAAGCGATATTTTTCGGCACATCGCTGGGCGGTATTGTGACAATGATCATGGCCAAAATGCATCCCGAACGCGTGGCGGGTGCATTGCTCAACGATATCGGGCCTGAACTGGATCAAGCGGGTCTCGACCGCATCGGGTCTGCCGTCGGGCAGGGCCGTAGTTTTGATACCTGGGCTCACGCCGGCCGGGATATGGCAGAATCGAGCAGCGACATATTCCCTGATTTTACGCTGAAAGACTGGATCGCTTTTTCGAAGAAGCTCTATCGGATGAACAGTTCGGGCCGGATCAAGCTCGACTATGATATGAAGATCGCCGAACCATTTGATTCAAAAGGCGGCGGTAGCGGCGCTTTGTGGCACGCATTGGAGGCATTGGAGGCGGTTCCGACCTTGATTTTACGCGGAGAACTGTCGGACCTGTTTAGCCAGAAGATCGCCGATCAAATGTTGGAAAAACTTAGCAAGGCGGAGCTTGCCACGGTGTCGCGTGTTGGACATGCTCCAACATTGGAAGAGCCGGCATCGCTTGACGCGATTGCCAGATTGCTTCAACGCATCGACTGAATAATCCTTGCAACAATCTGATCAAAACGCCCTATGAAACCAGCCAAGATCCTGCATCTTCACAGTACCTTCAACCTGGGTGGTAAAGAGGCGCGTGCGGTTCGCTTGATGAACCATTTTGGCAATGCAGCTGAACATGTAATATTGTCAGCCGAACCGAATAGCTTTTCGGCAAAGGCTGCGATTGACGCCAAGATAAAAGTGCACTTTCCGACCGATGCTCCGGCTCTCGCGGGTAAACCGGCGCTCAAGCGCTATCGTAAATTTGTTACGTATTTTCAGCAGTTTGACCTGATCCTCTCTTATAATTGGGGAGCGATGGACGGAGTCATGGCGCGCACATTATTTTCGCGTGTTGCGGGGCTGCCGCCGCTGATCCATCATGAAGATGGTTTCAATGAAGATGAGCAGCAAAAGCTTAACTGGAAGCGCAATCTGTTCCGGAAATTTGCATTGGGCGCCGCCGATAGTCTGGTTGTGCCGTCACAGCAATTGTCGAGAATTGCAAAAGAGGTTTGGAAACAGCCGGACGGAAAAATCCAGCAGATTCCCAATGGGATTGACGTCAAGCGGTTCGAGAAAAAACCCCAGCGCGGTGCCATTCCCGGCTTCAAAACTCATCAGGACGATGTCGTGGTCGGGACACTTGCCGGTCTCCGCGCGATCAAAAATCTACCCAGGCTGGTGCGCGCCTGTGCCGCTGCAGGCAAGAATGTCCGCCTCGTGATCGTTGGCGAGGGGCCAGAAAAAGCTGCGATCATCGCCGAGGCAGAGCGTTGCGGCATGGCAGATCGTTTGTTGATGCCAGGATTTTTGGCTGATCCGGCACGCTATGTAGGATTGTTCGACATTTTTGCGCTTTCGTCAGATAGCGAGCAATTTCCGATTTCGTTGATTGAGGCAATGGCTGCGGGCCTGCCGGTCGTCGCGACCGATGTCGGTGATATCGCATCGATGGTGTCTCAGGCCAATCATGGCTTTATCAAGCCGCTTGGCGCCGATGAAAAATTTACCGAAGCCCTCATCACGCTGGTCCAGCATGAACAGTTGCGGGAGGATCTTGGTGCGCAAAACCGGGTCAAGGCGCAGGCTGAATATAATGAAACCAAGATGTTGGCCCGCTATGCTTTGCTCTATGGCAGGGCAATGGGTCGGGGAAGCTTTGGTACTGCAAAATAGTTAGCCAATAACAGGTCGTTTTTTCGAGCAATTTGGCCCGCTGCCGTCTATGCTGGAATTTGGGGAAAAGAGGAGAATGCATTGTTTAAGGGGTTAAAACCCATTCAATATAATGGTCAGGAAGTATGGCCATTGATTGAGGGTGGAAAAGGTGTCGCAGCCACCAATCATGCAAGTTCCGGTGCTTGGGCCGCAGCCGGCGGTATTGGTACAGTTTCAGCCGTGAATGCGGATAGCTATGACGAGGATGGCAATGTCATCCCGCAAATCTATCACGGTCGCAAGCGGGAAGACCGTCATCAGGAATTGATCGCATATGCCATTGATGGCGCGGTGACCCAGGTCAAAAAAGCGTTTGAAATCTCGAACGGCAAGGGTGCGATCAACATCAATGTACTCTGGGAAATGGGCGGCGCTCCCGAGATTTTGCATAATGTTCTGGAACAGACGAAAGGCATGGTCGCGGGCGTCACGTGCGGCGCTGGCATGCCTTATAAGCTTTCCGAGATTGCCCAGCAATATGGCGTAAATTATCTGCCGATCATCAGCTCCGCCCGTGCCTTTAGAGCGCTTTGGAAACGAGCCTATAAGAAGGTTCCCGACCTGATGGCTGCCGTGGTTTATGAAGACCCATGGTTGGCGGGTGGACATAATGGTCTGTCCAATGCCGAAGACCCACTCAAACCGGAAGATCCTTATCCGCGGGTGCAGGCGCTGCGCGAAACGATGCGCGGCGAAGGTATCGCAGACAATGTGCCGATCATCATGGCTGGCGGTGTCTGGCATTTGCGCGACTGGGAAAACTGGATTGACAGCGAAGAACTGGGGCAGATTGCATTTCAGTTCGGGACACGGCCGTTGCTGACCAAAGAAAGCCCTATTCCGGAAAGCTGGAAAAGCGAGCTGATCAAGATTAAAGAAGGTGACGTTCTGCTGCACAAGTTTTCGCCAACCGGCTTCTATTCGTCGGCGGTCCGCAATGAATTTCTGGCAAGTCTCGAGTCGCGCTCAGAGCGACAAATCCCTTATTCCAAGGAGAAAGCGGGCGAGCATACGCATCAACTCGATGTGGGCGTGAAGGGCAAAAATTTCTGGGTGACGCGGAATGACCTGCTGCGGGCGCGGGAATGGGACGGTCTGGGCTTCACCATGGCGTTGAAGACACCCGATCACACGGTTGTTTTCACGACTCCAACCGAAGCAAAAATGATCCGGAAGGATCAGGCGGATTGCATGGGATGCCTTTCTCACTGCGGTTTTTCATCCTGGAAAGATCATGACAATAATACGACCGGACGGCTCGCCGATCCGCGCAGTTTCTGCATTCAGAAAAGCCTGCAGGAAATTGTCCATGGTTCGCCGGTGGAAGAGCATCTGATGTTTGCCGGACATGGCGCCTATAATTTTGGCAGCGATCCGTTCTATTCCAATGGCTTTGTGCCGACGGTCAAGCAACTGGTAGACCGGATACTTACAGGGGATTGAGTTTTGGATATCCGGCTAGATGACTTAAGCGGCGAGCAGGTGAAGGCCTTGCTCGCGGCTCATCTGGCGGGAATGCAGGAGAACTCTCCGCCCGATAGCGTATATTCATTGGATATCTCGGGTCTGAAGGCGGCGGACGTATCTGTCTGGACCGCCTGGGACGGGCAAGAGCTTTGCGGTGTGGGTGCGCTCCGCCAACTGTCTCCGGAAACCGGTGAAATCAAATCGATGCGTACCGATCCGGCCCATCTGCGCAAGGGAGTCGGTCTGTCAATTCTCAACCACATAATTGCCGAGGCCCGGCGGCGCGGCTATCGCTGCTTGAGTTTGGAAACGGGATCCGGTGAGGAGTTCGAGGCTGCGCTTGGCCTCTATCGGAAGCGGGGCTTTGAAAATGGCGCGTCATTCGGTGATTATGTGGCGAGCGACTTCAACCAGTTTCTTCATCTGGATCTCTGACGGAGGATGATATGGTCGAACGGATATGCTGGCTGATATTGGCGCTGATCGTCCACCTACCGCCATTTGCCGCTTTTTTCGTTCCATCCCTGATCACCAAATTCTATTCCGTTCCGGCAAATGATCCCAATTTTGCTTTACTACACCATCGCGCGGCCTTGTTCGGTGTGATCGCATTGGCGTGCCTGTGGGCCGAATTTGAGCCGGACGTGCGGAAGCTGTCCTTCGTGCTTGCCGCTCTGTCGATGGTCAGCTTTTTGGCCATCTACTGGGGCTATGGTCAACCGGTCCCGTTGAAAACCATTGCCCTGGCAGATGCGCTGGGCTTGCCCATTCTCGCTTATGTCGGTTGGAAGGCTTTTTCCGCCTAGTCCAGATCCCACGCCCGCTCGCCATGGCTGGAAATATCCAGACCGTCGCGCTCATCATCTTCGCTTACCCGCATGGGCAGGATGAAGCTGATCCCGAAGCCGAGTATGGCAGTGGCCACCGCAGACCAGATGGCAACGGCTCCAACGCCGATCATTTGCGCAACAAACTGGCTGCCGAACGCCATGTCGCCGGCATAGCCGATACCGCCAAGACCTTCGCTGACAAATAGCGCGAGCATCAAGCTGCCCAATATCCCGCCGACTCCGTGGACCGCGAACACATCAAGACTGTCATCAATCTTGAAACCGTTTTTGACGAGGCCGACGGCGAAGAAGCAGACCAGCCCCGCTGATGCCCCGATCAGGATCGATGCGCCCGGGCCGACATAGCCTGCCGCTGGCGTGATCGTTGCCAAACCTGCAATAGCTCCCGTCGCGACGCCGACCGCGGTGGGTTTGCCCACTTTGAATTTCTCGATCAAAATCCACATCAGGGCAGCCGTGGATGCTGCGATATGGGTGTTGATGATCGCTGCCGAGGCATCATCTGTTGCCGTCAGGGCCGAGCCGCCGTTGAAACCGAACCAACCGACCCAGAGCAAGCCTGCGCCAGCAACCGTCAGCGCCGGGCTATGCGGCAACATCAATGTTTTGGGCCAGCCACTGCGCCGGCCCAGCATGATTGCGACGACGAGCGCTGATACACCAGCGGTTGTATGGACGACAATTCCGCCTGCGAAATCGAGCACGCCCATTTCGCTCAGCCAGCCGCCACCCCAAACCCAATGGGTGACGGGTGCATAAACGACGAGCAGCCAGAGCGCGCAAAAAGCAATCACCCAGCCAAATCGCGCGCGTTCGACCCATGCGCCGATCATCAGCGCAGGGGTGATGACCGCAAAGGTCATCTGGAACATGGCGAAAGAGGATTCCGGGATCGTTGTCCCTTCACGAACATTGCCAAGATTGCCGAACATCCAGTTGATCCCATTGCCGAGATAGCCATTTGAAACTTGGCCAAAGGCGATCGTGTAGCCAACGACGACCCAGAGCACCGAACAAATACCTGCAACCGCCATAGTTTGGATCAATACCGAGAGAAAATTCTTGGATCGGACCAGGCCACCATAGAAAAGCGCGAGGCCCGGCAGGGTCATCAGCAAGACCAGTGCGGTTGAGGTCAAAATCCATGCTGTATCACCGCTATTCGCGACATCGGTGATCGCAGGATCAAAGGCTTCCTGCGCCAGGGCTGGAGATGTGGCGAAACCTGCCAACAAAATGCTGCCGATAAACCTACCCAAATATTTCATATTCGTTCCCGCGATGATTATCTTGTTACGTCTGTTCGCTTGTGCGAATCATTATCTGAAAATTTTCTAGTCGAGACGGGGAGGGGACTCAACTGCGAAGGTGAGGGGCCTGTCTCTAGACCCATCCATCAAGGACCTGATCCGGAGGGCGGTGGCCATCGGCCCAGATTCGGATATTGGCGATGACACGCTCACCCGACGCTTCGCGGCCTTCAAATGTCGCGCTACCCATATGCGGCAGCAAGACGGTATTTTTAAGGTCGAGAAAACGGGGGTCGATTTGCGGTTCCCGGCGATAGACATCCAATCCGGCGCCGCCGATTTTTTCCTGCTGGAGGGCCTTGATAAGAGCATCCTCATTGATCAGATCCCCGCGCGCGGTGTTGATCAAATAGGTCGAAGGCTTCATTTTCGCGATGCGCTCGGCATTGATCAGCTCATGGGTTTCCGGCGTATGCGGACAGTGGAGCGAGATAATGTCGCACTCGCGAATCAAGTCGTCGAGCTCGGCCGCATAGCTGGCGTTGAGCGATTCTTCGACCGCAGGTGGCAGCTGACGGCGATTGTGATAGATGATCGACAGGCCAAAGCCGGAGGCGCGCCTTGCGACGGCCTGTCCGATCCGGCCCATCCCGATGATGCCGAGTTTTTTGCCGCCGATACAATGGCCGAGCATGCCGGAGGGCTTCCAGCCCTGCCATTTGCCCGATCGCATCAGTTTCTCGCCTTCATAGAGGCGGCGCGGAACCGAGAGGATCAAGCCCATGGTCATATCGGCCGTATCTTCGGTGAACACACCCGGGGTGTTGGTCACCAAGATTTTTCGCGCGCGCGCTGCGGCCAGATCAATATGGTCGACACCAGCCCCGAAGCTGGCGATCAGCCGCAGGCGGCTTGGGGCATTTGCGATCATTTCGGCATCAATCTGATCGGTGACCGTTGGCACGAGAACGTCACATTCTGCCATGGCTGCGATCAGATCATCGCGGGAAAAGGCGGTGTCCGAATAATTGGGTTTTGCATCGAATAATTCGCACATCCGGTCCTGGATGCCATCCGCCAGTTCGCGGGTAACAATGACACGGGGATTTGCGGGGCGTGGTGAATCTGGCATAGAAAAGTGCTATGCCTGAATTATGTTTCAGGTCAAGCAGGCGGCGCTTGAAGCCCATCCGGTTTTTGGGGTAAGGAGCCCATGTTCTAGGGATTGATTGAAAATCTATGCGTATTCTGGCCTTTCTATTGGCAGCAGCACTGTCCGTCATGTTGGCTCCCCAGGCATCGGCGCAGCAGCAACCGCCTTATTGGGCTTCGATTGATGAGCCTGAGGCGCGCATGCGTACCGGCCCGAGCACTGAATATCCAACGATGTGGATGTATAAGCGCGAGAAATTGCCGGTCAAAATATTGGCACGCTATAAAGCATGGCGCAAGATTGAAGATCATGAAGGCACGCAGGGGTGGATGCATGCCCGCTTGCTGAGCGCTTCCCGGACCGCTCTGGTCACCAGCGAAAATCCTGAACCGATTGCGATGCGCGCACTGCCGGATGCGATCGCCAAGATTATCTGGTTGGCAGAGCCCGGTGTTGTCGGCAGCATCAGCCAATGCGAAAATGGCTGGTGTCTGTTCGACGTGACCGGGCGTCGGGGCTATGTCCAGGTCGGTGATATCTGGGGCGATGAGCCGCTCAAATAGGCTTTTGCATCAGTCGACCAGTTCGATCGCCACTGCGGTGGCTTCGCCGCCGCCGATACACAAAGCCGCAACGCCTTTTTTCAGGCCCTGCTTTTTGAGCGCGGCAATCAAGGTCACCATGATCCGTGCGCCGCTCGCGCCAATCGGGTGACCCAGAGCGGTCGCGCCGCCGTTGACGTTGAGCTTGTCACGGGAAATTCCGATATCCTGCATCGCGAACATCGCGACACAGGCAAAGGCTTCATTGACTTCCCAGAGGTCGACATCGCCAAGCTCCCAGCCGGCTTTGGCGAGGACTTTCTGAATTGCGGCGACCGGGGCGGTGGTGAATTTCGCGGGTGCATGGGCATGGGCGGCATGCGCAACGATGCGCGCCACGGGTTGCAGGCCCTTGGCTTCGGCCACGCTGGCCCGAGTCAGCACCATCGCTGCGGCGCCATCGGAAATCGACGAGGCATTGGCTGCTGTAATCGTGCCATCTTTGGCAAATGCAGCGCGAAGCTGCGGAATTTTGTCCGGATTGCCTTTCAGCGGCTGCTCATCCTTGTCGACGGTCACGCTGCCCTTGCGGGTTTTGACTTCGACCGCCACGACTTCATCGTCAAAGGCATCGCCGTCGACCGCGGCTTTGGCGCGGGCCAGAGATTCGATTGCATATTCATCCTGGGCTTCGCGTGTGAGCTGATATTCGCCGGCGGTTTCTTCGGCAAAAGTTCCCATCGCGCGACCGGGCTCATAAGCGTCTTCTAACCCGTCGAGAAACATGTGGTCCTTGACCTCGGCATGGCCTAAGCGCGCGCCGCCGCGCATTTTGGGCAGCAAGTAAGGCGCATTGGTCATGCTTTCCATGCCACCGGTGACGATCATATCAACAGAACCGGCCGCCAGGGCTTCGGTCCCCATGATGGCCGTCTGCATGCCCGAGCCGCACATTTTGTTGACGGTCGTGGCTTCTACTGATTCCGGCAGGCCGGCAAAAATGGCGGCCTGACGGGCGGGGGCCTGACCTTGTCCGGCGGAAAGGACATTGCCCATATAGATCCGCTCGACATCGGCGCCATCGATCCCGGCGCGTTCGACCGCTGCTTTGACGGCGACCGCACCCAAATGCGGCGCGCTAACCTCGCCAAGTGCGCCCTGCATGCCGCCCATCGGGGTACGGGCATAGGATAGGATGACGATCGGATCAGGGTTAGACATGGTTGGGCCTTTCAAAAATCGGGATATCGCAAGGGACATCGGGTTTGTTGATCAGCACATAGTCAGCGGCCATGGTTTTTTCAATCATTCCATTGAAGGTGCGCCCGCGCCGTGCAATGTCCGGAAAATGCTATCCCAGCAGGACGAGAATATTCATGCCTCTATATATATTGCCGGTTTTTGGAGCGATATTGGGCGCTATCATCGGAAGCTTTCTCGCGACACTGGTTGTGCGCTGGCCAGAGGGCAGGTCGGTGATGGCCGGGCGTTCCCAGTGCGATAACTGCGGTCATCAGTTACGCGCGATGGCGCTGATTCCGGTTGTCAGCTATCTGGCGCAATCTGGAAAATGCCGGCAGTGCGGACAGAAAATCAACCCTGATCACCTGGCTATCGAAGCGATGGCGGCAATCATCGGTGCTACTGCATTATTTGCAGTGCCGGGAGTGGCGGGTTTTGCCGGGGCCATATTGGGCTGGATATTGCTCGCACTTGCCGCCTTGGACGCGAAACATCACTGGCTACCCGATCGCCTGACGTTTCTATTGGCGAGCAGCGGCCTGCTGGCCACGGTTGCTATTCCGGAACCCGATATATGGGATCGTCTGATCGGCGGTGTCGCTGGATATATGTCGCTATTCCTGATCGCTGCGGCATATAGACTTGTCCGCAAAAGAGACGGGCTGGGCGGGGGTGATCCGAAACTGCTCGGAGCCATCGGCTGTTGGCTCGGATGGATGGCCTTGCCTGCCGTATTATTAGGCGCCTCCCTAATTGGTTTGATCGCGATATTGAGAATGAAACTAACCGGCACCGAGATCACGGCCCGCAGCGCATTGCCGCTCGGCAGTTTCATGGCGATTGCCGGATTTCCAATATGGCTTTTACAAACGGCGATGGGGTCATCGATTTTCGTCAGCTAGGCCGTCAAAATCATTTCCGCAAAAGGCGGTTGCCAGCGCAATTCTCCTCGTCTAACAGAGCCTCGATTTCGCTGAGGCAAATATTGCCCAGGCTCAAATGCCCCTGTGGTGGAATTGGTAGACGCGCTGCACTCAAAATTGCATTCTACCTTAAAAAATTAGCCAAAAACCCTTTAATACCAGCAACTTGAGCAAGGACGAGACTTCCAAAAAGACTTACACATGTCTTACACATTTTGGAGTTTCGTTATGACAGCTGAAAGCTACGCTCTGATGGATGGCGCGCTTCACGTTTATCGACGTGAGAATAGTCGCTTCTGGCAATGCTCAACCTATCTGGGCAGTCGCAATCACCGGCAGACAACTAAAGAGATGAGCCTCGCTGCGGCCAAGGATTTCGCGCGCGACTGGTATATGGAAAAATGCGTAGAGGATCGCCAGCGCAGACGCGGCGGGCTTACCTTGCTGGCCAATCCTGTCCAGCCACACATCGCCGAACCTATACCAGTGGCCGATGGTCGATTACGCCAAAAGTCAAAGGGTCCTACTTTCGAGGATGCCACCAAAGCTTTTCTCGATGAGTTCGAGGTAATTACCCAGGGCGAACGCAATGAGGGGTATGTAGAATCAAAGTCTATCCATGTTCGCGTTCACCTTTTGCCATTCTTTGGCGACACAGCGCTTGAAGACATTAACGCGGGCAAGGTGCAGGACTATCGCGTTCACCGCCAGACATCCCGCCTCGACGCTAAAACCGGCAAGCCGAAGAAACCGGCCCGCGCGACCTTGCACGGCGAGATAGTCACGCTCCGTCAGGTATTGAAAACCGCCAATCGTAAGGGCTGGATTTCCGCAATCCCCGATATGTCAGCGCCATATAAGACATCGGGCAAGTTGGAACATCGCGCTTGGTTTTCGCCCGAGGAATATAAATTGCTTTACGAAGCCACACGCGAGCGGGCCAAGAATCCTCCCAAGCCGCGCTGGCGTGAAGTTTGCGAGACTTTTCACGACTATGTTTTGTTCATGGGAAACACCGGGCTTCGTCCCGATGAGTCGGCGCGGATTCAGCTACGCGACGTCAAGATCGTCGATGATGAATCGACCGGCGAGCGCATATTGGAGATCGAGGTACGCGGTAAACGGGGTGTCGGTTTTTGCAAATCGATGCCCGGTGCAATTCTGCCCTTCGAACGCGTCCGTGATCGCAAGGAACTTAAACCCACCGACCCGATATTTGGGAAAACGCCGCGCGAAATGATGAATACGGTGCTTGACGAGCTCAATATGAAATTTGACCGTGATGGGCATGTCCGCACCTGTTACAGTTTGCGGCATACCTATATCTGCCTTCGATTGCTCGAAGGAGCAGATATTTATCAGGTCGCCAAAAACTGCCGCACCAGCGTCGAAATGATTGAGAAATATTATGGACGGCATTTGAAGAACAACATAGATGCTTCGGCAGTCAATGTTCGCAAAGCCCGGCCTAAGGCAGTTGCTGCCTCAAAGAAGTCTATGAAGCCAAAGGCATAATTTGCGTTCTTAATATTTTTCGTTGCGTCTCACGACGGCGGCGTTATATGCCTCTCACAACGCGGGCGTGGTGGAATTGGTAGACGCGCGGGATTCAAAATCCCGTTCCGCAAGGAGTGTGGGTTCGATTCCCACCGCCCGCACCATCTAAATTAGCAGGCTCCGATAAGCCCACCGGACGGTGGGTAGGAGCCTGCATTAGCGGATCGCTTGGGGACGCACGTCCCGCGCTCCGCTTTCGCGAAATGACAATCGAAGGGTATTGTCATGCTGGCCTCAGAAATCCCGGACGGGATTTAGCCATCGCTGCTATCTGCTAGACTCAATTTCGGCTATCAACGCCTGCGAATCTATTTCTGTAAAGCGCCCGAATTTCGGTCCTTTAAGGCCTGCCACCGATTGCCTGCAAGCGGACGTTGATTGAGCGTGCTATTTACCATTGATCAGCTAGTCTTCTATATCTGATGGAGGTTGATTACTTCTCACTAAGTTTGTTCAGATCATCTACGGCGGAGTTTTTTGACAACCAATCACACGACGAAACAAGCAACCATCTACCAATCACCTCTGCGCTTACCCGGACTTGCGTCCAGTCGTGAGCGAAATCAGCACTTGCCCCGTGAATAAGCTTGCTACGCCCATCGTTGTAAATTTGCGCAATCACCTTCTTGGTTTTGCGGCCGTCCTTCATCAGTGGGTCATCGGGCTTGGGGCCAAGACGCGCGCTGATAAGCGAAAGGATTCCGGGCACGCCCTTTCCGCCTGTCAACGCGTCCATGCTGGCAGCGAACTTCGTGGTAGCTATCTGATCCAGCGATTCACGACAGGCCTCGTGATACCAACACAGGCTTAGGAACAACGCGTTCAAAACCTTCGGGCGCTTCATGGACCGATTGGGCTGAATGTAGCCATAAATCGCTTCCCCGATCTGCTCGAACAGCCATCGATAAGAACGTAGGCTTTCGAGCAGCTCGGGTTCCGAATAGCGACCGAGAGGCAGTTCCGCGCATGCAGAGTTCGAGCCGACATTGGTGCCGCTGCCGAACAGCACGGTATGACGATGGCTACGCCGCCGGTCATAGAGCAGGTTCATCCACCGCAAGCCTTCCGAGGGTCGATACCAAGTGAGTGAAATGGCGGTCATGGCGAGACGTGCTGCCAGTAGGCCTTTCTCCTGGATGTATTTGCCGGAGAGCCCATCCGTCGCGACGCTGCACACCACTGGGCATTCACCGATCGCGTCAACAATGGATTCTTCTACAAAGGAATCGAACGAGCGCTTGCGCTTCCGTGGTGACGTGCCGCTCCAGCGCGCATAAAGGCGGCGTGCCGTCGTCGGCGATAACTTGCCTGCGGCGAGCATGCGTAGCCGCCATGCTTCGCGGGTCTCAAATACCACCGGTCCAACTTGGAGCGGATAAGGCTCATCGCCTTCGATAAGGTGGCATCCCAATGTCAGGTCTATAGGTCGGTTATGCCCGGCGATCTGTTTGTCGAGCAATTCTTCGACGTGTTCGCTGACGACGGGGTGCAACTGCGCATCGCTGTCATCAAGATCTATCTCGGCAAGCGCTAGGCCGAAGGACTGCGCCGTAAGCTTGTTCAATTCATCGATCTTGAATCGGGGCTTCAAGGCCGGGTCGTTATTCCAGCATATCCGTGTGTAGGCATAGACTGCGTCCAATAGTGCTTCGGTTACCCGAATGGAGCGACCATCGCCCAGCCACAATGCGGGCGGAAAGCTGATCTTCTTCACCGGAGCGGCTGGGGGCCGCTTCCATTTCTCGGTCTGCGCCTTCCGCAGCTCCGCCAAAATCTCGGAGATAAGTGAAGCCTTGTTAGTCATGTTCGAATGCGCTCCTCATCCAAGGAAGAACGTCAGCTATCCGATCCTTGAACGGATAGTCGCGTTGCTGGTCGCGGGTTGCAGCGTGAGCGACCGAAAGCATGAAGCCCTTCTTCTCGCCGGAGGAGACTTCACAGCAGGCATCGAGGAAGCTGTCTGCCGTACCATGCTGTAGGGCGTACTCGACGTCATTGATCGGGCAGAATGCGATCTCGCGGCGATCGCCTTCGTCGATGTCCCCCTCGGCGTCTGCCATCGCCATGGCGATGGCGATCACCTGTTCTGCCTGCCTGCTCGCCATGGTCAGCCAGCTGTCGGCCGTCACTATCACACCCCGGCAGGACGGAGCGACCGTGACGTCGCCCGTCAGGCCGCGCCGGGCATGCGAGAAGAAGCGCCAGATCTGGAACATGCCTTTGGCGAGTTCGTCGAAGCCGATAGATGCGGAGGCGATAGGATCGTCAGCGTATCTGGCGTCGAAGCTCATCCTCTTCGCCTTGCACTCGATCGCCGCGACGATGCCATCCGTTCCAGAGACGAGCACGTCGGGTGTGCGGTGCCGCGCTTTCTTCGGCCCGGAGACTTGCTCGCCGATGACCTCGTAGGGGGACATCATGGCTTGGAGATACTCCAGCACGTAGCCCTCGAACCGCGTGCCGATGCCGGTCCAGACAGCAGAGCCGCCCTGCACGACGTCGAGGTAGAGGCCCGATGTGTATCGATACATTATCAGTTCTGGGATCGGGGCGCGAAGGCGCTCGCCCCGCTCGCCGAACGCCATGATCGGGAAGTCGCGCAGAATGCTGGGACGATAGGCGGTGTGCCGATGGGCTTTCCGCATCCGCGCCGCAAGGTGTCGTGCCTCGGCATGGGGTATCGCGAGCTTGAGAAGAGTTGCCTCCCGGACCTCAGGCGATATGCCGATCTCGCTCAGATTCCGCTGGCGGTGGACCCAGTCGTTATTCTTCAGAGCACCCGACATGCATGCGCCGGTCTTCACGAAGTCGGAAAGGGAGATGCCGGCGCTCGCCTCGAAATACTCGCGCGCCGAACCGGTGCCATAGAGGAGCATGGAGCGGTAGAGGTGCGGCGCGTTCATGAAGCCGCGCTGCCATGGGAACTGGCGCTGAACGATCCGCGCCATTTCGTTGAAGACATCATGCTTTTCAAGGAAGATTCCGTCCTCGGCGTTCTCCAGCTTGATAAGGATGCCATGCAGGGCGCGCAGGGTTTGAAACATCTCGGCATTGAGGACGCGCGTGCGCCCGATTCCAAAGCGTTTGGCCTTCGGGGTGGCCAAAAGCTCATTTATCAGCGTTTCCAGCGACCACAGCGGAATGTGGTAGGGCGATCCTAGTTCCGCACCTACGGCCTCTGGCGGAAGATCCCGCATCACCGTCAAAGCCTTCTGGTTACCTGACTGGGCGGCAACGACGGCGGAGACCAGCGAAATGATCTGCTCGTCGTCGCTGTGCGAAAGGTATCGCTCAAGCTTCTTACGATAGATGTCTCGCCCGAGCCTTGCCATCGCTCAGGCTGAGGCGGCGCGGCGGTTGGAGAGATAGATCTCGATCATGCCCGGCCACTCCCTCGAGCTTGCGGCGAGATTCTTCAAGCGGCGGTCACGCCGAAAATAGCGTTCGACCCGCTGAAGAAGTCCGGTCAGTTTCATGAGACCATCTTATTTTTCTCGGCCGCACAAAACAAAACAGTCATATATTCTCTCAGCATTAGTGCGCTAGGTTGGTGCGCATACTTAGCAGACGGAAAGACAAACAGGTAGTACAGTCTGAGCACTGTGGTGGGGATGGCGAACACTGCTTTGTTCGACGGACTTTAAGAACCTGCTGGTCCCCTCAAAGCCAGTTTGCCGCCATGTACGTAGGGCAATTTTGACAGCCTTAGAATACATCGTGAATGACGGCGATGTCGGCGGAAGGGTATCTCGGCGCTGATGCCGCGAATGGCAGCTATTTGCAACTGCGAAGCTGAAAGCCGCCATTCGGCAATCGGCCCAATTGTAGCCGGTCCGGAATGCGCCCCAATCTCGGATATTTAGAGCATTAGCGGGGCCAACCAAAAGCGGTCATTCGCTTAACGCGAAACGTCGAGAACAATTACGTCAACGGCTCCGGCAAGCGAGTCTGGAAGGCGACGACTAATAGCGTCTTCGAGTTCCGAGGCGGTCTGGATGCCTGAGGTCGTTCTACCAGCCACATGAACTTCCGGACCAAACCAAAGGACCAGATAAATTCCTTGTTCAGCTGCATCTGGATGATGAGAATATCGCTTGTGCAGTTGAGTAGCGGCAGCCTCAAACAGTTCACGATGCCATTGGCCCTTAACTTCAACCACCAAGCAGGTCCGCCGCCCACCGATTGATGACACGGCAGTGAAATCACAGCGATTGCTGCGAGCCATCGCGCTCTCAATCGAGAGAACCACGTCTAGCGGTCGCAGTCGCAGGTCAAGGCGGTCAACAATCCGGTTCCGTGCTGTGTTCTCATCGACATGTTCACCGTCGACGTAAAATGCATCAATCGGGTCGGTCTCGCCGTCCCGAAACCATTTCTCTGCAGCCCGTAGCTCTTCAACGACCAATGCCCTTAAATCTTCGACCGTTGCCACTCGGTTCGAATCCAGGAGCTGGCAAACCACGTCCGAATTAGGTGCAGCAAATTGCCGCAGCAGGTTTTTCCGTCTGCCTTCTGCGATTAAATGACGGCATCCATCGTGCCATTTTTCGAAGCGGTCGTTAGAAAGCAATTTCTTTAGAACCTCGACTTGCATCGAAGGCTCATCGTCTGGAATTCTCCAAATGAGGCCGTTGAGGAAGCGATAAGCTGTCTCGCCTTTTGGAGAACCAGTTCCCCACGACGAGGGAAGAGGCACGACAGGCCATTTATCAACGAAGGCGTCCAAGATTAGATAAATTTGGCTGGCATTGAGTGTAGGCCATTCGCCGTCTCTGGACCCCCTCAAACTGTCATAGCGGTGGGACAAAGCGAAGATATTCTCAGGGAAGTGGCTTAGGACCTCCCACTCAAACTTAGCGCTTCCAAATGCAAATGACCTCAGGAACCAAAAGTCTTGAGCTTCCTTAAGCTTTTTCTCGGGCGGGCCATATGGCCAACTCTCACGAATCTCCTGACAGCGCTGTGAGAGAATCTCGCGGAGTTCGTCATATCGCTCGTATTTCGAGCCGATGTCAAAGAGCGTTTCAGCACTCGATAGCGGCATTTGTGGGAACTCACGAAGCCAACGCAATGCCGTTTCTTTGGCGACGTCAGCGAATGCCTTATCGTATGAGAGCAGTGACGCAGATGAGTGTATTATTGAGCTCGATGCGAGCTGAGGCTCCACATAGGCGCCTAGGAAGTCGAGCAGGTCATTCTCAGTAGTAAAAAGACACCGATCGATTTCCGCATGGAATGCTGCGCGCTCCTCGTCGCTCAGGCCCGAATGGTGAACGTTTATGTCGGTCTTTGCTGCTATGACAACGGATCGGTCAATGTCATCGAGCGAACCTTGGTCACGAAATACGGCAAGAACGGCCGCATAGGCCACTTCCGGAATGACATAGTATCTGCCTTCTGCTCTAGATTTCCCGATCTCCTCAAGCGTTGGTACATTTTTTGATAAAAATCCTACGCTTGATCGCAAGGCGTTCTCTATGAAATCAGGATCGCGGACGTACTTTAACACTCCATCCTCGTGGAAGTCTTCCTGGAGGTATTCCCGTGCGAAGTCTCTTAACCAACTCCAATGCTCACCTTTGGCGATCACACTTTGGTGCTGGGTGAAATTTTTTGCGTTGGATCGTTCGATCTGTTCCTGACGCTTGCGCCGCCTCGACTGGAACCTGAAGCGCCGCTGCCTTACATCGAGTTTTGCAGCCCGAGACGCGCGTTCCTTCGAAGCCGCGATCCGAAGAAAATCCGAGTCTGACTGGGCATATGTTCGTTGCAAAGCGCGATGCTCGCTAGGTCCTTTGGATTCCGAGTACCAGTTATGCGTGCGATAGAACGCCGAAAACATCCCGATCCGCTTGGTTTTCGCTGCGTGTTGCAGCATCCATGTGTCATCATCAGAGGTCAGAAAGAGGCTGGAATGCATCGCTCCGTGCCTAAATTTGATAAATGCATCCCAAATTTCCTGCTCGTCGCTCAGGCTCTCAAAAGCGAGTAGTTGTATCGCACGTCGTAATAGGTGATCGGCTTGCAGCGCTTTGACAGACAAACTGTCACGGGTTGATTTGTCGTTTCTGAAGTTCAGCGCCTTCATCCAGCTCCAAAGTTGCGCCGGACAATATGGACCGTGTGCAACTTCAAAATACCGATCGAGCAGCGTGCCGATGAGTTTGCTAATGCCGACCCTGCAATGGCATTCATAGCTGCGCTCTTTGCCACAGGTACATTTGAGCCCGCTACTCAGTTCGCTCAGAAGGTATGTGGCCTGCACTGCCGGCAAACCGGACACCAATAGTGAAATAAAGTAGGTCGACCCTGCGGGTTCCTCCAGCGCTAGGTCATCATCCTTGAACAGAGGGATGAAGGCTCTCATTAGTTGCAACAGGCGCTCATCTGGGAGGGAAACTGCCTCGTCCATCACGAGTTCTGCTGCCAAACGAAGCGCGTTATGAGAGCCTTCATCGATTAAAGCTGAAACGTCATCGGAGCGATTTCGCCCTTCGACCCCGGCCAATGCCTTCATCGCAAGCAAGCGCGTGTTGAAGTCTGCTTCGTTGGAAAATAGAATGTCACGTAGTTCAGCTTCGAGAGCGGGCTCCTCGCCAGAATGTGCGACAATTTCGAGCAGAAGATCGCGCAGGTCGGTCTTTCCGTCAGCGGTGCGAAGAAGCTGGCGCACAGCCTCAACAACTTCCGTCGTGAAAAAGCCTTTCGTGTTGAATTTGCGCCAGCGGTCTGCTCGCCGGAAGTAGGGATCGGATGCCGAAAGGTCAGCCAACTGGCCGATAAGGTGAATCTTGGATTCGCCAGCCAGCTGCGATGGATCGCCGTTGGATAGGACCGCATATGGGTTTATATCGATGCAAGCGCGTTGAGCATCTCGATCCAGCTCGGTCGTTAGCCAGGCAAGCAAACCCCGCAGATCATCTCTTAGTGCTCCGCTTGGCGCGATAATTGCCAAAATCCTCGATAGCGTGACCTGATCTGTTCGGTCGTTGATGCGCTCGGCGAGATGTTAGGCGGCGCCAAATTCGGCGATTATGCGGTGGACCGGCTCATGGGTTCCGGTCTCGTCGGATGGTTTGAATAGTTTTGTATCGACGACTTGGCGCAAAGTTGCAGAAGCATGGTCGGTCAAACCACCCTGAAATGGAAAATCACGATCGGCGGCATGCTCCGAAGCTGCAATGCCCGTCGCGCCAGACAAAAGAAGCTTAGCGAAAATCTCGCCGCCGATGGCGGCGATACGCTTGCTGCTTAGCCGTTCTTTGGCAGGAATGTCGAGATTGTGCTCACGGCACATTTGCTCGACTGCGTCGCTAAAAATCTGCGCCCTGCTTCGGAACACCCGATCATTGGCAATGTAGGCTAGTCCAACGATTTGGAGCATCTGCGGATTGCCAAACAACACATGGACACCGAATTCGGTCGCCGCACGCTTGAACGTTTCGAAGTCTTCGACGGGATAGAGGTTTTCAAAGAGTTGCTGCTGTTCGTCGTCCTCGAAAGCTCTTAGCCGCACAGTGATCGGTTCCGATCCCAACAGCTCGGCGAGCATCCGATCGTAGCGAGCGGAATCCCACTCACTTGATCGGCTGGCGATGATGACGCGTTTCGGTTTAGCGCTTGCAATTCTGCCAATCAGATCGTCGAAGGCAGATAAATCCAACTTCGCCACCTCATCGAAGCTGTCGACAATAAGAGTTGCGACATTCGTCGGAATGTCTCGTGATCGGAGAACGCTGGCCCGTTGGCGCTTAATTCCAAGATCGCGAGAAAAACTATCAAGCAGTTCCGTTTTCCCCGCACCCGGTTCTGCAAGGAGGATAATATGACGATCCGTGGCTAGAATCTCGGCTTCGGGAACGATCCGATCTTCGAGAACTAAATGGCGCCGTATGTAGTCAGATGATTGCACATGATCTTGTTAATCGTCTGGTGGTCGTTGTGCCAGCACAAGTCTCGAAATTTCAAATCAGTCTCATGAATTCATCTTCAATCTAGCTATTGCGGGATCGGGCATTAGCGGCGTTTGGTCCATTTTAATTTCGGAAGCTATTCGAGTAGAAATCGAAAACTGAATACAGCCTTGGAGCTTCAGCAAAAAATTGGAGGATTTCCTTTTCAGCCTTCGAGTTCGTCGAGTGGGTCAGCCAGGGCTCTGCGAGCCGCCTCGAAAGTGCTACGTTCTCTTTCAATGAATTGCTCTTCGTCGTCGATATCGTGAAAGTGGGCTCCAGTCCGACCGTCGCGGTGGGCCACCAGACGCACGTCAGCTATAAGGCGTTGACCCGCGCTGTAGGGGCCTGCTTCAACAGGTTCCGAGCTGGTGTAAAAATTCGGACCTCCAAATGTGCTGAACGTTGCTTCACCGCCCGATAGCAAACGAAGATATCCGCCAGCGCGGACGGTCAATGCATCACCAGCAGTGGTATCGTAGACCCACTGTTGTTCCCAGTCGTTGACCATCTTCGAGACAAGAAGGATTACGATTTGTCCCCTACCGTGCGTGTCGGAAAAAATTCGTTGAGCAATCAGACCGACTGAGGTTTGCATTGGGATCTCGCCGGAATTCATCTCTCCTTTGAAGCGGCAGACGTATTTGACCTTCTCCCCGACAACAAACTTAAGCCCGTCCTCAACATTTTCGAACCGGCCAAGCCAGCGCAGCGGCTCTTCAAAAATGGCATCTCTGATAGGATCTGTGTTATCGTCGTTTCCTTCGTCTAAAACTATTCCAGAATTTTTGTCGCGGCGGGCTAAGATAGCAATGTCGCTGCGCGGGATGGTTTTCGGTTCATCCTTGCCGGACTTGATCACAAAGGCAGCGATCCGCGCCATTTCGTCGGCTTGGGCAAGAGTCCGATTTAGCAAGGTTCCTTCGGTCAGCACAGAGGTCTCAACCGCCAACGCAACTCCCACGAGAGCTGCTAAATCAATGAACCTAAAACTGAACCACTTTGAACCCGTCCCTGCGCTTAGCAATTCGACTTTTGCTTGGAGTCCAACCTCAGCGCGGATGACTTCAAGAACGGCCGAGGCAAAGGCAAGGCTGGTTTCAGCATCAATCGACCAGTTGCTCTGAAAATCGAGAAGCACGATAAGTTCGTCAGCCGCGTTCTCGGGAATACTCTGCATCATTTGATCTAAGCCTATTTTCCTTCAATGCAATAGAGCGGATTATCCCTCTGTCTTAACTGATCGCTATTCTGAGAGGTTCAATGAAGATCAAAACGGAAACAGTGTTTTAAACGTTTCGCAGTCAGCAAGACATCATCTGGGTCATTAATCTAATGTTGCCTTCGAGTTTGCTTCGGGGTCGGAAGCAGAAAGTCCGCTTTTCGACATTTTGGTCCCACAACCAGACAGTCTGCAATCAGCCTTAAAAGCTGACTAACAATACTAGCTATTTTGCTTTTGAAATCCTCTTGCAGGCGCGCCCGACCATTGACCAAATGGTTTCGATCACTTCCTCAAGGCTGACGGTCTCCAAGTCGATTGACTCTGCATATGCCGCCCATTGGCCTTGCTTGGTACCGTCTTGAAACATTTGTTCCGACAACCCGGGCGGACGATCGATTGGAATCTCGGTCCCTCGGCGCTCGAACGTCGCGATTATGGCGGCGTCGAGCTCGTCGTTTGAGATGTCGAGGGCTCGCGGCATAGCCCAAAGGTCATAATAGTCCTTCATGCGACCGTTCGCGATGCCAAGCTGGACCATCGCCTGAAATTTTTCGGCTATCACTGTAGCGGGCGGATATGCGCGAATGTCGGGAGGCGGAAGATCGAGCAATGTAGGATAGGTCAGCTGTTGGGACGGGGCAGCAAGAGCGTCACCAAATCCGATGTCGATGGTCACCGGTATCTTGGTTCGCTCGAGATAAGCGAAAGTCTTGAGCCTGGTCCCGCCATATTCCATCTCTTCTCTGATCGGGTTTGCCGTAAGCGCATCGAGATCGAATTCGATGCCGTCTTTGGCCGCGATGCTCATGATTTCCCGAAAGTCCGCGACCAACTGCTCCGGGCTTGCATCTGCATAACCTAGGAAGTCAGCATCGCGCGTTTCACGACTTTCGCTTTCCAGCCAGACGGTTACGAGCATTCCGCCTTTGAGAACGAACCGCTCGCGATGTGCGGACTGTGATAGGCGATAAAGCAGGCGCTCAAGCGCGAAGCGAACGAGCACGATGTCGAACACCCGGTCCTCCGCGCGCGCGATGTTGAGCAGCCGGTCCTTGACTGATTTCGCGAGATTGGTGGGCCTTTTAGCCATTCGATGTCAGCGCCTCGAGATAAGGCCTCATCGTGCTCCAGGCTCCGCCGTCGATTGCAGCCTGGGAAATTTCACTTGGTGTCGCCTTGCGTTGTTCGAGCGCAGCTTTCAGTCCTTCAATGGCGACTGATCGATCTACGAGCTTTGGGTTTCGGAACATATCTGCAAGCGTTTTCGGCACAGAATATATTGGGACAGACACGCCTGAGACCTCGTGATGCTCGATACCCTGCTGGTGATAGGTATCGCTAAATTTTACAGTGCGGGTTGGGGGGTAGGAAGGCGCAGGAGACCAGTCGGTGCTGCCGATTGCGATCCACACTTTGCGCGGCATTTGATCCGTCAGTTCGTGGAAGGCGAGCGCTGAGACCATGGCGATCACGCCTTTCGGAATTCGTTTTGCAATTTCAGCGAGAGCTTGGTCGGCATCGATGTCGGCGTCAGAGGTCTGGTAGAGCCCGCGCGAGATGCGGTTGATCTCTCCATCCTCGACCGCCCGGGCTATGGTTTTCCCATCGACACCCGCTTTGCGCAGCTCTCGCGCGCGCAGGATCGGTTGGTGCGCGAATAGGTCGCGCATTATCTCGCGCTGGGTAGGGTGGGCGGTCGCTTTCATGTCACAAATCCTTACACTCGACAGGCTTCTATCAAAGGTTTTGTGACTAGTCACGCTGAAGGATTTAGAAAAAAGAGGTCGAAAAGATTTCGAGGACCTTGTTCGCGATCTATTGCAAGCGCATTGGGGGAAAACACCAGAGACCTTTGGCCCTGGCAGCGATTGTTAACTTGATAAGCGTTATTGCCGAGAGCAGTGCCACTCGCTCATTCTTCGCTCTTTTCTCGATTTTCATTGTTTCGCCATGCTTCACCGTATGGTGAACATAGCGAAAATGGTGAAAATGCAATTAAAGCTTAGACATGCCATTTGCCCAGGCATCTTCAATATGACCGCAGGTGGCCTTGGTGCGCCCATATGTTTGATTAACGATCAAAAATTCGGATAACGCGCTCACTAAACCGCGAAAATTCCGAAAAAGAGCAGCTTAAACCCCGAAAATTCGGATGCGCAGGTGATCATCAATGTGGTGGCTCGTGTTGTGCGATCCGGTTTTTGGATATGTCTGTCTTGATATAAAACCTCGCAGTTCAGGCTCTAAAATTGGAGGTTTTGTATCATGTTAATGCGCGTAGCCAGTGGTCGCACAGGGCAAGTTTGCCTGCTCGACAGATATATCGACAAGGCGACCTGAAAATAGAGGCACAGGTCATTTTATGTCCGAAATATGTAGCATGATTTCGGACAATCTGGCCTCAGTCAGCCATATCAGAACGAGCGGCCCATTGGGCGATCGGGATAGTGCGTTGGTGATCTGTCATGATCTGATCAATCGGGCAGTTCTGGTCTAGCGATCCATTCCAGTGATTCAATACCAGACGCAATTTCTCCGCCGAGTTGGCGGAGGTGGACAACGCAGAAATTGTCTATTTTCTCGGTTCGTACCAATTCTTCCTTTTCGAGACGATCAAGCAGATCATCCAGGCTGTGATGGGAGATTCCGAGGCCTATTTTGCCAAGCCAACTGCACAGAATCTGGCTATTTGTGGTTCTCTCCTGATCCAATATCTTCAGAATTTTGCGGGCTTGGTGCGAGATACGGATAGTTTCGAATTGATCGGGTTGGTTTGACAGATTGCTCATTAGAATATTGTAGCTTGTTAGCTGGCAGAGGTAAGACATTTCAAGAACATTAGTTGACGAATTACAGGCGGGGGAAGGCCTTCCCCTGACCTGGAGCCGCTGCGCTGTCTCCCGCTACCCCTTCTGCGGGGACACCCCGCAACGCCCCGGATAATGAGCGGGATTTTTTAAGGACACACTCTTTCCCGCTGCGCTCCTTTAGGGTGCGTTTTTATGTTCTGACCCGCTGGCACTCTTGCCTCTCTCCTTGCCCGCTGGCCGCTGGCGCACAGATGCGCGCGCACACCACCGGGCGGCGTCGCGCCGTGCAAGGGTGCCGCCTTTGTTGGGCCGCTGCGCGGCGGATTATCGCGATGATGAGCGATTTATACGGACGGCGCGGAAGCGCCGGCGTTGTTTTCCGGCTCCAGAGAGACGGTGTGGACGGCGCTCCCGGCTAGGCCCGCCGCGCTCAAGCGCAACCCGGCCTTTCAGGACCGGGTATTCCTCTTTGTTGCATCCCTTCGGGTGCGCCTGACCGCTTGATGCGGGCCTTTCTGGTCGCTCTTGCCGCCCACCCCGCCTCTCCGGGGCCGGGTGCGGCAGTTTTGGGGTGATGGAGGCGGTTATGTTGCATGAGAATTCTACAGTCAGTGATAGCGGCAAGGGCAGAACAGCGAAGGCAAAGCGCGCTTCGCGCACGGCGGGTAAGCCGCGCCGGAGCGGCAGGGCTGCGCCGAAAGTGTCGCTTTATGACGAGATAACGGCGAAGATTGTCGCGAAGCTTGAGGAAGGCGTGTTTCCTTGGGTTAAGCCTTGGGATGCTGGCAACGCCGTAACTGGCTTGCCGCGCAATGCGATTTCGGGGCGGCATTATTCGGGTATCAATATCCTCATTCTCTGGGGAGCCGTGATCGACGGCGGCTATCCCTCGCAGGATTGGCTGACATTCCGGCAAGCCTTGGCCGCTGGAGGATGCGTCCGCAAAGGCGAGAAGGGCCGGACGATTTTTTACGCCGACCGCTTTACGCCCGATGATGATGGGCAGGAGCAAGGCGGGGGCGATAAGCCCCGCTCCATTCCGTTCCTCAAACGCTTTACCGTGTTCAATGCCGCACAGTGCGATGGCTTGCCGGAGCGATTGACCGCCGAACCCGCGCCCTTGCCCGAGCGCGAATTGCACGATCAGGCCGAGGCTCTGATCGCTGCAACTAGAGCAGATTTTCGGACAGGCGGAACCAAGGCCTTTTATAATGTCGGCGCGGATTATGTGCAGGTTCCCCCGCAACCCGCTTTCACTCACCAGATTGATTATTACCGCACAGCCTTGCACGAACTGGGTCACTGGACGGGCCACAAGACCCGCCTAAGCCGCGACCAGTCGGGCAGTTTCGGGACCGCGCTTTATGCGCGGGAGGAACTGTGCGCCGAACTTTCATCGGCTTTTCTCTGCGCAGCGCTCGGTATCGCGCCCACCGTCCGCCATGCCGATTATCTTGGTTCTTGGCTTGCCGTCTTGCGGCAGGATAATCGCGCCATTTTCAAAGCGGCCAGTCAGGCCAGCAAGGCTGCGGATTATCTGTTGGCGTTTACCGATCAGGTGCCGCTGCGCTCGGAGGGCGTGGCATGAGCAGGGCAGCGCCAGATAATAGCATCCCGCCGCTTGACGCCGAGCAAACGCCGATTGGCGTCCAGACTTTAGTGTCGGGTGTTGTGCCCATCACGCCAGCGCAAAGGCTGGCGATACGCGCCAATGCGCCGATGGAACCCAAGAAGGCCCAGCGTCCCGCAGATCACGGCTTGTTCGACACCAATAGCCGCAACCAGATCGAAATGTTCTGAAATGGCTTTTTTGCGAACTTTGCCCCCCATTCCGACGTCTTGCCCACCCCTCCGGTCAAGGCGCGGCAGACCCTCGCGCAGCAATCCCGCTACGCGAGAACACCGGCCCTGCTTCCACCGCCACCCCCGTATGCAACGGGAGCAGGGCCAATCATCCACTCAAATGACTATTAAGGAGAAAGACAATGCAACTTGAAAATATAGACCTTACCAAGCTGTCGGTATCACCTGCCAATATGCGAAACGCCAAGAAGCCGCCCGACATAAGTGATATATTGCCCTCAGTGCGGGTGAGGGGTGTTCTTGTTCCCTTGCTGGTGCGCCCCAATGGCAGTGCCGATACGTTCGAGATTGTCGCGGGACGACGACGCTATCATGCGGCCACCACGGTTGCCGAAGAAGGCGGCAGCGATGGACCGCTCCCCTGCGCGATACTCGAAGAAGGCGATGATGCCGCTGCCTTGGAGGCTTCGCTTATCGAGAATCTTGTGCGTGAAAATCCCGATGAAGTGACGCAGTGGGAACAATTTACCCAGCTGGTCAAGAAGGGCCGCAAAGCGGCAGAGATTGCCGACACGTTCGGGATGGATGAAAAGACAGTGGGGCGCATTCTTGCGCTCGGTAATCTCTTGCCGCCGATCCGCAAAGCCTATGGCCGCGAAGAAATCGATGCCGCCACGGTGCGCCATCTGACCTTGGCCAGCAAGGCGCAGCAAAAATCATGGCTGGCTCTGTTCAAGGATGAAGAAGCCTATGCGCCGCGTGGAGGTCAGCTTAAAGCATGGCTGTTTGGCGGCGCGTCTATTTCGGTGTCCGCCGCGATCTTCGATATGGCGGACTTCAAGGGCCAGACCATCAGCGACCTGTTTGCCGAGGATGGTTATTTTGCCGATGCGGACCAGTTCTGGGAAGCGCAAACCGCCGCGATTGAAGCCAAGAAGGCGGAATATCTGGAGAATGGCTGGAGCGATGTGCAGATCATTCCGCAAGACAGCTATTTCCAGACATGGGACCATGAAAAGACCACCAAACGCAAAGGTGGGCGTGTTTACATCGATGTGAGCGCCAAGGGCGAGGTGACGTTCCATGAAGGCTATCTGACCGCCAAGGAAGCACGGGCGCGGGAAACTGGACAAACAAGCGGCGCCACCGAAAAGCCCGTCCGTCCCGAAATCACGGGACCAATGACCGAATATATCAATCTCCACCGCCATGCTGCCGTCCGCTGCGAACTTGCGGCCAGTCCCTATGTTGCGCTGCGCGTTATGGTCGCTCACGCGATTTGCGGTTCACCTTTGTGGAATGTGAAGGTGCAGGAGCAGCGCAGCCGCAAGGAAGCGGTTACCGAGAGCATCGAAACCAGCGTGGCGGAGGCGCGTTTTGACGAGAGCCGCCGTGCGGTTCTGGCGGTGCTTGGCTTTGACGCTGACGAACCTACGGTTACGCTCGGCCATGAAACGCGAAACGGTATGAGCGGCTTGCTTCTCCGTTTGCTTGATGTGCCCGATAGCGTGGTCATGGAGATATTGGGCGTTGTCATGGCCGAGACGCTGGCCGCTGGCAGCGATCTTGTCGAAATCCTCGGTGTCCATCTTGATGTGGAGATGGCGGATTATTGGACGGCGGATGCAGCGTTCTTTGATCTAGTCCGCGACCGTGAAGTCCTGACCGCGCTTTTGACGGATGTTGGCGGAGCGAGCATTGCTGCTGCCAATGCCAGCGAAAAGACCAAGACGGTGAAGGGCATTATCAGTGACCACCTCACTGGCGAAAATGGCCGCGAGAAACAGGAAAACTGGCTTCCGCGCTGGATGGCGTTCCCGCCATCCGCCTATACCGAGCGCGGCGGTGTCGGCACGGTTTCCGCTGCCGAGCGCGCGAAATGGATGATGGAGGATGATGAATCGTCCGAGCCAGAGCCGTTGGATGCTGCCGAAACCGCGCCAGAAAAAGACGAGGAGGAGCGGATTGCGGCTTGAAGTGTAAGCGGGCGGCTTTGGTCGCCCGCTCCGAGATTACCGCAAAAGCCCCGTCCGGCAGAACCGGACGGGGCAGCGGCGTGAGTGCAGCCGCCATGCGGCGGAGCAGCGCAGTAATTTACTGTTGGGATAGCATTCGCCACCAACGAACCGGCTGGCAAAACCAGTGCGCTGCGAACCGCCGATTGCCCAAAACTCCTATGGCGGTCGTGGCGGTTTTTGACAGGTCGCCCGATTGGCTTTGTTCATCACCGAACTTGGGACAGCGTGCTTCCTGTAATCCTTAGCATCAGCATCGGAGATCATTCCGTTCAGCAAACAGACCCCGTCATATCGGCCGCAGTCTATGAGCCAGTCATTGAACGCGTCACTATATTCGCCAAATCTCATTGGCACTATTGGCGGGCTGCACTCATTCACGTCCTCTTAAATGGCTTTGATTGGCATGGGACGGCTGCGCCTCTTGCCCCAAGCTGCAACGGTGCAGCCCAAAGTTTCTTCCCCTGCGCTGACGCGCATTCCTCGCGAAACAAGAAACCCCGGTCTGCACTGTCCTCCACTTCGTTTCGGCCCTGCGGGTGCATCGGTTCAAGCCCCTGCCTGAAATCAGCCATCGAGGCCGCGAATGAGCGCGGGTTCGACCAAACCAAGGAGAAGTATCATGGCAAATATCGGAACATTCAAAAAGACAGGCAACGACTATCGCGGCGAAATCGTCACCGTGATGTTGCAGAAGAAAAACGTCACCATCGTCGCCGAAGAGCCAAGCGACAACGATAACGCACCGACACACCGGGTCTTCGTGGCAAAGGCAGAAATCGGGGCAGCTTGGGCAAAGACCAGCAAAGAAGATCGCGAGTATCTTTCGATCAAACTCGACGATCCCAGCTTCAACGCACCGATCTTCGCCAGCCTGTTCGCCGATGAAGATGGCAAAACCCACAACCTGATCTGGTCACGCGCCCGCAGCTCGAACGGCAACTGATCTGCAAACGCGCAAGCTCCGTCCGGTTCTGCTGGACGGAGCTTTTCCGTGTTTGCTGAAGCGCATTCTTTGCTCCGAACCAACCTATTCGATTGGCCTTTCAGAATCTTGGTGACAGTCAAGCCTAATGCCTGCACATGAGTTGGCAGTGAGCAGTTCATACCATATCTTCAGGCAGCCAATTCTATAGCCTCTGTCATACGTTGCACAGTTTGCTCAAACTTGACTGGATCTGACAAGGTCGACTTGAGGCTTTCCGCCCATTTAGGATTGTCATTTGTAAATTTGAACAATGGGGGCGAACCGGCAAAGCCGAGATAACCCGCAAAATATTGGTTCAGAATTTTGGCTGGAACTAGGTCGCGTAACCTGCGCGCATCATGTGACCAAATGGTAGCAGCGAACTCGTAGAAGCGCGCGAACGCGAGCACCTCACCGGCTCCGGCAATATCTGATAGAATATCTTGGATCGGGCCGGAGCGGTGGACATAGGAATCGCTACCATATTGGAGCAGCGTTTCCGAACGCCGAAGCGCGTCTTCAATCCCGATAACGGCGAGTGCGTTTCGGAGCGCGTCTGCTTTCTCTTTCATATTTCCCGGCTCACTCATCCAGTGTCTTGCCTTGTCAATTTGGCTGTCGAGTACGCGGCTGTGAATTTCATCGCGATCAGGTGAAAGTATAACAACCTGGTTGCGACGCAGCTCTATGACGCCGGCATCCTGAAGTGTCTGCAATTCTTGCGCAAAACGGGAATGCTGCGAATCGATGCCAAATATCATCTCTGGTGAGCCGTGAAAGATGAAGGCCAAGGTGTCGGGCTCAAGCCTTGGGTAAGGGTTGCGACCGCCATGAATATTAATGAGAACTCCTGAACCCATATTCTCGCGGAGGTTTTGACCCGGACCTGAGCCACGTTTTATTGCCGGGGAATGGCGATGCCGGACAGCCGTTGCGAACTGGTAGGGAAAAACATAACGATGCCAGCCGGGAGGGATATCTGGGTCCGAAGCCCTGTCTTCGGGTTCGCGATTGAGCCATGCAAGTGTAGGGGCATGGCAAGGCACTGGTAAAGCCTCAATCAACTTGCGACGAAAGTCAGTGGAATCGCAATCCCTTTCCTGCCTTTTCAAAGATCGCGTCAAGTCGTGCCAGTCCCGAAAGCCACCAGCGCGCGCAACGGCGTACTGTGATTTGTGTAACGGAAATTCAAAACCGCAACGTTGAAAAATTTTGTGGAGTTTGTTGGCGCGTTTCTTTGCGCCATCTATTGTTGAAAACATGCAATCAACCTCATCTTAGGCCAATTAGAGATGCGCTGCTCATCTCAAGCGGCCCGATAAGGAAGTGGTCGCAAGAGTATTCAAAATCGTTGGATCAGAAATCCTTCGCCAAGGCAGCGGCCGCGCCAACGTAGGTGACGACTACCTATATAGTAGTTAGCCTGTGACAGATTTTCAAGATGCGATCTAACCTGACGCGATATAGCCTTGATTTTCCGGAGTTAGTCAGATGTTACTTTGCGGCAAGAGTGAGGTTGATCATGTGGCGGTCAACTACCCATAGCTACCCATGTTCCTTTTCTTGAGACTTACACCGGCTGCTGTCGCTCGTTCGCCGAGATCGCCAAATCAAGAAGCGCGACCGCCAGACGCCAGCACGAAATCGTGCGGCGATCTTTGGTCTGCCTGAAAAGCCTCGCCTGCCAGGCGCACTTAATAATCTCACCCCCAAGCGCATCCAAAGCTGCCTTCATCTTCGATGAAGATTGCTGCTTTGGATGCGCTTTTCTTAGGGGGTTTTAGGGTATTTGTCTTAATTGCAGGATATGCCTAGCGGCGCGTGTTGTATTACAATGCCCGTGTTTCACGAGGCAATTTTAATGGCGACAAATACCCGTCCGGTCACAGCGATGCTCAGTATAAGGCTCGATACAGGCGCGCTCGCTGCTCTCGATAGTTTCGCGGTAGGGCGGGGCGGTCGAAGCGCAATCATGCGGCAGATGATCGAACAGATGCTGAAAGAGAATGTCGACCGCCCGCTGATCGAACCGTCCGAGTCCACATCATGCAATCGCGTCTCGTTGCGCTTTACGGATGCTGAAATTGCCGTGATCGAATACCGCGCGTCGCAGCGTTCAACAAATCGGTCTGGTTGGATCAAGGCGCTAGTGCGCCGTCACCTTGCTTTGAAATCTCGGGTCGATGATGGCCTGCTTAACGAGCTTGCTCCGATAAGGATGCAACTGCTCCGAATTGGCCGCAATCTCAATCAGGCGATGAAGGCTGCCAATCTGCGAATGATGGATGATGGCGACAAGAAAATCGAAAATGATCTGCGACGGATCGCTGATATGCGGATCGAAATTTCCGAACAGATAGCGGCCGTAGGTGATGCCATGCATGGCGATGTGGGCTACTGGAAGGTTGCTGACTAATGGGTCTGGAATCGGCCTTATGGGAAGCGACGAGGCCTGCATACCGGGTGCGCTATATCCATGACCCAAACGGGTCACTCCATATCCCGCTTTATGGAAGCTATGGAGCTGCCAATGGAAAAACGGCGCGGGCAAAGCTGTCGCGGATCGTGCGCGGCGCGCCGGAAGTATTGGTGAAGGTCACAGGCCGCCAGCGCGGCGGCGGCCATGTCAAAGCCCATCTTGATTACATCGGGCGCAAAGGGGGCGTGGACATAGAAAGTTGCGATGGAGAGATTCTTACCTCAAAAGAGGATATTGCCGAGCGCGCAGCAGAATGGAGCGACACGCTACAATGGCGGTCGCGGCCAACAGTGTCGTCCGTATCATTGGTGTTCTCGATGCCAGCAGGCACCGACCCGGACAAGGTGTTGGGAGCAGTTCGAGCGCTCGCCCACAGCGAACTCAGTGACAATCATGATTATGTTTTGGCACTTCATACCGATACGCCGCGTCCACATGTTCATCTGACGGTGCAGGCCGAGGGCCTTGATCGAACCCGCTTCAATCCCCGCCCGGTCCAACTTAATCGCTTGCGAGAGCAGTTTGCTCGAGAACTGCGCGCACGCGGTGTTGTTGCGGAAGCAACGCCAAGGCGCGCGCGCGGGCAGGGGATAGCAGGGTCAAGCATGGCGCTGGTCAAATTGCGGGCGCGGCTGCGGGATGGTTCAAGCGGTCAGATGACCGATGCAGACCGGCGCACCAATGAACAGGCTATTGCTGTCGCGCGAGGGCAGGCTGCGCTGCCAGCGTTTATCGCTCTTGGCACTGAACGGTGGGAGGAGATTCGTAAGGCCTACCGGCAAGCAGTCTCTGCGCTGGACGGGACGGGATCAACTGAAGATCGTGATCTTGCTAGCGATGCGCGCGGGTTCCTCAACAAGCACCAAGGGATGAATGCCACCCCGGAAGTATTTGCAGCGCATCATTCTGGATTATTGAACCGCACTTCTCCGGTTAGAGAAATTAACGCATCCCGTCATCTTCCACCAGACAAAGGAAAAAGTCGGTGAGCGTCGAATTGTCGCCGGGAAGGTTTCGTTCCTAAGTTGGTTTAATCAAGCTATATTGCTTAATAGGAGGAAAGTTACTCCGCGCGGCCTTCAATCACTCGAGGCCCAATTTCCGACATTCGTAGAGTTGAATTTATGTATTCTAAGCCGACATGGTGCACACCGTACGCAATTGCATTGCAGTAAGAAGTTATAAACCATTGGTTTTGCATCCTAATTGTTCCCAAGCGAGGAGCAAAGAACGATGTTCTCCAATGGCTATTTACTTCCAGAAAATCCACCCCAGAATCATCCTAAAGTTGTCGCTGATTCTACAGCACAAACACCCACACAATCCAGTGTCCGCCTGAATGGCAATATCGCGCGGCGGCGCGTCAAGAATTCAGAAATAGAATATTGGGATAAAGACCTACCGGGCTTTGGCCTGCGTGTATTTCCATCAGGGCGCAGGACATGGTTTGTGATGCTCAGGCAGCGCGGCAAGCAGCGGCGTATTTCACTTGGCCATGTTGGCGAGGTAGATGCCAAGAATGCTCGCCGTCTTGCGAAGGCTGAACTGGTGAAGGTCGCTCTTGATGGGTTGCCAGTTGCAAACAGCAAAACTGGCGGCAAAAAGAAGCAATCTCCATTGATGCGCGACTATGCGCCTTGCTTCTGGGCCGACTATTCGCGCCACTGGAAACCCAGCACTCAGAAGAGAAACAAGACCTCCGTATTCCGTGATATTTGCGAAGCCTTTGGCGACCGGCGGTTGGACGAACTTCGCAAGAGCGATATCTTGCTTTGGCGTGATGGCTTTGCATCAAAGCCGGGTTCGTTCAATCGAACGCTGCCGGTTCTGGCGGTGATGATGACTTATGCAGAACAGCTTGGTCTGCGACCACGCGGTTCCAATCCATGCAAGGGCACACCGCGATACAAGCGCAAACGCATGGAGAGATTTCTCACTAATCGCGAGTTTCAGCGACTAGCGGTCGCCTTGCGAGAGTTTGAAAACCGAAGACCGGATATTGTATGCGCGGTCAAGCTACTCATCTTTACCGGAGCAAGGTGTGGAGAAATTCAAAACCTGCGCTGGGAATGGGTACAACCGCCAAGACTAATGCTTCCGGACAGCAAGACAGGCGCAAAGATCGTTTATCTTAACCGGCAGGCTTTGGCTGTGCTGGATGATATTCCAAACCAGTGTGATGAAGGATTGGTTTTTCCGGCACCGAGATGTGATAGTCCAATCAGTCTCGGAAATTTCTGGCCAAAAATTCGCCAAGCAGCAGCTTTGCCAGATGTACGGCTCCATGATCTACGACATAGCTTTGCCTCCATCGCTATCCAGAACAATATCTCTCTGATGGTTATTGGCAAATTGCTTGGCCATGCTCTTGCTGAAACCACGGCGCGCTATGCTCATTTGTCGGATGATGTAGTTGCCGATGCCGCCAGCCGCGTGTCACGCTCGATTGCCAAATGCGTTGGGATAGCGTCATGAACGCGCTGACTCTCAGAAGCATTGTCGAAGAGGAGCTCGGCCTTCTTCAAATCGGTCTTACCGGCAATTGCAGCCACAACGGCAAATTGCGCAAAACACGTTGGTCAAACAAGCTGCCCGGTTTTGGAACGCGCATCTATGGCAGCGGTCGCAAGATATATGTAGTGCAGGCTTTGATGCAGGGCCGAACACGTACGGTCACTATCGGCAATGCAAAGGTTCTCAATCAACGCCAGGCAATGGATATTGCGCGGCGTGTAATGATCCGCGCTCAGATCGGTAAAAACCCGGCGGATGAAAAAATAGCCAAACGCAATATCCCTTTGTTTGCAGACTATCTCAAATTCTACTGGAAGACGATGATGCCCAAGTGGAAACCATCAACGCAAATGACCCAGACCAATTATCGTCATGCCTATCTCGACAAGGCCTTTGTCGGCAAGTTTCTCGATGAGATTGAGGAAACCGATGTCGTGACTTGGTTCAACTATGTCACCAATCGCGGTGGTCCCGGCGCAGGCAATCGCTGTTTTGAAATATTGCGTGCCATGTTCAACAAGGCGGAAGAATGGGGTCATCTCAAGGAGGGCAGTAATCCATGTGTTTTCGTGCGTACCAACAAGCGGCGAACGTGCGAGCGGTTTTTATCTGATCAGGAATTTGCAAGGCTGGGCAGCGCTCTCGACAAGCACGGCAAGATTTTCCCTTTGCAAGCGACGATCATTTACTTGCTCATCCTTACCGGTTGCCGAAAGTCGGAGATCATCAATCTGCTTTGGTCCGAGGTGAAGGGGCGGCGTTTGTTGCTGACAGATAGCAAGACGGGCCCTCGAACCGTCTGGTTGGGTGAGGAAGCACGGATGCTGCTCGCCGCGTTACCCCGCCGCAAAGACCATCTCGAAGTGTTCTGGAATCCCAAAACAAGAAAACCGGTGAAGTCTCTTGGAAGTTTTTGGGAGAAGGTGAAGCGGGACGCAAATCTCAAGAACGTGCGCCTGCACGATCTTCGACACAGCTTTGCCAGCCATGCCGCGGCTCGTTCCGAAACGCTGCCGATGATTGGCAAGCTACTAGGTCATTCCCATGTGACTACGACGGCGCGTTACGCGCACCTGGATGACGGACAGGTGATTGAAGCATCACAGAGGATCGGAGATTTGCTGGCCGAAACGATGGAATTTGACAGGAACAACGTCTTTTGATTCGAATCGGGTGCAGGAAATTTTGTTACATTGGAAGGACAGCTTTATCTCGAAAGCTGTGCAAAAAAGAGGCGACCGGTTTTTAACCGGCCGCCTCATTTGATCCAAAGGGAGAGAAGGATCAAAATTCGATTTCCTAGAATTTTCCGCGGAGTGTCAAGCCGTACATGCGTGGCTCCTGCACAAACGCCGAGCGCGAAGCAGAGGCGCCGGACCCTCGAAGCAGAGTATTGAACGTCACACCTCGGGTTACTTCATTGGTTAGATTGGTGACCCAGGCTTCAATACCCCATGCATCGTCGATGTCGCCGATACCTGCGCGTAGGTTGATCTTGATATTGCCATCCTGAACCGCAAATGCGGCCAATGGAGCAGCATCAACCGCAGCCTGCACACTTCCAGCATTATTGATTGCCGCTGCACCTGGCACCACAATTGCCTGGGTCGAAGTACGACGGTCGCTTTCCATCCGAACTTGGCCATTCAGGAAAAACTTCATGCTCGTCCCGATATCCCGGTCATAGGTAGCGCCCAAAATACCAACAACCTTCGGAGCATTAGATAATGTGTTGCCACAAAGACTCAGAACGTTTGCCGAAGTTTGCGTACCCGCACAATCGTTAGGAAATCTGGCATCTGTGATTGTCAGTCCGCCGTTGACTGTAAAATTATCGCTTGGACGGATCACAGTTTCAATTTCAACGCCCGTTGTTTTTGCTTTCGGCACATTGAATGTTGTAAACTGAGCACCGGTGAATTCCAGAATCTGGAAGTTTGAAAATTCCTCATGGAAACCTGCGATATTCAGAGTCACCGCCCCATCTAGGAACTTGCCTTTCATGCCAACTTCATAGGCATCAACTTCTTCAGACAGGAAGCGCGGATCCGCGCCGCCAGCAGCAGCGGTTGCATCGAGGTTGAAGCCACCCGATTTATAACCGTGCGTAAAACTTGCATACACTGTGATCGGCGAAGCGAATTCATAGCTTACTTTACCTGTATAGATGAGCTCCTCATCATTAAATTTACTGGCAAAAGGTCGCGGCAACGGAAACGCAATCGCGTCCGAGCCGATAGCCGGTGCTACAAAAGCGAAGCAACCAAGACCAAGGACGGTGTTTCTCAAAGGCGCCACGATATTGCCCGCAGCGGCTTGTCCCAGTGTTGCGGGGCAGAGATTATTGTTGATGAATGTCTGATTGAACGAACCGTCTTTGCTTTCATCCGAATAGCGAAGACCCAAGGTAAGTTTTAGACCGTAGGCGACTTCAAGTGTATTGTGCGTAAAGATCGACCAGCTTTTGCTGCTTTGTGAATAAGAATTGGCAACGCGAACGGTTGCTGGATTAACGCCAGTCAAGTTCTGTAAGGGGGTCGCACCGAGGAAGGTCGCGCCACCTGCATATAATGGGCTACCCGGATTAAGCGTGCCGCCACCCGTAGCACCTGCCAGCAAAGCACCGACAAGACGATCATAGTCCGTGCCTAGGCCGGTATTGGCGGTTTGGCTAATATCCTCATCGGAATAATAGCCGCCGACGAGCCAGTTTAGAGCGCCGTCAAACGCTTCACCTTGAACGCGTAGTTCGTGGGTCATCGTATCAATCGCCGTTCCGGCACCGGATCCAAGATCGGGCAGAACATTAAAAATGTCTAGGCCAGAGAAATCCGCATCATAAGCTTCATTGGCACGGAATTCCCGGTACGAGCCGATGTAGATTACATCGGCGCTGTCACCGAGCGGGAATTCTATTTCACCGGTAATTCCCCACTGATCATTTTTATTCGATGAGGGAAAGGAAGCGGTTGAAAGCCGGTCATCAACAGCGCGTTGAGCACTAGTTACATCAAAAGGCGTTACGGCAGCGTTGACGCCCGCTTGGCCGCCGCGCAAGCCCAAACCGACCGCAGCAAATAGTCGCCCAGTTTCAACCGGGGAACGATAAACTTCAACGGGACTACAGCAACTTGCCGTGCTTTGAGAATAGTCAGCAATCAAACGTGCTTTTACACCACCATCGCTTTCAAAACCAAGTTGGCCACGAAGAAGATACTGATCAGCACCGTTGGATTCGGCAATTTTGGTTCCAGCGCTATTCACAACGTCGACAAAACCATCGCGTTTACGATAAGCACCGGTCACACGAAGTGCCAATGTATCCTGAATGATCGGTGCGTTAATCGCTCCCTGGATACTCATGTGATCATAATTGCCATAAGTTGCATTCACGAAGCCACCAAATTCTCCCAGGTCCGGGCGCTTGTTGGTGATATTCAACGCACCGGCGGACGTGTTGCGTCCGAATAATGTTCCTTGGGGCCCGCGAAGAACTTCAACGCGCTCTACGTCAACAAATTCGCCAAGCGCAACGCCGGGGCGCGATTGATAAGCACCATCGACAAAGATACCAACGGCAGATTCAAAGCCGATATTGTTGGAAGATGTACCAACACCGCGGATCCGAAGTACCACGGTACCAGACGCAGTTTGCGCGTTAGAGGCCGAGAAACTTGGCGAAACACTACCGATATTCTGAACGTTAACAACGCCTTGTTGCTCTAGCTGAACCGGGCTAACTGCCGTCACAGCGATAGGAATATCCTGAACGTCTTCCGCGCGGCGGGTTGCCGTCACGATGATGAGGTTATCGTCGGCAGCGGCATCCGCGCCTTCCTGATCCTGCGCGAATGCGGGGGTTGCCATTGCTGTGCTGCACATTGCAGTCATAAGCACTTTGTTCAAAATTCTCATAAATTTTCTCCGTACCATATTGTCTAAATTTGATTAAAAATAGTGTCGTTCGTTGAATTTGGGTTTTATAAAAGTGTTTCGGCCTCTCAACTGAGCACTTCCTTGAGAACGGCTGAGAAAGTCACGCGCACCAGCTTCTCCATCAATTTGGGATTTGAGTCGGCATTAACGCCCATTCGGTCCGGACCAAATTTTGCCCAAACGGACAGTAGATACAGTGCTACCGTTCTAAGTTCGGCTTCTGGCCAGGTAGAGCCCGCGAGACGCAATGCGCGGACATAACGGTCAATCGTTTCCGCCTCATACCAATCCATCAACGCTTGCAGGCCGTTATCATTTTGCGCCGCCTGTTCGAGGCCCATATCATACACAGACCAGAAGTCCTCTTCCCGCATCCGCTCAAGATAGTGGTCAATAAATTCGCTTAGTTTTTCCTTGCTCGAACTTTCTTCGATTGTCCGATCAAATATCTGTAGCTTCAGCTTCAACCGTTCTTCCAGAAGGGTGTGCAGGACTGAACTTTTGCTCGGAAAATAGTCATAAATCGTACTGAGGCCAACGCCCGAAGCTCTCGATATTTTGCGCATGCTGAGCTTTACGGTGACTTCTTGAGACAGGACCTTTTTTGCACCTGCCAGGATTTTGTCACGGCTTTCAATACCTCGATCCTGCTGAGGCGATCGCCGCAACTTCGCAGATTTTGGCATTTCTCTAACAGCGCCTGACACTTTTAGGTCCTTTCTTCCAGACTGTCGCTTGACTCTTTTAGTCCAGTCTGCGTAAAACACGAACAACAGTTCGGATGTGTTCTATGAAACAAAATCTCTGAGTTGTAAAGTCGAAATTCCGTTTGCAGGATGAGGGAGCCATAAAGCTATGAGCCAGATATCAGATGAAGATCGCCAGGCATTGAGAGATGGATTTGCCAGATACCTCGAAGCTGATGCGCATGAAGAGAAGCTGCGGAGCGGTATCGCTACGGATCGCGGTTATGATGATGCAATCTGGAATCAGATGGCGGAAATGGGCTTGCTTGGCATTGCGATCCCCGAAGATTTTGGCGGCATTGGTGGCGGGGCAATTGATGTTGCGCTGGTCATGGAAGAGGTTGGTAAAAAGCTAGTGCCGGTTCCTTTTGTCTCTACCTGTGTTGTTGCCGCAGAAATGATTGCGCGTTTTGCGCCCGATAGTGTGAAGCAGGATTTGCTGGAGAAAATCGCTACTGGCGAGATTGTTGTTTCAACCGGCGGTAGCGGCGATTTTGTGGCGCTGGCTGATGATGGTCATAGCCTGACAGCAAAATCCGCAGGTGATGGCTGGGCAGTAAGCGGCGAAGTTTCCTTTGTGTCGCACGGCGGACATGCTGACTATCATCTATTAGGTTTGAACGAAGACGGTGCTCAGTCTGCGTTTCTGGTTAAGTCATCAGATACGGTTGCGGCAAAGCGCTTGACCACCAATGATCCTGCGCAGAGGCTTTTCAAATTGAAGCTGACCGATGCAGAGGCGATCAACCTGAAAGGCATCAATGCTGATGGCATCAACCAGGTTGCCATGCGCGGAATTGCCGCCGCCGCCGCCGAACAGGCCGGAGCGACGCGCGCTATTTTCGAAATCACAATGGAATATCTACGCACGCGATATCAATTTGGTCGGGCCATTGGGTCATTCCAAGCGATGAAACATATGGCGGCGGATCTGTTGGTTGAAGTTGAATCGGCAACCTCCGCTGCGCTTGCTGCGGCGAAGGCGCTGGATGCTGGCGCGCCAAACGCTGCGAAGTTCGTCTCTCTCACTGCCTTCACCTGCAAAGACGCTTTTCGCGAAGCTTCAGCGCAAGCGATCCAGATGCATGGCGGCATTGCCTATACCGAAGAGCATGTCGCGCATCTTTATTGGAGGCGCGCCCGTGCAGGGTTGCCCGTCTTTGGCAGTTCCGATGAACACCGAGAACAATATTTGAAAAGCAGGGAGGCAGCATAATGGCTCTATTGGATAAAAACGCATCGCCCGAAGAAATTACCAGCGTGGTAGAAGCATGGCTGGACGAGAATTGGGATACGGAAAAGCGCTGCGCCAAGGGCGAAGATAGCTATGATGAAAAAGCATGGCTGACCAAAGTCTTTGAGGCGGGATTTTGTGTGCCGTCGTGGCCAATCGAATGGTACGGACTGGGTCTCTCTGCAAAGCAAGGGGGCATAATCGAAAAGGCATTCGCCAAACGCAAGGCACAAGGGTCTGCGCGTGATCGTTTCCATCTGGGCGCAATCACCGTGTTTAAGGTTGGCAGCGATGAGTTGAAGCGCACGATGCTGCCGATCATGCTCACCGGTCCGATTTGTTGTCTGCTTTATTCTGAGCCTGGTGCCGGTTCCGATCTGGCTGGCGTTCGCACCAAAGCCATCCCTGACGGTGATGACTATATCATTACCGGCCAGAAAATCTGGACCTCCAATGCGCAAGAAGCCGAATATGGCATGTTGCTGACGCGGACCGACTGGGATGTGCCAAAGCATCGCGGAATTACGTTTTTCCTGTTTCCAATGAAGCAGGATGGCGTCGAGGTAAAACCGATCAACCAGATTACTGGCGAGTCCGAGTTTAACGAGGTTTTCATAACCGAAGCCCGTGTTCCGGCTACTCATATTATCGGGAGCCTGAATGAAGGCTGGAAATCTTTCCAAACCGCCATCGCCTATGAACGATTGATTATGGGGCAGGGCATTACCGAACGGCGCGGCAAATCGAAAGCGGACAGTGAGCCGCAACTAATCACGCTGGCGCGTAAATCCGGAAAATATGGCGATCCCGGCGTACGACAAAAGATCGCTCAGGCGCTGGCCTATCGCGAGCTGAACGGCCTCAACATGATGCGCGCGAAAGAAGAGATTATGACCAACGGGTCCTCGTCTCTAATGTCGCTTGGTAAATTGGCGATGTCGCGGGTGCAGCATGGAGAGGCGGCGATTGCGACTGATTTGCTGGGTAATGAAGCGCTGCTCGACGGCGACGATAACCCGGACGCAGCCAATGTGAATTTTGATGCCGCGAAAGCCTATATGAACAGCATCGGCGGTGGTACCGATCAAATCCAGAAAAACATCATAGCAGAGCGCGTGCTCAACCTGCCGAAAGAGCCGGAGCCGGATAAGGGCATGGCCTTCCGGGACGTCAAATCAAGCTAAATAGCAAATCCAAATAGGAGCGGATAATGAGCAACGAACCACAATGGCATTTGGCCAATATCTGGGAAAATGTAGCGGAAGCTATTCCGGATGCACCTGCCGTCAGCATGGGTGACCGCCAGTTAACATGGCGGGAATATGAAAAACGGGCTTCACAACTCGCACAGGTGTTTGTGGATAACGGGCTTTCCGCAGATTCCAAAGTTTCAATCTATTCCTATAACAGCATCGAATATCTCGAAGCGCAGTTTGCCGCGTTCAAAGCGCGCATGTGTCCGATCAATATCAACTACCGCTATCTGGAAACAGAGCTGGCGCATGTCATCACCAACAGTGACAGCGAGGCATTGGTCTATCAAGCGAGTTTCGCCCCGCGCGTAGCCGCCATCCGTGATCAGCTTCCACAAGTAAAACTGTTCCTCGAAATCGACGATGGTAGCGGCGAGCATCTGGAAGGTGCCAAGAGTTACGAAGAAGAGCTTTCCAAGGCTTCTCCCATGCCGATTATCGAGCGGTCAAATGATGACATTTACATGCTCTATACCGGCGGCACCACTGGCCTGCCCAAAGGCGTGATGTATGATCACAAGACGTTCTCCAGCGCGCTTATCTCCAAGGCGCTTGGCCTGAGAGGCATAGAACCGCCGAAGAGCCAGGATGATATTGGCCCAATCGCCAAAGCGATGGCGGAGCAGGGCGCAAGCCCCCGATCGCTACCTGCTTGCCCGTTGATGCACGGCACAGGCATGTGGGTTGGCGTTGTTATTCCCCACGCAATGGGCGGCAATGTGACATTGTTTGATAACCGCAAATTTGATGCCGAAGCCTTGCTCGACCTGATCGTCGAAGAAAAGGTTCAGGAGATTGTGATAGTAGGCGATGTATTCGCCAAACCGATGGTCAAGGCACTTGATGAGGCCAAAGCGAGCGGCAAGCCTTATGATATGTCTGCGCTGAAAATGGTCAACAGTTCGGGCGTGATGTGGTCGGCAGAGACCAAGAAGCAACTGCTCGAACATATGGACGTGATGATCTTTGACAGCATGGGATCAACCGAGGGCAGCATGGGAACCGCTATCGCCACCCGAGATTCAATTGGCACAGATCAGACCGGCAAGTTCCAATTATCGCCCACCACCAAGGTTTTTAACGAGGACGAGCAAGAGGTAAAACCTGGTTCCGGTGAGGTTGGCCTGATCTGCAACGGCGGTATGGTTCCAATCGGTTATTACAAGGACGAAGCGAAGAGCGCCGAGACGTTTAAAGTCATCAACGGCGTACGCTATTCGATCCCAGGAGACTATGCATCAGTCGAGGAAGATGGCTCAATTACATTGCTGGGACGCGGTTCAACCTGCATCAACAGCGGCGGCGAGAAAATCTTTCCCGAAGAAGTCGAGGAAGCGATGAAGCTACATGACAGTGTTTATGACTGTTTGGTTGTGGGCGTTCCCGATGATCGTTTCGGACAGAGTGTCACGGCGGTTTATTCCTTGGCAGAAGACCAGAACCCTTCACCAGAGGATTTGAAAGGTCATATTCGCGGACAGCTGGCCGATTACAAAGCCCCGCGCAACTATGTGCAGGCAAACGCCGTTCCCCGTGCCGATAATGGCAAAGCTGATTATAAAGGCGCGAAACAGATCGCAATGGAAAGTCTGGGACTATGAAAAATCTGACAAAAGGTTTCGCGTTTACCGCCGCGTTAGCACTGAGCGCTTGTTCGGCGACGATGGACTCTGGTGAACCAACTGCCTCAGCATCATCGAGCGCCGCAACTCTGGCAGCGAATATGACGCTGGGCGACAGTTTCCTGTCGGACTTTTATGTCTATGATGGAAATCTGGAAGCGCCCGGAAAGCTGCTGCGACAGGAACCTTTGACCAAAGCACAATCCAACCCCGGCGCAGCGCAAAATGTGCGCCTGCTTTACACTTCCACCGACGGTATTGACGGCAAAGACCTGACTGCTGTTTCCGGTGTTTTATTCCTGCCCAAAGGCACTGCGCCAGCGGGCGGTTGGCCGCTTATGGCATGGACGCACGGTACCGTTGGTATAGCCGATATTTGCGCGCCATCCTGGAATGGACGTCAGGAACAGGACCGCACCCATCTGCAATTCTGGCTCAGCAAAGGTTATGCCGTCGTCGCTTCGGATTATCAGGGTTTGGGAACGCCGGGAACGCACCCCTATCTCGCGACGCGCCCCGAAGCCTATAGCAATCTCGATATCATCCGAGCTGTTCAATCTGCCGATTTCCCGGTTTCGGATAAGGTCGTATTATTCGGCCAATCACAAGGCGCAGGAGCAGCGTTCGCAACTGCTGCTTATTCTCAGGACTATGCGCCTGATGTAAATGTGGTTGGCGCTGTTGCCACCGGCATACCCTTTTTCTCGCCCGAAGCCCTTGTAGTTCTGCAAGAATCGCGACCGCCGGACCGCGTTGACCCCTTGCTCGGATATAATATGTTGGCGCTTTCTTTAGTGCAGCGGATCAATCCCGACTTCCAACTGGCGGACTATATTTCCGACGATGTTCTGCCGATTGCACAGTCCGTTCAGAATACTTGTCACAAACATGTAAAGGCGAAAGTGGTCGCCGAGAAACTGACCTACAACCGCGTCTTCAAAAAAGCACCCACCGAACATTTGACCATGGCTTTTTCCAAAATGGGTTATCCCACTTTGAAGCTTCCTGTTCCTACGTTCATCGGTACGGGCGGGAAAGACAAAGACACTCCGCCGCGGATGCAAGCAGCACTAGTCACACGCGCCTGCAAGGCCGGTTCGACCATCGTGTCAAAGCTCTATCCGACTCTGGACCATAAGGGAGTTGTCAATGGATCAACCAGCGATACCTTGCCATTCGTGCAATCGGTTTTTGCGGGAGAGGAAGTAAACGGGAATTGTGACGGTCTGCCATTTGGCAAATAGTCGTGACCAACTCCGGAATTGTGCGCTAGTAGAGGATTATACAAGACTATGAACAGCGATAAATTCCCGGTAATTATCGGGGTTGGACAGGTTGTGGATCATTGGGACGGTTCCGATCCCGATGCAGCACCGCACCCGCTTGTCATGATCCGTAGTGCGATTGATCACGCAATCGCTGACACGGGAAGCGAAGGTCTTGCGGATTCCATTGATTGCGCAGCGTTTCTCCGGACATTTCCGGACTCGCTGCGCAAACCGTTCACACCCTTCGGTACGATCAAGAACTTGCCTCACGCCGTACTGAAAGGCACCACGCTTTCTCCTAAGGAAATCATCTATTCTGCCATTGGTGGTGAACAACCGCAGGCGCTGGTCAACGAGCTTTCAGCAAAGCTAGCAGCCGGTGAAATTGAGGTTGCCCTTATCGCTGGCGGCGAGACAACGGGCGCGCTCAAAACTGCGCTCAAAAACAGAGTGCGGCTTGATTGGTCGGACGACACTGACGGACCATTTGAAGACCGCCGGGGCGGAGATGAGCAACTTCTTTCCAAATATGAAATCGCTAATGGGCTTGGCATGCCTCCCCAGACCTACGCCGCGCTGGAACAGGCATGGCGCGCGCGCATGGGGCTCAACCGCAAGGACTATCTGGCGCTGGTCGGGAAAGCCTTTGCAATACTGTCTGCGGAAGCAACGAGCAATGACTATGCACAATTCCCTACCGAGCGTGACGCCGAATTTCTCGCCACGCCCTCAAAGGAAAACTACCCGATTTGCGACCCGTTGCTCAAATGGCATGTAGCGCAGGATGCGGTCAATCAAAGTGCAGCCCTTATCCTGACCACAGCAGGAAAAGCCAAGGAGTTGGGCGTCGATCCCGCTAAGTGTATCTACCTGCACGGCCATTCCGATATAAAAGACGCGCTCATATCTCAGCGGCCTGATCTTTCGCATTCCAAGGCCATCGAACTTGCCCTGGACCAGGCGCTGAAAACTTCCGGCTTGTCGAGCAAGGATATAGATCATCGGGACATCTACAGCTGCTTCCCCATAGTCGTCTTGCTCGCCGCTGAATATTTGGGATTGCGGCCCGACGAAGATTCCATGACCGTCACCGGCGGCCTCCCCTTCTTCGGTGGACCGGGCAATAACTATTCTACCCATGCGATCGCAGCCATGGTCGAGCGATTGCGCGATGATCGCGAAGCACACGGCTTGGTCCTTGCCAATGGTGGCTTCATCAGCAAGGAATCGGCGGCGGTCTATTCCGCGCAGGCACCGGACAACTGGCAGGCACAATCAAGCAAAACGGCCCAAAGCGAGATTGACCGGCGCGATGCGATTACTCAACTGGATGAGGACTGCGAAGCGACAATCGAAGCTTATTGTGTCAGGCATGGACGCCACGGCCCGGAAGCTGCCTATGTTATCGCCCGTAACGAGCAAGGCCGGATCATCGCCAATGTTGATTCAGACCACAGAGCAACAATGCGTTCGCTGTCCGATACCGAACAGGCCGTTGGTCAATCCATACATTTTGAGCACAAGAAAGAGCGGAACTTCGTCACTAATCCGAACAGGCTTGGCTCGAATGACGCTGGAGACAGCTTTCTTGATCGGGAATTTCGCTTCGTCACCGTCAAACGCGATCAACGCATCCTCGAAGTCACGCTCAATCGACCCGACTCTTACAATGCTTTGTTCAGCGCCGTCCATTTCGAATTGGCGGAAATTTTTGATGCGTTCGAACGGGATCGGGATTTATGGGTAGCTATAATAACCGGCGCGGGAGACAAAGCCTTTTGCAGCGGTAATGATCTGAAAGTCACAGCCAAAGGCGGTGACATGACCATGCCGTCTTCGGGCTTTGCGGGTCTTTGCGCGCGCGCCGGCAGAACCAAACCGATAATTGCCGCGGTCAACGGTATTGCGATGGGCGGCGGGCTTGAGATTGTTCTCGCCTGTGATCTGGCTGTGGCGGTTCCAGCTGCCAGCTTTGCTTTGCCGGAAGTCAAAGTGGGTTTGTTTGCCGCAGCCGGCGGCCTGCAACGACTGACCCGTCAAATTGGTGAAAAGGCTGCGATGGAATTGATTCTGACCGGACGAACCGTTCCCGCAGAAGAAGCCGCCAAGCTGGGTATCATCAACTCGATCACCAGCGAAAGGACTGCACTGGAAGAAGCGCGCACGCTCGCTCAAACCATCACCGGCAATTCGCCAAGCTCTATCGCGGCATCAAAACGCGTGTTTAATGCCATGGATAAAAAGGCGGAATGGAGCGAGATGCTGGAACTTAGCAAAGCCGAGATTGTCAAGCTGATGAAAACCAAGGACATGCGGGAAGGCGTCACCGCGTTTGCGGAAAAACGCAAGCCGAACTGGATGAACGAATAAACCTGCGAATTGCAAAAAAGTAAATAGAGGGATGACTTATGGACCAGCAACTTGACTTGAACGGCAGAGTGGCGATCGTCACAGGCGCTTCCTCTGGGCTGGGCGCTCGTTTTGCCCAGGTTTTGGCAGCGGCAGGGGCCAAGGTCGCTCTGGCGGCGCGGCGGCTGGACAAGCTGGAGGAATTGACAGCTACAATCAACGCCAATGGCGGCGAGGCGATGGCGGTTGAGATGGACGTTGCGGATGAAACCGCTGTGATCGCCGCCTATGACGCGGTCGAAGAGCAGTTCGGAGCCATAGATACGGTAATCGCCAACGCGGGGCGCAATGCTGATGGATCATGTCTCGAACTATCGGTCGAAGATTTCGACGGGCTGATCGCGGTAAACCTGCGCGGTGTTTTCCTCTCTGCGCGGGAGGGAGCGCGACGGATCATCAAACATGGCGATCCAAAACAGCGCCGGGGCCGTATCGTGATTATATCATCAATCACCTCGCGTATGACGACGCCCGGTATCTCTGCCTATTCAGCATCCAAAGCGGCGGTCAACCGGCTCGGCAAAGTCATGGCCCGCGAACTGGCAAGGGCTGGGGTAAATGTAAACATGCTGTTGCCCGGATATATTGAAACCGATTTAACCGGGGCGGCGTTCAAGACCGATGCGGGGCAAATGTTCCTGAAGAGCTTCCCCCGCCGTCGCTTGGTTGATCTTGAGGAACTGGACGGGATGGTCACGTTTCTCTGTTCGGACGCTTCAAGTGCTGTAACGGGCGCAGAGATAGTCGTTGATGAGGGTCAAAGCCTCTAACGTCAGGCGGCGTCTTGCCGATAAAATTTCCCTATCCGCCCTTCGGCTTTGAACGGTGACCATGTGTTCTCAGCCTGCCGCAAGCGGTCTGCAATCACATATAGTACCAGCGGATTGCTCCCCATACCTAAATGGCTGGCAGGAACGTGGATATTCTCCGATAAATCGCCCACGGCCTGCCTGGCACCGCGCCAATGCATGATACCGTCATTTTTTGAATAAATGACCGAGCTCGGTACCGGTAACGACTTTTTCAAATTCTCGATTTTTTGCAAGAGATCAGGATCAAATTCTCCGTTGAGAAACTGATAGATGGGTCCGATCAGGGTCACGTGCTGCGGCCCGGCAATAGGGCTGCCCAACGACAAAACATTGCGAACCATATCGGGATTGTTGCGCGCAAACTCCCGCGCGAATATTCCGCCAAGACTCCAGCCTATCAGCGTGACTTTCTGCCCGCTTTCGACGAAGCGTTTTTCTACCATTGCCTGAATTTCATCATCAACCTCGCGGCCATGCCGGAGATTACGGCCCAAGCCCCAGTCGTGCACCTGATAGCCAAGGCTGGTCAAAAACCGCCGCAATGGCCGCGTTGATATCTCGCTCGTTAAAAAACCCGGAAAAACAATTACCGGATGTCCATCTCCCCGTGGCAACTTTCGAAGCCAGGAACTCGACCCATAATGCGCCGCCAGTTCCAGAACCCAGCGCGCCTCCATGCCAAACTTCAGCAACCTAAACATTTGGGGGTATCAATCTATTGATGCCGGTGCAGATCATCATATTCTCACGCACCGGCCTTCTTCTTGGCAGTCCCGCGCTTGGTGCGTTTTTTGATCGCAGGTGCTTTTGCTTTTGCTTTCGATGGATTTTTACCCAGTTTGGCCATCGCGGTCTGATGTTCCCCGAAACTCCTGAGCAAACATTCGGCATAGAAATCCGGATCGGGAACCGCCTCGCGACATGCGGTAAACGATAGTGTCACCTCGTCGATGAAGGTGTGCACGATATGGCCCAATCTTATACCGTCCATCAGGCACAGCATCCCATAGACAGAGACAGCCTTCGCGCCGGCAGAATAGAGCGGCACCGGCGGGCCAGGAACATTCGTGACGACAGTGTTGACCAACGGCTTGGTTTTATCGGCAATTTTGAAGCGCTGGAACAGACCCGCGGCAAAATTCATCAACGCAGCTGGTGCCAGTTTTGCCATTTCAGCAATCTGTCGAGCGCCCAGAGCATCGGTCATTGCCTTTGCCTTTGTCGTTTCCGACACGACATATTCCATTCGCTCCGAGACCGCAGCGATATGGGAACCAAGCGGCACGTACATGGCCGCTATCTGATTGCCCATCGTATCGCGCTCTTCTTCGGTCCGCACTGATATGGGGGCCATTGCGGTAACCGACGCATCCGGCAATTCCTTCTTTGCGGCAAGATAACGCCGCATCGCTCCGCCGCAGATTGACAGCATTACATCATTCATTTTCGCGCCCTCGGCAAGCGCGCGCATGGAGAGTATTTCCTTAAGGTTAAATGCCTGCGCACCAAAAACACGGTGGGGAGATATCGTACCGTTAAAACGCGTTTCGGGAGTGTTCGCAATAGCCTCGAAATCAAACTCCTTGGCCATAAACCCTTTAACGGCGCGGGCAATACCCGGCGCAGATTCTTTGACTGCATTTAACTGACGGACAGGCAGCGTTGCGCTGGCCATTATACCCCGGCCAAGCAGCTCAATCTGGCTAGGTGTATTTTCCGGCCGCCACGGGTCGACGTCTGACAATGGCGGCTCATCAGGCCGGAATGTATGCGTGGCATGCATAAGATCGACGCCCGATACACCGTCGATGGCGACATGATGGACCTTGGCTAACAATGCGTAAGATCCTTTGGGAACGCCGTGGATATTATCCAGACCCTCAATTACGGAAATTTCCCACGGCGGACGGGCCAGATCGAGTGGCCGGGCAAAAATGCGAGCGGCCAAAATGCATAGCTGCCGCCAATCTCCCGGTGCCGGAAGAGCGACGTGTCGCAGATGATATTCGATATCGAACTCGGAATCTTCAACCCAATAGGGATAATCGACATTGAGCGGGACTTTGACCATTTTACGGCGAAGAGATTTTGACAGTTGCAGGCGGTTTTCAATGAAGGCCATTATGTCCTTAAACCGGACGAAACCGCCGGGAGCGGTGCTGGGATCATATATGAATATGGACCCTACATGCACCGGAGCAGACGGGTGCTCCAGAGCAGCAAATGCCGCGTCCAGTCCCTGCATTTTTTCCATCAAACTATCCCCCCAATTTTTACCGCTAATCTTGTAAGCCCGCGAAGAAGGCCAAGTCGCTAACCTGCTATCCGAGCGGTCATTGCCTTCCCAGCAAGGCTGAAAAATAGGAAAGCGAACACATGTTCGGTTTTGTCTGAATAATTGACTTTAGTCAAGTTTTGTTTTGGTTGGCGCGCGGTACACAGTGGGTCGAATTGACACATATAATTGCAATTATGTCGTGTGTTAAACTTCGGTGCCTTGCGTCCTTCGAAAGATGGCATTGCCTGTTGTTCGAAATCACATTCCTGGAAAAGCCTTGATCGTGGCTAACTGAAACTAAGAAAAGTCATCTTATCAGCAGAGTTCGAAGTGCGGTTGCTTTTTCGGCGCACCATTGGGAAGCGGTATCAGTCCAGAAACACATCCCCTTCATTGACCTAAACGCGCCCCTGTCCGGATGGTGCCTGGACAGCAACCCGCGCATCTTCAGGGCCGTGTTGCATCGCTACGCGCTGCTGCCCGCACCACCCCCCCCATTACATTTGAAGCTGCGGGTTTCCCTCATTATCATTCGGTGCAATCCAGACCCCAACCGGACCTTTCGGGGCTTAGTCAAAGGGATGGTCCCTTGGACGACAAAATAGCTTCGAAAGGTAGTTCAAAATGAAAAACACAGTCACACTCGTCGGCTTCGTAGGCAACGATCCAGAGGTTCGCGAAACCAGATCAGATGCAACCATTACAAACATCTCACTCGCTACAACGCGGTCATTCAAGGACAGCGAAGGCGACCGCCAACAGGAAACCGAATGGCACCGCATTACCTGCTTCAATGGTATCGGAAAATGCGTTGCAGACCATGTCACCAAAGGAGCCATGATAATGGTCACAGGACGTATCCATTATACCAAGTGGGCAGACGACAAGAACGTCACTCGTTACGGTTGCGAAATCATCGCTGAGCAAGTTGATTTTCTCTCCAAAGCAAAGGCTAAATCTACCGACTAATCGCAACTGACATTGCAATAACCCAAGGCTCGGTAGCATCCGCTACCGGGCCTTTCTTTTGTTCAATTAGGCGACAAAGAAAACGGTCGTTTCGAAAATACGAAACGGTTTTTTCATCCAGTATGACGACATCGACATGCACCGCAGTTTGCATGAACAAGGTGGCTATTTGTTACCAGAATGCCTTTTGATGAGAACAAAACTCTTTCAATAAATTCTATCCATCAGGTGCCGGATCGGCTATGAAGTCCGCCGGTAACGGGGAGAAATGAGTTCTTTTCGTGGCCAAGATCGTAAAGATCAAAACATGTCCGAATGGGGAACAACAGAGTGCACACCGTACGCAGTTGCCAGTGTCGTTCCCAAGGCAATAGGAGTTAGTGTACAACTATCGCTTTCTACCAAATTTTTGCCACTAGTCGTCCCGCGTTCGATTACGATTATTTCTATAAGTTGATCCATATCAAGTTGCAGTACTTGTGTAGAATTTCCTGTGTTAACGGGACCGTCCATCACGCTGCGTTGCTTGATCCTGTGTAATTTCACGGACGCGCTGGTCTTGCTGGTTGCGTACCTGAATGACGGCAATTTTGTCGCCGTTGGCGATACGGATCGCTACTTCCTGCCGCCTTGCTTCGACTTCTTTTGACGCTTTGACCGGATCACCGGGATATTTCGCACGTGCAATGGACATTGCTTGGGCGACCAGGCTTTGTGCGCGGCGGAGTTTGGGGTCGCGCGCATTCTCGGCGCTGGTCTGGCTCAAGAAGCGTTCGGACAGGGCTTTGAGTTTGCTGGGTTCATTGCCGGGCTGCACTTTCTCCGCACCAGATTTCTTCGCTTCTCGGCGCTGTTCCCGTTCAGCAATCCTCGCGCTGAGGCGATCAGCTTCTGCCCGAACGACCTTCGATGGCCGATAGTTATCGACCGCTAACCCCTGCGCGGTAGCAGCGAGAAATGCCGCCTTTTTGAACTTGTCACCGCCGTTGATCTTTACCGAAGTCCAACCATTAGCTTTTGCGATACGGATAATGTCGGGTAGGGCGTCGATATTACGGGTCTTGAGCCGGTCGGCTTCGAGACGGACAATCGGAGTCCGATCATCTGATGTCCGGTAGAGTTTATTCCCGACCCGCAGAAATTTACCGGTGAGATCGTCGGTGATAGTCGGCTTTTCAGTTTTGCGATTGGGCTTGGCCGGTGCGGACTTTGCCTTCTCGGGCTTTACTGTGCCATCAAGGCTCCGCGCACGTGGGGCGGCACCCTCTAATTCGTTAGCCATGTTCATCGCCTTCCTCTAAAGTACCTTGCACCTTGCCGTCGTGATCAATCGTCAGCAGATCGGCGAAATGACTTGGGCAATCTTCGGTCCGAATGTCGTTTGGGTTCAATGGATGGGCCGCATTACCTTCTGCCTCTTCGTTGGTCATTTCTCTGAAAGGTGCGTGGCTGGCAGCAATAGGTGCCCGTCTCTCGATGGGCGGCACGACAGGCGGGGGTATAGCCCGCTTCTTGAAGAAGCGGCTTTTGTAATACGCGATTTTCGCGCCAATGATTGGAGGTATTCCGCCGTGCAGCAAAATCAGTCTGTCCGCAGAAAATTGCATCAATTCTTGGGGCAACATCAACGCGCGGCGTTGCTCTGAAATGGATTTCGAGCGGTTAGCGAGTAAGCCGTTGATGGTGAGCGATTTGGTGACGCTATCCTGCCCGACATAGCCGATACGCTCGGACAGGTCGTTGGCGACGCGCAATTCTTTGGGAGTAAATGCCACTTCGACGCCGCAATTGGCGACGATTTCGTCGGCGACATGCTCACCGTAAACGCCGCGCAATTGCGAACGTGATTGGATGACAGGGAGGAGCCTGATCCCGTAACCTGCGACGTAGGAAAAGGCGCTGGCAATCACCGATGCGCGGCCAAGCCGGGCAAATTCATCTAGGATGACCAGCATTGGTATAGGTGTGGTGTCGTCAGGTAACTCGCGGACATTGAGGTCGATGAGCTGCTGGAACAGAAGATTGTAGAGCGGAGCAACCCGATCTAGTTCATCGGGCGATACGCCGAGATAGATTGAGATGGCGTGCTTCCGAATGTCTCTCAGATCAAAGTCACTTGCTGCCGTCGCAGCATCGACCAGGGGATTGAGCCACAAGCCAAGAACATTGGTGATCGTCTTTTTGACATCGGCAAAGCTGTTGTCGGAGCCACCGGCAAAATCAGCAAGGGCAGTCCGACAACCGACCGACAGCTTCAGACTCGGATTGGCCAGTTCTTTTTTGAAAAAGCTACGGGCATCGCCTTCGTTCAGGTGGCGATAGATTGCGCCCATTGTCAGTGGGTCATCGCTCGTTTCGGCGATCCAGGCCCCGACTCCAGCGAATCCAGTCCTTGCGCCGTTGGCCCAAAAGGCTTCGCCGTGATCCGGCGCAACAAACAGCATTGTTGCAATCTTTTGCAATTCGATGATCACATCATCTGGGTTATCACGGTCTATATAAGCCAGCGGATTGTAACGGGCAGTGCGGCCTTCGCGGTCGGTCGGATTGAATAGATGGACGGCCTGACCGTAACGCGCGCGAAACCCCGCGCTCGCATCGTAGTTTTCGCGTTTGACATCCAGCACGACAACCGAACCTTGCCATGTCAGCAAGTTTGGAATGACAATGCCTATGCCTTTACCAGAACGGGTAGGGGCTTCGACGATAACATGCTCGCTGCCACCAAAGGTCAGGAAGCGACCGCCCTTGCGGCCAAGAACAATCCCGCTGCTTGCGCGAAAGTCGTTGTGCTTGATCTCGCTCTCGCGGGCAAAACGCGCAGCTCCGTGCAGCGGCGCGCCGTGCGCCCAGAGCGCATAAATCAGACCAATCAGAAGTAGACCCCCGCCGATCAAACCGCCTGCCATCGCCCTGACAACTTGCGGATCACCGCGATAATACCAGACAAACTGGGGAATTTTGAGCGGATCATAGGCGGTGACAGGCAAGCCTAGAATAAGCCACCCAATCATACTGGCTATGGCGAGCGCAATGAGCAGCCCGAACGGGATTCCGATAAGTAATCTTAATGCACCGCCGTCAGGCGGCGTGCCTGCCTTCTGGGTCATAATAGATCTCCGTCACCCGAAATTTACCGTCAGTTTTTTTGATTTGCACGACGCAATCCACCAGCATCTTTAGCAACGCCCGAATATCATCGCGCGCAAGATCGGAGCCGCCTTCACTTTCCTTGACCAGCAAAGTTAGTTGTTCGAAGGCCAGTTCGGCGGAATCGGCATGAATGGTGGTGATCGATCCTGGATGACCTGAATTGACGTTGCGCAGGTAAAAGAAGGCTGTTCCATCCCGCAGCTCCTGAAGCAAAATGCGGTCAGGACGCATCCTGAGCGCGCTTTCCAGCAAATGCTTGGCGGTAACATTGGCGGTGCCTTGCCCGTCCTTCGCATAGAGCATGTGCACGACATTCTTCTGGGGAACGATCAATTCGCGCGTATCTTCAATGGTTAGGAGCCGTTCTTCAGAAGGGATCAGCTGGATCAATCCTTTGGAAAATGTGGTTTTGCCAGAGCCGGTTGCCCCCGAGATAAGAATATTCAGCTTTGCTTTGACCGCAGCATCGAAGAACTCGACATGATGACCTGCGCGGAGCAGTACGAGCAAGTCCAACTCATGCTGGCTGATCTTCTTTTCAGCAATTCGAGTGTTTTTGAACAAGCCCGCTGCCTCGAAATCATCCAGTGTCATGGACACGCTTGATGGTTTGCGAATGGTGATTGAGACCGTTTCATCAGGGACAACCGGCGGGACAATGATTTGCACCCGCTCACCGCTTGGAAAGATGGTTGAAACTATCGGATTTTCGCGAGTAATATCCTGCGCTGTATAGGCGGCTGCAGCAGTTGCCAGCGCCATAAGCGTCTTGAAATCGAGAGAAGGCTCGTTTTCCCATGTCCAGCGTCCGCCCCGCTCTATGCCGACCTCACCGGGAAGGTTGATGACCAGTTCGGTGACGCTCTCATCAATCAGATATTTAGCTAAAGGCTGGGTCACGCTGTCCAGAACAGCGGTGTTTTTACCCGGCGCGGACATTATTTAAGCGCAAGGCCGTAAACGGTCGAGAAATCGAAGTCCTGTGCGACGGTTATGCCAACGTCTTCACCCTGATTTTTGCGCAGGACCGGCTTGATATCGCCATTCTGCTGCAAGACGGTGGAGGCCGCATCAGATGGAACACGGGTTGTGTTCGAACCATTGTTGCCAACTGCTTCTGCTCCAACAGTCGCTGCATCCTCGACAAGACTGAAAAGCAAAGCGGTGCCAAATCGTTTCCAGAAAAAATTCTCGACTTTACCGTCTACGCCGCCGCGACCAAGTGCGTCGGTTGCCGGCGAGCCCACATCAATCGCGATGCCGCGCGGCGTAACAGCGCGTGTCCAGAGAACGAACAGTCGGTATTGGCCCCGATTGAGGCCGCCCTGATATTCGCCAAAGATTTTGGTGCCTTTTTCCAGAAGCACGACCCGGCCATTGTCGGAATAGACATTGCGCGGAACAATGCAGCTCACATAACCCGGCTGACTTGAATCCATCGCGGTTTGCAGAACGCACGGGATGAAACTTCCTGCTGTAATCAGGAAATTGCGATCTGGAAGCGGGCGTGCTTGTGCTTGTCCAATAACTGACGCGTGCCGGAGCGTATCAAGAGTGGTTGATTGCCGGGGCGAAGTTTCTCCGGTGCGTGCACTACTAATAGCCGCGTTATAGTTCGCTGCACTGGCTCCACCAGCACGTTCACCGCCATAGGCAATAAGTGTTGACCGGCGTGCAGCTTCGCGCAGCGCCTCAGCTGGCGATTGCTGCCGCTGTTGCGCAGTGGCTGGAGCTTGGCCTTGCTGGGGTAAGGGCTGCTCGCCAATAGCTGGAACAACCGGCTCTCCGAGTGGGATGGGCGCGTTGGGATCTGTTCCAGCTTCTGCAAGCGTCGGTGCAATGACCGTTGCCGGATCATAATCTGCCGCTTCGAGCGCCGGTTTGGGTTTTACGGGCGGCAATTCTGAATTTCCCGTCAGACCTGTTCCGAGTGCCAGAACAGTGAACATCAGGGCACCAGCAGCGGCGGCAAAGCCGATCATCTTTTTCGGGTCCATCGCCGTGCCGGGGATCGACGGCATTTTACTGCCACGTTCGCCCGCAGGGCTGCGGTCAATCTCGTCGGGACCAGGAGTCTGATCAATCGTGGGACGGTTTAAGGTCTGTTCTGGTTGGGTGATATCAGTCATCAATTTGACTCCCCATCATCTGTTCGATCGACAATGCTTGAGGCCGTGCCGGTCTTGGGATCGCGTCCATAAAAATCGGGTGCGTCATTAAAAATGCACAGCACCTTCTTGCCGCGCCTCAAACGAAGCTGCGCAAACACGCCGTGCACCACCACAAATTCATCGCGAACATCAAACGGAACGATGCTTTCGCTACCGTCGGGACTGATTGCGAATATAGCTGGAATTTCGCGTTGGTTTGGAAAACGCAGAGCGGTAAATTGCCCGTTGTCAGTAATTTCGGAAGGTTGGATTTCCGATGATCCCTGAACACTGTATTTTAGATTGCGACTGCCTTCGAGAACACCAAGATCAAGCGCTGAACGGATTGCGCCTGATTGGAGCGCTACTGCCTTAGTATATGCTGCCTGCGTTGCAGCAGCTTGCGCCGCTGCTGCCTCTTCGCGCGGATAGCGGAAGGCTACCTTGAAGAAGGTATCAGCGGTTCGTTCGCCAATCGCGCCGCGACGTGTGCTCAGCTCAAATGTATAGGTTCGGTTTCCGGTATTTGAACGCGTGATGACGATCAGATTGGTTGGGCCAGCACGTTCGCGCGGTTTGATGAACAGTGAATTTTCAGCCGGGGCAACTTCCCAGGATATCGTGTCGCCGAGCGCGACATGCTCGACCCGTTCGCCCGGAGAAAATACGATCTGAGTTGCCGACCGGAAAACGCCTACAATACGGAAAACCTGATTTTCGTCATAGACTACTTCGCGGATACGGTTGTCTTGCGCCGTTGGCTGCGGGGTTTCACCAGCCATTACTGGGGATCCGCTAATTAGCAGCGCCAATAGGGTGAAGTTTCTTAGATTTTTCATGGTGTGACCTCCAGATCAGCGCGGTAGGTTTGCACTTCCAGCCCCAACGGATTTTTGAACCGTTGCTGTTCGGTAGTTGGCGTGTCCGTGGTATCGTAAGTCACGGTTGCTATGGCCTGCGTGTCAGTGACGCGCGAACCTTGCTGGAGCGATTTGGTGAAGCGTATTTGCGCGACATTTTCGGAAACGAATGTGACCGATTTGACCGCGATGAATATTGTATCGAGATCGGTGAAGACGTTCTGCGGTGAGCTGGTATTGTCTTTGCTATAAAATGCCGTCCAGCGTGCCTGTTCCTCGCGTGAGGACATTGCCAAGACGCCCTCAAAGAACTCTTTGCGTGCTTGCGGTATCCAGCCCTCGCGGTTGCGGACATAATCGGCGAGAAAATACTTTGCGACAGCTTCATTATAGGTAATCTGGTTATCGCCCGTCATTTGCGAGGTAATCTCGCTCGCGCCGGTCGCCTTATCGACGGTGATGACATAGGGCGCGACGGTCTTAAGCGGCGTCAGCATTGCAACAGCGGCAACGCCGGTAATCGCAAGTCCGCTTGCTATTGCGGCTACGATCCAGGCGAACCGTTTTGAACGCCGCGCTGCAACAAAGCGGTCGCGGTCCCAGCTTGCGCTTTCAGCAAAATAGGCTTTGAGATCATCTCTATCGGTGACGCCGCCAGCCATCGCTCAGCAACTTTGATACACGCGCTTTGGCTGCGCGCTGCTGATAGGTGGGACTATGGGTTGGGTCTTGGCGCCGGGCCTTGTTGCGGGTTTTGGGAGCATGGATGATTTACTCGGGAATACTTCAACACCTTCACGTTTGGGCTCTTCGTCCGGTTCACTACCAGACGGCTGCCCTGCAGGCGTTGACGTGCCAGTCTCGGGATCGACGGTCGGCAATATCGAGCCGTATGGGTTGGCTGGCCTGCGCTTCTTACCGTCGCACTTTGAGAGCTTGGGCGACTTTGGCGCAGCTACAATAGGGCTGGCAGGTATCGAGATTGCCAAGGCGGCAATCAGAGCCATGATTTGTTTACGCATAATTTGCTCCTCAATTTGTTCCGCGACTGACCGAACCTGATGTACGCATTCTTGCGATGCCGCGTGCGAAACCACGTTCGATGGCGCGGCTTGTTGCTTGCGCTCCGGTAGCTCCGCGCCCGATGACGAACCCGCCAGCTGCTGCGATTGCCGATGCGAACTGATTGGCGAGGGCGGGACCGCCGCCGCCTAGGGATGCTGCGAGCATTGGAATTTGCAGGAAGAAGAAAAAGCCGAGTGCGTAGAAGGCCAGAGCTTTAATCGCGGCCATACCGATTTCGTCATTTTCCGAAATAGTGGCGATGATTGCTTCGCCGGTCTGGGTAAGAAACAGCGTTAGCACGAGCGCAAAGACGATCAGCATCAGATAGTTGATGCACGCGCCGAGCCATGCGAAGAAATAACCGCGTGTGGACTCGAACAGCAAAGCCGCGACGAAGAGCGGCCCGACCACCGACAGCAAGGCCAGGGCAAAAAGGCCGAAGGCGCTGATTACGAAACCGATGGCAGCGCACAGCAAGGTGGCGACGAGGACCATGACCACCAGAAATCCTGAAAACACAGCATAACCGATATCAGGGAGCGTGCCTTGGGTTTCCTGATAATTGGCCGCGATTTTGCGCATAGTGTTGGCGGTTTCAAAGCCGGTGCCTGCCAGCTTGTCATAGAAGCCGCCGAGACCGCCGACGTCCGCACCGCCCAATGCGGTGGCGAACTGGCTCGGTAAGCCGCCAAGAGCAAATATGCCGATCTGGGTTCCGTAAAGCGATGTGACCGCAAAATAGAGAAATGCGAGTTGGCAGCCGCGATAGACATACTCACGGAACGGATATTGCACAGCCCCGCGCATAATCGCGTAACCAAGCAGCGAAATATAGATCACAATACCGATGCGGAGAGCGGGCGACACGACGCCGATTATTGCGGCATATTTACCCACGATCGCGCCCAAAGCGCTATTTAGCGCTTCAAACATGGTGGTGAATACATGATCGCTGAAATCCATTTCGGCACTTGGTCCTTTTGGCTTGTTGTTATTCGGTCAGCTGTAGTTGGGATTTTGCAAATGCCGCTGCGCGGCAGTTAGTTGTGATCACAGCAGGCTGCGCGTCAGTAGGGGCATTTGAACCTGCCCATTGACGGCAAATTTTCTGCATTGGCTCAATTTCGGCGGGATGCGCGGCATAATATTTCCAACTTCTGGCTGGCATATTGCTGTCCGCCCCGTCCGAAGTCTCAGACGCGCCGCACCCCGCGAGCAACAACAGGATCGTCAGGGGTGCGGCCCGCATGGTCATTGCCCCCGGTAGTAGCGGCTTGCTTCATCAAGCTTTTGTGCCAAGGCAGCTTGGCCCTCGGCAGCGCGCGTGCGTTCCTGTGCTTTTTGCTGCAAAGCAATCGCTTGCAAACGAAGCTGGTCATTTTGCATTGCGGCAGATTCCAACTGCAATCTTGCGGTTAGATCGGCGACTTCCTTGGCCGTGGATGCGGTTGCCAAACGTGTGCGTAGTTGGTCGAGCCCTTCCGCCCGCGAAGTAACAGCGGAGCCGACATTTTCCGCCAAACCAGCATTGATACCGATATTACGGGCATTAAGATCAAAGGCAGCGCGCGACTGTTCCGAGCCTGCGAGGCCAAGCCAGTCAAGAAGTCCGCGATAGACTTCATCGGCCTTTGCGCGGCCCGCGCCAACAACATTGAGATCGCCATTTCCGAACCCTTCTAGGGAACCGTTTGATGTATCGAGTTCGCGTAGCGCATCGGTTTTCAGCTGCTGTGCCAATGCCGGAATATCGGTGAGCTTGTTCAAGTCCTGATAGAGCTTTTGCGCTTCGGCAATTTGCTCCTTGCCTTGCTCCACCATTTGCAAGGCTTGTCGAACGGTATTGATCTGCTGGATCAGGCTGGCGCTGTCATGGACGGGCATACCTTGGGCAAAGGCGGGCAAGGGGGCTGCGAAAAGCAGCGCTGCGCTTAGTAGCTGTGTCAATTTCTTCATCGTTTTACCTTTCTACTTGTTTCAGCGTCTTGATTGGGTTCAGCTGGGACGCCTTCGGCTATGGAACAGTGGTAGCCAGACGGCAGGATCGCTTCCTGCCTCGGCAATGATTTCATCGACTTGCGCCGTAGTTTCTGCGCGGCCAGACAGGACGGCCAGCGCATCATCAAGCCCGCTCAGGTCAAGTTCGACCACCACGCTGTCATGGCCCTGCTTGACCAAAAACTTGTGGCTTTCAGGCGAGAGATCTTCGCGCACGAGTTTGAATTCGGCTTCTGACAGTGCGAACCCGTCGACATAATCGCCACGCGCACCAAATGGATTTGGCAGCATGATCTTAGTGGCGACTTGTTCGAGGATAGAGTGGCTTATGTCGCTTTTGAGCGCGTCGGCTGGTGACTGTGTGGCGAAGATCAGCAAGGCATTGCGTTTGCGATAGGTTTTAAGCCCGTCCTGCGCGAAGCGCCGGAAAGCTTCATCGCCCAATGCCTTCCAGAATTCGTCGATGCAGATGATCATCCGCTCGCCAGTTAATAGCTGGTCGATCCGGTGAAAGAGATACAGCATGACGGGTGTGCGGATATCGGCATTGTCCAGGAAGTCGGTCATATCAAAACCGATAAACCGCGCATCAAGCGTCATGCTGTCATCGGGATTGTCGAACACCCAGCCTAGCGAGCCTTCCGACGTCCATTTTTCCAGTCTTGCGCCAACGCCGCTGGCATCTTTCATACCGAGCATCGAGCGTAACGCGCTTAGAGACCGCTCGCTGACAGGAAGCTTCATTACAGCATTTATGCCGTCCTCAATTCTTCGTTCTTCCTCGACCGAGATGGGCTTGCCATCTGCGCGGACCAATTGGCGGATGAATACCGACAAGAAACTCTTGTCTGGTGCGCAGTCAGTCAGCGCTTTGAGCGGAGAGAAGCCGGTGGCGATGCCATTATGCAATGCGAGATAAGTGCCGCCGCTTGCTTGCACGAAGATTTGCGCGCCGCGGTCCTTGTCGATGAATATCTGCCGTGCGCCGGTTTTTTCGGCCTGTGCCATAAGGAAGTTGAGCAATACGGTTTTACCGCCGCCAGAGGGACCAATGATTAACGTGTGGCCCAAATCACCTTTGTGAAAATTAAAGAAATAGGGGCTGCGCGCGCTGGTCTTGAGAAGCGCTATGGCTTCGTCCCAATGATTTCCGTTCGCTTGTCCAGCCGGGAAAGTATGAAACGGCGAGAAAGCTGCGAAATTGAGCGATGTGATAGGCGCAGGCCTGGCGCGCCATGCGAAATTGCCGACAAGCTGCGACCAATAGGCGGCTTCAAGCGCAGCGCCCTCGCGCGCCGCCACCATGCCGGTATCGGCTAGGGCTGCGCGGGCCACAGACATATGATCGCGCAGGGCGCGCATGCTTGTCCCGTATACGGCAAGCGTGAAATGGTGATCGCCGAGAACAAAGCGGTTTGACATGAGATCGTCGCTCGCATCAATCAGCGCATCGGCCTGGCTGACTGCGCGGTCGCCTGAATTTTCCATCTGCGTCATGCGCAGCCGAAATTTCTCTGTGGCCGCCGCTCGCCCAAGAAATGTGAACGATTGTGTTAGCACGAACCCGAAATCGACCGACAGCAAGGCCTCAAACTGGCGCGGGGTAGTTTGCGCGGGGTATTCGCGGATTCCGAAAATGCCGCCAAAGACCGATGTATCGGCACCGCGAACCTCGATAGTTTCCGCGCCGAAAATTGTGCGCGCGCGGTAAAGCGCGCCGCCCAGATGCCCGCGCACCACGGGAACACGGACATGACGTCCAGTCATTACCATGTCCGCGACTTCCATCGTTTCGGAAAACATCAATCCGCGATGTTCATATATCCCGCAACGGCGCGGCTGACAGCGCGCCATGAGCTTTTCGAAATCGCGCGCTTTATCATCGAGCAGTTCGACTAGTGCCTCGTCTATCAGCGGACCTTTGTCCGCCTGCTTGGAAACCTTCCGCTTGAAGAGCTGGATGATCTTGTCGCTTCCCGTTGCAGAAGGGCGAATGACAAGGCTGACAAAGAACCGGTTGATGAACATCCGCTCCTGGTTGATGCGGCCAAAATAGGCGCGGTCCAGATCGGCAGCGAAACCAGATTTGAATGCCCCACCGGGATATTGATCCACGCGCATCCTGATCAAATGCGTCCAGACTGACAGGCGTTCGTCATGCAGGTTACGCAGCAATCCGTTTAATTTAGTATGCCAGTCGTTGAGATCACGCACATCCGATGTCTCGAAGGCGCGGCCCGTGAGTTCGAAAGTCAGCACGATGTCGCCAGAATCAAGCGCCACCATTTGATCGTCTATATGGCGAGCATAGGGCAGAAACTTTTCAGGTGTTGCCTCGCGCTGCGCTATCTTTAGCGGCACAGCATTGTTGGAGGTGAGCGATCTACCCATGACGACCAAAGCCTTTCCGGCGCAGGCCCGTTAGAGGCAGTGGTGAGTAGCTGCTGCCGCCCCAGAAGCTGCGGTTTCGGTTGCCTGCTTTCGTCCGGCCCCAAAGGAACAGCAGGCGAAACGCATTGACATCGTGCCGCACGATCAGCCGTGAGATCGAATAGCCAAAAGCCGCGATCAATGCGGCATAGAGCGGGCTGTTGCTTTGTATCAGCACTGAGGCACTGGCGATAAGTAGCAATACTGCTGCCTCTATCGGGATTCCTGCCCAGAGGGCTGGGCGCGTTACTGCAAGGAACAGCGTGTTTTTTGTCAGAATTTCGGTTTCGCCGTTCATTACCATCAACCCGCAATGAGACCGACGATGGAATCCGCAGAGAAGACTATGGCGATGCCAATAATGACCGTTACCAGCACAGCGGTCGAGGCGCGGCCTGTAAACCACAGTAAGCCGGTTACAATTACGGCGATGACCGCCAGTGTACGAAGAAGCGTTGATGATAAAAGCCCGCGCACGTTGCTAGCAAATCTCTCTAGGTTTTGTGCGTAGGCTGGCTCGGGGAGCGCGAGCGAAATGAACAACGCAGACAAGAGGGCTATGCTCCAGAACACAACACCCTGGCTCTTGTTTTGAAGCTGGTTAGATTTTACCGCACGAGATGTGCGCCGCACGTTAGTGCTGCGTACTAAATTTAGGATGGTGCTCATATGCTGCCTCTTTCATTTTCTGCGAGAGCTTTGGTTTCACGTTCGTAAGCCGCCCGCTCAAAGAGATTCCAGCGCGGGGGCGGTGCAGGGCGAGATGGTGTCCGTTGCGCCGCATTTTCCGCGACAATTATTGTCCGCAGATCGCCGCTTGTTTCCGCGATTGGTTGCGATGCAGTGGAGGCGCGGGATACTTGCCTATCGGCTATGCCAGCATTGCCGATGACCTTAGCGACATAGCCATTGCGAAATCCGCGCGATTGGCTGCCTGTGTTATACATTGAGAGGGCAATACGAAGCGCGCTTTGCGGGTCACGCCCCACTTTCACTGAATTATAGTTCTGAGTAAGAACGTGGCCCAGCGCTGCAATGTTGGTGCAAGGGTCGAACACCGTTTCCCATGTGAGGCCAAGCCACCGCATGTTGCGGGAATTGATCTGGCCAAGGCCCAGATCGACTGAATAACCTGCTGCGACGTAGCGTTTGGCCGTAGCTGCTGCCGCTGCTGCACTCGACTGTCGGCGCGGTTGCCGTCCGCCGTTGACGTTGAGGGCGAAAACATGACCGCGGCTTTCGGTATGAACAATCGCGATAACCGTTTCCGGCGCTACCGACGGAGCACATTGAAGTGCCAATGAAACAATAGTTGCAGTAGAGTAGCCCATTACCCTGCTCGCTTCAGAATTCTATCTGTTGCTCCTAATCGCGGGGTGCATTTCATGGCGCTTCGCTCCTGTTTTACTTTTCTCCTTCGAATTATAGGTGGTCGTTTATTTGTTCAGCTATAGATTCAAGAAGGCGTTACAGCCGTTTCGACTTGCCAATCGAAACCCATAACGGGCTTTGACCTTTAATTTTGACCTTGCGGACTAGCTGCTTGTCGCTGGGTGTGTTCGCTGTAAGCCCGATTTCTAGCTCAAACTTAGGATAAATAAGGCAAAATCGAACATTTGCCTTCGTAATCTCAAGGCCTCGCCGGTGTCATCCAGCTAGAGGTGAAATATGAATCGAAGCCGCTATGTAACCCGGCCAATTGATGCAACTGATCGAGCTATAATTGCCGCATTGGTCGGCAATGGCCGAATGACAGTTCGGGAGCTCGCAGAGCAAATTGGAATGTCCAGTCCAAGTGTTACCGAGCGCATTCACAAGCTGGAAGATGCAGGCGCGATTAGCAGCTATACTATCAATGTAGATCCTAAGGTATTTGGACTGAGTGTCACTGCACATGTACGAGTGTGCGCTTTGCCGGGAGAGGCAAAGAGAGTGGCGCAGATGCTGATCGATACTCCTGAAATTGTTGAAGCGGATCATGTTACAGGTGAAGATTGCTTCGTAGCAAAAGCCGTCGTTCATGATGTACATGAATTGGAAACTGTTATGGACCGTTTCTTGCCATTTTCCTCGGTCGATACCGCAATCATTCAGTCATCGACAGTGACTAAGCGCCTTCCAAAATTATAAGTTATTTGTCTTCAGTGGCGTGAATGAACCCCACACTCAACTGCTCAGGACAATGGCCTTGGTGCCAATGTCTCAATTATCTTACAGTCTCCCACCTTGCCATGTTGGCAAGCGCTGATTACGCGGTCTAACTCTGAGCGAAGTGTGGTCAGGTCGTCGATTTTCTGGTCAATTTTAGCAAGATGCCGGCTCGCAATATCATCAACGGCTTCACAGGATTGCTCCCTATCGTCTGACAGGGTGAGCAATTCCGACAGAGCTTTTAATGTGAACCCGAGATCACGGGCACGGCGAATAAATGATAGTCTCGCCAGATGCTCGCTTCCATAGTCGCGATAGTTGGCAGTGGTCCTCGCCGCTAACGGCAAGAGGCCAATTTTTTCATAATAGCGGACGGTTTCCACCTTCGTTCCCGTTGCTTTTGCCAATGCTCCAATTTTCATCGCTTGACCCTATAGTTACTACAGGGTGCATAACTAGCTGCGAATCGAAATAAGTCTAGGAAAAACAATGTCTGACAATTGCTGTGCCGACGCCACCGGGACTGGAGGTGCGCTTAATGATAAGCGTTGGCGGCGTATCCTTTGGATTGCCCTTATCCTCAATACCGCGATGTTTTTCATCGAAATGGGTGCTGGCGTTCAAGCGGACTCGCGCGCGCTCCAAGCTGATGCGCTCGATTTTTTCGGTGACGCTGCCAACTATGCGATCAGCCTTGGCGTGGCCGGGATGGCGCTGGCTTGGCGATCGCGTGCGGCGATGTTCAAGGGAATAACAATATTGCTGTTTGGCTTATTCGTGTTGGGAGCGGCGTTGTCGGCTTTTTTTCACGGAACATCGCCGGTAGCCGAGACGATGGGCATTGTCGGAGCACTGGCGCTACTGGTCAATGTTGGCGTCGCGTTGATGCTCTATCGCTACCGGACAGGGGACGCGAATATGCGCTCTGTCTGGTTATGCTCGCGCAATGACGCCATCAGCAACGTCGCCGTTATCGCTGCCGCTTTGGGCGTGGCTGGTACAGGTAGTGCATGGCCTGACCTCGGTGTGGCTGCAATCATGGCAGGCTTGGCAATTACCAGCGGGATTCAGATAATTTGGCAAGCGCGCGATGAATTGAAATCATGCGCGGAACGAAGCGTTTCAGTGGGAGAAGCCTGATGGTTGACGCTATTCCGCTTATTGTATTGGTCGTGACCTTCATTTCATCCTTGTGGCGCGGTCGTTCTGTTTCGCGTTCGAGCGGGGACAATGCTTGGGCATTTGGATCAGCTAAGGGCAGGCAGAGATTGGCCGGCGCTGCCTTCGCAATCAGCATCGTCATCCTGGCCTTTGCCGCCGCCGAAGCAGCGCTAAGGTCAGAAAGTTCCTATGGGCTGATTGGCGCGCTAGTCTCCATGGCTGGCGGAGCTATCGTTATTTTTGCTCAAGTCCATATGGGCCGTGCATGGCGGGTAGGTGTCCGTGAAGGCGATGCGCCGCTTTTCATCCAGCATGGGCTTTTCCGCTTTAGCCGAAACCCTATATTTGTAGGAATGATGCTCGTTGGGCTTGGTATTGCCGTGGTGGCAAATAGCTGGTGGACCTGGGCTGCGCTACTTTCATTTGTTCTTGCTTGCCGTGAGCAAGTAAGGACTGAAGAAGCACATCTAAGCGATAATTTTGGAAGAGCATATATCATTTTCAAGAATGATGTTCCGCGCTGGATTGGAATTCACAAATGATGGTCGAATCTTGGTCAACACTCCTCTTTTCTGTGTCGCTCGTCTCGGTATGCGTCATCCTGATCTTGTCGCTTGTCGCGACCTTGCGAAGCAATTTTCAGTTCTGGCCGCCTCCGGAGCGGAAAAGCTGGCAGCATCGAAGTTTTCTAATTTTGTTTAGGTGCTTCCTTTATCCGCTTATTGTTCTGTCAGTGCTGGAATTTGAGTTAGCCGGTTCAGCGGCGCGCTTTTTTACCATCACAATCGGTGTCATTCTACTTTTCGCCGGTTTTGGTCTGGCGATTCGAATTACCCTACAAATGGGTTGGCGCAATGCGTTTGGCGAAAAGCGCGGGTTGGTAACAGACGGATATTTCTCCAAAAGCCGCAATCCGGTTTACGTTGCAACTTGGCTTGGACTGATCGGTTGGGCGGTGGTCGCCAATTCGGTTTGGGCTTCAATACTCCTTGGGTTTTGGGCTGCGCTATACCTGTTTGCGCCGCTTTTCGAGGAACCCTGGCTTGAACAAATGTATGGTGATGAATTCCGTGAATATAGACTTCGCGTGCGCCGGTTTCTATGAAAATGACATATTCGATCTGTCCGCGCTCGCTATCATCCAATGGCTTCAGCAAAGACAAAGACCATTTTATATTGCCGTTCCACAATTTGATAGCTATTTGCTTATATATGCTCGGCAGACTTTCATCTCTGATGGTTATTTTTGCGTTGTTTTTCGGAACCGTCATTCTGCCGTCTGTAGCCCACGCCGCTGCCCCGGAACATAGTGAGGGTACGCTTGAACAACATGGGCATGATGAAAGCTCCCATTCAGACCAGCATGAAGATGAAGGCGATCAGCCATGCCATGCGGTTATGCATCATCACCATAATTTTGCTCTTGGAAGCGATTTTGATACTTTAAGAACGCAATTGACCAATAAAGAAGGCAGGGCCCGCCCGAGTTCGTCCGTAGCCAAGCCCTCCTGGTCGCAGGCACCGCCAACTAAACCTCCATTTTCCTGAACCTTCGATTTTGCGGTGCGCAATAGCTGCGCCCAGCGGACTTGATTTTGGTTCAGGAGTTTTCTTATTATGTATATGTCCTTGCGCGCAGCCTTATTGGCGGGCGCATTTGCGGTCGCCGGAACGGCAGCCTTGGCCGAGCCTGTTTCTTTGGAGCAGGCGGTCGAGAAAGCAATAGAAGCCGCGCCGATCCTTAAAGCAAATGAAGCCGCCATTTCGGCTGCCGAGGCCGGTAAACGGCAGGCTGGCGCACGCCCAAACCCCGTCGTATCTGCCGAAGCCGAGAATTTTATCGGTACCGGACCGGTTGATATATTCCGGCAGGCTGAGGTGACGTTCACTTATAGTCAGCAGATCGAGCGCGGGGACAAGCGAACTGCACGGATTGGTCTGGGCGAGAGTGAAGTAGAACTCGCAAAAGCTCGGGCTCGTGCGGCACGGCTTGATATCGCGGCCAACGTGCAGCGTGCTTATATCGACGCACAGATCGCCGCAACGGTTGTTCGGATTGCATCGGAACGGCTAGGCATTGAGCGCGAACTTCGGCGGGAGGCGTTGCGCCGTGTTCGCGGTTATAAAGATCCGCTATTTGTTGAAACCCGTTCGGCTGCGCGTGTTGCCGAGGCTGAACTTGGTCTTCGCGAAGCGGAGTTCCGCCTGCGAAACGCACAAAATGCACTTGCAGCTTATTGGGGTGGGGAAGGGCAAGCAGTTGAAGTCGCGACAGAGTTGAATCAACAGGGTTTGGCTACGGCAGGTCTAGCGGATGCAGACACTGCTGTTGCCGAGGCCGCAATTGATCGCTCCCGATCTTTGGTAATAGTCGAGCAAACACGTGCGACGCAGGATTACACAATCAGCGGCGGCCTGCGATATTTGCGCGATACTGACGACGTAGCTGCGGTTGCAGGTATCTCAATTCCAATTGGCCGTTTTGACAAGAATCAAGGTAATATCGAACGCGCACAAGCCGAGCGGAGGCAGACGGAATTTTTAGCGGAGGCCGACCGTCTTGCAAGGCTACGACGTCTGGCTTCGCTGCGCGCTGATTCAGATGCAGCGCTCACGCGGGCGAACGGTATCATCACAGACGTTTATCCAAAGACCGTGAGGACGCTGGAGCAGGTGCGCGAGGGCTATAATCGGGGTGGTTTCCGGTTTTCAGATATCGAAGACGCCTCAAATGCCATTGTTGCCGCCCAAGAGAGCTGGCTCGACGCAATGAACCGCTACCGTGACCTTCAAACTGAAATTGACCGCCTGACCGGACGCTATGACGTTGCCGCTGCGGGGGAGTCTATACCATGAAGAAACTGATTATTACCGCCGCTATGGCGCTGGCACTACCATTAGGTCTTTCGGCTTGCGGCGCTTCTGACAGCGGCGAACACGCTGAAAAAGGACATGGCGAAAACGAAGAAGCGGCCAAAGGCCCTAATGGCGGACGATTGCTGACAGACGGAGATTTTGCCGTCGAAGTGACTATATTCGAGGAAGGACAAGACCCGCAATTTCGTGTCTATGCTAGTCGCGATGGAGAGCCGGTTGATCCCAAATCGGTAAAACTTTCCATCACTTTGAAGCGCTTGGGCGGCGTGATCAATAAATTCTCCTTCACACCCGAAGGCAAGTATCTTTTAGGGCAAGGCGCAGTCGAAGAGCCGCACAGCTTCGATGTCGAAGTCGTCGCGGTCGTCGATGGCAAACGCAGTCGCTGGACTTACGAAAGCTACGAAGGACGCACGACGATCACTCCCGAAGCCGCCAAGCAGGGCGGAATCGAAATTGGCACGGCTGGGCCAGCTAAGATCGGCGATGCGCGCGAGCTTTACGGAACGGTCGAGCTCGATCCTTCAGCGATATCTGAAATCCGCGGCCAGTTTCCTGGCCGGGTGGTTTCGGTAACCAAACAAGTAGGCGATTACGTGCGCAAGGGTGATCTGCTGGCGCGAGTCGAATCTTCCGAGAGCTTGCAGATATATCCCGTTTACTCGACCGTAAGCGGAGTGGTCGCAGAACGCGGCGGCAATCCCGGCAATATGACCGGGGGCGAACCACTTTACGTCATCACCAATCCTGGCGCGACGACAGTGGTGTTCAACATCTTCCCGCGTGACCTGGGCATCGTCAGGCCTGGAATGCGTGTCGACGTGGAGGCACAGGACGGGCGGATCGTTGGCGCAGCGACGCTCGGGCGGTATCTGTCAGAGGGTAATGCAGAAGCGGGAACCGCTCTTATCCGGGCGTCCATTCCCAATCGTGGCGGATGGATAAGACCGGGCATGACGATGCGTGGACGGTTGAACGTAAATCAAGAGAGCGTTCCGCTGGCCGTTCGCACTGAAGCCATCCAGCCATTCCGGGATTTTCAGGTCGTTTACGCAAGATACGGCGATAAATACGAAGTGCGGATGCTTGAACTGGGCCGGAAAGGTAAAGAATTTACCGAAGTGCTCTCGGGCATCGAGCCAGGCACGCCCTATGTTACCGAGGGGTCATTCCTTGTACGCGCGGACGTCGAAAAGTCCGGCGCCAGTCACGACCACTAAGGAAAGGAACCTGACATGCTTGAACGTATAATTGGACTTTCCATCCGCCAACGCTGGCTTGTACTTGCAATCGTAGGCATTCTTTGCGCGCTTGGCGCGTGGAGCGCGCTGCGTTTGCCCATTGATGCAGTGCCGGACATCACCAATGTCCAGGTCCAGATCAACACCGAGGCTGAAGGCTATTCACCGCTCGAATCCGAGCAGCGCATCACCTTCCCAATTGAAACCGCAATCGCGGGTATTCCCAACCTCGACTACACGCGCTCGATCTCGCGCTATGGTCTTAGCCAGGTGACTGTCGTATTCGAGGACGGAACCGACATTTACTTCGCCCGCCAGCTGATCAACGAGCGAATCCAGCAGGTGAAGTCGCAACTGCCCGGTGGCATAGAACCGCAGATGGGGCCGATCGCCACGGGCCTCGGCGAGATCTTCATGTTCGCGATTGAGCCCGAACCTGGCGCGCGAAAGCCCGACGGCAGCGAGTGGACGCCGACTGATCTGCGGACGCTGTCCGACTGGACCGTGCGCCCTCAGCTCCGCACCATTCCTGGTGTTGCGGAGGTCAACACGGTGGGCGGTTACGAACGGCAATATCACGTCACGCCTGACCCGATGCGGCTCGCTGCGATCAAATTATCGCTATCCGATGTCGTCACGGCCTTGGAAGACAACAACGCCAATCGCGGCGCAGGCTATGTCGAGCGCGGGGGCGAACAGATCCTGATCCGCGTGCCGGGTCAGGCTGCGGGCGAGGGCGATCTCGGTAATATTATCATAGCGACCCGCGGCGGCGTTCCCATCCGGGTGTCCGACGTCGCGGAAATCTCGATTGGCTCTGAATTGCGGTCAGGCGCGGCGACCGAAAACGGGCGAGAGATAGTGCTAGGCACGGTTCTGATGCTGACCGGTGAAAACCCGCGTGTAGTGGCTCAGGCCACCGCCGATAGGCTGGAACAGATTACCGCTACGCTGCCAGAAGGAATTGTTGCCCATCCGCTTTACGATCGCACTGAATTGGTCGAACGGACAATCGAGACCGTCCAGAAGAACCTCGCAGAGGGAGCACTGTTGGTAGTTGTGGTCCTATTCCTGCTATTAGGGAATTTCCGCGCGGCGCTCATTACTGCAGCCGTTATTCCGGTCGCCATGCTGATGACCCTTTCAGGGATGCTAGCCACACGGACCTCGGCCAATCTCATGAGTCTGGGCGCTCTCGATTTCGGCCTCATCGTCGATGGTGCGGTGATCATCGTCGAAAACTGTCTCAGGCGGCTCGGTGAACGACAGCAGCAACTCGGGCGGCTGCTCGACCGCGACGAACGCTTCGGCCTCGTCGCATCGGCCAGTGCCGAAGTGATCCGCCCGAGCATCTTCGGTATCATCATCATTACAGCGGTCTATCTGCCGATCTTTGCGCTCGAAGGCATCGAGGGCAAGACTTTTCACCCGATGGCGATCACCGTGGTGCTCGCCCTGACAGCCGCGATGATCCTTTCGCTGACACTGGTTCCGGCAGCTATCGCGTTGTTCGTAACGGGCAAGGTAGAGGAGAAAGAAAACCGCGTCATGCGCTGGATTTCAACCCGTTATGCGCCTGCGCTCGATAAAGTTTTGGCGAAGCCCAAGCCCTTCGTCGCAGCTGCAGTGATCCTGGTTGCTCTGGCAGGGCTTGGAGCGACGCGGCTGGGCTCTGAGTTCATTCCGCAACTTGATGAGGGCGATATCGCGATGCACGCGCTGCGCATACCTGGGACAAGCCTTTCACAATCGATTCAGATGCAGGAAGCGTTGGAGAAACGTATCAGACAGTTTCCTGAAGTCGAGCGGGTGTTCGCCAAGATCGGCACTCCTGATGTTGCAACCGATCCGATGCCGCCGTCCGTCGCCGACAATTTCATCATGCTGAAGTCGCGTGATGATTGGCCTGATCCGAGGAAGTCGCGCGAAGAATTGGTCGCGGAGCTCAATGCAGCGGTCGAACTGATCCCCGGCAACAATTACGAGTTCACCCAGCCAGTCCAGATGCGGATGAACGAGCTTATTGCCGGGGTTCGGGCCGATGTCGCGGTCAAGCTGTTCGGCGATGATCTCGATCAGTTGATCGCCAGCGGAGAGGAACTCGAAGAAATCGTTGGCAGCGTTCCGGGCGCGGCGGACGTGAAGCTTGAGCAGGTCACAGGTCTGCCCGTGCTTTCAATTGTTCCGGACCGCGGCATGTTGGCAAGCTACGGGGTAAGCATGGCGACGGTGCAGGACATCGTCGCCACCGCCACTGGCGGCCAGCAGGCGGGGCAGATATTCGACGGCGACCGGCGTTTCTCGGTCGTCGTCCGCCTGCCCGAGGATTTGCGAACCGATCTTGATGGGTTGGGCAATCTGCCGGTTCCGCTGGTGAATGGCGGCACGGTGCCGCTGGAGGAGCTGGCGGAGATCTCGCTCGCTGCCGGACCCAATCAGGTCAGCCGGGAGAATGGCAAGCGGCGCGCAGTGATCACCGCCAACGTTCGCGACCGCGATCTCGGTAGCTTTATCGACGACCTCCAAGCCAGGGTGGACAATCAGGTCGAGCTGCCCAGTGGCTATTATGTCGAATATGGCGGTACCTTCGAACAGCTGCAATCGGCGGCCACCCGGCTGTCGATTGTGGTGCCATTGGTGCTGCTGCTGATCTTCGGTCTGCTCTACACATTGTTCAAATCGTGGCGGGACGCAGGCATCGTGTTCACCGGCGTGCCGCTGGCCCTGACCGGCGGGGTTGCGGCGCTTATGCTACGGGACATTCCGTTCTCGATATCCGCGGGGGTGGGCTTCATCGCGCTGTCCGGCGTGGCGGTGCTCAACGGCGTGGTCATGCTGACTTTCATCAATGATCTGAGGCAACGGGGTGAGCACCTGCTCGAGGCCATTCGTCACGGCGCGCTGACTCGCCTGCGTCCGGTGCTGATGACCGCGCTGGTAGCATCGCTGGGCTTTGTGCCGATGGCGATCAATGTGGGTGCGGGTTCGGAAGTCCAGCGCCCGCTCGCAACCGTGGTGATCGGCGGGATCATTTCCTCGACCATCCTCACGCTGCTGCTGCTGCCGGCGCTTTATCTGCTGGTTCACCGCCGCAAAAAGCAGCCTGATGACGATCAAATAGAGACGGCCGAAGCCCGGGCGGGTCCCTACCGCCTGACGATCATTTAGACACTACGAAAGGAGTTCTTTCATGCCGCATTTGGCGATACTGAAACCGCCCGGCCTCTCCCGGCACTTTTTGGCTGCTCTGGCAATTACACTATTGCTGCTGTGCGCGGCGGGCGAGGCGTGGGCGCACAACGTCGCGGAAGGCGACAAGGGCTATATTCAGGAGAGCAGCGGGGTGCTTTTCTGGCCTTTCGTCTATCTCGGCGCCAAGCATATGGTTACCGGCTACGACCATCTCCTGTTTCTGTTCGGCGTCATCTTCTTCCTTTACCGGATGAAGGACATCGGCATCTATGTGACGCTATTCGCCATCGGCCATTCGACCACGCTGCTGTTCGGTGTTCTGACCGGGATCAGCGCCAACGCCTACATTATCGACGCGATCATCGGCCTTTCGGTCGTGTACAAGGCGCTCGACAACCTCGGCGCCTTCCAGCGATGGTTCGGCTTTCAGCCGAACACCAAGGCTGCGACACTCATCTTTGGTTTCTTTCACGGCTTCGGTTTAGCGACCAAAATTCTCGAGTTCGAGATCGCCGAGGACGGCCTGATTGTCAATCTCATCGCGTTCAATATCGGGGTGGAGCTGGGCCAGCTGCTGGCGCTCGCCGCAATTCTCATCCTGATGGGCTTCTGGCGCAAAACGGAAAGTTTCATGCGCCATGCTTTTGCCGCCAATACCGTTTTGATGGCCGCGGGCTTCATGCTCGTCGGCTTCCAGCTTGCCGGTTACGCGGCCAACTAGGACAAAGGAAAATCTGCCATGTTTAATTCACAGCACCCCGACCCCGCCGATCTCCCCACCACGGGGCAATTGCTGCGCGCAACCGCGATCGCGGCTGTCTCCGCCGGTGCCATTCTGGTTACGGTCATTTTGCCGAGCGAGTATGCGATTGACCCGACCGGTATCGGCCGCACCTTGGGATTGACCCAGATGGGTGAGATCAAGATGCAGCTCGCTGAAGAGGCCGCAGCCGACGCGGCGATGGATACTTCTGCCAACCAAGAAGTAACCGCCGCGCCAGCGTCTGCGTCGACCGAGCAGCCCGCGCCAGCAACCGACGGCGATACGCGTAGCGACGTGACTACCATTACGCTTGCCCCGGGCGAAGGGGCAGAGATCAAGGTTACCATGGCCGATGGCGCTCGGACCGACTTCGATTGGTCAGTTGAGGGCGGACACGTCAATTATGACATTCATGCCGATGCCCCGGGCATATCCTATCACGGCTATGGCAAAGGCAGGGAATCCACCGGCGAGAACGGCACGCTCGTCGCCGCATTTGACGGCAATCATGGCTGGTTTTGGCGCAACCGCTCTGGCGGGACCGTCACCGTGACGCTGAGAACAGATGGCGCCTACACCGAGCTCAAGCGCGTGGTCTGACGTGTTCTCGATTCTATCCAATGTTGCTTACCGCCACTTGCTCGTGGGGCAGGCAATCGCGCTGATCGGCACAGGGCTTGCGACCGTCGTGGGGCCTAGCCGCCTTCGTTTTAGAGGTTATTAATAGGTCTGACGCAATCTCAACCCGAGCGTTGATGGTCACATCCAGTATTGGGCCGATTGAAAGTGGTTTGGGGGAGGGTTTTGCGGCTTTCACTTGTATGCTTCCATACAATCTGCTCTTTTAGCGATGGAGACATAGTGGGAGGATTTGGCGTTGATGGACGATCAGTCAGAGAAATCAGGCCGCGAGGTGGTGACTGCCGACCCTGCCGCATCAGTTCCGGTGGCAACCACATCCGGCCAGGCACCCAGCGACATTCCGCCGCTGGGTCTGGGAACCAAACTGGCCTACGGATTTGGCGCTGTCGCCAACGGCGTGAAAGACCAAGGCTACAACTATTTTTTGATGTTCTTCTACAGCGCGGTGATGGGACTGGATGCTGGCCTTGCCGGACTGGCTATTTTTCTAGCTCTAATCCTCGACGCTCTTAGCGATCCGCTGGTCGGATATTTTTCCGACAATTTCCGCTCCCGATGGGGCAGGCGGCATCCGTTTATGTATGCCTCGGTCATTCCGCTGGTCGTAGCATATTACTTCGTGTGGACTCCGCCGGAAGGGCTCAGTCAGGGGGGACTGTTTGCCTATCTCCTGATACTGGCCGTGCTGACGAGAACGTTCATTACCTTTTACCAGGTTCCTAGCACCGCGATGGTCCCGGAACTGTCCGACAATTACGACAAACGTACCGACATTATGGCCTATCGGTATTTCTTCGGATGGCTGGGCGGCGCTTCGATGTCCGTCATTGCGCTCGCGTTTTTTCTCGTCCCGACCGAAACGGTTAGCAACGGCTATTTCAATGTGGAAGGATACCGCACCTATGGCTTTGTCGCTTCATCGCTGATCCTTTTGGGCGTGTTGGTTTCCAGCATCGCGACACATCATAGAATTCCTTATATGAAATCGCCGCCACCGCCAGAGCACAGGACGGCGAGAAAAATCTTCGGCGAGATTTTCGAAACCCTTGCGAACCGCTCATTTCTGGTTCTGTTCGCCGCAGTCCTGTTCGGATCGGCAGCGACAGGCGTGTCGGCTGGGCTCAATCACTATTTGATGGGATTCTTCTGGGGCTTTTCGCCTGAGGAAGTGTCACGCATACAGTTGGCCCTGTTCGTGTCATGCGTTGCCGCGTTGATCCTGTCGCAAGTCATGTCGCGTATTATCGGCAAGAAAAGCGGTGCCTTGATCACTGGCGGCATCGCAATGATCATGACTCCCTTGCCCTATTTTCTGCGCTTCATGGATCTGCTCCCGCAAAACGGGGATGATGCTCTTTTCTATTTCATCCTCATTTTCCAGACAGTCGATATAGCCCTTATTATCGCTGCCCAGATTTTGATGTCGTCGATGATTGCCGACATCGTCGAACAAAGCGAATTGAAGACGGGCCGCCGGTCGGAAGGCGTCTTTTTTGCAGCGATCAGTTTTTCGCGCAAATGCACCTTGGGCTTAGGCGGGATGATGGTGGCGCTCATTCTCTCGCTCGCCGCATTTCCCGAAGGCGCACAGCCCGAAGATGTGTCACAGGCTGCTATCAATGGGATTGGCTGGTATTATATCCCGGTGATATTCGGGCTTTGGCTCGCCATGCTGGGATGCATATCGGCCTATTCGATCAGCCGCGATGACCATGAAGCCAATCTGGCAGAATTGCGCAGGCGAAACGGGTAAGGAATAAGCGGCCCTCAAAGATTGGCGACATTGCGACGGATAGACCCCAAGACCTGAGCCGCGACAGCCAGCTCATCCTCTGCGATGCCAGCAAAAGCCCGGCTAGCGACATCGCTCCCGATCTGCGTCATTTTTTCGGACGAAGCGATCGCACGCTTGCTGGCGATGACCCGTCTCACACGCTGGTCATCCTCGTCATCATATCGCTTGATATACCCTTTTTCTTCAAGCTGCCGGATCAAATTTCCAGCCGAAGCGCGGCCAATATCAAGGGAATCGGCCAGTTCTGTCTGGGTAGGCGAACCAATTATCAATACGCGGACAAGCACTTGCCACTGCGCCCTTGTTAGGCCCAGTTGTTGCATTTCCTTGTCATAGGCCCGTCGCAATTTACGGGTCACATCCCCCAACAGAAAGCTGAATTCGATCTGACCTGCCTGCTGAACCGCAGCGGCTCCCATATCTTCTTTACCTACCGCCGTCATCTTTCCTCCGGTCATGCAACAATGTCGTCGCCAAGGACCTTTATCATTTTTGCACAATTAACAACCCTATTGCATTTTGTATGCTTTCCTACAAAATGCCTCAAGCCGACAAAAACCCGGGTGAATATGAATTAGGAGAGAGCGTTTTGTCAGAACCCGCCAAAGGAAACATTATCGAACTGACCGCCTTCAATGACGAAGCGCGCGAGAATCCTCACCGCAAGTTGAAAAACCTGCGTGAGACTGCGCCTGCCATGCGTGATGATGCGACCAAAGTCTGGATGATTAGCCGGTATGACGACGTTCGCGGCCTCGTAAACGATACGACCATGCTCCGCAGTCCGCACGCTGCTGAAGAGGGTTCGATAAGTCGGCGTTTTGCGCAGTTGAATGATGGGGAAGGACCGCAGAGCATCCTATTCATGGACGATCCTGACCATTCGCGCGTTCGCAAGCCGCTTGCCAAGGCCCTGTATAAACGCATCCAGTCCATGAAAACCGAAATAGAGGAGTTGATCGACTCGGTCATCGACTCTTGCCCTGCCAACGGTACTTTTGACTTGATGAAAGACGTGGCGGTTCCCGTGCCGATATTGGTAATCGCGCATATATTGGGCGTCGATGAGAGTCGGCTTGGTGAATTCCGCAATTGGTCGGAGGCCGCTATCCTTTCGCTTAACCCTGTCCGCACGGCTGAACAAACCGCTCAAATGGAGGCCGGTAATGAGGCTCTACGGCATTATTTTGGGGAATTGCTTGAAAAGCGGCGCAGAGAGCCATGCGATGACCTGATATCTGACATGGCGGCGCACCAGAAAAACGGTGGTGAGATGAGCAATGCGGAATTGCTAACCAATCTTGCAGGTCTGCTAATCGGTGGCAATCTCACCACCACTGATCTGATCGGCAACGGCCTGTGGCTGTTGCTTACCCATCCTTTGCAGCTCCAGAAACTGCGCTCCGACCGCAGCCTGACCGGACCTGCCGTGGACGAGATATTGCGCTTTGAATCTCCGGTTGCATCGACCTCACGGACATTGCCGAACGATAGCGAAGTGGCAGGCTGCCCAATGAAAGGTACCCAGACCGTATTCTGCTCGCTGCACAGTGCCAACCGCGATCCGGATATATTCGAAGAGCCCGATCAGTTCGACATCACTAGACCGAAGAAAGCCCATGTGGCTTTCGGCGGCGGTCAACATTTATGTATTGGCGCACCGCTTGCGCGGATAGAAGCCCGAAGGGTCTTGGAAAGACTGCTCGATCGTTATGATACCATAGAACTGGCGCAAGACGAGATCATTTGGCGCCAACTTCCGTTTTTCAGGGGAATAGAAGAATTGCAGATTCGCGTTTCCTGACCTTGTACGGAAAGAAAAATGGATAACGGGAATCAGGCAGCGTCTTCTGAGCGCCGTTTTTCCGCCTGCTGCGACCACCAGCTTTGATCGTAGCCCCGATTGGTAAAACTGTCCGGCCGGGATTCATATTTGTCCGTCGAGAGCCAAAGCCGTTTCAGGTGCCGTTTGCGATCCTCTTCTTCGTAATCCTCATAAGCAGTGCGCGAATGAAAGATCACGTAGTTGTTGACGAATTGCACATCGCCGGGTTGCAGTTCCATATCTAGCCGGAAATCAGGATCGACGGTCAAAGCATCAAGCGCATCAAGCGCTTTAATGTCGGTTGCCGAAAGGCGAGGTAACTCTTCGAACCGCTGTGCGCTATCGATGAAACCGCGGATATAGCGGTTGAACAGACGGCCGTCGTGCCGGGTGAACGTCGGCATTTCGTAATAGGGCGTCGACCCCGGCTTTTCTTCACCGCGCCAATCATAGGCGAAGGGGCTGTAATGTCTTTCACACAATTCCGGGCGCGAACGAGCCAATTCGTTATGGCAGGCAACCGAACTGACAATCGAACTCAGCCCCCCGGTTTTTGAAGTGCGCAAGCACATCAGGCCGACCAGGTCCGAACCGTCCGTATGGAATGGTAGACGTATATTCGTCTGATACCCGCGCACTGTCGGATCGAGAATGCTGCGACCAGTATCACGCACGTCGCCCAGCACATCTCCGCGTGCATTCTGCGGCCACGGGCTTCCAATATAGTTGCCCATGCCCCAAAAAACCGAACTGGCATCTTCCTTCGAATAGTCCAGTGCAGGAAAGCCGCGTATGAGAAAGAAACCGCGACCGTTCACGAGCTCTTCGGCCAATTCGTCTAGAACAGGCCCCAAGCTCGGCAGTGGAAAATCATCCCGCTTAATAGCAATGCCTGTCAGACCTTTGCCCTTGGCATGGGTCAGCGCGGCATCAAGCTCGGCTATCTGACTTTCTGACAGGTGGTAAATCCAGCTATCATCCTTGCGCCATTGAGATGCCCGCCAGTCAGCTTTGGATTTGATCGGGGTTGCTACGCTCATCACTTGTCCTCTCTTTGTATGCTTACATACAATATCAGAGATCAGTAAGCAATGGCTACTGTCTCAAGCCGGTTTTGCGAAAGTTAAATGCGAAACGATCGGTGCTGTGCACGGACGCTATCTTGGCTACGCGGGTTGGTTTACGTCATCCAAGGGGATGCGCTTTTGGACAGAAATCACGTCGAACGTGGTGCATCAACACCTGGTCATTTGCCAGCTATGGGCTGCATAAAATCAGTCCGGCAGCAACGGGGGTTGCGATTTACGATCGCTATGAAAATAGATAATCATTGCATATAATAACGATTGTTATTAGTTTGCCGTCATGAGCGACAATATTGGATTTGTTATTGGCGATATCTCTCGCCTGATCCGCCGCACATTTGATGAACGCGCCAAGGAAATTGGCGTGACCCGCCCGCAATGGCGAGTGTTGACCTGGCTCAAACGCAATGAGGGTATTAATCAGGGCGGGCTTGCGGAGTTACTAGAACTGGATGCGATGACCGTCTGCCGGATGGTTGACCGTTTGCAGGAAAGTGAACTGATAGAGCGTCGCCCCGATCCAACCGATCGGCGGGCTTGGCAATTATTTCTGACACCAAAAGCGATTGCCATAACCAATAAATTGCGTCCGATAGGTGAAGAATTGTTGCAGGAAGCGATGGACGGCATTTCGGAAGCTGAGCAGGAACAATTGCATCATCTGCTTGATCAGGTTCGCAGCAGGTTCCAGCGCATTGACGAAGAAGCCACAGACCGGCGGCATATAGCCAATGGCTGATAATCCCAACCCCGATATAGATACGCTCGAAGACAAGCCGGTCCAGACAGAGGCCGTCAAAGTAAAACGCTCACTCTTTCGGCGCTCGCTGACCATGCTTATTATGCTCTCGGTTCCTCTCGGCCTCGCGGCATTCGGCGCATATTACTGGATAACCAGCGGCCGTTACGCTTCCACTGACAATGCCTATGTTCAGCAGAATATTGTTTCCATTTCGCCAGAAATTGGCGGCAAAATTATCGAGGTTGGTGTCCGCGAAAACAGTTTGGTGAAACAGGGTGATCTGCTCTTTGCCATTGACCCTGTTCCGTTTGAATTGGCGGTATCACAGGCCAATGCACAAATTGCGGCTGCACAGGTGCAAGTGCAAAATCTCCGGACAGATTATCAGGTTAGCGGCGTGGATATTGAAGTGGCCCGGAAAGACATTGATTTTGCAATGTCCAATTACAACCGTCAGGCTGCGTTGATGGAACGCGGTTTCAATACCCGTGCAAAAATGGAAGAAGCGCAAAATGCAGTGGACAGGGCCAGGGCCAAGCTGCGGTCCGCCGAGGCCAACGTAATCGCCAAAAAAGCCCGTCTTTCAAACGGGCCGGCGGCTCCCGGTGAGAACCCGGACGTCGCCAATGCCAAAGTCTCGAAAAAACAGGCACAGCTTAATCTCGACCGTACCCGTGTGGTTGCTCCGATATCGGGGCGCATCGCCCAATCGGACCGTTTGCAGATGGGCCAGATGATGGTTTCAGGCCTGCCCGCAGTCTCCATCGTCGATGATCAAAACAGCTGGGTCGAGGCGAACTTCAAGGAAACGGATCTAGCCAAAATGAAAGTCGGACAAGAGGCGGAGATAAGTTTCGACGCCTATCCGGAACTGACCTTGAAGGGCCGTGTGGAAAGTATCGGTGCGGGAACGGGTTCCGAATTTTCTGTTCTACCGGCGCAAAATGCCAATGGAAATTGGGTGAAAGTGACACAGCGCATTCCGGTTAGGATCGAAATTCTGGACAAGCCGTCCCGGCAATTAATCGCTGGCCTGTCGGTTGAAGTCACTGTCGATCTACAAAGTTCCGCCGAATAATTCGTGGCGATGGAAGCCGCAGTCGATCCTGACAAACCGGCACTAAAGGCCGATAACCGGCCGTTATTGATAATGGTCGTGATGCTGGCAAACATCATGCAGATACTGGATTCGACAATCGCCAACGTCGCCCTTCCGCATATGCAGGCGGGTCTCGGCGCTACTTTGGATACCGTTACCTGGACGCTAACCAGTTATATCCTTGCTGCCGCGATGGCCATCCCGTTAACAGGATGGCTTGCGGATCGTATTGGATCGCGGAACCTTTTTCTCATTTCAATAGTTGGATTTACACTGTCATCAGTGCTTTGCGCGACAGCAACCAACCTCGAACAAATGGTAATCTATCGCGTCATTCAGGGGATGTCTGGCGCCTTTATCATGCCACTCTCGCAAACCGTGATGCTCGATATCAATCCACCAAAGAAACACCCGCAGGCGATGGCAATCTGGGGCATGGGGGTGATGATCGCACCGATAATGGGACCGGTGATTGGCGGCTACATCACCGAAAATTTTAGCTGGGAGTGGATTTTCCTGATCAATCTTCCAATCGGTATCATTGTTGTAACCATGCTTTGGGTATTACTCCCGTCGCGACCGATTACGCGCCGCCGATTTGACCTGTTCGGCTTTTCCATGTTTGCACTATTTGTCGCGTCGTTGCAGTTGCTGCTTGATCGCGGGAACCATCAGGACTGGTTTGAAAGCTGGGAAATCATAATCGAGTGCGGTTTGGCCATAGCTGCGTTGTGGATTTATGTCGTTCATACTGCCACCGCCAAAAACCCGTTTCTCTCAAAACACCTGTACCTCAACAGGAATCTCGCCACTGCCATGTTTCTTGTTGTTATTACAGGCGTGGTGATGTTTGCAACGATGGCGCTGTTACCGCCCATGCTCCAGAATATTTACGGTTATCCACCGTTTGAAGCCGGGTTTCTGCTGGCACCGCGCGGTCTGGGATTCATGATTAGCATGGGATTGGCAGGCCGACTGTCGCGTAGCATTGATGCCCGGTTTGTCGTATCGTTGGGATTGCTAATTGGTGCTTGCTCTACCTGGATGATGACCGGATGGAGTCTCGAAATGGAGCGCTGGCCGATAATTATCAGCGGATTTCTGCAGGGAATTGGAATGGGCGCTGTATTTGTTTCGATGAATGTCCTTGCCTTTTCCACCATATCGATGAAAAATCGCACGGACGCGGCCAGCTTGATGAACCTTGCCCGAACAATCGGATCGTCAATCGGTATTGCCACATTCGTGGGTATATTAGGGCGCAACTGGCAGACAAGCCATGCTGATCTAGCCGGGCAAGTAACAGAAGCACAGCTCTCTCCAATCAGTCCAACCACGCTGGAGCGTTTTGGTGATTATGGCGGGCAGGCGATGATGATCATTGATGCCGAGGTAAACCGGCAGGCACTGATGATCGCCTATCTTGACGATTTCTGGCTGATGACGATCCTCACCGTTATTTGTGCTCCATTTGCGTTTCTGATGAAGCCGCCAGCAAGTTTGGAGCCGGATTCAGCGACAGCGGCGAGCACTGCACATTAGCTCTTCTGCAAATGCCCCCGGGCCGAAAAATTTGCATTCTGTAATGGCCGCTTTATCAATCTGAACTTCTAACTTTCGGCTATGCGTTCGTCGCCCACAGGGCAAGAATGCTTCGGAGTGCTGCAACAAACGCCAAGGGTTGATCGAGCATCAGATGGTGGCGGGCTTCCGGTACGGCTATTATCGGAATATTGTCTCCACCTAATTCGCGGATGTATTCTGCTGAATCATTGGAGAAGAGCAGGCTGTTGCCGCCGTGCACGATTGCTTTGCGGCCTGGCGCCTGTACCAGGCGTTTACCCATGTTCAGCCACTCATCGGGCTTGTTGCTCCTCCGGAAGACCTCGGGCGAGAATTTCCACGTCCAACTGTCTCCTTCGTTTTTCAGCGAATGATACGCAATATAGTCGAGAAGAAATGGCTCCTCGACCGGCTGAGGCGGCGACAGGATATATCTCTCGCGTGCTGCTGCATAGCTGGGATAGTGCTTGTTGGGCTTGTCCGGGTTCCCCGATCCCGGGCTGGCCCGATCCCTGCTCCAGTATTTTTCAAGCAATTCGGGACGCATGATCATAAGATCGCATACGACCAATCCCGCGAACACATCGGGCGACTGGGTCACGGCTGTCAACGCGGCACCCGAACCGAAACTGTGCGCGATAATTGTCGGCTTGTGCCCATCAGCGAACAAGTCCAGCGCCTCGGCAATCTCGGTGAATTCCCGCCCACGGGCAGCCGTATCGGCTGCTCCGCGCATTTCGCTGTCACCCATGCCCGCCAGATCAAAGGCTACGACGTCATAATCCTGCGCAAAGAAGGGGGCGATGAAGGCGAAGCACCGGGCGTGTGCAAGAAAGCCGTGTGTTATTAGCAATTTTGGCTTTTCGGGGCTGCCCCAGCGGAGATAGTGCACCTTGGCACCGGAAATCTCTACATAAGCTTCTTCGCGCGGCACTTTCAGTGCTGCTATGAACCATTCGGGCAGGTGCGAACCATCACCAGCCCATAAGGAATCGATATCAGCCGGAAGGTTGTCAACAGGGGTCATTTCATTCATTGCGCGAACGGTTCCTTGTTAGTGGATTTTACTGTGGCGAAGCCGCGATAGCCATTCTGCGCGACGTCGTCGCATACGGCGGCATAGCCGGACAGGCTTGGGAAATTGATAAGCTGACGTTTCTTGCCCGGGATGTTTGCACCCATGTACCAGGAGTCCGCTTCAGGAAAGAGTGTCATCGCACCAGCTTGGGCGACCATTTCGGTCCAGCCCTGTTCGGCCTGCGTTTCGGCATCGAAGAGCTTGATGTCGCTATCTCTCAGCCAAACCATGAAGTCGCAAATCCAGTCGCCTTGTATCTCAGCGCTCGTCGGGCCGTTCGCAAAACCTGATGGGCTTAGGGGACCGTACGAAAACAGCATGTTTGGGAAGCCCGCTACGGCCATACCCAGATAGGCGCGCAAGCCATCGTCCCAGGCCTGTGCCAAACCGAGCCCGCCGCGCCCGGTTATATTCATGTCAATCAGTCCGCCGCGTCCGGCATCGAAGCCGGTCGCAAAGACGATGAGATCGCATTCGATTTCACCGGTGGCGGTTTCGATTGCGTTCGTTTTGATCCGCGCAATCGGTGTTTCCTTCAGATCGACGAGCGCAACATTGTCCTGCCCGAAAATCTCGTAAAAGTCCTGCTCGAGTGACGGCCTCTTCGTCCCAAAAGGATGGGGCGGCTCTATTGGGGCAAGTTTTTCGGCGAGGGCAGGGTCGGCAATCCGTGCACGGACCTTGTCACGCCAGAAATCATAGGCGTGGCGATTTGCTTCGCGGTTTGTGAGCAAGTCTGCGAAATTGTGATACCAGAACCTTAGTCCGCCGCGTTGCCAGAGATACTCGAAATGTGCATCACGTTCGTCTTTGTCGACCTCCAGCGCCGAGACTTCGAGCGACTGGCAATCGAATCCGGCGCTCGTCTGCTTGCGCCGATTGAAAATGTCGGGGTAATCTTTCTGTTCACGCTTCTGCGCCAGATCTGTCAGCCTCTCCTGCTGCATGGGCAGCGCCAAGATCGGCGTTCTCTGCAACAGCGTAAGATTCTTTGCTGATTTCGCGGCCTCCTGTGCCACCTGCACGCCGCTGGCCCCGGTGCCGATCACGGCGATCTTGCGGCCTTCCAGATCGATTCCCTGTTGCGGCCAACGTGCCGTGTGGCACCATTCGCCCGCGTAGTTTTCAAGGCCGGAAATATCGGGGATATATGGCTTTGAAGCGAAGCCGAGAGCGGGCAGGAGAAACCGCGTCGACACGGTGTCGCCGCCGCCCAGTTGCAAGTGCCAGATCGAATTGTCTTCATCGAACCGCGCGCTATCGACATTCGTGCTCATACGCATCAGCGGCCAAAGATCGAGCGTGTCGCAGACATGGTTGAAATAGGCGCGCAGCTCCTCCCAGCCGGGAAAACGCTCGCTCCAGGACCATGTTTGCCACACTTCCGGAAGGGAGAATTCGTAAAGCGGGACCTGAGAATCCACACGCGCACCGGGATAGCGGTTCCAGTACCAGATACCGCCCGGCTGGGCTGCGGCATCGACCAGCAGGACATTGAACCCTGCTTCACGCAATTTGTGCAGCAGGTAGATACCGCTGAAACCGGCACCGACGATTATCGCGTCGTGGTCTGGAGTGGCCATGTCGGTCACGCTGCCGTCTGACCGCCTTCCGCAATCTTCTTTGCCGTCGCGTAATCCGCTTTGCCGTTCGAGGCTCGCAAAGGCGTGTCGGTGGGATAGATCGCCTTGGGCGTTTTATATCCCGCCAACTGCTGGCGGACGTGATCCTTTACAGCTTGCTCATCGAATTCACCCCGCTTGTCGAGATGGACAACAGCGGTTACCGCTTGACCCCATTTCTCGTCCGGCACGCCGACCACCAGCGCATCGGCGATGGCGGGGTGGGTTTTCAGCACTTCTTCGACTTCCTCGGGATAAACCTTTTCACCGGCGGTGTTGATGCACACGCTGCCCCTGCCGAGCAGGGTCAGGCTGCCATCGGATTCCACGCGGCACCAATCGCCGGGGATCGAGTAACGCACACCGTCGATTGTCTTGAAAGTCTGGGCGGATTTTTCAGGATCCTTGTAATAGCCAAGCGGGATCGCACCCTTGCGGGCGATAAAACCGGGTACGCCGCTGCCCGGTTCGACCTTCTGGTCGTTCTCGTCGAACACGTCGCAGAATTCGCCAATGCCGAATTTGGCGGTGTTGGTTCCGCCTTCCGCGGTGGTGACGGCGAGGCCATATCCAAGCCCTTCGGAGGCACCGAAACTGTCCATCAGAACAACTTGCGGAATGTGCTTACACAGGCCTTCCTTGACCTCTTTGCTCCACATCACGCCGGAAGAAACGATTGTCACAAGGCTGCTAGTATTCCAGCGACCGGGATGTTCGTCGAGGGCGCGAAGCATCGGCTTGGCAAATGCGTCGCCTACGATGGCGATGCTTTCGACCTTATGCTTCTCGACCGTGTCCCACAATTCCTCGGCATCGAATGACGGGTCGGCGAGCGTGACGATGGCACCGCCCGACATGAGCGTGCCTATGCCGGTGATAAGGCCCGTGCCGTGCATTAGCGGGCAGGAGGGGAGAGTTCGGCGGCCCGGCCCCTCGCTTTCGATCAGTGCGATACTTTCCTCGTGCGACTGCGGCACCGGACCAAGTATTTTTTGCGCATCGAGCTGTGCTTTGCGCATATCGTCGTGCTGCCACATCACGCCCTTGGGCATGCCGGTTGTGCCGCCGGTATAGATGAACAACAGATCACTCGGCGAACGCTCTATGTCCAATGGCGAGCCGTCCCCTTGCGTGGCGAGCTCTTCATAAGGAACGGCAAAAGAGGCAATTTCTGACGGATCGCCGATCTCGACAAAAGTGTGAACCTTCTCAAGCCGGTCCTTCAGTTCAAGGATGCAGTCGCGGAATTCAGAGCTGTAGACGATCACCTCGCTGTCGGAATCATCGAAAATGTAGAACACTTCTTCGGGCACGTAGCGATAATTGATGTTCACATGGGTGAGCCGCCCCTTGAAGCAGGCCGCCATCAGCTCGCCATATTCCGGGCGGTTGCGCATGTAGAACGCCACCTTCGTCCCGTCGCCGGCTCCGCGTTCGCGCAGATTGCGGGCGAGATTATTCGAGCGGGCCGACATTTCTGGCCATGTAATGATCCGGTCGCCATGGATCAGCGCCGGCGCATCCTTTGGCATGGCCGGTTCAATAGCATCAAGAATGTCACCAAGGTTCCAGTCGATCATGTTTCCATCTCCTCTCGTGTCGGGGCGTCGCTTGTCTCGCGCGCGTCCCCGCTGTTACCTAAATCATGCTGCTCGGGTCCACCCCTGAAGCGTTGCCGCTTCTGTTCTCACCGCTTCGGGCCCACCCAAAATCTGACGGTCAAAACCGATCCGCTTGAACCAGTAATGTAGCCCCAGCAGGTCGGTAAAGCCCATCCCGCCATGCACTTCGGTGGACGTGCGCGCGACAAAACGATGTACTTCGCCGGTGTGCGATTTTGCTTGGCACGCGGCGAGTGAGGCTTCGTCCGGCGCGGCATCGAACGTATGGGCCGCGTGCCACACCAGCGAACGGCAGGGTTCGTGCCGGGCGGCCATTTCCGCGCACATATGTTTGACCGCCTGAAAGCTGCCAATGATCCGCCCGAACTGTTCGCGCTGTCCCGCATAATCGACCGCTTTTTCGATCATGGCCTGACCTGCCCCTATGCTGTCGGCCGCCAGAATCACCCGCCCCGCATCGCGCAGCCGTGCAGCAGTTGCTCCGCCATCGTCGGCCAGCGGTTCTGCCGCAACTTGCCCAAAGCGCAATTCACCGACGCTGCGGGTTCGGTCGATTGTGGTCAACGGGACTTTCTTCAGCCCTTCGGCATCGGCGGGCACGAGGTGCAGCCGCCCGGTCGCATCAGCCACCAGAAACGCATCAGCGCCAGCAAAGTCGAGCGCAAATAACGCCGTCCCCTCGAGCTTTCCGCCGTTGCTGGTTACGCCCGCGCCGTCGCGTGCTTCGATTGTCTCGGCAATGGCGACGGCGATCCGTGCTTCGCCGCTGGCGATTATTGGCAGCCACTCAGCCTGCTGTTGATTGCTGCCCGCCTGCGCCAGCGCGATGGGTGCAAGCACATGGCTGGCGAGAAACGGTACCGGAGCGACCGCATAGGCAAGCTGTTCGGCCACCACGGCTGCGTCGAGCAAGGTCATACCGAGGCCGCCATGTTGTTCGGGCACCATCATTCCCGTGATACCCAGTTCGCTCAGTGCCGACTGCACCTTATCGCTGTAGGAAGCCTCGCCCTCGGCGCACTCACGCACATGATCGAGCGGGCAAGTGCCGGAAAGGCATCGCGCGACAGCATCGCGCAGCATTTTCTGGTCTTGCGAAAGTCCGAAATCCATCAGGCGGCTCCTTTTTTCTGGTCCGCCGATGCCGGCTTGGCCAGCTTGGGTTCGCGCGGCATGTCGAGCCCGCGTTCGGCGATGATGTTCTTCTGAATCTGCGCGGTACCGCCGCCGATGATAAGGCCCAGCTGGAACATATAATTCCATTGCCACGCGCCGCCTTCACGCTCGCGGGTGCTACCGTGATAAAGAATGCCGATTTCACCCATCGCATCAATCGCCAGAGCCGATATCTGATGCGCCAGCTCGCAACTTTGCAGCTTGACGATCAACTTGGCCATGCCGCCGGGATCGCCCTTCAAATTGTCCGAAAGGATACGCATTCCGTTATATTTCATCGCTGCAACTTCGGCTTGAAGTGCAGCCAGCCGGTCGCGCAGCACAGCATTGTCGATTGCCCGGCCTTGGCCGACACGCTCTTCCTGCATTAGCTTGACCAGTGCATGAAAGCGGTTTTCCAGCGCATCAGGATCGCCCAGCATTCCGCGTTCGTGACCCAGTGTCGCATTTGCAACGAACCAGCCCTGACCGCGCTGGCCGACGATCTGGTCCATCGGCACCCGCACGTCGGTGAAGAATGTCTCGTTAAATTCGGCGTGACCGGTCATGGTCTTGAGCGGACGTACCTCGATCCCTGGCGTATCCATCGAGAAGATAAGGTAGGAAATCCCGCCATGCTTGGGCGCGTCAGCTTCGGTCCTGACCAGGCAGAAAATCATGTCCGCCTCCTTGGCCGTGCTGGTCCAGATCTTCTGGCCGTTGATCACGAAGTCGCCTTTATCAACCCGCGCGCTGGTTTTCAGGCTGGCGAGATCCGAACCCGCGCCCGGTTCTGAATAGCCCTGACACCATACGACCTCGCCTTTTAGCGTTGGCTCAACCCATTGGCGTTTCTGTTCCTCGGTCCCCAGCTCCAGCAGGGTCGGGACCAGCATGGAGATGCCTTGGTTGGCGAGACCGCCGGGAATGCCCGCGCGCGAGAATTCCTCCGCGATGATCCGTGATTTTAGAATGTCGGGTTCGGCCCCGTAGCCGCCATATTCCCTGGGGATCGTGCGCGCGGTATAGCCATGCTCGATAAGCAGTTTCTGCCATTCGACCGCTTCGGTAGATGGGCGCGCGGCGCGGCCCTGTCCGGCTGGCGCACGATCACCGTGGCTGTTGAGAAATTGTCGCACTTCCTCTCGGAAAGCATCATATTCGGGTCCGTATTCAAGATCCATGTCCAGCCTATCCTTTGCGTTGTCGGAATACCGGCAAGCGGAAATCCGTGCTTATCGTTTCGAAATCGAGTTCTACCGGCAGGTCCAGTTCCAACTTGTCGTGGTCGCAATCGACCAGCCGTGTCGCCATACGAACGCCTTCATCCAGTTCGACAACAGCGGCGATGAACGGAATGTCTCCGGCAAAAGCCGGGTGGAGGGCCTGATGCGTGATTGTCCAGGAAAACAGCGTGCCCATGCCACTGCTTTGCTCCCACGAAAATTCGGGTGAGCCGCATTTCGCGCACATATAGCGGGGCAAGTGGCGGAAGGTGTCGCATTCGCTGCAGCGCTGGAAATACAGATTGCCATCCTGGCACCGGTCCCAGAATTCCTGTTCTACCGGATCCTGTGGGCGCGGTAGCGGCTTGGGCGGCACTTGCTGTGCCGAGGCACGCATTTTGGGTGGAATATCTTTCTCGTCGGTCATGCAAACCTCCTCAGGATCGCAATACTGCCATCGCCAAGATCGCCCCAGCCGGTGACCAGCCCAGTCTGTGCGCCTTCGACCTGCCGCTCGCCGCAATCGTGGCGCAACTGACGCACCGCCTCGATCACATGATTCAAACCCCAGACATGCGCCTCGCTCAGCAGCCCGCCATGGGTGTTGACCGGATAGCGCCCGCCCAGCTCGATCTGCCCGCCGGCAACAAATTCGCTCTGTCCGCCCGGCTCACAATAGCCCAGTGCCTCAAGCTGCAACAGCACGACATAGGTGAAGCAGTCATATATCTGCAGGAAGTCCATGTCCTCGCGTTTGACACCCGCCATGTCGAAGGCACGCGGGGCGGCATAGCTCAAGCCAATCTTGAACGGATCGGGCCGTGAGGGGATGTCGTCAGCAGGATAGGGGTGACCTTCGGCGGCACCAGCGATGCTAACCGGGACATGCGGCATGTCTTTCGCCCGGTCCATTCGCGAGATGACAACCGCGCAGGCGCCGTCGGTTTCCAGGCAGCAATCGTAAAGGCGGAAAGGTTCGGAAATCAACCGCGCCGAGTGATAGGTTTCCGCATCCAGCTCGCGGCCATAGGTAAAGGCCTGCGGGTTCATCTGCGCATGGCGGCGGCAGGCCAGCGCGACGGCCGCCATTGCGTCGGGCCCGACCCCGTAAAGCTTCGAATGACGGGTCGCGAGCCAAGCATACATTTGCACCGGCAAAAACACGCCATAAGGTATGTAATAGCCTTTGATGGTGTTGGTCAGCGTTGTCATGTTCATCGACCGCGTCGGCGGGGCACCGGGCTTCGGCCTGAGCGCCGAATATCCGTTCCAGCCCAGCGTCACGAGGACATGGTCACACAGGCCGCTTGCAACAGCCATGGCCGCATTCTGCAGTGCCGTGGTCGGGCTTGCTCCGCCCATATGCACTGTCGATGCATAACGCAGTACGTCGATACCCAGATTGGCAGCCATTTCCTCCGATGAAGTGTAGATTGGAGGCGGCACCATGCCATCAATGTCTGACGGCTTTAGTCCGGCATCGGCGATTGCTCGGCGCGATGCCTCCAGCATCATTCCCACTGCGGTACTTTCAGCCCCTTTGACGAAAGCGGTTTCGCCAACGCCGGTAATGGCGGATTTATCGCTGAAACTCATAGACGCAGCGCTGCTCATGCCAGCATCTCGTTTTGCCGGTGGGTCTGGAACCCGCGCTCCAGTTCCCGAAATGGATCATGCCCGCCCAGATATACTGAGGGTGGCTTGCCGTTGAGGTCGTGGTTCAGTCCGTCCTTTTGCGGCGATGGCGATTCTTCCTTCACAGCAATATCTCCGATCCGGTTCATGAATATGATGTTGCGGCTGAAAGCGCTTTCTCGGCTCCCGTGACAAGATCCTGCATGACCTCGGAGGCGGGACGGATCGCGTCGATTAGCCCGATTCCCTGGCCCGCGAAACCGGGAATGACGTCCTTGCGCTGTGCCTTGATGCCAGAAGCCATCACGGGGCCGGAAATCATCGACTGATAGGGCATGGGCAGTGGTTCCTTCCCTGCCTCAACCCAGGCATCGGCCCATCTGTTGCGAATCATGCGCGCAGGCTTACCGGTAAGAGAGCGGCTGACCACCGTGTCGGCATCGCCGCTTTCGGTAATCGCTTCTTTCTGGAAATGTTCGATGCCCGCTTCCTCGGTCGCGAGAAACGCCGTACCGATCCACGCGCCTTCCGCGCCCAGCATCATTGCAGCAGCAACGCCGCGGCCATCCGAAATACCACCGGCCCCGAGCACGGGAACACGATCACCCACCGCATCGACGACTTGCGGGATCAGTGAGATGGTGCCGATTGGCGAATTGTGACCACCACCATCGTGACCCTGCGCCACAATCATGTCGATGCCCGAATTGACCACCTGCTCAGCATGCTTGACCTTGCCGATCACGGCCATGACCTTGGTTCCATTGGCGTGCAGGCGGTCCATCCACGGCTCGGGATTGCCCAGGCCCGCAGCATAGACGGGCACCTTTTCTTCGATCACCACTTCCATCTGCGCCTCGAAAAATTCCTTCGAGAATAGCTGTGGTGCGCCTTTGCCCATTTCGGGTGCTCCCGCCGCACGCATGGCAGCTGCAGCGTCGACCTGGGGAAGCTCCTCGCGCTCCATAAAGTCTTGAGTGAATTGCTGGTATTCGCCCAGCAGGTCCATCGGGTTTTCGGGTGAACCACCGCTTTGCGGGGCTGAGCCGCGCCTGACCGACGCGGGCAGCAGCGTATCGACGCCGAAAGGCTTGTCGGTCAATTCGCGGGTCTGGCGAATCCAGTCACGTAGCTGCTCGGGTGAACACGCCGCCGCGCCCAGCACACCCAGTCCGCCAGCATTCGATACCGCTGCGGCGAGGGCCGGGACGCTTGCGCCGCCCATACCCGCCAGAAGGATGGGGTATTCGATCCCCAGCATTTCGCAAACTCGGCTGTTCAGTGCCATTTTTCTTTCGCTCCTTTTGGTGCCGTCTGGCACGGTTCAGTTTGTTGAAACTGCTAGATTGACCCCCATTTGACTCGTTGGGACACCAGTTCCGGGCTGCGTTCTGCAAGATAGGCTGCCGAGCCGGAGACGAGACGGCTCATTGCCTGCCGCGCAGCGCTCTCGTCGCCGGTACGCACCGATTCAAGAACCTTGCGCAGAAATCTTAGTTGAACTGCTCGTTCTTGCGCCGAATATCCCAGCGAATTCGAAAATTCGCGGGTCAGCAAATGCATCGCAGAGGTTAGCAAGCCGAAGAGCGGATTGCCGCTTGCCCAGCCAAGCAGGTCGTGAAAACGACGATTCAATTCCTCGAAATTATCGCTGGCTTCATTGCGCTCCAGTTCTTTGAAGCAATCGGCAAGGGCACTTAGATCGCCCGTTGTCGCGCGCAAAGCAGCATAGGCAGCGACATCGGGTGCAATCGCCTCGCGCAATTCCAGTAATCCGCGCAGATCCGCTTCCATGAAGTGCAGGATCAGCGACAGGCTGTTGGCGAAATCACCAGTCTGTGGGCGCGCCACTACTGGCCCGCCTCCGCGCCCAAGTTGCAGGTGGATCACGCCCTGGAGTTCCAGAAAGCGTAAGGCTTCGCGCAAGGTCGCGCGGGCAACCTCGTAGCGCGCCAGCATCTCGCCCTCCTTCGGCAGGCGGTCACCAGGAGAATGCGCCCCAGCCTCAATGTCGCGCACAATGTTCTGGGCGAGGGACAGCGCGCGCTTGGCTTTCTTCACTGTTTCCACTTGCGGTTGCATCGTTGCGTCTCGCCTCACATGTTTAAAGCCTTATAAGGTTTAAAGGCAGTTTATGCCCTACGTCAACGATTATTATCTACATGGAGGACCAAAAGTTGTAAAAGAGTATTAGCTTTCTTGACCAAGCCAACATGGACTCCTATGCCGTCGATCCAAGACAAGCCTGATCGCGGAACAGGAAAGGCAGGATATGAATACCCAAGTCATGGAAATGGATACTGCAGAAAAGATCGCCACAATTCCGATTGAAGAGATCGACGTTGCCCGGCCAAGCCTGTTCCAGAACGACACCATTGGATTGTTCTTTGACCGGCTCCGCAAGGAAGAGCCGGTACATTATTGCCGCGATAGCTTTGTTGGCCCGTACTGGTCGATTACCAAGTTCGATGACATTATGGCGGTCGATACCAATCACAAGGTGTTCTCTTCCGAGGCGAAGCTTGGCGGCATTGCCATTCAGGACATGCATTCGGTCGAAGGCGGGCTGGAACTAGAAATGTTCATTGCCATGGACCAGCCCAAACACGATCAGCAGCGCAAGGCCGTGACCCCTTCGGTCGCGCCGTCTAACCTGCAATTGCTGGAACCCGTCATTCGCGAGCGGGCAAGCGAAATACTCGACGAGCTGCCGGTTGGGGAAGAGATCGACTGGGTCGACAAGGTGTCGGTTGAATTGACCACTATGACGCTCGCGACACTATTCGATTTCCCGTGGGAGGAAAGGCGCAAGCTGACGCGCTGGTCGGATATTACGACGGCGGCGCCCGAAACTGGTATAGTTGAGTCCTATGAAGCACGGCGCGAGGAACTGATTGAGTGTGCAATGTATTTCAAAGGGCTTTGGGACCAGCGCATCAATGAGGAGCCGAAAAACGACCTGATCTCCATGATGGCGCATTCACCTGCGACACAGGACATGCCCTTCATGGAATTTTTGGGGAACTTGCTTCTGCTCATCGTGGGTGGCAACGATACCACGCGCAATTCGATCAGCGGCGGAGTACTGGCACTTAATCAGAACCCGGACGAATATCAAAAGTTGAACAATGATCCTTCGCTTATTGCCAGCATGGTGCCGGAAATTATCCGGTGGCAGACACCATTGACTCATATGCGCCGCACTGCGCGCCAGGATTGGGAGATCGGCGGCAAGCAGATCAAGGAGGGTGACAAGGTTGTGATGTGGTATTTGTCCGGCAACCGTGACGACAGTGTCATCGATCGGCCGGACGAGTTCATTATTGATCGCAAGAATCCACGCCATCACCTGTCTTTCGGCTATGGCATCCATCGCTGCATGGGCAACCGGCTCGCCGAACTGCAACTGCGCATCATCTGGGAAGAGATTCACAAGCGTTTCTCAAAGGTCGAAGTGACCGGCGAACCCGAGCGCCTGTTTTCAAATCTAGTGCGCGGAATCACCAAACTACCGGTGCGTTTGCACGCCCGTTGATTATACGAACCGAAAAATTGCGGAGATAAAAATGGTAAAGGTAACGTTCGTCGCTAGCGATGGTGAGCGCCGGGCAGTCGAGATCGACGAAGGCGAAACTGCGCGCGAAGCAGCATTGTTCAACGACGTGCCGGGTATCGACGGCGATTGCGGAGGGATGTGCGCCTGCGCAACCTGCCACGTCCATGTCGACCCCGAATGGATCGACAAGGTCGGCCGGCTTATGGAAGACGGGATGGAGGCTGACTTGCTACAGTTTGCTGAAGGCACCACCGAGTACAGCCGCCTTGCCTGCCAAATCCCGATGAAGCCGATGCTCGACGGGCTGGTGCTCCATGTGCCCGAACAACAGTACTGATATACTGCAAACTGAATTTCGTAATATTTGCGTGATTGCTGGCCTTTCCCAGCGCGCGACAGAAATGCGCACTCTTATAAAATCCAACGTGCTTTTTGAACGCAATTGTTAGTGCTGTCATCCGAAATGGAGAACTTGCCGGTGGTGTCTAGGCGCGTCGCGGACGCCAGACTCTCGCGATAACTTCGTACGGACACGGGTTTTTACCGAGCATAGTCATCCGGTACAACCAATAGGGTCAAAGAGGTTGATGTCATTGAGCGCCAGTAATCCGGTTGCTGTGCTGACTTTCATTTGCATTCGTTACGACAAGCAGTTTGTGCAACGGGAAATCCTTGTATCTGTTTGCCGACCTCCTATCAAAAAGGGGTATGCAACACATGTTGCATATGCCAGCATCTCGCTATACTCTCCAACCGAATCATCTGTCGGGAGAACGTCGCCATGAGCAGTGTTCAGGAACAACAACAGCAGCAGAACGGTGCCCTTAATCGGACCTTGGCTCCGAGCGCTAGGACCGTGCTCGAACGGCACGCCACCGAATTGCTGCATCACACGGTCGAGGACACATTCCCGCTAGCGCCCGAGGTGATGACCGTTGGTTCCAGGCAATATACTTGCCCAGAACGTTTCGCGCAGGAAAAGCAGCAGATTTTCAGCCGTGTGCCGCTTGTGCTGGCAGCGTCGTGTGAATTGCCAAAGCCTGGTGATTTCAAGACGCTGGAGGTGGCGGGCATCCCCGTTCTTTTGGTGCGCAACCGTGATGGTGCGGTTCATGCCTTGCTTAACGCCTGCACCCACCGGGGTGCGGCGGTAGCATCCGGCTGCGGCTCGGCGGCGCGTTTTACGTGCCCGTATCACGGCTGGACGTTTGCGCAAGACGGCGGCCTGGTAGGTATTGCCAGTTCGGCTGATTTCGGCGCGGTGGACAAGGCGGCGCTGGCGATGAAGCGTTTTCCGGTGGCCGAACGTGCCGGGTTGATCTGGGTCATCCTTGATCCCGAAGGCCCGCACGATCCAGCTGATATGTTGGGAGGAATTGACGAACTAATTGCTGGCTTTGATCTTGCCGGATGGACCCGCATCGTTAGCCGCACGATGAACGGACCCAACTGGAAACTGGCGTTTGATGCGCATTTGGAATTTTATCATATCCCAGTGTTGCACCGCGACACATTCGGTCCAGAGCGAAGCAATCGCGCCTTCTATTTCAGTCACGGCCCGCACCAGCGGGTAATAGCCCCTTGCGGTCGTCCTGGCGACGCAGCCAGGGACGACCTCTATACGCTCGGGCGTCTGCCGACCGCCGACGAACCGCTTGATCCATTGCTGGTCGGCGAATGGATCCTGTTCCCTGGCGTTTCAATCAACACCTTTTACCTGAAAGACCAGCGCGGCGTGCTGCTTTCGATCGTATTGCCAGGGCCTGATGTTGGTACTTCGACAACGACCCAGACCTTTCTTGCCGAAACGCCGCCTGATGAAGCGACCCGCGCAGCGATGGAGGAGCTGTGCGCTTTCCTTGCACATGTTGTGGGCGATGAAGATTTGCCGACATCGGCGCTGCAGCAAAAATCAATGGCAACCGGACTTCTCGGCGAAGTGCGGTTTGGCAGAAATGAAGGAGGCTTGCAGCATTTTCACAGGTGGCTTGATGATCTGCTGAAAGCCGACGACTCCGAAATTCCTGCACTGCTGGCTGAGCCTTGCCCGCAGCGATAGATCATCACGCGCGCAAGATTGCGCTGGCTGAGATTGCGGCCGATCTGGTGGCGGCGGGCGGTGCCGATGCTGCCACGATACGCGCTGTCGCTAAAGCGGCGGGTTTCAGTACTAAAGCGGTGACCCACTATTTTTCTGACAAGCGTGCACTTATGCTGCTGACCTATCGCCACGCGGCGTTTAGTTCAAAGGCGCGCAGCGATGCCTCGCAGCTGGAAAACGTTGCGGATCTTGCCGCACTTCTCCACCCGTTGCTGCCAATCGATCCCAAGGCTGAACGCAACTGGCGAGTGTGGTTTTCGTTCTGGGGCCTGGCAATTGCCGATCCTGAATTCGCCGCCGAACAGCGGCTGCGCGTACGCGAATTCATCGATCGAATTGCCGATTGCCTCGCTGCCGATCCGCGTTTTGCGCATCTTGACGAACAGCATCACCCGGCCATCGCCAGCGCCTTGCTGTCATCACTGATCGGGATTAGCACGCAGGCTATCTTTGACCCGGAGGCCTGGCCGCCCGAACGTCAGGTGCGGGCCATCAATGAGATGCTGACGCGAACCTCCAGCCGTGCCGTTTACGAGGGGGCGGAATGACATGAACCGGGAAGTAGTCATATTGGGGACAGGCGGATCGGGGTTAACCGCCGCGCTTGCCGCGCATGACAGCGGCGCCGAAGTAACGGTATATGAAAAGCACGACCAGGTCGGCGGCACAACCGCATGGTCGGGCGGTATGATTTGGGTGCCCAACAACCGCCATGAAGTGCAACTCGGGGTTGCGGACAGCCGGGAAAAGGCGCTGACTTACCTCATGTCGCTCTCGCACGGCCTGATTGACCAGGCGATGGCCGAGGCGTTCCTCGATGCCGGACCGGCGATGGTCGAATATCTTGAGGACGCCGATGGCCCGGTTATATTCCGGCCAATCCCGGAGTTTCCCGATTATCACGCCGAACATCCAGGCGGAATGCCGGGCGGCGGGCGTTCGCTTGATTGCCCGCTCTATTCTTTCGATGAACTCGGCGAATGGCGCGACCGGGTAACAAAATCTCCCTACTATCCCGACCCGCGTTATTCGATCTTTGATTCAACAATCGGGCAGGCTGTGCCAAAGCCGGTCTTGCCCGATGAGCTTGAACGACGCGGCCAGCGAGATGAGCGTGGTAGCGGACAGGCGCTGATCGGGCGGTTGCTCAAAGCCTGTCTTGAACGTGGGATCGAGCCGCAGACCGGTTGTCGTGCGATGCGGCTTATCCAGAAGGACGGCGCGGTGTGCGGGGTCGAGATCGTACGTGGTGAGGAGGTTTTCACGGTTAATGCCGACGCGGTAATTCTTGCCACCGGAGGGTTCGAATGGGACGAGGAGATGAAGCGCGCTTTTATCCGCGGTCCGCTTACCCATCCCGTCTCGATCCCGACCAATACCGGTGACGGCCTGAAAATGGCGATGCGGATTGGGGCCAAGCTTGGCAATATGCGTGAAGCCTGGTGGATGCCGGTGCACGAGGCCCCCCGCGAAGAGGTTTCAATCGGAGTGGTTTTATTGGGCGGCGCCCGCGCACTGCCTCGCTCGATCATGATCAATAAAAAGGGGCGGCGCTTTGTAAATGAAGCCGCCAATTACAATGCTTTCGGGGCGGCGTTTCACGAACAGGATGTTTCCGCCTTCGATTATGCCAATCTGCCATGCTGGCTGATATTTGACCAAGGTTATGTTGAGAAATATGGTTTTGGAATGATGGGCGGCAGGCCTGGGGATGACCCGCCGCAATGGGTAATGCGCGCCGACAGCCTGGCGGGCCTCGCGAACCGGCTAGAGTTGCCGGAAGGCGCACTGGAAGCCACTGTAAACCACTGGAACGCCATGGTTGCAGAAGGCAAAGACGCGGATTTCCGGCGCGGCGAGGCAGCGCATGATATCTGGTGGGGAGACCCCGAGCACCGTGAAAGCCCGGCAGCGACGCTTGGCCCTCTAACCGCCGGTCCGTTCTTCGCGGTTGAAGTCAAAAGTGGCGCGCTTGGCACCAAAGGCGGCCCGCAGACTGATCGCAATGCCCGCGTTCTCGACGTCGACGGCTTGGCCATCCCTGGTCTGTATGCTGCAGGTAACGTCATGGCTTCGGCTATGGGTATGACATATGGCGGGCCGGGCGGGACAATCGCGCCGGGCATGGTCTTCGGCTTCGTGGCGGGCCGTCATGCTGCCGGACAATCTTTTTTTGCAGAGGCAGAGGTTAGGGCGGTCCCTTAATGAAGTAACCTGCTGTCTTAGAAATAAATACCGAGAGTAGAGCGAACAATAGAATAGTGAAGGATAATTGAAAAAATGAAAGCGCTAGAGCCGATCTCGATAGCAAGCGTAGAAATACCCAACAGGGTAGTTCGTACCGCTCACGGAACCCACTTCGGCGACGGCGGGTTCTCGCCGACCCTGATAGATTACCATGTCGAGCGTGCCCGCGGCGGCGTAGGGCTCACGATTCTTGAAATCGCCGGCGTTCACCCGACCTGCCCGTCGTCGATCTGCAATTTCGACGATTCAATCATCGAAGGTTATGCGCGGCTGATGGAGGCTGTGCGTCCGCATGGCATGCGGGTGTTCCAGCAACTGTGGCATGCCGGGCACAATGGCCTCCCGCTGGACGGTGGGCCACCATGGTCCTCCTGTGATTTGCCGAGTCCGGTTCTCGGAATGGTGCCGATCGGCATGAACAAAGCTCAAATTGACGAGGTGGTCGCGGCCTTCGCTGCGGCGGCCGAGCGTTGCAAGAAGGGTGGTATTGACGGGGTCGAGCTGCATGCTTCGCACGGCTATCTGCCGCAACAGTTCATGTCCGCGATGCTAAACCACCGAGATGACGAATATGGTGGCAGCTTCGAGAACCGGATGCGTTTCACCGTTGAAGTGCTGTCTGCTATCCGCGAACGGGTCGGTGCTGATTATCCGGTTGGCGTCCGGCTCAGCCCGGAAATCGTCGATGGGGGAATGACACCCGAAGAAACCGCAAAGGCGGCGAGTTATCTCGAAGAGAAAGAGCTCATCGATTTTCTCGACGTGTCGATGGGGGGGTATTTCGCTTTTCCCAAGATGATCGGAGGGATGTTCGAGCCTGCGGGTTACGAATTGCCTACCAGCGCCCCGGTGACTTCGGCGGTCAAGGTTCCGCGCATCGTGACGGGCCGTTTTCGCACGCTGGAAGAAGTCAGTCAGGTCATTTCAGAGGGGACGGCCGATCTTGTCGGCATGACCCGCGCGCACATCGCCGATGCTGCGATCGTGCGCAAAACGCGCGAAGGCAGAGAGGCAGAAATCCGACCCTGCATCGCCTGCAATCAAGGTTGTGTGGGAATGCTTCTCGGGCCGGAGCGGCGAATGGGCTGCACGGTCAATCCCTATATCGGGCGCGAGGGCGAGGTTAATGACGAGAAGCTCCCGCAGCCGGATGAAAAACGTTCGGTTTTGGTGGTTGGCGGTGGCCCTGCGGGTATGGAGGCGGCAAGGGTCGCGGGGTTGCGTGGTCATAGCGTCATTCTTGCCGAAGCTGCGCCCGAACTGGGCGGGCAAATCCGGATCGCAGCGCTTGCACCGCGGCATCAGGCCATTGCGGATTACACGCTGTGGCAGGAATCGGAAATCTATCGCCTGGGCGTCGATGTGCGGCTCAGCACCTATGTTGACGCGGACGATATTGCCGGGTTCGATGCCGATCGCGTGATCATCGCCACCGGCTCCTATCCGCGAATGGACGGGATTCAGTTAGCCATTCCCGCCCGTCCCATGAAGGGGATCGACCACTCTGATGCAATGTCGTCGATCGATTTTTTCACCGGCCGCCGCAATACCAGCCCGGCGCATGCGATCGTGATAGACGATGTCGGGCATTATGAAGGGATCGCGGTAGCCGAGGCGTTGATCGAAAAAGGGGCGGCTGTGACTTTTGTGACGCGCCACAAGTCCTTTGCCCATCTGCTGGATTCTGCCCTTCAGCCCGAACCGGCGTTGCAACGCCTGAACCGCGGCAAGTTCCGGTTGCATCTGCGTTCACACGTCGATGCCTTCGATGGATCAGAAGCGGTGCTGCACGACCTGCACGGCGGCGGAGAATGTCGCGTGCCTGCGGAATGGGCCATAATGGTGAGCCATAACCGCGCAGCTGTTGAACCCTTCACGGACCTGCGGAAATCAGATTCCGACACATTAGTTGTCGGGGATGCGAACAGTCCGCGCTTTCTCTTGCGCGCCATCGCTGAAGGAAACGCGGCGGGATGCCAAGTGTGAGGCGATGCAAGGACTAGCGCCAAGAAAGATTGAAATTGAACAGATGGAAAGAGGATTGAAATGACTTCAGATACCCAAAGCGCGGATTCAGTCGAGTTGAACTTCGCAGACCCTAAGGTGATGGAATGCCCTTACCCTCTCTACGATACGTTACGAGAAAAGGCGCCAGCCTATTTTGTGGAGGCAGCCGGTTTCTGGATAATCAGTCGCTATGACGACTGTCTGGCAGCCATTAGAGACCCGACGGTTTTCTCTAGCAAGATGGGCTTCCGGCCTGGTGCCGTCCCAGGTGAAGTCATTCGGATTTATAATGAGGAAGGGTTCGGCGACCTGCCCGATACGCTGGTCAGCAATGATCCGCCTTCGCACACGCGTTATCGCAAGCTGGTTGACCGCACTTTTACCGCCGGTCGCGTTCGCCAGATGGAAGATTATATGGTTGAGGTCGTCAGCGAGTTGATTGACGGCTTTATCGCCGATGGGCGCCTTAAGGTAATGAACGACTTCGCCATTCCCGTCCCCATGTTTGTGATCGCTGACCAGCTCGGCGTGCCGCGCAGCGACCGCGACAAGTTTAAGGAATGGTCTGACGCTGCCGTCGCTCCGCTCGGTATGCTGATTTCCGATGAGCGCAAGATCGAATGCGCCAAGCTCGCGGTCGAGATGCAGCACTATTTCGTCAAGGTCTTTGACGATCACCGGGAAAACCCCCGTGACGATATCATTTCCGATCTGGTGACAAAGGAAGTGGACGGGACGCCACTGGATATACCCGAACTGCTGTCAGTCCTGAACCAGTTGCTCGTAGCCGGTAACGAGACCACCACGAGTGCGATCGGGGCTTCGGTCGTGCGGCTTGCACAAGATCCCGACCTGGCCGAGCGACTTGCTCGTGAACCAGAAAAATGTAAAAATTTTGCAGAAGAAATCCTGCGATACGAATCCCCGGTTCAAGGTCTGTTCCGGATGACGACAGAGGATGTTGAGGTCGGGGGAACCACCATTCCTAAAGGCAGTCTGGTCAATCTGCGTTACGGATCGGCCAACCGGGATGAAAGCAAATATGAATGCCCGGCAGATTTCAATGTCGACCGCAAAAATGCGTCTTCCCATCTCGCTTTCGGGGCGGGAATCCACCATTGCATCGGTGCGCAACTGGCTCGGCGGGAGATTGCGATTGCGGTTCGCGAAATGACAGCCCGGCTGAAGGACATCCGCCTGGTTGAACCGGAAAAGCTTTCACACACGCCGAGTGTGATCCTGAGGGGCCTGAATGAATTCGAGATCGAATTTTCGGAACGATGAGAGCGGAGATGAAAGACGGCATGACCTTTGATTATGATGTCATAGTGATCGGCGGAGGGGGCGCTGGAATGGCGGCTGCCATCACGGCGCATGATTCAGGCGCGCGCGTAGCGCTACTGGAAGCGGCGGAGCAGCTAGGCGGATCGACGGCACTTTCAGGTGGCGTTGTCTATGGAGCGCCGACCAGCGTTCAGCGCGCAGCCGGTATTGAAGACGATAGCGTCGATGCGATGTACGAATATTACATGACGCTTAACCAATATAAGGTAGAACCAGCGATCGTGCGGCGGCTATGCGAATTGTCAGGACCAGCGATCGAATGGCTGATCCGTCTGGGCGTGGAATTCGATCCGGCTGAACTCTACGCCTCAGGTGTCGAAAGCGTCGCGCGCGGCCACAAGGCGACGGGCAACGGCGCCGGTATCACCGAGGTTCTGGACCGCGAGGTCAGCTGCCGCGAAATCGACGTGTCGCGCGGCTGTCGTGTCACCGCGCTGCATACGGACGAAGACGGTGCCGTGAGAGGTGTGAAGCTGGATGGCGACACCGTGACCGCGCGTAACGTGATCATCGCTACGGGCGGTTTTGGCCACAATAAGTTGCTACTGAACCGTCACTATCCCGAAGCTGCCCAGCACGGAGACTGGACTTGGGCGATAACCGCAAAGACCTGCACCGGCGATGGCTTGCTGATGGGGCAGGAAGCCGGTGCCGATATCGCTGGCCATAATCGCGGTCTGCTGCTGACGACACCTGGCTTCTACCGCGATCTTGAAGTTTTCGTCCCCGGTTGGCTGGTTTACGTCAACCGGGAAGGCCGCCGGTTCATTGATGAAACCACCGAATATGCAGTTATGTCTGGCGTGGTGAAAGATCAGCTCGGCGGTTCTGTTTTTGCGGTATTTGATGAAACCGCGCGCGCCACTGCTGTGCCTGAACCTCGCTATGCAGATGCGCACAAGGCAGGCATTATCACGCTCAACTGGGTAACCGACAAGATCGATGAACAGATCGCGAAGGGTAAGGTTATGAAGGCCGATACGCTCGCTGAACTGGCTGACATGGCAGGCGTCGAACGCAATACGCTCGAGACCACGATCTCCCGCTATAATTCGGATTACGAGAAGGGAGAGGACAGCAAGTTCCGCAAAGATGCCAGCTTGATGAAGCCTGTCTTGCAACCGCCTTTCTATGCTGCGGAAATCCGTCCCGCCATTGTTTGTCTCACGTCCACTGGTCTGCGTGTGGATGAGGCCATGCATGTTCTCGACAGCGCCGACCAGCCGATCAGCGGCCTGTATTCCGCTGGCGAGGTATCGGGCGGCGTTCTGGGCGACCGGTACATCGGTGGTGGCAATTCCATCGCCAACGCGATCGTCTTCGGTCGCGTGGCGGGCGAGCAGGCGGCGCGCGAGGCAGGAGCAACAGCAAACAGGAAGCCAGCATGATGACAGACGGCCTATCGCTTGAAGGCAAAGTAGCGCTCGTAACCGGAGCGGCCCGGGGGATCGGGCGCGAAATCGCAAACCGGCTGGCGCAGCATGGTGCGCGCGTGGTCCTGACCGATGTCGAGCCCGAGCTTGGCAAGGAAGCCGCCGCCGCGATGGAAGGTGCCACCTATCGCGATCTCGACGTTACCAGTCAGGATCAGTGGGAAAAGGCGATCCAGGCGCTGCGCGACAAACATGGTCGCCTCGATGTTCTTGTCAATAACGCAGGCATCAGTCCGGCAGCGAATATCGAGCAGACTGATCTCGATCTGTGGCGACGCGTCCAGACGATCAATGTCGAGAGCGTCTTTCTCGGATGCCGGACCGCGCTGCCGCTGATGCGCCAATCGGGTGATGGTGGTTCGATTGTGAACCTCAGCTCTATCCAGGGCCTGCGCCCTGCGGCGCCGCTGGCTGCCTACTCGGCGTCCAAGGCGGCCGTGCGAGCTCTGACCAAATCAGTAGCGCTGCATGCCGCAGGCGATCAGATACGTTGCAATTCGGTCCACCCTGGCGGGGTTCAAACCCGGATGCTCAACGATTTCGCCGCACTGACTGGCGATGCCGATGCGGCCCTAGCCCAGATGAATGCGGCGAACCCGCTCGGTCGGGTGGGCCAGCCAATCGATATCGCGAATGGGGTTGTTTATCTCGCTTCCGATATGTCTATCTGGGTGACAGGCCTTGAACTCGTCATCGACGGGGGCTCGACCCTGTGATGCCCGACCCTTCCGGCTGGCGCGTGTGGTGAAGCCAGGACAAGATGGACGACCTCGTCGAATGCGGCGTGTGGGAGAGCTGCACGATCTGGTAGGATGCAACGGCGAAGGCGAAACCGCCGATCCACTGGCGGACCTTGCGGCAGTTTGCGCAGAGCCAAAGCTCGAGCATGCCTCTTCCCCATAGCGCGAAAATTTGACCCGCGGCCAACACATCCTCTCGACCTTAGGCGGCACGATGGAGGTCTGGATCAAGTTGTATTCTCAATAGTAGATATGCATGGAATTGATGGTCGAGATCACCGGGCTCGGCCGCCCCTGAGGTCGGCGCTTAGCCGCTCGAACGTCGGATATTGGGACGCAATGCAGCCATATAAAATCAGTTTTTTGCATACCAAGCGAAACACTGGATGAGGGCAGATTATGCAGTGTCGGCGATGCCAGAATCAACGATTTACTACCCAGCTGACGGCGCTACTTTTGGGCGAAATACTTATACAGAACCTTACACAAAATTGGCTTGGCTAGAAATTTATAACATATTATCATATGGTTATGGCTGGATTGTCCCACTTGAAAGGCTGAGTATTTAAGGAGAAACGGGACTAAAATATTTTCGGATTGCATTTAAAAACAATAACTTCATGAAATATGCAGGGCGATTTGACATATACGCGCCCAACAATGTGTAAATCGAAGTTGGGCGCAGCTAAGATGGTCACGTCATGCCGCGGCGCACCGCTCCAGTTACGGGATGGGATATGAACTCATCGAGCACCTTCGTCCAAGCTTAGCGGGTTTGCCCACCGCGATATGCGACCAACACTGAAAATCCGGTTTTTGGTCCAGTGTTGCTTGCTGTGATCGTCAAGCCGTTGTGACCGGTGATGATGTTTTTATCATAATTTATGCCGGCTTCATTAGCTGTAAAGCGATAGATAGTAAATATCTTTATGGTATGCATTTTTTATGGTATGGAAATCACCATGATGGATGAAGCAGCCACAATGAGTTCCAAATTGCGCGACGGATTTATCAATGAGACCGACGTGTCTCGCAGATACTTCTGCGTCCAAAAGCAATGGATATTATTCCGCAACTTCGGAGGGAAGCCCAAAGCCATTTATGAGATTATGTTTAACCGTATTTCCAATGCAAATTCAGCGCTCACAGACAGTGTGATGGAGAAAATGGCCAATAATCTGAAGAAATATGGCGCATGTGAATTCCCAGAGTTTAACTTATCAGGGGCCGGAACATGAACAGTCAGATGCCAGAAAATAGTAGATTAGAAGGAGCCTTAAGTCTCGACGAATTATTGGAACAAGTCACAATTAGTCGGGTTGAGGATATTCGTACTGCAGCAGAAAATTTAAATAGGATTGCTACTGTACGAGGTATGCGCGTTGCACTTCATGATGACATTGCCTCCCAAAAACCGATGACCGACGCCAACGGAAATTCTTTGAATGGCCAAGTTTTTAAATGGGCGACTTCTGGACAGTGGTGGGATCACCCGCGTTTTGGGTCATTCTCTCCAATTATGCGTGCATGCCTCTGCACCAACGAACCTTTCTGGTGCAATGCACAGGGAATTTATGGTTATCAGAAAAACAAGAATCTGGACCGCATAGATGCCACTGCTTGTTTTTCTGCTGAAGAATGCAATATGCGCACTTTGATCATAGTGCCAGTTCACTTGCCATTTGGCCAGGTTTCGGCAAATGTATTTCCCCTTGTCGATGCAACATTGGACAATCTAACCGAAAATTTTGAGCAATACGGTTTACTTTTGGGGACTCTAACGAGGCGCTTTATCTCTAACTATGTATCGGTCAAATCTAATTCAGATCGGATTTCACCTGAATGCACTCTTTCAAATCGCGAAGTAGAGTGTTTAATACTTGTAGCCGTGGGTAAAACAGATACCGAAATCGGGGCCACGCTTTTGCTTTGCCGCTCGACTATCCGATTTCACATTAGAAATGCGGCAGCAAAATTAGGAACCGGCAACCGCACCCAAACCGCCGTAATAGCAGCTCAACTGGGCTATCTCGGCGCGAACGGCGGATACACGATTAGTGATGGTTAAACTGTTGATACAACTATGCTCCACATTTCATTCTGCCATAACTAAGCGATGTTTGTGCCTTTGTGATCACAGGCCACCATTTTTTTCTATATTTCTGACCAATTGGTCAGTTGATTTGGATAGTTGAACACATTCCTATTGAACGTAAATTATGTCTTTCGGATAGCGAAAAATCGCAATCCAAAAAGAAAAAGTGCTCGGTGTATTTTTTGCCGGCATCATTGGGGAGAGAGATATGAACTACCATTCGCTACACAATCAAAGTGCCTTCGCGACAAAATCGATTAGGGGCCTGTTGTTGGGGACAACCGTCACGTTGACTTTGGGAGGCTTCTCCGCACCAGCATTCGCTCAGGACGAGGTGGAAGAAGGCGATGCCAACGTAATCATCGTAACGGCGCGCAAACAAAATGAAACGCTTCAGGAAACGCCGGTTACGGTGACGTCTATTGGCGGGGCAACGCTTGATAAATTTCAGGTCAATGAAGTTGCGGATGTCGTAAGCCGCATTCCGGCCTTAAACGTGCAGGTTGGCGGTTCCGGCGCCGGTGGTCAGATCAGTTTGCGCGGCGTAGGTACAACTAATATTTCTGCGGCATTCGACTCTGCAGTTGCGTTTGATTTTGATGGTGTATCGATTAGCACGATGCGTCTGGTGCAGGCATCTTTTTTTGATGTTGAACAAATTGACGTCCTTAAAGGTCCGCAATCTTTATTCTTCGGTAAAAGCGCTTCGGCCGGCGTTTTCTCTGTGCGGTCTGCCAATCCGACGGCGGACTGGGAAGTTGGCGGTAAAGCGTCTTATGAGTTTGAAGAAGAAGGCTATACCGTAGGTGGCTATATTTCCGGCCCCGTCACCGACACCTTGGGCATCCGGGTTGCCGCACAATATCAAGATATCGATAAATATGTTGAGCTAGAGGCAGGGACGCCTTCTGTTTTTGCCGATTCAGGTAAAGGTCTGAAGAATTTTGTTGGCCGGGTTACTTTGCAATGGGATCCGACAGATAGATTTTCGGCAAACCTGAAGCTCAATTACAACCACAATGAAGGTGATAGCCTGCTAGGGCACTCCGACATTGATTGCGGCGCCAACGGTGTTGCAGATGATGTTTTCTTGGCTCTACCGGGTGTTTCAATTGCCTCAAATGCAACGTGCGACATCCAGGATGGGCTATATCCCCATCCAGATGGCCATCCGGATTTACAAGTCATTGCTCCGGGTACAACCGGTGCGGATCGCTACAGGGGGCAATCCTATAACGAAACAGATACGATCTTTGTTCGTCTGGCGATGGACCTTGAACTCAGTGACACCCTGACCTTGTCGTCCGTCAGCGGTTATCTCGACCTTGAAAATGAACATCTCGACCATTTTAATTATGTCGGCATTTTACCCAATGGTGACCCGGGCGGTTTGCCGGCGCCATTTTCTGACGCGCTGCAGCAATATACACAAGAAATTCGTCTAACCAGCGACTTTGATGGTATGTTCAATTTCATGATCGGCGGCTTTTGGGAAAGTAGAAACCAGCCTTTGCAGACATCCCAAAACGCATTTATTGGTTCTTTCATATTCCCGGATTCTCGCGGGATTACCTATGATTGGGTTGCAGATCGTTCGACAAAAAGTGAAGCTCTGTCATTTTTTGGGAGTGTGAGTTTAGATCTTACCGATCAGCTAGAGCTGTCAGGCGGCGTGCGCTGGACGGATGAACAAAAGACCCACAGAACATCATTCCCCGTTCTCCATAATGCCCTATCATTTCTAAATGGTGTTGTTGGCGGCATTGGATTTGTGGTCCCGGAAGGATTCCAAACCGGTCCGATCAAATTTTCTGACAGCAATATTTCGCCAGAGGTCACGTTAAAATATCAGGCGACTCCCGATCTTAATTTATATGCTTCTTACAAAACCGGTTTTAAATCCGGGGGCGTTGACAACAGCATTTTGCCAACGGCATCTTTGCAATTTGTTAGCCCTGGTTTTGGGACGGATGCGGAACGTCAGGCGGCTTTGGACTCGATAGTCTATAACTCGGAAACGGCCAAAGGTGGCGAAATCGGAGTGAAGGCGATATTTGCCAACGGCGCGTTCCGACTCAATACAGCCGCATTTTACTTTGTCTTTGATGATCTGCAGGTCCAAAATTTCGACGGCGCGGCCGTTCGCTTTCTGACCATCAATGCTGGCGAATTAACGACCCAAGGTTTTGATGTTGATTGGTCGTGGCGCACTCCCGTCGAAGGCCTGAATTTCTCAGGTGCATTGGGGTATACGGATGCCAAATTCACAGACACGTTCATATCTCAGGATCCCGATGGTATTCCCGGTAATGCTGATGATGTTGATCTGGATGGTCGCGCCGCGGCACGCGCACCAAAATGGTCCGGTAACGTGGCATTTGATTGGACCGTCCTGGTGGGAGATTCCATCGAGTTTGGGCTGAACGGAAATGCTGCCTACAGCTCCTCCTATTTTGCGGGCAATAACAATTTCACCGATTTTGTTCAGGACAGCTATGTGACTTTCGACGCTGCTGTCTCAATCGGCGCTCCAGATGGAAAGTGGAAATTGTCGCTTATCGGTGTCAATCTAACCGATGAGATCTGGGCCAATACCGCCGGTGATCGGCCATTTCTGCCTGCCGGTGGTGATGACCGAAACATAACTCAAAATCGAGGTCGTCAAGTGTTTGTCGAAGCTGCGTTCAAGTTCTGATCAGCGCTCTCCCGTTGATCAATATGGACCGGGGCAACTGGGGAGTTGTTCCGGTCTTTTTTTTAAAGTAAAAATACTGCGTTTCGCAAATTATCCAATATCAAGGATTGGACGGATCAGCCGCGAAAATGGCAGGTTGTGACATTTGACAATCCTACAATCAAATCCACGACCAAGCGCAAGCCTTATATTGTGCCTACAAAGCCTGGTAATATTGTTTCAGCAATTCACACATCGCCAAAATAGTTGAGCATCAATCTGGGATGTAATTATACCCTATTCGGCGCGATCGAGCCTTGTGCAAAATATTTTGAGAAAACAGTCTAATGTTCGATAATGCTGTTACCCAGCGACACATCGCCGGTGCTGACTTCACGTGCGGCCTCTTCTGCGGCATTTTATGATGAATTGAGGTAAGAAGTGGCTTACCCGGAAATCGCAAGCGAGCCTCTTGCAGTACCGCTAGTAAGAAAGGAAATAGAGGCAACAAGATAACCGGCCACAACACCGATATCATTATTCACGTCAACCATACCCAAGAAATTTGCCAGACTAAGGCCGGTCCCACCGGCTGTTCCGCCAACATCAGACGCTCCTTTTAACATCAAAATCATGTGCAATATAACAAACAATGGCCCCCATGCGGCGAGACAGAAGAAGCCTGTTATATAACCTCGCGGCGCCGTTAGTCCGGTTTTTGGCAATGAATTCCTTATATCAAAAATTAGTGGTGCTTTCATCACCGCACTCGCCTTTAGTCACAATCCAAGTATTTTAGTCTGTTCGAAAGTATCGCTGCATCTAGAGGCGAACGTTTTCTATTACCCGTTGGGCGCTTGACTTGGGGTTTGAACGTTTGTTTCACATCTTCGTTTTTTCTTCACTAGGACGTAAAACAAACACTCCTCAAATCTGAGCCCGAAATTTGTGCTTTAGGCGCTGATAAAGCAAAGGATACAAGATTTTGAACTTTTGCGAGACCGCACTTTACTTTGCAACAAAATAGCTAGAAGCTCGCGCCCACTGCAACCCCGTATCTACGTGGGTCAAGGGTGTAGATGTTGGTGAAATTGCCTGAGGATGCATCCGTTACATAAAGTCCGGTCACCGAATTGCTATCGAAGATATTTTGTACAAATCCCCTAACGAACCATCGCTCGTCCGAACTGTTGAGCTGCAAGACCGCATTGGCTTGAACAAATGGTTCTATTCGGTTGATCCGGCCGTTGAATATATTGCCATATTGCACCCCTGTTAAAGCAACATCGAGTCGTGGAACGAGTGTCATACCACTATCAAACTGAGCGGTATATTGAACGCCCACTGAGGCCTTTAGTTCAGGTGCCTGCGGAAGTTTATTGCCATTGATATTAATTTCTACACCGGGACTTAGGACCGTGATCCCGCTGTTTGCGGGAACGGCACCTGTGAGTACATCGCAAATGCTGAAAGCTCCACTCGACGGAATATTTCCATCTGCGGGAAATTCCTCGGGCGCCCGAAGACCAAGCCCTCCATTAACCCCTGCGACAAACGCATCAGCGGCTCCGGGGACAGGCCCGGTAACTGCACAGTTCGAGCCATTGCTAATGTCTTTAATGATGACAGCATCAGGATCACCTCCGCCAGGGTCGCGTGGGTTGGAAAAAAACTGGTCGCCGGCAACTTCAGCGTTCAGATAACTAAACGTCAAGTTTATCAGCCAGTCCGGGTCCGGGCGAATGACGGATTCCAGTTCCACACCCCAGATATTGGCATCGACCGTATCGTTTACAGATGTCCGGGCGACGATCCGGCTGAGCTGCAACCCGCTGTATTTGTAATAAAATGCGGTAGCGTTCAGCTGCAGTTTACCATTCGCAAAGACGTTCTTCGATCCGATCTCGAAAGCATCGACCGTTTCCGAACCGAAGCTCTCAGCCACGTTGAAGATCGGGGTCAGAGGAGGGTTTATTCCCCCTGACTTGTACCCCCTCGAATACGATGCATAAACCGTATTGTCCGGAGTAATTGCAAAGTCCAAGACTGCGCGGCCGGTTATTTCATCAAAACCCACTCCCCGGAACTGAGTAAGCTGATTGCCATCCACTCCCGGATCGGCATCGTATGTCCCCACAAATGGTGAGTCGAATGGATCGCCATCGTTAGAATACGGGTTGAGGAAGCTGGCAAAAGTGGTCCGCGCTCTCACATCTTTCTTGTCATCATTGTAGCGTAATCCCCCTGTGAAAGTCAGCCGGTCGGAAATGTCGAAATAGACCTCACCGAAAATTCCGAAGCTTTCCAGGTTCGATTCGATGGAATTGTTCCGGTACATGGAAGTGGCCAGATAGGAAGGTGGCAAGCCACCCGATAACGACCCGAAGGAGCCCAGTATCGCGCTGGCGTAATCCAGCGCGAAGGAGTTCACATAATAGCTGTTATCTGTTGTCTTCGACTTCGCATAGATACCACCGAGCAGGAAGTTGAACGGTCCGTCGAAATCGCTTGCGAGGAGAAGCTCACCGCTCCAGGATTCGCGCGTCTCAGAGGATCTGTCGAATGACAGGGGTGTGTCGCCGCAAACCGAATTCCCCTCGAAAGCGCCCCTATTGCCCTCGTCATTATCAGAGGTGCACAGCACACCCTGTGGCCCATTGGGGATAAGAGCGTCGACGATTGGAGAAAAATAGGCAGACGAACCGGGGATGAACGCAGGCGCAGGCGGTGCCAGACCCGTAGGTAATCCGTTCGCACCGAAAAATGCAAGCGTATTGAGCGCCGTAGCAAAATCGGTTCGGTTCTGGATTCCAAGAAAGTAATCCTGCCGCGAATCCACTTCGGTATCCTGATACAGTCCAGTTGCCGTCAGCTTCATCGCACCGAAGCGCTGTTCGATACGCGCCTGAAGCTGTAGCTCATCAGCAAAATACAATGGTGTATAAGCCGTGTTTACCGTTCTGACATCGTCTGGTTTATCGAAACCGGAAAAGGCGTCCGGGCCATACAGGCTACCAAGACCAAGTTCAGCCGGAATACCTTGGATCGCGAGAAATTCTGATGACGCAAGTACACCGCCAAGGGTGGAATTGGCGTTGGTGATGTCGAAATCCCGCCGATTGTTCAGGCAGCCGAGGACGCCCAATGGATCGCGTTGGCAAGCCTGCTTCTGATTTCGCAGGCGGGTATCCTTTTCGTGGAAGTAATACCCCATGAGATCGATAGTCGTATCGGACCCTGGCTCGAAACGCAGCGAACCGCGCACCGCATAAAGATCGCGGTCATCAACGTCGGAATCATCGAAAAGGTTAGTCGTGTAGCCATCCCGTTTGATATAGATGCCCGACACTCTGGCACCGATCGTATCGCCAATCGGGACATTGATCATTCCCCTGGTCTCGATACTATTGAAATTTCCGTATTCAAATTCCGCAGATGCACCAAAATCGGAAAGGTCCGGTTTGGCGGTCACTATGTTTACAACGCCGGATGTTGCGTTTCTTCCGAATAGCGTACCTTGAGGACCACGCAGAACCTCGACCCGTTCCAGATCGAAAAATTCGGTTTCGAACAGCCTGGTTCCGAATAATGGCGATCCATTGACGTGGATGGCTGTCGCCGAATCACAGGTAACCCCCACGCAAAGGTCGCCGATACCGCGGATGGTAAACGTCGACGCGGTGAAGTTGCCTTTGGCGAAGGATACATTGGGCAAAGTCAGCTGCAGATCGGCTGCGTTTTCGATCTGCTGGCTTTCGAGCGCCTTGGCGTCGAAAGCGCTGACCGCGATTGGCACTTCCTGCAAGCTTTGCGCCTGACGCTGTGCTGTCACGATTATGACATTGCCACTGGCGCCTCGCTCTTCGGTTTCCGCTTTCTGAGCGTTCGAAACCTGCGGCGACACCATCAACGCTGCACCCGTCAGCCAATATGCTTTCTTTCGCACTCTCGCCTCTCCCTTAATTAATTTTTCTTGACAGAGTATCCTTTACGAACGTTCATAGAGCCTTTTATGCTTTTGGTAAAGGACTTTATATTATATTAAATTTACGATATGGTTGCTATCATGCCACCCGGAACAGTTACAATGAGTGCCAACGCGCAAGACGGCTTCTTAAATGATACCGATGAATTTGGGTTTTTGCTGGAGGAAGTGCCGCGCGTTCTGCGTAGAACATTGGCACATTTGATCAAGACCGAGGGAATGGCCCAAACTGAGCTGGCAAATTGCCTTGAACAAGCACGCGCTACTATCGTATTGACGATTAATCATCTCGAAAAACTGGAAATTGTCGAACGTCGGTCAGCAGAAGGAGGCCAACGTGTCTGGCGGATATTTCTGCGTCCAAAGGCGATCGAGATTATCGCGGAACTTCGGAAAGAAGCCGAAGTCGTTTACCAGAAAATGTTACAAGGCATTTCCAAGGCAGATCTGGCTACCATACGAATCGCGCTGGAAAAAATGGTTGGGAATGCACGGGTATGTTGAACACATCACAATCCCAAATCTAACTGTTTCTGATCCTTTTCTCCCATAGGATCAGCTGGAGCGAGTGGCTTGGGCCACTCGCTTCCTTTTTTGTATAAACCAGTTATTGACGTTGCTAGCGATCGACTCCTAAAACCATCCATCATCATTTTTTCAGGATGTGTATGAATGGGCCGGGCAATCTCGCAAGATAAGAACGGCTAAAGGCGGTAATTGGTGCTGGTACCCGGAATATATCGACAGCTAGATGGTAAAAATCTTGGCGGAGCTGGCCGCTGAAGAGCATCTATCGACAATTGCAGATATTTGAAGCCTTCGCTGACCGCGCGAGCTACCATATTGCGGAAATTAATGCTATCCATCCCTTCCGTGAAGGTAATGGCCGTTGCCAGCCCACGCTTTTAAATATTCTTATTGAAGTAAACGAATATGAGATGGATGAAAATATGCTGGGGCCGGAGCAATTTAATGATGCTATGATTGCCAGTTTCGACAAGCAAACTGATCAACTAACCAGCGCAATACTGATAATAATCAAAACCTAAATATGTGAATAATTTAATATAATCTTTGTTATCTACCTTTCTACCACGGCATAGAACTACGGCCCGTGCTCTTTTTCAATGAGCCCACACGTGCAATAAAAACACCTTATAGGTAAAGTGGCACCAACTCATAATCAATGTAGAAAGGCGCTGGTAGCAAGCTGTTCTGGATGCACCAATAAATAAAAAAGCGCGCGATCCATTTGATAGAACCGCGCGCTTTATTCGCATTATGATTGGTGACGTGCTTTAGAAGCGGCCGCGCAATGTGATGCCATAGGTCCTAGGCTCAGCAAGGAAGGCCGAGTAGGTCTGCTGCGATGCGACAAACGGCGTGTTGAACGCAACTTGCGTGTAATTAACGTCAAACAGGTTTTGTGCCCAGCCTTCGATGGCCCACATGTCGTCCGGACCACGGACACCAATACGGGCGTTCACCAGCGTGAACCCGTCCTGCTCTTTACCAAATAGCAGATCCGAACCGGTGTTATAATCACTGGTTGTACGTGCGTTCAGGTAAAACAAGCCGGTAAGTCCGCTGTTGCCAAGTTCTGGCGTATATGAAAGTGATGCCGTAGCGGTCAATTCAGGAGCGTTGGACAGATTGTCGCCAGGAAGCAGACGCAGCGCCGGATCGAGCGGAGCACCAGTATCACGGCCCACCAGATCATTTTCATAGCTGGTATCCGTATATGTCAGGCCCATTGTGATGTTAACATCACTGATAGGATTGAGCGACGCTTCCAGTTCGACACCCTGTGCCACAACGCCATATTTGACATTGTCGGGATTACAAGCACCCGTCGTGACATCAGCGTCAAGATCCGCACCGCCCAAGTCATCACTACAGGCGTTGATATTTTGGACCAGAAAAACCGATCCGTTGAATGTATTGAGCTGAAAACTGTCAAATTGCTGGCGGAAGGCGGATACGCTCAGCGAAAATTCCCGGGTCGAGTATTTTGCTCCGATTTCAAATGCGTCCACTGTTTCCTGATCAAATTGCAGGTTGGCGGTGTCGCCTACCGCTGCCGGGTTAACCAGTGTCGAACTGGTCAACGCAGACCGATCAAGGTTGAAGCCGCCGGCCTTGTAACCGCGCGAATAGCTAGCATAGAGAAGCAGGTCATCGATTGGTTTGTAAGACAGGATGGCCGTGCCAGTAAATTCATTCTCGCTTCGGCTATCAGTCAAGGTAACGCCATCCAGTTCCGAAGTGGAATTGCCCTGACAGGAAAGGCCGATCAGTCCGCCTGCCAATGGGGCAAGACCAGCATTTGCAAGCAACGGCGTAAGCAATGCGCGCTGGGTTGGACAAATCGTATTGTCATTAGTGAAAGCAGCTCTGAAATCCTTGGTTTCATTGGTGTAACGCAGACCCAAGGTAAGATCGAGCTTATCAGTGATATGGAAGATATTGTGGGTGAAAAAAGCGAAATTCTCACTTGTCTGATTATAAGTATCAACAATACTGCCCCGATCATTAATCTGTGCCAGATTATCCAGACCAGCAAAAATCAACGGTGTAGCGGCACCAAATGCACCTGCGCCGCCATTTGCTGCCTGCAATGCAGCCCTACCGCCAGCACTCAAGCAACCCGTGCTGCCTGGTGACGCAAGCGCAGGATTAACCGCATTGACGATACGGCATGGAGCGAAAGCTCCATATTGCGAACCAAAGCGCAGATTGTCACGTACCTCCAGCTTTTCGTTAGCGTAGAAGCCGCCAATCAGCCAGTCCAACTTGTCGTCGAAAGCAGAACCCTGTAGCCGTAATTCTTGTGTAAATGTTCTAAACTCCCGAGCGCCGGCATTTTCATTCGGTGCACGATAAAGAATGTCCACTTGGGTATAATCCGTATCAGAACCCTGAAAGTTTGAATATTCACGATATCCAGTAATGGAGGTCAGATTGACCGAACCGAGTTCCGCATTGACTTCGATCGAAGCGCCATAATCCTCTGTCTCTCCGGCATAGGAGCGACCCGGAGTAACATAGATATCCCTGTTAAACGTGCTCTGATTCAGTGCGTTGGGGTTTTGACCCAGACCCAAAAGTACAGGAATAATTGGGTTGGCCGGGTCAGTTAAAGCCGGTGCACCTGGTTGCGGACGGGAGAACGGGTCGAGCGCTGGGCCCACACGTGCGAGCTGTGCGAATTCAGGTTGCACAAAAGTGGCTGCGCAGCAGGACTCGTCCTTCTTCGAATAATCTCCGATCAGACGGACGTTAAGCGTATCGCTAGGTTCAAATAACAGCTGAGCGCGCACAAGATAGCGATCCTTATTATTGACGTCGGTATCGTTGACGACATCATTATAGAAACCATCGCGCTTCAAATAAACGCCATCGATACGCCCCGCAATATTATCAGTCAGCGGTGCGTTAATACCGCCTTCCAAACGAATTTGATCGTAATTACCATAAGTGGCCGCGCCATATCCCGAAAAAGTGAATTCCGGCGCCGCAGTGGAAATACTTATCAGGCCTGCAGAAGAGTTTCGACCACCAAGCGTACCCTGCGGACCACGTAAGACTTCAATTCGATCAATCGGGCCAAGCTCACTAAGCGCATTACCGCTACGAGAGCGATAAACTCCATCGATGAAAACCGCTACCGAGCTTTCTAACCCAGGATTGTCACCAACGGTACCAATACCGCGAATACGGGCGGAACCATTGGCTTCGGTGCCAGTGGAGGATACCAACAATGATGGCGCAAGCTGGGACAGTTCACGAATGTCGCTTGTCCCGCTCTGTTGCAATTGTTCTGCACCAATGGCTGAAACCGCAATAGGAACATCAGCCAAAGCCTGCGTCCGGCCCTGTGCCGTCACTACAATCACGTTATCGTCAAAGCCGCTCTCTTGCGTTTGCTCGTCTTCATTGGGTTGGGACTGTGCGTAGACGGGGGCAGTGGTAACTGCTGCAAGCGCGAAGCCGCAAGCAGACAGTTTTAAACCTAATTTCATAATATACTCTCCTGATAAAACATATTTTTTCTTGCCGTTATAGTAGCGTGAACTTTCGCATTTGAAAATTAAATCGCATGATATTGTGCGGGTTTTCTGCAAAGTGTGACTTTTTTGTTAGTTAATTTTCGCGTTTGGTAGGGTGTAAATGCAGGCGAGCAGTCCCCACCGCTCGCCTGCTCACTACAACTGATTCAACGAGAGAGAAAAATCAGAAGCAGTAAACTTCTAGGAAAAATAGTCAGCATTTTTTCAAATTATGGGTCATTTTCTCCATCGTAGATCGCATCGTTCCAATATCTGCATTGGAAACCCCCTTAAACATAATCTCATAAACGGCGTTTGCTTCTTTCCGAAGTTGCGGAATAATATCGATTGCTTTTGGAAGCAGGAATATCCGCCAGACACGTCGGTCGCCTGCAGCATGTCGGCGTTCGACGAATTCCAGTTTTTCGAGATGGTCAATCGTCAATCCGACCGTCGCTCGCTCCAATTCCAGGCAATTTGCTAACTCGGTTTGCGTCATCCCCTCAGCTTTGATCAGATAAGCCAGTGTTCGCCACTGCGTGCGAGATAGACCAAAACGGGCAATCGCCTCATCGAATACCTTGCGCAAAATTCGCGGCACTTCCTCCAGCAAAAAAGCAAATTCGTCGGTCTCATTGATAAATCCGTCGCGCAGTTTGGAATTTATTGTAGGCCACCTCGAACAATGGCGAATTCGGGCTGAAGTAGCGATT
>LXYP01000004.1 GCA_001650955.1 Sphingomonadales bacterium EhC05
AGAGGGCGCTTCGAGGGAGCGAAGAGCGACCTGCGTACCTCCTCAACAGGCCTGTTAGGCGGAGTTGATCGGGATCTTTCGTTCCTTCTTGCGGGCTTCGGCACTTTTGGGAAGATGGATTGTGAGCAGGCCATCTCGCGCCTCGGCGTTGACTTTTTGATGGTCAATGCCGGGGGGCAATTTGATCGACCGTTCAAACATTCCATATTGTCGTTCGGAGAATAGGAAGCTCTCGCCCTTTTTCTCTCGGCTTTCAGATTTTCCACCTGATAGTCTGAGCATGCCATCGGACAGATTGATCTCGATATCCTTGCTGCTCATGCCGGGCACTTCCGCAACCAGTTCATATTCGTCTTTCTTGTCGCGCATTTCAACAACCGGGTCAGCATTGTTATAGAATTTCTGTAGCATTTTGGATCCGAAACTATTGCCGGGTGTTTCATCAAACATCCGGTCAAACTCGTCGCGCAATCGGTTCAACGGTTCCCAGGCATTGCTTGCCTGAACCGGAACATTGATGCGCCGAGAGCCATTTGTTTCTGCGGGCAATTTTTCTTTCTTTTTGATCATTTTCACTTCCTTAAACGGTCTCGAATCTCTTCACTCCCTCGCCGCCAAAATTGGATATTATTTTTGACTGACAGATAAAATCAGTGGTGTTCCCTATGTAGTTTTACGTATTTCCCAATTTGTTGTTCATCCTGCTTACGTCAGCATGGATTTTACATTTTGGAATGAATGAGAATTGATAGTATATCTGATACTCTAGGAATGAGAGGAACTTTGCACCGTGGACGCATTCGGATTGGATCAGATTGATCGATCAGCCTATCTGGAAGCGGTATTGTCCTCCCTGCCAGAGTATATCATCGTGATCAGTCCGGATATGCAGATTATGGATATCAACCAGGCGGGTCTCCGCTTGATTGGCGTGGAAGGGCTAGACGATCTGCCAAATCGCGATCCGCTCACGCTGATCTCGAAATCCGATCATGACGTTTTTACACGTGCTTTCCAGTCCATCTTGAACGGAAAGGACGCAACGATTGCGAAGCCGGTTCAGATCGAGATAAAATCGCCTCATCGCGGACTCCATCTTCTGGAATCCCGATTTATGCCATTGAACCATCGGGAAGAGGCGATCAGCGCCGTTGTCATCACTGCGCGCGATAGTGGCGAATTGCGAAACACGTTAGCGGAGCAATCTACTTCCGTCTTGCATTCCATTTTGGCGACCGTACCCGATCCGATGGTCGTGATGGATGAACGATGCCGCATCACATCCTTCAGCACCGCCGCACAGAAACTCTTTGGCTATGCGGAGAATGAACTGCTTGGACAGAATATCAACATACTCATGCCATCTCCCTATCATGAAGAACATGACCATTATGTGGAACGCTATATTCGGACCGGTGAAAAACGGATTATCGGCATTGGCAGAACCGTTGAAGGAAGGAAAAAGGACGGCACGATATTCCCTCTTCGGCTGGCTGTTGGAGAGGCCGTGGCCGGCGAACAGCGCCTATTTACCGGCTTCATTATCGACTTGACCCAAACGCGCAACACCGAGGCACAATTGCAGGCACTGCAGGCCGACCTGTTGCATTCATCGCGGCTTAGCGCGGTTGGGACATTGGCCTCCGCACTGGCCCATGAGATTAACCAGCCGCTATCGGCGATTACCAACTATCTGTCGGCGGCGCGCGATATGCTGGATAGCGGTGCCGAGCTGAACAAGGACTCGCTCTACGAAGCCTTGCGGCAAAGCACGTCAGAAAGCCTGCGGGCCGGCACTATCGTCAGGCGGCTCCGGGAATTTGTATCCAAGGGCGAGATAAACCGTGAAATCCTGTCGATCGCCCAGTTGGTCGAACATGCGATGACACTGGGTCTGGTCGGGGCCTATGAAAAAGGTATTAAATGTTCAATCCATATTGATCCTGACACGAACCATGTATTTGCCGACCGGGTGCAGATCCAGCAGGTGATGATCAATCTGATGCGCAATGCGATTGAAGCCATGGCGGATAGCCCGACCAAGAATCTCAATATCGTGGTGCGCTCACTGCCGGACGACAAGGTTGAAATCGCTCTTTCCGATACCGGCAGTGGGATTGATCCTGAAATTGCGGGGCAAATTTTTGATCCGTTCATCAGTACAAAAAGCAATGGTATGGGTCTTGGTCTTTCGATTTGTCGCACCATTATTGAGGCGCATGACGGGACGATTAGCGCCGACGCCAACCCGGAAGGCGGGACAATTTTTCGGATAACCCTGTTAAAAACCCATAAGGAGGAATCTGATGTCGAATGAACGTTTGGTTTATGTTGTGGATGATGACGATGCGGTCCGCCGATCCGCTGCCTTCATGCTCCGCCACGCTGGGTTCCAAGTGCGCCCGGTCGAGTCGGGTATTGCTTTTCTGAAGCTTGCGAAAAATGCCGAACGCGGCTGCGTATTGCTTGATATTCGCATGCCGGAAATGAACGGGCTGGAGGTTCAACAGCATATGGTCAAAGAAGGCATTGATATGCCAGTGGTCATCCTGACCGGTCATGGTGATGTCGAAGTGGCGGTTCAGGCGATGCGCGCCGGGGCGATTAATTTTCTTGAAAAGCCATATGAGAAAGAGGCTTTATTGGCGGCAATGGAAGAGGCGTTTCAGCGGATCGAGAATAGCGAACTGAAAGAAATGGCCTGTTCCGAAGCGACGGTGCGGCTCGCCTGTCTCACTGGGCGGGAGCGCGACGTGCTGGATGGCCTGATGACGGGATATCCTAACAAGACAATCGCTTTTGATCTGGGCATATCTCCGCGCACCGTGGAAATATATCGAGCCAATATGATGGAAAAACTGCGCGTGCGCAGCCTGGCTGAAGCATTGCGTATCGGCTTTGCCGCGGAAGCGGGAGAAGCGGTGACCGCCAAGCCGACACAATATTGACTCTGACCTAGGTAAAACTGCGGATAGTCTGTTCGCGCAGATCAAGCGATTGTGGTGAGAAGCCCGAGGAGCTTTTGATGACTCATATTGCGCAACAAAAACCAGATGAATGGCCTGGCCCAAAGCCACCTGAGACACCGCCGCCTGATCCCGACCGGATCGGCGATCCTGGCGTGCCGGAAACGCTTCCGCCGCCGCCTGAGCAGCCAGACCAACGTCCGCAGGAATATCCGCTGCCCGATGAAGTCTCTGGATTGTCACCCTGTTGAAAACACCCCGCCTCCGATAGGAGGCGATCAGGCATTTCCGTCGACAGGAGATCAGGATTTGGTGCCATTTTGCGCCCACATGGCCAGCGCACCTATCGCGAGACCAGCCCCCGTCGCGGCTAGGACACTGGCGAGGGGATGTTGCTGCACCTCACCGACAATTTCCACTTTATGTTGTTCGCCCGCTGCGCGCAGCTGCTCGCTGCGGCTCCGCAATATTTCGCCTTTCTCCTGGATCGTTTCTGCCGCCTGTTCGGAAAACTGCTTGATCCTTTCGGACGCGTCTTCCGCAACTTCGTCTCGTAGCTTTCCGATATCATCCTGCAGGCGCGCCAGGTCGCTGCGAATGGCAGCAATCTGCTTGCCATATTCATGATCATGCTGGGGGTGGCTGAGGGTTGCTTCTTCATTCATCTGTCTCACTCCTTCTGGATTAGCATTGTCAAAATCATGTCGGGGCTTTTCCCGACAGTCATTACGTAAAGACCACTAGCCGGTGCCCGGCTGACGATCAGCTTTTCGGACGCTCGATCGTGGGGCCGAGATCCGTTAAAACCTGACGTGCGCTGAACACCTGCTGACCATCTTCCGGCATCGGTCCTCGACCCATTTTAATCTCGGCATGCGCTTCGAATTTCTCGACCGTCCGCACGTCGACATCATATGTCCAGAATCGATGGCCATAATGAGGATGCCAGATGGTCCAGCTGCGCCCGCGATAGTAGCGCCAATGGGGCTGCCAATAGCCGTAGCCAGAACCATACCAGGGATCATAGCGGGGTGATCGATCGACATAGGTTCGCCGTTCGCTCTCGGTTCGGTGATCCACAAGCATGAACCAGTCATAGCCATTTTGATCGGTCAGCTCGGCTGCGCGGTAGAGCAGATAGCCCTCCACCCGGTCGCGCGACGTAAAAATATTGCCTGCGAAACTTACGCGAAAACGATCATCAGCGAGGCGTCTGTCGGAATAGCCACCAGAGACTTTTTGCCCGTAGAGATTCGGCTGATAAGGCGTCGCCGTTGCGCAGGCGACAAGGACGAGTGTCAGCATCAAGGCCAACGTCTTGCCAGCGCCTTTGCGGAGGTTGAGCATGAAGGGCATGATGTATCTCCAGTCAGATTGGATTGCGGTTCAATATTAGATCACCCAATCTCCACGGGCATGGGTCCGATGTCTTTACGTATTTATTCGGAGTCAGTCGGTCATGCGTTCCGGACCAATCTGTTGTCGGGCACATTCCGAAACAACATCCGTAACAATACCTATCGCAGCCATGGGTCCGGTCATCGTAGTCCAATGCCGTCATCGTCTGAGCTCTGCCATATTCTCATTGAATGCAGCGTCGGACATAAACTTGAAAACAGGATAAATAATGCTGATACGCAAAGATAGTTTGATCGTCGCAGTCGATGGATCGCGTATGTCGATTTTCCGTAATATTGGTGAAGCTTTCAAGCCCATATTGGAACTTGTTGAGGACCAGCAAAATTCGTCACCTCGGTCATCCGAATTTGGCACAGATCGGCCGGGTCGCAGCTCACAGAGCACAAGCCCGCGCAAGGGCGCTTATGAACAGACTGACCTGCACCAGCAGGCGGAAGACATTTTTGCTCGTGAGATTGCAGAGCGGCTTGACGAAATAGCGCGCAATTCCGATGTCGATCTCGTGCTGGTTGCCGCGCCGCGCACATTGGGGGTTATCCGACAGCATCTTAGAACTGATACGAGTAAGCGATTGCTGGCGGAAATCGCCAAAGCTTTCGGCCCCCATGATGCGGTGTCTTTGGCCAAGATGCTTGAAAAATATGATGTCTGAAATGACCGGCGAAATAGGCGGCAGAGCAAATTCGATCAGAACCTTGCGTTCAGCGCAAATTGTTCCGCTGCGTCGCCGACGGCTCTCTGCCTGATCGTCGCTGGATCATGAATTTTTCGGAATGCTGGAACTCAGGTCAAACTCCAGCAACATGAGCGTCGCGTCGCCAGGATAGCTTTTCGCGGTAAATCCCATTTCGCGTTCCAGTTCGATTGCTGCACTATTTTGCCGGCTTTCGATTGATTGCAGTTTCTTGATGCCACTACGCCTGGCTTCAGCGGCAATATATTCGAGAAATGTCCAGCTCATCCCGCGATGCTTATAGTCTGCGTGCACAACGATCGCGACTTCGGCGATGGACTTATCCTCATTGGCACCGATCATCGCACTGGCGATGATCGTCTTGTCATCAATGTCGAGCGCAAGATAATCTTCCTTATGATCATGGTCGACATTGATCAGGTAGGACAACATCTCTTTGCCGACTTCCGGAATCGGGGACAGGAACCGGAAACGCAGATCGTCTTTGGTCACATGGCTGAAAAACTCAGCTAACCCCTGTTCATCGGAAGGCGCGACGGGTCGAACATGAAATTCAAATCCGCTACGGGTGGTCAGGGGGATGCTCTTGCTCACGATCAAGTCGTGGCTCTCTTGATGGTCTGATGTCGCTGAATCTTGTGCCGAAACGGACATGACGAATTTCCTTTAGATTATTCTGCCGAGTTTTGATGGACCGGAAATATGATCTCAGGAGTTCGACGCCGTAATCCGTAATAATCCCTATCATTGCGTCTCGAAGTTCGCGCTAGACCAAATCTATGTCTTTGGGACAGAGTGGCTTGATCGAAACACCGATAATCAGCTTCAGATCGAAATGATGTTTTTGATAAATGGGAGCGCCAATTCATCCGCGTTTAATGACATGGTCGCCCTCGAGCATCTTCAATGCTGATATTTGGTGCGCAATTATCGTTTTCTGGGAATATTCGCTGGGAAAACTATTGTTTTTTTGCCACTGTGTTGCTTAGCAAGGGGCCCGCTCGAGGGTGGTAGGACATATGACAAAATATAAATCCCATTTACAGGACGTGCTGAAGTCGCCGGAGGGGCCCCAGATTGGGGCATTATTCGATTTTGATGGCACGATTATCGCGGGCTATTCAGCCACTGCGATGCTGTGGGAAAAGATCAAACGCCGCGAGATGAAGGCGGAGGAATTGGTCGAAACTGCAAATGTCATGGCGCAATATAGCATGGGCGGCATGGGTTTCTCCGGTCTCATGACCGCAGCAGCCAAATTTATGAAGGGCGTCACCGAGGACAGCTATTTTGAATTTGGGGAAGAATTATACGAAAAATATATCGCGCGGAAAGTCTATCCGGAAGCGCGCGCGCTGATCGAAGCACATCAGGCCAAGGGACATACGGTCGCGATTATCTCCTCGGCAACGATTTATCAGATTGAACCTACAGCGCGTGATCTTGATATCGAGCATGTCTTATGCTCGCAATATGAAGTGGTAAATGGAGAGTTTACCGGGGATATCATTCGACCTTTATGCTTTGGTGACGGCAAGGTGCAAGCTGCCGAACAACTGGCCAAGGCACATGATCTAAAGCTCGAGAAAAGCTATTTCTATTCCGACAGCTTTGATGATATCGAGCTGCTCGAACGGGTTGGCAAGCCAAGGCCATTGAACCCCAATACAAAATTGCGCGAAGTGGCGACCGAAAAAGGATGGCCACTGGAAAAATATGAGAGCCGGGGGCAGGGTAAGCCGGTTGACTATGTGCGAACGATTTCCGCGACGGGCTCGCTGATCGGATCCGCAATTGCCTCGTTGCCGATCTGGGCCTTAACCGGTTCGCAGCGTGAAGCGATGAATTTTTCGACAGGCCTGTTCGGTGATTTCGCAACTGCGCTAACCGGATGTGAGCTGGAGGTTACCGGTGAAGAGCATCTCTGGACGTCACGTCCCTGTATTTTTGTCTTCAACCACCAGAGCAAGGCGGATGTGATGATTTTGGCCAAGCTTATCCGCCGCGACATGGGCGGGGTTGGCAAGAAAGAAATCAAGGATACGCCGATTATCGGTAAGCTGATGGAACTGGCCGGTACGGTGTTCATTGATCGCGCGGACGCCAAAAATGCGATCAAGGCCATGGAACCCCTGATTGAGGCTATCCAGGTTGATGGCAAGTCGATCGTCATTGCGCCAGAGGGAACCCGCACGCTGTCGCCCAAGGTCGGGCCTTTCAAAAAAGGTGCGTTCCATATGGCGATGCAGGCGAAAGTGCCAATGGTTCCGATCGTCATCCACAATGCCGGTGATATTGCTCCGAAAAACGAGTTTGTCATGCGGCCGGCGAAGGTGCGCGTCGATGTTCTGCCTCCTGTCGATACTAGCAAATGGTCGGTGCGCACGATCAATGACCATGTCGCTGAAGTGCGCGGGATGTTCCTTGATGCACTGGGTCAAACCGAGGAGGAAGAGGCACTTGAGGCCTTGGTGAACGATGAACCCGTGGTCGCGAAGAAACGGTCAACGGTCAGAAAGCCGGCGACCAAAACGGCACGAAAAACTGCCAGCCGCGCGACGCGCAAACCGGTGAGTACTGGCAAAACACCAGCGCGGAAAGCTGCTGCACAAAAGGCGCCGGTGAAGACCCGAGCGGCGAAGACGACTGCCAGAACAGCGGCGAAAAAGACGAATGCTGCAGCGCCTCGCGGCAAGCGCGTCGTGGCGCGAAAAACATCTCCCCCCAAGACCACTGGTGAGCCGACCGGTGTTAAAACATAATTGAATATTAGGGACCGGGGATGGATGAAGCCAAAACAATAGCAAATACGGGCGCGCTGCTGGCGCCAGGACCAAAGCTGTTCATTATCGATGCGCGCAATCGGGTTGAACGCAAATATTTGATAGATTGGTTACACACATCCTTGGCTGAAGGCGGTCCCGGAGAAAAAATAAATTGGATCAGCTTACCGATTTCCGATGAGCGCGCGAAACTGCGGCTGGGTCCGCTTGCAGACAGGCTGAATGTTGATCCGGAAACATTGATCGTTCCCGTACGCATCGCCTGGCGAATCCCCAATTTTGAAAAGAACCGCGCGGTCAAGTTGCGCCATGTGCTGATGGGCGATCCCCGAAACCCGGGAAGCCTGAGAGCGCGGTCAATATTGATCCGGAACAAGCGTCGCGCTCATTGCCTAACCGGGCAGCCGGCAACCATCAATGAGTTGCGTCAGAGATTTGCAGAGCTCAGCTCCGGCTATGATCAGACAGACAGTTCCGAATTTGCCGCATTCGTCGTGCGTCAAGCCAGTCTCGTACTGGATATTGTCGAACGCGGCCTGCGCGGCAGGCGTTACAAGGTGCCGCGGCATGTCGCCGATGGCTTGAGGAGCGATGCTCGTTTCCGCGATGCCATGCAGCAATTGTCGATTGATTCTGGAGAGTCAGAAGCGGCGCTGTACAATAAAGCGACCAAATATATGAAGGAGCTGATCGCGCGCCCAAGCCCTTTGTTTATCGACATGAAGGCGAAACTGGATCGGTTCATGCTTTCTCAGGGCTATGAAGACGATGTTGTTTTTGATCGCAAGGAGCTTACCCGGTTGCGTCAGACCATGCGTGATCACCCCACATTATTGCTGTTCACGCATAAGACCTATATTGATGGCGTAACGCCCACCGATCTGGCTTATCAGAATGATCTGCCGTTGATCCATGTTTTCGGTGGTATCAATCTCGACTTTTTTGGCCTGGGCTTCATATTGCGCCGTGCCGGCACGATTTTCATCCGCCGCAGCTTTGACAATAATCCTGTCTATAAATTGGTGCTGCGTCACTATGTCAGCTATTTGCTGGAGAAGCGCTTTCCGATGACATGGGCCTTCGAAGGCACACGTTCGCGCCTCGGGAAGTTGATGCCGCCACGCTATGGCTTGCTCAAATATGTCATGGACAGCGCCCATTCCAACGACATTGAAAATGTACACATCATTCCCGTGGTCACCAGTTTTGATTTGATCCGTGATGTCGAGGAATATGCCGGAGAGCAAACCGGGCGGGTTAAGAAACCGGAATCCTTGAGCTGGTTCTTTGGCTATCTCCGCAGTTTGCGAGAACCGATGGGCAAGGTCTATGTCGACTTTGGCGAACCGGTCATAGTGGAAAAGGCGCCCGAGCCGGATGACCGCATAGCTTTGTCGAAAATGGCATTTGAAGTGGCCGTGCAGGCCAATCGCGCAACGCCTCTGACGCTGACGTCGCTGATGTGTCTATGCCTGCTGGGGACCGCTCCAAGAGCGATGACCGCGGATGAGTTGCGGGCTGTCATGACGTTTATCGTCGGTTGGGCGCGAGAGCGGGATATCCGGCTGAGCGGCGATCTGACGGAGCAAAATCTGGACGGTATTCAGTCTGTGGTCGAGACTTTGGTCAACAACGGTCTGCTGGTGCGCTATGATCAGGGAAGCTCGCTTGTTTATGCTATTGAACCCGATCAGCATCCGATCGCGAGCTATTATCGCAATTCGATCATCCATCATTTTCTCGACAAAGCGATTATTGAACTGTCGATTTTGAAGGCGCGGGAAGTCCAGGATCGCAAAGCGTCCGAAGTTTTCTGGGAGGAAACCGACCGGTTGCGCGATTTGTTCAAGTTCGAGTTTTTCTATCCAGCAAAGCCCGAGTATCGCAAGAATTTGAAGGCCGAATTGGCACGTTCCGATCCCGATTGGCAGGCCAAGTTGGACGAGGGCGGGGTGATGTTGAAAAGCCTGACCAACCGCATGCAGCCGTTGATCGGCCACGCTGTGTTTCTGCCGTTTGTCGAGGCTTATACCGTCGTCTTGGACATTTTGTCGCGGCTCGAACTCGGCGAAGTGATTGACAAAAAAGCCTGTGTTGAAGCCGCTCTCAAAGAGGGGCGGCAGGCTTATTTGCTGCGCCGGATCACCAGCGAGGCATCGATCGGCAAGATTCTTTTCGAAAATGGTTTTCGAATGGCAGCAGGCCTGGGTTTGACCGGCGAGACGACCAAGGAAACAATAGCCGAACGCAAGGCTCTGATGAGGAAGTTTCGCGCCCTCTCGCGGCGCATGGAAAGATCTCGACTGGAATTGCTTGCACTTGCCGACAAGATATTTGACTGAACGGGCGATAGAAAAGGGACTCACCGATGACGGAGCAGACCAACATTAGCCAGCTAAGCGCCCAGGACGCGCAGTTTCTCTATGCCCAGACGCGGACGAATCTAACCCATGTCATGGCGGTCTATATATATGATCCGTCATCCGCCCCCGGGGGCAAGGTGCGGTTCAAGGATATTATCGATCATATGCGCAAAAGGCTCGATGTATCGCCGATGTTCAAGCGCAAGCTTTACCGTTTGCCGCTCGATATTGATCATCCTTATTGGGTCGAAGACGAGCATTTCGACCTTGAGGCCCATATTTCCCATAGCCGCTTGCCGGAACCGGGCGACTGGCGGCAGTTTTGCATCCAGGTCGCGCGGCATCACAGCAAACCGCTGGATATGAACCGTCCGCTCTGGGACATGTATGTGGTCGAAGGGCTCGACAATATCCCCGGCTATGCCAAAGGCAGCTACGCCATCCTGACGCGTATTCACCATTCGACCATTGATGGCGTATCCGGTGCGCATTTCTTTGCCGCGATCTCCGACATGGACGCAAAGGGCACGCCGGCGATTCCTTTGCCGGAAGGCGGGCAGGAAGCCAACGCGCTGCCCACCACTTCGGAAATTTTGAACCGCGCGGTCAACAGCACGGTAACCTCTCCGGTCAAGCTGGCCCAGGCGTTGATGAAATTTGCGCCTGCGATGTTGTCGACCGCACAGAAAAATCTGACTGGTGGAGACGAAAAGCAGGATAGCGGCGTTCCGGAAACCCGCTTCAACGGCGCGGTAACGCCGCATAAGATGTTCGACGCGGTCACCTTTGATTTGAACGAACTCAAGAAGATGCGTCTCAAGGCGGAGGATGCGACGATCAACGACGTGGTTCTCGCGATTTGCAGCGGTGCGTTGCGGCGCTATCTGACCAAACATAAGGAGCTGCCGGCAGAATCTTTGGTGGCCGTTGCTCCGGTCAATGCGCGAAGCCGGTCTGGCGAGGAATCCAATCCCGGGAATAATATCTCGGCCATGACGATCAAAATCTGGTCCGATATTGCCGACCCGGTCAAACGGCTGGAAGCGATCCGGGACACGACAAAAGAGACCAAGGCGGCGAAGTCCGGCCTGAGCGCGCGGATCATGACCGATCTGACCAAACATATCCCGGGTGTCACCATGGCTGGGGTCGCGCGGATCCTGACCGATGAGAGATTCGCGCCGAAAATGAGCAATCTGATGGTTTCCAACGTGCCCGGGCCACAAATCCAGCTCTATATGAATGGCGCGAAGCTGACCCATCAATATGGACTGGCGCCGCTCGCCCATGGCATGGGCCTGTTCATCGCCACGCCAAGCTATAATGGCACCATCTCGTTCAGCATCATTTCTGATCGCAATATGATGCCAGACATTGAGTTTTTCCGGGAATGTATACAAAAGGCATTTGACGATCTAAAGGATGCCAAAGCGTCTGTGCAGAAGGGGAGGCCAAAAGCCAAGGCGTCGACGGCCAAAACGGCTGCGGCACCCAAAGATGCGTCGATCATGTATCGCCGCGTTTCCAAAACCCCTCGCAAATCGAAGGCTGACCCGAAAACGGGCAAGGCCAAATAAGGAGCGGAAGACCATTGTTGGCGGCCGGTACATGGCCGTCGTTAAAGATTGATGCGTATCATTGATCAAAGATCGAGTGAGTAGAATATGATCCTGAACACCACGCTCAAAATGGAAAAATCCATGGCTCAGGCCAAGAGCTATTCTGAATGGTCGAAGGCCGCGAAAGCGCACGACCGGGCTACAGGCGTGGACCAATGGAAAAAGGCTGACGAGAGCAAGCATTTCGATCACAAATCCATTCGCCGTCGCCTGAAACGCCTGTCCAGACTTTGGAAAGCCCAGGATAATGCAGGCCTGCTATATGCGCTGAACGAGGGTATTCATGGCAATATGGATGGCATGGGCAATGACCGGCTCCACCAGAAAGCCAAATTCGGCACGAAGCAGCTGATTCAAGATTATGTCGACGCGATCGTCAACTCGCTGGAATATCTCGCCAGCGAAAAAGTGACCGATATTCCCTTTGAAGAGAAACTGGATTTCTTCCGTCGGGCGCAGCATTGCTATGGACGTTCCGCCTTTTTGATGAGCGGTTCTGGCGCCTATCTCTATTTTCATGTGGGCGTCGTCAAAGCTCTGTGGAAAGAGGGCCTATTGCCGCATATCATGTCCGGATCGAGCGGTGGTTCGGTCGTTGGCGCACTGATCAGTACCCATACGGATGAGGAAATTCCGCCCTTTTTGAAAGCTGAAAATCTGGTCATTGGTTCGGACGACGAAAGCAGTGATTCAGGCCTTCTCGGCGGCCCTAGGCGGATGCGCGCCGATGAAATCCGCGGGCGGCTGCATGACATGCTTCCGGATCTGACATTTCAGGAAGCCTATGAGCTGACCGGACGACATTTGAATGTTTCGATCGCTCCTGCCGAAAAGCACCAGACGTCGCGGTTGTTAAACGCGATTGCATCTCCCAATGTATACATCCGGGAAGCGGTAATGGCCTCCTGCGCCGTGCCGGGCATTTATCCGCCGGTGACATTGGCGGCCAAAGATCATCGCGGCGAGCGCATTCCCTATCTCCCAAACCGCAAATGGGTTGATGGATCCGTCACCCATGACCTGCCTGCGAAACGTCTCGCGCGGCTCTATGGGGTTAATCACCATATTGTCAGCCAGGCCAATCCGTTAATCACCCCATTTGCAACGGACGTCAGTCAGAAGCGGAATCCATTGTCTTCTATTCGAAATGCATCTGTCACGACGATGAAGGCGTGGTTGAACGCCAATGTCGAGATGATGCAGAAGCCATTATCCTATTTTCCGCGCCTCAACAGCATGGCCAATATGACGCTTTCAGTGATCAATCAGGATTATACGGGGGACATCAATATCATCCGGCCATCGATGTTCTGGGGACCCACTAAAATTCTTAGTAATCTGCCGGTTGAGGATATCGACGAATTGATTCAGCTCGGCGAACGGACGACTTGGCCGAAACTGGAAATGGTTCGAACGCAAACAAAAATAAGCCAGACGCTGGACAAGATTCTGTTCGAATATGAAACCGAACTAGCTCATGATCACGAACTCGCGATGAAAAGGAAAATCGCTTGAAGCATCAGGTCGCTACGCTCAGGCTACCAGCTGGATCAAAATCGGCTGGAGCGGAGTTGTTCACTCAGAGCTGGCTTCCTGATGGACCTGCCAAAGCACTGATAATATTGGTTCATGGCTATGATGAGCATAGTGGGCGTTACCAATATTTTGCGGAACATTGCACCGGAAATGGCTATGCAGTCTATACGTTGGACCATTGGGGCCATGGCAAATCGGCTGGGATCAATGGCTTTATACCCGCATTTTCGGTCTATCATGATGGTGTCGATGCGCTCATCGCAAGCCTGCCGGCAGAGACCGCCAACCTACCCAAAATATTGGTTGGCCACAGTCTTGGCGGATTGATAAGCGCAACATATCTGCTGGATAAACAGGACGGATTTGCCGCCGCAATATTGTCTGGCCCGGCGATCAAAGCAGCCGATGAACCGTCTGCTTTCCTCAAATTTGTCAGCGGTATATTGTCCAAGATTGCGCCTAAATTGGGAGTGATCAGCCTTGATGCCAATGGCGTCAGCCGGGATCCTCAGGTGGTCGCGGATTATCTTGCCGATCCTCTTGTTTCCGGACAGAAGATATCCGCGCGGTTGGGCCGGGAGATGATGGTCAATATGGATTTGATCCAGCGCGAAGCCGGAAAAATCACCTTGCCATTGCTGATGCTGCATGGCGGAGAGGACAGTCTCGCCTCGCCAGAGGGATCGAGTTTCCTGAACAGAAATATCGGTTCAAAAATCAAGCAACTGAAAATCTATCCTGACTTGTATCACGAGATTTTCAATGAACCTGAAAAGGATATTGTGCTGAGCGATATGACCGATTGGTTGAATCAGCATATCTCCGACAATCAGCCAAATTAGGGGCGTAACATGTATATATTCCTGACGATTTTGGGGCTGCTGCTATTGGCCGTTATCGCCGTCTATGCATTTTTCCCGAGATTCTTGTTCCAATCACTGCGCAATGCTTTGCGCCGGAAGGGTGGGCTGGTGCAAAAATCTGTTCAGGTGGGTGATATCGAATGGCCTTATCTTGAGGGCGGCTCTCCCGATGCAGAGCCGATGGTTTTGATCCATGGATTTGGGGGAGATAAGGACAATTGGGCGATGTACGCGCCGGAGATCGTTGGAAAATACCGATTGATTTGTCCAGATTTGCCGGGTTTTGGTGAAAATATCAGGGATCTTGATCGAGATTATGACATGGCCACGCAAGCGGAGCGGGTCCGTGATTTTCTTGATGCTCTAGATATCGATAAATGTCATATCGGTGGCAACAGCATGGGCGGCTTTATCGCACTCAGATTCTCTCTCGATTTCCCAGAACGTTTGCTGACAATGACATTGTTTAACAATGCCGGAGTTATTGGAAGCGATGAAAGCCCGCTGCAGAAAGATGCGCAGGACGGCAAAAATCCGCTGGAAATCCACAGTGCCGATGATGTCAAGCGGATGCTCGCGTTCGTTGCGCATAAGCCGACGAAAGTGCCCGGCCAGTTTCGCAAAATATTCTATGAGGATTTTGCGGTGCACCGTGAGCTTCTCGACAAGATATTCTGGACGCTGGTTCAGGATGGCATGCACAAACCGCTGAATGAGCAGCTCGACCGGGTCAGGGCGCCGACATTGATCATCTGGGGACGGCATGATCAGTTGATTGATGTGAGCTGCGTAGACGTGCTCGAAAACGGCATTCCCAATGCAGAATCTATCATATTCGAGGATGTTGGCCACATCCCGATGATAGAAAAACCGAAAGCAACAGCCAGACATCATCTCGAGTTCCTTGCAAAACATTGAAATTCTAGGCAGTTAAGCTGAAACGATCTCCCGCAAGAGGAGTCGAGTGAAGTGAGGAGATGGCCATGGAATTGAATGTCGGATTGTTGGGAGGGGGTTCCTGGGGAACGACCGTGGCTTCTTTGGTGTCGCGCAACGCGCCGATCACCTTATGGGCACGCGATGATGAAACGGTTGCCGATATTAACGACAATCACCGCAACAGCAAATATCTCCCCGATATAAAATTGCCGGAAGCGCTCCGTGCGACATCTGATATCGGTGAAGCCGTATCGACCGCCGATGTGCTGGTGATGGGCATCCCTTCGAGCAATTTCCGCAGCGTTCTGGAGGATGCCAAGCAGCATTTGCGACCCTGGGTGCCGGTTATCAGCCTGACCAAGGGGCTCGAGCTGTCGACCAGTCTGCGAATGACTCAGGTTATCGAAGAAGTGCTCCCCGGACATCCGGTTGGTGTTCTCACTGGCCCGAATCTCGCGCGTGAAATCATGGCCGGTCAGGCAGCCGCCAGTGTGATTTCGATGGAAGACGAGATCATCGTCAAGCAGCTGCAGCAACTTTTCCACTCAGGACTGTTTCGTGTCTACACCAACACCGATCTATTGGGCTGTGAACTGGGCGGCGTGCTCAAAAATATCATCGCGATCGCGGTTGGCATGGGTGACGGTCTGGGGGCAGGGGACAATACCCGGTCTGCGCTCATCACCCGCGGCCTTGCCGAGATCACGCGCCTTGGTGTGGCCATGGGTGGCAAGGCAGAAACATTTTCCGGTTTGACCGGAATGGGCGATATGATTGCAACTTGCACGAGCTCGCTCAGCCGCAATCGCCATGTCGGCGTGGAACTTGGCAAGGGACGTCATATCGATGAAATTATCGGTCAAATGCTGATGGTGGCTGAAGGCGTCAAAAGCGCACCAACCGTCATCGCTCTGGCCAAGAAATATAATGTCGCCATGCCAATCGCTGAAGATGTCTATGAGGTGACCAAGGGAAACCGCTCTGCCGTCCGGGCATTTCGCGGTTTGGTCAATCAGTCCGCTGGCGCTGAATCTGAAGCGGGATAAATATCCATCCGCGACGCCGGAAAAGCGGTTCACGCTTCTGATTTGACCGAAAATGGTAAGCGTTCATTTCCAAAATTGCGTCATTTACGCAAAAAATTTCTCGATGTGCGGGTCTCGTGACTCGGCAAGTGACTCGAACATAAGCAAAAAATCGAATCAATTAAGTATCTTACGTAAATTTCTGGTTTTGCTTGCTTCTTTTTGGGGCGCGTCATAAAATTAGGGCACGAACATAAAGGAAAAGTCTACACCGGAGTGAGGTGAATAGCGCTCATTATGTGGAGTAAAGAGTATGGATTTTCGCGGTAGAGCGGCTCACAATGCAGAGCAAAATCTGATTGTGGATGCCGACCATTTGGCAAGCCACTCCGACCCGAATTCCGGATCAGATATATTCGTTAAAAAATTCAATGAGATCGAAGTCAGATTTGATCGTTCAGATGAAATCTTCTGGTGCTTCATGAACCAGAAGTCTCGGCCAAGCTATACTTATGAGCTAGGCGATGAAATCCAAACGGTTCAGGATTGGATTCATACCAATTATGCGCTTAGCGGGACAAATTCTGCAGACCCATTGCGCTATTTCGTTTGTGGATCGCGGACGCCCGGTATTTATAATCTGGGCGGAGACTTGAAACATTTTGCGGATTGTATTCGCCGTCGCGATCTTGGCGCTTTGAAGAAATATGCCCGGACATGCGTGCATATGCAGCATGCCAATAGCGTCGGCTATGGCGCGCCAATCATCACAATGGCTTTGGTGCAGGGCGATGCGCTCGGCGGTGGTTTCGAACATGCATTGGCATTTGATATTCTGATTGCCGAAAAAAGCGCGCGATTGGGCTTGCCAGAAGTTTTGTTCAATCTGTTTCCCGGAATGGGTGCCTATAGCTTTCTGCGCCAGCGTCTCGGCCGACGCGACACCGAACGGTTCATTCTCGAAGGCAAGATTTTCACGGCAAGTGAATTATATGACATGGGCGTGGTCGATATATTGGCGGAAGATGGCGAGGGCGAGGCTGCCATTGTCAAATATGCCAAGGAACATCGTGGCAGATTTCATGCTGAACGTGCGGTCTATCGTGCCCGCCATATACTTGATCCAGTAACCTTGGAAGAATTGCTGGAAATCACCGACATTTGGGCGGAAACGGCGCTGCTCCTGCAGGAAGCCGATGTGCGGAAGATGGAACGTTTGGCAGGGGCTCAGGAACGCCGGATTCAGCGATCACTCCGCGCTGTTTAGGCTATGGCTAGTTTGACTGCTGGAGATGCGATGCATCTTCTGGTTTAGCGTCGACGATCTGATCGATCAAACAGTCGCGAACCCGCTGCACTTCGCGTTCAATCTGATCTTGGAATTCAAATCTCCGTGTATCAAAATCATGTTCCGAGATGACTTCGAGTTTTCCGCATATTTCGACAAGCGGCAAAGCTCCAACATTGGCGGCACCGCTTTTAAATGCATGCGCATGGAACCGAAAATCGGCAACATTCTGATCTTTGACGGCGGTCTGGAAGGCAGCCATGACATCAGTGCAATCGTCCAGATAGGCGTCGATGATGGATTGGATGAACAGTTCATCACCGATTGATCGCAGGTAATCGAGCTGGGCCGGATCGATAGCCGGATTTTCATCCTCTCGAGGTGCCGCACCAATTTTCTGCACGACGCCCAGCGGATCGCTTATCGTGTCGATCTTGTCCAACTCCTCAGGACTCTGGGTCTGATTGGCGATCAACTGGAGCAGTTGACCCGCTTCAATGGGTTTGGTCATGAACAGGTCCATCCCTGCATCGAGGCATTTTTTCTCGGTTTCCTCCGTCGAGTCCGCGGTCAATCCAACAATCGGTACATGCGACCTTGGTCCTTCAATCTGTCGCCACAGCCTTGTGCACTCGACGCCGCCCATTTTCGGCATGTTGACGTCCAACAAAACAATATCATAGGGATTGGCCTCCAATTCCTCCAATGCGCGTACCCCGTCGGCGACGATGACGACATCGTGACCGGCATTGGCAAGAATGGTCTCAAGGACCATTTGATTCGTTCTGTTGTCGTCGGCAACAAGAATCCGACGGGCTGCTTGTCCGGTCCAAGGCAGGGGAGTAGAGATTTGGCTATCTTCCTCCTCGATATTGCCATTGAACGAGCAACCTATTCGGACCACGCTATGAAGCATATGCAGGTCTGCGGTTGCAGGCAGGACCGATGCAAATGCCGCCCTGAGACTGATCTCGGAAAGGTCCGTGAAATTGTCATTTGCCAACAAAACGGGAGGAAGTTTTGCCTTTTGGAAGGGTTCCCAAAAAGACTGTTCATTGCCGAATTGCGACGATATCTGGTCATCTAACAATGCGATATCATAAGCCTGAAGGTTCAGGCCGCCAATGATAGCCTTGAGATTGTCATTCGGTTTGCACGGAATATGATCCATTTCAACCTGTTCGGAATCATTCGCGCCAATTGCAGGGGCATCCTGTTGGTAGCCGAGAGACAATATTTTGATGGTTTCAAACTGGTCGGCCTGATGCGACGGCCCATTCTCATCAATGGGGCATGTGACGGTGAAGGTGCTGCCGTGACCCACTTCGCTCTCGACAGAGATGTCACCGCCCATTTGATTGGCCAGTCTTCGGCAAATTGCCAAGCCTAGCCCGGTCCCGCCAAATTTGCGGACGACATGATCATCCGCTTGCTGAAAGACTTCAAATATTTTGTCCTGTGCCTCAGGAGGTATTCCAGGACCAGTATCGGTGACCGAAAACCATAATAGATCACCAGCAGACTGATGATGGATCCCGCTTTTCAGGATGATCATCCCCTTGTCGGTAAATTTCACGGCATTGCTGGTCAAATTGATCAGAATATTGCGGATAAAATCTACCTGCCCAGAGACTTGCTGATCACTCATCGCCTCAGCCTGGAGGTGAATTTTCAGATTTTTTTCATCCGCGACGATCTGCATAATATCTCGAACGTCCGCCATTACATCGACGATGGAAAAATTGGTCGGTTCGGGCAATTCATCCTGAGATTCCGATTTGGCGTAGTTTAGCAATTGGTTGATCAGGTGGAGAAGGTGGCGGCCAGCAGAAACGCTGGTCGAAATCATCTGATGTTGGGTCTCAGGAAGCTTCATATCCTGCAAATGGGTGCCGTAGCCAATGATCGCGTTCAATGGCGTGCGCAACTCATGGCTAATGCTCGCTAAGAACAGGCTTTTCGCCTTGTTCGCGGATTCTGCTTCCTCTTTCGCCATCGATATCTTCGTAATCAGCGTTGAGCAATAAGCGGGGATAACGATTAGACCGATCAGCAAGCCGATCGAAAGTGGCAAATTCTCGCGCCAAAATTCAACTGTGTAAATCGTCCATCCAAATGCAATGCTCGCCATCAGGGATGCAAGAAACAGCCACTTGATTCCGAAACGAAATCCATTTCCCAAGATCACCCACAAGAATATCGGATAGCCGGCGGCCGAGCTATCGCCTCCCAGCTGCAGCAAATAGGCCCCGGTACCGAAATCGACACATAGTCCGACGAAACGTCGAAGATTTGATGGCTGCGGATAGAGAAGATAAGCGGCTGCGAGCACCAGGCCTGCGAGAAAATAGATGCTGAAACCCATGATCAAGCTGGGACCGCCACCGAAAGCCAAGCACGCGATAGTGGACAAAATGACCAGAACAAGGCGATTTTTGATCATTTCATGTTCGCGGTCGCTGGTATGGTGACCCATGCCATGCCGCGGGTGGCGATGATGGTGATGGCGATGTGACACGCGATCAGTGGTGGGTTTTTTCGAGAATAACAATGTTATTGCCCTTTGGTAATCTGGCGACTCTGAAGTGATTTTTGGGGGCCAAATAATTTTCCAAGATCTTCTGCGCGCTGCGGACGCGCTATTTTGAAACCTTGTATTTCATCACAGCCCGAAACCTTGAGCAGTTCCAATTGGGCATCATTCTCGACGCCTTCCGCGATTACCCTCATGTCCAGAGCATGAGCGAGATGGGCAATCGTGCTGATGATTGCTCGATCTGCGGCTGAATGCTCAATCCGCGAGATGAAAGTGCGGTCGATTTTGAGGCAGTTGGCAGGAATATCGCGCAAATATTGCAGTGACGAATATCCGGTGCCAAAATCATCAATTGAAATTCCGACGCCATTGTTTCTCAGCCGATGCAAAGTCTCACTGACCTGATCATTGTTGTCGAGCAGGAGCTCTTCTGTAATCTCTATTGTAATTTTGGTCGGATCAATATCATTCAAAGCGATCTGTTCGAGCAACTCCGTACATAAGTTTCGGCTTTGAAATTGGCGTGGAGACACGTTGATGGCGACACGAGGAAGTTCAATACCTTCGCTGGCAGATGCCTTGATTTGGCGGCAAACTTCGGCAATCACCCAGCTTCCCAACAAATCCATCAAACCACTGTCATCCGCAACGCGGATAAATTCGACGGGCAACAAACGGCCGCGACTGGGATGATCCCATCTTACCAAAGCCTCCAGCCCAACATAGTTGAGTGTCTTGGTATCCACTATCGGCTGATATTCGAGCGCAAATTGATCGTTTTGCAAGGCATCGCGTAGCTCATTTTCAAGCGCAGCATTGGCCTGGGCAATTTCGTTCATCCCTTCGGAGAAGAACCGATGGCAATTACGACCATTGGCCTTGGCGTCATACATTGCCAAATCGGCCAGACGCAGCACTTCTTCATATTCGTTACCGTCTTCGGGGATCAAGCTGACACCGATACTTGCGCCAATGACTTGCTCAACGCCGCTGATAGAATAAGGTTTATTGATCGCCTTCAATATTTTGACACAGCGCGAATTGATTGAATCGATATTTTTGACATTATTCAAGATGATGGCAAATTCATCACCACCAATACGGGCCGCGAAATCTTCTGGGCCAATCGTGTTGGTCAGCCGTTCGGCAATCTCACGTAACAATGTGTCGCCGCTATGATGTCCTCTAGTGTCATTGATGATTTTGAATCGATCGAGATCGAGAAGTAAGAGAGCAGCTTCATTATCGGTTTTCCGGCAAGTCTCGATTGTAGAGCGAACTTGCTCGGCTAGCAAAACGCGATTTGGCAGCCCTGTGAGCATGTCATGAAGCGCCAGATGGGTTCTGTGCTCTTCGGCAAATTTTCGCGCAGTTATGTCCACCGCAGTAGTCAAAACGCCGATCGCCTCACCGTTGTGATTGAGCAAGGGTGATTTATTACAATGGAAGATCAGGTCGACGCCATCACTGGTGATTTTTTCTTCATAATGTGGAATGGCAAGACCAGATTTTAGAACCAATGCATCCCGGCGACGTGCATTTGTCGCTAGCGTCGGTTCAAAATAGTTGGAAAAGTCGGTGCCGACCATCTCCTCAGGCGTCTTATCGAAGAGCGCTGACTGATAAGCATTGGTGAACAGGCATTTGCCCGATCGATCTGTCGCATTGATCATGATCGGGATCGTATCAATGATTTGCTCCAGCATACTTTTATTTGCGGGAATATCCTTACCAATATGTTCGCTAATCGCCGCATGTTTCCGTTCAATTTGAGAAGCACGGTTGCGAAGGTTCACGCTCTTTTTGGTTGTTGTCAGCAAGGATAATGCTCGACTGCAAAATTCCACATGAGAAACTGGGCTTTGCAGAAAATCTGTCGCTCCAGCATCCAGTGCAGCTAAGCGGCACTCACGGTCTTGATGGGCCGTAATGACAATTGCAGGAACATCACTTGCTTCAGGCATCAGGCGAACTTTGCGAATGAATTCGGCGCCATTCATTTGCGGCATTCGATAGTCGACTATCATGAGGTCGGCGTTGTTGGAGCTCAACCATTCCAAAGCTTCAATGGGATCGGCGAAAGTCACCGAGGAGTGGTTCTCTCCCATCAGCGTTACAAACTGTGCATAAATACGCAGATTGGTGGGTCGATCATCGACAATTAAGACACGTGTGCTCATGGCTCAATGCAATACGGGTCTTTCATCAAAATAAGGTTAACGACGAATTATGAGTTATTTTGCAAATGTTTCAGAAACTAAACTAATTCGCCTGGGCTTGCTTGGGGACAAAGCATTAAGAATGGGCTTCGGCGCTTCGATCTAACTTCTCTGCCTTTCTATCGGGAAGGGCTGACAAGAAAGATTCCTATCCATGATTGTCCGGTTGAGCATCGTTGCGCAGCGGTCTAGCATCAGCTGAAACTTGAATGGAGAAGCGTGCATTGATTCCCCAGCAACATTATGAACAACAATATCTTGATCTCATGCGCCATATCTGGTCGCATGGCGACGAACGGGTCGACCGCACCGGGGTTGGTACGCGTGCGATATTCGGTACGACAATGCGCTTTGACCTTGCTGAAGATGCAATTCCATTGCTGACAACCAAGCGGGTATTTTGGAAAACGGCAACCCGGGAGATGCTCTGGTTTCTGACCGGCGACACCAATATTCAAGAATTGGTCAAACAGAAGGTACATATTTGGACCGACTGGCCGCTTGATAAATATCGTAAGGAAACCGGTGACGATATTGATCGTGACGCGTTCGAAAAACTGATTGTTGAAGATGATAGCTTTGCTCAACAATGGGGGGATTTGGGGCCTGTCTATGGCAAGCAATGGGTGGACTGGCCGAGATATATACCCGCAGGTGAAGGGCTTTATCGCCGTGAAGACAAGGGTATCAACCAGATAGAAAATCTGATTGACGGCTTGAAGAATAATCCGGGTTCGCGGCGGCATATATTCACCGGTTGGAATGTTGCAGAATTGGATCAAATGGCTTTGCCGCCTTGTCACAAAACCTATCAGTTTTACGTTTCCGGCGGAAAATTGTCAGGAATTCTCTATCAACGTAGCTGTGATCTCGGCTTAGGCTTTGCTTTCAATGTCTATTCTGCAGCGTTGCTCATCCGAATGATTGCACAGCAGTGCGATCTTGAGCCGGGAGAATTGATCTGGAATGGCGGGGACGTGCATCTCTATCTCAATCACGCGGATCTGGTGGAAGAGCAGATTTCTCGCGAGCCGGCTGGTACGCCTAAACTCAAGATCTTACGCAAGCCTGATTCGATATTTGACTATCAAATTGGCGATTTTGAAGTTGTCGACTATACACCTCAATCGCATATTTCTGCGCCTGTTGCGGTTTGATTTTTGATAAAGGGCAGCGAGATTGACCTAAATTGAAATCTGTAATATTATAACGTCAGATTAAACGAATATTACGGCGCAACAAATGCGCGATCAAGCTGGAGTGGCTGATGGCAAACGATATCTCAAACCGGAATCTGTCGCCCTTGTCGTTGCACGTGCCCGAACCAAAGTTCCGGCCAGGCGATGCCGTCGACTATAGCGATGTCGAGATTCAAAAAGCCGGCGATCAAGCCCGGCCGGATGTGTCGACTAAACCCGCCGCTATGCGTGATCTGGCATATGATCTGATCCGGGTATTGGATGATGATCATAAAGCGGTCGGTCCCTGGGATCCGAAGCTGGATGACGATACGCTGTTGAAAATGCTCAAAACGATGGCGCAACTGCGCGCATTTGATGATCGACTGCATCGCCAGCAACGCCAGGGCAAAACCAGTTTCTACATGAAATCTACGGGTGAAGAAGCGACTTCGGTTGCCGCCGCTATGGCGCTGGATGCCGAAGATATGTGTTTCCCCAGCTATCGTCAGCAAGGCATCTTATTCGTCCGCGGATATCCGATGGTTGATATGGTCAACCAGATTTTCTCCAACAAGGCGGATAAGCTCAAAGGGCGACAGCTGCCGATCATGTACAGTTCTACCAGGCTCAATTTCTTCACGGTTTCCGGTAATCTGACGACCCAATATCCTCAGGCTGTCGGATGGGCGATGGCGAGTGCGTCAAAAGGCGATAATCGGATTGCTGCGGTATGGTGTGGTGAAGGGTCGACCGCGGAAGGCGATTTTCATGCCGCCCTGACATTCGCGGCGGTCTACAATGCGCCGGTCATCATGAATATCGTCAACAATCAATGGGCTATCTCATCTTTTTCGGGATTTGCCGGTGCCGAGCGCACAACCTTTGCTGCGCGCGGCGTGGGATATGGGATTGCTGCCTTGAGGGTCGATGGCAATGACCCGTTGGCCGTTTACGCGGCGACACAATGGGCGGCAGAACGTGCGCGAACCAATCAGGGGCCCACGGTCATCGAGCATTTCACCTATCGTGCGGATGCTCACAGCACGTCTGACGATCCAACCGCCTATCGCAGTGCGCAGGAGCGGGAAGAATGGCCGTTGGGTGACCCGATCATGCGGCTGAAACGGCATCTCATCACCCGCGGTGTTTGGAGCGTGGAGCAGCAGGAAGCGCTCGATGTTGAATGCGTCGAGGCGGTCAAGGTGGCGGTGAAAGAAGCGGCCAAAAATGGCATCTTGGGCCACGGTTTGCATCAACCGTTTGAAACCATGTTCCAAGATGTGTTTGAAGAAATGCCCTGGCATCTGAGAGAACAGGCCGATCAGGCTGATAAAGAGCGAGACATTAAATGGCCGTCATGAACATGATTGAGGCGATCAATTCGGGCCTCGACAATATGATGGAGCGCGATGACAATGTCGTGATCATGGGCGAAGACGTCGGCTATTTTGGCGGCGTGTTCCGCGCGACCGCCGGATTGCAGGAGAAATACGGCAAAACGCGCTGCTTTGACTCTCCGATCAGCGAGTGTGGCATCATCGGCGCCGCAGTCGGCATGGGTGCTTATGGTTTGCGGCCAGTACCGGAAATCCAGTTCGCTGATTATATCTATCCGGGAATGGATCAACTGATCTCGGAAGCCGCGCGTCTGCGCTATCGCTCTGCCGGCGAGTTTATTGCTCCGTTGACCGTGCGCTCTCCATTCGGCGGCGGCATTTTTGGCGGGCAGACCCACAGCCAGTCTCCAGAAGCCATGTTCACTCATGTTTCCGGACTGAAGACGGTCATCCCTTCGACGCCTTATGATGCCAAGGGACTTCTGATCGCTGCGATCGAGGATAATGATCCGGTATTATTCTTCGAGCCCAAGCGTATCTATAATGGTCCGTTTACTGGCTATTATGACAAACCGGTCGAGCCTTGGTCGAAATTTGATGCGGCGCAAGTACCGGAAGACTATTACCGGATCGAACTGGGTAAAGCCAATATCGTTCGTGAGGGTGATGAGGTCACAGTCCTGGCTTATGGCACGATGGTCCATGTCGCGAGAGCGGTGGTTGAAGAACATGGCATCAATGCCGAAGTGATCGATCTGCGGACACTGGTTCCGCTTGATATTGAAACGATTGAGGCATCGGTCAAGAAGACCGGCCGCTGCCTGATTGTCCACGAAGCGACACGGACGAGTGGCTTTGGCGCAGAATTATCGGCCTTGGTCCAGGAGCGCTGTTTCTATCATCTGGAAGCACCGATTGAGCGGGTCACCGGATTTGATACGCCATATCCGCATAGCCTGGAATGGGCGTATTTCCCGGGACCGGTCCGGATTGGCGAGGCGCTCGAGAAGATTGTTGGGGAATTGAAATCATGAGCATCTATACATTTACGCTACCCGACATTGGTGAAGGTATCGCCGAAGCTGAGATTGTCGCCTGGCATGTGAAGGTCGGTGATATGGTCGAGGAAGATGACCAGATCGCGGACGTGATGACCGACAAGGCGACGGTGGAAATGGAAGCGCCGGTATCGGGCAAGATCATTGCCGTGGCCGGAGAAGCGGGTGACATCATCCCAATCGGTTCGATGTTGGTCGAGATTGAAGTCGAAGGCGCCGCCGACTTGGAAGCGTTGGAGGCGACAAGCGCGGATGATATCGCTCCGGAGACTGCGGAAACGCCACCTGCTACCGCCATGACACCGAATCAAGTCATTGATAATAAAAAGAAACCCTCTTCAAATACCGTCGATTCCAATCTTAAGAAAGAGTCTGAAGACTTGGTTGCGCAGGCGGCTGAAACTGACGTCATGGCCGCACCATTGTCGAGTCAGAAAATACTCGCAACCCCGGCGGTGCGCAAGCGCGCTGCGGATCTCGGTATTGATCTGGCTCAGGTCAAATCGCTGGGTGAGCATGTGCGTCACAGCGATCTCGACGCTTATCTGACCTATGCCAGCGGACAGGGATATCGTCCGGCCGGAGCGTCTCAAAAGCGTGACGACGAGACGATCAAAGTCATCGGGATGCGTCGCAAGATCGCGCAGAATATGGCGGAGTCGAAACGCAATATTCCGCATTTTTCCTATGTTGATGAAATCGACATGACCGATCTTGAAGACATGCGGCAGGACCTCAACGCCAATCGCGGCGAACGGCCCAAGCTGACCATGTTGCCGTTGATGATTGTGGCGATCTGCAAATCATTGCCCAAATTCGCGATGCTCAATGCGACATTCGACGATCAGGCAGGGCAGGTGACGCGCCACGGTGCCGTTCACCTCGGACTGGCCACACAGACCGATCAAGGCCTGATGGTCCCGGTCATTCGCAACGCGCAAGACATGAATATATGGCAGCTCGCGGCTGAAATTGGCCGCCTCGCGGAAGCAGCGCGCAATGGCAGCGCCAGCAAGGACGAATTGACCGGATCGACGCTGACATTGACTTCACTCGGGCCTTTGGGCGGCATTGCGACCACGCCAGTGATCAATCGCCCGGAAGTGGCAATCATTGGACCGAACAAGATAGTAGAGCGCCCCGTATTCGCCGAAAATGGAGAGATTCTCGCACGCAAGCTGATGAATCTGTCGATCTCCTGTGATCACAGGGTGGTCGACGGCTATGATGCCGCCAGCTATGTGCAGGCGCTCAAACATCTGCTTGAAACGCCAGTTCTGCTGTTCGCCGACTGAACGGCAGCGATCACCAGCCTCAGTTGATCCCTAAAGGCCCAAACTGCCGAGGGTTTGCTGGTCGAATTTCAGGCGGAAGGTGACGAAGGGCCCATCTCTGGTATAGCGGCTTTCTTCAAAGTCGCGGTCTGCAAAACCCACCACATTATAGCCAACTGAGAGATAGGCGTTTTTAAACGGCGTAATCCCGACAGTTGGCCCGCCACTATAGGCAACACTATCAAAATCATTGCCGATACGTGCGGTCGCCTGGGCGCCGATATCAATCGTGTCGGAAAGATCGAATTTGACGTCCGCTCCGATCACATTGCTCCAGCCTTTGACGTCATCTTCCCCGAACCGGTCGAAAACATAGCGGCTTCCCCAAAAGAAACTATATTCTCCCGCCTCGGTGAAAATTCCGTCATCCGCGCCAATCGGCGTATAATTCACACTTAGACTGTTGATAATCCTGCGCGAAGTTACGTCACCATCGACGAGCAAGGGCGCTCCGCCAATCGGGCCAGATGCACCGGCCACGGCATTGCGAACCTTGTCTTCGCGGAATTCGAGTTTTTCGAGCCAGGACCATTGACTGTCAGCGGGATGATGCGCCCAGCTGGCTTCGGCTTCGATCGCCTGGGTCTTCACGCCCGTTTCATCTTCGGCGACAAATATGCTCGCGAGTGCCCCCAAAGTGCTGCCTTCGCCAATCTGTTTCAAAGCTGCCGTCGTGAAACCATAGCGGTCGGAAAGATCGCCATCGCGATATTCCGCGCGGCTGACCCAGCTCCAGTCTTCGTGACGAAAGGTTGCCCCGGCGGTGATGGCGGTAAAATCCTCGGTCAATGTCGTATCATTGCCCAGAAAACCGCCAGAGGCGACGGGCTGCTGGTCGTTTATCACATCGCTACGGTCGAAGCCGCCCAAAGTCTTGTTGCCATCAAGCGAGAAATCAATTGTCCACTTGTCATCAAGCGGTATCGACTGGGACAAGCCATATGCGGCATAGCTCCGCGGGCCAAATTCACTAATTTCCTGTTGATTGAAGCTCGTCACCATCCGGGCACCATCCCATGGTGCGACTTCGACGCCGACGCGGGCCGTCCGGGCATCGATATTCTCGCCATCGGCAATTTCATAGGTTCCGATAAGCTTGATGTCGTTGGTGATCGAATAACGCGCGGTAACGCTATGCCGTGCAGGAAAGTCGATGCTTTCGTCCTGCCCGCCTAGAGCAAATTCGGTTTGGGCGTCGAGTTCCAGCTTACCATCGAAGAGTCGCTGGGTCGCGCCGAGACGAACCAGAGTAGATTCGTTGACCGTGCTGTCCGAAAGACGATCATTGGCATAGACGATACCGGCGCGGAAAGAGGTGTCTTTCTGACGAAATTCGAATTCGGCAGTCGCCGCTCGCCGACGGGCGCCGGTATCGAGAAAGCTTTCCTGATAGCTGGTCATCGCCAGCGACAGATTTTCGCTAACCCGTACTCGACCATCGATGCCGAACTTGCGGGTACCGTTTTCCGCTGCGTTAATCTGCCCGACGCCAAAGCCTGATGTTTGCTGACGCACATAAGCGAGAATATCGAAATGCGACCCATGATGCTCGGCTTCGACCAGCCATGCCGTGGCTGCGCGTCCGGTTCCGGCGCTGGCTGCAGTCTTGGCTTCATTGTCGGTCACCGCGAGCTCTGCCCGAACTTCCGTTTTCAGATTGGGCCGGTAACGCACATCGACACCCAGCATATCGGTCTTGGTGCTCTCGTCTTCGTCATGCACAGCTGTGGCACCAATTTTGAACTTCTCGTCGGGCGTATGATAGGTGATACGGCCGCCCGCGTTGAGATTGCGATCGCCGACGCCCAGAACTTCATATTCGGCGATGATGAATTGCGGATCCAGCCCGCTGCCGCGGCTCAATATAGGTTCGCGGAAGCGCAAGGTGCCGGCGAGATAGTCGATATCATAATCGATATGACGGGACAGTTGTTTGCGTTCGATGATCCGGTCTGAACGCAGGCGATCGCGCGTTTCGAGCGTGATCCGCTCGCTATTTGCCAATATGTCACGGGTCGCCAGCGCATAGGGTCCGGACAATCCGTTGCCCTGGATCTCTTCACGGCGAAAACGATTGGGGCTGTCGGCGCCAAAGGCGAGTGCGCTGACCTGGTCGTTGCGATATTCGGCTTTGATGCCATTGAAGGACCGTTGATAGCGCGCCAGTTCAGGCTCATCGATGCCCGTTTCATAATCTCCAAAGAGCGCGTAAAATTGTGGCCTTTCGAGCTTCAGGTAGAGCCGGCGAACGGAAGCAGCATCATAGCGCTGTTCGCTGCGATCGGCATAGATCGTGTAATAACGGCGTGGATCAATGACACCCTGAAAGCGGCTTTCGTCTTCTTCCTTGTCGCTGTCATAGGCCAGGGTCATCAGCCATTTTCCGGTCACCCGGCCTTTGGCATATAGCGCAATCCGGCCATCAACATTGATATTATCTTCATCGTCCGCGAGATCTTCGAGACGCTCATCAAGCGTGTTGAAGCCTATGGTTCCGGCAGCGAAACCGACAACCGTCCAGGGCCTTTGACCCGGATCAAGCCAGGTTTCTATGCGCTGGGTGCGCGAAACTTCGCCATCCTGGAAGGGAAATGTAATACTGAGCGACCCGGAAGCCGTTGTTGGCGACAGTTCGATATAGGCAATGCCTTCTTCACCCTCGACGCGCCAGACCGGGCGTCCGCGTTCCAGGCCGGACAGCTGGTTTGCCTGTTGCGCATCGACTTCAACTGCAGGCGTATAGGGGGCAGGGACATCAAAGTCTCCGACCAGGCCGTGATGGGCCGGTTTGCCGTCGCGGTCGGTCAGACGTACCGCAATCACCGGCCGGGTGACGCCGTCGGCGACAAGTATCGAGCGATCCTTGAGCAGTTCCGCATGGAGCGGACTGTTGGAATAATGGACTTTGCGCGTCAATTCTTCCACCAGCTTGCCATCGCGGTCCAAAATCCGGGCGGTCAGGACATTTGTCCGATCCTTGAGACTGATACCACGCCAGACGCCAACCCTGACGCGGCCGTCAGCACTTTTTTTGGTTCCGTCAAACGACAATGGCTCAACCGGTTTTCCGTTGATCGACAATTCGACCCGCTGACCATTATGGTGCTTGATCGCGACGCGCAGTGCCTTCACCCGGGGATTATGATCCACTTCGGGGAACAGCCAAGCGATACCCGGTTCCTGTCCGCTTATCCAGTCACGGCCCGCACCGGCAGCTTCCGGGTCCTCCAAAACTTCCGGTTTCTGATAGGAAACGACTGCTTTGATCTCGCGTGAGGCAACTGTTTTTGCTCGGAAATCCGCGCGTTTTAGCGATCCTCCACGGCCTTCGACAAAGCGCGAAATATCGCTTCCTGCCGAGCGGGTGTTTTGCGCACAGTCAATCGGTGCGAGGTCTGCGGGGAAGGTTGACGGATCGACCTGAACCACATGTAGACCCGGTCTGATGCCTTCAAAATGATAGCGGCCGTCGGGATCGGTGACCGTATAAGTGCCGTCTTGCAGCATCACGCGAACGCCGCCGATGCCTTGGGCACCCCGGGGATCAAGAGTACATCCGCCATCGGTTATACGGCCGATAATCGTGAATCTTTCAGAAATTCCGTCACGTTCTATCCGCACCAATGCATCGGTTGTCGGACTGGCTGCACCGCGATTGTCACGCGCCGAAGCCAGGTTGATCGCGTCTCCGGGACGCGCATCCTGACGGACCTCGGCAATATAGGTCAGCAATCCGCTGCTCGCTGCGGCGAGGGGAGGCACTTCGACCGAAAAATCCTGCCCATTGGCCTGGGCATTGGGCAGGATCAGCGTGCCGTTATAGCGAACCGTACCGGTTTTCAGGCGCATTGCCGCTGGCAGGCGATCTTCAATGGTGATTTGACCGGTGTTGCGCGTCGCGTCGCTATTTTGGACGGTAATTTTATATTGTACCGCATCCCCGGGCACGGCCAGCGCCGTCGATGCCGCTTTGGTGATGATCAGCGGCGTACCGGGGCGATCCAGCGGCACATCTACCCGGACTGGTGCAGGATTGTCCAATGTGATGATACCGCCATAGGAGCCATCGACAATTGTAAAGGGCAAGCCGTCTGTCCGGCGGAGATCTACCAATTGATTAGGCGTGGCGGCAGACGGGAAGCTATAGGGCTGGGGTGGCTCTATCAGTAGCCGATATTGGCCCGGACGTGCAAAGGGGAAGCGATAAGAGCCTTCGGTGAAGTCATAGACGGTTCCGCCGCTGTCGGTCACGCTTCCACCCGCGACCACGGTGCTGGGATAGACAGAAACGCCGTCATCGCCGAAAACATCGGCTGGCTGTCCGGTAGAAATGTCGATCAGCGTGACGCGGGTACCGGAAACCGGCGCGCCGTCGCCGCTGTCAAATATTTCACCAAATGGATCGATCAAGATGCCGATTTCGACCGAGCCGACCGGATTTCCGCGGATATCATCAATAGCAACGTCCAGCATATCTCCGGGATTGACGGACAGGATACAATCACCCTGCACCGGTGCCGGCGGAATGGCAGCGGTATTGATCATGCCCACGAAGCGGCTGCTGTTGGCACCGGTTTCAACAATGTTGATGGTCTCCCGGTCACCGGCTGCGGTGGTCAGGACGATATCGAAACTGTCGGCCACGAGGGGATTAATATTCTTGTTGGGGGCAAGAATCGAGACGATCAGTGGCTCACCCGCGCGGATTTTATCCGTCGGCGCGATCGAGGCCGGGCTTGTTGATGTGCCGGCAAAAACGCCATGAAGCTGGACGGGGATATTTCCACTGGACCCACGGCACATCGTCCCTGGGATCGGAACCTGTTCGGCTCCTGGCGGATTGTCAAAATGATAGATCGTGATCTCAGGTGGTGCATTTGGCGGTGGGACAACCTGAATATCGATACGATTGGAGGGTTTTTGCATCCGTCGACCGGCGACATCCCACTCCGCTTGCGCGATATTGGTGATCAACGGGAGGTTTTGGGCCTGTTCAATCGCAAAATCGGGCGACTGCGGCTGTTCTTCGGCAAATTGCGGTTGCGCGAAAGCCATAGAGGCAGTCACGGTCATCGCGCATGCAGCAACAGTCAGCCGGAGCGGCCGAAATATTTCGGTAAATTGACCCATTGAAAAATCGGAGCTGTGGCGGCCAGCCGGAAGGCCGGATAGCCGCCACTATCGCCCGTTTTAGTCGATCGTCGCTCTAAAGATCAGAACTTCGGTCGATCCGCCGGTTACATTGCCGAGATTTCCGCTGACGGTACCACCGGATTCACCCAGGCCCGTTGCATCGGCATTGGTGCCCGTGCCATCACAAGCCGTACCCGTCGCCACAACGCCTGCGGTTGGAATGGTGGCAGGACCGGAAGCTGGCGCGGTCGCGTAATAGGTGACTGCGAGAGCAGACAGATTATCCGACAGTCCGACACTGGTCGCCGTGGCTGCACCGGTTGCGTTGGTCACCGCGATACAATATTCGACGATCGCACCCGGGATCGATTTCGGGAAGATTGTCGTCCCGTTGCCGCTACCGACGATCGGATCCCAGAGGATCGCGCTGGTTTTGGCAACGCTGATATCCGCAGTCGCGACTTCAAATATGTCTGTCGCACTGTGATAGCCGTCATTGGCGCCTTCGGTACCCGATCCATCACCGTCGGCAAAGACGTTCTGGACAAGAGTTGGGTCATCCGCATCGCCAATATCATTGACAAATGCGATGCCGGTGGTGCTGTCGGCGGCTTGACCGACGAGGACAACAAAGGCTTCGTCATCTTCCACGATTCCGCCTGGCATATCCGCGACGACGTGGATAACCACGGAATCGTCTTCGGCAAGATCGTTGATCGACGTGATAACGCTATCGCCGGCGTCAAAAATGCCATTGCCATCATCGAGATAATAGCGGGTCGCCAATGGATTTAGAGTGACATCAAATTGATCACCGCCAAGCTGTTCAACCGACAGCAGGACATCGATCGTATCGTTGGTCTGGTTGCTGACATTGTAGGTCACCGCAGCATTTTGTTCGCCGGGCGCGACGGTCGTATTTGCCGTGTCCGACCGTGTGATGATCAAATTGACTTTTCTATCGACGACGAATGTATCAGATGCAACCGGCGGTGGCGTCTGCACGGCTCCACCAACGCTATAAGTTATGCTGGCTTCGTTGGTTATCGATACCCCGGCATTCGTGCCTACGTCTGCAAATGCAGGGCTTGCGCCTAACATAAATACAGAGACACTGCCCGCCGTAGCGAGAAGTTTCAGTTTACTGGTCATTACTGTCTCCTGTTTCACTCAAAAATTTGGACTGCCAAAATCCCGCAGCAGTCCGATACGGTTGCGATCACTTCACAGTGCCACGAAAGACTAATTTCCCTTCCGAACCCACGGAAAGAGAACGATTGAATTTCCACTTGATGTGGGTAACGTCACTCATGAGGGCAGGGCGAACTTCGCCATTTTCACGAGTGTAGGTGAGGGCCGTTAACGGCCCCCAATTTTGGCCTCCATCAATGGAGACAAGCTCATTGCCATCAGACGTCCCGTTGAACGCCACTGCTTTGGGCAGCGGATTGGTGACAGAGAAATCGGTCGCCGGCGCAGCACCGACATTTTTATATTTTACGACAAACACGAGATTGTCTCCGGGAACGACCGTTTTGGGCTGTTCAAGGACAACGGCGGTTTTGCCATTTGGCTTTTCGATTTTCCGTTCGATGAAAACATCGCTGGAAAGGGCCACGTTATTTGCCGCCAGGGCGGCGCCGGGCATGGAAAGTGCGATTGCGATAATGGCTTGTTTCAACATATTGATTATCCTGATTGATCAGTCGATTGTGACTTGAAAGGTTATGGTCCGGGTCTGTCCGCCGGGCACGGTGCCAAGACCGACGGCGATGGCGGTTCCATCGAATGAACCGACGTCGGTATCGGTGCTGTCATCGGTTAGCGGTGCCCCGTCCAATGTGATTGTTTCGGATGTGTAGGTCGTGTTCTCCGGAACAATGTCTGTCACGCCCAGATCGGCGAGGCTGCCGGTCCCGACCGTGGTGGCGACCAGTTGATAGGTGATGACCGCGCCGGGGACGGGTTCCGAACCGCCAAAGGGATCGACGATGGTGGCGCTTTTGACGAGCGTGACTTCCGCTGCTTCAATCAGGAAAAACCCGCTGTCTTCAGCATCGGCGCCGGTCGACCCGACCACGGCGTCGCTGCCGCCGTCCCCTTCGCCGGCAAACACATCCCCGGGTGCGCCGCTGCCAGTATTGGCAACCGCCGCCAGTTCGACTTCTGCCCGTTGGCCATCTTTGGCGGTTGCGGGCATGGCCGACAGTATGAAGACGGTGACACTCTCGTCAGGTGCCAGAACCGGGTCGTTGGTCCCGGCGGTATAGACGGTGTCGACACCTGCATCATAAACGCCGTTGTCATTGGTATCGAGAACGATCTGTTCGAAATTGGTGTCAAACTCGTCGCCCGGCTTGGCCGTGTCGGCAGACAGGGTGAAGGCTTCGGAGCCGTTGCCGGTGTTGGTCACCTGATAGGTCAGGATTTGCGCCGTCCGTTCTGGACCGGTTACAACATCGCCCGGGTCACTGGAAACGACCGTCACATCAAGCAGCTCATCGACTTTGATGGTAACGATATTGGAGTCGATCGTAATCGAGCCGCCCGGACTATTATAAGTTGCTTGCGCGACATTGACGATGTCAGTGCCCGCGACGGTTCCTGTTGCAAAGGCGCTGGT
>LXYP01000005.1 GCA_001650955.1 Sphingomonadales bacterium EhC05
AGATCATGCGGATCAGACCCTTCGCGCAGCGCCACCTGCAACCGGTCGCCATCGCGCGACAGCAAAAGCACGCCATGATCGCGGGCGTAACTGTAAGGCAGGTCTACGAGCGGCCTAGAGGTCGATGGACTCGCTTCAGCTCCGTCAATATCATCATCTGCAGAATCTTGATCCGCTGTCATATCCGCGTGGATCCGAGCACTTGTGTCACACCATCTATTTGGGATCGAAATATTCTAACAGCATTTGAGGTCGAAACATCACGCATCACCAATTCCTCACAAATCTGGAACTAAGCTATAATTAGTACGGGAGCGTGAAGCTGAAACGACTCTTTGGTGACAGAATAATTACAGGCCGGACTTAGAATTTCAGGGCAACGCTGAATGAAAAGCTGGTGCCATAATCATAGCCATTGTTGATGATCACCGAGTCGTTCAGCGTTTGCGATTCGGTGTAGCTCTCTCCGAAAATATTCCGCGCCTCGAATTTGAATTCGAGTTGCTGACCAAATATCACCGCCCCTTCGCGCATCACGAAATCGACCTGAAGGCCAGTTTTTTCGATCAAATCAGGCTGGTCCTGAGGGCCACGGGCAGTCGCTCGTGGACTGTTATAGGTTAGCAATATCGTTTGCTGCGAGAGATCGTCGCCTTCCTGTTCCAACCCAAATTGCACGTTCGCGACATGTTTCGACTGGCCGGTCAGGCGGTCGCCATCCGAAAATAAATTGCTGGCAGCGATGGGCTGGAAAGTGATCGGACTAATCGCCAGATCATCGGCACCAACTTTAATCTTCGAATCGGTAAACGTGTAATTGGCTGCGAGCATCAAGCGGCGATCCTCCCAGAAGCTGCCTCCCAAATCATAGAGCGGAAAATATTTTACCGCTTCAAATTCGACACCCACCAGCTGCGCGCTCGGCGCATTGGAAAAGCCCTGGAAAAAGGCGCCGCCGCCCTGAATGAAGGCCACCGATTCAATCGGATTTTTTATATCCTTGTAGAAACCGGCCATGGTGAGACGTTCACCGCGACCAATATAATATTCCAGCCGCGCTTCGACATTGGTCAACTCGCTATCGGTGAGCAAGGGATTGCCGATGAAGGTGCGGTCAGTTTCCAGATCGAGAAATTGCTGCGGCGCCAGTTCGCGAAACTGTGGACGGGCGATCGTCCGCGATGCGGCAAAGCGGAACTGCATGTCATCGGCAAAGTTCCAAGTCAGCGTCCCCGCGGGCAACCAGTAGCTGTTGCTCAAGGTCGTTGCCGGGGTCGGTGCGCCGCCAGCGAGACTTATTGGCGCCACAATTTGATCGGCATCCTCATAGCGGACGCCAAGATTAAGACGCAGACCATCCGCCAACTCGGCATCAGCCTGCACATAGCCGGCCTGAACTTCCAGTTCGGCGGTATAGCGCGGCACCGAATTCTGGGCGCCGACCTCGCGCAACTCAATATCAAATGCATCGATCACGGCTGCGCTGAGTAACGTATCGATCCGGGCCAGATTGAGGCCGAAGGGAAGGCCATTGGCCGGTATGAAACGGAAATCCCGACGTTCGGCGGCACGTATATTTTTGTAATAATTATAGCCTCCCGAAACCGTAATCGGGATAGCCGTTCCCAACTCATATCCCAAATCGGCACCGGCGCCATATACATCGTCGACCAGATTACTGAACCGGATACGCGCGGATTGACCGGGAGAAGTCAGATCATTGACGAGGCGATTAAGCGGCTGACCGCCGGGTGTCTGAGGTTCGACAAGATAGCTATATGTCCGCTCATAGGGCGCTTCACGCTGCGAGTTGGAATAACTGCCGCGAACGTCGACCGACAAGCGGTCAAATTCAAATTCACCGACCAGCTGGGAACTGAACAGCTGCCGCTCGAACCAGCTGGTTCGACCGGTGTTCAGAGCCTGGTTAGGGTCGACACTGATCGCGTCAATACCAGCACTGATCGAGGATTCCTTGACCGTGTCGCGGATATAGAGATTGACGAAACGGAACTTATGTTCGCCCACTTCGGCGTTTATGCCGATCATGCCATTGGCAACAATCCGGTTCTGCGTGGTCAGATATTGAAAATTGCGATCGGGAAGCAAACCGTCTTGACCATCGATCTGCACGATGCCCTGCGTCTGCTGTTGCAGCCCGCCGCGTGTCCGCCAGCTGTTGCTCAGGCCAGCGGTTGCAAAAATACCAAAAAGGGTCTCGCCTATCTCAAAGGCATGACCGCCGGTGATCTCACCGCTGAAATTTGCCGGAATGTCAAAGTTGCGCTGGATCAGGGAGGTCTGAGCATTGACCAGGCTTTGCCCGAGTTGTTGCAAATCCTCGCTCGAAAAATTGACACCATCGGGCGCAATCAGGACATTCTTGTCAATCGCGCTCTGGAGCTCGGTCGGGATATCCCGCAGTCCGGAATCGAAGCCGAACCAGTCATAGCTGCTGCCATCATAAGTATAGCCGGTTTTGTTGGTCGTTTCCGTATTGGCGCTGATCGATGTGCTTATCTCGAGGAAGGATTCGTCGACATTGGATTTGGTGGTCAGGTTGATCACTCCGCCGCCAAACTCGCCCGGATAATTGGCCGAATAGCTTTTTTGGACCACGGTCGAAGCGATCACGCTGGTGGGGAAAAGGTCGAGCGGCACCACCCGGCGAAGCGGCTCTGGCGAGGGCAATGGATTGCCATTGAGCAAGGCCAGCGAATAGCGCTCACCGAGGCCACGAACAAACACAAACCGCCCACCAACTACGCTCAATCCGGTCACCCGGCTAAGCGACCCAGCGATATCGCCTTCGGCGGTCCGGGCGATCTCTTCCTGGCCCAGCACGGCGACTACTTCCGAGGTGGCGCGAATCGGATTGGGAATAAAACGTCCGCGGACTATGATTTCATTGCCGCTGGCTCCAGGCGCCGAGATATCGACGTCCTGTGCGTCATCGATGGAATCGTCTCCAGCCGGAGCAACGGCCCCATCTTCAATATCTTCGCTGGCATCAGCCCGTGTTGGTTCGGAAGGCGCTGCGACCTGAGCCCAAGCGGCTGGCGAAACAAGCCCAGAGGTCAGAAGAATGGCGGCAATATAAGAGGCCCGCTTGGTCATAGGAACCCGTCCTTGATTAAATTGGCAAAAAGGGGATGGCGGCTTTTGACGCCATCCCGATATTCAAGCATGAAATTAGCCGATCACCGGAGCAGCGGTACAATCAGGATCGGCGGCATATAGACCGCAGGTCCAACCCATGAAGCGCATGTCATTGGCATCCCGAACAGCGCCGATATAATTGACATCTTCAAAGAAAGGATCGGCTCCGCTCGCCGCGAATGGAGTCACAGCCGTTTCATTGGCACCGTTGATAAACGCCAGCGGCCAGGCAGCCGTTGCCAATGTCGATGTCCCATTTTCAGTGTTATTTGTACCGGCATTGAACAATGTCTGGATCGCGGCCACCGTGATATTCCCGTCATCCTCAAATGCGGAACCACAGCTCAAGAATGTCGACTGGAAGATCGGCGGACCATTTTCATCGGCAGCGGCGCCTGCAGCCTGAACCGTTGCGCTGCCATCAATGTTGATGCACTGATCCGGGCCATTGAAAACCGCATTGTAAAATTCATAATCTCCGCCACCGCGCAGATGGGCCACTTCGTCACCACCATTGGATATAAAGGTGATATTGGCCAATTTGTGACGTTGGCGCGGTTCGGCATCTTCATCGCCGTTCGAGTCCGCTTCCATGACCTTGTCGCCACCGTTGGGGCGCTGCACGGCAAGCACGAACTGATTGGCGCCTTGGAAACCGGAGTCGGAGTCGACCGAATCATCATCAATGCCGGTCATGACCAGATTCTTGCCATTCACCCGGCCACCAAACCATTCGACACCATCGTCGGAACTGTTGTGGACCTGAATATTCTGGAAGAAAGTGCCGCTCCCCACTCCTGCCATCGTGATGCCATTGAGCTCGTTGCCCGGCGAAACTTCGAAACCCGGATAGCGGACCTGGACATAAGATAGTCGGCCGCTGGAATCGGCGGGAAGCGTGCCGCCGTAAACCGCATTGGATGGCCCTTCGACAATGGCTTCACAATCGGCCCGGGTTCCACCGGGATTGGATGCAGCTCCCGTTGCACAGTCTGAAATCGGCGCGCGGCCCAAAAGCACGATTCCACCCCATTGGCCAATGCTGTCAGCGCCCGCGTCGCCCAAGATATTCTGGCGCGAGGTGAAGATGATTGGCGAAGATGCCGTGCCCTCGGCGAAAAGCTGTGACCCGCGATTGACGAGAAGGAAATCACCGCCGGACGATCCAAAAATCGTCACACCGGGCTCAATCGTCAGAATGCCCGTCGCGCCACCGTCGATCCCGACTTCAACCGCACCGGACAGTGAATATATCGTATTTGCCGTATCTGGCCGTTTTGGCAGCGTCAAATTGCCCTGAATGACTCCGGAAACCTGACAGTTACGAGCCATTTCACCGCCGCCCGTCGTAATCGTTCCGACATTGGCTGTCCCTGTCGGACAATCTGTCGCCGGCGTGCCGGAAGGCGGGGAAGGCGGCGTCGCTGGAGGCGTCGGGGTCGGGGTCGAGTTGTTATTGATCGTGACATTGCCGCCCGCACCAGGGGATGCGACATCGTCGGCGCCACATGCGGTCACCGCCAAGGCAGCGACGCCGGCAAAAAGAACAGAACGAAATTGCTTATTCAACATGGGATTGGTCTCCGCAAAACTGATTTGATAATTTCAGATCAAACGATGCGGATTCGAATCACATATTCCCCATCGCCCTTGAGCAGGGGCTCTAGGGATCGGAAATGACCCAACGATGCTGTTTGCGTGACTCTTCAGAGACACAAATATTTCAGTTTTTTGTCACCCTCCGGTGGAATAGCGGTTTGGCGGGACTTTGCCCTGTGAACCACCTCATTGATGAAATGATCACAGCAAAAAAAACGGCCGCCGGAGCAGCCGTCATCCCTATCGCGTTCAAATCACGATGCCTATCGTGATGCGATCCGGTCATTGAGATTGTCAAACGCCATTCTTGCCGCGTCTCTGGAATTCATCACTTCGCCATTGGCAAGCAACAGATCAAAACTGCGTTTGCTCTGCATCGCGGCAATGAACATGCGTGCGGCATCACCTGTCCGCCCGACCCGGGCATAGGCCTGACCCAGATTGATCAGTCGCGCCGGGTCATCGGCATCGACATCTCTGGCCGCCTCGAGTTGCGCCAAGGCCATGTCATTCTGACCGGCCATCAGCGCATCATAGCCCAAAGATCCTTTGGAATAGCCAATTTCTCCCACCGGAGTCTCCGCGAGAACAGGGATAGGTGCCAATGATAGAATCACTGCCAATCCCAGTATTTTGGATGTTTTCATAGCCTTCTCTCCTCGTTCGATGACCTTCTGTTACACTTTTATGACATAAATCGCAACAAAAGTGTCATATTACTGTCACATTGCCAAATCCTGCAGTGAGAAAAGGCTGAGTTGTTCAAGAAATCTCGAACATAGGTCTTTCAGCCGTATCGCTTTCTCGGTAAAATGGGCGAATAGAAGGATTCATGATATCGTTCTCCATTTCAGTCTCGGCGCCGACCTCCAGCAGGGTCCAGCGATATGCTCCACCGCCAGTGCACCATCATGCATGACGTCACCGTCTGGTATGATGGAGGCTGCCCCTTGTGCACGCGCGAAATTGCGTTGATGGCCCGGCTGGACACGCAAGATGCGATCGCCTTTGTCGACCTGATGACAGCCGGTGCATCCTGTCCGCTCGACCGACAGATCATGCTCGACAGATTGCACGCACGGGAAAATGGCCAATTATTGTCCGGTGCGGCCGCATTTGCGGCGATGTGGCGGGCCATTCCACTCTTGCGCCCGCTCGGAATCGCGGCCCGCCAACCCTGGATATTGAAGCGACTTGAACAGGCCTATCTCCTCTTCCTGAGGCTGCGCCCTCGCCTGCAAAAATTCGCTGGCGCAAAGGCGAAGACATGAAGCCGCGACCGGAACCGCCGCGACCCGATCAAGAAAGCGTTTGGGACTTTCCCCGGCCCGCAGTTGCGCAGCCCAGCGCATCCCGGATCACGATTGAACATGACGGATTGATCGTCGCCGTCACCCGCGCAAGCATCCGCACACTCGAAACCAGTCATCCCCCGACCTATTATATCCACCCTGCCGATATCAATCCGGATATTCTGCACCGCGCGGACGGCAGTTCCTTTTGCGAATGGAAGGGCGCGGCGGCTTATTGGGATGTCAGGATCAACGATATTATATTGCCGAAAGTTGGCTGGAGCTACCCTAGCCCCACCGCTGATTTTGCCATTTTGCGGAACCATATTGCCTTTTATGCCGCGCCATTTGATCGATGCCTGGTGGATGGCGAGACCGTGATCCCGCAGCCCGGGGAATTTTACGGTGGCTGGATTACCAGCAAGCTGGCGGGGCCCTTCAAGGGCGGACCGGGCAGCCGGGGATGGTGACCGCATGACTGATCGAAACGACAAATCCAGAGATCGTGCGGTCCCGCGCGGACGATTGTCCCGCTTTGGACAATTTGGACGGCTGGCCAGCGGTGTTGCCGGTGGCATGATCGCCGAAGGCGCGCGCCGGCTGGCGGATGGCGAACGTCCGGCAATGCGCGAGATGATGCTGACACCGGCCAACGTCACCCGAGTTGCGGAACGCCTCTCGCATCTGCGCGGTGCAGCGATGAAGCTCGGCCAGATGATCTCCATGGATGCTGGCGACATGCTGCCCCCCGAGTTGAGCGAGATCATGGGGCGGCTGCGCGAAAATGCCCATCGCATGCCGCCGCAACAGTTGCAGAAACTCTTGGCGGCAGAATGGGGCAAGGACTGGCGCAAGCGTTTTGTCCGCTTTGGTGCGACGCCGATCGCGGCAGCGTCAATCGGCCAGGTGCACCGCGCGACAACTCATGATGGCCGCGATCTCGCGATCAAGGTCCAATATCCCGGCGTGCGCGAGAGCATCGATTCAGATGTCGACAATGTCGCTACACTGCTCCGGATATCCAATCTTCTGCCAAGTGAGCTGGATATTGGTCCCCTGTTGATCGAGGCAAAGACGCAATTGCATCAGGAAGCGGACTATCAACGCGAAGGAAAATATCTCAGTCGATTCGGTGAGCTGCTGTCAAATGATCCCGATTATGTCATTCCGGTGCTCGACGATGAATTTACAACCCCCCGGGTGCTCGCAATGAGCTTTGTCGAGGGCAAGGCGATAGAGACGCTCGCCGATGCACCTCAGGACATTCGCGATAGCGCAATGACCCAGCTTTTCAGTTTGGTGCTGCGCGAGATATTTGAATTTGGAATGATTCAGTCGGATCCCAATTTCGCAAATTATCGCTACCAGCCGGAGACCGGCCGACTGGTGTTGCTCGATTTTGGCGCAACGCGTCACGTCGCCGCCGATATTTCCGCCGGCTACCGGCACCTGATCGGCGCGGCTCTCGGCGGGGATCGCGACCTGGTCCGTACGCAAGCCTTGAAAACCGGTTTTGTCAGCGAGGTTGCCGTCGCCCGGCATCGCGATCGCATCGACAATATGATCGATATCATCATCGGCGAGCTCTCGCGTCCCGGTCGGTTTGATTTCGGTGATCGCAGCTTTGTCGCAGGCTTGACCCAGCAAGGCATGGATGTCGCAGCAGACAAAGCTGCCTGGCATATCCCGCCCACCGATCTGCTGTTCGTGCAACGCAAGATTAGTGGAACAGCGCTGCTTGCCGCGCGCCTGAAGGTCCGGATTGACGTGCGGGCGATGGTGGAAGAATTTCTCCATATCGCATAGCTGTGCGGGCATTGCGGCGGGCGGCACATTGATAATATCGGCGTCACAGGCCAATATCCGGGTCAATTGCCCGATCCGATTGGCTGGTGAAATGCCTGCAATCACAGTCCAATTGGCATTTCTAGCAAAATTAGTGCGAACACATGCTTGACATTGATCAAGAATCTGAGCAATTCGCGCCCTCTCTTCGGCCCGATGGCGGAGTGGTGACGCAGCGGATTGCAAATCCGCGCACCCCGGTTCGATTCCGGGTCGGGCCTCCAGACACTGATTCAAGACATCCGGAAAATCAAATCAATTTGGCCTAGCCAATTCTCCGAAATCTCACCCCGCGCGATATGGAAGCTCTCGCCAGCACCGAAGCTTGCAAGGATGCAGTGATCAAAAGACAATTTTGCGTCCGTGACACAGCGCGTAAGATCATGTTCTCCGATGCTTATCTCGTCTCGAGACGTGAGAGAAAGAAGGTGGAAATGTTGTTCGCCCATCTCAAACGCATACTGAAGCTCGACCGCTTGCGCCTGCGTCGACCAAATGGTGCAAATGATGAGTTCCTACTGGCCGCTACGGCGCAAAACCTCCGTAAACTGGCCAAACTCCATATACAAAGTGCGATACGTGCCACTGCATGAACACGCAAGGCGTTCGACCCAAATCAATCCAACCCGATAGCCAATATCTGATCCGACTTTTCAACACAATCGCGCCGGTAACGGACGCAAAATACCAGTTCGACTCAGCTGGTAGAGCACGCCGTCCACTGCATCAAAGGCGGACGCTAGCTAAAAGAGAATTGACTTTGCCTCGATTAGCAAAGAAATTCCGAAACGAAGAAAGCGGGAGTTATTGAAATTTGATCGGATGCGCGATAAAATCAGGGGTGTTATCGGGAGAAATATCATTTGCTGCTGCCACGTCCGATCAAGGTCCTGAATAATTGAAACAATGGGCGACCATCATGATCTTATTTTCTAAGCTTACATCGCAATTATGTCAGTGAGCGATAACCTTATCGCAAAGGCTATGGACGTCGACGACTATTCTGAAGCTGTTCGATTGTCTCTCCTGCAGGGTGATGAAAATTCTGCATATGGATTTTTTGTATTAGGTTGGATTTTCGACGAAGGCAAAATCGAGCCCGCTCAAAAACAAAAAGCCCGTCATTACTATGAGCGTGCAATCGATGCCGGGAGCGTGAAGGCTAACCGCTATCTAGGGTCATTGTTGCTCGAGTCCGGAGAATTTGATGCGGCGCGAAAAGCATTTGTTAGGGGAGAAGATCAAGGAGACAATGCGTGCAGCGATATGTTAACTCAGTTAGACCAATTTGAACGCGAAAAACTTGCAAATATTGCTATCGAGACTGGGGAATACAAAGAAGCATTGGAACAGTTGCAAGCTCTCATCGAGCAAGATTCCGAATATGCACTTTTAGCCTTGGGAGTTCTTCATCAAACAGGCAGGTTAGGTCGGGTCGACCTTCACCAAGCCAAAGCATGTTACCAACGAGCCGCAGAACTTGGTAGTGTGGAAGCTCATTATAGACTTGGATGCGCCGCTCTTGAAGGTTTGGAATATGTTGCGGCTCATTCCGCTTTTACAAAAGGTGCTGATCTTGGTGATGATCAATGCAAAAATATACTTTCTAAGCGAGACTTGTTTGAAGAGTTTGAAATAGAAAAAGCTATTGATTCGGGAGACCTTCGATCCGCATTAGAACGGCTCGAAAAGCTCGCGGATCTGGGGTCTGCCAATGCCTTGGCTGAAATTGGCTGGGTTTATCATTCCGGCCAAATCGGCAAAACTGACTTGCTCTTGGCAAAAGAATATTATGAGCGAGCAATTGAAGCTGGTAACATGGGTGTATATAGAAACTTGGGTCTTTTGTTGCTTGAAGAAGAAGAAGAGATTCACGCCCGAGATGTTTTTTTGCGCGGCGCAAAGGAAGGTCAACCATCCTGCATGTACCAACTCAGTCGAATGCTGCGCAATGGAGATGGTGGCGCCATTGATACAAGACAAGCAGACATTTGGTTGAATACCGCCGCTGCTCAGGGGCACTTGGTTTCGCAGCTGTTGATAAATTGAGTAACCCGATATTCTAAGAGATTCTTATCCTGTGATCAAAATTCCCCAATCTTTATGTCCGCTTCCGGGATGCTGCAGACATAAAGGATATTGCAGTGGCTCAAAATTTGAGCCCATTTGGGTTAACCAAAATCTTCTGAGGACCGCGGGATACGGTTCCGCACAATGGGTCAATGATTTTGACTATTCCAATGAAAAAAATCAAGTTTCCGGGACGGGCCTCCAGGCGTTTTTCCAAATATCTCTCAGCATGGATCGAGACCATTCAGATTGTTGCCCAAATCGCGAGTGGTGAGACTGGTAATCGACGGTTTTGCCGGAATTGAGACGCCTCAACTCACCACCATCAACCGGCTTCTATGTCCCAAACTCGGCCGCGCTGCCAGGCAAAGCAGCCGCTGCCGGGCAAATTGAACTGACGAGCGCATATTCTGATCGATTCGCGTGCACGCGAATCGGGTCGCCTTTGGATAGGGGAAGTCACTGAACCTGGAACATAGCGCTACCCGAAATGAGATCCAAAAGGCATTTCGTGAATCTGGTGAACGATATTCCAAGCAACGGTTCTGGAGGCCATGGCTTTAATATATGCGAATAACGCATTTCATCGAAATCCGCCTTGGCGCAGTGAGCAAGTCAGGCTAGAACATCACGAAATCCATCAAAGTGTATTGTATTAATAATACACAGATGGCATGGATGTCCGTTAAACGTACATAGGAACAGAACTTGGGTCAGGAAAATTTTAAAGAAATGCGCAAAGCGATGGTGGTCAGCCAGCTGCGCACCACCGAAGTCAGCGATCCACGCGTAATCGCAGCGATGAGCCATGTTGCTCGCGAAGATTTTGTGCCTGCAGCCAATCGCGCCATCGCCTATGCCGACCGCGGTGTCAAAATCGGTGATGGACGAGCCTTGAATTCGCCACTCGCGACCGGACGTTTGATCAATGTCGCCGAGCCCAGAAAAGAGGACGACGTGCTCCTGATTGGCGCGGCAACCGGATATACGGCCGCGCTGCTCAGCCAGCTTGCAGGAAATGTCGTCGCTTTGGAACAGTCGAGCAAGCTCGCGACTTTGGCCGCGAAAAACCTGTCAGTCCTCGACAATGTCACCGTCGAGAAAGGGCCACATGCCGAAGGCGTGCCAGCTCACGCACCCTATTCGCTAATCATCATTGATGGCGAAGTTGAGCAGGTTCCAGATCTGTTGAGCGCGCAGCTCGCAGATGGCGGCCGCATCGTTGCGGCGGTCGTAGATGGTGGCATTGCCCGCCTGGCACTGGGACGCAAAGCCGGAGATATTGTTGGCTATCAATATTTCGCGGACTGCGGCGGTTGCGCATTACCTGGTTTTGAAAAAGCCAAAGGGTTCCATTTCTAAGGTGCGTTTGGGAGAATATCGTGATGTATAAACGCAACCTGATGATCGGCGCAGCCGCGATGATCGCCATGGCTGGTCCTGCACAGGCCGATAGCCTGCGCGATGCGCTCGTATCTGCCTATCAGACCAATCCTACACTGTCGGGCGCGCGCGCCGCACAGCGGGCGGTGGATGAAGGAGTTCCGATTGCCAAGGCTGATGGATTGCCCAACGCAACTTCGGATTTTGGCTTTCAGGAAAATTTTCTGCGCAATGCCAACAGCTTCACGGCGCCATTGCGCCAGTCAACCGCAGGCGGCACGTTCACCGTACCGATCTATTCCGGCGGCGCGGTAAAAAACGCTGTCCGCGCAGCGCGAACGCGGGTTGAGGCAGGGCAATTTGATCTTCGCGCAACCGAAGCCAGCATATTCAGCAATGTTGTGGCAACTTATATGGACGTGATTCGGGACACGGCCATCGTCAATCTCAACCGAGCCAATGTCGGTGTCCTCACGGTGAATCTGGAAGCGTCCAGCGATCGTTTTGAAATTGGTGATCTAACGCGCACCGACGTCGCGCAATCGGAATCGCGTCTCGAAATTGCCAAGGGTGACCTGGAAACCGCGCGCGCCAACCTGATTCGCAGCAAGGAAAATTATATTGCGCTGGTCGGGCATGAGCCTGGAGATCTGGAACCTCCCCCGCCGCTGCCGAATCTGCCCGAACAGGCCGATCAGGCGGTCGATATTGCACTGGGCAAGAATCCGGATCTATTGGCGGCCAAAGAGCGCAGCGATGCAGCAGAATTTGACATTAAATCGGCGCGCGCAGCAACCAAGCCCCAATTGTCGACCTATGCACAGGGTCGCTATGTGAATTTCCACGGAACATTGGGCGGCAATATCATTGGCACCAATTTCATTCAGGAACAGTCGAACGCCGAAGTGGGTGTGCGCGCTGTGATCCCCATTTACCAGGGTGGCCGGCCAGCGGCGCTGATCAGACAGGCTCAAGCCCGCACGGGTCAGGCCTATGAGCAACAAATCGCGGTGGAACGCGACGTGATTGCCCAAACAAGGGCTGCCTATTCCAGCTGGCGGGCGTCCGAACGGGTGATCCAGTCCTCGGAACGCGCGGTAGCAGCAAGCGCCCTGTCGCTCGAAGGGGTTCGCGCTGAAAATACCGTCGGCAACCGTACGATCCTTGACATATTGAACGCGGAGCAGGAATTGCTCAACGCGCAAGTCCAGCTGGTGACCGCGAGGCGCAACAGCTATGTCGCTGGATTTGCCCTGCTCGCCGCCATGGGACGGGCAGAAGCCCGCGATCTTGGGCTGGAAGGGGGGCCGCTCTATGATCCCGATATCAACTATGAGCGCGTCGACGATATGTTCTTCGATTTCCAGAGCGATCCCAATCCCGAGCCGCAAGCCACCAGGACCGTTGACAGTTCGGCACAAAAAGCTGAAATAGAGCCACTGCCGGATATGCCGAAGAGCAAATAAGGCCATATCGTCGTAGCGAATCGCGGCGGAACCACGGGCGCAAATAATTGGGGGCTGCACATGGCTGAACAAAATCGGGAATCATCGATGGAAGAAATCCTGTCGTCGATCAAGCGTATCATCGCAGAAGATAAAACGATCGATGCAGATCGCCCTGCAGCCCGCCGCAAACCGGTCACAAAGCCCGCCTTGCAGGCCGTTCCCGATCCCGTCGCCGATGATAATGATAGTGAGGTTCTTGAACTGACCAACGCATTGTCCAGGGAGGAGCCGGCTGCCGCAGCAGATGGGCCCGGAGATCAGCGCAAACAAGAACGTCTGATCAATGATCAGAAATTGATCGCGATGCGCAAATCTCTCTCGGCTCTTGTCGATCTGGAGCAGACCGACAGCACGACCGTAGCAAAGCCATCGGGTGGCACATCGCTGGAAGATATGACCCGCGAAATGATGCGCCCGATGCTCAAGCAATGGCTGGATGACAATCTGCCGACCCTGGTTGAGGAACTGGTCGCACGCGAGATTCGACGCATCGGCAATAGTTAGTCGCTGCTGGGCTAATCCCATTTGCCTTGACCGGCAGTCCTGCTAGTCTCCCGCGCATGACATATTTATCAAAAGCTTTTGACTTCACATTGCTCCTCTCGAGCACGATTCTTGCCACCTCAGTCGCCTCTGCCCGCCCGATGACGGCGGAAGATCTCGCAACCTTCAAGCGCATGGGTTCGGTCACGGTCTCCCCGGACGAGAAATGGGCGGCGTTCGACGTCACCGAGACCGAGCCGGAGACCTATGCAAGATCCAGCGCGCTCTATCTGCTCGATCTTGATAGTCCCGACGCAGCCCCGGTTCGGATCGCCGACAAAGCTGAAAAGAGCGAGCATAGTCCGTCCTTCTCCGCCGATGGCAGCGAGATTTTCTATCTCAGTGATGCCAGCGACTCCGAACAATTGTGGCGCGTGTCGATCACCACCGATGGGCAGATTGGCGAGCCGATCCAGGCAAGCCAGCTCGACGCGGATATTGCCGGATTCAAACTGTCTCCAAGGGGCAGCAAGATCGCAGTCTGGGGAGATATTGCCCGAGATTGCCCAACATTCGGCTGTACAGAAGACGCGGGCGGCGACGGCAATCGCGCCGAACCCGGACCGGGCACCGGCCGCGAATATGACGAGCTTTTCGTCCGCCACTGGTCGAGCTGGGAAACTCCCGGCAATTACAGCAGGATTTTTGCCTTTGATCTGAAAGATGGCCAGATCTCCGGTGAGGGCATGGCGCTCGATGGCGAGCTCATCGGCGATAGTCCGACCAAGCCATTTGGCGGTGGTGAAGAGATCGCCTGGGTCCCCGGCGAAGAAGGCGTGTTTTTCGCGATGCGCATTGCCGATCGCAATGAACCCAAGTCGACCAATATCGACATTTACGGCACCTCGGTCGGGGCGGGCGAAATCAAGAATTTCACCGAACTGAATGAAGCCACCGACACGCTACCCGCTTTCTCTTCCGATAGTGAGTGGCTTGCTTATGCAGCGATGGAGCGACCCGGTTATGAGAGCGACAGGCTGGTTGTCAAACTGAAGAAAAAAGGCAGCGATGCGGGCGATGTCCGTTCGCTGACCGACGATTGGGACCGCTCGGTCGGATCGATAGTCTGGACGCCGGACAACCAGAAGCTGATCGTCACGGCGCAGGATGTGCTCGACCATCCCGCCTATGAAGTGGATATCGAAACCGGTGCGGTAACCCGGCTGACCGCAGGCGGCAATGTCGGTACGACGATTCCACTGAAAGACGGATCGCTAATCTATACCATGAACAGCCTGCAAGCCCCAACCGATCTCTACAGGCGCGCCGCCGACGGCGCCGTCACCCAGCTAACCAAGATCAATGGGGCAGAATTGGTAGCAATCGATGAGGTTTCGATCGAGCGGTTCGCATTTGAAGGCGCGGAAGGCGCGCAGGTCTGGGGCCAGATCATCAAACCCGCAGATGCAACCGGTGAGCTGCCAATGGCATTTCTGGTACATGGCGGACCGCAGGGCAGCTTTGGCAACAGCTGGTCGAGCCGCTGGAATCCCAAGGTCATGGCCGCGCAGGGCTATGCAGTGGTCACGATCGATTTTCACGGGTCGGTCGGCTATGGTCAGCAATTTACCGACAGCATCAATCAGGACTGGGGTGGAAAGCCGCTGGAAGACCTGAAACTGGGCTATGCGGCGGCGCTGAAGGTCGACGATCAGATTGATGGCGAGCGCTCCTGTGCTTTGGGCGCCAGCTATGGCGGATATATGATGAACTGGATTTCGGGCAATTGGCCAGACCGGTTTGATTGCATCATCAACCATGCCGGCGTGTTTGATCTGCGCGCTATGGCGCTGAGCACCGAAGAATTGTGGTTCGACCAATGGGATCACGGCGGACCATGGTGGTCACGACCCAATCCGGAAAAATGGAATCCGGTCAATCATATCACCAAGTGGAAAACACCGACCCTGTTCATCCACGGCGAAAAGGATTTCCGCATTCCCTACACGCAAAGCCTGATGCCATTTACCGTGACGCAGGAGATGGACATTCCATCCAGATTGCTGATCTTCCCGGATGAAAATCACTGGATATTGAAGGGCAAGAATAGCGTCCAGTGGCACCGCAATGTGTTCGACTGGATGGCCAAATGGACACCGGCTGAAGCCGGTCAGGAAAGCGAAGACAAATGACCTATTTCCAGACCGAAGATCGCGATGGCACGATCATCGTCACACTGACCAATGGCGAACGCAATACGCTCAATCCTGATCTGCTGGAGGAAGGCGCAGCGGCGATTCAGGCGCTGGGCGAAAATCCGCCCAAAGGTGGTATCGTCCTGACCGGAGCAGGTGAACATTTTACCTGTGGCATGGACACGAAAGTGGCTGCATCGCTGGATGAGGCCGGTCAGAAACGCGCCATTGCTGCGATTAATCAATTTGCCGCAGCCCTCCACCGATTGCCCTGCGCACTGGTTTGCGCGGTCAATGGCAACGCGATCGGCGCGGGCGGGATCATGATGCTCTGCGCTGACTGGATCTATGCCGCCACCGGGCACTACAAGATCGGGCTGCCCGAAGCGAAGGCTGGCCTGCCCTTCCCGGCCGTGCCGCAGGCGATATTGGACCATTGGCTGGAACCGGCATGGCGGCGCAGGCTTGCGCTTTCCAGCATGTTGCTCAAACCCAATGAAGCCATTGGCGCCGGACTGGTCGAAGCCACAATCATGCCCGGTGATTTGATCGACAAATCGGTCGCCAAGGCACAGGAAATGAACGCCCAGCCCGGATTTGGAGCTTGTAAGCGCCAGTTACGGGCAAAAGCCAATGCCGAGATTGATGCGATATTATCTTCGTCATCCTGAACATGTTTCAGGACCTCCACCGGCAATCTGCTATTTCACCGGATCCTGAAACAAGTTCAGGATGACAGGCTGTGCGTGATTAGGGTGTTGTCTCCCGCCAAAAGCAATGCCAAAGGCTCCCTATGACCTTAGACAAAAATTTCGACCCCGCAGCCATTGAAGCACGCTGGTATGAACATTGGGAAACCAAGGGACTATTTCGCCCGGAGCGCAAGGAAGCCGAGCCCTATACGATCGTCAATCCACCGCCCAATGTCACCGGGTCGCTGCACATCGGCCATGCGCTCGACAATACGTTGCAGGATATCATCATCCGTCACGAACGGCTGAAGGGCAAGGATGCGCTGTGGGTGGTCGGTATGGATCATGCTGGGATCGCGACCCAGATGGTGGTTGAGCGTCAGATGGAAAAGCGGCAAGACAAGCGCACCAATTATACCCGCGAAGAATTCGTCGAGAAAGTCTGGGAGTGGAAAGAGGAAAGCGGCGGCACGATCACCAAGCAGCTGCGCCGCCTCGGCTGTTCGATGGACTGGTCCAATGAACGTTTCACGATGGACGAAGGCATGAACGAAGCGGTGCTCAAGGTCTTTGTCGACTTATATAATGACGGCCTGATCTATCGCGACAAACGCCTCGTCAACTGGGACCCGGCTCTCAAAACCGCGATTTCCGATCTCGAAGTCGAGACCACCGACATCAAGGGCCATTTCTGGCATTTCAAATATCCCCTGGCCGATGGTGTCACACTCGACGACGGACGTGACTATATTGAAGTCGCGACGACGCGGCCGGAAACGATGCTCGCCGATATGGCGGTCGCAGTACATCCAAAAGATGAGCGCTATACAAGCGTGATCGGCAAGGAAATATTGCAACCGATTACCGGCCGTCGCTTCAAGATTGTCGCCGACGAACATGCCGATCCCGAGCTGGGCAGCGGCGCGGTGAAAATCACGCCTGGCCATGACTTCAACGATTTCGAAGTTGGCAAACGCGCCGGCTTTGCGGCTGGCGAAATGCTCAACATGCTCGATGGCGAAGCCAATGTTTGCCAGACCACCGACGGTCTCGTACCGGACGAATATCTCGGACTGCATCGGTTCAAGAAAGACGGCGTCAAAGGCGCCCGCGAACTGGTCGTTCAGCGGCTCAAAGAGCTCGGCTGCCTGATCTCGCATGTCTCGAAAAATAAGGACGGCGAACCGGTCGAACATGATGCCGAACCACGCACCATCGCGACACCCTTCGGGGACCGTGGCGGCGTGGTGATCGAACCCTGGCTGACCGACCAATGGTATGTCGATGCGGAAACGCTGGCCCAGCCTGCAATCAAGGCGGTGCGCGACGGCAGTATCGAGATCGTGCCCAAGAGCTGGGAGAAAACCTGGTTCAACTGGATGGAAAATATCCAGCCCTGGTGTGTGTCCCGTCAGCTTTGGTGGGGACATCAGATTCCGGCATGGTTTGACCAAGAGGGCAAAATCTATGTCGCCAAAGATGAAGATGAGGCGCAAGCACAAGCAGGTGATGGCGTTGTGCTCACCCGCGACCCTGATGTCCTCGACACATGGTTTTCCTCTGCTCTTTGGCCGTTTGGTACACTCGGCTGGCCAGGTGATATGGTCGAAGAATCCGCTAGTGGTGAGCCTGTCGAACCACGCCTCTGGGACGAGCAGCACCCTTCGACAAGCTCAGGGCTAACGGCCAAACCCAAGCCCGGTTCCGACCTCGAACGCCACTATCCGAACGACCTGCTGATCTCCGGCTTTGACATCCTGTTCTTCTGGGATGCGCGGATGGCGATGCAGGGCATTCAATTCATGAAGGATGTGCCGTGGAAGCGGCTCTATCTCCATGGGCTGGTGCGCGCCGAAGATGGCTCGAAAATGTCCAAGTCCAAAGGCAATGTCGTCGATCCGCTCGGCCTGATCGAGCAATATGGCGCCGATGCGCTGCGTTTTTTCATGGCTGCGATGGAAAGCCAGGGCCGCGACATCAAGATGGATGACAAGCGGGTCGAGGGCTATCGCAACTTTGCCACCAAACTCTGGAATGCGTCGCGTTTCTGTGAGGCCAACGGCATTGGGGCGAGCCAAACGCTCGTTGCACCAAAAGCCAGCCTGCCGGTCAATCGCTGGATTATTTCGGAAGTGGTCGAAACCCAGCAGGCACTCGATAAAGCGCTGACCGACCTGCGCTTCGATGCCGCAGCGAACACCATCTATCATTTCACCTGGGACCGGTTCTGCGACTGGTATCTCGAATTGATCAAGCCCATCCTGCAGAGTGGAAAAGACAGCGCTGCCCCCTCCTCCGCTGGGGCTGAGTCTGTCGAAGCCAGTATCTCAGACGAGAACGGTCCTTCGACAAGCTCAGGACAAGCTGATACTACTAAGGCGGAACTCGCAGAGACCAAACAGGTCGCCGGCTGGGTGCTCGACCAGATCATCGTCATGCTCCACCCGTTCATGCCCTTCATCACCGAAGAATTGTGGCATGCAATGGGCGCGCGAAATTACGACCTGATCGTCGCCAAATGGCTCGAACCCAAGGCAGAAATTGATGCCGATGCAAAGTCAGAAGTCGAATGGTTGATCAAACTCATCTCGGAAGTGCGCTCGACGAAAGTCGAACTCAACATTGCGCCGGGGACCAAGATGACGGCCCATGTGCGCGATGGTGATGATCATCTGCAAGCCAAGGTTGTCAGGCAAAATGCCGCGCTCGACCGGGTGGGGCGTCTCGAGGCGATTTCGTTCGATCCTGCACCGGAAGGTGCGTCGGCGCAGATTGTCGTGGACGGTGCAACCTATGTGCTGCCGCTGGCCGGCGCGATCGATATCGACGCCGAAAAAACCCGACTGAACAAGGCGCTGGAGGCTTCTCAAAAAGAAGCCAAATCACTCAGCGGCCGACTCGGCAATCCGAATTTCGTTGAGAAAGCCAAACCGGAAGCGGTCGAAAAGGCGCGCGCCGATCTGGCGGACAAAGAAGCGGAAGCCGAGCGTTTGCAGGCGGCTATCGATCGCTTGGATTAAAATCTCTCGTCATGCTGAACTTGGTTCAGCACCCGGAGCGAAAATCGTGCACGGTCGCCCTGGATCCTGAATCAAGTTCAGGATGACTATGAAGTTCAGCATGACGATGAAATTCAAGGACCTCTCAGGTCCAACCGACTATCCTGCGTCGCCGCGGCGCATGTCTTCAGCTGCTTCGCGCATTTCAGCAGCACCTTCGCGCATCTCCTCTGCGGCGCGCCTGAACTCGGATGCTTTTTCAAGCAGCTGGTCTGCGGACATATGTCCATTGCCCCATTTCTTCTGCTTCGCCGCCTCGCGCGCGCGAAATTCCGGATCATTTTCCAGTCGGTTCGCATAAGCTTCCATCTTATCCGCCCCTTTCAGCATCTTGTCTGCACCTTTTTCCATGCCAGCCGCGCCTTTTGCCAAACCATGGCTGACCCTGACTTCAATCATCTTCGCCAGATCTTCGCCCCATTTCTCGTCGAATTTATGGGTACCGTCATGGGCCTGACCGGCCATCATCGGGACAAGGGCGGCGCTCGCTGCGAGAGCTAGTCCCGCCATCAGTCGGGACATTTTCTTGTTGATCATCTGTAACTCCATCCAAGTCGGCCATACCCTGTGCATGACTTTATGACTACAGATGTAATCGCAATTTTCCGGGCGGCCATGGATGTTCGACAAACAACCGATGGAAAAAGATAAACAGCGCTGTCCTACAAATGGCTGATTATGATATCATCCGGACAAGGTCGGCAGAGTCCGTCCGCGGGCCGCAATTGCAGCCCGTTCGGTTCAGACAACGGCGTCCTTGGCCCTAACTTTGACTAACTTTGGGAGAGTGAGGAGAGGATCTAACGACCCTGCGAACGCCAGCGCTTGATCACCCGTTCGACAATTTCTTCTTCGCCGCCGTGCTTGCGCCACAGTTCAGAGAAGACCGGATCTTCGGACGCCGGGCGTCGTTTTTCTTCCAGCGTGTCAAGCGACACGCGGATCGGGATCGCGACACCCTCGCCGCAGCAGATGATCTCGCGATTACGCAGGGCAGGAATGGCATCAAGAAATCCGCGCGCGCCTTCGGGCATTGCGGCTTTCACAAAAGCTTGGTCGCGATCATTGTTGAGCCGCATCGACAGGATCGTGCCGCATTGTGACAGCACGCCTTCGGCCAGATCTGACGGCCGCTGCGTGATCAGACCCAGGGACACGCCATATTTCCGGCCTTCCTTGGCAATTCGGCTGAGAATGTCGCGGACACTGCTGTCCCCGGCAATATCATCATTGGGGATATAACGATGTGCCTCTTCACATACCAGAAGCATCGGGCGGGTCGGTTCTTTGCGGGCCCAGATGGCATAGTCAAACACCAGACGGCTGAGCACCGCGACAACAGTTGGAGTTATCTCCGAAGGCATCGCCGACACATCGATAATCGAAATTGGTTTTCCTTCGGACGGCAAGCGGAAAATCTTGGTCAGAAAGTCGGCCATCGTGTCGCCGACCAGCATCCCGGAAAACATGAAACCATAGCGCGGATCGGCCTTGATCTCATCGATCTTGGTCTTGATCCGCATATAGGGCGCAGAGTTTGAAGCCTTGTCGAGCTTTCCCATTTCATTTTGAATGATCGCCGTCAGATCCGACAACATATAAGGCACCGGAGAATCGACGGTCAGTTTGGCGACACCGGCCGCCGCCTGACTCTTCGCTTTTGCAGCCAGCAGGCATTTGGCGAGAATGTCGCAATCAGTCTGCTTGTCATCCCCCTCTGATTTGATGAAAACTTCGCAATGTTCCTGGAAGTTCATCATCCAATAAGGGAGATTGAGATTATTGACATCGAACAGTTTTCCGTTGTCTTTAAACGCTGCGGAATATTCGCCATGCGGATCAATCATGACAATATGACCTTCTGGAGCGATATCACAGATTCGGTGCAGGATCAGGGCTGCAGACGTTGACTTACCCGTACCCGTTGAGCCGAGGAGCGCGAAATGTTTGCCGAGCAAGGCGTCGACATAAAGCGCGCCGCGAATATCATCTGTCGGATAGACGGTGCCGATCTCAACATTGGCCCGCCCGTCAGACGCATAAACTTGTCGCAGGTCTGCGGTGGTAACAGCATAGATCGGGGAGCCCGGAATCGGATATCGAGTAACACCGCGGCGGAAATTGTAGATATTTCCGGTCAGCCGTTCCTCATCGCCTTCGCCAAGAAAATCAATATCTGCGATGATCAGACCTGATTGACCTTCATAGAGCCGCTGGGTTCGGATATTCGCCAGAAGCCACCTGACACCAACCCGGATTTTAACCTGGCTGCCGACTTGGCCGGCCATCTTGATCGTCGCATCGGGATGGTCGAGAAGCTTGGTCAGAACCGCCATATCCATAACGATACGCGAACCGGATCCGGCAATTTCGATCACCTCGCCAATCTGATGGCCTTCCGGCTTTTTGGATGCAGTTGCTCCAACTGATGTCTCCACGTGCTCATCATCTTCTGGAGATATTGATTGCGCAGATGGAAAATTATGGGAACCCATGTCAGACATAGATGGTCAATCCTGTTTTGCTTTTCACAATAGAGGATTAGAATATCATGGTTAAGGAATGCTTACCCATGCTCGGGCTAACCAGTTTGAACGCAGGCTATCCCCGCAAAAAAATTACATTTTTCGAAAAATAAAGCCCGCAGTCCAGCCAAATAATATCGATATCAGGACCGCGATCAAACCATAAACAAATCCGTTTTCCTGCGAAAGATTTGTGATGAACCGGCCCATTCCAGATTTTTCAATCGTGATCTCCTTCACCTCCGCGGCTGCGACGCGGCCATCAATGAGAAGAAATGTCTCAGCGGTATACTCACCCACCGGAACGCTGGCTGGCAGATTAATCCGAGCCTGATAGAGCACGCTGCCCTCGATTTTCACATTTTTCGGGAGGTTTTTGTACAATCTTCCGCGTTGATTGAGGTCCACCAGACCAGTGGTGAAACGCTTGAGTTCGCCGCTATCGATTGTCCCCGCTGGCGAGAGTTGAAGATGCTCCAATCCCAATTCATATATATCTGCTGTCTTGTCATCGACAATCTCTTCGATCGGCTTGGTCGAAGCGATTGCATAATAGCCTGGAGCGGACCGAAATTCGCTACTCGATGCATTGATCCAGATACCAGCAACTTGCTGCTTCTCTCTGACTATGATCGATTGTGGTGGACCCTTCAGAACAACCACAACCTCCGCTCGATCCTGATTTCGTGTCCCGGGCGGGTAGGTAATCGCACCAAAACATAAAAGCTGTGCACCGTTGAAATCACCCCGAATACTCACTCTGTCAGGAGAACAATCCGTCACCAATACCGGCCCGTTCCCGAGCAACAGCATGACCGCGCCAATCAACGCCACTATCCGGCTATTTTTTGAAATCCCGTCTGTCATAGCGACTGTATCGTATATATTTCGTCGGGCTGGAAACCCAGACCGAGTGCCATGCGCACCGCCACCAGCAAGACCATGGCGGCCAGTGCCAAACGCAGATATTCCGGCCGCATGCGCTGCGCAAATTTTGCGCCCAATTGTGCTCCGGTCACGCTTCCAAGCAGCAACAGAGCAGCGAGCACAATATCAACCGCCCGTGTGGTCATGCTGTGCATCATCGTCGATGCTATGGTGACAAATAATATTTGGAAAAGAGACGTGCCCACAACCACCTGCGCGCCCATTCCGAGCAAATATAACATTGCAGGAACCATTATGAAGCCGCCGCCAACGCCCAGCAACATGGTCAATATCCCGGTTAACAGTCCGAGTGCGAACGGCGCGATCGGCGAGATATAGAGACCAGACCGGTAGAAACGCCATCTCATCGGCAGGTTGGCAACCAGAGGATGATGGCGGCGTTTCCGCGCCGGCAAAGGCCTGCCTGAACGGACGGCACGAACGCTGGTCCAAGATTCTCTTGCCATCATGCTGCCAATACTGCCCAGCATCAGAACATAGAGAACGTTGATAACAGTATCGATCTGACCCCAGCTCTGAAGAATTTGGAACAATATAGTCCCGATCATGGTGCCAAATATCCCGCCAACGACCAGCACAGCACCCATGCGAAAATCGACGCCTTTGCGTCGCATATGGGCCGAAACCCCTGAAATACTAGCGCCTGTGACCTGTGTTGATGCCGATGCTGCTGCCACCGTTGGCGGAATGCCATAGAATATCAACAAGGGTGTTGTGAGAAATCCACCACCTACGCCGAACATGCCGGACAGGATGCCGACCAAGCCGCCGAGCAGAACGATGACGAATGCATCGACCGACAAGTTGGCAATAGGCAGATAAATGTCCATATTCAAATGGACTAAGCCCTTTTTGTTACGGGATAAAGGGAATTGCCGAAGCAACAGCTACTTAATAGAAGAAATGTAGATATCCAAGGTTTGCCAAACAATCAAAATGCGGTCGAAATCGTAACAGCAAGACCGCTGCTGGGTTCGGCCTTCCCGTCTATTCGAAACCGCCAATCCAAGGAAATCTGAGGATCCGTTCCTTGCACTGGGATGTTCCAGCTAAGACGAGGCCCGACATCCAGTCGGGAAACTCGATCTTGTCCCCCTGCCCAAACACCAACTCCCGCAGACAATCTGCTATCTCCGATATTCAAACTTGGTTTTTTGAGTGTTGCTGACGCATCATAAAAATAACTGTCGGTTGCCCCACGGACGATTCCGGTCTGGACATAACTTTCCAGAGTAACGCCGTCTATCAATTGATCGGAGGTGAACCCGCCAACCAGATAGATCGCGGTTGCAGCGCTTATTTTAGATGCAATTGGTCGCCGGTGCTCCGCATGAATTGCCACAGGTAAGCTCGCAATCGGCTTGACGCTCACTCCGACAGCGATCTCTTCTTGTTCCAACGGCGACAGCGCGGTCGATATCCGACCATAGAGCGATGCACGCCGTTCCAATCCACCCAATATTCGATAGGCAAATATCGCACCTGCCTGACTCCCGCCATATTGACGATTTGCGATATTTGGTAACGACACTCTTTCGCCAACCGAGCCAGGTAAGGAGTTTTGACGCGCATGAAGCCAAAAATATCCTGTCCATCTCGAATTGGATTTTTGATAGACAGGAATAGAGGCCTGGGTCGTCGGCGAAGCCAACAATTTTTTCGCGCTCGACATAATGTTCGTTTCGACTAATTTTTTGTCTGGAATTTCAGAGGCCATGACTTGATCTGGATATCCGGCTTCAAATCGCTGGGCTTCGACGATTTCTCTTTGCTCCGCAGCTCGTTGATTCAAAGTGGATGGCCGAATTTTTGTACCAAAGTTGGCAGATTTGGGAATTGAAACAGGCGATTCAGTTACGGTCAGTAATGTTTTGGGCGCTGCGCAAAGGTCATTGATTTCACTTTTGGCGATCACTGCAACTTCCGGTTCATGAAATAGATCCGGAACCACAGATGTCCACAATATCCGTCCAGCAATCCAGACAGCAACCAAGATACCCAAGGCACGCAGCGGCGCGCCTGCGGATAGTTTTTCCATTGGCTCAGCCATCTGCTCCGGAATTTTCCTGCAGTCTCAATTTCTGAACATCTTGGGACGGAGGATAGAAATGCACCGTCTTTTCCCATTTTGGAGGTAGGCCCGACAATTGATCGAGATAGCGTCCCATCGCTCTCCAGGCGGCTAATATGTTAATCACATTGGCAACAATCGTGCGCGGAATGGAAAGAAAAGCTTCTCGCATCCCATAGAGCGAAAAGACAAAGTAGCTTTTTAGCCCCAAGCGCCAGAGCAGGAAAAACAAGTTGGCAACCAGCATCATTCTTACAATTTCAGAAACGGGTTGAGCGGAGTAGATCCCCAAAAGGTCAGCCAGAATCAAAAGTCCCGTCAAAATGATAGTGATATAGCCAATTGCCAATATCACTGCCGCGAAGCTTGCCTTGCGATCACGCAAACGCATCCAGTTTTCCCGCCAACTATTTTTCCATCCGCTGCTCTTCCACCCCATACGATCCCAGCCATTGAGCGCTATTCCAGCCATCCATCGGCTTTTTTGCCGGATTGCATCTTCCAAATTGTCAGGAAAAAACTCCTGGGTTGCGATCAGCTGGCCGCATGGATCTTCCAGCCGTGCGAATATACCGCGCTCTTTTCCGCCTGTAAGGTGAAGTCCCAGTTCATAGTCCTCGGTCAGACTATTTGCGTCGAACGGTCGCCCCCTGGTCCTGACGGAAAGCTCGCTCAACCCATTGCGTGCAAAGGCGCAACCTACACCTGCGGAAGGAATGGCGGCACCCAAAGCCTCCCGAAGAACCATCTGTTTGCCGTGCATTTCTGCGAATTCATCACCATAATGGCCTGCAATCCACCGCGAGTTGCGCGCCCGTCTGGGAATAACCGGCAATTGGACGAGGGCCGCTCGAGCGACAAGATGCTGAAGCAAATTGAGCGCATTGGGGTGCACAATATCCTCCGCATCATGGAGCACAATCGCTTCAAACCGCATCCGCTCTTCGATTTCATCTCGGCAAAGCGCATCCCAAAGATTGTTCAAACAGTCAGCCTTTGAGGTCGGTCCAGGTTCCCGGCAAACTATCAGACGGATTTTATCGGACCCGAATCCAGCTTGAGCAACGGCCAATATAGTTTCTTGATCATTAGGATAACATCCAACGTAGATTCGGAAATGATCCTCGGACCATTGTGTTAAGCATCGGCGCAACATCGCGCCAATGACGGCTGCTTCATTCCAGGTCGGCACAAACACTGCCATCGGTCTTGACGGGTCCGGTGGATTCAAGCTTTCCACGGTCGCTTTTTGATATTCCGGCTTGATAAAAAATTTGCGTCTAAATTTGTAGAACAACCAAAGCCCGTCAAAAATCAGATCATCGGTAGATCCGATCAGAAAGCAGAAGCTTGCGAAGAACAGCTATTCTTTGTGCATTATATCCAGTAATATCAACAAATTTGGAACCATTTTTGATACACTCCAGCTGTGTACAGAAATTGCTTTCTGTTCTGCGGATTCGGGACAAGCGGATAGAGGGCGCTAGCTAGTTAGCCTCATCCGGAATTTTCCGGATCTTTCGGCAGTGATTGCACATGCTCATATGTTCCAATCACAAGGGCCGCCAACATCGGATAGGCCCAGAATGCGGACCCTGTTGCCAGCGCCCAAGGCGCAATATCTGGCGCAACAGATTTCGCGCCGTGCACGGCAATTGCAGCCAAGTGAAAAGCAGTCATCCATATCGGCCAAAATCGGTCGGTCATTAGAGTCAGCCCTAACAGCGCAACAAGAACTACCATATCTATGAAAAATGTGATGGTGCCCAACCCAGTCCAACTGGCTTCCAAAGCAATTGAACCAAAAGTACTCGCGACAGAACCCAGGGACATGATCGCTACTCCCACATATTCTGCAACCGTCCCTCGTTTCAAAGCAAATCCGCAAGCCAATATGAGGCAGCAATAATAGATGTAAGGTGCCGCAGTGCTAAACATCATATGACGCTTCCGGTGCCAGTAGGGTTATGCAGGTTTCTCTCAAAACCCTCTTGGCCCGCCGGTTTCGTTCACGCGACGCGATCAACTACTTCCAAAATATGCTTGCCTAGAAGAATCTGAGGCTTGTCGTTGTTGGTCCCCAATGCCATTTCGCGCAGCCCTATTTGATCTCGTGCCTCACCCAATCGCTTATGTGTTTCTACAAGATGTCCACGCGCTTCAACGAAAGCGGCGAGAGCCTGGCTTGCCTGCACAATGGCGTCCTGACCAACGACCGCAGACAAATTTGCCTTGTTGCGCGCAACTGGCATAAAACTGACGAGCTCGGCCATTTTGATAATTGCTTCATCCATGGCAAATTCTGTTTCGAACAATCGAGCAGCTAGTTGCTCTGCTGCAGCTTTGCGTTGTTTTAACATCTTGAGTCCCTTCGTAAAAATCAATGCCTCTGACGCACCAATATTTTTCATTCTTGGGGAATGGCTACAGCTCGATTGCCTCGGATATTTAACCGCGCAACCGCGACAGTGCCTCCAGCCCCGCCAAAATGCCCCCAAACGAAACGGCGGAACCTATAGCGATCATAATAATCCATCCAAATCTCTCGATTATAGATAGCTTATTTTTGTCGCCGCGATACCGCGGGATAGGAAGCCGATTTGTCGCCATGGCCGCCCGATCCATTGTCAGCGCGGCACTGCCACGATCAACGGTTGAACGTTTCGCCAAAAGGCCATCAACTGGCGTTTCATCCTGTTTAGCTGGCTCGGTCAAACTGACGGACGGGCCCGAATTCTCAATATCCGATGATTGATATATCAATGGTTGATATGTTCCATTGGCATCAGTTTCGGCAAATTTTCGGGCGGCTTCAAAACGGGAGGCGACGCCCATTATCCGCATGGACTGGCGCAATCGTTGATCTACCGTATGTGGTGATATACCCAATTCTCTGCCAATTTCCTTAGAATTGAGGTGACCCAGAACCAATCGCAAACAAGCCCGCTGGCCTTTATTGAGTTTATCGACATTGTAGAGTGTCATCGCGAAATACACCAATCGAATCGGTCTCCGCGTGTCCCACAACTGCCGAAACGCGGATGCAACACTGGTTTAACATGCTCAAATATGGCCGGGACTAAACTCCCTTTTGCCATTTATGACCCCCCAATTTTGTCACTAGCTCTCAGGTTTTTCCAGAGGAACAATAACAGATACATCGAAAATGGTGAAATAATATTGGCTCAAGAGTGCAGCAAGAAGTTTCCGGTGGGAATTTTCTGATCAGATGGTTGCGTTTGAAACACAAAGTATGCTGGACTTGCCAACTGGTTCAGGCCATCAATACGAAAATACAGGAGAGATTATGGCCGCATCACGTGCAGAAGCAGCGTTATTGACCAACACAGGTCAAGCCTTTGGAACGTCACGATATCGCAATTACGTGCTCTTCTCCTTAACGCTGCTGTACACGTTGAACTTTATTGATCGGGTTCTGATCCAGATATTGGCGCAACCGATCATCGAGGAATTCAAACTACAGGACTGGCAATTTGGTCTTTTGTCCGGATTCGGTTTTGCGTTGATGTACACATTGATGGGCATTCCCATCGCCCGTTTGTCTGAAAAATATAATCGCGTCCGAATCATTGCGTTCAGCGTCATTCTCTGGTCCGTGATGACCGCGCTATGCGGCATTGCCGAAGGCTTCCTCTCATTGCTCATTTTTCGAATTGGCGTTGGTATTGGCGAGGCCGGTCTCACGCCTCCTGCCAATTCAATCATTGCCGACTATTTCCCGCCCCGGAGCCGGGCACGCGCTCTGGGTACTTACACATTGGGGATCACGCTTGGCGGCGTGCTGGCCGCTGGATTCGGAGGCCCAATCGCAGAATTATTCTCTTGGCGAGAAGCGTTCATCTTTCTTGGCGTACCGGGAATCATCTTTGGATTGATCTTCCTGTTCACAACCCAGGAACCTCCGCGCGGATATGCTGATCCGCCGAACACGAACAAGGATACTGACAAACTCGGTCTAACCGACACGTTAAAGGAATTGGCAGCAAAGCGGACGTTCTGGCTTAACGTAGTCGCCGCGGCCCTTGTTGCATTTGTCGGTTACGGCGTTGGCAGTTTCCAAGTCGCCTATTTCCAGCGTGCCTTTGACATGCCCTTGGCAGCTGTAGCACTACAGATATCAGTTCCATTGGGTCTGGCAGCGTCAGCTGGTGCTTTTTCAGCCGGTTATTTGACCGAAAAGCTGAGCGTGAAATATCCCAATGCTGTTGCGTGGATTCCAGGCTGGAGTTTGATATTTTCGATACCATTTTACTTCATCGGATTTACCACTGACATCATCCCGCTGGCAATTGGCTCGCTGATCATCGGTGCCATCCTGCATTATAGCTATTTGGGTGCTCAATATACAATCTGTCAGGGCGTTGCGAGCGCACGCTCCAGAGCGACAGCCGTGGCATTCTTCCTCTTCGTCGTGAACCTGATCGGATATGGATTGGGACCCTTGGCCGTTGGGATTTTAAGTGATGTGTTGATGAGCGCCGATCTCGCGTCTTCGGCATTTGCTTCAGAACTGACCACCCAGATTTGCAAAGGGAGGCCAGAAGACCTTATTGCTGCACTTGGTCAGGCAAAAGCGGACGCATGTATGAGTGCCAGCGCATCAGGATTGAGACAATCAATCCTCGCCGCGTCGACGATCTTCGGCATTGCCGGTGCGATGTATGTCTATGCCTGCAAATCGCTGCAAAAAGACCTTGTTGCAAAAATGAACTGAGCATTATGGCACGTCCTGAATCCTGGCAGCTTGATCCTGCCAACTATCCGGTATCGCTGGTCACCCAGACCCGCTTTCAGGATATTGATCCCAACCGACATCTCAACAATGTCGCCTTTGCGACGATGTTTGAAAACGCACGGGTGCGCTTTAACCGGTCGCTGCGGCCGTGGGCGGACCGGCCGAAGAATGAACGCAGCATGGTGGCGGCGGTGACGATCAATTATCTGCAGGAAGGCCAATTTCCCGATGATGTCGAGATTAGTTCCGGCGTCAGCAAGATCGGCAGATCGAGCTATGTCATTACACAGGCGATGTTTCAGAATGATCGATGCATCGCGACGTGCGATTCGGTGATTGTCTGCCGCACCGACGGCGAAGGCAAACCGCTGCGCCAGGAAGTTGTCGACGAGCTCAAGAAGATGCAAACCACCAGCTAGTATCTTCCAATATCTTTCACCGTTCGTCCTGAGATTGCCGAAGAATGTCGCGCAACCATATTTGGCCAGGCTCAGCACCCGCCGCGATCATCGAGACGTCGCAAATCAGTCAGTAAAGTTGGCCGCGCGCTTCTGCATGAAGGCATAGACCGCCTCGACCTGATTGGGTGTCCGGCTGACCTGATCCTGCCCTTCGGATTCCATCATCAATATTTCATCTTCGTTCAGATCAGGCAATTTGTTGATCAATGCCTTGGCAAGCTGCACCGCCTGCGGATGCTTGCTGGCAATCTCTGTTGCAATTTCCATCGCCTTCGCATGGGGATCATCAGAGAGATGCGTAACGAAGCCGAGTTCCTTGCCCTCTTCGCCTGTGAAGATACGATTGGTATAGGTCAGTTCCCGCAATATATCGTCGCGGACGAAACTGCGCCAAGTGGTATAGCTGCCCATGTCGGGAATCAGGCCCCAGCGCATTTCCATGATCGACATTTTTGCATCCGGCGCAACAACGCGAATATCCGCTGCGCTGGCGAATTGCAGGCCACCTCCGATACATGGGCCGTGAACTGCAGCGATGACCGGTGCTTTCAATCTGCGCCATTGGAGGACGATATGCTGAAACTTGTTGGCATTGCCATGAGTCCGTTCGGCAAGCGTCTTTTGTAGCGGGGAGTCATTCTTCCCCTTGTCCGCGGAAGATGCTGCCGCCGCCGAGGCGGCAAAATTGCCCATATCCAGTCCGGCGCAGAATGCCCTTCCCTCGCCTGACAGAACAATCGCCCTGATGCCTTCCATTGCTGCCAGCTTTTCGCCAGCCGCCACAATCGCATCAATCTGTTCCGTATCGAGCGCATTCATTTTGTCGGGCCGGTTAAACCGGACATCGGCAATGTGATTTGCAACGGAAATGGTAACGCGTTCTGACATGATGATGCTCCGGTTGTCTGGATTCGAAAGTTATTCAGACTTTAGTTTAATCGCTCGATTAACTAGCGGCAACTGGTCATTGCCGAAATACATCCGCTCGCCGTCACCATAAGGCACAAAAATGCTAGGAGAGCCATAAGCGCCGCGGTGGACGGCCTCTTCGGTGTTCGCGCGCAACCGGTCCTTGATCGGCTGTTCCCGGGTTTTCGCAGCCAAAGCCGCTCCGTCCATGCCAATATCATTGGCGATCGCGATCAGCACTTCAGGATCATCAAGATTGCGCTGGTCCCCATAATAGGCTTCAAACGCCGCGGTCGCGAATTTGCATAGAGCGGCTTGATCATCCTCGAGCGCGCAGCATAGCCGCATCGCATGCACCGATTTGACCGGATGATGCTCGCTTGGAAAGTTCATTGGCACACCGGCCAGCGCGGCCCAGTCCTTGAGCACCCGGAAGCTGTGAACAAACTTGCGATTGTCGGGATTGGCGCGCGCAGCATATACATCCTGATTGACCGCATTGAACACACCGCCGACCAAAAAAGGCCTCCATATGATCTCGGCCCCGCTGTCCTCGATGATCGGCTGGATATTGTGAAATGCAAGCCGCGTCCATGGACTGGACAGGTCAAAGAAAAATTCAACTTTCACGGTCATTCTTCAATCCTTCAATCCAAATAGAACTTTGCGCGCTTGCGCGTCGTCTTGTGGGTTGCGATTGAGCTTGTCACGGCCGAGTGCCATGCCGCGCCTTAGCCCCTCGCGCTGTTTCAATGTCTCATACCAGCGTTGAACATGAGGAAATTCATTCAGGTTCACCTCCTGGCGCTTGTAGGTCTGTATCCAAGGAAAACAGGCCATATCGGCAATGCTATAGTCAGCTCCTGCCAGATAGGCATTGTCCGCCAACCTCCGGTCCATCACGCCAAAGAGCCGCAGCACTTCTTTGCGATAGCGGTCCGTGGCATATTCAATCCGCTCAGGTGCGTAGAGCTTGAAATGACCATGCTGCCCCATCATCGGTCCCAGTCCGCCCATCTGCCACATCAGCCACTCGGTTGTCGCAATCTGGCCGCGCAGATCGGCAGGCATGAACTGTTCTGCTTTGTCGGCCAGATAAAGCAGAATTGCGCCGGTTTCAAAAACACTAACCGGTTCACCGCCATCATTCGGATCATGGTCAACAATCGCCGGTATGCGATTGTTCGGGCTGATCGCCAGAAATTCGGGTTCAAATTGCTCCCCGGCACCGATGTTCACCCAATTGATATTATAATCGAGGCCAGATTCCTCGAGCATGACGGAAATTTTCCAGCCATTGGGCGTGGGAGCAAAATACAGATCAATCATAACGGCATATTTTCCAAATCAAAGCTGACAAAGCTGACAGTGTTATAGTGTGAAATTCGGCCGAAGCGAGCACCGAAGAAAATGAGGTCGAGTTCAGAACATTTGAAAATGTTGGATCGATCACTAGCATAATATTTGCCTGCCATAAAACTCGCCGGGTAGGACAGCAAAAATTCCCATTTTGAGCCAAGCCGACTGGCTAATATTGAAGGCAAAGGCAAAGATATAATGTTGCTTGGACCTGACCGACGCGGTCGCTTGTGGGCCCATCTCTAGATCGCACCCAAGAGCGGAACTAGATCCCGCCTGATCATCCAATCAGCACAGACACCGGAATAGCCCCGGAATATTATCCTGCTTTCCAGGAGTCTGTCGTGTAAAATGATGGAATCGATTTATGCTGCCAGTCATCTCGTTTTTTGGCATAGAAATCAGCTGACATATTGGGGACCTCCATGCCTGCAGCGGCAATGAGATAGGGCGAAATCCGGGTCCTGGTGCATAGTCCACCATTGCCGTCATCAACGAGGCGTTGCTCAAATTCTATACCCTGCTGTTGGCCCATGGATCGTCTCACGGTTGAAACGGCAATTTGACCATCACCAAAATCGAGCACAAATTTCGTCCCTACCGGGACATCGACAAGTCCTTCGATCAGGGCGCCGGTTTTCGAAAGATTCCGAATCATGACGTCATAACAGCTGTTCTCATGGATCAGCTTCACTTTTCGGAACATCGAGTTGCGATCAGATCTCTGCTTAGCGGGTCCCTCAGGCATGATGATCCAGTCACCGGTTTCAAAACGTTTGTGCACATCCTCGTCCTTCACCGGCATGCTATAAACATAGCCTTGCACGTGACTGACGCTCAGTTCGCGGATCCACTCGAGTTCATCCAGCGCTTCAATGCCTTCGGCAGTCGTTTCCATATCAAGCGCATTGGCAAGAGCCACAATGGCCGCGATGATAGCTCCATTTCGTGAGTCGGGTTCCGTTGCTCCGCGCACAAAGCTCTGATCTATCTTGATTTTGTCAAAGGGAGCGGTCTGCAAATAGCTCAATGATGAATAGCCCGTGCCAAAGTCATCCAAGGCCAATCTCACTCCGATATCTTTTAACGCCTTAAACATATCGTCAGTTTCATCGGTCTCGGCCAGAAATACACTTTCTGTGATTTCCAGTTCGAGGCGGGCGGGAGCCAAGCCTGTCGACTTTAAAGCCTTTTTGACCACTTCGGGAAGACGGGCATCCGCAAATTGAATTGGTGACACATTGACGGCAATCCTGACGTTTCCAGGCCATTTGACGGCATCCGCACAGGCGCGTTGAAGAGCCCACTCCCCCAGTGGACCAATAAGATTGGCGTCTTCCGCGATCGGAATGAATATGGCTGGCGACACGGGCCCGCGTTCGCGATGATTCCAGCGCATGAGTGCCTCAAAGCCCGTAACCGTGTTATTTTTTGCGTTCACAACGGGTTGATAGTGTAGCGATATTTCTTCTCGTGACAGTGCGTCACGCAAGTCATCTTCCAATATTTTCCGATCTTCAGCAGCTTGCTGAAGATCGCGAGCGAAAAATTGAAATCGACCGCGCCCACTGCCTTTTGCAGCATATAGCGCAAGGTCAGAACTGCGTATCAAATCGTCCGAGGAAAGCCCATCAAATGGACTGATCGCAATCCCGATCGACGCACCAATGATACAGCGACTGCCCTCAACCGTATAAGGTTGGGAAAGAGAAGAAATGATCGTATTCGCCAGCTCACCCAATTTCCCGCGGTCTTCCCAATCTGGCAATAATATTTGGAACTCATCGCCACCAATGCGGCCTACTTCGCCCGCATCGTCGACAGCCTTCAACAAGCGCTTCGCAACTTGTTTGAGTAGCATGTCTCCTGCCGGATGCCCCATCGTATCATTCACAGTTTTGAAATGATCGAGATCGAGCAACATCATCGAACAGGTTCGTTTTTGTTGCTGAAAGGTGGAAAGAGTGGCGTCGAGCTTTTTCGACATCTGCGCCCGATTTGCCAAGCCTGTCAGTGAGTCAAACATAGCCAGCTGAGCAGTATCCTGAGCAGACTGCCGTTGAGAGGTTATATCTTTACCACTACCACGATAGCCAGAAAACTCTCCGAAATGATCAAACTGGGGACTCCCGGAGACCTCCCACCAACGCACATCATCGTTGGAAGTCGCGGCCTGAAGTTGAAGTTCCAGGAATTTCGATCTTTTGGTCAATAGAAATGGCAAGGTACGCTGGTTCTCATCGCTTTGCTGGGTATCAACAAAGAGCTGGGTGAAGGGCGTGCCAATGAGTTCGATCGATTTTTTGTCAAGAATCTGGGCAACGGATTCTGTTACATAGGTGAGATTGCCATCTTTATCTGTTGACCAAAACCAGCCTTGGCGAGTTTCCTCATAATTTTGGAGCAACCGCAAGGCTTCTTTTGTTTCGATACTCGGACCCGCAGCATCGGTTTTGCTCGACTGCCGAGCGATTCGATTCGACATTCGCTCGAAAAAATTCTTGGGCATCTCCACAGACACATCTGTTGCTTTTTCAGCATCAAATTGAGAATTATCTATTTTCATTGCGCGCACTCGATCACCTTAGTTGGATAAACGATAGCAAGCTTAGGTGTTCAAATAGTAAATGCAGCCTTCAGCATCGAAAGTCTAAAGCGTGATGATCTCGACCAGATAGAAATCATCTAAGCGCGATTGATTATGCGTGGCAGTCAATGATCACATATTTGTCGTGCAAAACCTCATTCAGCCCCTGCCGCAATCCGTTCGATTTGCCGTTGTGATTCGAGATCAATTTTGGCCGGGTCCAGCAGCTGTTCAATCTGTGATCGAGAAAGAATATCTGCGATGCGATGATCGGCGCGCAACGCCTCGGCAAAGCTCCGGGAACCGGTTCTGTGGTGGTAGATAATGTCTTTGACGATCGCTTCAGCCTTTGTCTTTCCCACGTGCGCCGCGAGCGCAAAAACAATTTTTTGGGACATCACAAATCCATTTGTGCGGTCAATATTTGACCGCATGTTCGTTGCGTTGACACTCAAACCTTCGAGTAATTTGTTCAAAGTCCGCATCATTGATCCCGTGGCAATCGAAATTTCGGTTATAACCGGCGACTGACGTGATATATTATCCCGTTCAAACAGATTGATCACGTCATCCTGCAATATTTCTGCCAGCCTTGGAATGACGCGACCTGACTGTACAAGTGCTTCAGGCGCGATGGGGTTTTGCTTGTGCGGCATTGAACTGCTTCCAACTGCTGATGCGGGCAGACTTTCCCGCACCTCCGCGATGTCCGTCGATTGCAGCAGAAATATCTCTTGACCCATGCGCGCGTGTGATTTGCTCATCAACCCGAGAAAAAGCGCATATTCTGCAATCACATCTCGCGTGCCATGCCAATCGGACAAATAAGGTTCGTCAAAACCGAGCTCAGCAGCAAAGCTCTTCTCAACCGCAATCGCTTTGTTGCCGAGGCCGGAATAATTGCCGACGGCGCCTTTCAATATCGCCGACCGGCGCACGCGTTGTCGAATTTCGCCTAAACGGTCTTGATGTCTGCGGAATTCTCCGATCCAGACCGACACTTTCTTGCCAAAGCTGATCGGTTGCGCATGCTGGCCGATTGTTCGCCCAATCATCACCGTATCTCTATGTTCCAGTGCCATCACTGCCATCGTGCCGATTGTCTCCGTCAGGCATATATTCAATTCAGCGAGAACCTGATCAATCTGCAACATGGTTGCGGTATCATATATATCGACGGTGGTGGCGCCAAAATGGACATAGCGGCCACCCTCTTCGTTCAGACTTTTCCGCCAGATATTGAGCAAGGCGACCATCCGATGGCGCACGATATCTCGCTCCGCCCTGAGTTCCGATTGCGGCACCAAATCGGCACGCGCTTTACGGGTAATTTCATCTGCTGCCGATTTTGGAATGACGCCATGTTTTGCCTGCGCCCGGGCCATGGCAGCTTCGATATCCAATAGCCGCTGGGTGCTGCGCTCTGGCGAGAAAATTGCATCGAGGCTTTTTTCTGAGCAGGCATGAGCAGGTTGGAGAAACAAGATAAAACCAAGCAGCAGAACCGCAACATGCGCAAAAAGTGAATTGACGGTAGTCCGCGCGATTGCTGAATTGCAGAGCCTAGATATCATCATCTGAATCATATTCCTCGACATCGATTTCGCCCGCCATCCGGGCCACAGCAACAGACACAGTCGCATCACCAGTAACATTGGTCATGGTGCGCATCATATCCATGATGTGGTTGATACCGGCAACAAAGGCGATCGTTTCCAGTGGCACGCCGATCACGCTAAGCACCAGACTCATCATGATCAGGCCGGAGCCTGGAATACCCGCAGCCCCCACGGATCCCAGCGTTGCGGTGAGCGCAATCAGCACATAGGACATCCAACTCAGTTCGATGCCATAGAGTTGCGCCCCGAACAATGCGACCAGACCAAGATACATGGCCGTGCCATCCATGTTGATCGTTGCCCCCAATGCGACGGTGAAGCTCGACACACTTTTCGACACGCCGAGATTGCGTTGCATGCATCGCAGCGTAACCGGCAAGGCGGCATTTGACGATGCAGTGGAGAAAGCAACCGCCTGTGCGTCGATGATACCCCGAAAAAAATCCGCGAGAGACAGTTTTGCAATGCCTTTGATGATGATCGGATAGACGACCAGAATGATGATGAAGCAACCTGCATAATTGAGCGCCACCATCTTGGCGAGCGGCACCAACGCCTCAAAACCAAAGCTGCCCGCGACCCACGCCATGAGGGCGAAGACGCCAAATGGCGTCAGTTCCATCACCAATATCGTCATTTTCTGCATCACCAACGCACCGGCATCCGCGGCCCTGACAATTGGTGCAGCTTCCTCGCCCGCCATCAGCAAGGCAACGCCGAACAGCATTGCGAAAATGATCAGCGGCAGAATCTGGCCCTGAGCCATGGTCATGACCGGATTCTCAGGAATCAGGGACAATATCATCTGGGTAATGGACGTGCTCGCTGGTGCTGGAATATCGATCCCAGTGGGCATGACGATATCCAAGCCCACACCCGGCTGGAAAATCGTCCCCATGGTCAGGCCGAGCGACACCGATATCGCACCAGTCGCCAGAAACAGGAGCAACGCCTTGCCGCCGACATCCCCGAATTTCTTGAGGTCTCCCAATGCGGCAATGCCCGACACGAGAGAAAAGAAAATCAGCGGCACTATGAGCATCTTGATGGCGCGAATGAACAGGTCGCCGACCCATTTGATATTTTCGGCTCCGGGCCCCCAAAGCAGGCCAGTGACAATTCCCAATGCAAGCGCGCCAACAACCCTTTGCCACAGCGGGATGTTGAACCAGAAGTTCAGCATTGCGTATCCTTCAACAGAGACCTGCCTGGCATTTCGTCGGTATGTGTCCCGCCGGAAATCAGCATTTGACCATTGACCAGCAAATATTCGACGCCGGTGCTCAATCGCCGCTGCTGCTGATAGGTGGCTCTGGGCGCATATCGCTCGGGATCGAATATCACCACATCAGCAGCCATGCCCGGCTTGAGATATCCGCGATCTTTCAGGCCCACAATATCCGCTGTCTGGCCACTGCTCCGACGAATGAATTGGGGCAGGTCGAGCAATTTGTCGCGCACAACAAAATCGCGATAGGCCTTTGGGAAACTGCCATATTTCCGAGGATGCCCAACACTCCCATCCGAACCGGTTACCACCCAGTCCTGAGATGCAAAGGTCATGATATCTTCGGCATTCATATTGAAAGACGCAACCCGCGCATCTCCGACCCTCAGGATGTCAAGGACAGCATCCAGTGGATCACTGCTCAACCGCTCGGCAATCTCTGCTAGAGTGACACCGGTCTCAACATTGTCCTGTCCCAGATTTCCCGTGATCAACAATGTGTCCGCTCCGCCGCGGCGCTTCAGATTGGCGGCCATATCTTGCCTGATCCTCGCCAAAATCGCGGGATCAGCAAGCCGCTGGCGCAATCCATCAAGGCCGCCATCCATCGCCCATCGCGGCACCAGTGCATTGCTGATCCGGGTCCCCGATGCCGACCAGGGATATTGATCAGCGGTTACAATCTGGCCAGCCAAACGAGCCTCTTCGACGCGCTTAATGATCTTCTCACTATGTCCCCAAACTGCCGGCCCGAGCGCTTTTATATGCGCAATATGAACCGCCGCACCGGATCGCTTTCCGATTTCCAAAGCTTCCTCTACTGCGCCAAATAGGCCGATATTATAGGTGCTTTCGTCACGCAAATGTGTGTCATAATAGCCGCCGTATCGCGCTGCGATTTTCGCCAATGCCACCACTTCATCGGTTTTTGCAAAATTTTGCGGTGGATAATAGAGCCCTGCAGATAATCCATATGCGCCCTGACACATGGCATCGTTGATCATCATCTTCATCCGACCCAGCTCGGCATCAGAGGGAGCGCGGGCGGCATCTCCGATGATCTTTTTTCGAATATGTCCAAAGCCCGCGAGATAGGCGACATTGGTTCCGATTTTCTGGCGTTCCAAACGCTCGGCCTGGGCAGTCACATCAGCGCCGCCCCGGCCATCATTGCCAATCAAAACAGTGGTCACACCCTGATAGGCAAAGGCCAGATTCCGTCGTCTTTCGATATCATCAGATTTGAGGTCGCTGCCGGCATGAGTATGGGGATCGATAAAGCCCGGGGCGACGACCAACCCGTCGGCGTCAATCCTTTCGGCATCCGGAAATTGTCCGGACTGCAGTTGCCCGACAAAGATAATCTGCCCGTCGGCAATCGCGATATCCAAGTCACGCCCCGCCAATCCGCTGCCATCATAGACGATACCATTTTCGATGACGATATCGGCGAGCGCGGCAGCTGGCTGTAAATCAATCGACTGGCAACCGGAGATTGTGACTATTGCAAAACTGGCGACGGAATAGGTGAGGACATAGCGCAACACCGCTACTCGACCGGAGAAGCCAACAAGGTTTCCATCATCGCGGTCGCGGCTTCTTCCGCTATTTCGCTGATCAGTTTACGGTCTGTCTCATCACCCATTTCATAGGTTACTGTGGGCACTCCATAGCGTTTGTAAACATAATTTTTGGAATTGGCCTGCGCCAGATTGGAGCTGGAACTGCGTTTAACCTCATAATCTGGCATGCGTTCCTGCAACAGGCCGAGCCAGTTTTTGATCGCCAATGCTGGCTTGGTCGGAAACTCATCCGGGATCGTGTAGAAAATATCCCGCTGGGTTGAATGAAAATCGACAAAGAAGCTGAGCTGTCTGTCGGGATCATTCTCGATCTGAGACAAGAGACCATCCATCAATTGCGTTTCCGGCTGCTTGAAGGGTCCCCAATCGCGATTGAGGTCGGTACTCCCGCTATTATGCCGCCAATGGCCCCGAACCACACCATCGGGATTGAGCATCGGCACGACAATTGTCTCAAACTCCGCACGATATTGCTGGGCCAGCGATGTGTTTGCGAGCAAGGTTTCGACAAATGGCAATAGTGCCAATGCACCCGTAACTTCTGGCGGGTGTTGGCGACCGATCAGAACAACCTGCCGCTTGGGGCTCGTCCCTGGTGCCTTGATTGTCACCGCTGGAATGTCGCGCCCTTCAGCGGACTTTCCGAGCAAGAATGTCTCGACCTGTTCCGAAGCCGTCACGCCTTCGATCCACGACCGATAGGTAGCCGGAACAATGATCTCCTGACCCGCAACAAATATCGGCCTGCCGTCCAATTTTAGCGTGATATCGGCCTGCCTCACTCCATCGACTTCGGTGATTTTTACATCGCGTTCCGGCAGATAGTTCCAGCTTATCCCGTCGAAGCTGGTTTTTGGCCAATAGCGATGTCCGCATGTTTCATAGCTGAGCCTGACCATAATCTTTTGAGAATTGGTCACAGCGCTGCTCGGGGTTACACGAAATGCGTACCAGGCGCTACAGTTGATCGGCGGTGCATCTTCAGGCTCCAAGCTAATGGTAAACTGATTGTCACCACTGGGCTTGCAGGAAGCCATGTTTCCAGAAGGGAAATTCATATCCAGTTTGGCGCCAACCACAGCGCAACCATCCGCCACATCGAGCCCGGTCACGCTTTTTTCCGAAACAGTCGCGGTGACACAGCCACCAAGGGTCACGATGGTCATGACCGGAACAAGCATGGCCTTAATGATGGTCATATAATTTCATCCCTAAATGAATGGGGCCGCACATTGCCGCCCCATTCCATGAGTTTAGAATTTCTTCTGAATCTCAAAACTGAACTGACGACCTCGGGCGCTGTGCAAGTCACCATAGAAGCCGTAGCTTTCATCCGCAATCGGCGGAGCCTCATTGAAGATATTGTTGAAACCCACTCTGAGCCGAGTTCCGTCGAGACCGGTATCATTGTTGATGGTGTAGCTGATATTCGCGTTAAGCGTGAACCAGTCATCAACACGGAACAGCGCGCCGGTGTCGTCCTGGGTCGCGCTCGGGTCATCCACGCCGCCAACATAACGACCGAACAAGCTGAAAGCGACCGGACCGTTTCTGAGGTTCAAAGAACCGGAGAGCCGCCATTTTGGGCGACCATCTCTTTCGAGCAATTCGCCGAAACCCTCTGCCGCTAGCGTCGCAACATCGCCTGCGGAAAGCTGCGGAATGTTTGACAATATCGTTTCGAGATCAGCGAGCGGCGCGCCCGAAGCACCGGGTGACTGATTGAAGCCGATCAGCCGTGCAGCGTTGACCACCAGTTTCAAGTCACCAAATGGCGTGCTTCCAACGTCGTAAATCAAGCTGAGGTCAACACCCTCGGAAATCCGGCTATCGAGATTCTGATAGGGATTCAAAATCTGGACGATGTCACCCGCCGGATTGATCCCAGTGCCTGCATATAGTGCCAACTGCCCTGCATCCGGTGCATCGCGGATCACATTGGGATTGGACCCGCCGTCCAGTCGCTGGATCAAATCAAGATAAAGCGCATTCTGATTGCCCAAAATGCCAACAATGCCATTCTGGCGAACACGCCAGTAATCTGCGGTCAGCGTCAATCCGGGCAAGAATTGAGGTACCAGAACCACCCCTAAATTGATGCTTTCGGTTTTTTCAGGCCTCAGATCAGGACCGCCGGTCCGAAAATCGATGATACCCCTGGTTCCGCAATCTGCCACATTGGCTTCAATGCCCTGGATAATTTCGGCAACACATTCGACGGCCGGAATTTCGGAATTCGATCGGGTGGTACCTTGATCATTGACCTGGACCAGATTGGGTGCCCGAAACCCCCGCGACCAGGCGCCGCGGAAGATGAGACCCTGAAACGGTGTCCAGGAAGCGGCAACACGCGGCACGAAGGTGCTTCCTGAATCGGAGAAGCTTTCAAAGCGACCCGCCAGTTGCAGGTTCAATTCACTGATCAGCGGAATCTCCATATCTTCTGAAACCAGTGGAACAAAAGCCTCGGCATAAGCGGAATAAACCTCACGATTTCCGCTTGTATCGGGCGATGGACTGGACCCGATTACGTCACTGCCGAAAGCATCACCATTGACGGCATTCGTAAAAGTAATCGTTCCATCCAGCCGCGGATCGCGATCATCCAGGAAGGTTTCGCGGCGAAATTCAATACCGGCGGCGAGACCGACTTCACCGCCGGGTAATGCGAAAACATCGGGCTTGGAGACTTTGAAATCTCCCAGTGCCAGCGTTGTTTCCCCCTTGCGGAAGACATCGATCGAGACATCTTGCAGGGTTTGCGGATTGCTGGGTGTACAGTCGACGTTATTGGCAGCGACAAAATTTGTGCCGAAACACCCTCCATTAAATGGATTATAAGCTGTTGGATCATTGCGGTTGATCGCATCCTGCAGCAATGTTCCCGAGATGCGGTTGGCGGTGAAATCCGTTGTCCTTGCGCGCGAATAGACAATCCCCGTGTCGAAATCCCATCCCCACAGGTCTCCTCGGAGGCCGCCGACAAACCGGAATGTATTTTTGGTGACCGTGCCCATGCGCGGACCAACATCAACAAAGCGATAGTCTTCGAGCAGGAGGTCGCGTCCATCTGCGCTAACCCCGCTGCCGATACCATTGGTCACCCGGTTGGGGTTGGGCGAGCCATCCGCCAAAGTCGTTGCTCCGAGCGGGTTGTAATATGCCGATGCCAATATGCCGATCGGAACGGCGCTGAGCATCGTATTCTGTTCGCGCTGGCGACTGGATTTCGAGCGATAATAGGATCCTTCGAAATAGAATTCTGCTGCGTCGCTCAGTTCATGATTGAAAAGCGCCTGAATATTGTAGCGATCCTTTTTGGAAAAAAGATCGCGATCTGAACCCAGATCATATCTCAGGTCCCGGTCGATCGTTCCGCCATTATCGGCACACAGACCATTGCCAAGATCGATAAACCGACCATCGCTTGGTTGCCCACTGGCGCCAAATAGGCTGCAGGGCTGAATATGAAAATCGTCATCGCGCAATGCAGTTGTACCCGAGGACGTCGCCCGTGATCCCTGAATATCAAAAGCGCCAAATGGAGAATTGATCGAGCGATTATCGAATTGCGTGTCTCCTTCAAAATCAGTTCCCACGAGAAACGGTCGCAAATCCGAACTTCGGGAATAATCCCGCGCAGAAGCAGACGTGCCATTTTCATGGAAATAATAGCCGTATAGAGTCAAATTGCTGCGACCGTCATTGAAGTCGAAGCCAAGACCGCCGCGAATGCTGGCACTATAAAGGCCGGTTCCGGTTGAGGCCCGATAGTTGCTTCTTACGAAACCACCATCAAGATTGTCCTTCAACTGCGTATTCACGACGCCCGCTACGGCATCCGCACCATATAAGGCCGATGCGCCATCACGGAGAACCTCTACGCGGCGGATCCCGCCCGGCGGGATTGTGTTGGTATCCGGCGATACAACGGGAACGAACAATTCCGTCTGGAACCCGGGATTAAGAACCATCCGACGTCCATTGATCAGCAACAATGTGTTGCCAGTGCCTAGTCCACGAAGGTTGATTGATGCGATATCACCGCGAGCGCCATTGACGCCGCCTGTGGTACTCTGTTCATTGAAAGCTACCGCTCCGGCCTGGGGAATGGACCGGAACAATTCGTCACCCGACGCGGCGTCAGTCGTCTCGATTGCCTCTTCGTCCAGAACCGTGACCGGCAAAACATCGTCAATCTTCGCGCCTCTGATCTGTGAACCTGTCACGACTATGATTGGCCCGTCTTCCGCAGCCGATTCCGGGTTGCTGCTTGTTTGGGCATGAACATTGCCCGCACTCATCGCTGTCAGAGCGGACGAGCAAAATAATGCACAGATATTTTTCTTGGTGAAACGCATAGTGACCCCCTATTATTTTCCCGGGCCCTGAAACCCAGACGGTAAAATTAACTTTCGCGCTTTGCGGCGATTTGGTTAGATTGATGCCCAACTGACGGATATTTTGCAATCCGCAAGCCTAGACCAAAGCCACGGCAGCCCATAAACTTGGGCTATGGTTGCTAAGGTGCAACTATCTTCTCACGGCGGCTATTGCTCGTGAATGACGGCGATAATGACATCCAGACAGATCGCGATTAAGTGCGAATTCTGGGCGTCGGTAAGCCTGGTTCCGTATACTGGTAACGCAATCGGCGGCGAGAAAGGAAACTGATCAAGACCATCAGCCATGATCGAATTGGCGGTGAATTGATCCACGACAGACAGGCCGGCTCCCAGACGCACCAGCGATGCGGCGACATAATATGTATGCGCGGTCACGACCTCGTTGGGAATCGCGCGCGCTTCATTGAGGCGTTTTCCAAGGGTCGCCCCGGCCGGACCGCTATCCTTCATTCCAATGAAATCGGATTCATGCAGAGTTCCCAGATCGACACCATCAGTTCCGCCTGGCAGTTGGCCTTTCTGGGCAATCAGCATCAATTCAATGTCATGAATATGTTGCGAGACAAATCTCTCGTCATTCAATTCACTAAACCCAAGGCACAGGTCACATTTCTTCTCCAGCAAAGCAGAGCCAAGGTCGTCTGAATGAGCGGTGGTGATTTCGAAGCTCGTTTCCGGATGTAAAGCCCTCAGTCGGGCCACAGCTTTTGGAATAATCGTCAGGCTTAACGACGGCAGTGCGCCGATGCGGATATGGCCGCCCTTGCGGTTTTTGATATTTTTTGCGGATCGGTCAAACGCGCCGATACGGTCATAAATATCCTTGATATCGAGAAACAGCTCGTCCGCTGCCGGGGTCGGAAACAACCGTCCTTTGGTCCGTTTGAACAGATCAAATCCGAGCTGATCTTCAGCATAGCGAAGCACCTTGCTGACAGACGGTTGTGACACATGCAAGGCCCGCGCGGCCGCGCTGATCGAGCCCTCCTTATACACGTGGTAAAAAATCTCAATCTGCCGCAATCGCATGGTGCATCCTGATCAAGTTTACAGACATTTCCAACGCCGGTGGTCCGCGAATCACCGCATATCAGCCATCGGTTCCCGCGTGGATATGACGCGAACCGGCAAGCCAGTTTAACCCTTGCTCAAAAACTTTTTGATGCTTCTCGCCGCTTGCCGGATGCGCTGTTCATTCTCGACCAGAGCAAGCCGAACATAGCCTTCGCCCTCATCCCCAAAACCGGTTCCGGGCGCGACCGCTACTCCCGCTTCTGCGATCAGCTGCTTGGCAAATTCCATCGAGCCCAATTTCTTGAATTGCTCCGGGATAGGGGTCCAGGCAAACATGCTAGCTTCCGGTGGCGGGATATCCCATCCTGCCCGGCCGAAGCTTTCGACCATCACGTCCCGACGCTTTTTGTAGAGCGCGCGATTGTCATCAATAATATCTTGCGGTCCGTTCAGCGCCGCCGTTGCCGCGACCTGGATCGGCGTGAACGCACCATAGTCGAGATAGGATTTCACACGCGTCAGCGCGCCGATAAGCTTTTGGTTGCCGACCGCAAAGCCCATCCGCCAGCCAGGCATGGAATAGGTTTTGGACATGCTGGTAAACTCGACCACACAATCCTTCGCGCCATCAATCTGCAGCATCGAGGGTGTCGGCGTGTCGCCATAATAGATTTCGGCATAGGCGAGATCGCTGATCACCCAGAGCTTATGCTCACGCGCGAAATCAACGACTTTCTGATAGAAGTCGAGATCGGCGACATAGGCGGTCGGGTTGCTCGGATAGCCCATGACCAATACTGATGGCTTGGGAACCGTGTAGCTCATCGCATATTCAAGACGCTTGAAGAAATCCGGACCGGGCGCGGCGGGAATGGAGCGGATAGCCGCACCCGCAATGATGAACCCGAATGTATGGATCGGATAAGAGGGATTGGGTGCGAGCACGACATCGCCTGGCGCAGTGATTGCTTGCGCCAGATTTGCAAGCCCCTCTTTGGAACCGAGCGTCACAATGACTTCGCTCTCGGGGTCGAGGTCGACGTCAAACCGGCGTTTATAATAGTTCGCTTGGGCGAGCCGCAGTCCCTTGATACCTTTGGATGCCGAATAGCGGTGCGCGGTCGGATCATTGGCCGTTTCGCTAAGCTTGTCGATTACATGTTGCGCCGGCATGCCGTCGGGATTGCCCATGCCCAGATCGATAATATCCTCTCCCCGCGCGCGCGCTTCCGCCTTCATCGCATTCACTTCAGCGAAAACATATGGCGGCAGACGTTTGATACGGTAAAATTCTTCGGACATTATTTTGGTCGATTCCTAGGCTCAAGTTTCATGGGATGGTTGCTTTGCGTAATTTTATGACGAATGTCGAGGGGGTGCAGCCAGTTTGAGCAATTAGTGCGCCGCACTTGATAGGCCGGCTAGCGCGAGCCAGTTTTCGCCCCGGTCCGCAAAAATTCTCAAGCCTGAAGTTGGTTCGCACCCCGCAATACTGTCTGGCTCTTGCTCCCGACCATCGCGATCGACTTCTTCCGAATACTGTCGAGGAAATGCCATGTCGAAACCGCTTTGTCAGGAGTTAGTGCCACAGTCATATAGCCGCGATGCTGCGTATCCGCCCATTGCAACTGGCTATTGGTTTCGGTCACTGCCTGAGCCACAACGTCAGGGTTAACGCCCTTTGTATAAGCTTCAAAACCCGGTGAGCTCACACTATGCCCAGCAAACTCGACGCCGGCCGCACCATCTTGAGTCTCCAGATCAAAGGCCCAGGCATTGTGACTGTCGCCCGACAGGACGATCAAATCGGCCTCGGCCTGCTGCGCTGCGGTCAGCGAACGGGCGCGCGCTTGCGGATAGCCATCCCAGCTGTCAAAATTGATCGGCAGACCGATTTTGGCGGCAAGCGCGCCAACCGCAACGCGAGCCTGCGCAATAGGCGGTGCGTCATCTGGCACCCAGTTTTTCGCATCTTGCGGGAGAATGAGTTCACCCATCACACATTGCTGTGACCAGACCTGCCATTTCGTGCCTGAAGCCTTGGATTTACCAAACCGGTCAGCGAGCCACATTTCCTGAACCTTGCCGAGCATCGAGTGGGACGGATCCTGCCAGACATCATCACGAAATGTGGATAGGGCCGCCGTAACATCGCTCTGTCCTTTTATTGCAGCGGCCAAGTCTAGAGGCTTGTCACGGCCGCCGATACGGCTCTCGGTAAAGAATAGAGTCGCCAAATCACCAATTTGATATTCACGCCACCGCGGTCTGCCAAATTCCATATCCTGCACCGGCATCCATTCACGATAGACGCGCTCGGCCACCCGCTTGCGAAGCGCCCAATCACCCTCGCTCGGGTCATGATTCTCCGCACCATCCTTATAGGCATCATTGGCAAATTCATGATCGTCCCATGACGGTATCATCGGAAGAACCTGATGAATGCGCTGAAGATCAGGATCACTGCGATAGGCAGCATAGCGCAACCGATAGTCGGCCAGCTGAACCATTTCATGTTTGGGATCGATCACGCGGCCAGCCAAAGTCTGCTCTTTCGAAGGATAGGTCCCCACTGGATATTCATAGAGATAGTCGCCGGTGTGGATGATCAGATCAAGATCCGCATTTTGCGCGGCATGGGCATAGGCATTGAAATAGCCGAACGGCATATTGGAACAGCCGACAACGCCGATATTGAACTTCTGAGTCGGGCCCTGCGGCAGGGTCCGGGTCCGTCCCGTCATCGATTTGGAGCCGTCCGGTCCGATGAAGCGGAAGAAATACCATTGATTGGGGTTAAGCCCCTCAACCACGATTTTGGCGGTAAAATCACGTTCCGCTGTGGCTTCTATTTCGCCCGCAATCTTGGCGGCGGTAAATTCTGCATTATCTGCAATTTCGGCGATCAGTTTGCTATCCTCACTGCCAACGAAGCGCGTCCACAGCAGAACCGAATTTTGCGAAGGTTCGCCGCTGGCAACGCCATGTGTGAAACCCTTAGCATTGATGAGGGACGCAGAAGCAGGAACGCTCAAAGCGCCTAAACCAAAGGTTCCCAGTGCCATCATTTGGCGACGATCGATTTCAATTGTCATAAATTACCCCAATACACCCAGCGCTAGCAGGATAAGGAAGAAAAGTAACAGGCTGATGACAGTGAACATCAGCAGAGCGGTTAACCGGAAGAGAGCCTCGATCCGGTTGAGACCATATGCATGGCGCAACTGGCGATACATATGAAATGGTGGATAGAATATCGCCAATATCGACCATATCGGTTGCGCCACCCCGACAGCGGCCAATATCGCGCATGTGATGAACAGCAGCGACATGAAGCTGATCGAATAGGTGGTGAAAACCGCATGATCGTAAAAACGAAAACCGCGTCGGCCAATTGTCACCAGCCAAACAAACGGCAGCGAAATCGGAATCAGCAGCCATGCAAATTTATAGCCATTGGCTTGTAACTTGTAGATCAGCAGATCGGGATTGGAACTGACTTTCTGGAACGTATCGCGGAGCCATTTGTCGGTCTCGCTCGAACCGCTGCTGACGAGACTGCCATCAGTCAGCGCATTGCCGTCCTTGATATCTTCAAGTCCGCTTTCGATTTTTTTGAGATCATCGGGTGAGAGATTGCCAAGTTCAGTATCGCCATCGCCCAAGCTTACCTCCGGATAGGGCGAGTCCTCTCCGGTCAAATTCGCCAACATGTTGCGACCTTTTTTCAGATCCAAGATATTCTTTTCCAATTTTATCTTATCGTCGCCGGTCGCCAGCAAAAGCTCATCGGTATTTGTCCGGATCTGATCTTCGATCTGTTCGACCTGATCGACAAGACCGATGCTCACGGCTTCATCCGCCAGATTGCTATCCGGGCTGGAAAACGGATCTCCCAGAAAGGAGAAAACCGCAAACATCATGAACACAGAGAATAGAAACAGCGCCATCGGCGAAATGAATTTCGCGCGTTCGCCATGGACATAGCGCCGGGTGAGGTCGCCCGGTTTCCAAGCAAGCAACGGCAATGTCCGCCAAAACTTGCCTTCAAAATGCAAAACGCCGTGCAGGATATCGTGCCAGAACGCACCGATCGACCGGTGGACGTGCAACGGTTGGCCGCAATTTCCGCAAAAGCCACGGGTCACGGCCGCGCCACAATTCAGACAGTGTCCGGCAATCTCGCCTTCCGCTGCCAGCAGACGGCCTTCCTCGTCAACGGCCTTTGCAACAAGACCACCCTCGACAATTGTGCCTACAGCTTCAAACTCCTCCGACATGGCACAAACTGTTGGCCAATTCTCGCTGGAAGGCAAGTCTCGAGTTCGAATCAGCCCTTGCGGGGCAAGCTCTTACAATGATCCTAGTCATGTTGCAGCTCGCCAGATGGCGTAGAACCGGCCATGATCAAAAGCATATCAAAACCCAGCACGGCGCGGGCCAGATTCTGGTCAGCGCGCATCGCCCCGCTTCGCAGCACCGGGCGTAATGCGCGAAGGTCAATCAGCGTGAACTCATCCTGCAAGGCCGCCGCCAGAACCGGCGCCAGTCCCTTTGCATAACCATCTTTTGCCGGTGCTGGATCAAATGAAAATTTTGCGGGGTTAAAGACTGCGGTTTTGCTGCCGGTTCCGGGTAGAACCAGAATGCTGAAAGCCTTAGCGCCTTCCACAGCCGCTATTTCAGGGAGCAGCGCGCCAAGATCATAGGCTTCGGAATAGCTGCGTCCGCGCACCAGATGCGACGCCCCCATTTTTACCATTAGCTTGGGCGTTTGACCGTTGAATTTTGCGGCATTCCAGTGTGACAGGAAATTGCTGCGGATCAGGTCGGCACGGCGCTGGTTTGAAGGCCAGTTCTGACCGCTCATGAACAACCGGTTGATCGTCAGCGTCTCTTCCAGAGTGGTCAATATACGCGTAGCTTCCCGATCACGATCAGGCCAATTCTCACGCAAATCCTGGACAAGCTGCGGATCTCCGGCGAAGCTGAAAATATATTGGGGGCCGCGCGTTTCTTGATATCTTTCCCACGATGCGCGAGAAGCCGCGTGCAATCGTTCCAAGGCCCGTTGCGCCGCCGCCGGCTTGTCTTTTTCTGTCAGCCGTCGCAACAACTGCCGGTCACTCAAGACCTCATAATCAACGCCCCAAAATAATGAGCTATCCGTCGCGACAGCGGCTCGCGTCCGGGCAATGAATTCGGCTTCCTCCTGCATCCCGAAAAACGCCGGTTCGCCGCCAGCTTCACTATAGAGATTCCTGATTTCATCCAGTCCGCCTCTGGCCGCGAAATCGAGTTTTTCCGCCATGAACGGCGATGTCTCGACGACGATCCCGGAATAGCCCGATTCAACCAGTTCGCTGAACAGGGCCGCAGCCAGTTTGGGATTTTCGGCAATGCCATGCTCTTCCCCAATCAGGAAGAATTGTGCGTCCCGGCCTTCTGCAAGAAGCCTGGTCCATCCGGGACCGGAAAAATCCTCGCCGTCAAACCGCAAGGCATGACGATGAGCGATAGCAGTCTCGGTGATTTTCCCGGCGTGCTTTGTCGCAGCATCATTCACCGTGCCGCCTTGCGCCAAAATCATGCTGGGAGAAAAAAGAACCAGCATAAGCGCACCGGTCACGATCATAGTAGCTCTAAACATCCACCCATCCTCCAGATTAGGTGTATCAGTCTATTATAACAGCGACACGCTCGCAAGCATTAGTTATTCAGGGTGCGGCCGGATATTCACATGTCCATTGCTTCTGCGACTTCCACTGTGCCGCCCGATGCCAGAGCAGGGCATCCTTTGGCCAATTCCACCGCAGCTGCGATATCGGGCGCATTGATCAAGGAATAGCCCGAGATTGGATTGGTTCCGCCATTATCAGCAATGCCATCAGCCGAAACAGTTTTCGATGGCCCCGCCGGATTGCCAAAATCAATCGCATTCTCGCCCATGCCACCGAGCCATGTCGTCCATTGTTCGATAACCCTGACACCTTCTTCGGGCGATTCCGGGGCGCTACCTCCATGATAAGCGAAGATAAATTTTGCCATTTCCATTCTCCTCCAGGTTGAAATTCGTGGTTGATGAATCCAATTGATCAACCAGCATTTTTTTCTGCATAAGCGATTAGCTTCACCAGACTCGAGGTCCAGCCATCCTCATGATTATTGGCGCTGTCATCATCGGGCAGCCCGCTGTGCAGCATCACAAAATCGGTTCCGCCCTTGCCATCCGCATATACCGAGAAAGTGACCCTGCTCTCATCGCCGCGGACATCCGCCTCGTCATGCCAGGCCCAGGTAAAACTGACACTTTGTCCCTCTTCAATCGCCAGCACCTGCCCCGTCACTTTATATGTGGCCCCTTCATCGCCGTGCATCACGGATCCCCAAGGCCCAAGGCGCGTAAAATCCAAGTCATGTTCTCCCAGATGAATTCCCTCGGGACCCCACCATTGCGCAAGATGTTCAGGCCGCGTGACGAAGGCGAACACGATTTTCGGTGACGCAGCAAAATGTCTTGTGATTTCCAGATCAGCCATCTGCCTTCAGCTCCTTGTTCATTGCATGTTCCAGCCGGTCGAGACTGGCCTCCCAGAATTCGCGATGGTTGATCGTCCATGCCGAAATCTGACGCACGGCTTCAGGCCTGACCGAATATAGTCTGCGCTGGCGATCGGTCCGCTGCGCCACCAATCCAGCCTCTCGCAACACTTTCAAATGGCGCGAGAAAGCCGGTGGAGAAATGGGTGCAATATCCGCAATCTGTCCGGCACTGAGCTCGCCATCCAGAAGCAGTCGGTCGACGATGGCAAAACGGACCGGGTCGCCGAGTGCCGCAAATATGGGGGACAATTGGTTCATATCATTCCATCATTTAACTGATTCGTTATTTAGCTTAAATGTTATATACAGAGAGTCAAGACATCGAGTTGAAACCACGGGAGCAATGTGATATTATGTTATAACATTACAATTATTTAAGGATATGCTTAACCAGGGAGAGAAATTATGAAGATCAGAAAATTGCGCCTTCGACAGCAGGCTGGCCCAATTGCCGAGAATCAACCATTTTCACAATTGAACATCACGCCGCTTATCGATGTCTTGCTTGTTCTGCTCGTCATGCTGATGCTCTCGATCCCGGCGGTGACTCACAAAGTGGCAGTCGACCTGCCGACCGGGACGACCGGAAACGCCCCTGCTGCGATCAACAAACTATTTCTCAATGCAGCCGGCACCGCGATCTGGAATGATATCCCGATGGACAGCGACCGGCTGCGCGTCCGGCTCGAGAGGATGGCCAAGGACCCGACGAAACCACAGCTTCATTTCGAGACCGACGCCCGCGCCCGCTACGAACGATTTGATCAGCTGGTGGCGATGATCAAACGCGCCGGGGTTGAAGAAGTCGGCTTCGTCGGAAATGCCCAGTTTGCAAATTGGGATGCGCCGATCTGAATTTTGACATGATGGAATCACGGTGACATGATTGTACTGCAATCTCGAGGAGGCCGCGATGATCACCCCTGCCCTGTTCAATTTCCTGCGCGATCTGGCAGCGAATAATGATCGCACATGGTTCAAGGCGCAAAAGGCCCGCTATCAAGCGGAGGTTGTCGAACCGGTGACGGAATTTATTGAGAATATGGCGCCGCGAGTGGGCATGATCAGCCCGCATATCGTTGTCGATCCACGTCCCAATGGCGGGAGCCGCTTTCGCATCTATCGCGATACACGCTTCTCGAAGGACAAAAGCCCTTACAAGACGCACGTCGGTTGTCAGTTTCGCCATTCCGCTGGCAAAGATGCTCATGCTCCAGGCTTCTATGTCCACCTTGCACCCGGAGAGGTGTTTTTTGGCGGTGGCGTCTGGGGCCCGCAAGGCGAAGCATTGCGGGCGATCCGCCAGCGCATTGTCAACAAGCCGGAGCGGTGGCAAGAGGCGACGGAAAAGCTCGATCTGCGGGGCGATCAGCTGGTCCGCGCACCGAAAGGCTTCGACCCGCAACATCCGCTGATCGACGACCTCCGGCGCAAGAGCTTTTTCAGCTTTCAGGATGCCGATGAAGCGCTGGCCACGTCCAAGCCGTTCGAGCAAGCGGTTGAGCAGCAGTTCAGGAAAGTCGCTCCACTGATGGGCTTTGTCGCCGACGCACTCGGGCTGGAATTTTAACAGCCGTGGCCAAAAGATCGGTGGCTCAGATGCTCAATCCGCCATCAACTGCAAAGGCTGCTCCGGTCGCAAATTTGCTTTCGTCGGATGCCAAATAGACCATGAGATGGGCGATATCATCTGGCTCTCCCATATGACCCACCGGCTGCGCCAGAGCGAATAGCCGTTCGGTTTCGGCCGGATCCGGCGTTCCTGCAATGACGGACTCGACATTGGGCGTCATGATCGTGCCGGGCAGCACCGCATTCACCCGCACACCATTTTTCTCCCGCGCGCAATAAAGGGCAATGGATTTCGTCAGCATCGGAATTGCTGCCTTGGCCGAGTTATAGGCCACCAGATCAGCGCTGGCATTGATCGCGGCGGCGGACGACAGATTGATCATCGACCCGCCCGTCTTGCTCATCAAATCCATAGCGGATTTGCAGCCGAGGAAAATGGAATCAACATCGACCCGATAGCAACGGCGAAAATCTTCATAGCTGACATCAGCAATCGACCCGAAAACAGTGACCGCGGCATTGTTGATCAAGACATCCAGACGTCCATATGCAGCTTCCACATGCCCAATGACCTCCGTCCAGCGCTCCGGATCAGTGACGTCCTGTTCGAGAAACTCGACATTCTCTCCCAGCTCTTTGGCGGTTTGCGTTCCAGCTTCCACATCATGATCCGTAATGATCAGGCGAGCGCCTTCATCAACCAGCCGCTGGGCCCCTGCCCGGCCGAGGCCCATAGCTCCACCGGTCAGCAATATAATCTTGTCCTGGACGCGTCCCATCTCACTCTCCCAAATCTTATTCTTGAGCCCAATGTGATCATATGGCCCGACAGAAGCAAGCGATTCCGACCGCCTTTTCCCCCCAGTTTTGTCAGTCGCGCTGCGCAGCCGCTTGATGAATAACCGAAACTATAGGAGAAATATTGTGACCGTAGAATCCAAACGTACTTTCTGCCGCTTTTGCCACGCCAGCTGCGCGATGATCGTAGAGGTTGAAAATGACAAGATTCTGTCTGTCAAAGGCGACAAGGAAGACCATCTCTTTCACGGCTATACCTGCATCAAAGGCCGTCAGATGACGGATATGCACAATCTCCCCGAACGCATGATCACGAGCAAGATTCGTCAGCCGGATGGCAGCTTGAAAGATATCGCGACCACCGATGCGCTGAAACTGATCGGCGAAAAGATGAAGAAAATGGTCGCGGAACATGGTCCCCACAGCGTTGCGGTCTACTGCGGTACCAATGCATTCCAGAATAGCGCCATGCTCGGAACTGCTTATGCGTTCACCCAGGGCATTGGCTCCCGCAACTTTTACACCAGTGTGACCGTCGATCAGCCCGCCAAGGTCTTTACCACAGCACGATATGGCACGTGGATGGGCGGCGGAAATGCATTCACCGAATCCGACGTCGCGATGTTTGTCGGGAATAATCCGATTGTCTCCCATTATTCCAGCGGCATGCCGACATCCTCTCCGTCACGCGGTCTTCGTGATGCGCTCGAAAGAGGCTTGAAACTGATCGTTGCCGATCCAAGGGTCAATGAAATGGGCAAGCTTGCGCATATTCATTTGCCGGTAAAACCGGGCGAAGACCCCGCGCTGCTGGCTGGTATGCTCAACGTTATTTTCGCTGAAAAACTCTATGACCAGAATTTTGTCGCCGCGCATGTCGATGGCGTCGAGGAACTAGAAGCGGCGGTCAAGCCGATGACCCCGGATATTGCGGCCAAGCGCGCCGGTGTCGACAAGGATCAACTGATCGCTGCCGCGCGCATGTTTGCCGGAGCCAACAAGGGCCGGGTCGTCACCGGCACGGGTCCGGAAATGGCCGGCAATGGTACCCTCACCGAATATCTGGTCGCGTCGCTCAACATATTGTGTGCGCGCTTCAATCAGGAAGGCGAAAAAGTCTCCGCACCGATGGTTTTCAATCCTTTGATGGGCGGCCCCAAAAAAGCACAAGTTGCACCTAAAATGGCTACATTTGGCGAAGGTTTTGCCAAATCGCGTATTCGGGGATTGGGTCTATTGGGCAAGGAAATGCCTTGCAACGTCATGGCCGATGAAATCCTGACACCCGGCGAAGGTCAGATTAAAGCGCTTATCTCGATTGGTGGAAATCCCGAAATCGCCTTCCCCGATCAGCAGAAAGTGCGTCGTGCTCTCGATGAATGTGAGCTTTTCATCCAGGTCGATCCGTGGATGTCAGCCAGCGCCAAGCGCGCCGATATCATCCTCGCGCCGAGCATGTGCCTGGAACGCGAAGATATCAACAACGTCTCGGATGCTTTCACCGAGGAAGCTTATGCCCATTATACCGAAGCCATGGTGCCGGCACCCGGCGATACGATGGACGAATATGAAATGCTCTGGTGGCTCGCCAAACATATGGGTGTTGAAATGAACTATCCCGGCGGACCGGCCTCGATGGACAAATGCCCCGACAAGGCAACTGTGCTGGATCTTATCTCTGAAGGCTCACTGGTCAAACCCAGCGAAGCCAAGGCAGATGCTGCTGCTCTGGAACGCAAGGGTGCAGCAATCACTTATGACGAATTGCATCCCTTGGTTGGCCCTGCCGATCCCGATGCCCAGGAGAAATTTGACCTTGCTGCTGGCGCGATGCCCAGCGAATTAATCGACTATGCCGCCAATGATCCGGTCGAAAATGGCTTCGATTTCCGCCTGATCTCGCGACGGTCCAAACATCGCTACAATAGCAACGGCCATACATTCCCCAAGCTGATCGAAAAAATGCCAACCAATCCGGCCTTTTTCAACCCGGGCGATCTCGCGGCAGCCGGTATTGAGGACGGAGCGATCATCGAGATAACCTCGCCGACCGCTTCGATTTTCGGACTGGCCAAGGCAGATGACAAAGTCCGCCCAGGCGTCATTTCGATGAGCCATGCGTTCGGCGATAGCGACGCTGGCAAGGATGATGTCATGACCAAAGGCGGTTCGACCAACCGCTTGATCGTCGACAATGATCATTTGGATCCAATCACCGGCCAAGCAATACAAAGTGCTATCCCGGTGCGGGTGAGCGCAGCCTAGATCTCGGAGGTTCCGAATCGCTCAGCGCGTTTCGGATTGGTTTAGAATAGTCTCATCATTGTTCGTGATTGACCGTTTGTAGCGGCCGCGAACTGACGGGCTATGCTACTTCCGACCGTTGCTGCGGATGTGAGTCGAAAAAATTCGCAAGTTCGCGACGCTCCATGGGTGCGGCGATCAAATGGCCTTGCATGCCGTCACAACCTGACATGAACGCTATTTCCCGATGTCCTTCGTTCGAGACACCTTCGGCTATCACTTGCATCCCATTGGCGTGACCCAAGGCCACGGCTGATCGGAGAAGCGCTATGCTGTGGTTGCGCTTGGCACTGGCAACGAATGTCGAATCCAGTTTAAGCGTATCTATTGCAAGCTCATGCAGGCAGTTGAGCGAGGAATAGCCGGTTCCGAAATCATCCAGAGCAATTCTAAACCCGGCTTTCCGCAACTTTCCGAGGTTCTCGACAAATTCGGGGGACTGATCGATCAGCAATTTCTCGGTGATTTCCAGTTCAAACCGGCTGCAGGAAAGGCCACTGTTTTTGATTTGCTGTTCGATCCGCCAGCTCAAGCTCTGATCGCGAAATTGCAGTGACGACAGGTTGATCGATAGAGTGATTTCGGGGAATCGATGCGCAACATCGCAACACTGTTCGATCACAAAGGCCCCAATCTCGTCGATCAGGCCACATTCTTCTGCGATCGGAATCGCTTCGCCGGGTGAAATCGAGCCAAAGGATTCGTTGGTCCAACGAAGAAAGCCCTCGACACTGATAATGGATTGATCCTTGGCCATTATCGGCTGAAAATGCACATCAAGCCCATCGCCGGTCGAAAGCGCTAACCGCAGATGCTCCTCAATTTGCCGACGCCGTTTCGCGGCAATATTCATATTGGATGAAAACAGTTTATACTGGTTGCGGCCGCCCTTTTTTGCTTTGTACATTGCAATATCGGCTTTTTGCATCAAGTCCGCCGCCGTGTCCTCAGCATCTGCAAGGACCGCCCCGATACTGGCGCCGAGATGAATTTTCTTGCCGGAATATTGGAAGACATCGCTGATTCCCGAAAGCAGGTCCTGGCAGGCTTTTTCAGCACCGGCACTGCCGGAAACGGAAGAGAGCAAAACAGCGAATTCATCGCCGCCGATACGCGCCAGCGTATCCACATCACGCAGTCTGTTTTTGAATCTCGAAGCCGCTTCCCTAATCACCTGATCCCCGACGTCATGGCCGAACGTATCATTGACCGACTTAAACCTGTCCAGATCGATGATCAGCAAGGCGACTTGCACATCATCACGTTTCTTTTGCCGCAAGGCTTGTTCCAATCGATCCATCAGCAACGTCCGATTGGACACTCCGGTCAAGGCATCCTGCAAGGCCACCGATCTTGCCAAGTCTTTTTGCTTTTCAAGCTGCAGAACCAGATCGCAGAGTGTTTCGTATAAAACGGACATTACCAATATTACGGCAACTGAGGATGCGAGCGTGAGCGGCCAGATCAGATTGAAAGTTTCGACCCTCGTCAAACCATTGCTCAGCACGATCGCAACATTCGCCCAAGCGGCAAGCACCATCATTGCGACCGCTGCAGCGATCACTATCGTCCCCAGGCGTTTCGAATATTTCAAAGCCCATCCTTCAAAAACTAGATGGAACTTTGGCAGAATCACATTAATTTTGAGTTTAAATTGCCGGAATTGCCCCACAGTGCGAGCCCAAGCCCAAAATTATTGGTCCGAAAATTCCGATTTCAATGGATGAAATTTTGATCCGGTCGTCCACGATCAACAATTTGCTTATTCTATCAGATTAACCAATCGACTTTGCCACCTGAACCGACGAGACTTTGCGTCCATAGAGTGGAGAAGTTCAATGGCTATGACGCCGGAATATATCGCGCAAATGAAGCGTCTGATGGAGTGGGAAGCCACACGGAAAGCGCCACCCAAAGCATTTCCAAAACTGCCCGACATGCCAGCCGGGCGTTACACCAGCCAAGAATATTATGATCTGGAGCAGCAATATCTGTGGAAAAAGAGCTGGCTGTTCGCCGCCCATATTGATGAAATTCCGGATCCAGGCTGTTTTATGAAATGGGAACAGGTTGGTGACCCGATCATCATCGTCCACGGTATGGATGGCGAAGTGCGAGCCTTTTACAACACCTGCCGCCATCGCGGCGCACCGGTTGTTACAGAAGAAAAGGGCCGATCCCCTCGCCTGATGTGCGGCTATCATAACTGGACGTACAAAACTGACGGGACGCTGGTCGGCGTGCCTGAAAAACAGGATTTTGGTCCCGATTTCGATATGTCGTGCCGGAGCCTGATCCCGGTCAAATGCGAGCGGCTGGGCAATTTAATTTTTGTGAATTTCGATGCAGAAGCGATGCCACTCACAAAATGGCTTGGTCCGGTCTGGGATGAATGGAAAGAATTTCGGTTTGACAAAATCAAGCTCGCCGCGCGCCATAGCTTCGATCTCAAATGTAACTGGAAGGTCGCGATGGAGGCCAATATGGAAGTCTATCACGTCCCCTTCATCCACCCCAACACGGTTGCGCCGCTGGTCGACAGCAAACGCAATGTGAACACCATCTATCCCAATGGCCATGCCCGGATGCTGGCGCCTGCGCCCGTGCAAACCGATCGGGAACATGTCCGTGCGATCGACAGTCCGCCAAATTGGCAAGAGATTGAAGATGTCGGAGAATTTGGCCGCACCTGCACGCAAAGTTACACAATGTTCCCCAATTGGGTGTCGCCGCTGAGCAATTATTTCGTACCGCCGCTGATTTTCTGGCCGACATCGCTCAACACCACCCGGCTCGAACTGGTGACGATGGCAATGGACTGGGGTGATGGCCCCGCACCTGATCTGTGGACGGTGCCGGATGCCAGCAAGCCAAATGGCCGCGACATGTCGCCGATCATTCTTGAAGACACGCAATTTGGCGAGATGATCCAGAAATCGATGGAAAGTGACGGATTCAAGAGTGTCCCGCTGAGCTATCAAGAAGCGCGCATATATAGTTTTCATCAAACCTGTGACAAGATGATTGGCCTTAACCGCGTGCCAGAAGAACTGTCCGTCAAGCAGGTTATTGGGGAGGATTGGGTCTATCCCAATGATCCCCGGCTCACCGAAATGGAACATATGGAAGCTGCGGAATGAGGAACATCTAGCCTTTCCGTGTCTTCGTCCCTAAATGGACAACATGCATTTTCTTGATCAAGCCAAAATCTATGTCAGCTCCGGCCAGGGCGGCCCCGGTGCCGTCAGTTTCCGGCGTGAAAAATATATCCAATATGGCGGGCCCGATGGCGGCAATGGCGGCAAAGGCGGGGATATTATCTTTCTCGCGGTGGAAGGTCTCAACACGCTGATCGACTTTCGCTATGCGCAGCATTTCAAGGCACCTCGCGGCAAAGGTGGAGCGGGGCGTAACCGCACCGGCGCGGGCGGCGTTGATCTGGTGGTTAAAGTTCCCGTCGGCACGCAGATATTGTCCGAAGACAAAGGCCATGTGCTGTTTGACTTCACTCGTGAAGGCCAGCGCGCGATGTTCCTCGAAGGCGGCATCGGCGGGCGCGGCAATGCGAGCTACAAAAGCTCGACCAACCGCGCGCCCCGCCAGCATCAACCGGGCGAACCCGGAGAAGAGGCAGCGGTCTGGCTGCGACTGAAGCTGATCGCGGATGCGGGTCTGGTCGGCCTGCCCAATGCCGGCAAATCGACGATGATCAACAAGGTAACCAACGCAAATGCTAAGGTTGGCGCTTATCCATTCACGACAATCCACCCCCAGCTGGGCGTGGTCCGGCATAAGTCGCGAGAATTTGTGCTGGCGGACATTCCCGGCCTGATTGAAGGCGCCGCCGAAGGCGCGGGGATCGGCGACCGGTTTCTCGGTCATATTGAACGCTGCAAGATCCTGCTCCATCTGGTGGATGCAACCGGTGACGATCCGGTGGCGGCCTGGAAAACGGTCTGCAAAGAGCTTGAGCAATATGGCGGCGGCCTGGCCGAAAAACCCCAGATATTGGCGCTCAACAAGGCCGACTTGCTCGACGATGAATTGATGGAATCAATTGCCAGTGACCTCAAAAAAGCGGGCGCGGAACATGTCCTTCCTGTATCGGGTGCGACCGGTGATGGAATGGACGAAGCGCTCGACAAGATCATCGAGGCGGTTGGTGAGAATAGTTCCATCGAACAGAAAGACCTTCCGGTTGCCAGCCCGCAAGAAAAGGATACCACCAAAGACTGGTCTCCTTTGTGAGCGAGAAGACGCCGGATATCATCGTTGTCAAAATTGGCTCATCGCTGCTGATCGACGAAAATGGCGTGCCACGACGGACATGGCTGGAAACGCTGGTCGAGGATATCGCCCGGCGCCATCAAAGCGGTCATAATATCATCATCGTATCCTCCGGATCAATTGCCCTGGGTGCGCGCAAATTGGGCCTTGAAAAAGGCGGACGATCGAACTTGGCCGATGCCCAGGCGGCGGCATCAATCGGACAGATCACGTTGAGCAGCCTGTGGTCCGAATTGCTTGCTGCCCACGATATTACAGCAGCGCAAATGCTGTTGACCCTCGATGACATGGAAGACCGCAAGCGCTATCTGAATGCGACCGCGACCTTGGAAAAGCTGCTCGAACATCGTGCGATTGCGATCATCAACGAGAATGACAGCGTCGCCACCGACGAGATCCGCTTTGGTGACAATGATCGGCTCGCGGCCCGCGTCGCACAGGCGGCATCGGCGGACCGCATACTTTTATTGTCTGATGTCGATGGCCTTTATGATCGCCGAACCGGCAGCGAGACAGAAGGACAATTTATCGGCGTCGTCGAGACGGTCGACGAGAATATCATGGCGATGGCCGATGGCAGTTCTTCATCCGGACTGGGTTCGGGCGGGATGACGTCAAAACTGGAAGCCGCGCGGATTGCCAATCTGGCGGGTATCGAATTGTCGATCATATCCGGCCGGGAGGACCATCCTCTGCAACGCTATGAACTCACCAATGTCGGAACGATATTCAAAGCTGGTGATGGCACAAATGCCCGCAAATCGTGGCTCGGCGGAAGACTGACTGCAGCCGGAACAATCACGATCGATGATGGCGCTGCGGCTGCGCTCAACTCCGGCAGCAGCTTGCTGGCCGCCGGTATCATTACCATCGACGGACAGTTTCAGCGCAGCGATGTAGTCGACATACAGACCGCGGACGGCCAGACCATCGCACGCGGTCTCGCCGAATATGATGCGTTGGATTGCGCGAAAATTATCGGCCGCCGCAGTTCGGAACTGGAAGCGATGCTCGGTTACGCACCCCGCAGCGCGGTTGTTCACCGCAACCAGATGGCGATGGTCTGAGCGATCATGACAAGCACGCAGCAAAAAACCATAGCCATGACCGGCGCGACCGGTTTTGTCGGGAGTCGGATGCTCGACCTTGCGGTGCGCCAGGGTCACGTCATCCGCGCGCTCACCAGGCAGAGACAGGATGATCGTCCCAATGTAAGCTGGATTCGCGGTGCATTGGATGATCAAAAAAGCCTCAACGGACTGTGCTTGGGTGCTGATGTCGTCCTGCATATTGCCGGTGTGGTCAATGCGCCCGAACGTGACGGCTTTGAACACGGCAATGTCGCGGGAACCTTAGCGGTCGTCGAAGCCGCCAAGCAGGCCGGCGCACAGCGGTTCATTCATGTTTCCTCGCTCGCCGCAACCCAACCCGCTCTATCCATCTATGGCGAGACCAAGGCAAAGGCGGAAAAAATTGTCGCCGCGAGCGGCCTCGACTGGACGATCATCCGGCCACCGGCCATCTATGGACCGGGTGATGGGGAAATGCTCGAACTGTTCAAAATGGCAAAATGGGGTTTCATCACTTTGCCGCCCAATGCTGACGGCCATCTGTCTGTGATCCATGTGGACGACCTATGCGCCGCGCTACTCGCGCTCATCCCGGCACATGAAGACCTCACCGCGGAGATTTTCGAAGTCGATGACGGGCAAGATGGCGGATGGAGCCAGGCAAGCTTTGCAAAGGCGATCGGCTGGGCGACCGGCAGACGAATCAAGCCGATCGGGATTCCAAAGCCATTCTTGCTCGTCGGCGCCAGAGTCGATCGACTGTTCCGCAAAGGCAAAGCCAAGTTGACCCAGGACCGGGTGAACTATTTCTGTCATGATGACTGGACGATTGATCCGTCAAAGCGGCCCCCATCGCAACTTTGGCAACCTAAAATCGAAACCCGCAAGGGACTTAAAGATACCGCAAAATGGTATCAGCAGAACGACTGGCTTTGATCGCCGCTACTTTTACTAGCTGAAATCTGGACGCGAAAGCTGCAAGAGGTTGTCCTGGAGGACGCCAATATGCAGGATATGAAAGCCGAACCGTCAAAACCCGTTCACAATTTTGATATCTATACCCAGCCAGAGATTCGAGAGAATGTGCACGATGCCTTTCAGGGCCTGAAAGACAATGCTCCGCCGCTCTTCTGGACGCCGGCTAATGGTGGGCATTGGATCGTCACCGATGGCGACATGATGATCGATCTGCTGCGCAAACCCAATATTTTTTCGAACCAGAATTTTTCCATTCCGCACCAACCCAATATCCCGAAAACCATTCCGCTTTCGCTCGATCCGCCCGAACATCGACCCTATCGGCAAATGCTGCGGCCATTTTTCGAAAAAAAAGCGATTGCGCCGCTCGAACAGAGGATTCAGCAGTGGGCCGACCGGCTGATCGGCGCGGTCAAAGCTGACGGCCAATGCGAATTTGTCGATGCGGTCGGATCACGCTTTCCGGTATCGGTATTCATGGAAATGCTGGGGCTTCCAATTGACCGGTTTGAAGAATTTCGCGCGCTCGTGAACAAGAATTTCGAAGTTGCCGGAACCCCCGCACAGGCCGAAGTCGGCGGACAGATTGTCGCGGTTTTGGCGGAATTTGTGCAAGCTCGTATTGCCGACCCCCAAGACGATATGATGAGTCACATCATCAAGTCAGACATTGACGGCCGGACATTGGACTTCGAAGAACTGCTCTCGATCGCCCATCTGCTGTTTCTCGCCGGGTTGGATACCGTCGTCAACGCGTTGAGCTTCGCGATGAAACATTTGGCCGGCGACCCCGCCTTGCAGCAGCGCATTATCGACGACCCCAGCTGTGTCGACAATGTGACCGAAGAGCTGTTGCGCCGCTATTCCTTTGTCAATCTCCCGCGGATGATCGCGGAAGATACCGAATTGGGCGGTCAGAAACTGTCCAAAGGTGAAAAAATCATCTGTCCGCTCGCGATGATCGGCTGGAATGAGTCACTCAACAGCGACCCGATGGACGTCTCAATCGATCGCCAAGCCTATCGCCACGGCGCTTTCGGCTCCGGTATTCACACCTGTCTCGGCCTCCATCTGGCGCGGATGGAGCTGCATATTTTCTTCGCAACATGGTTTCGCGAAATTGGCAAGTTCAAGCTCGCCCCGAACAAAAAGCCAGGTGCGATGCGCGGCGGTGTCGTTTGGGCGATAGAAGAGCTCTGGCTGAACTGGGACGAACCGACTTAGAGTATCGGTCCACTCAACTGTTCGAACAAAAAGGTCACAAATGTGAGCGAGAGACCGAGCAGGAATATCCGATATGCCCAGCCAAGATAGCGGTATTTCTTCCGTTCGAGCACCACGCCCATCTGGTAGATATCGCGCATCATCGTCCGATAGATATTTTCCTGACTGCTGAAATTGTTCGACAGCAGACTTTCTTTGAATTCCTCTTCAGTCATTTTGGAAAAAGCACCAAAAAACAGGACATTGGGATTGGCTCCGGCGCGAATTTTCGTCGCCGGCATAACCGCGAGCGCCGCCAGGCCCGCGGCACAAAATGCAGAAATAGCAAGGATCAGCAAGGGTAGTGAAAAATTACTCGCATGACTTTGCCCGATCGCCAGGGTGAACACGACGAAAGTGGCACCGATCAGCATATTGGCTTTATGGTCGGCCATCAGGCTGAGTTGCACATGATGCTGCTGCGTTGTTCTCAGAAGCTGGATGACCTCATCGGGCCATTTTTTTTGCGGTTCCTTACCGTCATTCGCCATAAAATCCCCCATTGCCGTGGTAGACTGACAGAAGCGGCGCATTTGAGCAAGGTGATGCCCTGTTTCCGCCTTATTCGCTTGCCAATGAGGCTCGAGAGTTGGCAAAGGCCAATAGATACAATTTTGGGAAGCAATTATGGCAAGTCGCGAAGATATTATGACCAAGGTGGCCGAGCTTATCGGCCCGTTTAACAACAAGGGTGCGGAGTTGAAAGACACCACCACCTTTGCCGGTGATCTCGAATGGGACAGCCTGACGGTCATGGATTTTGTCGCAGCGGTTGAAGATGAATTTGATATCATCATCACCATGAACATGCAGGCCGAAATCGAAACCGTTGGTCAATTGGCAGATGCCGTCGCCAAGTTGATGGAACAATAGTCCAAAATTCCTACCCTGATCATTTGGCAGTATCCTCATATCTCGCTTTGAGCACTATGAGCTACCGGATGAAGTTCAGAATGACGATTAATCGGAAAGCGCAATGACCGACCTACTATCAAGATATGACCCACTGATTCAGGAGCGCGAGAACCTTCTCGCGACGGGTGTCAAGGACCCCTTCTCACTGGTCATGGAAGAGGTCCTCTCCCCGACCGTCGCAATTTGCGATGGCAAGGAAACCATCCTGCTCGGCACCTATAATTATATGGGCATGACCTTTGACGATGATGTTCGCGAAGCGGGGCTGAAGGCACTGAAGGAATTTGGCTCCGGCACCACGGGCAGCCGCGTCCTCAACGGGACCTATAGCCTGCACCGGGACTGCGAAGATGCGCTGAAAGAATTTTATGCCATGGATCACGCCATGGTCTTTTCGACCGGCTATCAAGCGAATCTCGGGATGATTTCGGCGCTTGCCGGCAAAGGCGATTATATCATCCTCGATATCGACAGCCATGCGTCCATTTATGACGGCTGCGCGATGGGCAATGCCGAGGTTGTCGCCTTCCGGCACAATGACGTCGAAGCACTGGAAAAACGCCTGAAGCGCCTGCCTGCCGAAGCCGGAAAGCTGGTCGTCCTGGAAGGCGTCTATTCGATGCTCGGCGATGCTGCGCCGCTTCAGGAAATGATTCGGGTCTGCAAGGAAAATGGCGCAATGACGCTCGTCGACGAAGCCCATAGCATGGGTTTCATTGGCGAGAATGGCCGCGGCGTTTGCGAAGCGCAGGGCGTGATTGATGATGTCGATTTCATCATCGGGACCTTCTCGAAAAGCGTTGGCACGGTTGGCGGTTTCTGCGTCTCCAACCACCCGAAATTTGAAATCATGCGGCTGGTCTGCCGCCCTTATGTGTTTACCGCGAGCTTGCCACCGAGCGTCATGGCCACCGCCAGCACGTCGATTCGCAAGCTTATGCACAGCGGCAACAAACGCGCGCATTTGTGGGAAAATAGCAAGAAACTGCACAAAGGTCTCCGCGATCTCGGTTTCGAGCTCGGCACACCCGAAGCCCAAAGCGCGATCATCGCGGTGATCATGCCTGACCTCGAAAAAGGCGCGATGATGTGGCAGGCTTTATTAGCCGAAGGGCTTTATGTGAACCTCGCCCGCCCGCCCGCGACACCCGCCAACATGACCTTATTGCGCTGTTCGCTATGCGCGGAACATACGAGCGAGCAAGTCGATCAGATTTTGGGCATGTTTGAAGCGGCCGGGAAAGCGGTTGGGGCGATCTAGCTAATATGACCAACACCATCCTCATCGAACAACGTGGCGCCATTGAGATTCTGTCGCTCAATCGGCCGGACAAGCTCAATACGATGAACGAGGATATGATCTTCGCGCTGCAGGATTATTTCCGCGGTCTGCAAAAACGCCTCGACGTGCGCGTCGTCCTGTTCCGTGCCGAAGGCCGGGCCTTTTGTGCCGGTCTCGATATCGGCGGCTGGCGCAATGATGGCTCGCGGGGACAGGTTCAGCACGTCTGGAATACCCAGCGTTCAATCGCCACCGTCATGCAATTGATGCGGCAATGTCCGCAGCCGATCATCAGCCTCGCCCAAGGCGCGGCCTGCGGTGGCGGCTTTTCGCTGCTGCTCGCGAGCGACGTCCGCTTTGGCGCACCGAGTCTGAAAATGAATGCCGCCTATATTAAAATTGGGCTCGGCGGCTGTGATATGGGATCGAGCTATTTCCTGCCGCGGATGGTCGGTGCGTCGATCGCCTCGGAACTTATCCTGACGGGGCGGTTCATCCACGCCGAACGCGCGGAACAACATGGACTGATCAGCGAGCTTGTTCCGGAAGACAAGCTGCTCTCGACCGGGCTCGCTTTGGCGGAAGAAATGCTCGACACCGCTCCTATGGGCCTGCGCCTGTCGAAGGACGCGCTCAACCGAAATATTGATGCACAAAGCTTTGAAGCAGCGCTGGCGATCGAAGACCGCCAGCAAGTGATGCTGTCGATGACGGACGACAGCCGGGAAGCCGCCAAAGCCTTTTTCGCCAAGCGGAAGCCGGATTATAAGGACCGCTGATGCCTCGTCATCCTGAACTTGGTTGACGACATCTACCGATATGCGCGGCCGCTCGGAATCCCGAAACAAGTTCAGAGCGACGGATTCATCGGCTTCGTTGGCAGGATGGCAGCCTCATCTATAGGTGGATCGTTTCATTTGATCGCGCCACCCGCCATCAACCTCGGCAACATCACGATCGCGCCCAAGATCGGCCATTTGCGTTGCCACGGCTTGATCACATAGTCGGTCCCGGCATGGCGGTTGATCTTCCACGCGAGATAGTCAATGCCGCCAGCATAGGTGCCGGAGGCCTTGGTCAGACGCGCGAGCGTGAGCAATTTGCCATTGCGGCGCAATTGCTTCCAGCGCTTTTCAACCGCAGCGCGCGAGGCGACAATTTTGAGTTTCCCGCTGGCCTTGGTGTCCCGCTTGGCAATGGCAGCCATCGTCGCCAGGCCGAAACGTTGGTAGCGATCGGGGTCGGCATCGACGACAGAGACGGAACGGCCTGCCCGCTCTGCCCGCAATTCTGCCCCGTAGGTCAACTCAAATCCCTTTTCCCATAAATTTGTCAAACTGTGCTTTGAATCGACTTCCATCATCGGAAATGCCATATCGAACAGCGTGATCGGCGCATTTTCAATCGCGGCCACAGCTTTTTCCTTCGCCACCTCATCGGCACACCAGACCAGCCGCGAAGGTTGGGCAAATCTCGCCCAGACACTGACCGCACTCGCACTGATATGATTGAGTTTGTGAAAATCGCGCTCGCTGAGCACCGCTATTTTTGCGACAAGTCCATCATGGGCGGCCGGAAAGACATTGGGTGGCAGCAACTTGTTGGCTTTGACTAACCAGCTTTTGCCATAGGCTGCATCATAGCTCGAAACGATCAGGTAAAAATCGAGCATCTGTCCATCAAGCTCGGTTGTCCGCAAACATGAGCCGTAAAACAGCACAGCCCGCGAAGCCGCGCCATATTGATCTGCTATCGACTCGGCAAATGCCGTCACACGCGGATCAACCGGCTGCGCCAATTCTTCGGCAATTAGGGATTGAAGTTCGCTCACGCAACGGCCCTTAACCTAAGCAGCGAGCCGAAGAAAGGACACAGGCTTGGTTGATTTCAGAACAATCGGACGACCTTCCTGCGCGCGAAAAAGTTCGCCGTCCATCACGACATTGCTATTCTCGCCCTCGATCCGAATCATATCGCCTTGCTCGAAGTGAATGCCTTTTTGATCCGTTTTTCCAAGGCGCCCGAACAACGCTGCAAATACAAATCTCAAAATTGCCCCGGTCTGCTGGTCAATCGCCAAAAACTGCATATGGCCGCCGCTTTGCGGGCCGCGTGCTATGCGCTTCATCAGCAACAGCTTTTCCAATGTCGTCACGATCACGACGGCAAAATTGCCCTGATATTGGCCTTCGCGAATAAGCGATATCTTCACGGGCGAGGGTCGGTTTGGAAGGAATTTCGCACGGAGGCCGAACAAAGCCGAGGCCAAGGCCGCAAAGACCGTCAAGATGTGCGCCGCGACATTGGGCAGGCCGAGAGGATAAATCTTGTGCCGGCAATAGAGGATGAATTCGGACAGGCCTGCGCCGCCCAAGAACATGCCCAGCACCACTTTACTATCTTTTCCGCCGTCGGAAAGCGCGATCAGCTCGCGGTCCACCAGATGCTCGTGAAGGTCATGCTTGGCCATTTCCACAATCCGCTCGAGCGCTTTCAACGGATCACCCTCGGCGCCCAGATCGAGCGCGATCAGGTTGGTTTTACCATTGGGCAATACGGCGACAGGAGGTGGATTGTCGCCAAACTGGCCGCCCTGGTAGAGTTCCGTCAAAGCCGCCTGGACAGTCCCGTCACCACCATTGATGACCAAGACTTTTGGTTTGACCCGGGCGATGGTTTCCAGTGCCTTGGCGATTTCATCAACATGATCGACTTCATAGTGGAAGACATCGCTATTTTTGACACAATAAGAACGCACTTCCGGCAAGATTGCCCGATTTCCCGTGGAATGGGGATTAGAAAGAAGTGCTACATTGGCCATTGGCTGGTGCCTATTCTCCGGACATATATGTCATCACATATATTTCATCTTAATGTTGATCGCTTTGACTTCATTGCCGATCGCAAATTTGGTTTTCTTGTAACTTGGCTTGCCGAGATTGAAGATACTGATCCTCGGATTGTTCGACATCCCGCCGCCGTCGCTTGAGATATCGGTCTTGCCATTGCCATTGATATCGTGACGAACGGCAATCGCATAATATCCTGATTCGGCGATCGGTATGCAAAATGTCATATTTGTCGCGCTGGCGGGCACTTCAATACGCCGCAGCCAAGCGCCCTTTTTCAACCATTGGTCTTTGGTACCCCGGTAGCTTTGCACCCGGATATTTCCTGTGGTCGCTTTCAGACCATTGACGTTGACCAGCACAGCCGGGCCATTTCCAGTGCGGCATTTGGTCAAATCATTGGCAATTTTTTGGCCACCGGCAAACGCAGGAACAGCAGAAAGCAAAACTGCTACAGAAAGCGCGATGGATGCCACAAATTTCAACATGACGAATATACTCCTAGCCGTTATACCCGCGCCACTACTCCGGCACGAATAAGAATCAGCCCCCGATCTTCCCTATGGTATGGATTTGATTTGCGGCAGAAACATGGTGAGAGGACGACAACAAGTTGAAATTGCTGACTTCCACTGACCGATATCTTGCAAGATTGATCGCGCTGCCTTTGTTTAGCACCTTGGTGATCGCGGCGATGCTTCTGGTGCTCGAGAAAATGCTGCGGCTGTTCGACTTTGTCGCGGCGGAAGGGGGTCCTGTGAGTGTGGTTTGGCGGATGCTCGCCAATCTGATTCCCGAATATCTGTCACTCGGCATTCCGATCGGCTTGCTGCTCGGCATTTTGCTGGCATTTCGTCAGCTCGCGCTGAGCTCCGAACTGGATGTTTTCCGGGCTGTCGGGCAAGGCTACGGACGCCTTTTGCGCGTCCCCTATATGTTTGCGGTGGCGTTGATGCTGGTCAATCTCGCTTTGGTTGGATTCATTCAGCCGCTTTCGCGCTATTATTACGAGGAATTGCGATTCGAACTGCGGTCAGGCGCACTCGGCGCCTCGATCAAAGTCGGGGAGTTCACCAATTTGGGCAGCCGCATGACAATGCGGATCGAGGAAAGCCGGGACAGCGGGACCAGATTGAGCGGCATGTTCGTCAGAGCCGAGAATGCGAAAGGCCAAACGGTCTCCGTGAGCGCAAAGAACGGGCAATTTCTGGCGACAGATGATCCCGATACGATTATTTTGCGCCTGTCGAACGGCGTTCTGATCCACGACGCACCCGATTACGAAAAACCTCGAATATTGAGCTTCAGCAGCCACGATCTGCCGATTGATCTGCCTGAGATCGCGTCCTTCCGATCGCGCGGCGGCAAGGATTTGGAATATACCATTCCAGAGCTCGTTCGCGTCGGCATGGACGAGCGACGGCCAGAGACTGAACGCAACGAAAGCCGTGCCAATTTTCACTTCCGAATGGTGGAAGTTGTGATGATGCTATTGATGCCCCTGCTCGCGGTTGCCCTCGCCATTCCGCCCAAGCGCTCCAGCTCTGCGTTGGGCGTCTTTCTGTCGATCATCATGATTGTGACCTATCACAAGGTCAATGAATATGGCGAAGATGTCGGCGCACTCGGCCTGGTCGACCCGATCATTGCCTTATGGGTTCCGTTCATCATTTTTGCCGGACTGATCTTGTGGATGTATCACGTTGCTGCCCATGTTCCCGGCGGCCAGCCGATTGGCGCCTTGGAAAGAGTATTTTCAAAATTCGGAGGCGTGTTCAAAGGCCTGTTGAACTTCAACCGCAAACGCGCGTTGATGAAGGAATGATGATATGTTCACGCAAGCTCATGATATATAGCCTCTGAGATATGGATTTTTTCCCGTCCCGGACCCTCGCCATTTATACGGCCAAAATGTTCCTGATCAGGGTTTTCAGCGTGGTCGCCCTGTTGGTGGCCGTGCTGATGTCTCTGGATCTGCTTGGAGAGAGCGGTAAAATTCTCGCTTATCCAGGCAATGGAGAAGCTGAACTTTGGTCCTATGTGGCACTCCGAGCGCCACAAATTATCGATTTTGTCATCCCGTTCTCGGTTTTGCTAGGGACGATCATCACGCTGGCGACCTTGAATCAAAACAGCGAAGTGGTGTCGATGAAAGCGGGTGGACTATCTGCGCATCAAATACTCGCACCCCTGATTCTGGCCAGTTCAATCGTGGCAATTGGCCTGTTTCTGTTCAGCGAAACCGTAGTGGCTCCAGCCACCGCGAAACTGAGCCAATGGGAGAAAGTCGAATTTGGCCCGATTCCCGAAGAGAGCAATGTTCGGACCAATGTCTGGGTCAAAGACGGCGATAATCTCGTCAATGCCAAGACCGTGATCGGTCGCGGCAACGACGTGATCCTGCGCGACATCACAATTTTCAAGCGCAGCGACAATGATCTCAGAAGCATGTTGCAAGGGGAAGAAGCGCGATTCACTGGGACGGGCTGGAAAATCTCTGGCGTAACCCAATTTACCGTCTCAACCGGTTTGGAAAAACAGAATAGCGAGATCACGATTGGTGACTCGATCAAGCCTGACCAGTTTACCTTGACCAACGTCCAGGCCGATAGCCTGAATCTTCTTGAGCTTAAGGCGGCAATTGACGAGTTAAAAGAAGCTGGTCGACCAACGATGAGTTTGGAGGCCGGTTTGTGGCATAAGATCTCCGGCCCGATGTCCTGCCTGTTGATGCCTCTATTGGGAGCTGTGGCGGCTTTCGGACTGGCGCGATCCGGCCAGCTATTCATCCGTGCCGTCATCGGCATGGGCCTGGGCTTTACCTATTTTGTCGCCGATAATTTTGCGCTCGCAATGGGGAACATCGGAGCTTATCCTCCATTTTTGGCAGCATGGGCGCCATTTTTGCTATTCTTCCTGATTGGCGAAACCGTTTTGGTCCGTACCGAGGAATGAAACTCTTCTAGTTCCGTTCGGAACTCCCCCGAACCAGGCCCCAGACCAGCGACCACAAGCTGGAATGATTGGCCCGGTAATATGGCGATTCCGCCGGAACAGCGGCGGCCAACCTGCGATGCGCTTCACCAAGGCTATGATAAGGCACGCCGGGAAGCAGGTGATGGAGTGCGTGATAACGCAGTCCCACCGGCGCCCACAGCGCCGGCAATGTCCCGGGCGGCGGAACGTTGACGCTATCGAGATACTGACCGGTCACGCTCATTTGCTGGCCATCATTTTCCCACAGATGAGCGACCAGCGTCCGGATTTGATTGAGCACCACACTGCCTGACATCACGGCCAGAAAAATCAGAAAGGCACGCAGCGGGATAATCTCAGCCGCCACCAGGGCCAGCAGGCTGATTGCCCAGATGCTTGCAGCAATTTCACATGCCAGCCATTGCCGCTTGAGGTCGCCTTCAGGGGGCTTGCGGCGAAATTCGGGATTGATGATCAGACCTGAATAGCGTTCGACAACAAGCCGACGCAGCGACGGAATCACCGCCGATAAGGGACTCAGAATCGCATAGCGAAATAGCAATGCGACAGGCGCGAGCGACGCGACCACGACAAATAGCGGGACAGTCCAGGGCTTCATCAGTGCAAGCGGTAAATATTCCGGATCATCCACTGTGCCATATTTTTTGGTCCGGTGATGAATGGAGTGGATCCCCTCATACATGAATGACGGGATCAACATCGGGACACCAAAGAGCAAATTCCAGATAAAGTGAAAACCGGGCAAGGTGTTGCGCCTGACGTGGGTCAGTTCGTGAATGAAACTTCCCGCTCGGTATAACGCAAGAACTGCTACGAGACCGCATAATATGGCAAGACCAGACGACGGGCTCAATATTGCACCCAGCAATGCACCATAGCCCAGTCCCGCGGATGCGAGAAAGTCTAACCAGTATATTACCGGTTTCGGCGCGTTCAAATCACGCGTGACTTTCGCCGCTGTCCGGATCAGTTCCTGATCTTCGGTCATAGCCGACTGCCCGGCTTGACCAGTGGGTAGATGCGATGCTTCAGCCATTTCATTGCTCGATATATTTGTCAAAATCATACTCACCAAGATTTCTATTCGGGCGCCTTAAACAACATATCATGGCGACATGATGGCAAGGTCAAGGTCAGAACAGCTCTGATCGCTTGACATCGCGGTCCGATTGACGCCACAGCCTGCGACAATTGCGAAAAGGACAACTGCTGTGTCTCCATCAGATATAGTCATCGAACCCGTTACGACCAAGGCCCAGACCAAGCAATTTGTTGATCTGGCCTATCGCCTGAATCAAGACGATCCAAATTGGGTGCCGCCGCTCAGATCCGAGGTCTATAAACTCATCACCCCCGGAAAAAATCCGTTTTTCGAACATGCCAGAGTGCAGTTTTTCCTGGCGAAGCGAAATGGCGAAACAGTCGGTCGGATCAGCGCACATATTGATGAGCTCGCCCTGTCGCAGCCCGCTGAACAAGGCATGGGCCCAGGCACCGGCAATTGGGGGCTGATGGAGGCGGCCGATGAGGCCGTCATGCACGCCCTCGTCCTGGCTGCCGAAAATTGGCTCAAAGAGCAAGGCATGACTCGCGTTCTTGCGCCGTTCAGCATGTCTGTCTGGGAAGAACCTGGGCTTTTGACAAAAGGTCATGACCACAGCCCGATGATCCTGATGGGGCATCATAATGCCGCCTATCAGAGCTGGATCGAGAGTTACGACTATATTGTCGCCAAAAGGCTAGTGAGCTATTATCTCGAAGTGGCGAGCGGCTTGCCCGAACTGATCAACCGCATTGTCGCCTCCGGGGAACGAAATAAACGCATCACCATCCGGAGAGTCGACAAAAAGAATTTCGACCGGGATGCGGCCATCATCATGGGCTTGCTCAACGATGCCTGGTCAAGCAACTGGGGCTTTGTCCCGATGACCGATCATGAAATTGCGCATGCCGCCAAGAGCTTGAAGCCGATTGTCCATGAAGAGCTGATCCGCATCGCTGAAGTGGAAGGTGAACCCGTCGCTTTCATGATGACGCTTCCCAATATCAATCAATTGGTCAAGCCGATGAACGGATCGCTTTGGCCATTCGGCTGGGCGAAGCTGCTCTGGTGGCTGAGATATCCCAAATCAAAAAATATGCGAGTCCCCCTCATGGGTGTGAAAATGGAATTGCAAAACAGTCGGCTCGCCAGTCAGCTGGCCTTTATGATGATTGAATATATTCGCGTCGATGCGTCGCGAAAATTTGGTACGACACATGCAGAAATAGGCTGGATTTTGGACGATAATCAGGGGATGGTAGCAATTGCCAATTCCTTGAATGCAGAGGTCAATCGCGAATATCTAATCTATGAGAAAGCGCTCTAGTTTTCTCTTTCAGTGGGCGATTGGGATCGGATCACCGAGCCGCCCCCAATCGCGAGTTCGATCACATTTCTGTTCAAGCGCTATGCATGTTTATCAGGCTGCGCTTGCGATTCAAAATCTGCACCACGGTCAATCGTTTCTTGAATCCAGTCCGCAACTTTTCGACCATAGCGCGTCACCGCATTCATGTTGAAAAAATGCATCAGACCCAAAACGAGTATCGCTACACCAACTTTCCAAGCCAGAAACCGGACAATTTCTACAACCGTTTGCGGCTCTTCAGCATAGCTTAGCGCAATTGCGATAAAGCCAATATTCACAAGATAGAAGCCAACGACAAGCAGATGGTTCACCGACCGGGCGAGTTCGGCATCATGGCCAAAACAGCGGACGAGAAAAATCAACCCATTGCTAGATAGCGTGTTCGCAACCCAAATCGTCATGCCAATGGCAATCAAGAGATAGAGAGAATAGGCGACAAGCGTCATGATACGATCCTTTCAAGAATTTCTATTATTTCTGTAATTTAAGAAATCTAACGTTGTGACTTTTGAGGCATAAGCATTTTCCTTCTATTAGCTTTTATCGGAGGAACCGGGGACGAAACGGGCAACTTTCGACCCAAGTTTCATCAAGGCAATCAATGTCGATTTTTTTAGGCCGCGAACCTGCTGATACCAGCGAGTGAGCGTCGAGATAAACTCATGCATACGGCCAATCCGGTGCCGGACATGTTCGGGTACATCACTCCGCTGTGCCATCTGGACATTCAATTGGTTCAACCGCGAGATGATGGGATCAATTTCCCGGCGCTTGCGCTCGGCGACAATCGCCATGAACATGTCCCATAGATCAAGCTCAGCAACAAAATGATCTCGGCGATCGCCCACGACATGAGTCCGGCGGACAATGTCGTAACCCTGCAATTCCTTCAATGCCGTCGATACATTGGAACGTGCGAGTGCCAAGGAGGCGCAGATCTCTTCTGCATTGAGCGGCCGATTGGACAGATATAACAGCGCATGGATTTGAGAGACCGAACGATTGACGCCCCAATGACTGCCCATTTCTCCCCAGAGGAGAATATATTCCTGTGCTTCGGGGGTTTGCTCGATTCCCATGGCCCGACTCAGTTTCCTTTATTTCTGAAAATACAGAAATAAAGGAAACTTGTTACAAGTCAATAACTTCCTCGATCAGACTTGATTCATACGTCGGATGATTTGATCAACCTTGGAGCTTTCGAACCACTATCGCTGGGTAATTGGATGGTTCGCTGTCGCCGCAGCAGCTCGGGTCATTTTCTGACTCTCGTCCAGAATGATTTCGCCAAGACCGCGAATCCAGAGATCATTGTGGCCACCCTGTTCGACGGCATGCGCGGATTTTGGGACGTTCGCGGCATCAAATAGGCGTTGACCCATGGCAAATGGAATCAATTGATCGCGTTTCCCGTGAATCCAGGCCAGCGGCATCCCAATGCGGTCAATCCGGTCAATCGACCGATAGCGATCCTTGACCAGGTAACGCGCAGGAAAGATGGGAAATTGTCGCTGCGCCAGATCATCCATTCCCGTATAGGCCGCGATCAATATCAATCCGGCGGCATCATTTTGTGACGCAAGATGGGTTGCGACGCCACTGCCGAGAGATTCGCCAATGATGACAATCCGGTCTGGCGCAACATCCTGCGCCATCAGCCAGTCATAATTGTCCTGTGCATTTTCAAACAGCGCGCTTTCGCTGGCTATTCCGGCATTCCCCCCGAATCCGGGATAGCCCACGCCCAGCACGCCAGCGCCGTCTTTCGCCAGCGCCTGATAGATTGGAATCCGATGATAATGCGATCCTGCATTGCCGTGCAAGAACAGAAACACCGGCGATTCGGCATGCCTGGCAGCCCACCAGAGTGACCGCACGCGACCCTCGGGACGGGAGCTGATGTCCACCGCCGCAACATCCATCTGGCCGAGCGCCTGATCCGTCGGCACTATGGGATCGGGGAAATATAGAAATTGGCGTTGAAAGAGATAGATCAGCAGGAGCAGCAGCAGATAGATGCCAACCGAGATAGCCAGCCCCCCGATCAGCGTGCGCACTAGATGTCCAACTCGACCCAGGCTGGCGTATGATCGCTGGCTTTCTCTCGCCCGCGATGTTCCTTGTCCACGCCGCAGCTGCTGAGACGATCAGCCGCTGGTGGACTGAGCAATAGATGATCGATCCGAAAGCCCTGGTCTCTTTGCCAGCCGCCGCTGCGATAGTCCCAGTAGGTCCAAATATTCCCCGCCGGATAGGTGACGCCCAGCGCATCGGTCCATCCGTCGTTCAACATCCGCTGATAACCGGCCCGGCTTTGCGGCTGCATCAGCGCATCATTCTGCATCGCCTTGACCGAAAATACATCATTGTCGCGCGGAATTACATTATAATCACCCGCGAGAACCGCAGGAATTTCTTCCGCCCAGATTTCTGCGGCCCGATCGCGCAACCGTTTCATCCAGCGCAGCTTGAAATCAAATTTGGGCCCTGGGTGCGGATTGCCATTGGGAAGATAGATGCTCGCGATACGCACCAACTCGCCATTCGGGCTCTTCACATTGGCTTCAAGATATCGACTATGCTCGTCTTCCGGTTCGCCATCGAGACCGCGCTTGGTTTCTTCGGGCACCTGATCGCGTGCCAAGATCGCGACGCCGTTAAAGCTTTTCTGGCCGTGCCAGATCGCACCATAGCCAATTTCTTCGAATTTCTCGGCCGGAAAGCCTTCATCCTGCGTCTTGATTTCCTGCAGGCAAGCAACATCAGGCTGGGTTTCCTCGAGCCATTCGAGCAGGCGCGGCAGGCGCGCCTTGATACCATTAATATTGTAAGAAGCTATTTTCACTTAGACGGAGAAGCTGGAACCACAGCCGCAGCCTGATGCGGCATTGGGATTGGTCACCTGAAATGCACTGCCACCCAAAGATTCGACAAAATCAACCGCGCTGCCGCGAACCAGATCGAGACTGATATCATCGACAACCAATGTCACTCCGGATTCGATCACAGACACATCATCGCTCTCAATTTCTTCGGCCAGTTCAAAGCGATATTGGAAGCCCGAACAGCCGCCGCCATCCACGGCAAGCCGCAACATTGCCGGCTTGCCTTGCTTTTCAGCAATGGCAGCTACGCGCTTCGCGGCGTTGGGGGTCAGGATGATATCCTGATCGAGCGTCTCTGGGTTCTGGGTCATATATATAAGATAGGGAGAATCAAAAGGGGCGGCAAGCCTTTAGCTCAAACCGCCCCTTTTTTTACACCCTCTCCCAAAGGTGGCTATTTTGATTATTCGGCTGGACCGCCCAATGCAACCTTTGAATTCAGCTTCTGCGCGATCAGCACGTCATTGGATTGCATGAAGGGGATCGGATTGACTGCTTCGCCGGCAATGCGCACTTCATAGTGCAGATGGCTGCCTGTCGAGCGACCGGTCGAGCCCATGAAACCAATCAGGTCACCGCTCTTCACGCGCGCATTTGCCTTGACGTTGAGCCGGGACATATGCCCGTAGCGGGTCTGGATGCCGTTGCCATGGTTGATTTCGATATATTTGCCATATCCGCCAAGCCATTGCGAACGGCCGACAATGCCATCAGCGGTGGCATATATTGGCGTGCCGATCGGACCTGCCATATCAATGCCTTTATGACGCGCGCGGCGGCCTTTAAAAGGATCTGCCCGGAAACCGTAGCTGCTGGTAAGTGCGAAATTTTCGACTGGCTTGCGAGAAGGTATGGTCAGCTTGACGGGTGTTTTTTTGCCTTGGCCTGACCAATTGTTGAAAATCATCTTAAAAGCAGGATCTGCTTTGCCAAGCGCGCCGTCGGCCGACTGGCTTTTAAGGACATCAACTGGGATGCTAGCATCCGCAGATTCTTCGGCAATCGCTGCGGAAGAAAAGATCATCGCGGACCCGACGAATGCGCCTGCTGTGATATGTCTCACAGCTCTTTTGAAAAACCCTACTATATAGTCGGTCATATAATGATCGAACCTTTTACTCGCGACCCATGGAAACCATGGTGTTTATTTATCGGCAGATTTTCTGCCCCCGGTTAACTGTGTACTCGTGTAAATTCATATTAGTTAATTATTCAACACCAATATAATATTCTCGGGTTAAACCGGCTGCATGACGGGCTGAGTCGTTAAATGGTGGCTTAAGCCCCCCTCTAAAGTGCATTTTTACCAGAGACTTCCATTGGGCGTGAGGCGGTTCATTTCGCTCCGAACAGACATATTCGAACCATTTGGTCCCATAAGAGACATGGTTAATTTCATCATCATATATGCGATTTAAAACTTTCGCAGTGAGATAGTCACCTTGCTGCTTGAACCGCTCAACCGTTTCGAGAGTAATATCCAGACCTCGCGCTTCGAGCACCATCGGGACGATCGCGAGCCGCGCCGACACATCGTGGGCTGTATCAATTGCGGCACCCCAGAGCCCCTCATGGGCCGGCAATTGCCCATAGAAACTGTCCATTTCGCGAAGGCGCCGGTCAAGCAGTACGAAATGCATCGCTTCCTCGGCCCCCACTCGCATCCAGTCGTCGGTAAATGCCCGCGGAAATTGCCCGCCAAATCGCCCGATCATGTCAAAGGCGAGATCAATGGCAACAAATTCTATATGCGCCAGCGCGTGAATGAGAGCGACACGTCTGGTGAGGGACGTACCTTTGCCGCGCCGCGGCATTTCGCGAGGACGCAGCAGTTCCGGCTTGCTCGGCCTGGCCGGTGTTTCGGGCATCGTCACTCCGAAATCATGTGCCAGACGCCCTTGTCGCCATTCCCGAGCCGCATGACGAGCCGCCATGACTTTCGCGCGCGGTTCGGGCGTTTGCAGCACCTGCAAAACCGCCGCGCCCAGCGGTGGCAAAATGGCGGTTTGAACGGTCAAAGCGAATTAGGCGGCTTGCGTTGCGGCCAATACGTCCTCGGCGTGACCCTTGACCTTCACCTTTGGCCAAGCCTGCAGGACGATGCCATCAGGCCCGATTAAAAAGGTCGAGCGAATGATCCCCATATAGGTCTTGCCGTACATTTTCTTCTCGGCCCAGACGCCTATTTTTGTCAGAAAATCGGTGCTTTCATCAGATGCGATATCGACCGTCAATTCCTGTTTGGTGATGAAATTCTGCTGCCGCTTGGGCGAATCGGCAGACATGCCCAAAACCGCTGCTCCGGCTTTTTCAAATTCGGGCAACAGCGCAGAAAAGTCTTTTGATTCAGTCGTGCATCCGGGCGTGCTGGCTTTCGGGTAGAAAAACAAGACCAGTTTTTTGCCATGATAGTCGGACAGTTTTACCGCGCTGCCATCAGCGGCAACCAAATCCATATCCGGTAATGTATCACCAACGTCGATCATATAATATCTCCAAGAATTTCATCAGGGTCCGGCCTCAGCAGCCGATTCCATTCATCAATAACGCATTGGCGGGCGGCATCATAGCCGTCCAAAAGGGAATCCCAGTCCTTTTGACTGGCGGCCTGCGCGATCAGTTCGCGGCTGGTTGCGGGCGGATAGTCGCAATTGGGTGACATCAGCCGCAGGGCTATCAGCAAGCGCGTCATCAACTTCTGTGCCTCGACCAATTGCGGATTCATATGCCCGGCACCGGCCAGTTCGAGAGAGGCTTTCCCGAGCTGCGGATAGAGGGCTTCTCCGGTGCGCAGTTGGAGAAAATGGATGATAAATTCATAATCCACCAGTCCGCCTTCCATCAACTTGGTATCAAGCGGGCCTTGGGGCGGCTTGTGCTTGACAATATCCAGTCGCATTTTCCGGACCTCCTTGCGCAATTTCTCTGGGTCGCGGGACTTGCCAAGAACGGCACGAATATCGCCCTGAAGCTGTTCGCGCGCACGCGTGCTGCCATAGACCGGCCGTGCGCGGGTCAATGCCATATGCTCCCAGGTCCAGGCACTGTCATTTTGATATTTGCGAAAGCTCTCGAAGCTGACCGCCATCGGTCCCTGTGCGCCAGATGGCCGCAGTCGCGTATCCACCTCGTATAGCGGGCCTGCTGCAGTTGGAACAGTCAGTGCCGTCACGACACGTGTCGCCAGCCGATTGAAATATTGCGTGCCACCCAGCGGACGTCCACCATCGGATTCTTCGCTATGATCCCCGGTGAACAGGAAAATCAGATCAAGGTCCGAAGCATGGGTCAACGCTTCTCCGCCCAATCGGCCGAGCGCCAAAATGACGAGCTCGCTTCCCGGCACGCGGCCATGCACTGTCTCAAACTCCGAAATTGTGGCCGCGGTCAAAACCTGGATCGCGGCTTCTGCGACACGGGCATATCCAGCAGCGATATCAAGCGGGTCATGACGCGATTCGATCAACTGGGTCCCGAGCGCAAAGCGTTTCTCCCCCACCCGTTCCCGCACCCGGTCGAGCAGCATTTGATAATCATCTCCGGATTCCAGCCATCCAAATTGCGCGGCAAGCTCTGGCACATCTGGCGGAAGATCAAGCGCGGTCGCATCGATCAGGCCTTCAAAAAACTCGGTCCGGCGCGCCAGCGTATCTGCCAGCACCGGCGCATGGCTCAATATCCGGCTGAGCATATCCCGCAAGCCGGGACGGGCTTCCAACATCCGGAAAAAATTGATCGCGGTTGGCAGTTTTTCAATCAGATTGTCGAGGCGGGTGAGCGCCTGCTGCGGATCAGGAGAGGCGGCAATCGACTGGATCAATTCGGGCAGGACCGCTTCGAAAGACTCGATCGCCGCTGCACTTCGCAACGCGATGACCTTACCGCTCCGCCAGCGCTGGATTTTGGCGGCAAAGAAAGCAGGATCGGGCACATCCAGTCCGAAGCAGGCTTCTTCCAATTTCTCTACGCCCTGAGGGAATTGCTGACTTTCATCGGGACCGATCAGATCATCATAGATTGTCCCGACAGCGTCGACATAAGGCCGCAAAAGCGACAATAAGCTCGCGCCACCGTCGAGCCCATGGAGACGCGCGACCCGATCAAGACCCGCCTCATCTTCCGGAAAGCTGTGAGTCTGCTGGTCGTTGACCATTTGCAACCGGTGCTCAATCACTCGGTATATTTCATAGGACTGGCTGAGCGTCTCCGCTTTCTGAACATCAATACGGCCTGCGCCAGCGAGTGCTTTGAGTGCATCACGCGTGGCTGGTGCCCGCAAATCCGGTTCGCGGCCGCCAAAGATCAGCTGATGCATCTGCGCGTAAAATTCCGCTTCCCTTATGCCTCCGCGACCTTTTTTGAGATCAAAGCCGGGACCGAAATTCTGCCCTGCTTTGAAATGATCGCGAATCTGTTCGGACATCGCCGCAATGTTTCTGATGGCACCATAGTCCAGCGATCGTCGCCAGATGAAAGGGTTGATCGTCTCCAGAAAATATTGCCCGAGTTTGCGGTCCCCCGCCGCCAGCCGGGAACGAATGAAGGCCGCCTGCTCCCAAGCCAGCGCGCTGGATTCATAATAGCTGATCGCAGCGTCGACCGGCAACGCCACCGGACTGATCTCCGGCGAAGGCCGCAGTCGCATATCCACCCGAAACACATAGCCATCGGCATCGCGCGCATTGAGCGCTTCGACCAGACCCTGACCAATCCGCCGCGCAGCGTCGCTGGGTTCTTCCTTGCCCCGCGTCGGAATTTTGTCAGGATCGTAAATGAAGATCGGATCAATGTCGGACGAATAGTTGAGCTCCCGGCTGCCATGTTTGCCGAGACCGATGATCGCAAAGCCTTCCAATGGGGCATCCGGGTAGCGGGTCGCGTAAATATCGGCGAGCGCTTCGTCCAGCGCGCGATCGGCAAAGTCCGACAGCCGGTGAACCACTTGGGTCAGGCTTTGCTGGCCGGCCAAGTCACCGATCCCCAAAGCCAAGGCCAAGGCCCGCTTTTCACGACGGAGCTTCTGCCGGACAGTTGCAGCGCCATCACCCGCCCGGTCGACATAGGCAAGCGCTGCATCCAGATCCTCTGCTTGCAACAGCGCGCTCAATTCCGGCTGAACATCCATCGACATTGAAAGATAAGGCGCATTTTCGCGGGCCCGCGCCATCGCATCATTCAGACTGGTGTGATCAGGCAAACCTTGCATGGCTAAGGAAGATAGTCTGCACGGAACGATTTGGCGAATGATCCAAATGTCCCAGCGGCAATTGCCGCCCGCATCCCGGCCATCAATGATTGATAATAAGCAATATTATGTTCGGTCATCAACATCGCGCCCAATATCTCTTTGGCGCGGATCAGATGGTGGAGATAGGCCCGGCTATATTTCTCGCACACCGGACAGGCACAGCTGCCATCCAGCGGTTCCATATCTTCGGCAAATTTTGCATTGCGAATGTTAAGGGGCCCGCGCGCGGTAAACGCCTGGCCATTGCGGCCCGATCGACTCGGCAAAACACAATCAAACATATCGACGCCGCGCTCGACTGCGCCGACCAGGTCATCCGGTTTGCCGACACCCATCAGATAGCGCGGCTTATCGGAAGGGAGTTGATCGGGGGCATAGTCGAGCACGTCGAACATCGCCTCCTGCCCCTCGCCCACAGCCAGACCGCCAATCGCATAGCCATCAAAACCGATGTCGATCAGCGCCGCTGCCGAGGCGCTGCGGATCTCCTGATCGAGAGACCCCTGCTGAATCCCGAAAAGCGCCGCCTTCGACGCATGGACCGCATCGCTGTCAAAACCATCTCGTGACCTTTTCGCCCAGCGCATCGACCGCTCCATACTTGCCAGCGCTTCGTCTCGGCTCGCGCCATTTTTCGTGCATTCGTCAAAGGCCATAACAATATCACTGCCAAGCAGACGCTGGATTTCCATCGAACGTTCGGGCGTTAACATATGCCGAGATCCATCCAGATGGCTGCGAAACTCAACACCGTCTTCGGTCAATTTGGTCAAGTCCGACAGGCTCATCACCTGATAGCCGCCGCTATCGGTGAGGATCGGGCGATCCCAGTTCATGAAACGGTGCAAGCCGCCCAGACGGGCGACACGTTCAGCTCCCGGCCGCAGCATCAAATGATAGGTGTTGCCGAGAATGATATCGGCGCCGGTGGCCCGAACCGTTTCGGGCTTCATCGCCTTGACGGTCGCTGCGGTCCCCACCGGCATGAAGGCCGGCGTGCGAATATCGCCGCGCTGCATCGTGATTTTTCCGGTGCGCGCCTTGCCGTCGGTTGCTGAAATGGAAAAGCGGAAACGGTCGGTCATTGGGTTTCTTTCAGTATAGAAATATGGAAATTAAATCTATCGGTTCACCGTTGCGTTTTTTAGTTGATGGTGTAACCTTCGATCGATCTTGTTCGAATCCCCTACGTCTGTGCAGGATGGTAGCAGATTTTCAAAGACCTAAATCGGGAGTAAATTAAATGACGAAAACAAACAAACTTGCCTCAGCCGCAACCGCGCTTATCGCAGCTGCAGCTCTTTCCGCTTGTTCCGGCGGTGCCAGCGAAGCACCAGCCGAAGGCGCAGAAGCGACCGGCGAAGAAGTAACCGAAGTTGCCGCAGCTGAAAAAGAAAAATGCTTCGGCATTTCAAAAGCAGGCGAAAATGATTGCGCTGCAGGCGAAGGCACCAGCTGTGCCGGTACCTCAGTTGTCGATTATCAAGGCAATGCCTGGACCTATACCGACGCTGGTGAATGTGAACCACAGGGCGGCTCGCTGACCGAAGTGGCTGACAATGACCCACCGGTCCCAGTAGTTGCTGCAGAAAGCTAAGATTTTTGCAAATCAGATTTTGAAAAGGGTGGTTCGTCAGAGCCACCCTTTTTTAATTCTCTGACAGACACCGGAGCATGGGCATGAAATATCTCTTGATTGACGGGCATCCCGACGACGGACGGCTCACAACAGGACTGCTGGATCATTATACCCAATCTTGTTCACCCGATGCCGAAATCGACCGATTGGTTTTGCGGGACATGAGTTTCGACCCGATATTGCAGCGCGGCTATGCCACACCGCAAAAATGGGAACCGGATCTGGAGCAAGCGGCGCGTTTGATTGACGCCTGCGACCATCTCGTGATTGCCTTTCCGATGTGGTGGGGCGCCGAACCGGCGCTGGTCAAGGGCTTCCTCGATCGCCTGCTGTTGCCCCATTTTGCCTTCCGCTACCATGAGCATGACGACTGGTGGGACCGGTTACTCGAAGGGCGCTCGGCGGATGCGCTGGTCACCATGGATACGCCAAAATTTGCGCTGCGGCTGTTCTATGGCAATGCGATTGTCAAACGCTGGCGCAAGCAGGTGCTCGAATTTTGCGGATTCAAGCCGGCCCGCTTTCATATTTTCGCACCGGTCCGCAAGGGCAATGCCGAAAAACAGCAAGCAAAATGGCAAAAGCAGATTGCCGAAGCGGCGCAATCAGCCGCTTCGCTCAAACGCAAATCCAAGCTCAGCTTTTTGAACGAATTTCAAGACTATCGGGCCAAAGGTGATGACGCCTAAGGCCCGATAGACGCAGAATTATCTATCCCGGCAGACCGCTGATCGCTTTCACTTCCATGAAATCCCTGAGACCATAGACACCGCCCTCACGGCCGTTGCCCGATTGTTTATAGCCGCCAAAGGGCGCGCCTGGTGCCGGGCCCCAATTGTTGATGATGACCATGCCGGCCTTGAGTTGCGGTGCGACCGCAACAGCTTCGGCAGGATCACCAGAAATCACGGCGGACAGGCCATATTCCGTATCATTGGCAATTTCGATCGCTTGGTCGAGATTGTCGTAGCTCATCAACGTCACAACCGGTCCGAATATCTCCTCTTTCGCGATCCGCATATCGGGAGTGACGCCGCTGAATACCGTCGGTTTGACATAATAGCCGCGATTGACATTTGTCGGCAGATCGGGGCCACCGCTTTCCAGCGTCGCGCCCTCGTCAATCGCCGACTGAATCAGGTCCTGGATTTTGCCATGCTGGGCCTTGTTGACCACCGGACCCAGATGATTGCCTTCGGCCAGGGGATCGCCGACTTCCTGACTTTCGACGATATTCTTGACCACGGCGATGGCATCGCTGTTCTGATCCTTGTGGACCAACACGCGGGTTGGCGCGATGCAGCTTTGCCCCGTATTGAGCATCACACCGCCAATCGTCGGCGGCAGCACTTCTTCAAGCTTGGCGCCGGGTAAAACGACATTGGGAGATTTGCCGCCGAGTTCCTGATGCACGCGCTTGACCGTGTCGGCGGCAGCTTTCGCGACCAATATGCCCGCACGGGTTGAACCGGTAAAGCTGACCATATCGACATCGGGATGCGAAGAAATCGCCGCGCCGACAGTCGGACCATCTCCCTGCACCAGATTAAACACGCCGGCCGGAACGCCGGCTGCATCCATGACCTCGGCCAGGATCGCTGCGCTGCTCGGGCATTCTTCGGACGGCTTCAGGATCATCGTATTGCCGCCAGCCAGGGCGGGCGCCACTTTCAATGCAATCTGATTCAATGGCCAGTTCCATGGCGTGATCATGCCAACCACCCCGATGGGCTCATAAACGACCGTATTCGCGCCCAGTTTTTCGGAGAACTGAAAGTCTTTCAAGGCCTCCATCGTCCCCAAAAAGCCGCCAAGGCCTGCTGGAGCCTGCATCGCATTGCCAAGACTTATCGGCGCGCCCATTTCAACCGCGAGCGAGGCTGCAATATCGGGCATCCGCTTCTGATATTCTTCGACGATCCGACCGAGCAAAGCGAGCCGCTCTTCGCGCGACGTCTGGCTGAATGTTTTAAAGGCTTCCTTGGCTGCCGCTACTGCTGCGTCGACATCGGCCTTGGTACCCAGGGTGATTTTGGTGCCCGGTTCCTCGGTTGCCGGATTGATGACTTGGTGCGGCGTGCCTCCGATAGAATCAACCCATTGGCCATTGATATAGTTCTGCTCGTAGCTATCCATTGTCATCTCTCCGTTCACAAACTTTTATAATGGTGATGACCTTGCCCTGATTCGCCGCACATTTCCACTAGCAACAAGGCCAGCCAAATCATCGTTCCGGCAAAAGCAGGCTGGAATCGCCATAGCTATAGAATCGATAGTCATGAGCGATTGCGTGGGCGTAAGCCTCCTGCATCGTCTCCAGCCCCATCAGCGCGCTGACCAGCATGAACAGGGTCGATTTGGGCAGATGGAAATTTGTCATCAACCCGTCGATGGCCCGGAATCTATAGCCCGGGGTGATGAATATATCGGTGTCACCGGCAAACGGACGGATGGTGCCGTCTTCACCGGTTGCGCTTTCCAGCAAACGCAGGCTGGTGGTTCCCACAGCGATGATCCGCCCGCCATTTTGACGCGCGCGGTTCAGACGGTCGGCGACCTCCGGTTCAATCCGTCCCCATTCGCTGTGCATGACATGTTCGTCGGTCTCGTCGACCTTGACTGGCAGGAAGGTCCCCGCACCGACGTGAAGGGTCAGCGTTTCCCGGCCGATACCTGCCTCATCCAGCTGTGCGATCAGTTGATCGGTGAAATGCAGCGCGGCTGTCGGCGCGGCCACGGCTCCGTCTTCTTTCGCAAACATCGTCTGATAATCGTCAGCATCCCGCGCATCAATATCCCGTTTGCGGGCGATATAGGGCGGTAGCGGCATGGTCCCGGCGCGGCTCAGCAATATTTCAACCGGCTCATCACCCTGGAAATGGAAAATGACACTGCCATCGTCGAATTTCTCTTCGGCAATCGCGCTCACATCATGTCCAAAATCGACGACATCGCCAATTTTGATCCGCTTCCCATTGCGCACAAAGGCTTGCCAGCGCCGCAGGTCGATACGTTTATGCAGGGTTGCGCCGATTGACGCCTCGCCGCGCCTGCCCTCCAGCTGCGCGGGAATGACCTTGGTATCGTTGAAAACCAATATGTCCTTGCTGGTCAACAGAGTGGGCAGATCAATGACCCAGTGATCAGAGCATCGTCCACCCATCACGCCCAACAGTTTGGCGCTGTCACGCGGCACCGCTGGCCTGAGCGCAATATTTTCCGCTGGCAGCGCAAAGTCAAACAGATCTACGCGCATGGAATAGCCTAAGGGTTTATCGGCGCGTTCAGATCGTCGATTGTGATTTCCGCTTCTGGCGCGATCGCGGGTGCGCTGCGCGCTGGTGGTGGCTTATTGTCCGCGGCGATCGAGGCCTGCAAAATCTGGCTGGGGGTTGTGGGTGGCTCGCCGCGCTGAATAGCGTCGACAAATGGCATGCCCGCCGTCACCCGGCCGACGACAGTATAATTTTCATCGAGCGAAAATCGGGGATAGAACAGGATGAAAAACTGGCTGTTCGCACTATCTTCCGACTGCGCGCGCGCCATCGAGACGACACCGCGCAAATGCGGAAATCTATGAAATTCAGCCTTGAGATCGGGCAATTCGGAGCCGCCCAGGCCGGTACCGGTCGGGTCACCGGTCTGCGCCATGAAGCCTTCGATCACCCGATGGAAAATAATCCCGTCATAGAAGCCACTGCGGGTCAGCGTTTTGATCCGCTCGACATGATTTGGCGCCATGGAGGGATATAATTGAATCGTCACACGACCGCCGGTCGAGAGGTCGAGATGCAACATATTCTCTTCGGCTGGAACCGATTCAGCGGCCGTCGTGTCCGGAGCAGATTCTTGCGCCGATGACGGGGCAGTTATAAACATGGTCGCGGCAACCATGAGGCAAATTTTACGAAGCATATTCTTACTCACTCGCTGTTCGCTCGGTGGCATGTGATTGATCTCAACGCCTTTGAACGATTCCACCTTGCGCTGCAATGAATTGCTGAATCAGCGATCTATTGATCGCCCTTCAAACCAATCTTGTGAACCCGCGCAACAATCTCTTCGGAAACTTTTGGGGTTACAAATTTATGGATGTCCCCGCCAAAAATCGCGATTTCCTTGACCAGCCGAGAGGCTATGGGTTGCAGCGACACATCAGCCATCAGAAATACGGTCTCGATCTGGTCATTGAGCTGCTGATTCATCCCCGCCATTTGATATTCATATTCGAAATCAGCGACCGCGCGCAAACCACGTACGATCACGCTCGCACCCTGCTTTTCGGCAAATTTCATCAATAATGCATTGAATGCGACCACTTCGACCGCGTCGCCCAGATCCGCGGTTTCCCGGCGGACCATGTCGAGCCGCTCTTCCAGCGAAAACATCGGCGATTTCGAGGGATTGGTCGTAACACCGATGACCAGCTTGTCGACCAGTCGCGTCCCTCGCTTGATAATATCCATATGCCCCAGGGTGATGGGATCAAATGTCCCTGGATAAACGCCAACCCTCATCATAATTCCCCCGGTTATCGATCTCGTTCAACAATATATTCGGCAATTGCGCGGAGCAAATTGGCTTCCTGACCATAGTTGCTCAAATGTGATTTGGCCTGATCGACCAGCATCTGCGCCTGTTCGCGCGCGCGTTCAAGGCCCATAAGGCTCAGGAAGGTTTCCTTGCCCGCTGCGGCATCCTTATGCAGTGCTTTACCTGCTTTTTCTTCATCCCCTTCGACATCAAGAATGTCGTCGGCGATCTGGAACGCGAGTCCGACATCATGCGCATAGCCGCGAAGGCCGATCCGCCCTTCTGGGGAAACCCGGCCCAATATCGCGCCTATTTCGACGCAAGCGACCAGCAAGGCGCCCGTCTTGAGCTGCTGCAACCGGGTGACGGTCTGCAAATCAAAGGTCGTTTCTTCTGCCGCCAAATCCATCATCTGCCCGCCAGCCATGCCAGATGGTCCCGCCGCTTTGGCCAGACAGCTGGCCATTTCGGCGCGAACAAACGGATCATGATGGGATTGTTCGTCGGTCAGCAGCTCAAATGCCATTGCATGCAGCGCATCACCGGCCAGGACTGCGGTCGCCTCGCCATAGACAATATGGGTTGTCGGTTTTCCCCGGCGAAGATCATCGTCATCCATACAGGGCAGATCGTCGTGAATCAGCGAGTAGACATGCAGTGCCTCCACCGCCGTAGCTGCCCGGATAGAAGAATTTTCGTCGACGTTGAAGAGATTGGCCGTCGCCATCACGAGCAAGGGGCGCACACGTTTGCCGCCGCCAATTGCGGCATGGCGCATCGCTTTGTATAGCGCCGAACGCGGGTCATCGGGAATCTCCAGCAGCTGATCAAATTGCTGATCAACCGCTCGCGCAATCCGCTCCATTTCAGCATGAAGGTCGAGATTATTGTTCGCCGCCATCGGCTCAGTCGGCGTCGAAGGGCGCTGTGCCCTGTGGCTTGCCATTGCGGTCGAGCGTGATTTTCTCAATCTTCGCTTGCGCCGCTTCGAGACGCTGCTGGCAAAGGCCGCGCAACTTCTCGCCCTGACTATAGAGATCGATGGATTGATCGAGCGGTACATCACCAGATTCAAGTTTGCGGACAATATTTTCAAGATGCTTCAAAGCGTCTTCGAAATTCAGGGAGGATAGGTCTTCGGTGGTTTCGCTCATGGAATTTTCAATGACGAGGGATTGGGTTCTGGTCAAGTGGCAGCATTTGGAATTTTGTCCCAGATGCCGGTCACCGCCATCCGCGCGGCGCTTGAGCTTCACCGGAAAACCGACCATAGAAATGACAAAAATCGGGAGAAGAACATGTTTATCGGTCATTTTGCGCCAGCGATGGTTGCCGCGGTCCATCCCAAGGCGCCAGGCCTGGGCACGCTATTCGTCGCAGGTCAGCTGGTCGATTTCGGTTTTTTTGGACTCGCCCTGGCTGGGATCGAGAATTTTCGCATCACCCCGGGGATTACAAAAATGGTGCCGCTTGATCTCTATGACATGCCCTATACCCACAGTTTACTTGGCTCTGCGGTCTGGGCACTCGGATTTGCGCTGCTCATCTGGCTGTTCACTCGCAACCGGACGGGCGCGATCATCGGCGGCGCAGTCGTTTTATCGCACTGGTTTCTCGATCTTCTGGTCCATGCGCCGGATCTGACTCTGACCGGTTCACCGCCGAAACTGGGCTTCGGCCTTTGGAACCATCCAGCGATCGCCATGCCACTGGAATTGGCGATCACCTTCGGTGCACTGGCCCTTTTTATAATGAAAACCAAAGCGATTTCGCCAAAATCCAAATATGCGCTTGGTCTTTTGACCGTATTGCTGCTCGCCTTCCAATCGGTCAACTGGTTTGGTCCCGAGCCCGCAGCGGCGGACGCAGCGATGAAATTGACCGGCTTGTTCGCCTTCACCGTCGCTGCAATCGCCGCCTGGTGGCTCGGCCGAACCCGAAGCTTGAAGCCCATTTGATCGCAGGAAAACCCATGACCCGATATATCGCCGCTTATATCATTGCCGCCATCATCTTCGGCATTTTGGACGCCATCTGGCTGACCAACGCCGCCGAATTGCTCTACCGGCCGATCATCGGCGAGATCATGGCCGACCAGTTCCGCCTCGCCCCTGCCTTGACCTTTTACGCCATCTATCTCGCCGGCATGCTCTGGTTCGCGGTCCGGCCCGCACTGATCGACGGCAAATGGACCACGGCCCTGCTCAACGGTGCCATATTGGGCTTTCTCTGCTACGCCACTTTTGACCTGACCAGTCAGGCCGTGCTCAAAGTCTGGTCCACCAAGCTGACGATCATCGATCTGATCTGGGGCACATTTGCAACCGGTACAACATCGGCGCTGACCGCAATGCTGGTGCTCCGTTTCGGCAAGAAATGACCCGGGACCCTAGCTAAACCACCGCGATCCGGATACCGGCATAGAGCAGCGCGCCGCCCGCAACCCGGTTGATCAGCGTGATGATCCAGTCTTTCACCGCCCCTTTCGTGAGCCGTTCGCCGAGATATGCGTATAAGCTATAGGAGATCAGATCGAGGAAAATTGTCGTCACGCCCATGATCATGATCTGTAGCAAAAAGGATTTAGAAACATCGAGAAATTGCGGGAGGATGGCAGCGAAATATAAGAGCGCCTTGGGATTGGCAATTTCGATTACAAAGCCTTTGACAAACAGCTTCGCGCGTGACTGCGGCGCGGCTGCGGACACTTGAAGAGCTCCGCTTTTGCTGAATATTGCCGACAGTCCCAAATAGGTCAGATAGGCGACACCGCTCCATTTGATGACGCCGAAAATCACATCTGACGCGATCAGCAGCGAAGCGATGCCCAAAGCCGACAATATGAAAAACACCGCATTGGCGGCCGCGACCCCGACGACGCCGAATATTGCATATTTCATCCCGCTGCCCGCACCCTGCGACGCGACCGCGATGGCCGCGGGACCAGGGGACAGAATAACGACGGCTGTTGTCAAAAAGAACAGCGCGTAAATTCCCATTTCCATCACATAAACTCCTTACCCTGAATATTATTTGTCAATAAGGGTTATTTGCCTTATGAATTTATCCTTCAAGGAGTTTTGGCTTAATGGAACAAGATACGAATGATATTCGGCGCAAACGCCGGTCGGACCATGGAATCGACGACACCGACCGAAAATTATTAGCCTTGCTGACCGAGGATTCCGCGCAATCCTATGCAGAGCTCAGCAAAAAAGTGCATCTGTCGGCCCCCGCGGTGCACGAGCGGGTCAAACGACTCAAGGCATCCCAGGTGATATCGAGAAATACGGTGACGCTAGATGGACCGAAACTGGGGCGTCCGTTTCTCGCCTTCGTCCATGTCAATCTCACCGGCCTCGGAGAAAGAGACAAGTTCGTGCAGCTGGCCGAGCATAGCGATGTCGAAGAAGTCCATAGTGTCGCGGGGGATTCCTGCCTTCTGATCAAGGTAAGATGTACGGACGCGGCGGCTCTCGAGGATTTTCTGGCGCGAACACGCGAGCTCGGCGAAGTCACCACCACGCGCAGCTATGTCGTCCTCAACACCTATCTCGAGCGCGGGGTCCAGGCGATTCTCGACTAGCGACAAAGATATCGGCATCCCTTGGCATGGCCGCCGAATCCCGCCCGTCAGCCGGCGAGCTGCTCGTCAATCTGACCAAGCCGCTCTTTGCCGAAATAGATTTCGCCATCGACAAACATCGTCGGAATACCAAAGGCACCGCGCGCGACCGCCTGGTCGGTATTGTCCATCAAAGCCTGTTTGACCGCCGGATCCTGGGTTTGAGCAAAGAGACCCTGCGCGTCCAGGCCGCCGTCCTGCAATATCTTTCCGAGGGTTTCCGGATCGGTGACATCCATCTGCTGTTCCCAGATCGGCGGCAGCAGCAACTCGATAAATGGGGCCCGCTGGTCCGGCTCCAGCGCAACCAGCATCCGCAGCAAGGTGATCGTGTTGAACGGGAATTTCGGATTCATCTGAAATTTGGTCAGGCGGTGTTTCGCAATGAACCGATTCATCTCGATCATCGCATATTCATTCTTGCCCTTGACCTCCGCGTCGCGGACGAACGGCGGGGCGTTGCCGGTCAGCTTGTGCATCCCGCCGAGATAGGCCGGGGTGATCGCGATTGTCGCGCCATGTTTGGCGACCAGGTCCTTCAGCGGTTGCCAGATCATATAGGCGTTGGGACTTACAAAATCGAAAATCAGCTCAATAGTCTTGCTCATGGGATGGCTCCTTTGCTCCCATTCCATAAAGCACCGCCTGGAAACTTCAATTCCCTCTAGTCGAAATTGGTGGAGATCGTTAAAGGCGGTGCATGACCACAGATACGCTAATCGCAGAGCCCCTGATTTCCACCGAGACCGTCCGCGAGCACGGCCTCAACGCGGAGGAATATCAGCGCATATTGAACGCGCTCGGCCGCGAGCCGAATATGACCGAACTCGGCATATTCTCGGTGATGTGGTCGGAACATTGTTCCTATAAAAGCTCGCGCCTGCATCTGAAAAAGCTGCCGACCACCGGCCCACAGGTGATTTGCGGCCCCGGTGAAAATGCCGGTGTGATCGATATTGGCGATGGTCCCGATGGACAGAAAATGGCGGCGATCTTCAAGATGGAGAGCCACAACCATCCCTCCTATATCGAACCTTATCAAGGCGCCGCGACCGGAGTCGGCGGCATATTGCGCGACGTCTTCACCATGGGCGCGCGGCCGGTTGCCAATCTCAACGCATTGCGCTTTGGCCGGCCCGACCATCCCAAGATGAAACATCTCGTCAAGGGCGTGGTCGCCGGCATTGGCGGCTATGGCAATTGCGTCGGCGTGCCGACCGTCGGTGGCGAGACCAATTTCGATCCCGCTTATGATGGCAATATCATCGTCAATGCGATGACCGTCGGCGTCGCGGATGCCGACAAGATTTTCTATTCGGCCGCATCCGGCATCGGCAATCCGATCGTCTATGTCGGCTCCAAGACTGGTCGCGACGGGATTCACGGCGCGACCATGGCGAGCGCAGAATTTGACGACGACAGCGACGAGAAGCGGCCGACCGTGCAGGTCGGCGACCCGTTTACCGAGAAATTGCTGATCGAAGCCTGTCTCGAACTGATGGCGAGCGACGCGATTGTCGCAATTCAGGACATGGGCGCCGCCGGGCTGACCAGCTCCAGCGTCGAAATGGCAACCAATGGCGAAGTCGGGATCATTCTCGACATGGACAAAGTGCCGTGCCGCGAGACCGGGATGACCGCCTATGAGATGATGCTCAGCGAGTCGCAGGAACGCATGTTGATGGTCTTGAAACCCGGCCGCGAGGATATGGCCGAGGCTATTTTCACCAAATGGGAACTGGACTTCGCGGTGATCGGCGAAGTCACCGACAGCCGCCGGATGGTGCTCACCCACAAGGGCGAGACGGTCTGCGACATTCCGCTCGGCCCGCTCGCCGACGATGCCCCGCTCTATGACCGCCCGCATCTGACCCGCGAGGAATATGCCGCCCATATGAATGTCCAGCCGCTTGGTGAGATCGCCGCAAGCAGCGATATCGGTGCGGATTTGCTCCAGATGATGGCCAGCCCGGCGCTCGCCTCACGGCGCTGGATATGGGAACAATATGATAGCCAGGTCGGCGCCGACACGGCGCAGCGTTCCGGTGGCGACGCCGCGGTTGTCCGCGTCCACGGGACCAACAAGGGCCTCGCGATCACCACCGATTGCACCCCGCGCTATTGCAAGGCCGACCCCTATGAAGGCGGCAAGCAGGCGATTGCCGAAGCCTATCGCAATCTCTGCGCGGTCGGCGCCAAACCGCTGGCGACCACCGACTGCATGAATTTCGGCAATCCCGAAAAACCGCATATCATGGCGCAATTTGTCGGCACGATCGAAGGTATCGGCGAAGCCTGCACAGCGCTCGACATGCCAATCGTATCGGGCAATGTCAGCCTCTATAATGAGACCACCGGCGCGGATGGCGTGAGCCACGCGATTCTGCCGACACCGGCGATTGGCGCGGTCGGGCTGATCGATGATCTCGACAAGATGATGACCATTGGGTTCAAGAATGAAGGCGATTTTATCGCGACCATCGGCTTTCATCATGAAGAGCTTGGCCAATCGACCTGGCTCCGCGAAATCCATGGCCGCACAGACGGACCGCCACCGAAAGTCGATCTCAAGGATGAAGAATTGACTGGCCGGATCATCCGCGAGCTGATCGCCGAAGGCAAGGTCACTGCGGTCCACGACATCAGCGATGGCGGCCTCGCGGTCACGCTGGCCGAAATGGCCCTGGCCGGAAATCTCGGCGCGGACATCGACAGGATGACCAGCGCCTTTGCATTTAGCGAAGCCCAGGGCCGCTATATCGTGACCTATCGCAACGCAGGTGATCTGGACCGCGAGAAAGTGCCGTTTGAGAATATCGGGCGGGTGAAAGGCGATCAATTGATCCTTAACGACAAGCCTGTTGCAGTGGCCGCGCTACGGGACGCGCATGAGAGTTTCTTCCGGGACTGGATGGAAGACTAGGCGCGCGGCCCCTCCGTCACGCCTTCGGTGCGCCACCTCCCCATGCCTTCGGCACGGGGAGGAAAGTTACATCACAAAATGAATGTAGTGGCCGCGCTGCCGGACGCGCATGAGAGTTTCTTTCAGGACTGGATGGAAGACTAGGCGCGCGGCCCCGCCGTCACGCCTTCGGCGCGGGGAGGCTATGTTCTTGTTCTTCTGGGTTTGACAATTTGGGTCGGACTGTCCCCGACAACCAAATTCCGTGATATAACTTTCCTCCCTATTGCATAGCAATGGGGAGGTGGCAGCCTGAAAGGCTGACGGAGGGGCGATGGCACGCACAAGCAGAAAGACGGTCCTGCAAGCCAGGCAATTGCGAAAAACCATGAGCAAGCCCGAAATCATGCTGTGGCAGCAGCTACGCAAAAAACCGCTTGGCATTAAATTCCGCCGCCAGCATCCGCTTGGCCCCTATATTTTGGACTTCTATTGTCCGGCGGCCAAGCTGGCGATGGAAGTCGACGGCCTGTCGCATGATATGGGCGACCGTCCAGAATATGATCTGCGACGGGAAGGATTCCTCAATCAGCAGGGCGTAGAATCCATCCGCATCTCAGCGCAGGACGTTTTGGATGATGCGGAAGATGTCGCAGATCGGATATTGCGATATGTTCAGGGACAGCTTTCTTGACGGCCCCTCCGAGCCGCTGCGCGGCCCACCTCCCCATTGCTGCGCAATAGGGAGGAAAGTTATATCACGAGAATTTAAGAGAATGGATGGTCAGGCGCAAACTGTCAAACCGGCAGGAGAATATCCTACCTGTGCCGAAGGCATGGGAAGGTGGCCTGCGCAGCAGGTCGGAAGGGCTCTATCTTCCTCCCTGTTGCGCAGCAATGGGGCGGTGGCAGCCCTAGAAGGCTGACGGCGGGGTGCGCGCAACGGGCGGTTGAAATCATCCACATATCAGCGCAGGAGATGGGCGATAAGTTTGCGGATCAGAAAGCTTGAAAGCGCAGAGCCGCGCTTGAGCTTTCCCGCGTCATCACCATGCCACTGGGAGAATTGATTTGCCCGATATCATCCAGTTCTTTCTCCACTATGGAGGCCATTTCCTCGCGCCTTTTGCGATCGGCAGGATATTCTGGCGAGAGCATTGGTGGAAGGCAGGGCTGATCATGGTGGCGGCCAATGCGATCGATATCGACCATCTGCTCGCGGACCCGATTTTTGACCCCGGCCGCTGCAGTATCGGTTTTCATCCCTTGCACACGGGCTGGGCGGCGCTGGCCTATGCGGCGATGCTGGCGATCCCATCGTGGAAATGGCGCGCGCTCGGCCTCGGCTGTTTGTGGCATCTGGCGGTTGATAGCGGCGACTGTTTGATACAGATTACGGGGTTGTGACTTCGGGCTATTCTGGAACGCCGCTGGGCAAAAAACTCTCGTTGAAGGACGGCATGCGCGTCTGGTTTGACGGGATGCCCGACGGCGTGCGCGCCGAGATTGACGGATATGGTCTGACGCTGATCGAAGAGACCACCGCATCACCAGGCCTTAACGCGGCCCATATCTTCTGCACCGAACGCGCAATGATGGAAAAGCAGCTCACCGCATTGCGCGGTCAAATCGATCCCGCTGGTCAGGTCTGGGTGAGCTGGCCGAAAAAGGCTTCGAAAGTTCCAACCGATATCAGCGAAAATATCATTCGTGAAATCTGCTTGCCGATGGGCTTTGTCGATATCAAAGTCTGTGCCGTGGACGCGATTTGGTCCGCGCTGAAACTCGTGATTCGCAAGGAATTGCGATAGTTGAACGCCGTTCCTGTGGAGCCCATCGAAGCATCTTCACCGAACATTGGCCGCACCCCTTCGACAGGCTCAGGACAAACGGCGAGGCTTTTGTTCAAGCGAACCGCGCGTAACCTCCCCATCGCTCAGCGACGCAGAGATTTTTTAGGCTGGCTGCACCAACATATCATAGGGATCGACGCCCTCACTGCGATATTCGCGATGGGCTTCCTGATAATAGGTCGGCGTGGTGATGTTCAAACGCGCCCGCAATTCATCAAGCGGCTGAGCCAATAGTTCAGCGATATTCTCTTCGCTGATCCGGGGGCAGGCTTTGCCCATTTTCTGGGCCTGACGAATCGCCTTGAAGACGGGCGCATCGCTCTTGACCTGTTTTTTCATATTCAGACCGCCGGCATAAGCGATGAACAAATTGCCCAGCGCCGGATTTTGGCCATAGGTGAAAGCCAAGACGCATTGTTCGCCGAGCGCGTCCCGGCCGTAACCGGTTAGAATGTGCAGCAAATCATGGGTGTCGCGCTGGCGGAAACCATACCATTCGATCTGGTCGCCATATTTGCGCGGACTGAACTGGTCATATTCGGCAATCAGGCCAGCGGCGCTGAGGCCTTCTTTTTCCATGAAATCGCAATAGGCATGGGCCAGACTGCCTTCCGGCATTTTGCGGAGACGTTCGTGATCGTCGAGCAGGTCAGCGAGTTCGGGTTCGCTTGCTTGCAGCGCCTTGCCCTTTTCGCTTTCGACAAAGGCCTTGGCATCCTTGCGGAAACCGGGGCGCGGCAAACATTCAAAAATATGGAAAACCTGTTCGGTATCTTCCTTGTCTTTGATCAGTTCGCGAAAATGGTGGAGCGCTTTCAGGGGGCGAAAGCGCGCATCGGGGCGATCGGGATGAACGAAGAGTGGCTCAGTGCCGGCGGCAAATTCATGTTTCATTTTCATGATTGCTATCTGGCCTTTACTAACATCAATGTCAATAAAGAAAATGGCTTTCCTACCGACTTGTCGCTCTGTTAGGTAGCACCACCAGACGGCTTATAGCTTCATAGACCTTAAGATTGCCCTGCCTTCCTGAGGGTCAATTTAGTAAACTTTGAAAGACGAATTTGCGATGAAAGCCCACGATACGCTGCCTTACACTGCCCTGCCCAGCTATTCTGATGACGAGCGGATCCAGCGCGCGATCGCCTTTTATGAGGCGCTCAAAACGCGCCGCACCTGCCGATATTTTAGCGCCGATCCGGTGCCTCGCGCGGTGATCGAAAATGCGATCCTCGCCGCCGGAACAGCACCCAATGGCGCGAATCATCAACCCTGGCATTTTGCAGTGATCGAATCCGCGGACAAGAAAAAGGCCCTGCGCGCGGCGGCGGAAGAAGAGGAGCGATCCTTTTACGACAGCAAGGGCAGCGAAGAATGGCTCGAAGCGCTCGAACCGCTGGGCACCGATGCGGACAAGCCATTTCTCGAGATTGCACCTTATCTCATCGTGATCTTCGGACAGCGCAAGGGCGGGATGTTGCCCGGCGAGCTGAAACAAAATTATTATGTCAACGAAAGCGTCGGCATTGCTACCGGCATGCTGATCACCGCATTGCATGACGCTGGGCTGGCAACGCTAACCCACACGCCCAATCCGATGAAATTCCTCAATCAGGTCTGTGACCGTCCGGCCCATGAGAAACCGATGATGGTCCTGGTGGTCGGCAAGCCCGCAGCTGATGCCACTATTCCGGTACATGCGACGATCAAGAAACCGCTGGACCAGATCAGTTCTTGGCTCTAACCGCCGTATTATCCATATCATACAGTTTCAAGGATAATCATGACTGCAGCAACCCAACGATATCTTGAACTGGATGCTTTGCGCGGCTTTGCTGTCATTGGTATCTTGATGATGAATATTGTCGCATTTTCGATGCCTGAAATGGCATATATCAGCCCGGCGATATATGGCGGAACCGATCTTCCCGACATGATGAGCTGGCTGATGTCTTATCTTTTTGTTGACGGCAAGATGCGCGGGCTGTTCACCTTCCTGTTTGGCGCGAGCCTGGTCCTAGTGTGCGATCGTGCCGCTGCCAAAGGCGAGAATCCCGCCAGGACGCATTTCTCGAGAATGTTCTGGCTGGCGGTTTTCGGCCTGATCCATTTCTTCTTCATCTGGTGGGGAGATATTTTATTTCTCTACGCCGTGATCGGGTCCATCGCCTATTTCATGCGAAATTTGGAAGCCGCGAAGCTGATCCGCTGGGGTCTTGTCCTCTATGCGATCGGGTTTATCGGCTATGCTCTGTTCACCGGGAGCCTGTTCTTTTTGCAATATGCAGCCGCAGCGGCAGGGCCCGGTTCAGAAGCTGCTCTTCAATATCAGGACGCGCTGGATGAAATTGCGCCACCGGCCGCCGCCCTGTCAGCCGAAGTCGCATTATATCTGTCCGGTTATGTCGACCTGTTGAGCTATAATCTGACCGAGAAATGGTTCGATCCCATGGTCCTGGTCGTGGCAAATAGTCTCGAAACATTGCCGTTCATGATGTTTGGCATGGCTTTGTACAAAAACGGATTTCTAACCGGCGAATGGGAAACCAAACAATATCTGCAGCTTGCAAAAAGAACTTTGAGCATCGGATTGATCTTGCTGATCCCGCTCGGGATTTGGATGATCTATAGCGGGTTTGAAACGATCCTCACGTTAAACGCTGTTCTTTCATGGTCGATGCCCTCGAGACTGCTGATGACGGTCGGCTATCTTGCCGTGCTCATCCTCGTCATTCAGCAATTTGCCAGCCATCCTCTTTTGCATCGCGTCGCCGCTGCCGGCAGGGTCGCCTTCTCGAACTATCTCGGAACCAGCATCTTGATGACCCTCCTCTTCTATGGCTGGGGCCTTGGGTTTTACGGGTCGGTTGGACGGGCCGAGCTCTATCTGATCGTATCCATAGTCTGGGGAATCATGCTGCTGTGGTCGAAACCCTGGCTGCTGCGTTACCGCTACGGTCCCCTAGAATGGCTATGGCGCAGCCTCGCGCGATGGGAATTGCAAAGCATGAAGATCGCAAAATAATCCATCGACTCCATTTTTGCTATTGCGATCTATTCTCATTAGCGTTATACGAGTCGCATAAGGAGTGATTATGGTCGTTTGTGTTTGCAACGCGATAAAAGAAAAAGACTTGCGGGCTGCCGTCCGCAGTGGGGCCGACAAGCCTTCACAAGTCTACGCTCAGCTCGGTCGCAAACCCAAATGCGGTCAATGCCTCGCATTTGCACAAAGCATAATCCACGCAGAAGTTGCAACCGCTTAGCATTTGCGTTAGCAAATCATTGAAATAATTATACTTTTCATCAGAACGAGCCTTCCGTTTCGATCGTCGATGCTCTATATATTCGGCTATCAACATTATCGGCAACAGGAAGGACGCTGCCATGAAGGGTGATGCCAAAGTCATCGATTTTCTGAATGATGCGCTCAAAAATGAGCTCACTGCAATCAACCAATATTTCCTCCACAGCAAGATGCTCGACAATTGGGGTGTGAAGAAACTCGCCAAGTTCGAATATGAAGAATCGATTGATGAAATGAAACATGCGGACAAGCTTGCGGATCGCATTCTTTTTCTCGACGGCTTGCCCAATTTTCAGCTGCTCGGACGTTTGAAAATCGGCGAAACTGTCGAAGAAATATTAAAAGCCGATCTGGCGCTTGAACATGAAGCACTGCCCGCTCTCAAAGACGGTATCGAGCATTGTGAAAAAATTCGCGATTATGTGACCCGCGATCTGCTTGCCGAAATCCTCGAAAGCGAAGAAGAGCATGTCGACACGCTGGAACAGCAGTTTGACATGATCGAACGGATGGGCATCGAAAATTACGTGCAGTTGCAGTCCTAACCGGCTCAACCGCATCCATCGCTAGCGACTGAACTTTCAGCCAAGCCTCTCTGACCAATTCAATCGATTGGCCGAGATGTTTGGCTGAAGTCGCGTCGGGGCTTGGACAAGATTATCACCGAAGCCGCGTCTCGCAGCGCCGCCAGGCCAATGAGCCCGAGACCTATTCCTTGTCGTGATAGGGGTTTTTGGGCGAACGAATGATCAACCGCACCGGAATGCCGCCAAAACCGAGTTCGCGCCGGATCCCATTCAGCAGGTAGCGTCGATAGCTTTCCGGCAGCGCATCGACCCGCGTCCCGAAAATGACAAAGGACGGCGGCCGCGTCTTCGCCTGGGTGATATAGCGCAATTTGATCCGCTTGCCACCGGGAGCCGGAGGTGGGTTTTCTTCCATCGCATCCTCGAACCAGCGGTTGAGCTTGCCTGTAGAAACCCGGCTCGACCAAATCCGTCGCACATTAAATGCGGCCTTCATCAGCTGGTCTATGCCGTTTCCGGTAAATGCTGAAATCGCGATCAGCGGCACGTCACGGATTTGCGCCAGACCGTCGTCCAGTGCTGTGCGAATGCCATTGAACAATTTGCTCGGCCCTTCCGCGACATCCCATTTGTTGATCGCAATGATCAGGCAGCGCCCCTCCTGCACAACCCGGTCGGCAATCCGCAAATCCTGCGCTTCGAGCCCTTTGGTCGCGTCGAGCATCAACACAACCACTTCGGCAAAATCGATCGAATGTCGCGCGTCCGCTACGGACAGTTTCTCGAGCTTGTCCTCGACCTTGGCCTTCTTGCGCATCCCAGCTGTATCGATCAGCTGCACCTTGCGATCGGGTTCAACCCCGTCGAGCAGCTCCTCTTCGGTCAGCGCGTCATCATGCCAGACCCAGTCCACCGCGATACTATCACGGGTAATTCCGGCCTCGGGTCCCGTTATCACGCGATCCTCACCCAGCATCTTGTTGATCAACGTTGATTTCCCGGCATTCGGGCGGCCGACAATCGCCAGCTTGAGCGGCGCGGTTTCATCCTTCGGCTCGTCCTGGGCGGCGGCCATGAAGCCCTCAACATAGGGTTTGATCGCTTGGAACAGATCGGCGACGCCATCACCATGTTCTGCGCTGAACGGGATTGGATCACCAAATCCGAGTGCATAGCTTTCCAATATGCCTGATTCCGCCTCGCGCCCCTCGGCCTTGTTGACGAGCAGAATCACCGGTGTTTTTGCACTTCTCAGCCACCGTGCAATCTCTTCATCCAGCGGAGTCAGACCTGCCCGTCCATCGATGACAAAAATCGCCAGCTCGGCCCCGTGAACCGCCTGCTCGGTTTGCTTGCGCATCCGGCCAGGCAGGCTTTTGGCATCCTCATCCTCATAGCCCGCAGTGTCGATCACGTTAAATTCTAGGCCAAGCAAATTGGCTGCGCCTTCGCGACGGTCACGCGTGACGCCCGGGCGATCGTCAACAAGCGCCAGTTTCTTGCCGACGAGACGATTGAATATAGTGGACTTGCCAACGTTGGGCCGCCCGATGATTGCGATATTGGGCAGCATAATGCCGGTTCCTGTTCCTTAGCTGTGCCTTAACGGAAGGCGGATATCCGACCGCTGTCATCAAGAATGTAAAGCATGCCGCCTGCAACAATCGGCGGCAGCGAGATTCCATTGTTCAACTCGAATAATGTCTGACTTGACCCTTCACCTGGCGAAACAGCCACGATATCACCTTCGGTATTGGCGACGATTAGTCTGTTACCTGCAAGCACCGGACCGGTCCAATTGATCGGATTTTTCTTTTTCTCATCATTTTTGAATGCGGAAAGCTGACTGATCCAGCGAACCTTGCCATTTGGCCGTGCGATACACAATAGCTTGGCATCGTCGGTCAGTACAAACACCCATTCGCCCGAGACAACCGGCGTTGTGATGCCCGCAATATTGAGCTCCCATATCCGCTGACCGGTAACCAGCTCATAAGCTGCCATCCGGCCACCCTGCCCGAGAGCGAACACCCGTCCGCGGTCGATGACAGGATCGGCGTCAATGTCGGACAAGGTCGACACGGACGTCGAAATACTGGTCCGTGCCAAAGCATCATCCCATAGATTGCGTCCATTCTCATAGCGATATGCGGTCAATTCTCCGGACGAATATCCCGCCAAAACGGTACCTTGCCCAGCCGAAGGTGCCGCCACGCCGAATATGCCGGCCAGGCCAACAGTTCCGGCCTCATTCCACTGGACCGATCCATCCGTCATGCTCAATGCATAAATTTGATTGTCCTGTGTCATCACATAGACATTGCCATTTGAAAGCGTCGGAGATCCCCGCAAAGGCCCTGCTGGACGAACCTTCCAGACCTGGCTTCCATCAGCAGCATTCAGCGCGACGACGTCACCGACGCCATTTGTCGCAAAAACCATGCTGTCGAGAACGCTAACGCCTCCGCCAAACCGCGAAGGGGCATTTCCTTCAACTTCGATCTGAGAAGACCAGACTTCTGCACCGGTCGCTGCATCGAACGCATAGACTATAGCCCGTGTGTCGATCACAAAAAGCCGCCCACCGGAGACAACCGGCGACGAAGCCAGCCGTTCGCGTTTGTTGGTTCCGTTGATATTTGCAGTCCAAACCTGTGCCAAACTGCTCCCCAGAGCAACATGACCGACCGATTTGCTAGCGTTGCCGCCGGATTGCGCCCAATCGCTATTTGCCGTTGCCGCAGGAAGAATGACGGATATGGCAGCCAGTTCAGGATCGATTGTCGCGCCGCTTTCGCCGCTCAAGATCGGCGTGCGCTTGCCGATCGTGGGTGTATTTTTCTTGGCATCGCCATCGCCCCCACCCAGAACGCCGCAACCCGACAGGAGCGACAAAGCCAATAGGCTTCCCAGTAATTTCGTGCCCGTTTTCATTATTCTGTTTCCTCCTCGGCGGCCGGAACCGCTGCAGTCGCGTCACTGTCCTCGTCCAGTTCGACCGCGTCGATACCCTCTACGCCGGCCATTTGTAAGGCGCGTGATCTAATCGTCGATGGCACATTGTCATCCTTCGCCAATTGCGCAAATAGCGGGCCTGCGAGATCGGATTTATCTTGGTTGAGATACGAAATTGCCACCATTTCTCCGGCACTACCGAACCAAGGATTGCCCGGGACTGCTAATGATTTCAACCGGTCAATCACTTCCTGTGGCTTCAACACGTCAAATTCCGAAGCTGTCTGGCGGATGAGGGCCAAGTCGCGGAAAGGTTGCGGCAATGAATCATCACCGACGATCGCATCATAGCCTGCAATCGCCGCTTTCGGATCATCTTTCTCGAGCGCGATATTCGCTTGCAACATCTGTGCAGCAGCCCGGTAACCGTCCTGCTTGGCATCCACAAGAGCATCCAGTGCCTTGGACGCTCCATCCAAATTATTCTGCCTGACGCTGTCAACCGCAGCGACATATTCTTCGCTGCGGATACCAGAATCTTCATTCTGACTGTTCTGATAGAAAATCCAGCCTGCCAATGAGCCCAGGCCAATGATCAGAACCGCCGCGATCCAGAGACCGTAGCGCGTAGCGAAATTCTTAAATTCGTCTTGGCGGACCGCATCGTCCACTTCCCGCATGAAAACCTGCTCCTGGCGATCAGGTTCTTCTTCCGGTGTCTTCTTATCGTCTTTGGCCAAGGTGGCATCCTTAAATCTGGTTTTGGCGGTCCTCGATCGGGCCGACACTTCCGTTCTGTATCGGGCTGTCCTTTAACGCCCGAAATCACAAATGTAAAAGTCTATTGACCATTTCTATAGGCTGAACGGAAACAGCAAGCTTACACGGAATTGCGGGCTATTTCTTGGGCTGATACAATTGATCTGGCCCGGGAAAGCTGCGTTCCCGCACTTCTTCAGCATATTGTGCAGCTGCTTGCTCGATATCGTCAGAAATATTGTGGTAGCGTTTTACAAAGCGGGCGGTGCGTTCAAACATGCCGAGCATATCTTCCGTTACCAAAACCTGCCCGTCACATTGGGCAGAAGCACCGATGCCAATCGTGATTGCCTGGACCGATTTGGTTGCTTCAATGGCGATCGGCTCCAATACGCCTTCAAGAACAATGGCAAAGGCGCCGGCCTTGTCTAGCGCAACCGCATCACCAACAATTTTTTTAGCTTCGACGTCACTGCGACCACGCGCCGCATAACCGCCAAGGACATTGATTGCCTGAGGCGTCAGTCCGACATGGCCAACCACCGGAATCCCGCGCTGAACGAGAAAAGCAACTGTTTCTGCCATGACCTCGCCGCCTTCCAGCTTGACCGCGGCTGCCCCGGTATCCTTCAAAATCCGGGCTGCGTTTTCATAGGCCTGCTGTGGAGATGCCTCATAAGAGCCAAAGGGCATATCGACGACGACGACGCTATGGTAGCTGCCGCGAACCACAGCGGCGCCGTGATTGCACATCATCTCCAGAGTCACTGGAATAGTGGAATCGAGACCATAGATGACCTGAGCCAGCGAATCACCGACGAGAAGCATGTCACAATGGGCATCAAGAAGCTGGGCGCTTCGGGCGGTATAAGCGGTTAGCATAACCACCGGTTCCTCTGTAACGCCATCGATCTTGCGGCCCTGTATTTTGGGAACAGAGAGCCGTCGCATGGGTTGCGGGGTCGGGTGAGCACGACTGGTCGACGTGTCGAGTTTATAAGTTGTGGACATAAACTATGTTTAGCTTCACTTTTCAGATAAGACCAGTAGCCTGTGATAACGATTATCGATTGCCTTCAAAATATTATTGAGGCACTCTTAAATCGTCTCACGACTCATCAAAATCAGATCTCCAATATTTGGAATTATTCATGCCTGTGGCCCGAAAGCCAGAGTACATATTGCTGTTCGTTGCGTTCATCGTGTTTATCGACATGATGGGCATCGGATTGATATTGCCTGTCATGCCTTCTCTGATCGAAGGGATAACGAATACATCAATCGATCGCGCCGCCGAAATCGGAGGCTGGCTGCTCTTTGCCTATGCGATGATGCAATTCCTGTTCGCCCCGATCATCGGCGGCTTGAGCGACAGATTCGGGCGGCGGCCCGTTCTGCTCATCACCCTGTTTCTGCTAGGGCTCGACTATGCAATCATGGCCTGGGCACCCACTTTGCTATGGTTGTTCATCGGCCGGATATTGTCCGGCATCATGGGCGCCAGCTGGGCGGCAGCGAACAGTTGCGTCGCTGATGTGACATCAGCAGCAGAGCGAGGCAAATATTTCGGCATCCTCGGCGGTGCCGGTGCGATGGGCTTCGTGCTCGGTCCCGGTATCGGCGGCGTTCTTGGCGAATATGGCGACCGGCTGCCGTTTATCGCCGCGTCGATTCTTGCGCTGGTCGGGACAGCGGTCGGCATATTGATATTGAAGGAAACACTGCCCAAGGCGAAACAGCGCTCCTTTTCGATCACCCGGGCCAATCCCATGGGCAGTATCATCCAAATGAGCAAAACGCCGCTCGTGCTCGGTTTCCTGTCGACCATATTCATTCTGCAACTGGCGGCTCAGGCACAGATTGCCGTCTGGGCCTATTGGTTGATTGAACGGTTTGACTGGAGCGTCCTGAAAATCGGACTGAGTGTCGCCTTGTTCGGGATATTGCTAGCGGTGGTCCAGGGCGTTTTGACGGGACCCGTGATCAAGACATTCGGCGAACGACGCGCGGGCCAATTCGGGCTATTGTTCGGGATACCGGCCTATCTGATCTTCGCGTTCGCGCCCAATGACTGGTTTGTCTTTGTCGGGATCATCGTGGGTGCGGCAAGCGGCTTCGCTTTTCCCGCCATGCAGCAGATGATGAGCAGCCGGATCGGTGAAGATGCCCAAGGCGAACTGCAAGGATCGATTGCAAGCACGATCAGCCTGACTTCGATCATCGGCCCGGTGATGATGACGGGCGTATTCGGCGCCTATGCGGATGGCGTGGGTCTCTATTTCCCCGGTGCACCGTTCGTCCTCGGCGCCATCTTGATGCTGGCGGCGATATTCATCTACGCCTTCACCGTTCGGCGGCACTACTCGGTGACAGATACTGCCTGAGCCGGATTGTCGCTGAACAGACCATCGATACCGGCAGCAACAAAGGCGCGGATTTCGCCTTCCAAATCTCCGTCATCCGCCGGAGCAATCCCGCTTTTGAAATTGGTGGGCAAGAAGTAATTTTCGCGCCGGAACGTCCACGGATGGACAAGCAGGCCCGCCCGGTGCGCGCGCTCAACCAGCCCGGTCGGTTCGCCGAGCAGTCCCATGGCATTGCGCGCGATCACCATATTTTTGGACGGACCGATGCCATCTGCATAGCCGGCAATCGCCGCCAGACCGGACGCACTGACCATAGCAGCATAGCTCTCGCCCGGTTGATCCGGCGGCCCGCCTTCTTCGGCCAACAACTGCACCAGCCGGACCTTGGTCTTCTGGTTGAGTAGCTTGAGATTGCCTGTTTCAAACGACTGAATGAACACCGGATCATCGGCACCATCAAATCCATATTTTGCGAGCAGTTCCAGCAGCGGCGCGTCGTGCGCCAATCCGATCGAGGTAAAATAGCTGGGATGTTTGGTTTCTGGATAGACGCCAATCCGCTCACCGCTCTTGTCTTCATGCGCTTTGAGTAGCGATAATATCTCTTCGAAAGTCGGCACCGCAAACTGCCCATCATATTGCATATTTGCCGTCCGCAACTCGGGCAGCCGCTCCTTGGCGCGCAGTTTTTTCAGTTCAGCAAGGGTGAAATCCTCGGTGAACCAGCCGGAATATTCCTGACCATCAATCATCTTGCTGGTCTTGCGATCTGCGAACTCCGGTCTGTCAGCGACATCGGTGGTCCCGCCAATCTCATTCTCGTGCCGGGCGACCAGCACGCCATCCTTGGTCAGCACGAGATCCGGTTCGATAAAATCCGCACCCTGATCAATCGCCAGTTGATAGGCGGCCAGCGTATGTTCCGGGCGCTCCCCGCTGGCGCCACGATGGGCGATGATGATCGGTGGTTCAGCGTTCAGCGTTGATATCATGTCACTATTCTCTGGTGCCTCAGCACAAGCTGCAATTGCCAATATGGCCATAAAAGACACGCAAATTCGCAACATCAACCAGAGACTTCAACATCATTTCGAAAGGCAATCCGGTCTTTGATTTCTGCGGCGGCTTCTTTGGGTGTGGGATAATACCATGCTGCATCCGGATTGGTCTCTCCGTCGACAATCAAGCTGTGATAAGAGGCGTCACCCTTCCATGGACAATGGCTCGATGTGTCACTGTGCAGCAGATATTTCGACCAGACCGCATCGCGCGGGAAATAGTGATTTCCTTCGACAATCACTGTGTTTTCGCTCTCCGCAAGTACCACATCATTCCATTTTGCCGTGACCACTATATTCTCCTTTTCCTGATACCAAGACCCGCGGCAGCAATCAGTGTCAACGGTATCCAAATCCATATCGCTTCGGACGACAACACTTTGATACCACGCATGCTGATAAAATTGGAAATCCCAATCGGCGATACGGCAATCGGGGTAAATGGAGCAAAATAGCGCCCATCGTCAAACGGCCAGAACAACGCCGCGCCAAGACCGCCATTGGTCAGCATGTCGAGCAACCCGTGCGATGCCATCGCGATAAACAGGAAAACAGCCGCAACAATATAGCGATCGGGACGCAGCACAGCCGCGGCAAACAAGGCAGCGACGGCTGCGAAAATCAGACTGTGGGTGGCTCCGCGATGCCCCCAGCTGTCTGCATAGTCGATATCAAACCGAAATCCGACAACGTCTGCATCGGGCAACATGGCGAAAACCAGTCCGGTCGCGATCACCGGCCATGAGAGCCTGCTTCGCCCCAAAATCAGCGCACCGGCAAGCGGCACAGCTGCATGGGACATGACCGTTGGCACTAGCTGTTCCGCGCTGCCAGGCCCGCCGCTTCATAATCGGATGCCTTGAACCCGACGACCAGTTCCTCTCCATGTTCGAGAACCGGACGTTTGATCATGCTGGGATTTTCTTCCATCAACATGATCGCACTATTCTCGTCGATATTTTCTTTCATCATGTCGGGCAGCTTGCGAAAAGTTGTGCCGCGTTTGTTGAGCAGAGCTTCCCAACCAACCTGCATCACCCAAAGCTCCAGAAGATCCTTGGTAATTCCGGACTTCTTATAATCATGAAAGACATAGTTGATGCCATTTCTTTCCATCCAGTTGCGCGCCTTCTTGATGGTGTCGCAATTGGAAATGCCATACATTTTGGTTTCATTAGCCATGGTCTCGGTCCTGTTTTTACATCATGCATTTTCGCTGATCAGCGCGATTCCCAAACGGACTTAGTCAGAATTGGCGGTTGCGCAAGGGGGAATTGGCTCTTGCTTAGCCAAGCCATGCGAAACTTTGCTTCAGATAATCGCTGCCATTCTCATGCTGGATTTCTCCATGCGCCATGATCACGCGATCCGGGTTCCAGGCGATCAAACGGTCCCGCGCGACCCGTGTTGTCCTGCGTTTCAGAAAGGACAGGCGCCACTCGAGCGGGGCATAGCCTTTCCCTTCGGTGATACCCCATGGCTTGGCAATCCAGCGCTTCCAGCCTTTCCAATGCGCGCGGATGAAGGCGTCGCTGAAATTTTCAGACAGGTCGCACAGGATCGCGGTTTTCGAAGATCGGTGAAAAAATACGATTTCATCTAGCACCGGCGAACCGTTGAACCAGATTTGATCCATCGCGCCCTCCCATTCGACGGGCGGTGCATTTTCCAGTGGCGCTTCAAACGCCAGGTCGGAACGCTTTTTGATCGTCGAGGCCGGGCCCCAGAGTCTCGCATCAGGCCACGCTTCAAGCCAGTCCTGAAGGTAGAGATGATGGATTTTATTGGGGTTGACCAGATGTCTGGGTGTGCCAATCTCTGCAATGGCCGCTTTCAGTTCCGCGGTGAGGGCAATCGGCGACCAGCACCACAGAGCGCCGCTCGCGAGCCGGACCAGAACGCACCGGGTTGGATAGGGAAAACCGTGAAAATCGACAATGTCGCCTTCGGCAACCCAGATATCATCCGCCAGTTTTTCCATGCGCCTCAGCTCGTTTCCATATCCAGTCTCTTTCCGAGCGTCACGACGGGTTGTAGCTCATAGCCGAGCGCTTTATAAAAGCCGATCGCTTGATCATTGTCATCCCGCACCATCAACTGGATTTTCGGAGCGTCGCGTTCGCGCAGCCAAAGCTCAGCGGCCTCCATCATTTTTCGCCCGAGGCCCTGTTTCTGGGACGCCGGAGCAACCGCGAGATAATAGACCCAGCCGCGGTGGCCGTCGAAGCCGGTCAAGACGCTGGCGACGATCCTGTCCGCTGCGCGCGCCAGCAATATCGCGGATGTATGATTAGCCAATGCCAGGCAATAATCTGCAACCGGGTCATTCCACGGACGAGTCAGATTGCACGATTCCCATAGCGCGATCACCTCGCTCCTGTCGCGTTCCATGGCGGTTGAAATGTCCATCTCGAATGCCGCCTATGCCGGTGCGTAAGTGCCCGCCAATTGGCGGATTTCATGGTCCGGGTCATACCAGGGCGCGCCATCGGATCGCCAGATATGGGCGTCGGGCCGGTCACTAATCTCGCTATCCACACAGCCCATTCGGAGAAGAATCAGCTTCGCTTCGCGCCGCTCGGCGATCAGCTGCGAGCCGCAATTGGCGCAAAAATAGCGGTTCTTGCCGGGCGAGGATTCAAAGCTGTTGAGCTGATCCTCGCCGCTGGTCCATTTGAAAGCAGCAGGCGCGATCGGCATGACGCTGGCGAAGGCGGCGCTATGGGCTTTGCGACAGGTTTGACAATGGCAGTGGATGATCGGCCCATTGTCACAATCCGCTTGATATGTAACCAATCCGCAAAGACAGCTTCCGTTGATCATATGGCATCCTTTCACGCGTCAGATTTCGTCAAATATCGACGATAATTTTCCCGAAATGTGTACCCGATTCCTGATGCCGGAAAGCATCTGCAAGTTCAGCGAGCGGGAAATGCTGGTCGAGTACCGGCTTGAGGCCATTGGCTTCAATCGCGGCAATCATGTCGATTTGCTGCGCCCGGCTACCCACGGTCAGGCCCTGCACCCGCAGGTTCTTCGCCATCAGCAGCGCGGTCTGCACTGGTCCGGCAAATCCGGTCAGCACGCCAATCAAGGCGACATGGCCACCGACACGGGTGGCCATCATCGATTGATCGAGCGTACCCGGGCCGCCAATTTCGACAACGCAATCCACGCCCTTGCCACCGGTCAGTTCGAGCACTTTCGGCCCCCAGGCCTCGACTTCCTTATAGTTGATCAGATGATCGGCGCCGAGCGCCTTGAGTCGCTCAAGCTTTTCATTGGACGAGGAGGTCGCAAGCACCGTGGCGCCGGCCGCCTTGGCAAATTGCAGCGCGAAGATCGAAACCCCGCCGGTGCCCTGCACCAGCACAATATCGCCGGGCTTCACCGTGCCGTCGACAAAAAGCGCCCGCCATGCGGTCAGCCCTGCGCAAGTCAAAGTCGCGGCTTCGGCTGCGCTATAGCCATTGGGCGCCTTGGTCCATGACGTAGCCTCACCAACCGCTTGCTCGACGGCATAGCCGTCAATCCCGTCGCCGGGCACGCGCACAAAACCGCCTGCGGGCGGCGGGCCGTCGATCCAGTCGGGGAAGAAGGTCGAGACCACCATATCGCCGACCGCAAATTCACTGACGCCTTCCCCAATAGCCGTGACCTCGCCCGCGCCATCGGACATTGGAATCCGGTTCTCGGCGGTCGGGATCATCCCTTTGACCACCGCATAATCATGATAGTTGAGCGACGACGCCCGCAGCCGCACCGCGATTTCACCGGGTCCGGGCGCGGCCGGATCGGGCAGCTCGACCAGTTTGAGATTGTCGAGCGATGCCGGCGCGTGGAGTTGGATGGCTTTCATGGATGTGACCTCTCTTGTGATTTGGTTTTTTGCACGATAGCAGCGCATCATCCGCGGTCCAGTATCGAAAATGCACTATGTCCCGCACGCAGGCGCGAAGCATGGCGTGCGCATCCTTCGACAGGCTCAGGACGAAGGGAAAGTGGACAGCGCATTTATTAATGCTGCCAACGGGATTGCTTGCTGAAAACCTCACGCCAACGGCTCGTTTTATTTTCTGTGACCTTTGCCCCGAAGTCTGAGATTTCCAGGCGTTTTCGGCAACCCACATGGCTCCGAGTGTGACCTTCCAGCTGTCCCCCGAAACCCCGGTCCGCTAGAATTATGGGGATGGCCCCCCGCGTCTTCACGGTCGCCAAAATTGTCAAAGAGCCTGTCCCCCACCTGTCACCGAACCGAGGTAGCCATAAGCGATAAGACTGGGTGTAGGAAAGTATTTTGGCGGCGGTCGATTTGGGGATATTGCCGCCTTCTTCCTCAAGGGAGAAGTCTTGCCGCCGAAGCGTTGGCGCATGTCTCGCAGTCAGTGATTGGGTCACGATGGATGCTGAGCCGAAGGCCAGCGCAGCTAAACGAGTTCAGCGTGAGGATATTCTAATTGCTGCGCCACTTTACTATGCGTAAGTTTCAGTTCGAATAAGAAGGTGAAGGATGTGATTATTCTAGCCTATGTCATCGCTATTGGCACGGCAGCAGCGATCACCGCCATGGCGATCCGGGCCGATATGAGGTTGAAGTCAATTGACCGACTCCCGATCCATTGGAATGCAAAGCTCGAGCCAGACAATTACGGATCGCGACGCCTCGCATTATTCTGCATGCCCGCGCTCTTCGCGCCAATTCTACTCGGGACAGCGCTGGCGTTGCACCTCATCCCTCCCGGCCCGATCAACAAGACCAGCTCGCCGGAAGAGGGTCTTGTTGTGATGCTTTTCATGGCGGTGTCTTTTTTGGCGGTGAAGTATTTTTATTTGAGAGCGATTTTTAGGTGGGTGGAGAAGAATCAGGCATAGGTGAGTCGAATGGATCGAATGACCCCTTTGAGTGTTTGCCACCCTCGCCGTTCGTCCTGAGCCTGTCGAAGGACCGGAGAGACTGAACACCGGTCTTCGTCACCCTGAACTTGATTCAGGGGCCGATGATCGGGTCACAAGGGCGCGCACTCATCCTTCGACAGGCTCAGGACTAACGAAACAATTGTGGGTTTGGATAGCGCGGTTCTTGCTGAGCTTTTTCCCATTCCCGTCAAGCCTAAACTCTCCGTTCGTGCTGAGCCTGTCGAAGCACGAATTCACACAATCTAACGGCGAGAACCCGAATGAGCCAGCTCGGATATCAAATCCCAATCACCCACAATCAATGCCTGCTTTTTCGCGCGGGACCAACCCTTTACCTGGCGCTCTGCGGCGATGGCTTCTTCGCGAGATCCGAATGTTTCGGCCCAGACCAAGTCAATCGGGCGACGACTCTGAGTATATCCAATGATGCTTCCGGATTGATGGGCTGCAATGCGTGCTTCAAGATTGTCGCTATGCCCGACTTAATAATGCCCATCCGCACAGCGCAGCATATAAGTCCAGAAAGTCATTGGCGCACGATAGCGCGCCCTCATCCTTCGACAAGCTCAGGACGAACGATAGAGGGGGATTGGCCGGAACAGGTAAGTGGAATTGGTGCTTAGTCCGTCACGGGACGGTCGATGATTGGACGAGAATATAGAGGCGAAGAAACTCGTTCGTCTTGAACCTGTCGAAGGACCGCGTCGTTCTCCAAATCAAATTCGTTACCGGGAACCTGATCGACGATCCCATGTCAGGTTCCATTGGCCTAAGACTATGTCACATCGGATGCTGAAATTCAAAAATCCGAATATGCGTTCCACCGATGCGCGGTTCGCGACCTAGCCGGGCACCGGGGCATGAAGGACCCGAACACCAGATCTCCACCATGCGCCTCCTCATGTCGCCGACGCTCCTAATCATTCGGTATCTTACAATACCGAGCGCCGCGGGCATTTGCGGTTAACCGCCTCACTCCCATTCAATAGTCCCCGGCGGCTTGCTGGTATAGTCATAGACCACCCGGTTGATCCCCTTCACCTCGTTGACGATCCGCGTCGATACGCGGGTCAGGAAGCTGGCGTCGAACGGGTAGACGTCGGCGGTCATGCCGTCGGTACTGGTCACGGCGCGCAGGCCGCAGACATTGTCATAGGTACGACTGTCGCCCATCACGCCGACGGTCTTGACCGGGAGGAGCACAGCAAAAGCCTGCCAAATCGCGTCATAGAGACCGGCGTTGCGGATTTCTTCGAGATAGATGGCGTCCGCCTTGCGCAAGATGTCGCAGCGTTCCTTGGTCACTTCGCCGGGGATGCGGATGGCAAGGCCGGGACCGGGGAACGGGTGACGACCGACAAAAATCTCGGGCAATCCGAGTTCGCGGCCGAGAGCGCGGACTTCGTCCTTGAACAATTCCCGCAACGGCTCGACCAATTGCATATTCATCCGTTCGGGCAATCCCCCGACATTATGGTGCGACTTGATCGTCACGCTGGGTCCGCCGGTGAACGAGACGCTCTCGATCACATCGGGATAGAGCGTTCCTTGCGCGAGGAAATCGGCGCCGCCGACTTTCTTGGCTTCCTGATCAAATACATCAATGAAGGTCGCACCAATGAATTTGCGTTTCTTTTCCGGATCGGTGACGCCCGCCAGGCCAGAGAGGAACATCTCTTCGACATCGCGGTGGACCAGCGGCATTTTATAATGTTCGCGGAACAGGCTTACCACCTGATCGGCTTCGCCCATGCGCATCAGGCCATGGTCGACAAAGACGCAGGTCAGCTGCTTGCCAATCGCCTCGTGGATCAACACCGCGGCGACCGCGCTATCGACGCCGCCGGACAGACCACAGATCACTTTGCGATCGCCCACCTGCTCGCGAATCTCCGCGATCTTGGCCGCCTTGAATTCCGCCATCGTCCAGTCGCCGGCACAGCCGCAGACATGGCGCACGAAATTGGCAATCATCTTGCCGCCATCAGGCGTGTGAATCACTTCGGGGTGGAATTGCGTGCCATAATAGCGCCGCTCATCATCGGCAATTAGCGCAAAGGGCGCGCCTTCGGTGGTTGCGACAATCCGGAAGCCTTCTGCAAATTCGGTGACCTTGTCGCCATGGCTCATCCACACCTGATGCTTCTCCCCGACCTTCCAGAGGCCGTCGAACAATACGCATTCCTCCGATATCTCGATGAAGGCGCGACCAAATTCGCCATGGTCGCCGGATTCAACCTCGCCGCCGAGTTGGTGAGTCATGACCTGCTGGCCATAGCAGATACCGAGAATCGGCAGGCCGCTCTCGAAAATAACATCTGGCGCTCTCGGGCTTCCCTCTTCCGGGACGCCCGCAGGCGAACCGGACAGAATGATGCCTTTGGGTTTGAGGCGATGAAACGCCTCCTCGGCAGAATTGAAAGGAGCGATCTCGCTATACACACCAGCTTCGCGCACGCGGCGAGCGATAAGCTGGGTCACCTGAGAGCCGAAATCGACGATCAGGATGGTTTCTTCATGAGCTATGGACATAGGCAGCTGCTTAGTCACGCGCGCGGGGAGAGTCTATTCCTTTTGACGTCTGGCGTCGATGCTAGCGTACAGGCTTCAATCGGGGGTTAAATCCATGCCAGAAGGTTGGACAATTGGATTTTCTCCTGGTCATTCGCAACTTGTGCCAGTCTTCCGGCCAGTTGCCGCGCCTCTTCCTTGCGTCCGTTGACGGCCAGTGCATTGGCCAGATGCCAGTGAATCTCGCCATTATCGGGCATCGCCGCAGCCGCTTGTTCGATCAATGCCTGCGCCTTGATAGTGTCGGTGCGGGTCTGCAGCAAAATCCAGCCGAGCGTATCCTGGACCAGCGGATTGTCCGGTTCCAACTGATGCGCCTGGCGGGCCAGTTTGATCGCCTCGTCAGCCTTGCTCAGGTTCAACTGAACCGTTGCTGCATTGTTGAGAAACATCACTTTCTGTTTGCTATCCTGGCTCAGCAGCTGAGCATAGATTTTTTCTGCCTCCGGCCATTCCTGGGCAATAATCGCTTGTTCAGCTTCAAAAAGCATATTCTTCTTGGAGTCCTGCTTCAGTTCAGCGGCTCTTCTAGACAAGTTTGTCGCAGCCGGATCGCCCGCCTTTCCAGCCAGTTCCGCGCCGAGTTCCAGCGCATCAACCGGTGCAGTCACCGATCGCACCAAGGGCAGGATTGTCTGGAAAGCCTCTGCATGATTGCCGGCGGACGCATAAGCACGAGAAAGTGCCATGATAGATTTTGCATCAGCCGAATTTTTCGCATGATAGCGCTTCAGCTTGTTGATCGCCTGTTCGTGATTGCCACGTTGCATTTCCAATATGCCGCTCAGACGGAGCGCGAGCGGAACCACATCGAAATTCGCCTTTGAGGCCTGAAGCCGCGCAAAGGCCTCGGTGCTCTTGCCATCTTCATAGTCCATCTGAGCCAGGAAAAATGTCGCCCAGGGGTGATTAGGAGATTCGGCCAAAACGGTCTTCAGACATTGTCGCGCTTCATTCCGTTTCCCGATATCCTTCATCACCGCGCCTCGCAAAAATTCGGCGGAGGTAAGATCGGGGCGAATTGTCCGAACCTTGGAGAAATAGGATATCGCTTCCTCACCTTTTGATTTGGCCAGAAATATCCGGCCAGAAAGCAACAGGGCTTCGACACTATCAGCATCGAGATCCAGAGCGATTTTCGCGCTTTTCAATGCGGCATCGATATTGCCGAGCTGAAGATCACGATTGCCCTTGATCCATTGCAGCTCTGCGCTGTCAGGAACAGCGCGGAGACCTTCCTCCAGAACGACGCCCGCCTCATCAGATTTTTCCAGACCAATCAGAGCAAGCGTTTTGACGGCATATAATTCGCCCGCATGTTTACCGGCGGGAGCGGCCGCGAGTTCCAGAGCCTTTTCCGGTTCGCCAAGAAAAAGATGGGCCCGTGCCTTTAAAGGAACGATGCGATCTTCATATTCCGCATTTCCGGCAAGCTTTTGCAGCGCAGCCTGCGCGGCCACACCATCGCCCAACTCGATCAGCGTTTTGGCAAATAGATAATTGGCTTGCGGATCAGTGCCATTTTCCCGCAACGCCGTCTTCAAATGGATACGCGCTGATCGGTAATCCTGCTGCTCAATAGCTTCCACAGCATCCTGCAGAGGATCGCCCGAGCCAGCCGAACAGGAGGCAAGCACGCCGCTGGCGATTATTAGAAACAGGCCCTTCCGAGCGACACGAACTTTGGATCTTTTGGACATAAGCTCTCTCTATCCAAAAAAACTTTAGGCTTTGCTAACGCCAGGCCCATTCCCTTGCGCCTGATATTCGCTTCATCGACAACCCGTTTGCGGAGGGTAACTATGTCAGTTGATGCTGTTTGTTGATATTGTCGGCGATCCGCCTCCTTCGACAGCAAAAGTTGGCATTCTGTTTCCAGCACGATAGGTCTGGCTCTGGTGCAGCTGAGGCTTGATAACTCCGCTTCCCGCCGTCGTCACTGAAGCGATAGACCGCTGACCAAATCGTCGGAATATTTAAGATTTACACTATGTTACTAGCTATGGTTAACGAATATCTTATTGTTATTAGTAAGTTTTTCTAAACTGGCACAGCGATTGCTAATCCGGTTCCAATGCATCGTTTTGCATATTCTGGTTTCGCGACTTTATCGGGAAACCGACTAGACGGAGGAACGAAATATGAAAAAATTTGCAATCATGACGGCAACCGCCGCGCTGATGTTGACCATGTCGCCAGCGCATGCCGCAATCTATAATTATAAAACATATATTGGTAATGGTATTGGTACCGCCAATGTATCGATTGATACCACGGCCCAGACCGCGACCTGGACTGGTTCCAATATCAATATGACGATGGGCGACAGCAGTTTCGCTAATTGGAACAAAGATCTGACCAGAAAGGGCACCACCTACAAGGTTGATTCATTGACGGGGACATTTACCCGCTATGGCAAAACATATGACGCCTATTTTTCGACAAATCCAAAACATACTCAGTTCAAACTTGGCGAGAAGTACAGCTTCTTGTGGATGTATGGACGGGACAAATGGGGCCGCACTTTAGACTTTGACGGCAAGGGCAGCTATACGAAATATACTGGCTCTACCGGTTCAACTGGCGGTTCTACCGGAGGATCAACCGGTGGTTCTACTGGCGGAACTCCCGTTCCAGCACCAGGCATGCTCGGTTTGTTCAGTCTCGCGTTAATTGGTCTCGGTCTTGCCGGTCGTCGCAAGCGAACCACCAAGAAAGATATGCTCGCTCTGGCATGATATTTCCACATCAGAGTAGATCAGGGGCTGCGGAAACGCGGCCCCTTTTTTGTTTCAGCCTGATTGTGGAACGATCTGTTTCAGCCAATCGCCCTATGCCGGCTCCACCATCTTGCCGGTCTTATCCCGCCGCCAATTGGATCGCTGATCCATTTGCGGTCGAATATTCCAGCCGAAAATTCAAAACCTGCGTTCAGCGCGATTTTGATATTCTGGTTCGGCGGATGACATAGGAGCACATAATGTGCTGGTTCGCGGATTATTAACCAAAGTTCTTAATGCGAAACCGACGGATTACTTATCAACTCTGGTTTGATGAAAAGGATGTTAACCTATTATCTATCTGAAAAGTCGCAATAAATCAAAATTGGCACATGTGTTGCATAGTCTCCGTTGAATCCGAAAGCGATAACGCAAACGAGATGAAACTAAATCAGTCCAGATGGTGGACGAGGGAGCATAATGAAAAATATTCTAAAAAAAGCCGTGGTCATTGCAGCATGTGGATCAGCCGCACTGGCCGTTTCGAGCCCCGCATCAGCGGCACTCTATACCTATCAACAAACCAATGGCGATATCCTGACCATTGACGACACGGCGTTGAGCGGATCACTCAAAGGCTCCAATATTGACGTGACCTTCACCAGCGCTGCCTTTGCCGGTTTCACTGGAGGCGCATCCCCTACCGGTTCTTTCAATCTGGATAGCCTCGACGGCACCCGCACGGTTGGCGGCACCGCTTACTCCGACAATCCATCCCATCAGCAGGTTTTGAAATTCATTCCGAAAAGCAATGGTGACACCAAAGTCAATCTTTGGTCTTGGTGGGGCAACCCGATTGTCGCCGGTGATTATATCACGACAGTTGGCACCTATACCCCGCCATCGACATCTTCAGGCGGAACGCCAGTTCCAGCACCTGGCATGCTCGGACTGCTCAGTCTTGCTTTGATTGGCCTCGGCTTTGCCGGTCGCCGCCGCAAGACGGTTATCAAGGGAAACAAGCTCGCATTGGCATAATTTCTGCCAAATATGAGCAAATCGGGGCTGCGGAAACGCGGCCCCTTTTTTATGCGGCGGTCTGTTGTGCGAGATCGCGCAGCTCGGTCTTCAAAATCTTGCCGATATGACTGCGCGGCAATTCGTCAATCAACCGCAGCTCCGAGAGCCGCTGGGTTTTTCCGAGGCCGGAATTGGTGGCGGTTTTGAGCGCGCCCAAATCCAGCGAGACACCCGGTTCGGCAACGACAAAGCCGAGCGGTGTTTCGCCCCATTGCCGGGACTCCACGCCGATCACGGCAGCGTCGGCCACACCGGGCTGTTCCATCAGGGCTTCCTCGAGGTCGCGCGGATAGATATTAAACCCACCCGAGATGATCATATCCTTGGAGCGGCCCATCAGGGTGATGAAACCGTCTTCATCGACCTGACCGATATCGCCCATGCGCTGCCAGCGGTCGCCATTTTCATCATACCAGCTGGCTTCCTCGGTCTTCTCCGGTTGATTCTGATAGCCAGACATCATCGTCTGTGATCGGCCGACCAGCTCTCCCATCTCACCGGGTGGCAATCGCTTGAGATCTTCATCGACAGTGATCACCTCGCTGCCGCCCCATGCAATACCGACGCTGTGCAATTTGTCAGGATGGGCATGAGCGAGCAGGATGCAGACGACACCGCCTTCGGTCATCGAATAGATCTCGATCAGTCCGCCGGGCATGCGCCTGATCACTTCGGCTTTCAGTTCCGCCGAAAAGGGCGCGCTGGTGCAATATTTATGGGTGAAGGTCGACAGGTCATAATCGTCAAAGCCCTCGAAATCCATCAGCCGTTGATATTGGACCGGAACCAGCATCGTGTGAGTTGCGCGATGCTGCTGCGCGAGCTCCAGCCAGCGCTGGCAATCAAATTTGCGCATCAGCACCGCAGTACCGCCATAAGCGACGGTGGCAACAAATATGCCGAGCGTGGTGTTGGAATAGAGCGGCGTCGAGAATAGCGAGACCTGTCCCGGCTGGCCGTAGCCCGAATTCTCGCCCACCGCCATTTGATACCAGCGCATCTGGCGGCTGTGAATTATGCCCTTGGGGGTGCCGGTCGTGCCGCTGGAATAGATGATATTATAGGGATCTTTCGGGCCGACTTGCGGGTCCGCGGGCACCGCCCCTTCCGCAGCCATCCAGTCAAATAGCAACGGTGCATCATCGCCCGCGACATCCATCATGATATGTTTGAGCGGCGGCAAATCTACGCCGCTTTCGAACAGTTCCGCGCGCTTGGCGGTGTCGACAAACAGATGCATCGCACCGCTGTCGCGCGCCATATTCGCCAGCTGTTTCGGCGTCGCAGATGTCGTTAGCGGCGCGGCACAGCCGCCGGCGACAATCGCGCCGAGATAGGCCAGCGCATAGCGGATCGTGGTCGTTCCGAGGATCGCAACCGCCTTCCCCTTGGCCAGTCCGTCGGCTTGCAATTGCGCGGCTATCTGGTTCACTTGCGCGGCGGTTTCTGCCCAAGTGAGCCGCTCCTCCCCGTCATCCAGCGCAATCCGGTCCGGTTGATTGACCGCATGGGCGTTGATGAGATCAGCGAGATGGCCAAAGGGCTGTTCGAGATAGCGAGCGGGATCAATTTTTGTCATGCGGGCGTGATTCCGCATCCCAGAGCGAAATGCAATGGAGATTATGGCGCAGCGCGCGCCGAACCTTTTTGCTCAGTTCACATAGCCATTGATTATCCGCCGCACACCGCGCTTGAAACTCGGCGCACCGAAATTGATCAGCAACCCCATCGGCAGGTTCATCAAGCGCAAATAGGTCGTCAGTTTCTGACTATCCAGCGCGGTGAAATTTTCAGCCGAGACAATCTCGATGAGCAGCTTCCCGCTGACCAGCAGGTCGCAGTAAAAGCCCTCGTCAAAAGCCTTGTCGTCAAATGTGATGGGCACCAGCTTTTGCCGCTCCACCTGATATCCGTCGCGAATCAGCCAGTCGGCCAGCACGGTTTCATAGACATTGCTCAGCAGTCCTGGATCCAGTTCATCATATATCCGATATCCGCGATCAATCGCGGCCGTTTCAAGCTTCTGAATGCCTTGATTCAGTAGAAGTGGTTCCAAATGCCCGATCCCTTGTCATCGCAGAGGTAAGGCTTGCAGGTCTTTGGCCTATTAGATGACGGATTGGATAAGCGCTTTGGTTAGCGAAAAATAAATCCGTTGCGACCATCCTATACGGGTCTAAATTTCGAAATTATTAACCTATATGGCTCTATTCAGTCGCGCAATTTGTCCAGCTTAGCGCGGACTTCCCGCAACAATGGCAAGAGCTGCGCCAATATCTTGGGCGATAACACGCCATTCGCCTCGGCCAATGGTCCGGCCAGCTGCCTCAGGCATATATCCCGCATCTCGATTCCAGCTGCTGTCACCGACACCAGCTTGCCGCGGCCATCATTCGGATCGGCCTTAATCGCCACCAGCCCCGCTTTCTCCATCCGCGCCAAGGTGCTCGTCATGGTTGGGCGGGTGATCTGGAAAGCGCTGGCCAGCTGTGCCGGGGATCGCTCTTCGTGACCAAGCCGGACAAAATGATTGAGCACGGTAAATTGCGCGATCGTCATGCCCTTGGGCAGCACGGCGGCAAAGGCAGCACTGGTCAGCTGGTTGATGATCCCGATCTCGTTGAAAACCTGGAACGTCAGTGGATCATTTCTGCTCACAATATGCGCCTATATCATATGGGATTCGAGCGGCCAGCGCGGGCTGGGTCCGATGGCTTTGCCATAGCCGACACGGGCGAGCATTTGAACCCGCTCGTCTTCCTTGGCGCCGAGCAATTTGTGGACATCGCGATAGGCACCGGCAACTTCGGCATATTCCTGCAGGCTCTGGCTCATCGGATGCATCGCCAGACCCAGTTGTGTCGCCTGCAGATTGGCGCGAACATATTGACGGCCCGCCTCGATCTGATCAGCGCGACTATTGCCCGGCGTGGTGATCCAGATCAGCGACCCCACCGATCCATAGGCTTCGCGGGTTTGCTCGAGGCCGATCGCATAGGCTTGACTGCTCATATCGGCCAGTTGGTCGCGATCGATCTGTCCGGCAACGATACCCGCCTCAACCATCGGCCCGCTGAGATCAATCCCGTCAGGATTCGCATCAATCTGGTCATGACCGATACGCATCAGATCGACGCTTTCCATATAAGGCCCCGGCGTGGTCATCTCGATCTCAATCGCCTTGAGAATCTGGCTGCGCAACTGCGCGACAAACGCGGGATCTGCGGAGAAGCTGCCGCCGTCCAGCGTGATGGTTTCAAGCTGGATATCCCGGACCTTTTTCGTCAGGTCATAGACCTCCTTGTTTGACCGGCGCTGGGGGATCGCGGAGAAGAGATGATCCCGTTCCGCGCCTTCGACCTTGGCCAATGTCACCCGTGCAACCGGACTTTCATCGAGCCGGGGTTGTGCCTCGCCATCGGGAAATAATTCGGTCTCCATCGCATAGCCGCGCTCCAGCGCCGCAATCCGGGCGACCTCGAGAAAGGTCCCGAAACCGATGGTGATTTGCCGGTCAAACGGATCAGTGACCGGCAAGCGCTTGTCGAGATCGCAACTGATCTCGGCGGCGTCTTCGCCGATCAGACGGATAACCCAGGGCTGGCGGTTGTGCGGATTGGGCGCAAGAATGGCATGGCGAAACGCATCAAGCCGGATATCGTCCGGCGCGCTGGCTGCACCCAAGTCCCAAGGCCCATAAGCTGTCTCCGGCGCCCGCGTTACCCGCCAGAAACCGCCTGCCCCAACCAGCGCCAGCCCGCCCAGACCTGCTCCCAAAACCATCCTGCGACTGACCATATCCGAATCTCCATTTAATTAGATGTCTATCTATATAATTTGATATCTAATTAAATGCAATATGGTGTTTTTTGTAGAGAAGGGTGACGGGAGAAAGATAGTAGCCTGTCACCGTAGTTCTGGATAGTCAGACGATGGCCACTTTGACTACACCGCAACGAAGAAATGTAGATCACTACATATCGACCAAAGCTTTGAGAATGCGATCATCAAATTTTTTTCCGTAAACCCGTTTGAGGCTCTCGACAAAACGATCTTCTCCCGTTTCAATCAATGCCAACGCCTCAGCCCGCGGAAGTGTATATTCTCTCATCACGCCTGTCATATCGGACAGCATCCAGTCAGAGATTTGGCCATTTTCCACAATCGATTGTAGCGTGTTCTCAACCCTAATAGTCCTTGGAAGAGCTAAATACCTTCTACCCGCCATGCAATCGGCAAAAGCCCGCTCTCGGTCATCAACAGCGGGAAGCACAACGAGTCCACGCTCATATTGAATCTGAAAAATTCCTCCTCTTTTGCGTAACAAAGGTACACAAAAGGCCGTCAGATCATCGAATTCTTTTACAACGAAAACCATGCCGTCTGACTTGTGTATATAAGCAAACTCGTTCGCGTCTCCAATTAGATGTTCGATTTTCATCACTCAAACTCCCATTCTACTTGTGGACGGAAACTACACTGTCATGACCCTTCACCGACAGGACCAATGCCAGCGCCCAGACCGCCATCAGGCCGTGATAATGGTGCCACGCATAGCTAGGCATATCCGGGAATAGGGCCTCGCCGGCAAAGGCCGCGACGATAGAGAGCAAAGACACGAGCATCCATGTCCCGGGCGCTGCGTGACCCTGTCTAAACAGGCCGATAAGACTGTCGAGCTGCCCCGCCAGCAAACAAAGGCCCGAGATCAAAATAACCCACTGGGTCTGGCCCGCAAATAGGGCGGCGGCAAAGATCAGCGGCGGCAGGCCATATTGGACGACGAGCGGCAGGGGCAATGAGCGGCGCAGACGGAGCAATCCGAACAAGATCCACAGCGAACCGACGACACCGGCCATTTCGCTCAGAGCCAGATGGAGCGGCTTGAGCAGATCATGGTTCGCGGCCAAAAAGCGCAGTGTGCCGGTCAACGCCGCCAGCGCGATCGTCAACAGCCCGAAGGCCGCCAGAATTTGCGGAGATCGGAGATTGACCGCCCTCCCCGTGCGGAACAGCAATAGCGCAGCTCCCCAGAGCGCGACCAGGCCGAGCAGCCCGTCGGTAATCGCATAATGGGTCATGATCGGCCGGCGGCGACCTCGTCCCGATATTTCTGCTGCAATTGCCGGGTGGTTTCCCCCTTGCCATCCGGCGCCCAGCCCGGCGGCATCAGGCACAGCTTGATCTTGTTGGCTAGGCCTTTTGTCGCCCAGATATCCTTGACCAGAGCGACCCAGCCATGGACGCTGACCCATAGCGGATTATAGCTGTTCACCGGCTCGGGAATGCCAAATTTCGGCTTCTCGACCTCCGCTTCAAACGTGCCGAATAGCCGGTCCCAGAAGATGAAAGTCCCGCCATAATTTTTGTCGCGATATTGGACATTTTTGGCATGGTGGACGCGATGGTGCGACGGGGTCGAAAAGATCCATTCGAACCAGGCGGGAAGCTTGTTGATCTTCTCCGTATGGACCCAGAACATGTAGATCAGATTGATCTCGATCGCGATCAGCACCGCGAGCGGGTGCAGGCCGAGCAACACGGCAGGGGCATAAAACAACGCTTCCATAAATGGCTCGGCAAAAGACTGGCGCAGCGACGTCCCGCCGAGATTGAACTTCTCGCTGCTATGATGAACAATATGCGCCGCCCAGGCAAAGCGCACTTCGTGGATCATCCGGTGCAGCCAGTAGAAGAGAAAGTCGGTGGCGAAATAGGCGCAGATGATCGCCAGCCAGCCCATTTGCAATTCTGCAAAGCGATATTCCCAGGCGATATAGAGCAGGAACAGCGTCGTCCCCTTCATCAGGAATTTGGTGCCGAGATAGAAGCTCGCCGTGGTGACGCTGCACAATGTGTCTTTCCATTGATAGCTGCCGCTCTGATGCTTCAGGCTGAGAGCCAGTTCGACCAGGATCAACGGCAGATAGATCGCCAAAGCAATATACGGAATCTGTTCGTTCAGATCAGCCCACATCTCATGTCCCCCCAAGAACTTTTCTGGGATGCTCTAACATCTTTTTGAGGTGGTAGCGACAGTGGGAATTGCGGCACGACGTTTGGTTGAGTCCACTTTCAGGGAATTGAATACTGACAATCTCAAATAATATGATCAGTCAAACGAATAGCTGCAACCGATCCAAAAGTTTACATCATCGACTTGCGAATCCAATTTGCTCCGGCTCATTCCAAATGCCGCAAGTTCGGACGGTCTAGCGAGTTTACTTACTGTACGAGACCCCAGTTTGGCGACTTGATCAGCGCCGACACCGCCCGCTATCGCTGTAATTCCATGGTTAATCGCGGCCTCAGGCATGCCCATACTTGCTAACAAGATATTCGGCACGATCGAACCAACAGCAGCAGGCGCGCCTTCAAGGGCAATTTTAGCCATCGTGTTTTCTTTGGTCCAATTTTGCGTTTTATCTTTTAGTTTGAGATAAATTCTCCCAATTTTGCTTTCAACGCTAAAATCGGGCAGATCACCTAAAACCCGGTCAATATGCTCGTTCATAGCAATCTGAACTGAGGCTTGTCGAAAGTCCCGAGCTTTATCGACAATTATTTTCTGTTTTATGCTCTCGGCAGTTTTACTACTAGAATATTGCTCAATTTCTTTGCGCTCTTGATGTATCGCGCTATATATATCGCGATTTAATTTCTGGATACTCCTTTGGAACTGGTCGTCAGAAACCATTTCCCATATCCGTTCCCAGTCAACTTGGTTCATACCTCCAGCAACTTCATCGGCCTGGTCATTAGATTCCACTCGATCAATGGAATCTTGGCCCAGAAAAGCCAGTAATAATTGACTGTCATATTTTCCATTTGGGACTTCCTGAAGAAAATATGATGGGATTTCAATATCATATCGATAAGCAAATTCGTTACCCAATGAAAAATCTAACCAATTGCGTATCAAATCCCAGTAATCTCCAAAAACTGATTTATATTCAGGCTTATACCAAGTCCCCCTCAGATTCGGCGCATCTGCCTTGCTCAGAACTTCCGATATTCCTGATTCCACAGCTTGGAATACGTCAGAGTGATCGAACTTCTCTCGGCTACGGTCAAGATAGGCGGTCAATGGCGCACCCAATCCAATCGCCGATCCTGTAAAGGGCCGGTCGGGGAAGGCTTTGGAGACAGTAAGGCCAAGCTGCTCGGATTCGCAAAACTCACTTGCGATTCGGCGGAAAAAAAATCCCGGGCCACCGATCCTTTCAATCGCCATCCAATGCCGTTCTAGGAATGCCCGAGACATAGCAGCGATAAATTCATCTGGTGACGCGTCGTTCTCCGACGCAAGATCCCCCAAAACCACCGTTTTTGCACCTGAATGCACATACGCGGCGACAAAGTCATCGTAACTGTTGAAATGTGCTTCGAGTCCGATCGAGAAAGGTCGATATGACGACTTGTTATACAGTTTTTGTCGATGCTTCTCTAAACCATTATATACTTCGGTGAACAGTTCTTGAAATCCGGGACTATCAGCAACATAACCAGCTGGAATAACAATTGTTCTCCCAAATAATATCGCCATGAGCGTTTCTGTTCGGGCTTGAGCGATGTCATATTGTTTAGATTGAGCTGTATCATCTTGGTACCTCGCAGCGTCAAGGCTTTGCAGAATCGTGCTCAGTCGCGGTACTTGCATAATCGCTGTGGTCATCGAAAATCGCCTGTTTCAATTCTCATGAAAAAGCCGTCCATAAACAATAGTTGCCGATTCAATCTAAGAATTGCAACGTAAAAAACATCATTGATTATGGCATATATACATAGCTCTAATCTGAATACTTGTTCGCCAGAATCGCACGATAATCAGAGTCGGGACAGAGACAGAAATCGCTGCGCCAATCAAACGAGATAATAGTTTAAAAACTCACGCCTCTGAGCCGAAGAATTTTACCCAGCCACCAGCTTCACAAAATTGCTTTCGACCCAACCGCTCTCGCAGGGGCCATCATAATCTTGCTTGGTTCGCACGGGCGAGGAGACGCCGCAATCGCCGGCGCCGGTCGCGTCAGCTTCTGCCGCATTGTCATAGACGATGCCAAACCATTGCTGGTCGTGGCTGCGCGAGCAGATATAGACCATCGCGCCGAGATCCAGCGTGTCTTTCTTGGCGGCGCTGTCAAATGGAGCGATGAACACGTCGAGCTTGGCGCTGCGCAGGCCGGCGACCTTGCCAACCGCCTGACAGGCGTCAAAGCGCGGTCCGCCCTCGCCGATCCGCACGGCGCGGGCTCCGGGCTCGGAATCGACCCGCGCGGTTCGGCCTGTCGGATTGCTCGCATCGCCCTGCGATGCGTTCAGATCATCGCTGACCTGGGTGGAGTCCGAACAGCCTGTGGCCGCGAGGGTCAAAATTGCGAGAATGGAGAGGGTTCTAATCATCAGATGTGTTTAGCGCATAAGCAGGGGCTTTGGGAAGCAGGGAATGCGATCCACCTCTCAACGTCTCGTGCGCGCTGATTGCGGCTCCTGCCGTTCATGCTGAGCCTGTCGAAGCATTGCGCAGCTCTGGGTGGCCCGAGGTTGGGGCAGAGACGATCCTTCGACAGGCTCAGGACGGGCTCAGGACGGGCTCAGGACGGGCTCAGGATGAACGGATGATCTCGCGGGCCTAGAGCACGATCTGGGTCTGCGTCACCACCGCCACCAATGTTCCGTCTTCCAGCGTAATTTTTGTCTGCCAGACCGATTGGCGCTTGCCAGCCTTGAACGGTGTCGCCTCGCCATAGACCATCTGTCCTTCAGGCGCGGCATTGAGGAAGTTGGTCTTGCTTTCCGACGTCGTAGTGCCGTTCGAGCCCTCAGGCAGATTGGCGAAGCCGCCAAATGCGCCGAGCACATCGGCAAAGGTCATCACCGCACCACCGTGGATGCTGGGCGTGCCGCGGCCGTTGCCCGCTGTGCAAATCTCCGGCCGGACCAGCATTTCACCGCGCACGCGATCCTTGGTCATTTCGGTTATCATGATGCCCATGGTCTTGGCAAAGGGCACCATATCGGCGGGGTTGGTCATTGATCTTCTTTCTGCTTTTGATTCGCGCACATCGCGAAGCGGCTAAGTCTTTATGATTGTTGACGATGCCTTTGCAACCATCCTTGAAAGTCGCGGCACCAAAATTGATCAAAACGGCGAAGCGGCAAGTCGATTAGGCGCAAACAGGGTATCACTTGCTTGGCATGAACGGGCAAATGCCGTCCAGTGGACCTGAGTTCCAGAACCAGTCTATCCTCAACAATCACATCGGCACGAACGCCCTCTTCGAGAATGATAGCTTCATATTTGATGCGGATGGTCGTTGCCGGTCGACTTGTAGTCCGCGCTTGCGCAAAGCGTTGGTCAAAAGCGCTTCATAAACGCTTTCCAGCAACCCAGGGTCCAGATTGATATGAAGATTCTAACCACAATCGACCGCTATTGCGGAGAGTTGTTCTAACGAATGATCCACTGTTCTTACTTCGCATGCTTCTCCCCTTCGCGCGCAAAAATATTCGTCGATGTCCGAATATGATAAGTCGTTGAATAACCGGTATAATAATATAGAAAAATCCAACATTTCCCTTGGGTTTATGGACGCCAGCGCCTATCTTGGCAAGATGACCGAAAACACCGAAAATGAAACGCCTGAAATGGCCTCCAATCCTTCCAATACGGACTCGTCCGGAGCGCCCAATCAAAATGAATATGGCGCTGATTCGATCAAGGTCCTCAAGGGCCTCGATGCAGTCCGCAAACGGCCTGGCATGTATATTGGCGACACCGATGACGGCAGCGGATTGCACCATATGGTGTTCGAAGTGTCCGACAATGCGATTGACGAAGCCCTGGCCGGGCATTGCGACCTGATCCTGATCACGCTCAATGCCGATGGCAGCGTCTCGGTCGAGGATAATGGACGCGGCATTCCAACCGGCATGCACAGCGAAGAGGGCGTGTCTGCCGCCGAGGTGATCATGACCCAGCTCCATGCCGGCGGCAAGTTCGAGAATACGTCCAACGACAATGCCTATAAGGTTTCCGGCGGTTTGCACGGCGTCGGCGTATCGGTCGTCAATGCGCTCAGCGAGTGGCTCGAGCTCAACATCTGGCGGGACGGCAAAGAACATAATATGCGCTTCGAATTTGGCGATGCGGTCCGCTCGCTGGAAGTGATTGGCGATGCGCCGTCCGCGGACAATGAAACCGGTTTCAAGAAGGGCACCAAAGTCACCTTCTTCCCCTCGCCTGCGACCTTCAAGATCACCGAGTTTGATTTTGAGAAGCTCGAGCACCGCTATCGCGAACTCGCCTTTCTCAACAGCGGTGTGCATATCATATTGCGCGATACGCGGCATGAAGACACCAAGGAAATCGATCTCTATTATGAGGGCGGTATCGCCGCCTTCGTGCAATATCTCGACCGCAACAAGACTGCTCTCGTGCCCGATCCGATCGCCATTCACGGCGAACGCGACGATGTCATCATCGACGTCGCGCTCGAGTGGAATGACAGCTATTATGAAAATGTCCTGTGCTTCACCAACAATATCCCGCAGCGCGACGGCGGCACCCATCTGGCGGCCTTCCGCTCGGCCCTGACCCGGACACTGAACAATTATGCCGAAAGCTCTGGCGCGCTCAAGAAGGAAAAGGTCAAGCTGACCGGCGATGACATGCGCGAAGGCCTGTCAGCAATTGTCTCGGTCAAACTGCCCGATCCGAAGTTCAGCTCCCAAACCAAGGACAAGCTGGTCTCGTCCGAAGTGCGCCAGCCGCTCGAAAGCCTGATGGCCGACAAGCTCGCCGAATGGCTCGAGGAAAATCCGCAAAATGCGACCATGGTGATCCAGAAAGTGATCGACGCCGCCGCTGCGCGTGAAGCCGCCAAAAAGGCGCGCGAGCTGACCCGGCGCAAAGGCGCAATGGATATCGCCTCGCTGCCCGGCAAGCTCGCCGACTGCCGCGAAAAAGATGCGAGCAAATGCGAACTATTCCTGGTCGAGGGAGACTCGGCTGGCGGGTCGGCCAAACAGGGCCGCGACAGCATGTATCAGGCGATCCTGCCGCTCAAGGGCAAGATCCTCAATGTCGAACGCGCGCGATTTGACCGGATGCTGTCGTCCAAGGAAGTCGGCACGTTGATCCAGGCGATGGGCACCGGCATCGGCCGCGATGACTTCAACCTCGAAAAACTGCGCTATCACAAGATCGTCATCATGACCGATGCGGATGTCGACGGCGCGCATATCCGGACGCTGCTGCTGACCTTCTTCTATCGCCAGATGCCGGAGATCATCCTCAACGGTCATCTCTATATCGCCCAGCCGCCGCTTTACAAAGTCGGCAAAGGCAAGAGCGAAGTCTATCTGAAAGACGACAATGCGCTGGATCATTATCTGGTCGACGCCGGTCTGTCCGGTATGATCCTGCAGACCGCAGAAGGTGCGCGCTCGGGCGAAGACCTGCGCGGGCTGATCGAACATGCGCGGCGGATGCGCAGCCTGATGGCTTATGTCCCGCGCCGCTATGACAGCACGATTGTCGAAGGCATGGCGCTGACCGGCGCGCTCAACCCCGACCACGGCCGCGCCGAACGGCAAGCTGCAGTCGATGCTACCGCCGCATGGATGGATCAGGTCGACGAAGAAGGCCGCTGGTCGGGCAGCGTCTCCGAAGAAGGCGGCTATCTGTTCGAGCGCTGGTGGCGCGGCGTCACCGATCATCATATCATCGAAGCGAAATTCCTCGAATCTGCCGAAGCCAGGAAAATGCACCGCCTCGCCTCGGAAGAGACCGCAACCTATGGCAGCGGCAGCCGGTTGATAAAGGGTACGTCTGCCGAGGATAGCTCAGATGATGATGTCAGCAGCGAAGGCACATTGATCACACGTCCCTCCGAATTGCTCGACACGGTGCTGGCAGCCGGCCGCAAAGGTCTGGCGATTGCACGCTATAAGGGACTGGGTGAAATGAACGCCGAACAGCTTTGGGAAACCACATTGGACCCTGAGGTCCGCTCCTTGTTGCAGGTGACTGTAGAGCAAGCCGATGTCACCGACGATATCTTCACCAAGTTGATGGGCGAAGTCGTCGAACCGCGTCGCGAGTTCATTGTCGATAACGCGCTGAATGTGGCCAATCTGGATATTTGATTGAGCTTTTTTTGGCCCGCTTTGCGCGTAAAATAGGCTCTAGAACGACCAGCACTAGAATAGAATTTTTGCAGCTGTAATCGCATCGAGAACCAGGGACGCCGCCATAACCCCGCTGGCCCCGACAAGCCAAATCAGATAAATTCGGTTCAGGCCGGATGCCGGCGCAGCTTTAAGCCTGATCCGCGCTTCGGGCTTCCAGATCATGAGCAAGGCGAAAGACCAGAAGATCAGATGGATCACGGTCCCAATCTCGGTGCGGCTTAGCTCTGGAAATGCAGCTTTTACAGCAATCAGCCCGAATATATTCACGGCCAGTGCCGCAACCATCCAACGCGCGCCCGATTTCCAAGGCGCGAAGACAATACCAATGGCGAAGGAAACCGCCATGACACGCATCCATATTTGGACGCCCCAAGGATAAGCTGCCGCTTCGGCCTGAAGTGCGCTCCAACTCGCTTGGAATATGTCCATCAGTTGTTTCGATATCCGGTGGTAAGACGTACCGCCATCATCTTAACTGGCCTATGTTGGCTGGGTGCCGCGAATATTGTCATCAGCTATCCTATCCTCATTTTCGATTTGCCCTGCTATCAACGTCCCATGTCCCGCTGGATGGTACGGCTCGCCATATAGAAGTGGAAAACTGCCCATAAATATAGACATTTGAACAAAATCATCGACCATTGCAGCCCGTCCGCATTGGCCGAACTACATGCAGTTTGCGCCGCAGCAGCGAGGTCGGACGCTTTGCAAGTCTCCAAGGTTAATGATGGATCTATTCCTGACAGGAAAGTCGCGTTTAAAATCGTCGATAGCCCGCCGATCAACGGCGGCCCGAGGCCATAGCCGAGCAAGTTTACGATGAATAACGTAACGGCCACAGCGGTTGCCCTCATCCTGCTGTCGACGACGCCACTTGGCACTGCATAGAGCGGGCAGAGATAGGTATAGAGGAGCATTTGACCGACCATCATCAGCGGCACAGCCAGCCACAAGGATTCTGCCAAATAACCAGTTACATGCATCGGTATCACACCCAGCAGGGCAAACATCGGAATGAAAGCCAATGCCTTTGGGAAGCGCTCGGCATATTTGTCTGCCAAAAAGCCTGACATATAGGTCCCGATCGCAGCCATGATCGCGAGCGCCATCGCGATTTTCACCGAGGCGTCGAATATCGACATTTCATGGGTCCGGATCAAGAAGGATACGAAAAACTGGCCCACGCCATAGTTGACGAACGAGGCAATTGTGACACCTATTGTAACGTGCCAATAGGCCGGCTTTTCAGACAGAATCTTGAGAACCTCGCGAAAACCGACTTGCTCCCGACCCTGCATTTCCGGCGGATCCGTATATCCGCGAGGAGGTTCCTTGATCGTCATCTTCACGATCATCGCGACAATGATACCCGGTATGCCGACGACCACGAAGGCGACACGCCAGCCTTCGATATTTTGCCAATCCAGCGCGTTGGCAGCCCAGGTCCAGTTCCAGCTATTGAACAGCGCACCCAATATCGGTCCATCGAGATTTCCGACAACATAGCCGCCAAAGACATAAGCAACCATGCCGCCTAACGGGATGCCGAGCGCATAGACTGAGACGGCGGTTGAGCGCTCTGCGGGTACAAAATAATCCGCGATGATGGAATTGGCCGGCGGTGAGCAGCCAGCTTCACCGATGCTAACGCCAATTCGGAAAATGAAAAGTGCAATAAAGCTGGTCGCAAAGCCACATAAGGCCGTCATCAAACTCCACAGGGCTATCGACCCGGCGATAATCCAGACACGATGGTGCTTTTCTGAAAAACGCGCGATTGGGATGCCGACAAAAGTATAGAGAATTGCGAACGCCGGGCCTCCCAGCAGTCCCATCTGCCAGTCCTCAACTCCGAATGATTCCTTAATCGGCTCGGTCAAAATGTTAATGATCGTGCGATCAATGAAATTGAAAATATAGACCGTGAGCAATATTCCGAGAATATATTTGCGATAAGCTTTGGTGCCATAGCCCGTATCCGGAGTTCCTCCGGCGTCGAAATGCGAGACGCTTCTCGCTGTTGTTTCGGTCAAACCCCAACTCCCAAATTATTCCCCAACCGATTAATACGGGTTGGTTTTCTTCAACGATACCTGATTTTCCGGCATTGTATATTCCATTATCTACGATCGCTTTGGGTGCAAGCGCGGTCTGAAGAAAACGGCCACTTTCCGGACCGAATCAAATCAGATTTCTGACGATTATTCGGGCAGCGAAAAGGCGACAATATTGTCGCCAAGCTTCGAGCCCATGTGGAGGCGCCACCGGCGGCGATGACGACATATTGCCGCCCTTTCCAGACATAGCTCATCGGAGTGGCCTGTCCGCCAGCCGGAAGACGGCCTTTCCATAGTTCGTTGCCGGTCACCACATTGAATGCGCGCAGATAGTGATCTGATGTCGCCCCGATAAACACCAAGCCCCCGGCAGTCACAATCGGACCGCCAAGAGCGGGCGTGCCCAGTTTTAGCGCCAAACCTCCCGGGGCCACATCTTCGGTCGTGCCCAAGGCCTGACGCCAGACAATTTTCCCGCTGTCCAAGTCTATTCCAGCCAATATGCCCCATGGTGGCGGTGTGCAGGGCAGTCCGAGTGGCGACAGCAGCATCGCCCGACTCATGCCATAAGGCGCGCCTTCCATCGGCGCGAACTCATCATCGTCGCTGATCTTGTTGGCTTTCGCACTTTCCGTCGTACTAGGTTGGAGGCGCATATATTGCCCGACATTGTTCATATTCACGACTAGCAAATTGCGATTGGGGTCAAAAGCGGCGCTCCCCCAATTTGCTCCACCGCCGGTAAATGGCAGAGATAATGTACCCTGGATCGTAGGCGGCGTAAAAAGCCCTTCCGCCCGAAGGCTTTCCAACTGGGCCTTGCATGCCCATCTATCCCAAAATGTAATCCCGAAAGCGTCGCTTGGATCAACTCGGTCAGGCACGATCGCAGGCGTGTTCACCGGAAAGGGCTGTGTTGGTGACAGGACTTCCCCCTTTTCCGCACCCTGCGGAACCGCGCGCTCCTCGATCGGCAGGAACGGTTTTCCGGTCTCTCGGTCTAGCACGAAAAGCAGGCCGGTTTTCGTTACCTGAGCGACGACATCATGAGCCTTGCCCTCGCGCCACACTTGATACAGGCCTGGTTGGGCGGGAAGGTCATAATCCCAGACATCATGATGCACCGTTTGAAAGTGCCAGGCAACAGTACCATCATCCCCGTTCAATGCGACGACGCTATTCGCATAGAGATTATCACCCACGCGATTGCCGCCATAATAGTCGGGGCTCGGGCTGGACGTCGGAATGATAACCAGCTTGCGTTCTTCATCAACTGCAATCGTCGACCAGACGTTGCTGTGACCGCCGCGAATATCGGGCGATCCCGACAGCGGATCAAATGTCCATTTTATCGCGCCGGTACGCGTATCAAATGCAAAAACAGTGCCCTTGGGTGCATCAGTGCGTAAATTATCGCCGATCGAAGTCCCGGTTACGACGGTGTCGCCGATGATCGCGGGTGCCGACGTTATCTGAAACTCGCCGGGCCAGCGCAAAGTTATCGAGGGTTGGATGCGCTGGGTTCCGTTTTCGCCAAATTCCTCGCATGGTTCTCCGGTCTTGGCATCCAGCGCGATCAGCCGGGCATCTACCGTTCCAGTAAACAAGCGCGTTGCACATTTTGCGTCCGCTTCGGCGGCCCCGTCTTTCCAGTAAGATACCCCGCGACACGTATATTGATTGGCCGGGTTGCTGGCGGTTGGAACCTTCGGATCATAGCGCCATTTTTCTGCGCCGGACCCTGGATCGACCGCGATAACCTCGTTAAACTGCGTGCAGAAAACCAGCGAGCCTTCAACCAGTATCGGTGTGGTTTGGAGAGCGCTTTTGGATCGGTCAGCGTCGCTCTTGCCATCCAATGCACCGCTATGATGAATCCATGCTATGGAGAGTTGATCAACATTGTCGATATTGATCTGGGTCGCCGCAGAATAGCGATTGCCGCCTTTGTCACCGCCATAGGCTTCCCAACCGCCGCCAACATCAACCGGCGCTGTTCGAACAATTTGTGCATCGCCTTCAATCGTCAGATCATCGGAAAATCCGAGCATCGACCAGACCGCAGTCCCTCCTAGAAAACTGGCCGCAATAAACAGCAGTGCCAGCATGAGAGTTACGCGGAGCGGTGTATATGTCATCATCCCAGCATAGCTGAAATTCGCAAAGTTGAAACAAAGAACCCAGAGCGCGCGCTGCCTGGTGGCGACATTTTGGGAGAGATGCGCTTTCGCGAGAAAATGGTCCTAACTATATCGCCCGCTATACGCATAAGCGGACAATATCTTTAGGCCGAAAAAGCCCCAGCCAAGCTTGGACATCAGGTAATGATGCCAATATATTCTTCGCCCATGAGCGACGTTACCAAATCTTTGATCAGGGCATTGCCATTTGATCCGTTTGTCATGATCACAATGGCTTTGCGCGTCGTCGCGTCTCCAAGGGCGACAGAAATATGGGAAGGACCGTTCTTGCCCCAATGATAATAAGCGACGCCATTGTCGCGTTTTTCCAGTCCCCATCCAAATCCGCGCGGTAATCGTCCCTGTTCGATTTCAAGCTCAAATTGAGGTGTCAGCATGGCCTGGCGTGATTGCTCGGTGATTTCCCACGGAGCACGTTTACGTCCAGGCATCATCAAACATAGGAACCGGGCATAATCTCCTGCGGTGCATCTCAGGCTGGACGCACTGTCAATGATGAAGGCTCCTGGCCGACCCCATCGCCATGCTGGACGGTCTTTGAGTCGGGAATGGGTGTGCGGTCTCATGCTTGCAACGGCCCGCACATGATCCTGCGCGGTCCAAATATTCATAGGGCGGCCCCAGCGCTGCGCAACTTCCTCGAGACGGGGCCCATGTTCGCGAATGAATTGCAGGTCATCGACGATAATTGCGCCCTCTGCATCAACCTTATGTCCATATACCTCTCTGCTGTCACGGCCAGGCTCCCATAGCATTCGCATGTCTTCAAGCCCCGCCGGCTGAAACAGGCGTTCACGCATCATGGCGTCAAGACCAAGACCGGTGATCTGCTCCATCACGCGCTGGAGCCAATGAAAGGCCTCGCCTGAATATGTTGAATCTGTACCGGGTTGAAAGGCAGGCGTTAGTGGATCAGGTCCATCTGCATCCTCGCGCCAATTTTGCAGGCCGGTCGTATGTTGCAGCACGTCACGGACCGTGATTTGCTCGGACCAGCGATGTGGTTTCAGGTCGACTGGGCGTAGATATTTGGTGAGCTTGTCATCCAGCCCGATTTCATTTTTGTCGATCGCTTGCATGACGACATAGGCAAATGCAGGCTTTGATAAAGAGGCGGCCTGGAATAGAGTCTGCCTTGTAACGGGATCGCCGGTCGTCCAGTTTTTTGCACCAAAACCTTGCTCCCACGCCAATCTTCCATTCTCAACAAAGGCAATCCCAGCACCGGGCACCTGATATTCCACCAATTTGGCAAGGATCATCTTTACCTGGCTGACCGATGGCCCCTGGCTTCCGATCGTGGGAGTGACGTAAGCCGGCAAGGTTATCATTGCAGTCGCGGCAAGGCCGGCTTTCATCAGTTTACGCCGATCCGAATTGATAGTCATTTAAACGAAACTCCGTCTCTTGGAAATATCCAGTTTTGATTTAAATTTGCTAGATGCTTGAGCGAACGAGACGGAGTTTATCAAATTTCCAATTACGCTTTTCACTTTTTTTCGTTACTGTTAGTACGAATATCGTTACAAATTGCATTTCAATTGAAGGAAATCGTTGAATGGATCGAGCAGACAGGCAGATTCTTGAAATCGTGCAGAAAGAGAATCAATTGACTCATGCGGAAATTGGCGAGCAGGTGGCGCTTTCGGAATCAGCCGTCCGGCGCCGGTTGAAAGCACTTCGTGATTCCGGAACTATTGCGCGAGATGTTTCGATCCTCAAACCGGCTGGCGAGGGCGTGCGGTTGATTGTCACTCTGTCGTTCGAAAAAGAAAGCCGGGAGATTTACGACGATTTTGATCGTCAAATTTCGCATCTACCCCAGGTGCTGCAATCCTATCATGTCTCTGGCTCGGTCGACTATATTCTGATCGTGCATGGGCCAGATGTTGAATGGTATGAAGAATGGAGCAAGGCGGCTTTCATGTCCAATCCCAACATTCAGCGCTTCACCACCCATGTGGTCTGGTCGTGCAAGAAATTCGAAACCGCCATCCCCGTGATCGAATGATTCTCTCTCCATCAAACGTCCGTCTTCTGCAGGTCGACAAAATAGATTCGACGGCGGCAACTCATGCCAAAACCCCGAGAAAGACATCATGCCCCACCAAATCCACAGCTTAGCCATTACCACCCACGGCCCCTCGCTCACAGAATTCACCCGCGAAGCCGATATGTGGGTCGCCGCACAGAAAATCACCACCGGACTGCTCACTCTGTTCTGCCAGCACACGTCGGCATCTCTGCTCATTCAGGAGAATGCCGCGCCAGAAGTGCAGGATGATTTGATTGCCGCCTTTGATCGCTTCGCGCCCGAGGGATCGCATTATTGCCATGACAGCGAAGGACCGGATGATATGCCTGCGCATATCAAGGCGGCACTAACCCAGTCGCATCTGTCAATCCCGGTGGTTGGCGGTCGCCTTGCGCTCGGGATATGGCAAGGCATCTACCTGTTCGAACATCGCCGGTTGCGACATCAGCGGACGGTCATATTGCATCTATCTGGGGATTAAGCCGGAGGCAGGATCACGGTCAGAATTGCTGAATTTTCCATCCTAGAGCGGCTCACGCAAACGTTCGGAAAATCGACCCCTTGCTGATAGAAAAATCTCATCGTGCCACCGAAATTCGCGCCCAATTTTCTTGAAGAACCGCCAAATGGATCGGTTTTCCATATCATTGTAAAGCCTGCGAAGTTCAATGCTCTTGTCCACCGCCGATGACCATTGTCGTTAAGGATCCAGCAGCTTTTCTCTGAATGGTCCCAACGGCAATCGGCGTGTTGCTTTAGACTCATGCTCCATGGCATAGACGGGCAAATCAAAGATATTTTGGAGAACGGCCATCATCAATCGGGTGCTCAACTGGGTAAAGTCCCATCCCGTCATTTCCGGCCTGATCGCCCTTGGCCTTATTGCAATCCTTTATCGCATCATCTTCCCCTCACCTCCGGAATATGAATATATTACAGAAACAGCCACCCGTGGCGAAGTCGCGAGCATTGTGTCGGCCAGCGGCAAGCTCCGCGCGCTCAACACAATCAATGTCGGCTCGGAAATATCTGGGCAGGTGACTGCCGTTTATGTCGACTTCAACTCACCGGTTACCGCTGGACAGGTGCTCGCAACGATCGATCCGACCCGGCCGCAGGCACGGGTCACGCAAGCGATGGCACAAGTGGATTTAGCTCGCGCGACATTGGCGCAGGCGGACGCGGCGATCATCCGCGCGCAAACCGACATGCAGGTCCAGTCCCGCGAATTTGCCCGTCAGCAACAGCTGTTCGAAAAGGGATTTGTATCCAAGGCCGGAATCGATGGCGCTGAAAATGCGCTGGCCAATGCCCGTGCCTCGCTGGCGACCGCCAAAGCCCAGGCCCAGAGTGGCCGCGCCCAAATTGCACAAAGCTCTGCTGAATTATCTTCCGCTCGGCTCGACCTCAGTCGTACCAAAATTACCGCACCAACCAGCGGAGTTGTCATCAACAAGCTGGTGGAACCCGGAACAACCGTTGCCGCGAGCTTCCAGACACCCAATTTGTTCGAAATCGCCGCCGACACCAGCCGGATGCAGGTCGAAGCCTCGGTCGACGAAGCGGATATCGGGCAGGTCAAAATCGGTCAGAATGTGCGTTTCACGGTGGACAGCTATCCCGATGAGACTTTCGTTGCCAAGGTCCAGCAAATCCGCAAGTCCGCGACCGAGGCCCAGAATGTCGTCAGCTATCTGGTGATCCTCGACGTGAACAACAAAGATGGCAAATTGCTCACTGGGATGACGGCCAATGTCGAGATTGTGACCGGCAGAAAAAACGACGTCATCCGGATTCCTTCAACCGCCTTGCGCTTCCGCCCACGCAAAGCGGATCGCCCAGACGAGGATAACGAAACGCCCTCTCAGCGCGACGATAAAAAGGACAAAAGCATCGCCACGGTCTGGCTGGAAGGTGACGATCCCTATGAACCGGTCGAACATATAATAAATATCGGCCTGGCCGGCGAAGATTTTGTCGAGGTCACCAAGGGCCTCAACGAGAAACAGGCGGTTCTGATACGGTCGAAAAATCTCAAGCCCGACGATGACGATGAGGATGAATTTGCAGACAGCGAGGATTGAACGGATGGCGCTTGTTGAAGTTCGCGATCTCGTCAAAAATTTTATCCTCGGGGACGAAATCGTCCGCGCCGTTGATGGCGTGTCCCTGTCCATCGACAAAGGCGAATATGTCGCGATCATGGGCGCGAGTGGCTCGGGCAAATCAACCTTCATGAACATGATCGGTTGCCTCGATGTGCCGACATCCGGCGAAGTTCGCATCGATGATATCGCTACCTCCGAGATGGACAGCGATGCCCTGGCTGAGCTTCGCAATCAGAAAATTGGCTTTGTGTTTCAGCAGTTCAACCTGCTCGCGCGGACAACCGCATTGGACAATGTCGCCGTTCCACTCATCTATGCGGGACTGAACACGGCAGACAGGCGGGACAAGGCCAAGGCCAAGCTCGAGGAAATGGGGCTTGGTGACCGGCTCGACCACAGCCCGGCCAAGCTCTCGGGTGGCCAGCAACAACGTGTTGCCATTGCCAGGGCATTGGTGACCGAGCCGCTCATCTTGCTCGCCGATGAGCCGACCGGTGCGCTGGATACCAAGACTTCCGAGGATATCATGCAGATTTTTGAATCGCTCAATGATGCGGGAATCACAATCATCGTCGTCACCCATGAAGAAGATATTGCGCAGCATGCCCACCGGAATATCCATTTCCGGGATGGAAAAGTGATTGAAGACAAGCCGGTGATCGACCGGCGGAGTACCAAAGATGATCGGTAATTTCACCCACAGCCTGTCGGCCTGGCTGGTCAATATCTCCATTGCAATGACCGCGCTGCGTACCAATTTGATGCGCTCGATCCTGACGACACTGGGTGTGATGATCGGCGTTTTTGCGGTAACCTTGGCGGTCGCGGTCGGGTCCGGCGCGCAGGTTTCGGTGATGCAATCGATCAATGCGCTGGGTTCCAACATGGCCTTGGTTTTCCCGCAACCAGACAGCGAAGGCGGCAGTCGTTCCAATTTTGATCGCGGCCGTCTGACGATGCGCGACGCCCGCGCCATCGAAAAGCAAATTGACGGGATAACCCAGATCGCGCCGCAATTGCGGACCAATATCCAGCTCGTCGTGGCAGGGAGAAACGCGAGTACAATCGCAATCGGCGCCACCCCAGGCTATGCCGATGTCGCCAATGTCGCCGCGGATACCGGCCGCTTCATCAGCGAAGCCGACGTGCGCTCCGCGGCTCGCGTTGTTGTCCTCGGCCCCAGTGTTGCAAGAAAACTTTTCGGCGGCTTTGACCCGATCGGTGAGACCGTCCGGATCAACCGCGCGCCCTTCACCATCGTCGGTGTTCTGGAGTCGAAAGGTTCCAGCTTCGGCAATGACAATGACGATCTGGCGATCATGCCGATCAGCACCACAAGACAGAGATTTGCCGGCGATTCTCTCGCTGGACCGGATGATCTGCAAATGCTGTTTGTCGGCTTTGAGGATGGCGTTTCCCTGTCTCGGGCCAAAAGGCAGCTGACCGCGCTTCTGCGCGATCGCAACCGCGTGCGCGACAATGAGATCAATCCATTCACGATCCGGACAACAGAAGAATTCATGAAGGAAACCGGCCAGGTGACCAGCATCTTCCAGATCGTGCTGGTTGCCATTGCGTCCATTTCGTTGCTCGTGGGCGGGATTGGCATCATGAACATCATGCTGGTCAGCGTGACAGAGCGGACCCGAGAGATTGGCCTGCGGATGGCCTTGGGCGCCAAGCGCAGCGATATTCGCAATCAATTCCTCGTCGAAGCGGCGGTGCTCTGCGTCATCGGCGGGGTGATGGGATTGATATTGGCTTTCGCCAGTGGCTTTGCGCTCACCAAATATGCCGATTTCCCGGTTCCGATCGGGCTCAGCGTTGCGATTGGCGCAATCCTGTTTTCCGCTGCGGTAGGCCTGATCTTTGGCGGTTACCCTGCGATCCGTGCCTCACGCCTGTCACCGATTGAAGCTCTACGAAGCGAGTAACCGGCGATCATATAGCGAACCGCTAGCGTTTTTTCGCGACTTTCAACTTGTCTTGCTTGGCACGTTTTTTGACTGATTCCTCGCTCCGCGTCAGCGCCTTGGCAATGGCTTTCAGCGTCATCCCCTTTTTCGCAAAGGCATGCAGCTTCTGGATTTCATCCGTATTCCAGGGCTGCTTGTGCCGCTCGAAATGCTCCTTGCTCACAACAGGATGCCCAATGGCGCGAGGGCGTCCGGCGCCTTTTTCTTCACCGGAAAGAACCCGGCCTTGGCGAGCGGCCAGATGGCCGCATCATAGTTGCGCATCACCCATCGCGGGTTGCAACCATTCACTTCGCGGCCAATCGCATCCTTCAATGGGCCCGTGGGCAACCAAGGGACGATCAACCTCTCGATACCCGCCGTTTTCATCACATCGGCCAGTTTCTGGCCCTTGTTCCACATCACGCTCTCGCAACCAAAATGATCGCTCCCGCGAGTCAAGGCATCAGTGACCGCACCCTGCGCAAATTCGCGGACCGGATCGGCAACGCCCTTCGGGCTTTTCCCATCTGGTCCGGACACACCAATCAACAAGGCTGGTTTGCCCGGAAGCGTCAGGCTTTCGGGATGGCAGTCCTCCTCATGTACCAGCAACGCAAAGGCGGCCGCTGCCGGTGGTGCTGGCGGAACTTTCAGCGGGCGAAATTTGTAGCTTTTGCTTTCCACCAGCGGGACAAACTCCTGCGCCAGGCCGATGGCGGTAAAGCGGCCGTCGGTAAATTGAACGATATTCTCTTTTGTCGCCTGATAGCTTTTGCCTTTGGTATGGAGGCCGGCGACCCAACGCCATGACAAGACATTGGACGCGGCATCACCATCCCGAAGATGCTGCAGGAAAAGATCGGCCCCGATCTGCCAAGGCAGTTTGAGCGTGAATATCCAGATGCTCGCGAACCACATCCGGGCATGATTGTGGAGATAGCCGGTATCGATCAGCTCCTTCATCCAGAAGTCGAAACAGTCGATTCCGGTCCGGCTTTCGAGCGCCTGTTCATAGGTCTTGCGCTGGCTTCCCAGCTTTTGCATGGCCCGCAATGCGTCATCCCGTCCGGTGACATAGTCAGCCCAGACTTCTGGGCGTTGCTCTAGCCAGCCCCGGAAATAGCCGCGCCACAATATTTCGGTGATGAACTTGTCGGCTTTCTGCGAGCCATGGACCTTGATCACCGCCTCGATCAATTCCTGTTCGGTCAACAATTTATGCCGAATATATGGTGACAGGCGCGAGACATTGTCCCGCCACGGATCGGCTTCGACATCCGCCTCCGGACCATAATCAAAATTGCGTTTATGGGCATAGTTAAACCCGGCTTGGGCGGTGAAATCAGCGAGTCGCTCTAGTCCCGCCGCGCGGGTTGGTTGATGAATTTTCATTGCAGCGCTATCGCAGGTGCCGCGCCGCTTGCCAATCCATTACATCACGCTTTCCAGCATCCCGCCAAATGATCATCAGCCATGCCTATCGCCTGCATATAGGCATAGATGATCGTGCTGCCGACGAAACTCATGCCCCGTTTTTTGAGTGACTTGGAAATGATATCGCTGACCTTGTTGGTCGTCGCCATATCCGCAAAATTTTCAGGCCGGTTGATCGGTGCGGGCTGATCTAGGTGACCCCACAGCCAGCTTTCAAAACTGCCGAATTCTCTCTGCATCTCGAGAAAGACCAGCGCATTTTTGCGGACCGAGTAGATTTTCAGCCGGTTGCGGATGATATTCTCATCCTCGCGCAGCGATTCCAGTTGGGCGTCCGACATTTGCGCACAGCGTGCGATATCAAATCCATGAAAGGCGCGCCGATAGCCTTCGCGTTTTCGCAGCACCGTCTCCCAGCTCAGGCCGGCCTGAGCGCCTTCGAGAATGAGATTTTCGAACAGCAGACGATCATCATGGACCGGGACACCCCATTCCTCGTCATGATAGGCGCCGTAAAATTCCTTGCCGGCCTGCCCACCAAAACAGCGATATTTTCCGTCTGTGCCAAGAACTGTCATGCGATCAGAATAGACCAGCCTGGCAATTTCACAAAATTATTCCGCGGGTTGAACTTCTGAATCTCGCCCCTTTTCCGGTGACCACCAGCCGATGCGGCGCTTGGCCCAGTTGATGACACGCGGAATCGGACCATTTCGATCCATCCATTCTGCATAATCCTTATAGGCAGGATCACTGAGCAGATGTTTCTCTTCGGTTTTTGCGCGCCAGTAATAGACCCCGGTCACAATCGCCATGATCGCTGTATTGCGGACGAAATCTGTGAAACTTTGCGACGTGACAAGGAACGGCATGGTCGACAACCACCAGAAGATATTCTTGGACACATAGGCAGGATGTTTGGTCCAGCGATAGGGACCGTGAGTCAATATGCCGCGATGCGTGAGGTTGGAAAAGCGAATGCCAAATGCGACCGTTGCCCAAGCATATATCGCGGTAAGAAATACCAATATCCCACCCCAAATTGCGAGAAGCGTGCCATGCCCTTCGAACCAATAGGCCCAGTCAGCCGTATTCACATGATAGTTGAGCGGACCATCATCACCCATGAGAATGAACGGCGGATAGCACATCAACGCAGCCACCCATCCGGCAAGATAGGGATTGGCGGTGCGAATATGGGAATCGAGCGGTTTCATCGTCAACAAATAGCCCGCCGTTGCAAATTGCACATCGACAACGAACATTGCGATAATCAACCAATGCGCAATGGCAACCGGATTACCCGCGATATCATTGAAATCAAGACGCACCAGATCGCCAAAACCACCCGGTACGATGGAGATCATGAACGCAAGAAAGAAACCTTTGACCGTCCAGGCGCGCAGATGATGATAGATTTGTTCCGGTTCATATTCACTTCGCGCACCCATCAGAAACTGACCCAGATGCCAAGCACCATCCTTTGGTTCTATGAAGTAACGGTCGATGAGAAGAACATAAGGAACAGACAGGACAAACAGCCATGGCGCGGCCATTTCCATGATCTCCATCGCGAATTGATATTGCCCGGTCCAATACCAGCGACCAATGCAATAGACGACCGCAATCAGTCCCCACGTCGCCCAAAGGCCAGCAAGCTTGACCACGCTGATATCAAACGTTTCCCGCAACGGCTTGGGATTCTTCCAGTCAATTCCGGTGGATTCGCGTAAATGCACTTTGTCTTTAAGCAACGACCAAATAATCATGGGTAGGGCACATGCCAGGCAGGCGGCCAGCGCCGAATAGGGGCCATCCATGCCATATTGACGCGCGATCAATATCCACGACGCCAAGCCGATGAGTCCGACAATCCCGACACCATGCGAAACCGCAGACTGCGGCCGCGGGTCATATTGCGATGATTTAAGTGCTTTCATGACACAATCATTTAACCAAAAATTGTAACCAAGCCGTGAACGCGGAATATCTATCGATATTGGTGGTCGATAGACCTAGGAATACGGCGCCTGATGTCCTATATTCGGTTGATAAATCTGGACGGGAACAAAATGATGTCGGCAAACGGAACTCTCATGAAAAACCTAGGACTTTCCATCTCTTCAGCAATCATCCTGGTTGCTTGTTCCAATAGCGAAGACGCGCAAGCCACTCGAGCAGGTGCCGGCGAAGCCGAAACGACCAGCACGATTTCTCCGGTAGATCGTGAGCCATTTAAGACTTCTGAAATCGCGAGCTTTGATGAACCTTGGGCGATGACCTTCCTTCCCGACGGACGGATGCTGGTCACCGAAAAGGCTGGAAAGCTCTTCATTGTCGGAACCGAGGGCAGTAAAACCGAAGTCAGCAATGTCCCTGAAGTAGATTATGGCGGTCAGGGCGGCTTTGGCGACGTGGTCCTCGCACCCGATTTTGCGACAAGCGGCAATGTCTATCTGAGCTGGGTGGAACCCGGAGAAAATGACACGAGAGGCGCAGTTGTCGCAATGGCTCGGCTCGATGCCACAGCAACCGAACCCACGCTCGAGAATATGAAAATCATCTGGAATCAGAACCCCAAAGTCACGGGCAAGGGCCATTATTCCCATCGCATCGTTTTCTCTCCGGATGGCGAATATCTGTTTATCGGATCGGGTGACCGGCAGAAATTTGATCCGGCCCAAGATATGACTGGCAATCTCGGCAAGATCGTGCGGCTTTATCCCGATGGCCGCGTGCCCAAAGACAATCCCTTTTATGACAAGGAAGGCTCGCTCCCCGAAATCTGGTCATTGGGCCATCGGAATATTCTGGGCATGGCCTTCGACAGCGAAGGTCGCCTGTGGAACCAGGAAATGGGCCCAAGGGACGGCGACGAGCTGAATCTCGTCCAGCGCGGCGGCAATTATGGCTATCCGATTGTCTCCGAAGGCGTCCATTATGACGGAAAAGATATTCCCAACCATGATACGCGTCCGGAATTTGCAGCGCCGAAAGTTGCATGGGTACCGACAATCGCGCCCAGCGGGCTGATTTTCTATTCTGGAGAGATGTTCCCGGGATGGAATGGCAGCGCATTTATCGGCGGCCTGGCTAGCGAGGCCTTGATCCGGGTCAGTTTTGATGATGCCGGTGCAAAAGAGGCGGAACGTTTTGCGATGGGTCGGAGGATTCGTGAAGTCGAGCAAGGCCCGGAAGGCGCGATCTGGGTATTGGAAGACGGCGAAGGTGGCCGATTGCTCAAGCTTACCCCGCCCGAGTGACAAATCGCTTGCGACGGGGCTATCGGCAAAGCCGATAATCCATCGCACCCCGTTTTGCCTGATCGAGATGGAAATGGTCGGCATGGGCAGCATTATAGTCCGGCGACAAAACGGTTGCGAACAGATCGCACGAACCGTCGCGTATCGTTCGCAGGAATGCGGCTTCCGGACCGTTTGTGTGCCAATGCCCAGTCAGTGATATGGCCTTCCCGTCAGCCAAGGTGAACGCGGCAATATCAATGGCATTGCCGGTGGCATGTTCACTCCAGCGCTCAGAGCCAGCAACTTGGCGGCAGTTATAAGAACCGAGATGACGGATACTGACAGCCCGCACCCCGAAGTAGCGGACCGCCGCCGGCTGGACGATCTGATCTTCCCATATCGTCAGGGCTGCGGCCACCGGGCAAGACGGTGCAATATCCCGGGGCGCGAACCGAATCCTTTCAGAATTCGCGCCTGTCAGCCGGACATTGTTCGCTCGGCGACACTGGCCTTCTCCCGCGGGCTTTAAAGGTACATATGCGACAGCCATTTGATCCATCAAATTCTGACAGAAAGGATAGTCGTCCGATAGCTCCGCGAGCTTCCGGCCCGTAAACATGCCAATGGGATGGTCCAGCTGCAACTCTGTCCAAGGCACATCTTGGGGGTGTTCCTGAATATAGGCGCAACCGACCCATGCGCAGATAGCCAACACCACCGCAGCGATCAGGACAGATCGAAAGGACCGCAAAATACGCGCGCGTTTGCGACGTTTCGCCATCGAATTTACAAGATATCCTTACTGAGAAGCGGCCGTCGTCGTTCCGGACAAATCGCTCAGAAATTGACGAACCCGTTTGGCATTCGCTCCGAGGTCATGCACCCCGACCCGCGATACCGAGCGCATGTCAATGATGCTCGCCGCCCCATTTTCTGCTGCCCGTGCCCGGATTACGACATCATCCTTGAAACGGAAAAGTGACGTCGTCGCCGTCGCTTCCAGATGTCCAGCCGCAGCGTCAACGCTGACAATTTCCCAGCCACGGTCTTCAGCAAGCCGCTTTGCTTTTTCAATCACTGCGGGCGCAGGCTGGTCTATTCGGACGGAACGAATATCGGGATAAGCATCTTGATGCACGGTCGCCCAGCGCTGCCGGGGGTTCATCCCGCGCATCTCACTATCATCGGCTCCGGGAATATTATCCCAATTGTCTGCACGCAAAGTCAGCGCGATAAATTCCGGGGTATCCGCCAAATCAGTGGTAATGTCGTGGATGGCCGGAAGCGTGGCAATCGAGATCGCAGAATTCATGAATATGCCGATGAAACCAACCGTCACAATCGTCCCCAGGCCCAACAGCGGCCAACGCGTTTTGCGGCCTTTCCGTCGATCCAGAATCACGCCGACAATGGCAATCAGCAGGGTGATAATGGCCACCAACAGGATGATTGGCACGGCCCCGAGGCCCGCCTGCCAGCCCCAAAGCCCAACACCGCTACCCACGGAGGCAATAAGAAATGCGATCGGAGCACCGATCCCCAGAATCGCAACAAGCCACCCTTTGGGATCGTTGCGCAGAGATGCGAACCGTCCCGTTTTAGCCGCAGATACGCCTTTGGTTGCAGCAGTATCTGGCACATCATCCTGTTTTTGTTCGTTCAAACTCTTGGCTCCCTTGATCCTTAGCTCTTTTAGACGGCGCGGACGACAGTTGCAATCACAACAGCAGCATGTCTCGACAAGCCGATAAAATGCGAATAGAGCCGCGCGCTTGTTGTTCAATCATTATGGCGCGGACATTTGACCACGATTTTACCTTTGGCAGAAATTGATTCTGCGCTTGTCGAAGAGCTGCTGGACGCGGCCTTTGGCAGCGATCGGCATGAGAGAACCGCCTATAAGGTGCGTGAAGGCATGGATATGCTCGAGGGCCTATCACTTGCCGCAGTCGATAGCGAAAGACAGGAACTGCTGGGTACGATTCAGTGCTGGCCCGTGGCACTGACCGATGAGGCCGGAAAAATGCATCCGCTGATCATGGTCGGCCCGGTCGCGGTGCACCCCGACCTCCAGCGCGAGGGCATCGGCCGCGCGATGATGGCGGCCCTGCTCAAGGAGATTCAACCGGGAGGGAATCTGCCACTGGTGATGATCGGAGATCCGGAATATTATAACCGCTTCTTTGGCTTTTCGGCCGAACAGACGGGCGGATGGAGCCTGCCCGCTCCATGGGAGCCGGAAAGATTGCTGGCAAGAATCGATCCCGGCGTTGTGGTGCCGGAAAAGGCAATGCTCGGCCCGTGGAAGAAGTAGCAGGGCGATCGACCTGAAATAGTAGCAAAGTCAGGACCTTCCAATGGAGGGGCGAAAAGCTCCGGCCGAACAGAAACAGTTTACAGCAAAAGCTACACGCAATAGGCCTAGGCCATGCCTTACACACCGCCACCCGAACTTGCTTCCCTGTCTCTCACCGAAATCGCCGAACTGGTCGCCGAACAAAAACTGCCGCCCGTCGCGCAATGGGACCCCAAGGAATTTGGCAATAGTGAAATGCGCATAGCTGCGGACGGCACCTGGTATCATCAGGGTGATCCGATCCGGCGGCCCGCCATGGTCCGGGCCTTCTCGACAATTTTGCGCCAGGAGAAGGATCATAGCTATGCATTGGTCACGCCCTATCAAAAGCTAAGCATTATCGTCGAAGACGCGCCATTTGTCGCAGTGGAGATGGAGAATGAAGGCGCGGGAAAAGACCGCAAACTCGCCTTTCGTCTCAACACCGATCATCTGGTCATCGCCGACGATCTGCACAAGTTGAGTTTTCCCAGAAGTGACGCTGACCCCCGCCCCTATCTCCACGTCCGTGGCGGGTTGGAGGCGGTTCTCGCACGGCCGGTCTATTATGCGCTTGCAGATATGGCACTCGAAGATGATCTGGAACCCTTTGGTATCTGGAGCCATGGCGCCTTCTTCCCGATCGAGACACCCGAATGACAGTTCCAATTTCCTTACGCGACCGCCTCGAAAAAGCATTGGTGCAGGGGCATGAGAATGATCTCGCGCATGAGCTTTATAACGAGCGTGATCATATCGAAGATATTGCCGGTTTGCGCGATGCGGCGGTGCTGATTGCGGTGACCGACCGTCCCGATCCAGGCGTGATTTTTGTCCAGCGCCCCAATCATATGCGCAATCATCCGGGTCAGGTCGCCTTTCCCGGCGGAAAAATCGATCCTGGCGACAGCGATGCGATCGATGCGGCTTTGCGGGAGGCGCATGAGGAAGTGGCTCTGGAACGTGTACATGTCGACATCATCGGCCTGACCGACAGTTTCCAGTCGGGTAGCGGCTATAATATTCAGCCGGTGCTGGGCGTGATACCGCCCGATCTGCCATTTGTTGCCGACCCGAGTGAGGTGGAGAGCTGGTTCGAGGCACCGCTGGAATTTATCCTCGACCCCAAGAACCGCACTATCCACGAAGGCACGTGGAACGGTCGGCGGCGGCATTATTATGAGATGTTCTGGGGCGATTATCGCATCTGGGGCATTACCGCAGGGATTTTGAACAATCTTGGCAAACGGCTAGGCTGGCCCGAATGAAATTACCAAATGCAGATTGGCAAGAACGACGCGGCCTTCCGGAACTATTGGCCGCGCTCGATGGGCGCGCCCGCTATGTCGGTGGCGCGGTGCGCGACAGTTTGCTCGGCGTCGACGTAAAGGATGTTGATATTGCGACGCCGTTACTGCCCGACGATGTGATGGCAAGGCTGAAGGCAGTCGACATCACGGTTGTTCCAACCGGCATCGATCACGGCACCTTGACCGCCGTGCTGCCGGACGGACCGATAGAAATCACCACCTTGCGCCGAGACGTCTCCACCGATGGCCGGCGCGCAACCGTGGCGTTTAGTGATGACTGGCGAGAAGATGCTGCACGGCGGGATTTCACCATCAACGCGCTCTTTGCCGATCCGGACACTTTGGAGATTTACGATTATTTCGATGGTTTAAACGATCTGGAGGCGCGACGAATCCGGTTTATCGGTTCCGCGGACGAGCGAATCGCCGAGGATCATTTGCGGATCCTGCGCTATTTCCGTTTTCTCGCGCGCTTCGGACTGACAAGCATGGATCAGGAGGCCTATCAGGCCTGCAGATCTGCGGCCGAGAAACTGCCTCAGCTGTCGCGGGAACGGATCGCTGACGAGTTGATGAAACTGCTCGCCGTGAATGACCCCAGCTACGCGGTGCAGCAGATGATAGGTGCAGATATATTTGCGCACATCCTGTCGGAAATTGATCCGGATACCGAGCAGATTCTCGCAAGATTGATTCAACGCGAGCAGGCCCATGCAATCCCGCCCATAGCGACACGACGCCTGATCGCCCTATTGCCGAAAAATACGGAAAAAGTCGCGACCATTGCCGAAGATCTGCGCTTTTCAAAGAAATTGCAAAAGGCGCTTCAATCTCGGCTTGCCGCACCGACCGACGAATTAGCAGCTGTAAATGCAACGTCCGTCCCTGCCCTCGCTTATCACCATGGCGAAGAAGCAACCCGCGACATCGCGCTGCTCTTCGCGGCGGATACAGATCTGGCGGCCAGCCTTGCCACGTTGGAAGGTTGGCAAAAACCGGAGTTTCCGCTGAAAGGCGGCGACCTGATCTCGATGGGCATGGAACCGGGGCCGGCGGTTTCAGAGACATTGGCCAAGATCGAGCAGGCTTGGATAAAGCAGGGCTTCCCGAATGAAGAGCATGTTTACAACCTGACCAAGCAAGCTTTGGAAAGAGATAAGATCACCCGCAAAATTTGACTGGCGAAGGTCAACCCTTGCCAAAAGGTTTGCGATCCACAATGTCTATTTTTCAGCAAAAATGCAGGATGATCGAAATATTCTCCACCGTCGCGGCCTTCGCAAATATGGGCAATGCAGCATTGGTCGGGCTTGATTGTCGATAAATACCTATCTTTCTTCTGAAATTTCGCGATTTGATTGCTATGGGCACGGCGACTCCGCCAACAAGGAAATATCCATGAAAATTACACAAGATACAGTCTGCTTCATTACCGGCGGCGCAACCGGGATCGGTTTCGCCATAGCAGGCGCGCTGGCGGCGCGTGGCGCGAAGATCATGCTGGCGGATTTGCATCAGGACAAGCTCGATGCCGCGGCTGCCAAACTCAGCGCAAAGGGCGCGGATGTTGCCACCGTGGTCTGCGATGTTGCGGATGAGGCGCAGATGCGCGCCGCCGCTCAGGCGACCATCGACCGCTTTGGCAAAGTCCATGTCGTCGCCAATAATGCTGGTGTGGCACTGGGCGGCGCACCGGGTGCAATTGACATGAAAGACTGGCGCTGGATTGTCGATATCAACCTGATCGGTGTTGCCCATGGCGTTGAAATCTTCACCCCGCTGATCCAAAGCCATGGCGAAGGCGGCTATTTCATCAACACCGCCTCGATGGCGGGCCACGGTACCGGGCCGGGCATGGCGCCCTATCATGCGACAAAATTCGCAGTCGTCGGCTATTCCGAAGCCCTCAAGCAGGAACTCGAGCCCAGCAATATCGGAGTCAGCATCCTCTGTCCAGCCTGGGTCAAGACCGACATTCACCGCAGCAGTTTTGACAAGCCCACCGGCGGCGGTGACGAGAGCGATCCTATGTTTCAGACGATGAGCGACGTGATCAACAGCGGACTGGACCCTGCCGATGTAGCCGAATGGACCGCGCAATGCGTCGAAGCCGACCGCCTCTATATATTCACCCACCCCGAATTTTCCGGCGCAATTGGCCAACGCTTCGCGATGATCAAGGCGGATTATGACGCATGTTCTGATTTTCCGGCTTTTCAGAAGAAGGATGCGGGTTGAGGTTTGTTGGTGGAGATGGCTAGCGGGTTCGGGAATTCGCTGGCCAGATAACAGGACCTATTCCACACCCAGACTGAGCTCCGCTTTTTGTGGCAGCGGCTTGCTGCATTGCGCTGTGATATTTCCGTAACTGTCGGTCTCGAGGCGGCGACAGCTGATGCGCTGTCCGATCGCAAGCTTTTCAAAGCCATATATGCCCGGCCCATTTGCGACTAGGCGACCAACCTGGGACGCGACCACACTGATCCGCTGGAACTGGCCATCGACGGCAATGGTGCGCCCATCGTACACATGGGTAATTTCCCCTTCGATGAACGATATGTCCGCATTGGCCTTGGAAAAAGCTGAAAGAAATATCGCAGAGACCAGAACGGCCAATGGAATGAATATGATCGACCGCATGATTAATCCCCGTTGACCCAGCCATGAGAGCGATGCGCGAATCAGTCAATAAAGCCGACCGAGAATTTGCATGTGTTTACCAGTTGGGTTGCGAGATACATATGCGCTTTGTAGGTCGCAGTCGGCCGCTGGAGGTGGTCTGGACGGCTGTGGATGCACAAGATCATCCGCTCCTTATGCAATCTGACAATCCAAAAAGGCCGCTCCATTAAATGACAGGCAACCAGAGCTCGGGTTTTCGGCGATCAGCAAATTGACAAAATCTCACAACTGATTTATGTCACTAAATAATGACATATTATACAACCAATGAAGATATGATCTGGAAAGCCCTCGGCGACGCGAAGCGACGACGGATACTTGAGGAGCTATCGAGTGGGCCAAAATTGACCGGTGATCTGGTCGATCTATTCCCGGACATCGGACGGACAGGCGTCCTCAGACACATGAACATACTGGCGGAAAGCAAGATGATCTTGGTTCGGCCTGAAGGCCGCAAACGCTGGAATCACCTCAATGCGGAGCCGATCAGGACCGTGTGCAATTCATGGGTCGCACAGCACATCGATGGAATTACGGAGTCGGCAAACCGCCTCAAGGAAATCGCCGAGCAAAACAACAAAGGGAAATCAGCATGAATGTTGTTGAATTATCTGATGCAAAAATCGCAAAATATCAATTCGAAGTGCCGGTCAAACGCTCGGTTGAAGAGCTATGGTCAGTGATGATCGACGAGATTAACGAATGGTGGATGCATGATTTTCGCGCCCTCGGCGAAGACTCAATAATATCACTCAATCCAGAGACGGGTGGAAAATTGCTCGAAACCAGCCCCGATGGAGGGAGTTTGGAATGGTATCAGGTGCAAATGATTGTACCGAAAACCTCCCTCTATCTCGTGGGATATATGGCGGCTGATTGGGGCGGTCCGACCACGTCGATGCTGAAACTGGCCTTGGAAGCACGCGGGGATGACAGCGTGCTGATCGTGTCAGACGCTTTGCTCGGCAACGTGACCGAAAATTCTACCCAAAGTGCGTCCGATGGCTGGCAAATGCTATTTGGTGATGGGCTGAAGAAATATGCGGAGTCGAAATAACTAGATTCTATCTCAACACGCTCCGCTTAGCGGATATCGTTGCTATTCAAACTTTCAATCAAACTTCCCCGTCTTCGGAAAACCCGTCGGCGGCAATCGTCCCGCCGCGCCGCGCGCGACCCGCCACATGGTCAGGTCATTCTCGGTCCGCGTCCGGCCGCTGTCGCCGCCCATCGCCCAGCTGAGACCATCTTCAAGCTTGAACACCGTCGCATCGGAAAGTCCGCCATCTTTATAGCGTTGCAGCATCACGCCCTGCCCCTTGGCCATTTCGGGCATTTCGGCGAGGGCAAAGACGACCAGCTTGCGGTTCTCACCAATCGCCGCGACATGATCGGCGCCTGCGGGAATCGGACGGACAACGAGTAGCCGCGCATCGCCTTTCAGATTGGCGACTTGGCGGCCCTTCTTGGTCTCGGCCACAACATCGGCGATATTCGCCACGAAACCGCGTCCCCAGGTCGAGGCAAGCAGCAGCTTGGCTTTCATATCCGCAACCATCAGCTTCATCGGTTCGGCACCGGCTTCCAGATCGACCATCGACCCCACTGGCTCGCCAAAGCCGCGCGCGCCGGGCAGCTTGTCCGCGCCGATCGTATAGAAACGCCCATTGTCGCAGCACATCAGCAGCTTGTCGGTGGTTTGCGCGTGAAAGGCGAATTTCGGGCCATCGCCTTCTTTGAATTTGAAACTGTCCGGCGCGCTGAGATCGGCATGGCCCTTCATCGCCTTGATCCAGCCGCGCTGCGACATGATCACCGTGACCGGTTCTTTCTCGATAAACGCCTCGAGCGAGATTTCCCGTGCCGGCGCCGCTTCAATCAGCATCGTCCGACGCGCGCCGAGCGCCGTGTCTTCGGCATAAAGCTTGCGCATTTCGGCGAGATCTTTTTTCAATCGCGTCTTCTGCCGCGCGGGGCTTTCGATCAGTTTCGCAAGACCCTCGCGTTCTTCAAGCAGCTTGTCGCGCTCGGTGCGCAGCTCCATTTCCTCGAGCTTGCGCAAGGACCGCAGGCGCATGTTGAGGATCGCCTCGGCCTGCCGGTCGTTGAGTTTGAACTCCTCCATCAGCATCGGCTTGGGTTCGTCATTGTTGCGAATAATCTCGATCACCCGGTCGAGATTGAGATAGGCAATGATATAGCCTTCGAGCAGTTCCAGCCGCGCATCAATCTTGTCCATGCGATGCTGCGAGCGGCGCACGAGTACTTCGACCTGGTGGGTGATCCAATGTTTGAGCACTTCGCGAATGCCCATGACCTTGGGCACGCGGTCCTTGTCGAGCACATTCATGTTGAGCGAGAAACGATTTTCCAGATCGGACATGCGGAACAATGCGTTCATCAAGTCTTCGGGATCAACCGCACGGCTCTTGGGCTCGAGAACGATTCGAACCTGCTCGTCGGATTCGTCGCGGATGTCCGCGAGGATCGGTAGCTTCTTGTCGGCGATGATCTGGGCAATCTGCTCGATCAGCTTGCCCTTTTGTACCTGGTAGGGGATTTCGGTGATGACAATCTGCCAGGCACCGCGGCCCTCGGCGTCTTCCTTCTCCCATTTGCAGCGCACCCGCATCGCGCCGCGGCCGCTTTCATAAGCGGCATCGATCACCGATTTGGGATCAACCAGAGTCCCGCCGGTGGCAAGATCGGGACCGCGGACAATTTCCATGATCTCGGCATGTTCGGCCTTGGGCGAATCGATCAGCAAGGTTGCGGCGTCGATAATCTCGTGGACATTATGCGAAGGAATGCTGGTCGCCATTCCCACCGCAATCCCGCTGGCGCCATTGGCGAGCAGGTTCGGGAAGAGACCGGGCATGACCTCGGGCTCTTCATCTTCGCCATTATAGGTCGGTTTGAGATCGGTGGCATTCTCATCCAGTCCGCTCATCAACTCGATCGCCGTGCGCGTCAGGCGGGCTTCGGTATACCGATAGGCTGCCGCATTATCGCCATCAATATTGCCGAAATTCCCCTGTCCGTCGACCAACGGATAGCGCAGCGAAAATGTCTGGGCGAGGCGCACCATGGCGTCATAGACCGACTGATCGCCATGGGGATGATATTTGCCAATGACATCACCCACAACCCGGGCGCATTTCTTATAGCCTTGTGAGGGATCAAGCTTGAGCAGCCGCATCGCCCATAAGAGACGGCGATGGACGGGCTTCAGGCCATCGCGGAGATCGGGCAAAGACCGCGCGGTGATCGTCGACATCGCATAGATCAGATAACGTTCGGAAAGCGCGGCATCGAATGGCGCATCGACAATCGCATCAAATTCATCTTCGGGAGCCGCGTCCGGCAGATCGGTTACATCACTCATGAACAGAGCGATAGCAGGGTGGATTCAGCGATGGTAGAGGGAAAGTGGCTGCGTCAGCGCAAACTTCCATCCTTTAGGAAAATCGATCAGCTGCTCGGTCGTTCACTGCGATAATAGAGAAATGCAAACCACAGCGCGAGGGCGCCCAGCAAGTGCCAGAACGCATGCCCCTGCCACAGGCTATCCGGGGTACAGAGCTGACCATTTTGATCGAGATTCCAGATGATGAAAGCGATGATGTTGGAGACCAGGCCAGCAACATAATAGCCGGTCCGGGCCTGCGGGCGCAGGGGCCTGGCAAAGACAAGCTCCAATATTATCGCGGCCAGAAGGACAACGGCAAATAGCCAGCGGCGAACCTCGGGCAGCGCATAAAGGATTGCGACCAGCACCGCACAGAGCAATGCATAATAGATCATCGCGCGCCGATCCGCGATCCGCTGCCATTTGGCCAGCGCGCGGATCAGGAAAAATCCGCTGATCAGATACATGCCCAGCACGTCAAAAAACTGTCCCCATAAGGTCAATGTTGCGTGGAGCAGGAGAGAACCAATTCCAACGATAATCGCCGCCGCGCCCAGCACATTGGCAGCCAATGGCGGAAAGGCCGATTGCCAGTCCCGCGATGCGGCCATCAGGATCATCAGGAAACCGGCAAAGACAAAGCCGAGCGACGAGATACTATTGGCCGGCTGCAACAGGATCGCGCCGGTTCGCGGCATTTCACAGAAACATCTCGTTTCGGTGCATGTCGCTGGTGCAAAGATCGACCAGTCAGGGCCAAAAATCATCAACAAGCCAGCTGTCATTGCCGCCGACAAGGCGGTCCATATGGCAGCAAGAAGCAGCTTTGCGGTGATATTGGTTATGTTGAAAGCCATTGTTCTGGTAATTTCAAACCTTCCCGCTCATTGTCCCAGATCATCCCCATGATCCACCACCGACCGTTGGGTTCGCCGCTTTCGGCAACGTGGTCGTTCCACAGATGCACCATATTCACCCCGCGAAACTGAACGTCCGGATGATCGGGCGTTTCACGCGCAACATAGGTTGAAAAGACATGGGCAATCTGGCCAAAAATATCGGTTTTGCGGCCAATCTCGATTTCATAAAAGCTGCGCCCGGCGAGCAACGGGATCGTCGCCTCGACAAATTCATCATAGCTGAATGTATAGGCGACCGGCTTGCCATCTTCGATCCGGGTGCGCGTGATCAGCGCGCGCGGATGATAGATTTCGCGATCGCGCTCCCAGTCTTGCCCGCCCGGTGGTCCCGAGATGCAATCGTAGAGCGTTTCCATGACTTCATCGATCGTTGCATATCTGGTCATTTTGCTGCTCCACAGTTTCCGAACAAGAAACAAGCCTAGAGAAAAGCTGAGAGTTTATCAGTAAAAATTCGACGCCCTCTCGACTCATCCTTCATAATGCACGTTTTATCGTTGACGATGTGATGTTATCACATTAGCTCTAACGCATCCCCCGAGGAGAGGAGCAAGATAAATGCGAATTTCAATATTTGGCACGGCGATAATTTTCGCCCTGACCGCATGCGGCAGTGATAACAACACCAGTGCTGATTTTGACATGGCTGAAGAAGCAACCGAGTCTTATTCTATCACGCAAAATTTGAAATCCGGGTCAGCGGAGGCCGGCGATGCAAATGTCCGATCTCAAGAAGCTAATGGCGTGAGCGGATCAGGCACGATCGCCGTCTCAATCCCCCAGATCGCATATAGCTATAAATATGGCTTCCGCTTACCCGCTGCCGAAATCCCAAAAGCACAAGAAGCGCATGTCGCTTTGTGCGAAAATCGTGGTCCAAAGATTTGCCGCGTCCTGAATATGGAAAATAGCGGCGGGGAAGGTGATTATGCGACCGGGATGCTGAATATCGAGGTCGCGGCACCGCAGGCGCGTGCATTTGGTGTTCAACTCGCCGCAACACTCGATGAACATAACGGCAGTCAGATTGCGACATCGATTAGCGGAGAAGATCTTTCCAAACAGATCGTCGATACGGAAGCGCGGCTGCGCAGTAGGGTTTTGCTATCGCAACGGCTGACCGAACTGCTCCGTACCAAAAAGGGAAGTGTCGCCGAACTCGTAGAAGCGGAACGCGCCGTCACCCAAGTCAATGAAGAGATTGACCGGGCACGGAGTTGGCTCAAGGAAATGCGCGGACGCGTCGCTTTCAGCAAGATAGTCGTCAGTTATCAGTCCGGAGCGCCCGGCTCCGGTGGCATCATAAGGCCAATCCGGGAAGCCTTTGGAGGCATTTCCTCGACACTCGGTTCTTCAGTCGGCGCTGCCATTACCTTCATTTCGATCACCTTGCCCTGGATATTGATTCTCGTGCTAGCAGTCTATTTCCGTCGCCGATTCAAGGCGCCAGACCGGACATTTTGGGGTCGCCAGATCGAAGTCGCCGCACCCGCTGACGATTGATTGCGCAGACAATCAGTTTGGCATATACGTAGATTTCAACGCCCTGGTTCAATCGAAATCGCATGATTCGGTTTGCCAGGGCATGGTTTTTTTCGCTTTTGCGAGTAGGAATCCTATATGTCACGTCGTCGCCAAATCTATGAAGGCAAAGCCAAAATCCTTTATGAAGGCCCCGAGCCTGGTACGATCATCCAATATTTCAAAGATGATGCGACCGCTTTCAATGCCGAGAAAAAGGGCACGATTAACGGCAAGGGCGTGATCAACAATCGGATCAGCGAGCATATTTTCACTTTGCTGGGCCACATCGGCATCCCCAGCCACTTCATCCGCCGCCTCAATATGCGCGAACAATTGGTCAAGCAGGTCGAAATTGTTCCGATCGAAGTGATCGTGCGCAATGTTGCGGCAGGCTCACTATCCAAGCGGCTGGGCATTGAGGAGGGCACAGCTTTGCCCCACACATTGCTGGAATATTGCTATAAGGACGATGCCCTTGGCGACCCGCTGGTGGCAGAAGAACATATCGCATGTTTCGGCTGGGCGACGCAGGATGAAATGCAGGACATTTCAGCGATGGCTATTCGCATCAACGACTTCATGGCCGGCATGTTTGCTGGCATCGGCATTCGACTGGTTGATTTCAAACTCGAATTTGGCCGGATATTCGACGGCGACTTTTCGCGGATCATATTGGCGGACGAGATCAGCCCGGATGGCTGCCGCCTATGGGATATCGAGACCAATGAGAAGCTCGACAAGGATCGTTTCCGCCGCGATCTGGGTGGCGAAGCCGAGGCTTATCAGGAAGTTGCCCGGCGTATGGGCCTGTTTCCGGAAGGCGGGATCAGCGAAGTCGCTGATCTGGATAGTGAGCGGAAGAAACGCGGGAAATAATCCCAATTCCTGATCTTTGCTGAATGAATAGTCCGGGGCTTCCCAATTCGGGGGCACATGTCCCGCAGCAATATTGTTTATGGTTTACGCGAAATTAACCATTGCAATGATAGCAGCTTCCTCATGTGAAATTCATATGAGGATCATTTCCGATGCGCTTACTAATCTTGCTCGCCACGACGACAATGCTTGCAGCCTGCGGTGGAGCTGGTCCACAGGCGGCCGGCGGTAGTGCTCCCCCAACTGGGACAGGCGGCGGCGGCACCGGCGGAGGCGGCGATGGCGGCGGCGGCACGGCGCATACATTTGTTGATCCTCAAGACCCCAAAACTTACACGGCAGTAGGCGCATCCCATAGCTATAACTACGCGGTGGAAGACGCTATTGCTCCAAATGCCGGCCAAGGTGGACAGCTTTATCAAGGCGATGCCACGACCGTCCGCGACAGCAACCTGACCATCGCCTATAATCCTCGCGATGCCATTTTTGACGTCAGCTTCAACAATGGTGACGCCGGTACATCGGCCGCCAGCCGGTTTCAGGACCCCTTGCATCGGACCGATTTTGGCGGTGTTATCGAACCCCAAATCGGAACACCCAATCTCGGTTCGGCGCAATTTGGTATTGAAGGGGTAAATTATCTCGAATCCGGATCATCCAGCAACGTTTTCTTTGCGATTCCTGACGAATTTGTTTTCGGCTTGGCCGATCCTGCGCTGGGTGGAAGCTACGAGGGCACAACATTTTTCTACCAAACGCCTGGGACAGAAACGCAATATGTGTCCTTCGCCGGTTATCTGCGAAATCGCGCAACTGTTACCAATGTAGAAATTGAAAATGCGGATGGTTCGACCACCGAATTTTTACGACAGAATAACCAGTTTGAACGCGGCGCTTTTGCATTTGGCGAATTGACTCCAAACGACCAGGTCCCGACCACGGGAACCGGTTCATTTGAAGGCACCATGCTCGCTTCGATGGTGTTTAACGATCAGCCGGATACAAATGGCAACACCGACACCTATTTTCAGTGGATCGCCGGTCGTGCCACAACCAATGTTGATTTTGGTGCCAATACATTCGCGCTGTCGCTCAATGGAACCGTCGACGCCCCCCTGTTTGACGGCACCAGCCGACAGCATAGCGTGCTTGAAGGTGCAGGTTTCCGCGCCAATGGCGGTGGCGACATAAATCTCGTAAGCGCCGGCGGCTTTTTTGGCCAGTTTAATGAAGCCTGGTTTGTCAATCCCGGCGGACAAAGGCTTGACCTGGTTATCGCCGGCTCGAGCATTGACGGCGCATTCTATGGACCGAATGGTGCAGAACTTGGCGGTGGCTATCGGATTGTTGGCGGTACGCCAGACGAGCGAATCGATATCCTGGGTACCTTTGTCGGTAAGCAGCCCTAGAGATTAAAATGGCAAATTCTAGCCAATTGGTCAAAGCTACCCTTGTATCTTTCGTGGCCATTGCTGGGATTGGACAAGCACAGGCGGCAGCGCCGCTCGCTGGCTCTGCCGATGGCGCGGCAGACATTGCCTCGACGACGCAACCGGAGTGTGACGCCAATGGCAAATGTCACCTTCGCGTGACGCCGCGTCAGCTGCTGGCGAAAGCGGAAGCGCTGATCCAGCAGAAAAACTATCAAGCTGCGCTGCCGCTGGTCAATGCCTTGGGACAAGTGCCCGAATTGCAGATGCAGCAGCGGTTTCTGGCAGGTTTCATCGCCATTGAAACGGGCGACGTCGACGACGCGATCAAGAAATTTCGATCGATATTGAATGGCAATCCCGGACAGACCCGGGTGCGTCTGGAATTGGCGAGAGCCTATTTGCTCACTGGCAAGGAATCGAGCGCGGACTATCATTTCCGTCTCGCCCAGAATGACGAAAATCTTCCTGACGAAATTGCTCAGACGATCAGAAACACGCGGAGCATCATTCGCGATCAACGTATCTGGCGGTTCAGTTTTGACTTCGGATTTGCCCCGGATACCAATGTCAATAACGCGACCAATGCCGAAACGATCGACATCAATTTTGGCCCGATCAAATTGCCGTTGCAGCTCGATGACAATGCCCGTCAGCGTTCAGGCATCGGTCAAACGGGCGGCTTTTCTGGCGGCGTTCGGGTAAAGGCCAATGACAAGCTGGCGATCCTGTTTGACGCCGACAGCCGAATCATCAACTATAGCGGCAAAGATTCTGACGATATTGTGGTCCAGGCTGCTGTCGGTCCGGAATATCGCATAGCCCAATACACCAGCATATCCATGCAGGCAGTCGGGCTCCAACGCTGGTATGGAGGACGTGTCGCGACCCGGGAATATGGCGGGAAATTAGGGTTTCAGCAGGCGCTGAGCGAAGGCCAACGCATTGGAGTCGAATTGGACGCGCGCAGAACGGAATCAAAATTCAGCGACGCCTATAGCGGGTGGCAACTTGGCGCGAACGCCACTTATGAGCAATTGATCGGCAAATCCCTGATCGCGTCGGCAAGCGTTTTTGCCCGGCGCGATCTGCTCAATGATGACGGCTATTCGAGCGTCAACTATGGCGTCAATCTGGGGATTGGGGGAGAATTGCCGCTCGGTCTGAACGCCGGTGTTTCGGCCAGCGTGAGCCGTTCCGAATTTGATGCTCCGATTCTCTTCTATTCCACCGAAAAGCGGCAAGACTGGCGCGGTTTTGGACGCGCTTATATTGGCAGTCGCAAAGTCCGGTTTCTCGGATTTTCGCCGTCAATCGACTATAATTATTCGCGAGTCGACAGCAATTACAACCTCTATCAGATGGATCGTCATCGCGTGAATTTCAAATTGGCCAAATTTTTCTAAACGCGGATCGGCGATAAGGCTGTTCGCCTTGAAAACATCTCTTCTTGCTCTTGCCCCACACGGACACCGCGCTATAGGATTGTCGTCCGCGCAACCATTTGAGCGAAAGACCGAAGATGAGAGTTAGAATTTTCGTAACATTGAAAACCGGCGTCCTCGATCCGCAGGGGAAAGCCATTCATCATGCTTTGGAAAGCCTGGACTTTACAGGCGTTCGGGATGTGAGGGCCGGCAAGCTTATCGAACTCGAGGTCGACGCCGATATTTCCGATAGCGATCTGGAAAATATGTGCGAAAAACTGCTCGCAAATACAGTGATCGAAAATTATGCGATCGAAAAGCTCCTTGATCCAGTGGAAGCGACCTCCTGATGCAATCTGCGGTCATCGTTTTTCCCGGCTCCAATTGTGACCGCGATATGGCTGTGGCGCTCGAAACCGTCTCCGGCAAGAAACCACATATGGTCTGGCATGGCGATACGGCATTTCCGGATCAGGTCGACGTTATCGCCATTCCAGGCGGCTTTTCCTATGGAGACTATCTGCGCTCCGGAGCGATGGCCGCGCGGTCCCAGATCATACCAGCTCTCGTCGCGGCGGCCGAACGCGGCACCCATATTCTCGGAGTCTGTAACGGCTTTCAGATATTAACCGAAATCGGACTGCTGCCGGGTGCGCTGATGCGCAACGAGAAGATCAATTTTATCTGTAAAGATGCCGCTCTTGTGGTTGAAAATACAGGTAGCGTTTTTGCATCTGGCTATGAAAAAGGCCAGACAATCAATATTCCTGTCGCCCATCATGACGGCAATTATTTTGCCGATGATGATATGCTTGAACGGTTGGAAGCCAACGGTCAAATCGCATTTCGCTATCAGGATCGGATCAATGGATCTGCCAATGATATCGCCGGCATCACCAATAGCAACGGCAATGTGCTTGGCATGATGCCTCACCCGGAACGTGCGATCGACCTGCGCCATGGCGGTACCGACGGCCTGGATTTGTTTCGCGGGTTATTTGGCAACTAGCCATTCGAAAGATTTTCGTGCCAGCCGACTGTTTCAGCCTTTAGGCGGGCCGGAATAGATGTTGCGACTCTGATCCCGGATAAGCCCGCGCAACCCATGACTAAAACTTCGGACATGATCGGATAGCCTGCGCGAGTGCTCGGTAACACGACTTGTTCGGGAGTCCGGTTGCCGGACGACATATCTGACGTTCCACTGATCAACCACCGACCCGACAATTGCGACTCATCTGATTGACGGATCCGATATCCCGGGGAATCGGTCAGGTCGGTTTTGAGCGGCGATATTCTGTTGTTCATCGACAGGATGCAGATGATTTTCCCGTTTGGATCGATGAACTGAAAGCTGGCAACGTCAGGATCAAGCGGCCGCAAACCGATAGATCGGGACAAAAAAAGGGCCGGTTTGAAACCGGCCCTTCTTGAATTCGATTTGACGTAATGTCTTAGTTACCGGAACCAGGTCCGTACATAACTTCAACACGACGGTTCTGAGGTTCACGAACACCATCAGCTGTATCAACGCGTGGGCGTGATTCACCGAAGGCTTCGCTCGAGATAACACCATCGCTGATGCCACGTGAACCAAGATAGGCCCGTACAGCTTCGTTACGACGTTGGGACAGGCCGACGTTATAGCTGGCGGAACCAGATTTGTCAGCGTGACCAGCGAGCATAACTTGAGCCGAACCACAATTACCGTAAGCCGTAACCGCGTTGTCCAACACCGATGCTGCTTCTGGTGTAATATCTGACTGATCCCAGTCAAAGAATACAATATAAGGTCCAGGTGCACATACTTCAGCCGGAGGTGGCGGAGGAGGTGGTGGTGGA
>LXYP01000006.1 GCA_001650955.1 Sphingomonadales bacterium EhC05
CGCCGCGATCAGGAGCCATCCACACCATCCGCTTTCGGGATAAAGCAGACTATGTTATTCTAAGCCATGTTAAAGCGCGTAGCATTCATCTCATTGCTTTTTAGCGTTGCTTTTTTGTCATTGTCCTATTGGAAATTTGAACTCGATTCTATGGATGCAATCACGATCGTACTGCTCTCACCGTTGTTCGCATTGACTATCGAATTTAGACTTTGGTCGAGATCGAAAGTCTTAGATTATATCCGAAAACTTTCTAACCGAGATAGAGCAAATCACCATTGATACCTAATGTCCGCTTTCGGGTACGGTTTCAACCGGTGTCTTCAACATTCTAATTATTGATGATGCAACGTGAATCTTTCAAGTTCTGCGAACGCCCCCATCGCTTTCCAACTATCCTGCCGCCATCACCCCAACGTGGCAAGCCCAGTTCGCGCGCGGCCTCTTTTGACGCACCTTTGAGCAAATAACCTACAACCAGCTTACCTAAATTTTCGCGGTATATCTCCGGCGCGTTGCGATAGTCGCTTGCCCGTTGGCCGATAGTATCAAACCTTGCGGCACCCTTGACGTATTTGCCGCCTGTCACTCTGAGCAACCAGCGCCGCGTCATCGGCTGGATAAACTCGCGCAGGATTGGTTCAGGGATATGAAGCAGAATATGAACATGCTCGCCTTTGCTGCCATCGCCAAAGTCATTTTCCCTTATCCAGAGCCATGCGATTTCATGCCCCCGCTTGCGCGCCCAGTCTCGAGCCAACTTGATAAAACCTGATATCGCATCCATGCACTCGGCTGGAGCCACACCCAGTTTCTCCCAGTGGACCGTTAGGAAACGATTAGGTGGCATGCCTCTGGCTATCATCGCATCAACGCTTGCCAGTATTGCCTCGCATTGCGCGCGCGTTAAGGCGTCCGATAATCTGTCCTTTCGATTGCGTGCACCACCCCAGCTACCCTTAGTCATGGGAAACGGCCTGCACTCTAAACGCGCGGGTATAATAGCAAGGCTTGTGCCAGTTCCTGACAAAATAGCGGGAACTGGACAATTCCACGCACGCGCGCGAGATAGCGACCAATACCATCGCAATATCCTTTCCCAAGTTTCAAGTTGAGCATTTGGAGAAAAGGGCGACCGTTGCCAGCCGCCCCTGTTATTTGCCTGTATTAACAGCCAAAAGTCAGCTGCCTAAAATTCCCTGATAAGGGATTTTAAGCCCCGCTGGAGTCGATCTCGGCTTTTGCCGCCGTTATGGCCTCGCCAAGCTCCCAGAGCCTTTCTGGGGGCATCTGGAGTCCATTCCTGATATATTTGGGATTACACGGCTGGAGCGCGCCGTCGGCATCCTTGAACCAAGGCCATAACGATACCCTGACGTTGCCGTTATAGTTGCAAAGCTGCACCCGCCAAACATTGTTGCGATATGGCTGTTCAAATATAAAATCGCTATCCTTGGGAATGGTCATGCGATCTCTCCCAATACGGTGACAGGGGAATGCAGCACATATCGGGCATGCCAGCCGCCAATATTGTCATGCGCTTCTCGGATGGTTTCTATATCCAGCCCATGCCCCCGCAACCGATGCACATAAGCGCCCAGCCGCAAAGCCCAGGTGTTGGAAAGCTCCAATGCAATGACACCGCATTTCCTCGCGTTAATAAGCGCCTCCAATGCCATCGCGTCTTTTCCGGCTACGGAAAATTCACCGGCTGGACCGCGCACCAATATCCGCTTGCGCCGACCGCGCTGGCCAGTGTATTGATGGGTCATTCCAAGAGTTGAGAGACTGGCGGGATTTGCGCCCTCGGCTGTTAGAGCAGCCTTGGGCGTTTCTTTTTGGAGTATCATGCTGCCTCTCCCGTATATGTGGGAAGGCTAGCGGCCCATGCTTCCGCATCTTCACGCCGAATGCGGCTAGCTGTCCCCATCTTCAAAAGCGGGATATTGCCCTTGTTTACTTGCCGGTAAAATTCGCTCCGACTGATTGCATATCGTGTCAGAAAATCTGGCACTGTTAGTAGTTCTGGTTTCATAATATTCGTTCCCTTTGTCCAAATCACTGGACTGGCCACAACGTGCAGGAATGCCGTTGCGTCACTGGGGTTAAGGGAAGCAGTCGTATTCAATCAAGACAATGTCGGTTGCGTCAATTGACCTAAATTGTCCGACTAGTCTGTGTTTTTTTTGCCTGTTCGTTTTCGATTTTCATCTATTTTGCGGGCTCGCTTTAACATTGCGAACACAGTGGACCGGTCTATGTTATCTCGGTCCATTATTTCTTGGATTCCTACTTCTTGTTTTCCCGTTTGCTTAGTTATCCAATCGACCCACCTTAGAGTCAGCACATCAATCCCATCTTTCAATCGGCGTTGGTCATGTGTGAGATACTTTCCTCGGCGCCTTCTCTTGAGCTTTAGCTGCCATTCAATTCCGTTTTTGTCTTCGGACAAAGCGTCATAAAAGCCCCGCAAAACTGCTTTCGATTGCGAATCAAGTTCGTTCGTCAAAGCAATCCCCAAGATTGCAAGCGCAAGGCCCTGGGTGCCATAATCGTCCAAATCAGATTCCATGCCTTCAAATGGAGCAATGTCACCAAAAGCTCTCTCAAGCAGATCGTTTCTGCTAAAATCTTGAGATTTCTTAAACCCATTCATGAAACAAGTCTTACGAGATTTTGGTCGGTCAGATTGCCGCAGTAATCCGCCCAATTATCCATTAATACTCTACGTTTATCGAGCATACTCCCCCGCCGATAAGCAGCTTCTGTTTTGTCTTTGATTGTGTGTGCCAAAGCCATTTCGGCAACGTCACCGGCAAAGCTGGTTTCCTCTCCAACCCAATCTCGAAAGCTGGAGCGGAATCCATGCACGGTGAACGGCAAGCCTTGGTCCCGCAATATCTTGGTCAGGGTCATATCCGACAGCGGCTTTCCTTTCTTGGTCCCCTGAAAGACAAAATCGCTGCCAGCGATGCGGTGGCTCTTAGCTTCCTCAAATACGGCTATGGCGGCTGGAGAGAGCGGCACGATATGTTCCCGCCCTGCTTTCATCCGTTCGGCTGGAATGGTCCATGTTGCCGCTTCAAAGTCGATTTCATCCCATGTTGCCAGCCGCACTTCACCCGACCGCGCCGCCGTCAAGATCACCGCGCGCAAAGCCAAAGCGCCAATGCTGTTCTTTCCCCGTAATGTCCCCGTAAATGCAGGAACGTCGGCATAAGGCATGGCGGCAAAATGCTTTTTGGTTCCCTTCGGCACTTTGGGAAGCGACTTGTTGATAATGGCTATCGGCAAGGGTGCATCGCGATACCCCTTGGCAACGGCCCAATCCATAATCGTATTGATACGTTGGCGCACCCGCGTTGCTGTCTCATTCTTGGTAAGCCAAATAGCCGCCAATATATCCCGCACCGCTGGACCGTCTATCTGGTTCACCGCCCTGTCGCCAATTGCTGGGAAAGCATAAGCCTCCAGAGACGAAATCCATTGGTTGTTATGCTTCTTGTTTTTCCATGCCTTGCGCTGTTCTGCATAGACCAATGCTGCCGCCTCGCGGAATGTAGGAATGCCAGCCGCCTTACGCCGTTCGGCTATCGGGTCAACGCCCATCTCGACTTGGCTGCACACAATTGCCGCACGGTCACGCGCAACGGCTAGTGAAACCTTCTTGGCACTGCCCAATCCAACGTCCCGCCGCCGACCATTTTTCTGGACTCGCACTATCCAAGAGCGCGAACCAGACTTACCAACGACCAGATACAGCCCATCGCCATCGCCATAGCGACCAGCCGTCTTTGTTGCCTTCACCGCCGTTGCTGTCAGATTGCCCATTTCATTTTCCCACACTGTTACCCACATCGTAACGGGGTTAGCAGGGAATGGCAAGCGACAGTCAGTTACACGAAAGGCTGTTATACCCCAAGAGTAAGCTGGTATCTTGTGATTGTCAGGAATTGTGAAAAACAAACGAATGGCGGACACGGAGGGATTCGAACCCTCGGTACGGGATAAACCGTACGGCGGTTTAGCAAACCACTGGTTTCAGCCACTCACCCACGTGTCCGCACTTGATCTTCTTTGGCTTGAGCGCGCTATAACGATGGTTTGCGGTCGCTGCAACGGATAAAATAGGCTGATTTTGACCTTAACCTTTTGGCCCATAAAACTGGGCTTTTGGTTCCGAAACACGCAATATGACTCGATGTGCCGCATATTCGACTCACCTCGTCGTCCGTTCATTGCGCAGTCAGGTGCTTCGTCCAGAATAGAAGGTGGCTGGTGATGGGAAGGAGTTTACCCATGACGAAGTCGTGCTCGAAGGAAATCTCTGTGATAAAATCGACCAGTAAAAAGTTACTGGGCCTGCTTGCCATTTTTACGCTGGCTGCCGCCCCTAGTTTGTCGCCTGCTTTCGCACAGGTTGAAACAATCGATCCGAATGATGCGATCGATGCCGATTTGGCGACGCCCGATTTTGACGGAACGCTTGAACCTTTGGTTCCGACGACGGTCGTTCACGATACACAAGATAGCGATATTCAGGCCGATCTGGTGGCACCTGAGGCGGCAGCCGCAGAGGCGGTTGAAACCGGCAGTGACTATGCTGACAGTACAGTGACCAATGTGGATGACGTCACCACCTATCGTGACGACGACCTGATCGGAGCCGCAGAAGGCGTTTTTGGAAAAGGCGCCAAGGGCCTGGCTGAACTGATTGAGAATATCCTCAAGAAACAGGGACGTCCCAACGCCTATATCGCGGGTCGAGAAGCAAGCGGAGCCTTCATCGTCGGCCTACGCTATGGCTCGGGGAAATTATACCACAAGATCGAAGGCGAACGCCCAGTCTATTGGACCGGCCCTTCGATCGGATTTGATGTCGGCGGCAATGCGGCCAAAAGCTTCGTTCTGGTCTACAATCTCTATGATTCGGAAGAGCTGTACCAAAGATTCCCCGCTGGCGAAGGCGCGGCCTATTTTATCGGCGGCTTCCATGTCAGCTATTTACGCAGCGGCGACAAAGTGTTGATTCCTGTCAGGCTGGGCGCGGGATTACGGCTCGGTGCAAATGTTGGCTATATGAAATTCAGCAAGAAACAGAAATGGCTGCCTTTCTAAGCGAGACTTGTTTTACCGGATATCTGCTGCAAGATTCCCAGTCGAATCAGTTCGCGGAGCGGGCTTTTTCCATACGCGAGAGATAACGCGCCAAAATATCAATTTCGAGATTAACCTCGCGGCCCGCCTCGAGTTCTCCCAAAGTCGTCACTTGCGCCGTATGTGGTATGATATTCAGATTGAAGACAGCGCCATCGTCTCCATCGACAATGTCATTGACGGTCAACGATACACCATCAACGGTGATCGACCCTTTAGCCGCGATAAACGGCGCCAGTTCAGAGGCTACCTTGATTCGAACTGCGTGCGAGTCTCCCACAGCATTGACAGATTCAACCTGGCCGATACCATCAACATGGCCGGTTACAATATGACCTCCCAACTCTTCGCCGACTTTCAGAGCGCGCTCCAAATTGATCCGTCTGCCAATGGTAAACTGGCCTTGCGCAATACAGGAAATCGTCTCGGCAGAGATATCGACGGCAAACCAGTCGTCGCCTTTGTCAACGACGGTCAGACAAACACCCGCGCAAGCGATCGACGCGCCGATGTCAACCGTTGCCATATCATAGCTGCAGTTGAGCACCGCCCGGAGATCGCCACGCTCCTCGAGTTTCGAGAGCGTTCCAACATCTGACACAATGCCTGTAAACATGACTTTTCCTAAATTTCGAAGATCGCCTAGAACCTAAGCGGCACGATCATATATCTCAAGTACATCCTGCGCCATATTTCGGCGATCTGATTGATGCCAATGTCCGTGCGCACGATCGAGACTTTCCAAACCAAAATCTCCAATCGCCGATAAGCCACCGCCAATGACGATGGGCGCCCGATAAAGCAGCAAACGATCAACCAGATCCGCCTTCAGAAAAGATGCCGCAGCTTGGGCACCACCCTCGACCAGCAGCCAGTTGATGTCGACTAAGTCCGAAATGGCGGTCGGGTCTTCGATCTGCTGCCAATGTTCCGCTAGGTCATCGGCTTCGCCCAATATAACCGGCTGAGGCGAACGATCACCGAGACCATCAATTCTGACATCCAATCGCGGCTTGTCCGCATTGGCCGTTCCTGCTCCAACTAATATCGCGTCACAACGCGCCCGTTCGAGATGGGCATGTGCACGAGCCCGATCACCTGTAATCCATTGACTGGTGCCATCCGCCATGGCGATGCAGCCATCAAGGGACAAGGCCAGCTTCAGCGTGACATGCGGGCGTTTTTTTTCCACTCTGGTCAAAAATCCGGCCATCGCCCGGCGCGCTTCCGGTTCCATGATGCCGATCGAAACGGATATTCCGGCATCACCCAAGCGATCAATCCCGCGGCGGCGGGTCCGTTCATCGGCATCGAGCGTTGCCACAATGACTCGCGATGGATTGGCCGCAATAATCGAGCTACTGCAGGTTGGCCCGCGTGTACTTTCGTGTGCGCATGGCTCCATGGTGACAAATATGTCGGCGCCCTTGGCACTCTTGCCGGCCTGCGCCAAAGCCATTTCCTCAGCATGCGGCCGGCCGCCAGGCTGGGTCCAGCCGCGGCCGATGATGATATTATTTTTGACAATGACACAACCGACATTGGGATTGGCACCAGTTTGCCCTTTTCCTCGCTCCGACAAAGCCAGAGCCAGAGCCATGAAGCGGGAGTCACTCTGCGCGGTCAGCATGTCAACCCAGCCGGCCGTTCAACTTCGATTTCGCCGCGAGCCAGGCGATCTGCCTCGGCTTCGCGCTCTATCTCATCCACGTCCATTCCCGACATTCTGCCGAGCGTTTTCATCGCTTCGCGGCGCTTCGCATCTCGCTTATCCTTAAGGCATTGGACTTCCCAGCGGTCTATCAGGATCTCTTCATCGGTGCGGTCAATCGACCAATTTTGCACATAGATCACCTCTTGAGGCACGTAAGTATATGTGTTCACCTTGGAATCCATGACAAATAAGATGAGGATGATCGATGTGCAGACAATCGCCAGAACCGCCGGGAGCAGGCGCTCTCCGGGTTCTCCCTGACGTATGACGGCCCAAAGATCGCCCACGCCGCCGGTTACAGATACATCTTTTAATAGGCCCATAGGGACCAAATAGTGTGGAAGTTGACGGATGACCAGCCCTTGCGAAAAATAGAGTCAGCCATCGTTAGCCTAGCCATCCATAATCCATTCACCCATTTATTTCGAAGCGAACTTTGAGCATGATCCAGGTCTCGAAAAGCTTCCCATCCTTGGTACCAGGGGTAAAGCGCCATTTTTTGAGTGCGTGCCGACGGGTTGCTTCCCAAAAGTCCGGATGCGGTGAATCGATCAATTCAACCTGTTTGGCGCGGCCATCGGTGCCTACCAAAACCCTGACGCTCACCACGCCCTCTTCTTCACGTCTCAGTTGTCCGGACGGATATGCGGGCTGAAATTGCCGTGCGTAGCGATTATTGAGTCGCGCTTCCACGATGACCGGGTCCGGAGTAATTTCTACTGCTGGAAGAGGTTCAATCTCAATCTCGATCCCAGAACCCGCACCACCGCCGAAAATAACATTGTCATTTTCACCGAAGTTTCTGGAAAAGTCCGGTGCCGGCGGTAAACTTTCTACTGGCTTGGGGGGCGTTGGCAGGCTGTTACTGCTGGGAACTTCGATTTCAGGCTTCTGCTCTTCGACGGTCGGTTTTAGCGGCTTTGCGAGCGGTATATTTGTTGCTCGAATCACGTTGAACGGCTTTTCTGGAAAACTGACGCCCGGCATCGCCATCACCGCTGCGATGATGACTGCGTGCGCGCCAATAGCCAATGCAAAGCCTTTGGTCTTGGGTGTATTATTCTCATAAACGGAAACATAGCTCATAATATATCCTCTCATCCATCCTCGACTATAGCGGGGCGGCTCGAGATTCTTATTATCACCACATCGCCATAAGTAATGATATACTATAACATCGAAATTGGCAACTAAGAGGCCCCATCGTGATGTACCCCTCCCTTTTCTGCCCGGCTTATGCGGTGGCTTGAGACAATCTCTCAAGCGCCGATTCACGGCCGATCAACGGCAATAATGCGCTCATATCCGGACCATGGTCGAGCCCGGTCAGAGCCTGTCGAAGCGGCATGAAAAGCGACTTGCCTTTGCGGCCTGTCGCTTCTTTAAGCGCGCCGGTCCATGACTTCCAGATGCCCTCCGACCAGTCGAGCGTTTCCAGCAGCGTTTGCGCTTGCGCAACAAATTCCTGATCCTCAGTCAAAATGCTGGCCGCCACAATCGGCCCCGTCACAACCTGCAGCCATTGGGGAACCTCGCCCATATGATGAAGGTTGGGGCGGATCACGTCCCAGGCGGCAGCTGCCATGTTGTCGGGCAGCCGGTCCCGAACATCTGCATAGCCCAACAGATGAACGACCTTTTGGTTGAGCTGTGCCAGTTCTTCATCGTCAAAGCGCGCCGGAGCCCGCCCGAAACGGGAAAAGTCGAACGTGTCAATGAGCGCAGCGACATCCAAAATCGGTTCAACCGGGTCGCTGGTGCCGATCCGCGCCAACAATGCAACGATCGATTGCGGTTCGATAAATTTGTCCCGAAAAGCGCTGACGCCAAGTGATCCAAGTCGTTTGGAAAGCTTTCCTTCGGTTCCGACCAAAAGCGCTTCATGCGCAAATTGCGGCGTATCTGCTCCGAAGGCATGAAACATTTGAATCTGTACCGCTGTATTGGCAACATGATCTTCGCCGCGCACGACATGGGTGATCGCCATGTCGATATCATCAATCGTCGATGGCAACATATAGAGCCAGCTGCCATCTTCACGGCGAATCACCGGATCGGAAAGAAGTGCCGCATCAAAATGCTGGTCCCCGCGGATCAGGTCGGTCCATTCGATCGGTGTCTCGTGATCGAGTTTGAAACGCCAATGCGGTGTCCGCCCTTCTGTCTCAAAGGCGGTGATCTGCTCTTCGGTCAATTCCAGTGCTGCCCGGTCATAGATTGGCGGCTTGCCGCGACCCAGCTGGATCTTGCGCTTGAGATCCAGTTCCTGTGCTGTCTCATAAGCCGGATAAACCCGGCCAGCTAATTTCAGTTCTGCGAACCGCGCACCATAACGTTCAAAGCGATTGGACTGGCGCTCTTCTTCATCAGGCGCCAAGCCAAGCCAGGCGAGGTCGGCGCGGATGGCATCAACATATTCTTCTTTGGACCGCACGGAATCGGTATCGTCCAGCCGAAGCAGAAAATCCCCGCCATTTTTCTTGGCGAACATCCAATTATGGAGGGCCGTTCGGATATTGCCGACATGCAGGTGGCCCGTGGGTGACGGTGCGAAGCGGGTTTTTATGGTCATATTGTCCTGAATGCATTGGTGATGGGATAGCGCCGATCACGGCCAAAATTTCGGCTACCCAGTTTTACCCCGGGCGGGGCCTGACGCCGTTTATATTCGGCTATATAGAGCAAGCGTTCGATCCTGACCACTGTCTCATATTCAAATCCGCGCGCGACGAGGTCCGCCGCCGAGAGCTCTTCCTCGATCAGCCCATGAAGCAATGGATCAAGAATCTCATAGTCGGGCAGACTATCGCTATCCTTCTGATCTTCTCGGAGTTCGGCACTTGGCGGTTTGGTAATAACCGTCTCCGGCATCACCGGGCCATCGGGACCCAGTCCCAGACTTGGCTTGTTGCGATTACGCCAAGCGCTGAGCTTGAACACGGTCAACTTATAGGCATCCTTGAGCACCGAATATCCGCCCGCCATATCGCCATAAATCGTCGCATAGCCGACGCTCATCTCGCTCTTGTTGCCGGTCGTCAGCAGCATATGACCGAATTTATTGCTGAGCGCCATCAGCGTCACACCTCGGATGCGTGACTGGATATTTTCTTCGGTAATATCGACATTGCTATCGGAAAAACTATCCTCGAGCATCGCGTCAAAGCCTTCAATCGCCGGGTTAATCGGGATCGTATCGAGCCGCGTCCCCAGCATGTTTGCGCAACCCGCTGCATCGTCGAGGCTTTCCTGGGACGTAAAGCGGGACGGCATCATCACGTTCCAAACCCGCTCAGCGCCAAGCGCATCGACCGCCACTGCGGCCGACAATGCGCTATCGATGCCACCGGACAGACCCAGAATGACACCTGGAAAGCGGTTCCGGTTCACATAGTCGCGCAGGCCGATAATCATTGCGTTGTAAATATCGGCGGGATGGTCGTCGAGTTGATGGATTTTGCCGGGTGCGCAGCTCCAGTTGCCATCCGCAAACGTCCATTGTGTATCAACAATCGCCTCGTCCCAGTCGGGGAGCTGGTGCATCAGGCTTGTATCTCCGTTGAGCACAAAACTTGCACCATCAAAGACAATCTCATCCTGCCCGCCAACGCGATTGAGGAACAGCAACGGCACGCCGGTTTCCCGAACTCTCTGGGTCGCAACCTGACCAAGCCGCAAGTCATCTTTCTCAATCTCATAGGGACTGCCATGTACCGCGATAAACAGTTCTGCGCCGCGGTCCTTGAGATGCTGGCAGATGGTTGGAAACCAGACATCCTCACAAATCGGCAGGCCAATTCTGCATCCATGAAAATCGATCGGCTCGGGCAATGGCCCCGATGCAAAAAGGCGCTTTTCGTCAAACGTACCATAGTTAGGCAGCTCAACCTTATACCGGACATCCTTGATATGTCCGCCTTCGAGCAGCGCTATGCCATTATAAAGCTTGCCATCTTCGCGAAAGATCGAGCCGACTAGCATCGCTGGCCCCGGTCCGGCCGTCACCGCTGCCAACCGTGTGAGCTCCGCTTCTGCGCGTTCCCAAACAGCTGGTTTTAGCACCAGATCTTCGGGAGGATAGCCAATCAGCTGCAGTTCCGGAAAGACGATCAGATCGCTATCCGGCTTGCTACCATGGGCCGCAATCATCGCATCCGCATTGCCACGCAAATCGCCCACGCTCTGGGTCAATTGCGCCATCGTGATCGTTAACTTTTCTCTCATCGCGCCCTGATAGAAAGGGCTGATGATATCGGCAATTGTTTTGTTGGCGCTTGCTCATCCAAAAACGAGGCTACCCAAGATACGACCGGGGATGAAAGAAAACAGGCCGGCGACAATAAGCCCGATATAAATGCCCTGCATTGCTTTCTGATGCCCGGCAACGTCTCCAATCCGAATGGACCAGATTCCCAAAGGTACAGAGACTAATACCAATACTGAAAACAGGTGAATGAAGCTAAGCCCGGTACCCCGGATTCCTGTGTCTGGCTCTCCGATCCAGAAACTGGCGATTGCGGTCACGACCATCAGCATAACCCAAAGCTTGCCAAGCAGCCTGTGCATTGCATCGCCCTTTTTGCGCCAAAGCACATAGGCGCCGAGCGGGACGGCCGGTATGACCGTCGCCAAATGAATAATGATTGGCAGATTCATTTCCCCCTGCACCGCCATGGTGTTTTTATCTGCCACAAAACCGCCAGTCATCTGAGTCAACGCCATGGTCGCAAAAGTCATCAATATCATTGCCCCGCCAAGCAATATCATTGTCTGAAGGGAATAGCCCCCTTTGATATTCGGTTCCTGTTTCGCCATGATACTGATCCTCATCTCTCTGAAATTGATTCTCTATGTGCAAGGCCAGCCAGAAAATTCCATCGCATGTGCGTGGAACGGTTTCTTTTTTCGTGAATATTGCCATATTGTGCATCTCGCCCATTCACGAAGCACGAATGGACCGGCCGGAGAGTGATTTGATCCAGAGAATGAGCGTAGAATTGCTGGTGATGGCCGGCATTGGCCTCGTCCTAGGACTGCTTGGCCCATTTGGCACCTATCCGATGCCTCTGGCCTTGCGCCTGGCCTACTGGATCGGCTTCATACTCATTGGATATGCAATTTTTCGCCCGATCACGAGAGCTGCCGGCTGGCTTCACGAGATGAGCAAGATACCTTTTCCGCTCGCGATCAGCATCGCCGTTTTGACCGCTTCATTGCCCCTCGCCTTCCTGATCGGATTTGCCGTCAATGGCATGCAAGTCGACGGGCCTATGCTAACATCAGGTTTTGCGACACTCTATATGCAATGCGCAGGGATCGGGATTGTAATATTCCTGCTGATGCGGATGATTTTCCCCGGCGAGCGGGCAGAGCCCACAGTTGAAGCGTCACAAGACCATTCCCCTCAAACTCCAGATGCGGCGGTGCAAAAGTCCAGACTTCATGACCGGCTATCACCTGGATTCCCCGATCACATCCATGCGCTCAGTGTGGAGGATCATTATGTGCGTGTCCACGCTGCCGATTGCAGTGAAATGTTGTTGATGCGTTTGCGTGACGCGATTGCAGAAACCCAGCCACTGGAAGGTATGCAAGTTCACCGCAGCTGGTGGATTGCGCGTGACGCGATCACGAAATCAAAACGAGATGGTCGGAACCTGAAGATAATACTAGCAAATGGCCTGGAAGCACCGGTTTCACGCGCCTATGCAGGGAGGCTCAAACAAACGGGATGGATTGATTGAAAAGGCCCTTTCGATTCCCCAGCCATCTGTCTAACAGGGTAACAAAATTGTCATGGGGTTTCGCGGGCGATTCTTGCGGACCAATGGATCGGGGGAACTAAATAAATGAAACTCATGTCTGGCAACAGTAATTTGCCGCTTGCCCAAGCCGTCGCTGACTATCTCGATATCAAGCTGACGGATGCCAGTGTCAAACGCTTCGCGGACGACGAAATTTTCATTGAGATTCATGAAAATGTTCGCGGCGAAGATGTGTTTATAATGCAATCTACAAGCTACCCGGCCAATGATAATCTCATGGAACTGCTGATCGGTATCGACGCCCTGCGCAGAGCATCGGCGAAACGGATAACCGCGGTAATCCCCTATTTTGGCTATGCTCGCCAAGACAGGAAGCCGGGACCACGTACTCCAATATCGGCCAAACTCGTGGCCAATCTCATCACTGAGGCGGGCGCGGATCGCGTTTTGTCGGTTGATTTGCATGCCGGACAGATTCAAGGCTTCTTCGATATCCCAACCGACAATCTTTACGGTGCACCCGTCATGTCCGCTGACATCCAGGCTCGGTTTTCCGGTCATGAGTTGATGGTGATTTCACCCGATGTTGGCGGCGTTGTTCGGGCAAGGGCACTCGCCAAACGGCTCGACAATGCGCCGCTCGCCATCGTCGACAAACGGCGAGAACGTGCCGGAGAATCCGAGGTCATGAATATCATCGGTGATGTTTCCGGCCGCTTCTGTATATTGATCGACGATATTGTGGATAGCGGCGGGACGCTTTGCAATGCGGCTGATGCACTGAAAGAGAAAGGCGCAACCGAAGTCGTCGCCTATATCAGTCACGGCGTGCTCTCCGGAGGCGCGGTTGCGCGGATCAATGCCAGCGGCTTGAAAGAACTCGTCATCACGGATACGATCGGAGCAACCGACGCAGTGAATGATTCAGACAAAATTCGCCATCTCACGATTGCGCCGCTACTTGGCGAAGCAATCAAACGGATTGCCGATGAGAGTTCTGTAAGCAGTCTGTTTGACTAACCAGTTTTGGATTTCATAGAGAGGGCAGCGACATGGCGATCCCGAGCTTAGAAACAATGATGAAATATCGCACCCAGATCGCGATTTTGGCAATATTGATATCGATTGTTGCTTGGGCAACCGAGCTGGGTGGCTTGGTTTATGTCTGTCCCTATTGCCGGGCCCAGCGCACGATTATTGGCTTGCTGGGACTGATGCTGCTCGCCAATCCGCAACATTGGTTGAACCGCTGGATATCATCTGTACTTGCCGGGTTCGGTTTTGTTGTAGCCAGCGTCCAACATTTTAACGGTTGGAAAAAGCTCATGGCCGGGGAATTTACATGGGGGGAATATTGGTATGCAAATCCCTGGGTCCTCTCCGGCTGTGCCCTTTTCATTATTTCCGGATTAGTCCTCTATCTCTGGGCTTGGCGACCCGCTGCAAAAACTGAGGAATAACCACTTTTGACTTTCTGACGGCAGTGCCTCGGTCCGTAGATCGCGTCATTTGTTTGAACTTCGGTACAAATCTCTCGCCAATGGCCAGACGCCAGGGCTTCAAAGATTAGTCTTGGCAGTCATCCCGGTGACCACATGTTTGTCTCCCTATGCGGCGGATCTAAATAGCTACCCGAACCCTTTTACTCCGCGGCAATCTTCTTAATGATATCAGTCGCAATTTCCCGCTGTCCTTGATCGATGCCATCTTCCCCCTCGATCGTCAGGGCGGTGTTGAGATAAGCCTTGGCCAATTCATGATCGCCTGCGAAGTAGAAGGTTGAACCCGCCATATAGTTAAATTCGGCCTTTTCAGGGACAGTCTTCGCGGCTCTTTCAAAATATTTGGCAGCCTTCGCAAATTCTTGCTTTTGCAGCTTGGCTATGCCGCGATTATAATTGCGCGTAGCGCGATGCAGATTTTCGGATTGCGCATTCAAATTGCGAGTCCCTCCATCACAACCGCCCTGACAAGCCGCCGAGTTTTCTGGCAAAGGTTGCGCGAGCAATCCGGGAGAAAATGTTACCATTGCAGTTATTGCGATCGCTAATCTGGCTGATTTGTTACTCATGGATTGACCCTTTATTTAGATGACGCCGATCTATGCCTGTTAAATGGGGTCTTTGAAAACCAATTATGTGAAGGTCCGCAATGCCGGACGATTACCGCAGCTGCATGTGATTTTGCTGGTCGCGGCAAATTGAATATCATAGGACATGACCCATGACACCCAAAGACATCGCCTTAGCCGAGCAACTCGCTGACGCCGCAGGCGCCGCTATCCGTCCATTCTACCGGGCGAAATTCGAGCAGGAAACCAAGAACGACGCCTCTCCGGTCACCGAAGCGGACCGCGCCGCGGAAGCTGCAATGCGAGCGATTATCGAAGTCGAACGGCCCGATGATGGCATTATCGGCGAAGAATATGGTAGCCGCAACGAAGGTGCTTCAAGGCAATGGGTACTCGACCCGATCGACGGGACCACCAGCTTCATCGCCGGACGGCCGATATTCGGGACATTAATCGCCCTGATGCAGGATGGCTTTCCCCTGATCGGAATCATTGACCAGCCAATTGGCAAAGAACGTTGGCTAGGCGTTGTCGGCCGGCCAACGACATTCAACGGTCAGCCGACCAAATCTGCACGCTGCCGGGAGCTCAAAGACGCCGTCCTCGCCACCACCACACCGCACCAGTTTGACGAACATGATGCTGAGCATTTCATGAGCCTGGCGAGCAAGGTCGCACCGCGCAAGATCATCTATGGCGGCGATTGCTATAATTACGGCTTGGTCGCCAGTGGCCATGTTGATGTGGTCTGCGAAGCTGGGCTGATGCTCCATGATTTTGCCGCCCTCGCCCCGATTGTCGACGGCGCTGGCGGAATGATGTGCGACTGGAACGGCGAACCGCTCCATGCTGAATCAGACGGCCATGTTCTGGCTATTGGCGATCAGGCGCGGGTAGATGATGTACTGGAGGCGATTGCTTGTCATCACTGAACAGTACAGAAATCGTCATTCGATTCATCATGCCGGAGCCAAGGCTACGGCCATATATTAGCACTTTTTACCACACGGATGTCAGACCCAATGACGACCAACCTATGGTTGACTGGCTGCATCCCGAATGGGCGAATCTGAGATTCATCTCTGGCCAACCCCCTCTCGGCGGGATTGGCAAAGCGGATATTGTGACAGCACCCCGATTCAACGTTGTTGGGCCAACAAGCCATGCGACATATTTTGAATCGGGCAGGATGCGCTCATGGGGTATCGGGCTTTTACCGCTAGGCTGGTCCAAGTTTTTCGGTGCCTCGGCCGAGCTATATGCCGACCGGTTCGAAAATGGTGAAACGGACCCGGTATTTTCCAATATGGCTCCGATATCCAAAATATTATTTGACGGCAGCGATACGCCTCTCGAACAGGAAGCGAAGTCGATATCAGATCATTTCATCAATCTGCTTGATACAGCGCCGCCCGACGATCCGTTGATTCAAGATGCTCACAGCATATTGGTTGATCCCGATCTGGCAACGGTTCAGGAAATGGCCGACCGGCTGGCAATAACAGGACGGACACTCGACCGGCTCAGCCGAAGAGTCTTCGGCTTTCCACCCAAATTATTGTTGCGCCGCCAGCGGTTTTTGCGATCGCTGGCCGAAAATATGTTAAACCCATCCCAGAATTGGGTTACTTCGCTTGATCCTCAATATTACGATCAGTCACATTTCGGTCGCGACTTTCAGAGTTTCATGGGCATGAGTGCCACGGAATATAAAGCGCTTCCTCACCCATTCCTAAATGCCGCCGTACATGGGCGGATGGCCGCGGCAGGCGCGGGGATGCAAGTTCTCCATGACCCGACAAAGCCGGATTGATATCAAGTTAAATCTTGCATTTCGGCCGAATCTAGCTATTGCCGCCGTTCCGATGTGATGCTCTGGCCAGTGTGGGCTGCCACAAGTATCCGTAACGGTAACTTCTAAAGGAGACCAAAATGCCCAAGTTGAAGACCAAAAGCGGTGTGAAGAAACGCTTCAAGATCACCGCAACCGGCAAGGTAAAGCACGGCGTAGCCGGCAAACGCCACCGTTTGATGAGCCATAATAGCAAATATATCCGCCAGAACCGCGGCACCAAGAAATTGTGTGATGCGGATGCTCGGACAGTCAAGAAATGGGCGCCCTACGGTCTGGGTTAATCCCACCGCAGCGGCATTCAAACTTACAGGATATAGAATATGGCACGTGTAAAACGGGGTACGACTACTCGTACAAAACATAAAAGATTATTGGTACAGGCAAAAGGCTATTATGGCCGCCGCAAAAATACCATCCGCGTCGCGCGACAGGCTGTCGAGAAAGCCGGTCAATATGCATATCGCGATCGTAAAGTTAAGAAGCGGGCTTTCCGCGCTATCTGGATCCAGCGGATTAACGCTGCAGTTCGCGCAGAAGGCATGACCTACGGCGTATTCATTCACGGCACCAAACTCGCCGGGATTGAACTGGACCGTAAAGTGATGGCTGACCTGGCGATGAATGAACCCGCAGTGTTTAGCGGCATCATCAAACAGGCGCAGGATGCTCTAGCGAAAGCTTAAGTATCTCGATATTTCAAAGAAGCGCCGGAGAGCAATCTCGCGGCGCTTTTTTATTGGGTTTTTTGCGATGGTTGCCTAGACCAGCCGCGAGATAGAACAGGACAGCAGCATGAGCGACATCGAAGCAATCAAAGACAGATATCTGGAGCAGATTGAATCTGCTGCCGATGGTGATGCGCTGGAAGCGATTCGTGTCGCTGCGCTTGGTAAAAAGGGCGAAATTTCGCTGCTGCTGAAAACCCTCGGCAAAATGACACAAGAAGAACGCCAGAGCGAAGGGCCGAAGATCAATGGCGCACGTCAGGCGGTCGCCGATGCCATCGCCATGCGTAAAGAGGCCATCGACACCGAAGCGCTCAACGCCAGGCTAGCGACTGAAAAGCTGGACCTGACATTACCGCCACCATCAACTCCCAAGGGTAGCATTCATCCAGTCAGCCAGGTCATGGACGAGCTGGCCGAAATATTCGCTGACCTCGGCTTCTCGGTCGCCACTGGCCCAGAGATCGAGGATGATTGGCACAATTTCACCGCGCTCAACATCCCCGACACCCACCCGGCGCGGGCGATGCATGACACGTTCTATTTTCCCCAGACCGACGAAGACGGCATGCCGAAACTGCTGCGTACCCATACGTCACCGGTCCAGATCCGCACGATGATGGATGTCGCCAAGCAAACCGACGGCGCCGGCAAACCGATCCATATCATCGTTCCGGGTCGCACCTATCGCTCGGACAGCGATGCCACCCATACGCCGATGTTCCATCAGGTGGAGGGTCTCGTGATCGACAAAGGCATCCACATGGGTCACCTCAAATGGACGCTCGAAACCTTTGTTCGGGCATTTTTCGAGCGCGACGATATCACGCTGCGGCTGCGGCCCAGCTATTTTCCATTCACCGAACCTTCGGCAGAAGTCGATCTGGGCTTCACCGTGGAAAAGGGCCGTCGGATCATCGGCGGAGACCCGCGCAGCGAAAATGGTGGTTGGATGGAGATATTGGGCTCCGGCATGGTTCATCCCAATGTCATCCGCAACTGCGGGCTCGATCCCGACGTCTGGCAAGGCTTTGCCTTCGGCTGCGGAATCGACCGGCTGGCGATGTTGAAATATGGCATGGACGATCTTCGCGCGTTTTTTGATGGCGATTTGCGCTGGGCCGATCATTATGGATTTGATGCGCTGGATGTCCCCACGTTGAGTGGAGGAGTCGGCGCATGAAATTCTCTTTAAGCTGGCTCAAGGCCCATCTCGATACCGATGCAAGCCTCACCGAAATCACCGACAAGCTGACCGATATTGGACTTGAACTGGAGGGCATTGAAAATCCCGCCGATGCTTTGCGCGCATTCCGCGTCGCCAAAGTTGTCGAAGCCGGACCGCATCCCAATGCGGATAAGTTGCAGTTGTTAAAAGTTGACGATGGTGCCGCGGAGCAATGGCAAGTTGTCTGTGGCGCGCCAAATGCGCGGGCTGGGATGATCGGGGTGTTCGGGCCTCCGGGAACCTATATTCCGGGCAGCGATTTCACTCTGAAACCCGCAAAAATCCGGGATGTCGAGAGTTTCGGAATGATGTGCAGCGCGCGCGAACTGGAACTTGGCGATGAGCATGACGGTATTATTGAACTGCCGGAAAGCGCTGCCAGCGACGTCGGTAAAAGTTACGCCGACTATGCTGATCTGGACGATCCGATCATCGATGTCGCGATCACTCCCAATCGTCAGGACTGTATGGGCGTGCGCGGCATTGCCCGCGATCTCGCGGCAACCGGCATTGGCAAGCTTAAAACCCTCGACATTCCCAAGATTGACCGGAGCGGCCAGGGCCCTGATGTTGTCACCGAGGACCCGGAAGGCTGTCCCGCTTTCTTCGGTTGCACCGTCAAATCTGTCACCAACACCGCTTCCCCGGACTGGATGCAGGCGCGGCTCAATTCTGCCGGACAGAAATCGATTAACGCGCTGGTTGATATCACCAACTATGTCATGCTCGACCATGGCCGTCCGTTGCATGTCTATGACATCAGCAAACTGAGCGGCGGCCTCGTCGCGCGCAAAGCCATGGCCGGTGAAAAGCTCACCGCTCTGAACGACAAGGAATATCTGCTCGACGCGACGATGACGGTGATTGCCGATGACAATGGTGCGCATGATATTGGCGGCATCATGGGCGGTGCCGCGACGGGTTCGGAAATGAGCACCACCGAAGTGCTGATCGAATGTGCCTATTTCACCCCGGAAAATATCGCCAAAACCGGTCAGAAACTCCTGCTGACCAGCGACGCGCGACAGCGGTTTGAGCGCGGTGTCGATCCCGCATTTCTCGAAGATGGTATTGATATTGCGACCGCACTGGTGCTCGACATTTGTGGCGGTACCGCCAGCGAAGTCACCAAGGCCGGGACACCCCCGACCGAACAACGCACGATCCGCTATGCACCGGCACAATGTCTGGGGCTCGGCGGCATCGATGTTGCCGAAGACAAACAGCAAGCGATATTGCAAGCGCTGGGCTTTGCCGTCGCGGATGACTGGGCCATCACCATCCCGACATGGCGGCGCGATGTCCAGGGCTGGCAGGATATTGTCGAAGAGATCATCCGCATCGAAGGGCTGGATGCGATTCCATCGACACCGCTGCCCCGCAAAGCGGGAGTCGCAAAGCCGACCGCCTCAGCCGCCCAAATGTCCGAGCGCAAAGCCCGCCGCGCGGCAGCGGCGCGCGGCCTCAACGAAGTGGTCAACTGGAGCTTCATTTCGGAAAAAGAAGCCGCGCCTTTTGGCGGCGGCACATGGTCGCTTGCCAATCCGATCAGCGAAGATCTAAAAGTCATGCGGCCTTCGCTGCTGCCCGGCCTGATTGCTGCGGCACAACGCAATGCCTCACGCGGAGCGACATCCATCGGTCTGTTCGAAGTCGGCCGTCGCTATCTTGCCGAAACCGAACATCCGACCATCGGGCTGCTGCTCTCCGGCGAGCAAAGCGCCCGCAGCTGGCAAGCTGGCGCAGCGAGCAAATATGATGCTTTTGACGCCAAGGCCGAAGTCATGGCAATTCTCAAAGCCGCTGGTGCACCAGTCGACAAGCTGATGGATTTCGGGGAAGCAGGAATCCATTATCATCCCGGGCAATCCGGCACTTTGCGACTGGGTCCCAAGAAAATCCTTGCCGCTTATGGCGCGCTGCATCCCAACGCGACCAAAGCTCTGGGTCTCAAAGGCAGCGCGGTGGGCGCAGAGATTTTCCTCGATGCAATCCCGCTGAAGAAGAAATCCGGCCATATGCGTGAGGCCTTTGCACCGCCAGCGCTGCAAAGCGTGACTCGCGATTTCGCGTTCATCGTCGATGCGGACCTGCCGTCAGCCGATCTGGTCCGGGCCGTCAAAGGCGCGGACAAGAAACTGATCACCGGTGCGCGACTCTTTGATCTCTTCGAAGGGCCAAGCGTCGGCGAAGGCAAGAAATCGCTAGCGGTCGAGATCACCCTCCAACCGCAGGATGCGACTCTCACCGATGAAGATTTGAAAGCGGTTTCGGATAAGGTTGTCGCCAATGCCAGCAAGCTTGGCGCTGCATTGCGTGGCTGAATCGTCGCCTCCACAATCATGGATCAGGATCGGGTCTGACGGCTTGTCCGCCCGAATCAATCCGTTGGGCGCAGAACTCTCGTCGCTGCAAGATCGCGAAGGCGGCGAGCTGATGACCGATGCCGATCCGGCTTTCTGGTCCGGTCGGGCACCGTTGCTCTTTCCGATTGTCGGCCAGTTGCGCCACGATCAATATCGGCTGGGCGATCAGATCTATGATCTTGAGAAGCACGGCTTCGCAAGGCGGAAGCAATTTGAACTCGTCGAACAGGATGACCATCGCGTTTTGTTTCGCCTCGCCGCTACCGACGAAACCCGTGCCCAATATCCATTTGAATTTGTCCTGACCATGGCGTTTGAAATCGCTGGCGATCAATTGCGCATGACAGCGACAATCATCAACACGGGCGATAAGCCGATGCCATTCAGTTTCGGGTTCCATCCCGCTTTCGCCTGGCCGCTGCCTTATGATAGCGTCGCCGAGGATCATCAGGTCATTTTCACCAAACCGGAACCCGCACCGATCCGCCGGATCGGCATCGAGCCCGGGCTGATAGAAGCCGAACATCACGACAGCCCGGTCGTCGACAATATCTTCAGCCCGCGCTTTGCGCATTTCGACGATGATGCAATCATCTGGGATGAACTGCAAAGCCGGGCGCTATCATGGGGTGGGCCGGGCGATCCGGTGCTCGACATCGAATTCCCCGACACGCCGATGCTTGGTATCTGGCAGAAACCGGGCGCTCGCTACCTCTGCATCGAACCATGGGCTGGCATGGCGGACCCTGTCGGCTTTGAGGGTGATTTTACCGAGAAGCCCGGCATCATGATTCTCGACAGCGGCGCAGAACAATCGTTCCGGATGAACATCCGCCTCAAGGAAAGCTGACCAGACGGTTGATTTGCCTCACAGTCCGTCTATCTGCGTCTCTATTCCATTTGAAAGCCTGTCATGACCAATCCACGCCGCACCTTTGCGATTATTTCCCACCCTGATGCTGGTAAAACCACGCTGACCGAAAAGCTGCTGCTCAAAGGCGGCGCGATTCACCTGGCGGGCGAAGTCAAGGCACGGGGCGACAATCGGCGCGCTCGGTCAGACTGGATGAAGATCGAACAACAACGCGGAATTTCGGTGACTTCCAGTGTCATGACCTTTGAACGCAACGGCATCGTCTTCAACCTGCTCGACACGCCGGGCCATGAGGATTTTTCCGAGGATACCTATCGCACACTCACCGCCGTCGACAGCGCGATCATGGTGATTGATGCCGCGAGCGGTATCGAGGCACAGACTTTGAAGCTGTTCGAAGTCTGCCGGATGCGCAACGTGCCGATCATCACCTTCATCAACAAGGTCGACCGCGAAGGCCGCGATCCGTTCGAACTGCTCGACGAAGTTGCCGACAAGCTCGCCCTCGATGTCTGCCCGATGAGCTGGCCCACCGGCATGGGCGGGCAGTTTGAAGGGGTATATGATCTGGTCCGCAACGAGCTTCACCAGCCAGCCGGCGACAGCAAACAATATGATGGCGTATCGCAGCAATTCACTGGTCTCGACGATCCGAAACTGGCCGACGTGCTGAGCGAAGGCGCTTATGAGCGGCTGACCGGCGAAGGCGAACTGGCGCAGGGCGGCTATAGCAGTTTCGATCTCGAGGCCTATCAGAATGGCGACCTGACCCCGGTTTATTTTGGCTCTGCCCTGAAACAATTTGGCGTTGAAGAGCTGATCGAGGCGATTGCCCAACATGCCCCGCCGCCGCGCCCGCAACCTGCGGAACCCGCTCCGATCGATCCAGCGAGCAGCGACGTCACCGGCTTTATCTTCAAGATCCAGGCCAATATGGACCCGCAACACCGCGACCGGATCGCGTTCATGCGGCTATGCTCCGGCGAGTTCAAACGCGGGATGAAACTGACGCCTTCCGGGCTCGGCAAGCCGATCGCCATCCATTCGCCAATCCTGTTCTTCGCGCAGGACCGCGAAATTGCCGATACCGCCGAACCGGGCGATATCATCGGCATCCCCAACCATGGCACGCTGCGGGTCGGCGATACATTGAGCGAAAAAAACCAGGTCCGGATTACCGGACTGCCAAATTTCGCGCCGGAAATTCTCCGCCGCGTGATCCTGCGTGATCCGACCAAGACTAAGCAGCTGCGCAAGGCGCTGGATGATCTGTCGGAAGAAGGCGTTGTCCAGGTCTTCTATCCCGAACTGGGTGCCAACTGGATTATCGGCGTGGTCGGGCAGTTGCAGCTGGAGGTGCTCGTCTCGCGACTGGAGGCAGAATATAAGGTCGATGCCTATCTTGAAATGGCTCCGTTTGAAACCGCGCGCTGGATTGGCGGCGACGAAACCACGATCGCCGCTTTTGCTAACATCAACCAGAGCGCATTGGCGAAAGACCGCGATGACAATCTGGTGTTTTTGGCCAAGTCAGCTTGGGATGTCAGCTATCAGGAAGAGCGCAATCCGGAGCTTAAGTTCAGTGCTACACGCGAACGCTAGTTCGCTTCACTGATCAAACTGCGCCAATCCTAGCCCGTGACGCAGAATATCGACGATCAATCAAGCCGTGATCGCATATTGCTTATCCCCGGCTCCGCGGCACATTTGCTTGGAAATGCGGGTTTCTTCTCCGTCGATGATCGCGACATCGGTGATTGTCATGCATTTGCGGCCATTCGGCTGCACGTTCAACGCGGTCACGGTTGAGGAACCGGACACGCCGCCGCGAGTTGGACTTTTCCATTCGGCAACTGCGCCCACTTTTTCCTGTTGTGTCACGGCCATGGTGGCCTCAACGGCCTTTTCCTGTTCCGGTTTGTCAAGCTTACATGCAATCTCGCCCACCAGAGCGGCACCAACTGCACTAGCGAGCAACGTACCGACATCATCCAGGCCTGCCACAGCGCCAACAACGCCGCCAAAAATCGATCCAAGCAATTGCCCCCGACCGCGAGATTTTGCACAGGAGCCGCCTTTTTTGGACTTTTTCCGTTTCTTGGCTTTCTTGACCTTTTTGGCCTCCGCTTTCCGGACTTCCTTGGCTTTTTCGGTTGTTATCATCTTGCCGTCGGCATCCATTTCAACTTCCACAAGATTGCCATTCTCGTCGACCAAATTCATATAGCCGTAATTGTCCGGAACCGGATATCCGTTGCAGCCTGTGTTGTAACAATAGCGATCGCTGAGATAGTTGCGGTCCAGCTCGTAGAGCTTTTCCGCGGCACGATAGACAGCCATATTCTTCCCATCAGGGTCTGAAGCCCCATGTTCCAGCATCATATCGTCAAAAAATCTATCTCGACTGGCGGCCGAAAACTCCATTCGCCCGGCCACCTTCTCGGTGTAAATCGCTGAAATTTCATCCTGATGCTCGTTCATGCGCTTGCGATAAGCAACAAGAACATCCGTATAATAATTGTCGAGCGCGATTGTGCAGCTGTTGATGTTGATCGCTTTGTCATGAGGATCAGGCAAATGCAGATGATCCTCTCGACAATCGGGATAGTCTTTTTGCAAAAGCACGGGCGTTGGCGGCAATATTGGCAGATCCGGTTCGGCTTGCGTAGGCGGGATATAAGCCCGGTCCTCGGGTGCCAGTTCCGCAGGCGTCACCGTTTCAACCGATTGGTCGACAGGTGCCACTCTCGCCTGCGTTTGCGGCACAGACGTCGCTTCTATATATGGTGCAGCCGTTTGGGACGGCGGTGCATTATCAACCGGCTGCAAGCTTTGCGGCGCAGTCGAAAATCCACGATTTTGTTCAAATGACATTGGCGTTGCTGCCGCCGGGGTCGAAGCCGGAGGATTCGGTTCCTGGACAGTCGCTGGTTGAGGTGCTGCCCGCAACGACCTGATCTTCTTGCCAGCAAGATCCGCAAACAGGCCATCAGGAAATTGTTCGAGATAGGTTTGATAGGCTGGAATCTCGTTCGCGGTAGATGCCTGACGCCAGGCCAATGCATCTTGCGTCGATGGATCTACCGACTGCGCAGCGACGCCGGGTGCCAGCATCCAGGCTGCCAGACATATTAGCAATTTCAACTTAGGCATCATAAGCCCCCCGCTATGTCACTATACCCATATGCTGCGGCGTCAATGCCAATATCAAACTTGTAGCAACCGCTCTGATAGCCATGAATGCCACCGCACTGCTGATTGGAACGCACTGTTTTCATTGCTAGAATAACAGAGGCAAGGCAAAAACTCTATACAGAGCCGCAACATTGCGTCACAAGCTCAATCATGGAATTGAAACTGAAAAACAGAGTCGTGCTGGTAACGGCGGGCAGCAAGGGCATTGGTCTCGCCACCGCATTAGGGTTTCACGCCTGCGGAGCGAAAGTCGCCATTTGCGGCCGTTCGCAGGACAAGCTCGACGCCGCAGCTGCGCAGTTACCAGGTTGTCTGGCGCTCGTTGGTGATGTCTCAAAGTCGCAAGATATCGAACGTGTCATCGCAACGGTGACTGAAAAATTCGGCGGCATTGATATTCTGGTAAACAACGCCGGTGGCCCCCCGCCCGGTACGTTCGAAGACTTGGCTGACGATGACTGGGAGAATGCGGTCCAACTCACTCTAATGTCTGTGGTCCGCGCCACACGTCTGGTGCTGCCGCATATGCGAAAGCAAAAATGGGGACGAATCATCAATATTTCCTCCTCTGGCGTCCGCCAGCCGGTGCCAGGACTCACTCTGTCCAACAGCATTCGCATGGCAGTTCTGGGCTGGGCCAAGACTCTCGCCAATCAGGTCGCGGGTGACAATATTCTGGTCAATACCGTATGCCCCGGCTTCACGCGCACCGATCGCGTCACCCAGATTCTCGAACAGCAATCGGCTGCCACCGGGAAAAGCACAGACGAGATAGCCGCAGCGATAGCCGTCCAGATTCCCTTACAACGCATCGGCGAACCCGAAGAAATCGCGAATCTTGCGGTTTTCCTGGGGTCCGAAGCGGCCAGCTTCATCACCGGCACCGCGATTCAAGTCGACGGCGGGTCGGTGCAAGTGCCCTAAGCGGAATTTGGCCAGGAAAAAGACAATTTACTCTCGCCGATCGCTTCGCCAGATGGCGCGAACCGGCGCTCCAGGATCATGCCTCCTCCGGCTTGATCAATCGCAACCACCGTGCTGCAGCGTGTTCCATAAGCAGGATTGCGGATGAATATCGCACTATGTTGCGGTTCAAGTTCGGTTGGTCCCGGCGGACTGGATACCGTCTCGGGCTCAAAGGTTCGTGGATCGCTCAGACTATCCAATAGCTGTTCCGGATGATCCCTGTCTGCAGCAAGCCATGCGTCCAATTGCGCGTTGAGATGCGGGGACTTGGGCCATGGCGAATCGACCGGTCCGTTTGACAGGCCGTGCACGCCTGGTTCCAGCACAATGCTTTCCTGACGCGGCCTGCTGGAATGGATGACTGCCTGATCGCCTTCCACGGTGATCAGATTGAAGGGATTGAAATCGGCATATTGGGTTGAAGCCAGATCGGCGTAGCGCCCATGTCCCGCCAAAAAGTCCCTCAAAAGGTCGCCGCGAGACGCGCGTTCGGGTTGCGGCGCGCCAAAACCATATAGATTCGTCACAACCGCAAAGCGCCCTTCTTCGGACACTCCCAGCCAGGTCCCGCCGGCTATTGCATCGCGGCCGGCCAGAAGATGATCATATGTTTCCCAGCGGTGCAGCGATTCGGCGGGACGCGCGTGCAATTCATCCCGATTGCCAATGGCAACCATTTGCCATCGAGGATGGGCTTTCCAGGCAAAGGCAACGATGCACATCGTCGGAGTAATACAATATGATATTCATCTTGCGAGTGAATTCTGCTGACGTCCAAAAATATCGCCGGCTCAGGTCATGATCCATGGATGCCATCCGGCGGCCCGAAGCTGCTGCGACCAAAATAGCGGCGAAATCAGAGTCACGAAAAAGACGGATCATCGCTGCTGGTCAAAGCTGAACGGAGCATTTGGCGTACCGGCGATAAGAGAATGACCAATATGTGCACTGGGTGCCTGGCCTTGAACCATCACCGCCGCAGCAAGAATACCGCATGTTCTGCGAGCAAATTGGCGATACCGCGCCCGGTCTGCTTGTCTCCGCTCAAAAACCATTGTCCCTCTTGCGCGAGCTTGCCATCCCGCACCAGCGCCCGAAAATCATCAATCGTGACATGATGGATATTGGGCGTATCATACCAGCTTTGTGGCAACAGCCGGGTGACCGGCATACGGCCACCGAACAATAATGACATACGCACGCGCCAATGCGCGAAATTGGGGAAGCTCACAAAGGCCTGCTTGCCGATACGTAGCAATTGTTCCAGCATGATATCTGGTCGGTGGGTGGTCTGCAATGTCTGGCTGAGTATCGCATAGTCAAAACTATCGTCGGGATAAGTGGCAAGATCACTGCCGGCGTCACCCTGGACGACCGACAGACCTTTGGCGACCGCACTGGCCACATTGACGGGATCAATCTCCAGCCCGCGCGCATCGCAGCCCTTATTATCACGCAGTGCCGCCATTAGCGCACCATCACCACAGCCGATATCAAGCACGCGGCTTCCCGGCACAATATTGTCGGCGATGATTTGCAGGTCGGGACGGAGTTTGGTCATTGGTAGACACTTTCATCCAGTCTGATCAACATGCGTTCGGGATGATCAGATGCCTTCCAACCCAGCTTTTGATAGACGCCATGGGCATCGCGGGTGAACAATAGCCAGATTCGCTGTCCCTGCAATTTCGGATGATCCTGAAAATAGGCAACCATCGTCCGTGCCAGGCCACGTCCCCGATGCTCCTGCAGGACATAGACATCACTCAGATAGGAGAAAGTGGCATAATCTGTGATCAATCTTGCCATCGCGACCTGCTGTCGGCCATGAAAGACAGCCAGGCAAAAAGACGCATCCATTGCACGCCGAAGCGTCTCGAGCGGAATATTTTTTGACCAATATGCGTCTTGCAGAAAACCATGCGCCGCGATGACATCAATCCTGGATTGATCCTCGGTAAGTTCATAGCCCTCGGGTAAAGAATATTTCACACTTCCCCCGCCTTTAAAAATCCATCAACGATCCGGTTCATTTCGGGGTTTTCGAGCAGGAAACTGTCATGGCCGAAGGGGCTGGACAATTCCATGAAGCTGACCTCGGCGCCCGCCGCATTGAGCGCGTGAACCATCGTCCGGCTTTCGCTGGTTGGATAGAGCCAGTCGGTATCAAAGCTGATCAGGCAAAAGCGGGTTTTTGACCCTTTGAACGCATTTGCCAACACGCCGCCATGGGCTTCGGCGAGATCGAAATAGTCCATCGCGCGCGTGATATAGAGATAGCTGTTCGCATCAAAGCGGTCGACAAAGCTGATCCCCTGGTGCCGGAGATAGCTTTCCACCTGAAAATCGGCGTCAAAGCCGAATGTCTTGGCCTCCCGATCCTGCAGGCGCCGGCCGAATTTTTCGGTCAGGCCCGCTTCGGACAAATAAGTAATATGTGCTGCCATCCGGGCGACGGCGAGGCCGCTGCTCGGCGGATCATCATCGGCATAATAGGCGCCGCTACGCCAGCGCGGATCAGCCATGATCGCCTGACGTCCGACTTCGTGAAAAGCGATATTCTGTGCGCTGTGCCGGGCTGCCGAGGCGATAATCACTGCGGAATTCACGCGCTCCGGATAGAGTGCGGTCCAGCTCACAGCCTGCATCCCGCCCATCGAGCCGCCGATAACGGCGTGCAGCTTCGTGATGCCCAGATGATCAAGCAGCATCGCTTGCGCCCTTACCATATCCGCGATGGTCAGCACCGGGAAATCCATCCCCCACGGCTCGTCGGTCGCAGGGTTTATCGTCGCCGGGCCGGAACTGCCGAGACAGCTGCCCAGGACATTGGCGCAAATGATGAAATGGCGTTCGGTATCAATCGGTTTTCCGGGACCGACCATACGTTCCCACCAACCTGCTTTGCCGGTAATCGGATGAGTCGAGGCAACATATTGGTCGCCAGTCAGTGCATGGCAAATCAGGATCGCGTTGGTCTTGGACGCGTTGAGCTCGCCGTAAGTCTCATAGGCAAATTCCATGGGCGCAAGACTGGCGCCGCTATCCAACGGCAACGGGCCAAGCAAGCGGACATGTTTGTCCAATCCGAAACGGGCATCTTCACTCATGATCGGAGCTGGCTAAGGCGCGAAATCGAGAGCGTCAAATGATAATGCAGTTGACTGACAGCAAGCAAAGGTTAGTTCGACCTCAGAGTTTTCCTTCAGACAAGCGGGCCAAGGCAATGAGTGCACCAAAACCGAAAGACTGGATCATGGGCATTGCTCCCTATGTGCCCGGCAAATCCAGTGGCGATGACGGCAAAAAGTTGGTCAAACTTTCGGCCAATGAAAACCCGCTCGGCTGCAGTCCGGCAGCCGGCGCGGCGCTCAACGCCGCATCCGCTTCCGTCGACCGCTATCCCGACCCCGGCTCGACCAAATTGCGTGAAGCGATTGCCGACAAATATGATCTCGACGCGGCGCGGATAATTTGCGGCACCGGGTCGGATGATGTGCTCCACCTCGCAGCCAATGCGTTCAGCGGGCCGGGCGACGAGATTATCTACGTGCGCTATGGCTTTGCGGTCTATGATATTGCCGCGCGGCGCTATGGCGGTACGCCGGTTATCGCCGATGATGCCGATTATGGCACCGACGTCGATGCGATATTGGCCAAGGTCAATGACAGGACCCGGGTGGTTTTTGTCGCCAACCCCAACAACCCGACCGGCACCTTCTCTAGCCGTCAGCAAATCGCGCGCCTCCATGCCGGACTTCCCGGCCATGTCCTGCTGGTGCTCGACGGCGCCTATGCAGAATATCTCGAGACCGATGAAGATGACGGCGCCCTGGAACTGGCCGGAACCAAGGCCAATGTGCTGGTCACCCGCACCTTTTCCAAAATCCACGGACTGGCGGCCGAGCGGATCGGCTGGGGCTATGCCTCGGCGGAGATTATCGATGCGATGAACCGGATCAGGCTGCCGTTCAATGTCACCACCGCTGGCCAGCAGGCCGCACTCGCGGCACTGGCCGCCGATGATTTTGTCACCCATAGCCGCAATCACAACCGGCAATGGCGGCAATGGTTGAGCGATGAACTACATGCGCTGGGCAATCATGGCTTGCGCATCATACCCAGTCACACCAATTTCCTGCTGGTCCTTTTCGAGGGTCAGCTGACGGCGGAACAAGCCAATAAGGCGCTGATGGACAAAGGCTATGCCGTTCGCTGGCTGCCCGGTCAGGGGCTCGTCAACGGCCTGCGGATGACCATCGGTACCGAGGAAGAAACCCGCGGTCTCGCTGAGGCGTTGCGCGATATAGTGCTAGCCGCCGGCTGATGCTGCCGTTTGCCAATATTGCGCTCATCGGCCTGGGACTGATTGGCTCATCGATCGCCCATGCCGTCCGCGATGCGATGCCGACGGCCCGAATCACCGGCTTTGACAGCGATCCAAACGTCCGTGCCCGTGTCCTCGAACTTGGTTTTTGCGATGATGTCAGCGACACGGCCGGAGCTGCGGTCATCGATGCCGATCTGGTGATGCTCTGCGTGCCGGTCGGGGCAATGACAGATATCGCCTCGGAAATCGCGACCGACTTGCCGGACGATGCGATCATTAGCGACGTTGGATCATCCAAAGAAAGCGTGCTGACAGCGCTGACCAGAGCGCTCCCCAAGGCCCGGATCATACCTGCCCACCCTGTCGCCGGCACCGAACATAGCGGCCCGGATGCCGGCTTTGCGACGCTGTTCCATGACCGCTGGTGCATCATGACGCCGCCACAAAGCGCTGCGGAAGGCGATATCGCAAGAGTCAGGGCCTTTTGGGAAAAACTTGGTGCCAATGTCGAGATCATGGATGCCAAACATCATGACCTTGTCCTGGCCGTGACCAGTCATTTGCCGCATCTGATTGCCTATACGATCGTCGGCACAGCTTCCGACCTCGAAGACGTGACCCGCGGCGAAGTGATCAAATATTCCGCCGGTGGCTTTCGTGATTTTACGCGAATCGCAGCGTCCGATCCGACGATGTGGCGCGACGTGTTCCTGTCCAACAAGGACGCGGTGCTTGAAATGCTCCAGCGCTTTTCCGAGGATCTGTCGGCACTGCAACGCGCGATTCGCTGGGACAAGGGCGACGAACTGTTCGACCTGTTCACCAAGACCCGCGCCATTCGCCGCCGGATTATCGAAGAAGGCCAGGATGATGCCGCTCCCGATTTCGGGCGGACGCACGAGTGAAGGCGCACTGGCAGCAGATGGGTTTCTGTTCAGATAAGTCTCCTTTTTCCTGATAAACCTGACAATCCTGACAATCCTGACAATCCTGACAGGGTTATAATATCAAAATTGCATGGCGCTTCATAACCAGCCGCTTGTGCCGCAGGGAGATGCGCGAATGGCGTATCCCGCAGCCATAATCACCGTCCGGATGCCAGTCAGAGCAAGATGAAGCATGATCATCGCTCGAGCCTATCAGAAGGCTCGGCCTGTAGGAAAGGAAGAGATACACGGTCGAGCGGCAAGATACTGGCGTTCGTTTGAAACAGGATGACGCGGAACAGTTTGACGCTTTATTCCCAGTCTCTGATCGATATTCCTTAGATCTGCTGGATCAGGTGACAATATGCTTCATCGGCAAAAAAATGGTCAATCATTCAACATGTTAATCGCGGCATGCACCCGGTCGCGAATGTCGTCACGGTCGAGGCCGGGCTCGATCTCCGGCTGCACCTCATAGGTGATCACACCGCTTTTCTGAACGAATGTATCGCGCGGGGAGACGATACCGCTGTTCAGCGCGACCGGCACCAGCGGAATGCCCATCAGCTTATAAATGCCGGCAAAACCGGTTTGTAGCTCTGGCCGTTCACCATGATGGGCGCGGCTGCCTTCAGCGAAGATCACGATCGGACGGCCTTCAGCGACCGCCTTTCTGGCTTGCTTGATAATCTGCCGCATCGCGGCCCCGCCGCCGTCGCGGTCGATGCCCAGCAGGCCGTGTTTGGTTGCGATCCATCCCCATAAGGGAATGACCAGCAGCTCTTTCTTGGCGATGACCACCGGCTTGTCGAACAGCCTGAGCAGATCGATTGTTTCAAACATGCTTTCATGTTTGAAGACGTAGAGCAGGGGTTCGTTGCGGATTTCGCCCTTGACCTCGGCCCGGATGCCCAGAATCAGGCGCGCGCACAGATAATGGTAGCGGCTCCAATATTGCGCCATATAATATATGGTCTTCGGCCAGAAAAAGGCACCGATGAAGGTCGCAATGATGATTGGCACCGAACCGACATAAAAGACTATCATGAAGATCAGCGAACGCAGGAAAGCCAACATCTCAGACACCCGCCAATGCAGCCAGATGGCGCATGAGATATTTATTATATTCCTTGAACAAAGTGCCCAGCGACGGCTTGGTCTGAACCGCGTCGGACAATATGCTAATCTCTAGCGGCATTGCCCGTTCGAGTTCCAGCCGCGCGCGCCGCATATGCCAGTCCGATGTCACCAATCGCACGGATTTTTCCTCACGCCTTGCCGCCCAGCGCGCGATTTCGAGGGCATTGGATCTTGTGTCGACCGCCTGAAAACCCAGATCGATACAACAGGCAAATAATTCGTCAGGCCGCTCATATTCCGCCGCCAGTTCCGGCGGCTTCACGTCTCGGTCGACACCGGAGATCAGCAGCCTTTCGGCTTTGTCCGCCTCCAATATCTCCAGAGCCCGATCTATCCGCCCCGCTCCGCCGGTCAGGACAACCACAGAATCGGTGACCGCCGAATCGGATGCCGCTTGCGGCAAGTCGATCGCAAACCAGGCAAAGCCGATGATCCAGAGAAGCAGCAGGAAGGAGAGAATACGAAGGATCATCAGCGGTTACTATAATTTTTTCTTCAATGCGCCCATAACCGTCATTCTGGCGGTTACCATGGCCAAGAACATCCCCAATATCGGAACCAACGCAATTATCAACCAGCTAAGCCAGCTCAAACCTAGCGATTGCACCAAACCGGATCCCAGCGCCGACAGCTGCATCGCAATCAACCAGATGATCGCCGCTCCACCAACCAGGCCGATCATGCCGCCAAGCAACGCGTCTAGCGCAATCCGGCGCTGAAACAGCCGGCTGATTTGATGATCGGTACCGCCCAGCAGATGAACAACCGCAATGGTCTCGCGATGGGTGTTGAGCGTGGCACGCGCGGAAATAATCACCGCAGCAGCCGTTGCCAGGGCGAGCAGGGCGACCAGACCAAAGGCGATCCATTGCAGGGAACGGACCAACGCAATGACCGGTGCGATATAGCCACTGCTCGGCTCGACGCGGGCATCGGCGGCCAAAGGTTGAATGACGCTTCGTAACGATTGCAGCTCCGAATCGGAGGCTGTGCGAGTCAATTTCAGATCGATCAGAGCCGGAAGCGGGATATCTTCACCGAGATTCTGCGTACCTAGCCAGGGTTCGATCAGCTCATCAATCTCCTTTTGCGGCAGGACGCGGACTTGCTCGACAAGCGACAATCCCCGCAGCCGTGCCGCGACGGCGCGGGCCTGGCGAGCACGAACCTCTGCATTGGCCTCGATAATTTGCACCGTCGCGCGACTGGACAGGTCATCGGTGACATTGCCAGCCGCCTGCACCAGCGCTAGGCCGGCCGCCGCCGCCAATACAGTGAGGAAAATCATGATCGCGATCACCCATGGCATCGGGCCGGAAAGCCGCCCCTCGGGGATAAGCCGCCGATCATGCGCGGGAATGACGAAAAATTTGAACATCGGCCTAGTTGCGCTGAGCTTTGGGCAAGGGCGGATGACGGAGCGAACCTGTCGGATCGGCGAGCATGCCTTTTTCGAGCTTCATCATTTGCGCTCCGGCAACTTTGCTGAGCAGATGAATATCATGGGTCGCGACAACAATCGTTGTGCCCAATGTGTTCAACGCTTCAAATAATTGCAGCAAGCGGATTGCCATTTCCGGATCGACATTCCCGGTGGGCTCGTCGGCGACCAATATTTCCGGCCTGCCAATAACCGCTCGGGCAATGGCGACCCGCTGTTGCTCTCCGCCCGATAAAGTCGCTGGCCGAGCCGACGCACGGTCGCCCAAGCCGACCCATTCAAGCATTTCATCCACCGGCCCTTCGAGATCTTTCTCGCGCACGCCCGCAACCCGCAGCGGCAGGGCGATATTATCGAAAGCCGACAGATGCGGAACCAAACGGAAATCCTGGAACACCACTCCGATCCGCCGGCGGAAGCCCGGTAAACGTTCGCGCGGCATGGTGACAGCATCTTCTCCGAAAAGCCGGATCAGGCCGCGGCTGGGCCGTTGGGACAAATATAGCAATTTGAGCAGCGAGGTTTTGCCGGCACCGGACGCGCCGGTCAGAAAATAGAAACTGCCCGGGAAAAGCGTGAAATTGAGATCGGCAAGCGTCTCTGCTCCAGCCCCGTAGCGCAAGCCCACATTTTCAAATCGAACAATTCCGTCCATCTGCGAGTTTCATCTCTCAATTCACCACAAACCGATGCGTGGCTAAGCCTGCAATAGGGTGGCACGAAGGTCTAAATCAACTGCCACGTCAAGTTCCAATTCATTGGCGTACAGCAAAACGCACAAAAAAAGAGCCTCTGTCTCAAAACCATGCACCACAGACTTGCAGTTTGCCGTCATGGCGTGTTTAGAGAGACGTCATGATATTGAATTGCCCCGCATGCAAGACCCGTTATCTCGTACCCGACAGTGCCATTGGACCAACTGGACGCTCGGTACGCTGCGCGTCATGCCGCCATAACTGGTTCCAGGAGGCTCCGGTTCTCGACGAAAAACCGGTCCCCGCGCAGGAACCATCCGAACCTTTACCACCGGCCAGTCCACCAAGCCCGCCGATCCCCGATTTCACGGCGGCAGCCCCGACCTCCTCGGTCAGCCGCACCGCACCAAAAGCCCCGATATCGGTCGCTCCGGCTTTTGCTTCAGAGAATAGCAGTTTTGCGCATGAGCCGCCTTTCAAACCGCGGCGCAATCCCGCAAAAATGTGGACGCTTGCCGCCATCCTTTTTGCCGTACTGGTCACCGCTTCTGCGGTTGCTCTCTACGCCTTTGGGCCACCCAAATGGTTTGCCGACTATCAATTTGCGTCAATCGAAGATACGCCGCTGCTGATTGAACTCAGCGAGAAACAGGATCGCCGAACCCTTCCTGACGGCACGGAATATTTTGCTGCCAGCGGGACAATCATCAATCCAACCGATCAGGACCAGACGATTCCAAGGATGCTCGTCATCTTACGCGACGCCAGCGGCCGGATTGTGTTCAGCTGGCAAATGAACGCCCCGGCCAAATCGCTTGCGCCAGGCGCAACGATCAATTTCAACGAAGCCAAGCTGGATGTCCCTCGCGCCGCTAGCCAGCTGGAAGTCGGTTGGGCGGACCAGGCCCGCGAATAGGCGCCAATGATCGATCTCGCCTTATGTTAGTGAAATTCTACCAGATCGATTTTTTGACCCATGCTGTCGGATATTTCGCCAGATGAGCGCGCGGGCGGCATTTGGTAAAGGAGCTTGCCATCCTGAGAATGGACAGTTTGACCTGCCTTGGCAAAGTCACCAAATCTGACCTGCTCGCCGCTGATGATGCGGGCGCTGGCAATGGCCTGGACCCGGGCGGCAGATTGCGCTGCGCCGTCGCCGGAAGCCATCAGAAGGAAAGAGAATATTATCGCGTTCATGGATCAGGATAGAGCGCATCAGGCGCGCGTCTAACAAGGTAAATAGAAGGTTAATCGGCGATATTTCGCTGGCATCGGCCCAAATTTGGCGAACGGCGCCCATATTGTGCGACATCGGGACAAATCCGTGCGCCGGGTTAACACTCATGCGCGAATGACAACAATATCGGTTGCGGCCAAGATACCCCTTTGCTACAGGCTCGCGGCTACCTCGGGCCCTGTGCCCGGATGTGATGACAGTGCGGTCGTGGCGGAATTGGTAGACGCGCAGCGTTGAGGTCGCTGTGGGGTTAATACCCCGTGGAAGTTCGAGTCTTCTCGACCGCACCAGTCAATGGCCGAAAGGCTCCGATTCAGATTATCCGTGCACCCGATGAAGGCAGACATTGAAATATTCTCACCGGCCTGCCGTCCGGGGGATCATAATTGGCCGTTACCGGGTCCATGACCGGCTGCACCTGGTCTTTTGGGACCAGCGCGACAACGCAACCGCCAAAGCCACCGCCGGTCATCCGGACACCCCCACGGGACCCCAGATGCTTCCCGATCATCGCAACCAGGTCATCAATCGCCGGCATGGTGACTTCAAAATCATCTCGCAAGGACAGATGGGATTGACGCATCAGCTCCGACAGTTTTGCAATATCTCCATTCGACAAAATATTGGCCGCAATCTCGGTCCGGGCAATTTCCGTGACGACATGTTGGGCGCGTCGAAAAACGACATCGTCCAGCTCACCGCGATCGGCAATCAGGCGATCTTCAGTCAGATGACGCAGCGTTGGAACATCATAATATTTGGCCGCCTGTTCACATTCGGCGCGGCGCTGATTGAAGGGGCTATCCGCCAGTTGCCGCTCGATCCCGGAGTGGATCACCAGCATGATCAAATCTTCGGGCATATATACCGGCATCGTGTCCAACGTTCGGCAATCAATCAGCAGAGCCGCTCCGGCTTCGGCTTTGGCGGACACCAGCTGGTCCATGATGCCGCAAGCCGTGCCGACATAGGCATTTTCCGATTGCTGCGCGATCAGGGCCAGATCGGTGGCGGAAAGCCCGGTGATCTGCTGGTGCTCGACCAAGGCTTTAGCGAGGGCCACGCCCATTGACGCAGAGGATGACAAGCCAGCACCTTGCGGGACATTGCCGGCGATGGCGAGATTGGCGCCCTGAATCATTCCGGTCCGCGCAGCAAGGCTGGCAGCAATCCCGCGCACATGGTTTTTCCACTCGGTCTTTTGCGAGACAAAAATAGCGTTGGGATCAAATGCATCGCGGTCATCGCCATAGTCGCTCGCTACTGCGCAAAGCTGATCACTGGCCGCAGGCCCGATGGCGACAACCGTGCCATAATCAATCGCGCACGGGAGCACGAAGCCGTCATTATAGTCGGTATGTTCCCCGATCAGATTGACCCGGCCCGGCGCATAGGCAAATATGGCCGGCGCCTCTCCGAACATGATTTCAAACGATCGGGCTGCGCGCGCAACCAGATCAGCCCGCCTTTGCACATTCTCCCTGTCCATCAGCTATGCGTGTCCTCGAGATAGTGCACCAAGCTCACCGCACGGAGCATCTCTGCCGCTTTTTCAGGCGTCAGATCGCGCTGCGCTTCGGCCAGCATTTCATAGCCGACCATGAACTTGCGCACCGTTGCTGAGCGGAGCAATGGCGGATAGAAATGCGCGTGAAGCTGCCAATGCGGCATATCATCGACGCGATAAGGCGCGCCGTGCCACCCCATCGAATAAGGGAAGCTGCACCGGAAGAGATTATCATAGCGCGTTGTCAGCTCCCGCAAGGCCCGGGCCAGATCGGTCCGCTGCTCGACATCCAGGTCTGGCATGCGCTGCACTGCAAATCGGGGCAGCAATAGCGTCTCGAAAGGCCAGCTGGCCTAATAGGGAACGATCGCCAGCCAATATTCGGTTTGAACAACGATGCGTTCGCCTGCGGAAATTTCCTGCTGAACCAGATCACCCAGCATCGTTCGGCCATGGTCTCCGACATATTTGCGCTGCCGTTTCTCCTCGATCCGGATCTCCGCGGGCAAATGCCGGCTCGCCCATATCTAGCCATGCGGATGCCGGTGGAAACAGCCCATCATCGCGCCCTTATTCTCAAATATCTGTACCGACTGGTATTTTTGCCCCAGTTCCGCTGTCTTGAGCGCCCAAACGTCAATCAATGATCGAATCTGTTGCAAGGAAAGCTGCGGCATCGACTTCCCGTGATCAGGAGAGAAGCAAATCACGTGACATTCGCCCGCGGTTGTTTCGGCGCGCAACAAGGGGCCGGAATCAATCGCGTGGGGCACGTCTTCCATCAAGGCGGCAAAATCATTCTTGAAAATATGCACGCCATCATAATCCGGGTTTGCCTCTCCGGTGACCCGCTGATTTCCAGGGCAGAGATAGCATTCCGGATCGTAAGACGGCGACGGCGGCTCCGTGTCTCCCACTTCGCCCTGCCACGGCCGCGAAAGCCGCTGTGGTGAGACCAGGATCCACTCATCTGTCAGCGGATTGTAGCGGCGATGCGGACTATCGAACATGTTCTTAGGTTAGCGCAGCTTTGAAGCCAGCGAAACGGGCTCTGTTGCCAAGCAGGAACCGGTTGATCAGCAGGGCTGACATCACCGATGTGACGAGGGTGACAACCATGAAGTCAATATAGTGCATCGTGATGATGCCCGCTGGCTCCAGCCGGAACGTATAGGCGCCATAGAGCAGCACACCCCAGATGACACCGCCGACCGCCGCAGGCGCGGCGACTCCGCGGAACAACAGCCCCGCGATAAAGGCCGACAGGATTGGCATCGAGAGCAATCCGTTCAGCTGTTGCAGCAGATTGATGATGCTTTCGGCATTTTGATAGAGCGGCACGAGCATGATCGCGAGCACGGTCAGCAAAATCGAAATTGCCGCCGCCAGCTTCCAATGATCGTTGACCTTGCCAATATATTGCTCGTGAAAGTCAATCGAATAAAGCGCCACAGAACTGTTGAGGATCGAACTGAACGTGGTGATCACCGCTGCCGCCACCATCGCCGCAAAGGCGCCGGAGAGCCAGCCCGGCAGGACTTCAGCGACCAGCCGTCCATAAGCGGCATCGCCAATATCACCGAACATTTTATAGGCGACAATACCGGGGATCACGACAATCGGCGGTACGATCAGGATGCGAATGATTGCTGCGACCATCACGCCTTTTTGCGCTTCCTTGACCGTGGGCGCCGCCATCGCGCGCTGGGTGATATTCTGATTGGTTGACCAGTAGAATATCTGGATGAAGATCATCCCGGTAAATAAGGTGTGGAACGGAATCGGACTGTCCGGCCCGCCGATCATCGTGAGCCGTTCCATGGGAACGTCACTGACGATATCATAGTCGACGGCCGCCAGCGCCAAAACGACAATCAGCATGGCCAGGCCCAATATCCCGAAGCCGGAATAAGTGTCCATCACCGCAACCGCCCGCAGCCCGCCGAAAATCGTATAGGCGGCCGAGATCACAGCCAACACCCCGGCAAAATAGATCAGCGGCAAATCGCTGCCAAACAGCGATTGCATGAACAACGCCCCGGAATAGAGCGCGGCAGGGAGATAGATAAGAATATTGCCGAACAGGAACAGCGCCGAGATCAGGGTGCGAATGCTCCGCCCCTTGTAGCGCTTCTCGAGCAGCTCGGTAACCGTCGTGCAATTATTCTTATAATATATCGGCACGAACACAAAGGCGAGGATCAGCAAGCCGGCAAAGCCGCAAATCTCCCACCAGGCCAGCAACAGCATCTGATTGCCATTCATCCCGACCAGCTGATCGGTCGAGAGGTTGGTCAGGGTGATCGATCCGGCAACGAACATCCAGGTCAGACCGCCGCCAGCTAGAAAGACATCCTTGCCAGACCCGTCATGCGTCCCCTTGGACTTGCGCACCTTGGCCCATGTGGCAAATCCGATCAGCGCGGTGAGCAGGACGCAAACCAATATCTGGACACCATTTGTCGTCGGTAAATTGGCTAACAAACGGCCACCCCCTGAATGTCATTATTGACTTGATCCGTAGTTAGAACCCGACAGTTCAAAAGCCAAGCACCAAAATCTGCGCGCAATAGCAATTGACTTTCGGCTGCGATTCATCGCCTAGTTGGACGATGGTGGAGACAGGAGAGACTTGGCGGCTGGATGGCGAGACAATCACGCTGGTCTTTATCGCTACCGGGCAGGACAATATCAATCTGGCCTATTTTGGCCGGCGCCTGCCCGAGGGTGAAAATCTCGATGCTCTCGCCCGTTCGGGCCAGTTTGGAAAACATGAGAATCAGCCCGACACGCCGCCGGTCGGTGGATTTCTGCCCAATGTGAACGCCGGATATCGCGGCAGCGCAGCGCTGCAGCTGCAACGCGCCGACCAAGCGCTATTGACCCGATTCATCTTGGATGATGTGTCTGTTTCTCAGAACAAAGTTGATTTCATCTGGCTGGATGCGGATCACCGACTGGAGCTGCAATTATGCTGGGAAATCAGAAGCGGCGACATGATCTATGCGCGCTACACGCTCAAGAATGAAGGCGAAGAAACTGCCTATGTGAAGGAAATGGCGTCCGTCATGTTGCCACTGCCGGCGCAATTGGATCGCATGACGCAATTTGCGGGTCGTTGGACTGGCGAAATGCAGGCGAAGACACGCGCGATGGAACGCGGGTCGATCGAGCTGATGTCGCATGGCGGCAAATCAGGATTTAGTGGCGGCGACTGGCTGGTACTGGACAGCAGCCATGCCGCCGGCGCTTTGGGCTATCATTTCGCCTGGAGCGGCGATCACCGCGTCCGGATTGAGGTCAATGAGGATGGCGAGAAGATGCTCATCGGTGGCAGTGCACCGGAACAATCGGCGATCCCGCTCGGCAAGCATGAAATCTACCAGACACCTGTTGCGATGTTCGCGCTCGCGACCGACCAAGCTGCTCTCACCGCGCAATTCCATCAGCATGTCCGCAGCAAGCATGTTCTGCATCGGCGTGACCTGACCGGTCCGAGAAAAGTGCATCTCAACAGCTGGGAAGCCCTGGGTTTCGATCTTGATGAGTCCCGGTTGATCGCGCTCGCGGATCATGCCGCCGAGATCGGGATCGAGCGGTTTGTGCTCGATGACGGATGGTTCAAGGGCCGCCGCAGCACCAATGCCGGCCTCGGCGACTGGACGGTTGATACGGACCTGTTCCCCCTTGGCCTCAAACCGCTGATTGACCATGTGCAATCGCGCGATATGGACTTCGGGCTCTGGGTCGAACCGGAAATGGTGTCACCGGATAGCGATCTCTATCGCGCCCATCCCGACTGGGTCTTGGGTGATCGCTCCAATTGCCCTGCGACCGAACGCCACCAGCTGGCTCTCGATCTTTGCCATCAAGGCGTCGCTGACCATCTCTTCGCGTGCATCGATCGCTTGCTCAGTGACAATGATATCTCCTATTTGAAATGGGATCACAATCGCCGGAATTTTCCGCTGGCCAGCGGCAATGGCATTCCCGAATATATGCAGACGGTGAGCCTCTACGCGCTGCTGGACCGGATTCAGACCGCCCATCCCGATGTCGAGATCGAGACTTGTTCGAGCGGGGGTGGACGGGTCGATCTGGCGATATTGGGCTATTGCACCCGCGTCTGGCCAAGCGACAATAATGACCCGATCGCGCGGCTGCGGATCATGGACAGCTGGACGCGCTTCCTGCCGCTGGAAGTGCTTGGCAATCATGTCGGCCCGTCACCCAATCCGGTCACCGGGCGGCGTAGCGAAACGGATTTTCGTGCCAAAGTCGCGCTGTTCGGACATATGGGGGTCGAGGCCAATCCCGCCGATATGAGCCCTGGCGAGCGCGCGAACCTCAAAGCGCATATCGCGCTCTACAAAGAGTGGCGCGCGCTTTTGCATAGCGGTGATTTTCGGCGTCTCCATCACCCGGACGAAGGCGTTTACGGTCAGATAGCGGTTGGCGAGACACGCGCCCTGGCGATGGCGGCCCAGACCCGCTTCGCCGAGAATTTTAATGTCGCACCGCTTCGCTTGCCCGGCCTCGATCCTGATGCTTATTATGAAGTTACCCTGCCAGAGCCTTGGCCCGAAAAAGCGTCCGCCTATCTAACTGATCCGGATATCTGGCGCGATGGCATGATATTGAGCGGTATGGCATTGGCCGAGCGCGGGCTTGCCTTACCACTCACCCATCCCGAAACCGCGTGGCTAATCGCGCTTGAAAAGGTCAAATCATGAAATTGGGCTGCTGCTACTATCCCGAACATTGGCCGGAAGACATTTGGGCGGACGATGCCCGGCGCATGGTCGACATGGGGTTGTCGCAAGTCCGCATTGGCGAATTTGCGTGGAGCCGGATCGAACCGGATCCGGGCCGCTTTGATTGGGACTGGCTCGACCGGGCGATCGCAACGCTTGGCGATGCGGGACTCGAGATCATCCTTGGCACCCCGACTGCGACCCCGCCGAAATGGCTCGTCGACAGCATGCCCGACATGGTTGCGATTGATGCCGATGGCAGGCCGCGTGGCTTCGGGTCTCGCCGTCATTATTGTTTTTCACACCCCGGCTATCGCGCACAATGCCAGCGGATCGTCACCGCTCTGGCTGAGCGCTATGGCGAGCATCCCGCGATTGTCGCGTGGCAAACCGACAATGAATATGGCTGCCATGATACGATCGTCAGCTATTCGCAAGCAGCGGCGGCTGGTTTCCGGCGCTGGCTGGAGCGGAAATATGGCGATATTTCTGCGCTCAACACCGCCTGGGGCAATGTCTTCTGGAGCATGGAATATCGCAGCTTCGACGAGGTTGATCCGCCCAATCTCACCGTCACCGAACCCAATCCGGCCCATGTCCTCGACTATCGCCGCTTCGCCTCGGATGAGGTTGTCACCTTCAACAAATTGCAGGTTGATATCTTGCGTCCCGCATCCCCCGGTCGCGATATGATTCACAATTATATGGGGTTCTTCACCGAGTTTGACCATCATGATGTCGGACAGGATCTCGATGTTGCCAGCTGGGACAGCTATCCGCTCGGCTTTCTCGAACAATTCTGGTTCAGCGATGAAGAGAAATTGCGCTACGCGCGGCAGGGCCATCCCGATATCGCGGCTTTTCATCATGATCTCTATCGCGGATGCTGCGCCGGTGGCCGCTGGTCGGTCATGGAGCAGCAGCCCGGGCCGGTAAATTGGGCGCGCTATAATCCGGCACCATTGCCGGGAATGGTGCGTCTGTGGACAATGGAAGCAATCGCCCATGGCGCGGAACTGGTCTCCTATTTCCGCTGGCGACAGGCCGCTTTTGCGCAGGAGCAGATGCATGCAGGACTGCTTCGCCCGGACAGCGGGGAAGCCCCGGCAGCGAGCGAAGCGCGGCAGGCGGCGCAGGATATCGAAGCAATTGGCGACAACCGCCCCACCGCAAAATCGGTGGCTTTGCTATTTTCCTACGAAGCCGCCTGGCTCTTCGACACCCAGCCACAGGGCGCGAGCTTCCGCTATCTCGAACTGGTTTTCGACATGTATAGCGCGCTCCGGCAATTGGGCTTGAATGTCGATATAATATCTCCCCGGGCAGCGCTCGACGGCTATGGCATGATTGTGGCGCCGAGCCTGCCGATCCTTGATGACCAGCTGATCACGCAAATAGCGGCAGTGGATGCACCGATCCTGTTCGGTCCCCGCAGCGGCAGCAAAACCCCTGATTTTGCGATTCCGGAGGCGCTGCCTCCCGGCCCGCTGCAGCGACTGATGCCGATCAAGGTCAGCCGCGTCGAAAGCCTGCGCCCGGGGCTTGTCGAGCCGATCGCCAGCCATGAGATTTCACGCTGGATCGAAGAGATTGATGCCGGGACGATCACGGCCGAAGCACGGACGGACAAGGGCGATGGCATATTATTTGCCCACGAAAATATCCGCTATCTCGGCGCTTGGCCGGATCAGGCGTGGATGACAAATCTGTTCGCAAAAATGGCGGCAGAGGCGAATATCACGACCAGGCCATTGCCGCGCGATCTGCGTTTGCGGCAACTCGGCTCCCTATGTTTCGCGTTCAACTATGGGACAGCAGCTCTGACGTTGAGCGATTGTCTCGCCGGTTCAGCGGATCGGGAATTTGTCCTGGGTAGCGATTTGATCGGCCCAGCCGGATTGGCGGCGTGGGTCGCCGACTGAGCGGAACAGCAAAGCCAGCAGATCAAGTCTCGAAAGATAATTCTGACCAACAACGCCTGCTGACCCCTGGATGGGCAGATTGGGTCGTGCGGCGCCGCGCAATCACATTTTTCGGTCAGAAGTGCCCCCGTTTGATCACGCAGCTTACCTGTTTCGGCCAAAAGTTCGATAATTTAGCGATTCATTAGACCCCAAGGCTGCAGCCTGATCCAAGCGACGCCGATAATTGGCCATCAGCATGACGCGGCGAGAAACATGAACTCTTTTGGATCACACCAATTTTGGGGCTGAAATGAAACTGATCTTCATCGTCGGCGCAGGCGGCATTCCGGATATCGCGGGCGACATCGAAAAATACGCGGAGCAGCTATTCCCCCGGATTACCGCAAGGGGATGGGATGTGATCCTCGCCGCGCTCAATCGACATGTCAGCACGAATGAATATCGCAATATCCGGCTGCTCGGCCTGCCCGGTTTGCGAATTTTCGGCACTGAAAAGGCGCTCTATCACGTTTGCGCCCTGTATCATGCCAGACGGCTGCGTCCGGATATCGTCCATCTCGCAGGTCTGGGAGCGGCGTTTTTCCTCTGGGCTTACAAGCTTCTCGGCTGCAAAATCGTCGTTCGATGTGGCGCGGTGGAAAATCTGTCTGTCCAATCGGGCTGGTTTGCCAAAGCCGGATATCGCTGGGCCGAATATCAGCTGCGCTGGGCCGATATGATTATCGCGGTCACCCCGGAACTGGCAAGGCGATTGCGCCGGAAAGGCATTGTCGCCAATGTTCAGATAATCGGCAATGCCATCGACCCGCCTGCAGCTGATGATGGCAAGCGGGAAATTTCCGGAGATTATATTCTCGTGGTTGGGCCGATAACGAAGCAGGAAAACCACCATCTCCTGATGATCGCTTTTCGCCAATTTCAGGCCGATCATCCGCAAATCAAACTGGTCATCGCTAGCGGCAGGGGTGGTTTAGAATATCGCAGGAAAATCAACGCTTGCCGCGATGACAAAATCGTCATGCTCCGGCGCATCTCACGGCCTCGGCTCATCCAGCTCTATCGTCACGCCAGACTATATATAGACGGCTCTGCAGATGAAGGCGGTTGCAACGCGCTGCTCGAAGCAATCAGCCAGAATACGCCGCTGTTGCTGAGCTACATTCCTGGAAATCGCGATCTGCGGCTTGACCCGAAGCATCATTTCAATCCCCATGATGTCGCAAGCATATTGGCTGCCATGAAACGGGCCCACGCTCACCCACATAGCTTCCGGGTCGATCCCGGTGCCTTCCCGGATTGGGATGAAATCACAATGCGAACGATCAAGATTTACGAGCAGCTGATCGCTGAAAAATTGGTAGAATCCCGGCAGTCCGAATGTGAATAGAGTCGCAAAAAATGCGATTTTTTATCATCCATATTCTCGCTGATTTCGGAACGCAGTGAACAGCATTCATTCGCGCCACTGGTTTCAACTTTCATGCTCCCAATCGACAAGCGGAACCACTTCGGAAGGCCAGAAGATGAAATGCCGTTTATCGAAACGCGGTCCAACTTGGTCGAAACTGCCTCATCAGGTTACTTTTGTTACTTTAGGTCCCTCCATCACTGCCGAATGACAGGCGTTGGGGTTAAGGGACAAGAGCATGAAGTTGGCTCAGATAAGCAATTTGGCGATGATCCTGACATGGGAGATCGCACGATGACGTTGACCAATATTGCGCTTCGCTATCCCGCCGCAGTGGCCGCGGCGCTGGCTTTGATCGCCTTGATCGGAATAGTGTCGGCGTTCAGCACCCCGATCCAGCTTTTTCCGGATATCGAACGGCCGAGCCTGACCGTCCAGGCCCAATGGCGCGCTGCCAGCCCGAAAGAGATTGAATCTGAAATCACCATTCCGATCGAGCAGGAATTGCGCGGTATTCCAGGCCTGACCAATATATCCTCCTGGTCCAATAATGGTGGTGTATGGCTGAATCTGGAATTTGCGCTTGGCACCAATATGGACAAAGCCTTTGCCGAAGTCTCCGGCCGGGTGCAGCGCGTCCGCAACTGGCCTCTGGATGCCGACCGGCCCTCGGTGGGCGGCGCCAATGGCCAGCAGGGCGAGTCGCTAATCTATCTGTTCCTGCAGGCGCTTCCCGACAGCAATATGGACAGCGAAGCGCTGGCCAAATATGCCCGGGATACGATCATGCCGAAACTGGAGTCAGTGGAAGGCGTGCAGGGCGTGGATATCCAGGCACCCACCGGCGAACGGATATTGCGCATCCAGTTCGATCCCTGGCGGATCGCCCAGCTCAACCTGACGATTGAAGAATTGTCCCGCGCAGTCGGCCGGTTTCAGGATGTTGGTGGCGGGACGGTCGATGTTGGTCGACGCGGCTATGCCTTGCGCTTCCAAGGCAATTTCTCGGCCGATCAAATCGCCGATCTTACCGTTGCGCAGCGCGGCACCACGGTCATCCGAATGCGCGATGTTGCCAATATCAAGGTTGGCCCCGACAAAGCCTTTGGCGTGACCTATCAGAATGGAAATTCGGCCATCGGTATGCAGGTCATCCGTCAGCCGGGCAGCAATACGCTGGACGCTATTGACGGCGTATTGGCGGAAGTCGAAGCATTTAACGAAAATGAGCTGAAAAGCATCGGTGCCCGTATCGAAAAAAGCTTCGACCCGTCCGTCTTCATCAAGCGCGCACTGTCGTTCCTGGGTGGAAATCTGCTGCTTGGCACATTGTTGGCGGTTGGCCTGCTGTGGCTGTTTGTCAGGCGAGTCCGCGCAACACTGATCATCGCCGCAACGGTGCCGGTCTGCCTGATGGCCACCCTCGCGGTGCTGGGCATGACCGGTCGCTCGATCAACGTCATCTCTCTCGCCGGGCTGGCCTTTGCCACCGGCATGGTGCTGGATGCGGCCATCGTCGTCATGGAAAATTTCGTCCGCCTGAGAAAGCAGGGCAAGTCACCGGGCGAAGCAGCGGTCACGGCCGTTTCCCAGGTCTGGCCAGCCTTGTTCGCGTCTACCGCAACCACCGTCGCGATCTTCATTCCGATCATGTTTATCGAAGATGTCGAGGGTCAGCTGTTCGCTGATCTCGCATTGACCATTGCCATTTCCGTGGTTGCCAGCTTGATTGTTGCGGTGACTGTATTGCCCGCCGCGGCGTGTCACTATGCCGGCGCGCTCGACATGGATGACAATGAGTCGCGCTGGGATGGCTACGCCGACCGTATTTTCAAACTGATCGACAGCGACAGGAAACGCAAGATCTGGATTCCTTCGCTGATCCTCGCACCCCTGATCATATCCTATTTTCTGTGGCCACAGACCGACTATCTGCCGGATGTGAAACGTGATGCTGTGGATGCCTGGGTTGGCCTGCCATCAGGCTCCACACTGGAATCCGCGCAAACCGAAATTGCCGAAAAAGTCGTGGCCCGCCTGGACCCGTATCTCAAGGGGGAAAAACAGCCGGAACTTCTCAACTATTATGTATTCGTCAATCCGTGGGGCATCAACACCGGTATCCGGATCAAGGACCAGTCCCGGATCGATGAAATGACCGGGATCGTCAACAATGAGATATTGGCCGGCTTCCCCGATGTCCAAGCCTTTGCGATGCAGGGCAGTCTGTTCGGCAATTTTGGCGGCAATGGCTCGATCGAAATCTATCTCCAGTCGGAAAATGACGCCGCGTTACGCGAAGCCGCATTGGTGGCGATTGAAAGCGTCGAGTCGGTGATACCCGGCGCCATGGTGCGCGCCAATCCCGACCCCAATGTCGTTGTTCCCGAATTGCGGCTCACGCCCAATGACCGGCGCATTGCCGAACTGGGGATGACACGGGATCAAGTCGGGCGGGCGGTTCGCGCGCTCGGCGACGGCCTCTATCTGGGTGAATATGTTTCCGATGGCGAACGCATGCGGGTGATATTGCGCGGCTCGGAAGCCGCTGATCCGGAAGCGATCGAAAGCTCTCCGCTTGTCACCCCGAATGCCGGAACCGTGCCGCTCGGGGAAGTCGCAACCCTGCTGCGCGGTGTCGGCCCGACCCAGATCAGTCATGTCGATGGCCGCAAGACGGTGACCCTCAATATCAGCCCGCCACCAGGCATGGCCCTGGGCACCGCGCTGGAAAAAATTCAAGCCGATGCCGAGCCTGCGATCAGCGAGACGCTCGGCGCGGATGGAACTCTGCGCTATGGCGGTGACGCCGATGCGCTGCTTCAGGCGATCAAGTCGCTCAGCAGCAACTTCCTTCTCGCCGCAGCGCTGTTGTTCGTGATCATGGCATCGGTATTCCGGTCGGCTCGCGATGCCGCCCTTGTCATCATCGCCCTTCCGCTCGCGACGGTTGGCGGCGTGATTGCTATCCAGATTCTCAATCTGTTCAAACCGACACCGCTCGACTTGCTCGGGATGATCGGATTCGTGATCCTGCTCGGGATCGTGGTCAACAACGCAATCCTGCTGATGGCGCAGGCGCGGGACAGTGAAGCGGAAGGCATGAGCCGGACCGAAGCGGCCCGCACAGCCTTGCGACTGAGATTGCGGCCGATCCTGATGACGACTGGTACCTCGGTCATGGGCATGCTCCCGCTGGCACTGGTGCCGGGTCCCGGCAGCGCCATCTATCGCGGTCTCGCCGTGATCATCGTCGGCGGCGTGCTGGTTTCGACCCTGTTCACCCTCGTATTGCTACCGGCTCTTATCCAGCTCGGCGGCGCCAAAGAAACCAAATCTGACGACCAAGGGTCGAAACCGGTTCTCTCCGGTGGCCCGGTGCTGGAGCCTGCTGAATGAACCTTGCGATCCCCCCATTTATCAAAGAAAATTTGCGCTGGATTATGGTTGGTGGCGTCCTGCTGCTGGCCGCCCTGGTCTATTTCCTGTTCTTTGCGTCCAGCGCCGAAGGTGGTCAGGCCGCCGGTCCCGGACAAGGCGGGCCACCGCCGGCAATTGTTACACTGGCCAAGGTTGAAAAGACAGCGATCACCCCGAATTTCACAGCGCCAGGTGATGTTGTCGCCAATCGCGATTCGGTTGTTGCCGCCGAAGTGGCCGGTCGCATCCAGTCGACATTGCCGATTGGGGCTCGGGTGAGAAAAGGCACTGTCATTGCCGTGATTGATGGCCGAAGCGCACGGCTGGCCCGCGATCAGGCCGCAGCCGAAGTCAAGCGGCTGCGCGCTGACCTGGCCTATCAAGAACGGCTCGTGGAACGCCTGCAGCAATTGCTCAAGGAAGAGGCCGAATCTGAAGCCTCACTCGACGAAGCCCTGTCCGCACGCGATCAGACCCGCGCGCGCCTGGCATCTGCCCAAGTGGCTCTGGAAACCGCCAATTTCGATTTGGCGCGGACGCGTATTCGTGCACCCTTTGGCGGCCAGCTGGTCGAACGCAGAATTGAAATTGGTGAATATGCAACACCCGGACGGGAAATTGCGCGGGTTGTCGGCCGCGAAGGTTCGGAAGCCCGGGTTCGTGTACCGATAGCAGCCGCCGGGTCGCTGTCCGCCGGACAGGAAGTAACGATTCTCGTCGGCGGCGAACGCCGGACATCTCGGGTGCGTTCGGTCATCGAAACGGGCGACGAGGTCAGCCGGACTGTCGAAGTGCGTGCCCCGATGGGAACCCATGACCTCAAAATGGGCAGCGCAGTTTCGATCACCGTTCCAACGGGCATCGAACGCGATGTGCTAACCGCTCCGCGAGACGCGCTGGTCCTTCGGGACAGCGGAATCTTCGTCTATGTCATCGACCCCGAGGCAAAGACCGCCCGGCGCGTCGATGTCGAGGTTGGCGAACCGAATGGCGACCGGGTTGCCATCTCCGGGCAAATTGCGGATGGCGATATGATCGTTGTCCGTGGTGGAGAACGGCTTCGCGATGGACAGACCGTGTCCTGGGATGATGGCGAGAAGACCGAAGCTCTAGCCAACAAGTCAGACGGCTAATCAGCATGAAACTCAACCCAATATCGCTCTCGCTGCTCATTCTGCTCTCGGCATGCGCCGTTCGCGGTGGCCCTGAACTCGATCTTGGCGTCGTTCCAGACGCACCGGATGGCTGGGCCGCGCGGCCTGAGCTGACCCTTGCTGCAGGTTCTGATCAGGCGCCTCAAATGATCAGTCCCGATGGCTGGATCAAGGAATTTGATGACCAGACGCTCGAAGACGCAGTTCGGGAAGCCTTTGCAAACAACCGTAATCTACAATCTGTACTGGCTCAGCTGCGGGCCGCCCGAGCGGCCATGCGCATATCGCGCGCGGGTCTGTTTCCATCCGTCGATTTCTCTGTGTCCGGTACCGATACAGAAAATATGTCAACCGTCTATGATGGTGAACTGAGCGCGAGCTGGGAAGTTGATATCTGGGGCCGGAATCTCTCGCTGGCCCAAGCAGGCAATGCCGAAAGACGGGCGGCTGCGGCCGATTTTGCAGCGGCTCGCCAGGCGCTCGCCGCCGGCGTGACTCAGGCCTGGTATGATCGCAGCGCGGCGGGCATATCGCTGGAACTGGCCAGAAGCGATCTGGACCGGCGCAAGGACACACGGCGCATCACAGATGCCAGATTTCGCGCCGGGCTGGCATCACGGCTTGATGTGCGCCTGTCTCAAGTCGCGGTATCAAACAGCGAGGATCGTCTGGAAGCTTCAATACGCGCTGCAAATAATGCCGCGCGCGCGCTCGAGGTTTTGACCGGCCGCTATCCTGCTGGACAGGCCGTTGGCGCGGTCGACTTGATCGCACCCAGAGCACTACCGTCGATCACCGCGCCCGTTGCGGTGCTGACCGGCCGGCCCGACCTGATCGCTGCAGAAGCGCGAGTCGATGCCGCTGGCCTGCGCGCCACCGACGCCCGCCATGCGATGCTCCCGCAATTAAACCTCAACTTCACCGCCAATGCGACATCGGGCAGTTTCAGCGACATTTTTGATCCTGGCACCTATATTGATGCGATTACCGGCGGCCTTCTCCAGCCCCTGTTCCGTGGCGGTGCCTTGCTCGCGGAAGCGAATCGGCAAGGCGAACAGGCCCGATCCGCCTTATTCGACTATGCCCAGGCAACATTGACCGCTTTTCAGGAAGTCGAGGATCGGCTCGATGCCGAAGCGACGCTTGAACGACAGGTTGCGGCCACCGCAACGGCTGCCGAGGAAGCGCGCGCGGCCGTGACGCTCACGCGCAGCCGCTATATCAACGGTCGTTCGACGATATTTGATCTCATCAATTCGCAAACGACTGCGATTGCCGTCGAAACCCGGGCTATTGAGACACGACGGGCGCGCATTGAAAACCGGATTAACCTGCATCTCGCATTGGGTAATGAACCGCTCAGGACCTGAGCGGAACTTTAATAGGATCGCGGCATATCCAGCACATGTTCGGCCAGATAGGATAATATCAAATTGGTCGACACCGGAGCGACCTGATAGAGGCGAGTTTCACGGAACTTGCGCTCCACATCATATTCGACAGCAAAGCCAAAGCCGCCAAAGGTCTGGACACAGGCCTCTGCCGCCGCCCAGCTCGCATCTGCGGCAAGCATTTTGGCCATATTGGCCTCAGCGCCGCAATTTTCGCCGCGCTGATAGATGTCGATCGCCTGATGGACCATCAGTTCGGCCGCACGCATCTGCGCATAGGCCTTGGCGATTGGGAATTGAACGCCTTGATTCTGGCCAATCGGACGTCCGAAGATCGACCGGTCGCTGGCATAGGCAGAGGCTTTGTCGATAAACCATTTCGCATCGCCGATACATTCGGCGGCGATCAATATCCGCTCGGCATTCATGCCGGAGAGAATATATTTGAAGCCCTCGCCTTCCTCGCCGATCAGATTTTTCGCCGATATCCGGACATTGTCGAAAAACACTTCGGTCGAATTGTGATTCATCATGGTCTTGATCGGACGGATCGTAAGGCCATTATCCTTCGCCGCTGCCATATCGAGAATGAAGACGGACAGGCCCGCCGTGCGCTTGTGCGCCTCTTCTTTCGGCGTGGTTCGGGCGAGCAGGATCATCAGGTCGGAATATTCCGCCCGGCTGGTCCAGAGTTTCTGGCCGTTGATGACATATTCATCACCGTCGCGAACGGCCGTGGTCTTGAGCGACAAAGTGTCGGTGCCACTCGTCGGTTCGGTCACGCCAAAGGCCTGCAGCCGCAATTTTCCGCTGGCAATCTGGGGAAGATATTGCTGCTTCTGCTCATCCGAACCATGACGCAGCAATGTTCCCATCGTGTACATCTGGGCGTGACAGGCGCCTGCATTGCAGCCCTGCTGCTGGATCTCTTCCAATATCGCTGCGGCCGCATCCAGCGGCAAGCCGGCGCCGCCATATTCTTCGGGAATCAATACCGACAAATAGCCTGCGTCGGTCAGTGCCTGGACAAATTCCTGCGGATAGGCGCGTTTTTCATCCTTGGCCTGCCAATAGGTACCAGGAAATTGCGCACATAATTTTGCGACCTCTTCCCGAACTTCGCCGTAAGATCCAATCACTCCGTCAGTCCCTTTTGATATTGGCCTCTGCACGCCAGATATGGAAACCTGCCCAAATATTGAAAAGCGCGAGAATCGCAAGCGCCATCTGTAGCGCGCTCGCCTCGGTAAAGCCCGCTTGCCCAGCGAACATGTCTGATACGACACCGGCGAAAACCGGGCCCAGACCGAGGCCGATTATACCTGCGATCAGCAAATATATCGCGACCGCAAGTGCCCGCGTGTAATCGGTGGCGAGCACCTGCACCGCTGCAAAAACGGGCCCATAATAGAAAGTGGCGGCGAAGGTTGGGATGGACAGCAGAATGATCGCCAGATTGACGTTTCCGGCATAGATGGCGGCGACCATTCCGGGAGCCGCCACGACGAGGATCAGGCTGGCGATAATCAGCGGGAAGCTCGGATTGCGGCGCCCCAATATATCGCCGGCTTTGCCGCCTATCCAGGCCCCCAAAGCGCCGGACAAACCAACCATCAGGCCCAGTTTCCAGCCGAGTTCAGCATATCCGATGCCGTGCACCCGTACAAATAAACCACCGTAGAAACTGGCAAGCCCGTAAGAGACAAATTGGATCAATGCGCCCGATGCGACCAGATGCCAATAAGCGGGCTTGCCAGATAGCTCTGCAATCGCTTCCTTGAAACTGGCTTTGTTCGGATCAGGCTTCATCGCTTCGGCCAATGTCACTTTGCCGCGTGGATCCCGTACCGTGATCCACATGACCAGCGCAATGATGATGCCCGGCAAACCTGCGATGATGAACGCATAGCGCCAGCCAAATTGCTCGGCAATCCAGCCACCGGCAGAATAAGCAATGAAGGCCCCGATAGGAATCGACATGCCGACAATGCCAAGCGCGCCGGCGCGCCGGTCTGGCGGGAACAGGTCAGCGATCAAACTATGCGTCGCAGGCCCTGAGCCGGCTTCACCGACGCCGACGCCGATCCGGGCGAGAAACAGTTGCAGGAAATTATTCGCCAGACCGCAGAGCACCGTCATCAGCGACCAGATGGCAACCGCAATGGCAATGATCCGGCTGCGGTTCCAGCGATCCGCCAGCGTCGCCACCGGAACAGCCAATGTTGTATAGAATAGCGCAAAGGACAGGCCGCTCATCAAGCCAATTTGCGTGTCGGACAAGCCCAGGTCGCGCTTGATCGGTTCCGCCAATATAGAAATGATCTGCCGATCAAGGAAATTGAGCATCATGACGATGAACAAAACACCCAATACATAATTTGCATAAGAGCTGGACGGCTCGGAACGCGGGGGTGATTGATCGTCTAGCGGAGCGCTGGTCGGTTCTGACATGCACCAATCTATGGCACGAAAGATTTGCCCTAGGCACCCTTTCTTTAACTAGGCCTCACCATCTTCATCGTGCAACATCATACGCGCTAAAGCGTGGCGAGATATTTCATAATATCCTTGTCTGGCACGACATCGGCATATTTGGCCTGCATATCGAACAGATTGGCGCGATGCGGGTCTTCGTGACGATCCCCGACCGACTGTTCCGCAACAATCGGGATGAAACCATGAGAACAGCAATCGACGCAGGTGGCCCGGACGCATCCGCTGGTCGTCAGCCCTGTCATGATCAGACTGTCATTGCCATTTGCCGTCAGCGTCGAGGCCAGTGATGTGCCGAAAAAGGCGCTGGGATATTGTTTGGATATCACCAGCTCGTTTTCTTCTGGCTCCAGACCTTCGGGCCAGGCACCCATCGGATGGCCGGCCACGAAATTGGCAAGCGGCGCCACTTTCTGAGTGAAGCGGCCGCCGTCAATCAGCGAAGGCGCATAAGCGACATTGGTGTAGATGATCAAAATCCCCGCATCACGCGCCGCGTCACGCAACGCTATCGCATTGGTCAATATATGCTCGACCCCGGCATAGAGCGCGCAATCCTTATCGAAATAAGCTTCGACAAAATCGATCAGGATCAATGCCGGCTTTTTGCCAAAGCCAAGATCGCCATCAAATATGCCGACATAGTCGCTCTCGACCTCGTCAGTCATATCGCCAACAATCAATCAGCTTCGGCAAGGGGCTAAAGTGCATCAGAATTTATAGCCAACCTCGACCCCAAAGCGCCGCAAGTTGCCCGGCGACAGAAATGACCCGCCAAATTCAATCGCTGGAATGACCTCATTGAGATAACGCTCATCAAGCAGATTATCGGCAAAAGCAGTGATGTTCCAATTCTCTCCTTCAAAGCCAACCCGCAGGTCGAGCACGCCAAAGGCTTTACGCTCGGTTATCGAATAGTCCGCATCCCCCACAAAGCCAGGAAGCATTAGCGCCGAACCGGGCAGCAGGCCGCTAAACAAGGTCGGGCTGGTATTATCTTGCACACTGTGGAACCAAGTCGGACCGGTCAAACGATAATCCGCCCGCATCACCAGATCAAAGCTTGTCGCGATCGGCGCGACAACCTGGGTGCCGAGGTTGATGGTATAATCCGCCGTATAGGGAGATTCATTGCCCACTGTATTCGGGCGCGACGCATTGGCCTTGATCTCGCTTTCGGTGACGTTGATCGAACCAAAAATGTCCCAGCCCTCGACGATTTCTGCATTGGCATTAAACTCAAGCCCGTAGATTTCGACCTCGTCGATATTGGACACCACCCGCAGCAAGCCGAAGCCGCCGACGAAAAACTCGAAAAACTGCATATCGTCGACGTCGGTATAATAGCCGGCAAGGTCGAACGTAATGGCACCGCCAGCGATAGACCCTTTCAGGCCCGCTTCAAAGGCGCTCGACTTCTCCTTGCGGAAAATGTCGTTGATTAGCACATTGGTACCGATGAACTGGTTGAAATTCTGATCGACAATGGCTGCCGAACCCTGGTTGTTGAAACCGCCGGATTTAAAACCGATGCCCCAGTTGGCATAGAAGTTCAAATTATCGGTCAGGCCATAGCGCAATGTCAATTTCGGCTGCAACTGTTTGAAAGTCGCGCTTTGATCGGCAATCGCGCCAAAGGCCTGGCCTGGATTGATCGGAGCGCCGGTAATCGGGTCCGTCGCGATTGGCACCTGATTGGATACGTCGCGCTCTTCAATGTCATAGCGCAAGGCCAGACCGACATCGAAATTGTCCGTGAGTTCATAGTCCAACGAACCAAAGGCTGCATAGACATTGGTGTTGAAATTATCAGCGAACAATTGCGACGTTGGGTTGCTGCTGCTCGCGTCATTGAACAATTGGCGTGTGACACCCTGACCAAGGTCGGCTCCGAGGCTGACGCCGACATCACGGTCGATATTCAGGAAATAGGCGCCCAGCTGCCAGGCAAGCGGACCATCGCCGTTGGAAGCCAGTCGAACTTCGGCGCTGATGTCGGTCTGTTCGCGAATCTGATATTGCGTCCCATCGCACGTGGTCGGACTATAAGGACCGAAGGTGGAGCCATTGGCCGGATCAAAAATGAAGGGAACCGGATTGTTACCGATGAAGGTCGGCGCGTTCAGCGGAAATCCCGTCAGCTGCGCCGTCGAGCCAAAGCAGCTGTTCGATGCCGCAACCGATGCAGGTGTTGCGCCGGGGAATGTATATCGCGCGAAATCCGCCGATGTGCCATCGGCGGTAAGGGCCTGATCAACATCACTATATAATGCCCACGCCGTCAACGTCACAGCGTCAAAATCATGGGTGACTTTCGCGGAAGCCTCAAAGGTCTTCTGTTCGTTGGTCGGGCGAATGTTCGAATAATAGTTGAACGGATGGTCATTCACATCTTCGAAAAAGGCCGGGTCCACTCCGGCAAAAAGCGGCAAGTGGAAAGCAGCGTTGAAGTTGATCGACGCGCCGGAAAGATCGGCATAGCGTGCCTTGATATCCAGTTCGGTCGACGCGCCCAATTCCGCCACGAAACGGCCATCGATAGACCAGGTCTGCTGATCGTCGACAACTTTGCGATTGCCGAGGAAGCTGTTGCGAAAAAACCCGTCGGTCGTGTTGTAGGATCCGGAGACAACCAGTCCCATGCCGTCACCGACCGGCACCGACACATAGGCCGAAGCTTTATATGTTTTGTCTTCCGCAGCGCTAACCTTGATTCCCCCCTCAAGAATATCGCCGGGCTTCAAGGTCTGAATGACAATCGCGCCCGCAGCCGCATTGCGACCGTAAAGGGCGCCCTGGGGGCCTTTCAATATCTCGATCTGGCGCAACGTGCCCTGATCCTGATTGAGCTGGGCGGTGTTGGTTTTCAAAATGCCATCAACCACCAGCGCCACGGAACTTTCCGCATCGCGTGCGCCGTTGATACCGCGAATGTTAATCTGGGTGTCGCCCGCTTCGGCCGTGCCACTGACAATCGTCACACCTGCGGTCAGCTGGACGAATTCGTCCGCCTGCTGGACACCCGTGCGATTCAGCAATTCTTCGGTGAACACAGTCACCGAGGCCGGGACTTCGGCAAGCAATTCATCCTGCCGCCGGGCGGTCACGATGATGACATTGCTGTCCCCCTCTTCACTCGCCCCCTGTTCCCCGCCGACCTGCGCTAGCGCCGGGTTAAAACTGACCAACGCGGCTAAGCCGGCCGATAGTGAAAGAGCTGTTTTGATGCGACGCATTTTTCTTCCTTCCCTGAATGGAATGATTTGCGGGACTTTTTGGCCCGTCAAAATTGGTTAGACCAGCACATTGGCTCCGCTCATATAGACATAGACTTCCTGAAATTTCCCGTCCCGGACGCGCCAGAAATTGGTGTTTTTGAGCAAGGTGACTTCGCCATTGGCTGCGGTCAATTCGGCGACAAAACTGGCCGCAATACGGCCATTGGCTTCGTCAACCGTACAATTGAAATCGCGGTGGATGATGGTTTCATAGGCGCCGAAAAAATCTTCAAACATGCGCCTGATCTCGGCTTTGCCGCTATGGCGCGTGAAGCTCGTCTGCACACAGAATAATGCTTCATCATGAAAGCAGTCGAGCGCGGCATCCATGTTTTTCGCGTCGACATTTCCGAAATAGGTCTGGGTTGCCAGCGCGATCAGTTCGTCGCCGGAGAGGCCGGGTTCATATTGCATCAGGCATCTCCCTCTTTGAGCAGATTGTCACCACTCATATAGACAAAGACATGCTGAAACAGGCGATCCTTGCAGTAGAAGCGGTTACAATTTTCGTAGCGCAGCTGCTCACCGCCATTGGGCGTGATCAGCACAGTGAACTGCGAGCAGATAGCGTTGGTTGCCGGGTCCGCCGTATGGACGAAATTCCCGTGCCAGATCGATTCAAAATCGGTGAACAGCTTTTCAAACATCGCTCGGATCGCATCGCGGCCATTGTGGATCGTGTCGGATGTGGCTTCGTGCAGGATAGCATCCGGTGCGAAGCAATTGAGCACCTGGGTCATATTCTTATTATCCACGCCATCGAAATAGCGTTTCGTCACCATATCAACATAGAATGGATAAGGCAGCGGAACCTGCCCTGTCATGCCGGGAGTCCAGTCAGCCATTAATACCATCCTTTTCTGATATCATCGTCCTTGGGAACTTCGGGTGCCGGAAACGCCTTCTTGCTGTGAGTCAGGCCCAGCTCGATCAACGTTTCAAGGAATTTATAGGCGACCTGCCCGGGGTTGAGCACAGGAATGGGCAGATTGGCATCGAGATATTGCGCCGACTGATGCATGGTGGTCGATCCCAAGACGATGACATCCGCGTCATCTTCTTCCATGGCGAGCGTCGCTTCTGCCTTCAGCTTCTCGAATATCACTTCCTCTTTGCCCGCCAGCAATTCGGTGACATCGGGTCGCGTGTCAATCGACCGCAGCGACGCAACACGCTCCCACCAGCCATATTCGGTGAGGGTTTTTTCATAGAGCGGGAACCATTCGGGCCACATCGTCAACACGGTGAATTTCTTGCCCAGCATCATCGCGGCGGCAAAGGCCGCTTCGCCAGGCCCGACAACCGGAATATTCAATCTGGAGCGAAGGGCGCGCATGCCGCTGTCGCTGACCGTATCAATCAACACGCCAGCATAGCCTTCGTCTTCCGCTTTGATTCCGGCCTGAAACACCGTCCAGTCCATCAGCAATGTATCATGATAGCTGTCGCCCAGGGCTGCGCCCCATGGAACTGCAACAAATTCCGGTTTAAATCCGGGACGGACAAAATCACTTGGCAATTGCTCCGCGCGGGACGCCACACCAGCTTCGTCCATCGGAATCGGGACGATGACTTTTATCCGTTTTTCGCTTGGCTTCTGCTCGAGCATGATGACCATAAAACTCCCTGCTCACTTCCTATTGTATACAATTACCAAAGGTCAAGCAGAAACTGGTTTTGCCAGAGAGCTTGCGAGCGGGAGGATATTGGGCCAAAGGCGGCATATGAGCCGCGCATCCGAAACCGCCTATGAGAAAATCCGGAACTTCATCCTGCAGGGAGAAGCCCAACCGGGCATGCAATTAACCGAGGAAAAGCTATCGGACATCGCAGGCGTGTCGCGGACACCGGTGCGCGATGCGGTTCAACGTCTTGAAAATGAACTTCTATTGGTCCGCAGCGCGTCGAAACGACTGTCGGTGGCCAATTGGTCAGACGGCGAGATTGACGAGATGTTCACCCTACGCGCCATGCTCGAGCGCCACGCAGCAGAGCGCGCCGCCAAGCGGATGGATGCCGACAGTTTGGATCAATTGCGCGAAATCAACGGCGTGCTCAAATCGGCAGTCAATCGAAGCGAGCCCGATATTGGTGCTTTTCTCAACGCGAATCGCCAGTTTCACGACCTGATCCTCAATTGCGCGCAATCGCCACGCCTGAGCAAATTATTGCCGGCGCTGGTGGAACAGCCGGTCGTGCGCCGCACCGCCCATCAATATTCCGTCAAGGATCTGGCCCAGTCGGGCAAAGATCATGATGAGCTGATTGCCGCATTTGCGGCACAGGATGAGAACTGGGCGGGGGCAATCATGACGAGCCACATCAGGCGCGCTTTCCACACGTTTAGCGAGACCACGAATAACGGGGGAAAACGCTAGAGTTCAGATGATACCGCGATCCTGCAGATCGGCCATTGTTGCACTGTCCATGCCAAGCATTTCGCCATAGACAAGCTCATTATGGGCCCCCAGCTCAGGGCCGACACTGTCAATATGACCTGGCGTTTTGGACAGCTTGGGCGCGACATTTTGCATCATGAAATTCTCATGTTGCGGATGGTCCAGTTCAACCAGCGCTTCGCGCGCCTTGAAATGCGGATCCTCGACCATTTCCGGAGCACGGTAAACATTGCCGGCTGGCACGCCATGGTCTTCGCACATGTCGAGCAGCTGCTGGCTGGCGTAATTTTTTGTCCATTCGGCGATCAGATCGTCGAGTTGCTTCTGATGTTCACCGCGCGCGACATGGGTTGCATAGCGAGGGTCTTCACCCAGTTCGGGCCGCCCCATCATTGCCGACATGCGTTTCCAGACACTGTCCTGATTGCCGCCGATCAACACGCTGCCATCGCTGGTTGGATAGACGTTGGATGGCGCGATTTTCGGGAGGATAGAGCCGGTGCGCTCTCGGATATGACCCGCCACGGTATATTCCGCGACGGTCGATTCCATATTGGCCAAAACTGCCTCGTAAATTGCCGAATCGACGACCTGACCTTCCCCGGTCATGTGACGATGCTGGAGCGCCATCAAGCCCCCCAGGCAGGCATAGGTTGCGGCAAGTGAATCACCAATTGACAGGCCTGCGCGGCTCGGCGGTCGATCGGGCTCACCCATGATATAGCGCATACCTCCCATCGCTTCGCCAATCCCGCCATAGCCCGCGCGGTTCGCATAGGGACCGGTCTGGCCATAGCCCGACACGCGAATCATGATCAGGCCCTTGTTGATCGCGCTGAGATTCTCATAATCGAGGCCCCATTTTTCGAGCGTTCCGGGGCGGAAATTTTCCAGCAGAAAGTCCGACTTTTCAACGAGGCGACGGACGATATCCTGCCCTTCTTTCTCGCGTAAATTGAGCGTGATCGATTTCTTGTTGCGGCCAACAACCGAGAACCACAACGGGATCCCCTGACCCCAGCTGCGCATCGCATCGCCAACTTTCGGCGGCTCGATCTTGATCACTTCTGCACCATGATCTCCCATCAGCTGACCACAGAAAGGCCCTGCAATAAGCTGGCCCATTTCGATTAACCGCAGTCCGGACAATGCGCCTTGCGCCATTATGAAAACTCCCACATCATGTGAATGCGCTATACAAAGCCGAAACGAGATTGTATACAATTATCATGAACCAAAAAAGTCATACTGCTGTGGAAATATTGGAAGTCGGTCCTCGCGACGGCTTGCAAAATGAGTCCGAGATCATCTCAACGGTTGATAAACTGGGCTTGATCGAGCGGATGCTGGACGTCGGTGCCCGGCGAATAGAAGTGGCAAGCTTTGTCCATCCCGATCGAGTCCCGCAAATGGCAGATGCCGAAGCGGTGATTTCCGGCCTGCCCGATCGGGATGACGTTTCCTATATCGGGCTCTGCCTCAACAAACGCGGCGTATTGCGCGGTCTGGCGACGCGCGAAGGCAATAAGCGCGGAATTGATGAAGCCGGTTGTGTGGTCGTTGCCAGCGATACATTTGGCCAGAAAAACCAGGGCCAGATCATTGAGCAGGGGATTAAAGAGAATCGCGAGATGATTCGCTTTGCCAAGGCTGAAGGATTGAAGGCGCAGGTGACAATTTCGGCAGCCTTTGGCTGTCCGTTCGAGGGCGCAGTGAAGCCCGAAACCGTCCTGCACATTGCCGAAGAAATGGCTGCGGAAGACCCGCTGGAAATTGCGCTGGCGGACACGATCGGGGTTGGCGTTCCGGCACAAGTGACCGATCTTTTCGGCCGCCTGCGCGAATTGCTGCCCGATCATATCCGCATGCGCGCACATTTTCATGACACCCGCAATACCGGGATTGCCAATGCCTGGGCGGCGGTTGAAGCGGGCGTTGACACGCTCGATTCGAGCCTCGGTGGCCTGGGTGGCTGTCCATTCGCGCCAAATGCGACGGGCAATATCGCAACCGAAGATTTGATCAATTTGCTCAACCGTTCTGGCGTCAGCCATGACCTCGATCTGACCAAGGCGATATCCACCAACCAATGGTTTGAAAACATATTGGGAAGACCTCTGCCTTCCCTTGTGGCGAGAGCCGAGGCCTGAATGCATCATCAAATAGAAAGAGAATAATCTATGGGTTACCGATTGGGCGTCGATGTCGGCGGGACATTTACCGATTTATTGCTAATTGATGAGACTTCCGGACAGACGTTCCGCGACAAAGTCCCTTCAACGCCCAATGATCCATCGCAGGCGGTGATAAACGGCGCGCGCGGATTGTGTGAACGGCAAGCCATCACATCCAGCGAGATCGACCTTTTTCTGCACGGGACAACCGTTGCCACCAATGCAGTTCTCGAGAAGAAAATTGCCCGAGTCGGTCTGGTCGTCACCGAAGGCCATCGCCACATCATGCAAATCGCGCGCAGCCTCGTGCCAGGCGGTCTCGCCGCCTGGATCATTTGGCCCAAGCCCGAACCGATGGCGCCGCTGGAATGTACGATCGAAGCACCGGAGCGCATGGATGCCAAGGGCGAAACCGTGCGCGAACTCGACAAAGATGTGATGCGCGCGCGGCTCGAGAAGCTCAAGTCCGAAGAGAATATCGAAGCGCTCACCATCTGTCTGATGAACAGCTATGTCAGTGGCGCGCATGAACAGGCGGTGGCGGAAATCTGTGCCGAAGTTTTCCCGGACATTCCGGTCAGCATGTCATCCGACATTTTGCCCGAGATGCAGGAATATGAGCGTGCGCTGACCACCGTCGCCAACAGTGCGGTGCGGCCGACCGTCGCCCGCTATATTGGCAATCTCGAACGCGAACTTGTCGATTGGGGCACCACGGCCAAGCTCAATCTGCTGCGCTCGGACGGCGGCCTGATGTCGGCAGAAAAAAGCTCCAATGCACCAGTGAACTTGCTGATGTCCGGTCCGGCAGGCGGCGTCGCTGGCGCGGTCTGGGTGGCAAAAAATGCCGGAATCGGCAATGTCCTGACGCTCGACATGGGCGGCACATCGACCGATGTCGCGCTGATCGAAAATGGTTCAGCCCGGTTGCAACGCGAAACCTCGGTCGGCGATCTCAATGTCCGCGCCTCTTCGATTGATGTCAAAACCGTCGGCGCTGGCGGTGGTTCGATCGCCTTCGTGCCCGAGCTGACCAAGGCGCTCCGCGTCGGCCCGGAAAGTGCAGGCGCGGTCCCCGGTCCGGTTGCCTATGACAAGGGCGGCGAGTTGCCGACGGTCACCGATGCCAATGTCGTGCTCGGCTATCTGCCGGAATCGCTGCTCGGCGGCAGCTTCAAACTGGATCGTGAAGGCGCACAGAAAGCGGTGCAGACGATCGCCGATGCGCTCGGCATTGGCTTGATGGAAGCCGCTGCGGGCATCGTCGACATTGTGAACGAGAATATGTTCGGCGCATTGCGTCTGGTGTCGGTTCAGCAAGGCTATGATCCGCGCGACTTTGCCCTGATGGGCTTCGGCGGCGCCGGTCCGCTCCATGCCAATGCGATGGGCAAGCTGATGAACAGCTGGCCGGTGATCATCCCGCCCTCACCTGGCGTCTTATGCGCTTATGGCGATGCCACCACCCGCCAGCGTGTCGAGACGCAGCGCAGTTTCAATGAACAGGTCCAGAATACCAACGATGCCGATCTCAGCGTCTATCTCGACAGTCTCGGGGCACAGGTCAAAGCCGAACTGGAGGCGGAAGGCGTCGAACCGGAGGCAATCGAACTGCTTTATGATGTCGACATGCGCTATGCCGGCCAGGCATTTGAAATTCCGCTGTCGGTGACGCCCGATAGCCTGTCGATCGCGAATATCATATCGCGCTTCGACACCGAACATGAGCGGCTGTTCACCTTCAATCTCGATGAAACGCCGCATGAAATTGTCAACGTTCGGGCCGTCGCGCTGGGCAAGGCATCCGACGTCGCACCGCCGCAACTGGCCAAAGGCGATGGCGATCCCGGACAGGCGAAACTGCGGGACCACCAATTGTTCATGGATGGCAAAATCCAGGATGCGGTGATCTACGAACGCGCGAAACTCGACGCCGGTGACATCGTCCCCGGTCCGGCCATCGTCACGGAAATGGATAGCACCACGCTCGTCCATAGCGGCTGCGAAGCGCTAGTCGATGACAATGGCAATCTGATGATCAACCGCGCTGCCAGCAACCCAGAGGGAGCAAATTAATGCCCGCACAGATAATCGAAACCAACAGCGCGCCCTTCAACCAAATTGATGTTGACCCGGTCACGCTCGACATCATGGAAAATGCGCTGCGCAATGCCCGGATCGAAATGGACGCCACTCTGGTTCGCACCGCCATGTCCCCGGGCATCCGCGAACAGGGCGATGCTTTTCCGCTGATCGCCGATCGCGAAGGCAAGATGGTCGTCGGCCAGTTTGGCAGCTTCATCGACGGCTTCCTGCGCAGCTATCCCGGGACGATTGAAGAAGGCGACATGATCTTCCTCAGCGATCCCTATAGCTGCGATGGCGCCGTCAGCCACAATAATGACTGGCTGGTGCTGCTGCCGGTTTATCGGGGTGGCCGGCTTGTCGCCTGGACCGCGATGTTCGGGCATCAGTCGGATATCGGCGGCAAGGTCGCCGGTTCGATTCCGATCGACAGCAAAAGCGTGTTCGAGGAAGGCGTCCGCATCCCGCCGGTCAAAATCTATCAAAAAGGCGTCTATAATGAGGAAATGATCAAAGTAGTCATGCACCAGAGCCGCAAGCCGGACTGGTGTGCCGCCGATTTGAACGCCTTGATCGCCTCCTGCCGGGTCGCCGCCCGCCGCGTCGACGAGATGTGCGGACGCTTTGGCGAGGATGAATTTGCCAGCGCCACCGACCTGCTGCTGGCGCGCAACCATCGCGCGATGAAACATCTGATCGAGACCAGCATTGGCGAGGAGCCAGTCGATTTCACCGACTATATCTGTGACGATGGCGTTGGTTTTGGCCCCTATAAGATCACCTGCAAGATGTGGCGCGAGGATGGCAAGGTGATCCTCGATTTCGCCGGAACCGATCCGCAGGCACCGAGTTCGATCAACTTCTTCCTCAACGAGAATATGTTCAAGATGTTCTTCGGCATCTACATGATCATGGTGTTCGATCCGCAAATCCTGTTCAACGACGGCTTTTATGATCTGGTTGATGTCCGGATTCCGGAAGGTTCGCTGCTCAAGCCGATATATCCCGCCGCGCTCGCCGGACGGACCCATGCGCTTGGCCGGATTTTCGATATTCTTGGCGGCCTACTTGGTCAGCGCGCACCGGAATTTCTCAATGGCGCCGGATTCTCCTCCAGCCCGCATCTGATGTATTCCGGCTTCGACAAATCAGGCGAGTGGTTCCAGCTGTTCCAGATTGGCTTTGGCGGAATCCCCGGTCGGCCCTTTGGCGATGGTCCCGACGGCCATTCGCTCTGGCCCGGCTTCACCAATGTGCCGAACGAATTTCTCGAGAAATATTTCCCGATGCGGATCGAACGCTATGAAGCCAAGCCGGACAGTGGCGGCGCCGGATCGTTCCGCGGCGGCAATGGCATTCACATGACCTATTGCTTCCTCGAGCCCGGCACGATTGCGATTCACGATGATCGCTGGTTCACCTATCCCTGGGGCGTCAACGGCGGCGAACCAGGCGAACGGGCGACCAAGATTCTCGAACGCACCGATGGCAGCAGGGAAGTGGTCGCCAATAAAAAAGACGGCATCGAAGTCAAGGAAGGCGATCTGCTCCATTTCATCACCTGGGGTGGCGGCGGCTGGGGCAACCCACTCGAACGCGATCCTGATCTGGTGGCACTGGAAATCCGTCAGGGGCTCGTGACCGTGAAAGGCGCGCTGGAATATGGCGTGGTGATTGCCGAGGACGGGACCGTTGACACTGCGGCGACCGAAAAATTGCGCGCCGAAATGGCGGCAGCGGTTGTCGAAAGTGACAGTCCGTTCAATTTTGGGCCGGACATCGACACGCTGCGCACCAATTGTCTCGAAGAAACCGGCCTGCCTGCGCCGATCCAGCCCGGGAGCGTTGCTGCCTAGACAAAAGGCCCGCTCGTCATCTTCCGCCCTCTCATCTGTTAGTGGACTTCCGCTGGCCAGAGCATAGTTCTGGAAAAAATGGGAGACATATGATGAGCTTGCTGGATCAATTCAAACTCGACGGCGAAGTGGCCGTTGTCACCGGTGCTGGCAAAGGCATTGGCCGCGCGATCGCAATCGGCCTCGCCGAAGCCGGCGCAGACGTGGCGCTGGCCGCGCGTTCGGCGAGCGACCTCGACAGCGTTGTCGCCGATATCGAAGCACTGGGTCGCAAGGCGATTGCGGTGCCGACCGACGTGACCAGCATGGAGGCGCTCGAACATCTCGGTCAGCGCGCGGTTGATCAACTGGGCAAGCTCAGCATCTGGGTCAGCAACGCGGGTGGACTGCCCGATGGCACGCCGCGCTATCTCACCCGGACGCCCGAAGAGGCGTGGGACGCGCAAATCGATCTCAATCTCAAAAGCGTCTGGATGGGCGCTGTAGTGGCGGCCAAACATATGGGCGAGGATGGCGGAAATATCGTCAATATTTCCTCGCGGGCATCGATAGGCGGACAGATTAAAAACGGGCCTTATGGTGCATCCAAAGCGGCCGTGAACAGCCTGACCGCGACGCTATCTCTGGAGCTGGCCCCGAAGATCCGGGTCAATGCGGTCGCGCCGGGGCCGATCCAGACCGAGAATTTTGATGCTTCGATGGGATTGCATACCGACGAACAGCGCGAAGCCCTGCTCAAACAATTGCAAATTCCTCTGCGCTGTTTCGGCAAGGAAGAAGATATCGCCTCGGCGGTGATCTACATGGCATCGCCAGCTTCAGCCTGGGTCACCGGGCAGACATTGTTCGTCAGCGGTGGCCGATAGCATTCCCGCTAGCCGCCTATTCAAAGTACGATTTGCGGCGGCCATCCGGCACGCCTAAGTCAACGTAACAATTGGGAGAAGCACGATGAGCTTGGAAACAGATGTTCTGATCATTGGCGCGGGCGCAGCTGGCTTGACGGCAGCGCTAGCAGCACATGAAGCAGGCGCTTCGGTCACCGTGATTGAAAAACAATCGACGGTTGGTGGAACCGCTGCCATTTCGGGCGGGATCATCTGGGTTCCCCAAAACCACCTGATGAAAGCGCAAGGCGGAGAAGATAGCCGGGAAGACGCGCTCGCCTATTTCCGCTCGCTCGACCACGGCGATATCGGCGAAGAAACCCTCGCCGCCTTTGTCGATGAAGGCCATCATGCGCTCGAGTTTCTGGAAAAGCTCGGCGCGTCCAAGCTCAGCATGTTGCAAGGCTATCCCGACTATTATCTCGATCGACCCGGCGCCAAACCCGAAGGCGGGCGAGCACTCGACAATGATCTGCTCGACTTTTCCGAACTTGGCGAATGGGCAGACAAGATCTTCACCCATGGCGACATCCCCCGGATGATGCTGCGCGAAACCCCGCTCGGCGGCGGCAGCGGAATGATCGAACCGGAGGAAATGGGCCGACGTATCTCGGAAGATTTGCGCGGCTGGGGCCAGGCGTTGATCGGTCGGTTGCTCAAAGCCTGCCTCGATCGTGACATCGTTCCGATGCTGAATTGCCGTGGTCAGAGACTGACCATTGACGATGGCCGGATCACTGGCGCGAAAATTACCCAGGACGACAAGGATATTGACATCTCAGCCCGACAAGGCGTCATTCTGGCGACTGGCGGATTTGAATGGAATGAAGAGTTTAAACAGACTTTTTTGCGTGGTCCGTTGACCGCACCGGCCTCGCCCCCCGGCAATCAGGGCGATGGCCTGAAAATGGCGATGGCGGCAGGCGCCAGCCTTGGCAATATGACCAGTGCCTGGTGGATGACCGCCCTGTCGATTCCGGAAGCCCAGTGGGAAGGCGGCGAAACCCGCTCGATGCCGGTGCTGATCGAGCGCACCATGCCCCACACGCTGATGGTCAATCGCTCCGGCAAGCGCTTCTGCAACGAAGCCAATAATTATTCCGCTCTGGCCGGAGCCTTCCACAGCTTTGATCCAGCGACCTATGATTATCCCAATCTGCCCGCCTATCTGATTTTCGATTCGCAATATCGCGCGCGCTATCCGCTCGCTTCGATCATGCCGGGAATGGATCTGCCCGACTGGGTCACCCAGGCCGATGATCTCGCTGGTCTCGCCGAAAAATTAAGCGTGGACGGCGAAGCGCTGCAAGCAACCGTCGAAACCTTCAACCATCATGCCGCCAATGCCGAAGATCCGGAATTTGGTCGCGGCAGCCGCGCTTATGACCGCTTCTATGGCGACCGCTCCCGTGAAGGTGCGAAGGCGACTTTGGGACCGCTCGACCAAGGCCCTTATTTTGCCGTCGAAATCAAAATGGGCGCACTCGGTACCAATGGCGGCGCCAAAACCGACGCCTTGGCGCAGGTGCTTGATCTCGAAGGACAACCGATCCCGGGCCTCTATGGCGCGGGCAATGTCATCAGCTCGCCCACCGGTAGCGTCTATGCCGGGGCCGGCGGAACCTTGGGCCCGGCCTTGGCCTTCGGATATATTGCGGGCCAATCTGCCGCGCGCCGCGCCAATATTTGATGGCATAGCCAATAATTTCAGGAGATAGAATGTGAAGAAAATACTCGTCATTGGCGGTACCGGCGATCAGGGCCATCCCTTGCTCCACCGACTCGAAAAAGCTGGGATGAAACCCATAGCTGCACAGCGCAATTTGCAAGCCTTTGCCGGCACCGAATTTGAGCATATCGAAACCGTCTCTGCCGATATTTATGACGAAGCTTCGATGATCGCTGCGGCAAAAGGCATGGACGCGATTGCTGCCAGCCTGCCGTTCGTTTTTGATCGCGAAAAGGCCGCAGAGATTGGCAAGAATATTGCGGCGGCGGCCAAAGCGAACAATCTGCAGAAGATTGTTTTCAACACCAGCTGCTTCGTCGCCGACTATGACAATGACAATCCGGCCCACGACGGTCGTCGCGAGATTGAAGCCGCGATCATCGGCAGCGGCGTGCCATATGCGATATTTGAACCGAAAGTGTTCATGGACAATATGATCCGCAGCTGGAACAAGCCCTCTATCGTCCAGAACGGGATTTTCGCTTATCCGGCCAATCCCGAGCTGCTGATTTCTTGGATTTGCCTGGATGATGTCGCGGCATTCATGGTCGAGGCGCTGGAGAAAGACGATCTGCCCAGCGGGCGCTATGCGATTGGCGGACCCGAACCGCTGGTCGGGGATCAGGTTGCCGAGATATTGAGCGAAGCGGCGGGCAAGACGATAACTTTCAAAAGCCTGACGCCCGATGAATTCGCATCTGCGATGAGCCTGCTGGTAACCGGCTCGGCCAAGGTCGAACCGCATGGTCTCTATTACGGCATGGCGAGTTTTTACCGCTTTTATAATGACCAGCCAGTCTCTCCTCTCATTGCTGATGTCGAGGACATGGCCACCCATTTTGCAACCAAACCAACGTCATTATTGGAATGGGCCAGGCGTCAGGACTGGACCGATCCCAGCGATCCCGCGCTGGCGACGCGCATGGCCGGGATGCAAGCTCCCGGCTAGCGCGGCCCTCTAGAGCGACTGGCCATCGTCGACGATGATGTCCGATCCGGTGACCATGCGAGATGCGTCGGACGCAAAATAGAGCATCATCGGGTCGAGCGATTCGATATCCTGCAACCGGCGGCGGTGGAAACTGGCAACCTGCGCCTCTCCACCTGCGGTCTTATACCAGTCGCCCTGGATCTCGGTCGGAATATAGCCGGGATGGATGGTGTTGACATTGACTCCCTGACGGACCCATTCACGGGCGAGATTGCGGCTGAGATGCGTCACACCGGCCTTGCTTGCGGCATAGGCGCTGTCCCCTTCACCGGTCAGCCGCGAGGTGATCGAGCCGATGATCACAATCCGGCCATTTTCCTTTTCACGGCTGCCGCTGGCGATCAGCCGCTTGGCGCCTTCGCGCGCCACCAGATAGACGCCCTTGAAATTGGTGTCGAGCAGCGCCTGCAGCCGGTCGACCGGGACATCGGTCGACCGGCCCGTCGCCGCAACGCCGGCATTGGCGACAATCGAGTCGACCGTCCCGAAATTGGCTTCGGCCGCGTCATAGCAGGCGATGATCGAAGCTTCGTCGGTGACATCGAGTGGAACCGCCATCGCCTGTCCACCGGCGCCGTTGATTTTTTCAGCCAATTCTTCGGTGCGGTCCGTGCGCCGCGCGCCCAGAACCACGCGCGCGCCGGCAGCCGCAAATAATTCGGCAAAACGGGCACCAAAACCCGAAGAGGCACCTGCGATTAGCGCTGTCCGGCCTGCCAACGAGAAAGGGATATCCATTATTTTGCTCCGTATTTTGTCAAACGTCACAGCAGGTCTAGACGATCCCGAAAAGCTCGGCCAATAGTCAATTGCATAGGAGAAGATCATGATCGACACGTCCCTCAACTATAGTGGTAAAACCGTCTGTATCATCGGCGGCTCGAGCGGCATCGGCAATGCCACGGCGCAGGCCTTTCGCGGCTGTGGCGCCGAGGTCCATGTCACCGGCACCCGCGCCAGCGAAGATGATTATGACAAAGCCGATGGATCGGATCTCGACGGCCTCCACTATCATCAGGTCGATGCCGCCGATGATCGAGACATTGAACAGCTCCGCCAGAAGTTCGACAGGCTGGATGTTCTCATCTGCTCTCAAGGCATGGTGATGTACAAGCGGGCGGAGTTTGAACCCGAAAATTTCAACAAGGTGATCCAGGTGAATCTCAATAGCTTGATGACCTGCACCGGGCAATTTTATGATCTGCTCAAGGATTCGCAGGGCGCCGTCATCATCATCAGTTCTACCGCTGCCTTTCATGCGACGGTTGGTAACCCGGCCTATAATGCCTCGAAAACCGGCGCGATGGGCCTGACTCGCACCTTGGGCAAGGCCTGGGCGCCGGATGGCATCCGGGTCAACGGCATCGCACCGGGTCTGATCGCGACCAAGATGACCAAGGTCACCACCGACAATCCGAAACGGCGCGATGCGACAATTCGCTCGATACCGCTCGGCCGGATCGGTGATCCGGATGATATGGCTGGGCTGTCGCTCTATCTGGCGTCACCGCTCGCTGGCTATATTGTCGGCCAGACAATCATCGCGGATGGCGGCTTGCTGCTCTAGCTCTAGCTAGGCGGGGACCGGATCTGCGGCCGGCTCTGCGTTCACCGCCTTGCCGGTCCACCAGAATAGGAAGGTTGCCATCGCCAGACTCACCACCGCGAGCGAAATCACCGCATAGTTGAGCGACATGCTGCCATAGTCATCGGCCCAATTGTCGCTCATCACACCGATCAGCGCGGGGCCGATACCATAGCCGAGCAGGTTGATCGACAGGCTGCTGATCGACGAGGCCGTGCCGCGCTCGGTCGGCAGCACCGAAGACTGGACCATCGAGATGGCCGCACCCTGCGTCGACACCAAGAGGATATAGCCGCAGATATAGAGCGCGAGGGTCATTTCCAAACTGTCGGCCAACAGGCAGAAGGTCCAGAAAGGCGCCGTCATCATCACCGCCAGCGCACAATACCAGGGCCGCCATTTGGGATTTTTCTTGGCGAGAAAGTCGGCGAGAAAACCGCCGAGGATCATCGCCGGGACGCCGCCAATGAACAGCACCGCGCCAAGATATACGCCGACCTCGCCCGAGCTCACGTCGAAATTGCGCATCAGCGTCGGCGCGAGCCAGATCGCAAAGGCGAAGGAGGGAATATTGGTGAAGGAATTGGCCAGGACCACGCGGACAAATATATTGTTCGTCCATAGCGACCGCATCGTGGTCATGAACGGTTCCTGTGTGTCTGCAGCCTTGTCAGCCTCGGCTTTCTGTGCCGCCTGCTGGAAATAGCGTCCGCGATTGGGCTCCCGAACCGTCAGATAGAGAATGACACCCAGGAGGATTCCCGGCACGCCCAAGATGACGAAGGTCCACCGCCAGCCATAAGCTTCAGCGATCAGGCCGCCCGCGGCATAGCCCAGCACCGGCCCGAGGACCGCGCCCACCGCAAATATCCCCATCGCCCGCGACAATTCATGCGGTGCGAAATAATCGGTGATGATCGAGACAGACGGCGGGCCGCCGCCGGCCTCGCCGACACCGACGCCGAGGCGCGCGAGCAGCAAGGTCCAGAATCCCAAGGCAGCCCCGCATAAAGCCGACATCAGGCTCCACAATGACAGGGATATCGCCACCATATTCTTGCGATTGGTGCGATCTGCCAGACGTCCGGCGGGAATACCCAGGAGCAGATAGAAGACCGTGAACGCCGTGCCGGCGAGCAGACCAATCTGGGTGTCGCTAAGCAGAAATTCGGCTTTGATATCCTCGATCAGGATCGACATCACCAGTCGGTCCGCGATATTGAACATGAAGGTCAACATCAGCATGATCAGGACATAATAGCGATAGATACCGCCAAAGCTCGTACCGGAATCTTTATTCATCAACATCCTCTCCACAGGATCTGGATGGCCTAGCGTGAAAAAGGGGACAGAACCAGCTTGGCTCCATCCCCTTAATTGATAGGATCAGTTTGTCACGCCGAACGCAAATTCAGCATCCCGAGCCGGACGGCACCAAAATGCCTGGCCCGAATCTGGTCCCGGATCGGTCCGGGATGATCTCTCTGTCTAGCCTGCGGTCAGCGCAATATGCCGGCGCATATGATGATCGACGCTGCCAAATTCGCTTTCAAAAATCGACAGGCGTTTGAAATAGCTGCCGACGGCGAGCTCGTCGGTCATCCCCATGCCGCCATGGGTCTGGATCGCCGACTGGCCGATGAATCGTGCCGATTGGCCGATCCGGACCTTGGCCGAGGAGACGTTTTTCTTGCGCGTCGCATCATCTTCATCGAGCTTGATCGTCGCAAGATAGCACATCGAAACAGATTGCTCATATTCCATCAGCATATCGGCCATGCGGTGCTGCAACACCTGAAAAGACCCGATCGGAGCGCCAAATTGCTTCCGCTGCCGGGAATAGTCGAGCGTCATCTCATTGGTGACTTTCATCACGCCCACGGCTTCCGCACATGTTGCGGCTGTCGCTTCGTCGACAATTTTCTCAATCAACGGCAGCCCATTGTCAGCCTCGCCAATCAGCGCATCGCTGGAAAGTTTGACATTTTCGAAATAGACTTCCGATGCCCGGCGTCCATCAACCGTGCCATAGTCCCGCAGGCTGACACCGTCAGCATCCTTGGCGACCACGAACACCGAAATACCCTCTTTGTCCGTTCGTCCGCCGGATGTCCGTGCGGTTACGACAAAATGAGTCGACCAGGGCGCACCGATAACAACCGCTTTATGGCCGTTCAGCACATAGTCGCTGCCGTCGGCTTTCGCAGTGGTTTCAAGATTTGCGAGATCATAGCGACCACGCGGCTCGGCAAAAGCAAAAGCGAAAATCATCTCGCCGGAAATGATCCCGCCAATATATTCTTCCCGCTGCGCGGCACTGCCGCCATGTTTCAGAGCGCCGCCGGCACAAACGACAGTCGGGATGAACGGCTCGACCGCAAGGCCTTTACCAAATTCTTCCATGATGATCATCGCTTCGGTCGCACCGCCAAAGCCACCATCTTCTTCCGAAAAGGGTGCGGCGAGCATACCGAGTTCGGCCAATTGCGCCCAAAGCTCAGGCCGCCAGCCAGCATCGCTTTCGATCACGCTGCGGCGCGTGTCCCAGTCATATTGTTCGCGAATCAGTCGCGAAATTCCGTCGCGCACCATATTTTGTTCGTCGGTAAAATCGAAATCCATAATATTTCCCCTGCGTCGAGCGTTAAAGCCCGAGGATCATTTTCGTGATAATATTGCGCTGGATCTCGTTGGATCCGCCGTAAATCGACGTTTTGCGCATGTTGAAATAGGTCGGTGCGGCATGATGCGCATAGTCCGGCCCGATCGGGAAGTCATTTGACCCGTCATCCGGGAAGCTACGGAAATCAGGCGTGCCATAATAGCCGACGGCTTCCAGGGTCAGCTCGGTCAGCCGCTGCTGAATCTCGGTTCCCTTGACCTTGAGCAGGGAGCTTTCCGGTCCGGGTCCCTTGCCAGCCTGTTCGCCAGCCAGCGTCCGCAACTCGGTGATTTCGAGCGCGGACAGGTCAATTTCCAACTGACTGATCTTGGTGGCAAAGCCCATGTCTTCGATCAATGGCTTGCCATCCAGCATTTCGGCTGCAGCAATTTCCTTGAGCTGTTCGACACCGCGCTTGGAGCGCGCGACACCGGCGATGCCGGAACGTTCATGCGCGAGCAGGAACTTGGCATAGGTCCAGCCCTTATTCTCTTCGCCGATCAAATTGGCCGCTGGCACACGAACATCGGTGAGCCACACTTCATTGACCTCATGGCCGCCGTCGATCAGCTTGATTGGGCGCACTTCAATGCCGGGTGACTTCATGTCGACAAGAATGAAGCTGATCCCCATTTGCGGTTTCGGCGCATCCGGATCGGTGCGGCAGAGGAAGAAACCCCAATCGGCATGTTGTGCCAATGTCGTCCATGTCTTCTGCCCGTTGAGGATATAATCATCACCGTCGCGTACCGCTGTCGTTTTGAGCGATGCGAGATCAGAACCTGCGCCGGGTTCGGAATAGCCCTGACACCACCATACATTGCCGCTGCGAATGCCGGGCAGATACTCGGCCTTCTGCTCATCGCTGCCAAATGTGTAGATCACCGGTCCAACCATCGACACGCCGAAAGGCAGTGGCATGACCGTGTTCATCCGGGCATTTTCTTCCGACCAGATATAGCGCTGCGTCGGGGTCCAGCCGGTGCCACCATATTCGGTGGGCCATGCCGGGACAGACCAGCCCTTTTGGCCGAGAATCTTGTGCCAGGCGGCCATATCTTCCGGAGACATTTCGTCCTGAACGCCGCGCGTGCCAATATTCTGCGGGTAGTTATTTGCAATGAAATCACGCACTTCGTCGCGAAAGGCATTTTCTTCGGGGGTAAATTCAAGGTTCATGGCTATGATCTCCTGAGTGAAATTTGACCGGACTATAGGGTGAAAATGGCGGAAAACAAGCGATTAACCGAGCGATTAAGGTGACGCTACGGCACCGCCGGATGCACGCTATTCCGTTTGTGAAAACTTGTCTTTACGCCGCTTGCCGAATCTCATGCCACGCTCGAGCTTGGCGCGCAAAGCGGTATAATAGGCCTCGAGGAAGATGCGCTCATCACCGCTGCCCGGTTCCCAGCCGATTTTCGCACAAATGGATGCCGCGACAGTATCCAGCGCTTCGTCCGTACCGCTGCGCAGAACCTTTTCCAGCGTCTGCAATTCATATTCGCCATAGACCGACAATTCCTGATCGGAAAAGACATAGCGGCCTGCAGTTGCGCTCGCATTACCCTGTTCGGGAACCGATGGCGCGACAAGATTACCCAGCTTTGGCTTCACATTGTTGATCACCCATGTCCCCGCGATCAGATCACCGCAGCGCAACCGATCCTTGTTGAACAGCGGAAACAGCAGGAACATCAGCACCCAGATAAAGCCGGCCCAGGCGGTAAAATCGCTCATCGTGCCGCTGACTTCACCCGATGAGAGGAACATAAGCGGCAGGAATAGCTCAATATCGCGAACAATATTCCGGGCAATCACCGCCTCTGCAGTCAGTCGGCCGCCATCGCGCGCCGCGACCCGAATGCCCGTGACACGCTTGCCCCAGGTAGCAGCGCGATCGCCCAGTTCAAAATAGAGAAAATAGGCGTTGCGGAACAGAAAAATCGCGATGATCCAGAAAACCATCAAGACACTCAAAGGGCCCTCGGCACTTTCCAGAGATTGACCAAAAGCACTGCCAAATCCCCATATGGCGAATATTCCAGCCAGGGTTACACCGATGATCAGCGCCAGGATGATCACAATATCGAGCAGCAAAGCCCCCGCTCTCGCCCCTGCCGATGCCACCGAAATATTCAGCGGCACCCCTTCGGGCGAGATCATCACCCGATCAAGTTTGGAATGGCGGACGGGCAAGCCCGCCACGGCTATTTTTGCGCGGCTCATCTGCCCGCTCCCACCTTGCGGCCAAAGCCAATAAAATAGATCAGCCAGAGCAAGAGCATCGCGCCGCCCACCGCATAGCGCCCGATGCTATTGTCGATCAGCTGGCGCGCAAAGCCTTCGAGCAGGCCGGCGCAAATCAGCATGATGATCACGCCCACCATCACCAGTGCCGCGCGTTTGCCGGCATCGCTGGCGGCCTGAAGATGTGATTTGGCTCCGGGAAAGGCAAGCGACCGTCCGACATGAATGCCCGCTGCCCCGGCCAACAGAATCGCAAATAGCTCCGTCGTCCCGTGGATCGAGAGCCAGCCGACAAAATCGGCCGTCAAACCGCGCTGGGCAAATACCCAGAGCATCGCACCGAGCAGCGCCATATTGTGGATCAACAGCAATATGCTCGGAATGGCAAAGGCGAAACCCAGAGCGAATGCCAGAATCGCGACCTGCGCATTATTGCTGAATAGGAAGGCTGCAAATACGCCCAGTCCATCCTGCTCCTGCCCGCCAAATAATGTGCCGCGCAGCGCCTCTTCGGTTGCGCCCGGAACGCGCACGTCGGCAAAATTTCCCGGCACCAGCGCATAGAACCAGTCACTATCACCGGCGACCAATATATATCCGATCAGCGCTCCCGCGATCATCACACTGAGCGCGATCCAGATATCCAGCTGAATGGCCCGGACGGCCCGACTCCATCCGCCACCGAGAAAGTCCTTGAGCCAGCCGCCAAAGCTGGTTTGCGTGCCGTAGACAAGAAAATAGGAGCGCAGCGCCAGGCCTTCAAGATAATCGGTGAGACCTGCATCGAGCGAATTTTCACGCGCAATCGAAAGGCTCGATAGCAAGGTCCGATAGAGGGTTGGCAAGGCCAGCACGTCCTCATCCGACAGTTTCCGCGCCTTGCCCTTTTCCATTTTGGTGACAATTTCTTCGAGGCGGATCCAGTCGCTTTCGCGTTCCAGCCGGAACCGGTCACTGCGCAACGCCGGAAATGCAATATCGGAATTGCCGGTCATGTCATTCATCGCGCTGCCTCCCGATCCTGATCATCATAATGCGCCTCGCCGCTTGATCTTGAGATAGCCGTTGATCAGCCGGGTCCCGATCTCGTCATGCGCGCCTTCGATCACGTCAATCCCGAGATGCTGCAGCCGGGAGATCACCAGATTTTTCTGATTATGCAGATTTTGCGCGGTGACGCTGCGCGCAACATCTTCGGCGCTTTCGGGGGCCTTGTCGATGATCGCCCTGAGCTCCTGATCTTCCAATATGACGAATAATACCAGATGCTTGTCAATCAGTCGCCCCGCAGCCTCGAGCATCAGATCCGCAGCCGTCGGATCGGTAAAATCGGTAAAGATGATGATCAGCGAGCGGCGCTTCAGCCGGTTTTGCAGGGACGACAGCGCCAGCGTATAATTGCTTTCCTGATGACGATAATCAATCGTCGCCGCTTCCTGTTGCAGGCGAAAGAAATTGCGGCTGCCGGACAGAAAGGGCGTCGACAATTCGGGTTTGGCGGCGAAGCTGAACAGGCTGGTTTTATCACCTGATTTGAGCGTGACATAGGCGGTCAGCAAGGCTGCCGAAACCGCGCGATCGATCCGCGGCAGGCCATCGATCGGTTCGCACATCGCCGAGCCGCAATCGAGCGCAAAGACAATCTGGTTGTTGCGCTCGGTGTCATATTCCTTGGCGAGCAATTTGCTATGGCGCGCCGAGCCCTTCCAGTCGATGCTGCGCCGGTCCATCCCCGGTTGATAATCGGCGAGCGCTTCAAACTCGCTGCCTTCGCCGCGAAATTTTCTCGCCATCAGACCGAAAACCGAATCGCGCAGGAACATCTGCACGGTCGGACTGCGCACTGCGGCGATATTCGGGATCACGGCAACTGTTTGGGCGCCTGGCTGGACAATCTGCCGCCAGGCAAGACCGAGCGGACCTTTCCAGCGCAGCCAGAATTTGCCAATTTCTCCTGTCCCGCGCCGTCCGGGGATCGTTGTCGCCTCTCCGGCGAAAGCCGCGCTGCCGGCAATACGCGCCAAGGCAAATTCGATCTTGCCGCTATCCGCCAGCCGGTGATCGACACCGAGATTGCCAAATATCCGCTGCGGGACCATCAGTCCGGAGAAAGAAGCTTCCGCTGCCAGCGTCATCGGTGCTCCGATTTCGGCGCTTTGCGGGATGGCCAGTCGCACATCACGCGCCTTGGCCGCAATCAGACCGTCGAGCAGCAGCAACAACAGCAGCATCGCCGCCCATGCCGCACCAATCGCCCACAGCGCCGGGATGATCGCGGCGAATATCGCCGCAATCGGCGCGCCGAGTGCGATCAGCCCGATTGCTCGTCCGGTCGGGTAGAACATCAAACGGCCCGCTCGTGCTGCGCGTGTCGCAGCGCGATGGGGATGCAAGCGGTCGACCAACTCAGGTCAGGCGGAAAGGGAAAAGCCAAAGGCATCAGCGCGGGGCTTCCGTCCGATCGACCAGATCTTCGATGATCGCATCGACTTGACGCCCTTCGATCTCGGCCGCTGGTGACAGCAAAGTCCGGTGGCGGAGCACCGACGGGGCCAGCGCCTTGACATCGTCGGGTATGACATAGTCGCGACCCGCAATCGCGGCGCGCGCCCGCGCAGCACTCGCCAGCATGATCGCAGCGCGCGGGCTGGCGCCATTTTCGAGATCGGCAGTTTCGCGGGTCGCACGCACCAGGCGCACGATATAATCGACCACGTCATCGACCAGCTTCACCGATTTGACCACGTCTGCCGCCGCGGCCAATATTGTCTGATCGGCCAGCGTGCGGATTCCGAAATCAGCCGGTCCGGGCGCGCCGGTCCGGGCGCCATATTGGACCACGATCCGCTTTTCTTCATCGGCATCGGGATATCCGACCAGCAGTTTGAACAGAAACCGGTCGAGCTGGGCTTCGGGCAGCGGATAGACGCCCTGCTGCTCGATCGGATTCTGGGTCGCCACGACCATGAACTGTGGAGATAATTTATGGGTTTCCCCGTCGATCGTCACTGCCCGCTCCTGCATCGCCTCGAGCATCGCTGCCTGGGTTTTGGGCGGGGTCCGGTTGATTTCATCGGCGAGCAGGAGATCGCAGAAAACCGGGCCGCGCGTCAGGGTGAACGTGCTGCTTTGAAAATTGAACAGGTTGGAGCCGATAATATCCCCGGGCATCAGATCGGGGGTGAATTGGATCCGCCCGAAATCGAGGTTGAGCGTCGCCGCAAAACATTGCGCCAGAAATGTCTTGGCGGTTCCGGGCGGCCCTTCCAGCAACACATGACCCGAGGAAAATAGCGCGATCAGCAGATGATCGACAATCTCATCCTGACCGATGATGGCCTTGGCCACTTCCCCGCGAATCGCATCCGCCAGCGTCTTGAGCTCATCAAAATTCATCCGATTTTTTCCTTCTTCCAGGCATGGAGAGCCGCTGCCCCCTCTGCAATTTCATGGGGCTTTTGCGCGCGGCTTAGATTGTGGAACAGCGCCGAAAAACGGTTGCCGCCACTCTCGCCCAGCGCATCCAGCCGGGCGTTGATCTCACGGTCCGGCGTATAGGCTGGAATAGCCAGTGCCAATGCCGCTTCTGACCTTATCCGCTCGGCATAGGGATCAACCACCAGATAGCTACGCCCCATCCGACGGATGAACCCGGCGCTGTTATTGACCAGCGCGGTCTTGCCAAAGTCAATGCTGCGCTGCGCCCGAACCGGCGGCCCGAACCGGTTGAACGCCATCCACGCCGCCGCCAGCGAGGCGACAATCAGACAGATGGTCGCCGAGAGAAAGGGCGGTTCAAAGGCAAGCGTGAGAAGATTCCTGGGACTACCCAGTCCGTTGAAGGTTAGATCGAACATAATCTCGCCATCGGTCCCTGCGGCCGCGGCCTCGATCAGCGCGAGCGCATGTTCCGCCGTCTGCTTGTCGGCCATGCCAAAATTGTTCATCAGGTCCGCATCCGCGACGATCACCACCGGGAAAAAATCTGCGTCAATTTCGGCTTCGTCGGTAATCACCGACGGATCCAGGCCATCGAGCTGCGCATAGACGCCGCCATCATCAAGATAAGCGACCAGCGCATCTCCCGACCGGGGATCGCGCACAATATTGCGAATAAAATCCCCGCTTATCGTCACCGGTGAGTCTGGGGTCTTGACCGTGCCGCCGACCGCAGAGCTGGCGATGCCCTTCGCCTCTTTCGAGCGCGTGACTTTGGTATCGGCAATATCGTCCAGCATCGGACCGACCGCTTCACCATCCCATGGCTCAGTCCGCACGACCCAGCCTTTCTTCAGAGTCAGGGTCTGGGATTGTGTGACTTGCCATTTGGGCAGGATGATCATCGTCGGTCCGACATAGGCGCGATCCTGAACGACCTGGTCGAGGTCCGCGCTTTGCGACGCAACCGTAGGGGTCAGAATCAGCAGCCCGGGCTTTTCAATGCCCGCCTGAGTCCGCGAATAAGTCACCGGGCTCCCGGTTTTTTCGAGCAGATTGGCCAGCGCCTTATAGCCGACAATACTATTCGATGCGCCGTGGGCCTGGCCATTTTTGCCCGATGTGAACTGGTTGCCCGCACCCAATCCATAGAGCAAGGCGACAAATGCAGCGAAACCAATCGCAAACATGATGAGGATCGTCGAGCGTTTGAAAGGATTGGCCTGCACACTCATCGTCCCGTACCGGCCTTCCAGCTTTTTGGGAGCGCGAAATTGCGATAGGCGTCCCGCGAGCGGGTCCATCCCTCTTCACCGATCGGAGTGGCCTTGAAAACACTGCGCTCCACCTGATCGGCGATAATCTCGAACATCGCCCGCGCCGTCTGTGGAAGGCTATCGAACCGCCCGATTTCCCGCGATGTCGACGAAGGGCGCAGCAAATTGGGTTTGCGTTTTTTGATGTCCTCGATGCTCCGGTAGAGCAGCAGATGGGTGGCCTCATCAAACCGCCCTGCGTCGGCGAGCAATTCCGCCTCGTCGAGCAATTGTCGTGCCGCGGCGGCCTCGGGCTCCCAATATGCGTCGGCCCTGGGCTTGCGACCGCGCCATTCCTCCCAAAAGGGAGACAGAATCACCCACAGCAAAGTCAGGACGCCGATGGCCAGCAACAGGAGCAAGACAATCCGGATCACCGGCCAGGCATCGGCAATCGCTTCGGCGACAGGCGCGGAGACCTCCGCCAGCCATTCCAGAAAATCCAGCCACCATTGGGGTGTTTCCGGCGGTTCTGGCGGCGATACGACCTCATATTGAATATCGCCATCAGCACGCACGTCTTCCCATGCACTGTCAAAAGAAGCACCCGCCTCCGTTCCCGTTACTTGCGCTTCTTCTGCCACGAATGAAGATGTTGCAGAAACCGGCAGACTGGGCAAGCGCCAAGATAATTCGGAGCCCCAGCTTTACCCGAAATCAGATATGTGCAATCTTGGTTCGATATGTTGTTTATGATGGACAAATAAGGGGAAGAAGCATGGCGGACACGAATGGGCAAATTGATATCAGCCGCGTGCTCAACAATACATTCGGCGTGATCGGTCGTAATCCTGTCGTTTTCCTGGGTCTCTCCTTGTTGATCGTTGGCATTCCCAATCTGTTTGTGCAGCTGGCGCAAGGCGATCCGGCCGCATCTTTGGGATTTTTCACCTCTCCGACTGTCATTCTGGGCAGTATTTTTGGCTTTTTCCTGAGCGTTTTCTTTTCCGTCGTTCTGCAGGCAACCTTGATCGTGGCAACCTTGAATGATCTGGCGGGCAAGCCGATCAATCTCGGTGATTGCATCAAAACCGCGATAGGCAAGTTTCTGCCGCTGATCGGACTGGGCATTTTGGTCAGTCTGGGCATTGGATTTGGCCTGCTGTTGCTGATCGTACCGGGCATCATTCTCGCCCTGATGTGGCTGGTCGCAACACCGGTCATGATGGCCGAAGACAAGGGGATTATTGCATCCTTGAAAAGAAGCGCTGAACTGACATCGGGATCCAAAATGATCCTGTTCATCTTGCTCATCGTCTTCATCATTGTCGCCATGATCATCGGATTCATCGGTGGTATCTTGAGCTTCTGGAGCGCATTCATGGTCGCCATCGTCAGTGCCTTGGTCAATACTCTGATCGGGGCCATTCAGGGAGCAGGTGTGGCGTCCATCTATATCGATCTGCGGACCGCCAAGGAAGGCGCCGACACCGGCAGCCTGGCTGACGTATTTGCCTAGTCGGTTCATCGCCGATTGCGCAACCCGCCGATAGTCTTTGTCTATGATCCCTTGGCTTGGGCGGAATAGTCGCGTATGAGTTGCATATTGCTATCCACTTACCGGGCGAGATTTTCATGATAAATTTGACGATTAATGGGCAGGAAAAAGCTGTCGAAGTCGACCCTGCGACACCGATCTTATGGGTCGTCCGCGAAAATCTTGAAATGAACGGGACAAAATTTGGCTGCGGCATCGCGCAATGCGGCGCCTGCACCGTCCATCTCGATGGCCAGCCGGTGCGCAGCTGCTCGACCCCGATCTCCCAAGCCGAAGGCAAGTCGATCACGACGATTGAAGGCATAGCGGACGAAGACGGAACCCTCTCCAAAGTGCAGCAGGCCTGGATTGATGTGCAGGTGCCGCAATGCGGCTATTGCCAGTCCGGCCAGATCATGTCGGCGACAGCCTTGCTGACAAAAAACCCTTCTCCAACCGACGCACAGATCGACGCGGCTATGGCCGGAAACGTCTGTCGCTGCGGCATGTATGGCCGGATTCGTCAAGCCATCAAGATCGCCGCGGGCATTGAGCAGCCGACGACGAAGGAGACAATAGCATGAGCGATGCAGAGACCATGGCCGACAGCCCGAAGAAAAAAGGCAAATGGACGCGCCGGGCCTTTATCGGCGCGGGCGTTGTTGCGGGCGGCGCGCTGGTCGTCGGCGTGGCCGTGCGTCCTGGCAATCCGATCGATCGACTAAGTCCAATGCTGGCCAATGGCCAGGATGAGCAATTGCTCAATGCATGGGTGAAAGTGGGTGCCGACAATGTCGTGACTGCTGTCATCCCCCATGTTGAAATGGGCCAGGGCGTATATACCGCCCTTGCACAAATGCTGGCTGACGAAATGGACGCGGATTGGGCGACGGTTAGAATTCTCGAGGCACCCGCCGACAAGAAATATGTTTCCGATTCCATTGGTCGCGATTTTCTTTTCCCTGACCTGGAGGTCCCGGAAATTTTTGAGCCAACAGTCGCGGGTGGAATATTGGAACTCGCCCAAGCGATGGGGCTTCAATTTACTGGTGGTAGCTTTTCAGTCCGCGCGACCGGTCAACGCGCGATGCGCACGGCAGGGGCGGCGGCACGGGAAATGCTGATCGCCGCTGCAGCCAGCGAATGGAATGTCCCGGCTACCGAGATCACAACCGAAAACAGCATGCTGAGCCACGCGAAAAGCGGCAAATCAGAGCCATTTGCGAAATTTGCAACGGCCGCCGCCGAGCAAAGCCTGCCTGCGAAACCCAAATTGAAATCACCCGAAAATTACAAATTGATGGGCAAGCCGCTAGCGCGTCATGATATTCCTGAAAAGGTTGATGGCAGTGCGGTTTTCGGAATTGATGCCAATGTGCCCGGCATGAAATATGCTGCGGTCAAGGCCGCGCCCGTGGTCGGCGCAACCGTCGCATCGATGGATGCGAGCGCCGCAAAGGCGATGCCGGGCGTGTTGCAAATCCTCAACATGGGGGATTTTGTCGCCGTGGTCGCCGATGGCTATTGGCAGGCGCAGCAGGCGCTCAACACGATCGACACCCAATATAGCAAAACCGAGGGTGATGATCTCAACCTCGACGGCTTGTTCGCCCGCTATGACAGCTATCTCAACGATGCTGGCGATGATGGCGGCGACATCGAGACCGAAGAAGGCGATGTCGCGGATGCCTTTGTGCGCGCCACGACAAAGGTCGAGGCCGAATATAAAGTGCCGTTCCTCGCCCATGCGACGATGGAACCGATGAACTGCACCGCCTGGGTTCGGGATGGCAAATGCGATGTGTGGTCTGGGCATCAGGCGCCGGTCAATGCTCGCCAGGCGGCGGCTGACGCGGCTGGGCTCGATTTCGAGGACGTCACTTATCACAATGCCTATCTCGGCGGCGGTTTCGGTCGGCGCTCCGAAAAAGACAATATCGAAATGGCGGTTCGGATCGCCAAGGCCACTGGCTATCCGGTCAAGATGATCTGGTCGCGTGAAGAAGACACGATGCAGGATCATTATCGTCCCTCGGCCACCAGCCGTTTTCAGGGCGGGCTCGATGCGGATGGCAAGGCGGTGAGCTGGAGCAATATCCACACGCATCTGTTCGATCCGCAGGAGGCGCCAACCGTGCCTTATTATAATATCGCCAATCACAAGATCCGCAAAGTCGATGTCCCGACCCATTTGCGCTTTGGTCCATGGCGTTCGGTCGATCATAGCCAACACGGCTTTTTCATCGAATCTTTCGTTGATGAAATGGCCCATGCCGCCGGCAAGGATGGCTATGCCTTCCGCCGCGAATTGCTCGCCGGATCGGATCGCCATCTCAAGATACTCGATCTGGCCGCGAAAATGTCAGGCTGGGACCAGCCGCTGCCCGAAAAGCACGGACGCGGGATCGCCTTTGTTCCGTCCTTTGGTTCGATCATCGCCCAGGTCGCGGAAGTCGACATGAGCGGCGCCAAACCGAAAGTCAAAAAAATCTATGTCGCCGCCGATGCCGGTTTTGTCGTCAACCCGGACGGCTTTATCGCGCAGATGGAAAGCGCCATTGTCTATGGCCTGACCGCGACGCTCTATGGTGAGATTTCGATCAAAAATGGCGCCGTGCAGCAGAGCAATTTCCACGACTATCAAATGCTCCGGATCAACGAGATGCCCGAGGTCGAGGTTCAGATCATCAATGGCGATCACAAGCGGCTCGGCGGCGGCGGGGAACCGGGACTGCCACCTTTGGCACCGGCCGTCACCAATGCGATTTTTGCCGCCACCGGCACACGAATCCGCGAATTGCCGCTGTCCAAACATAGCTTCGCCTGATCGGAACCGGAATATGACTATAGCCCGCGCATTGCCATTATTGTCCCTTATCTTGCTCGCCGCCTGTAGCGCCGATCCGGTACCGGGACCGACAGAACAGATCATCGTGCGGGAACCGGGCGACGCGGCGGTCGAAACAGCGGTCGCGACGCCCGAAGCCGATCCGGAGCTGGCGCTGATCGCGGCCGGCAAAGCGGCCTTTGCCAATTGCTCCGCCTGTCACGCGATCGTCGCAGATGCCGCCAATGGCGTCGGTCCGACACTTTATGGCATGATTGGCAAGCCGGCCGGCGCCGTCGATGGCTTCGCCTATTCCGACGCGCTCAATGCATCAGGGATCATCTGGACCGCCGCAGAGCTGGACGCCTTTATCGCCAATCCCGCGGCCAAAATTCCGGGCACGACGATGGTCGCCGGCGCGCTCGCCGAGCCGGAGCAGCGGCGAGCGGTGATCGCCTATATCGAAAGCCTCTCTGCCAGTTGAGCCAGGCGCCCGGATCTGGACGGATGCTGGCCTTGCTGGCAGCCGGACAGTCACGGCGATTTGGCGACCAAGACAAGCTGAACGCGCTTTTGGGCAGCAAGAAACTCGGCCTTCACGCAGCAACGACATGGGCCGAATTTCCGTTCATGCGCAAATTGGTGATTGCATCCCCCGATCATCCATGCGCCCAGGGCTGGCGCGATCTGGGCTATAGGGTGATTCCTAATAGGCAGGCCGAACAAGGTCAGGCGACCTCGGTCCGGCACGCGGCGGAACAGGCCATCGAATTTGGCGCGACATCGCTATGTATCGCTCTGGCTGACATGCCCTTTGTCTCACCTGACCATATCGACCGGTTGCTGACGGGCTTTGAAAATTTAGGGCGCCAGCAGATCGTCGCCTCGACCAGCAATGAACAAGCCATGCCGCCGGCGATTTTCCCACAAGACAGGCTTCGCCTGTTAAGCGCGCTGGACGGCGATAAAGGCGCCCGCGCGATGCTGTCTCACGCGCATGTGATCGCCGGCGACGAACAGATATTGTTGGATATTGACACTGCTGAGGATCTCGCCAAGGCAGAAATAATACACAATAAAAACAAATAGTTAACTGCTAGAATAATGATATGGGATCGACCAGAAAGATATCCGGTCTCGCCTCCAATCCCTCCAATATCGGATATTTATGCCAGGCCCCAAACAGGATCAGAACGCGCTTTTTCTGACCCTTGATCTTATCGAGACCGGCGTGGATTTGCGCCAGATGCGCTGCGTTAATCGCCTGCCAGCCTCCGGCCCCGAGGTCATCGCCGAACAGCCGCTGATAGGTCTCCTGACGGTCTTTGACCGCTGCATCATAAGCGCGCGAGTGAATGAACCGAGGGTCATCGGATTTGCCTGAAACCGCTCTGTTATAAGCCCGGATCGCGGCCTGATATGCGAACCAGTCCTGTGCCCGCACCGGATCGCTTTCCAGTCGTTTGACAATGCGGCGACGATCTTCGGCGATCTCCTGCGTCCAGGCCGCCACGGGAACCATCTCGAAACCCATGTCCGCGCGCAGCGGAAAGACGACGTCGATCAATTCGGGGAAATCATCTGCCCGACTTTCCCGGACTTCGCCATATTGGTCAAAATTCGCGGACGCCGTTTCAAATCGATCCGGCGGCAATTCGACCATGATGATATCGGGCTCAAACTGCACAATCGCCTTGCGCAGGACTTCGAGAGAATAAATGTCGCTACGCCGGTGCTGACCATGAATCGCACCGATCATGGTGACGATCGTAACTTCCGAGGACGGCATTGGCGATGGCTTGTCTTCCGCGCAACCCGACAGCAGCAGCGCCAATAGGATCAGGAATGGGAAATTATTCCGCATCCAGCCGCTTCGCCAACCGGACAATGCCATAGACCAGCGGCGGTACGAATATCGCCGAAAGAATCACTTTGGCGAGCAACTGGCCGGGCATGATCTTCATCAAGGGGGCGACACCATAGAATGCTACGGAGATAAAGATCAATGTATCCAGCGCCTGGCTGGTCACGCCTGCGACCATGCTGCGGAACCACAGGAACCGGCCGCTTTCGCCTTTCAGCTTGGTGATCAGGAAGACGTTGAGCAGCTGGGATGCGCCATAGGCAAGAATGCCGGCAAACATCAGCCGAGTCGACTGGTTGAGGATGATGTCAAACGCGACCCGCTTTTCCTCTTCCCAGAAGGAGGCAGGCGGCAGCGCCAAAACCAGCTGAATCAGAATCATCGAGACGACAATGGGAATGAAACCGAAGACCACCAGACGATTGGCGGTCTTACGACCATAGGTTTCGGCGGTTGCGCTCGACAATACCACCAAGAGGATGAACGCAAATATCCCCGCCTCCACCGCCAGCGGCAGGGGTTCCAGCGACACGAGCTTGTTGCCGAGTATTCCTGCCAGGCTGGCCATCCCGCCATAGAGTACGGTGATGATGAAAAGTCCGCGCGGAATATGCTTTGTTTTAATGATGTCTTCCATCGCAAACGCCTAGCGCGGTCGACGAAGAAAAAAAAGAAATAGTATCGTCGCGCATTTTTTCTATAGGGAAAGAATAAGGACAATCAGCAGTACGCGCAGCATCATGCCGCGCATTCGGGGGCAAATTTGCAGCGACTAGCAGTTTATTGTGGGGCTAATGCCGGCCGAGACCCGGCCTATGCACAAACGACCGTTTCACTGGGCATCGCCATGGCGGCGCGCGACGTCGATCTGGTCTATGGCGGCGGCAAGCTCGGCCTGATGGGCATTATCGCTGACACCGTGCTCTCCCAAGGCGGTATAGTTCACGGCGTCATTCCTGAGATGCTCAAGGATCTGGAAGTGGCGCATACCGGCGTGACAGAGCTTCACATCGTTCAGAATATGCACGAGCGCAAAGCCAAGATGACCGACCTTACGGATGCATTTGTCGCTTTGCCCGGCGGAGTCGGGACGATGGATGAACTATTTGAGGCCTGGAGCTGGAATGCGCTTGGCTATCACAACAAGCCATTCGCCATATTGAATATGGCTGGATATTGGGATTCCTTAATCGATTTCCTCGATAAAATGACAGAGCAAGGCTTTGTATCTGCCGAGCGGCGCAAGCATTTGATCGTGTCCGAAGATATTGACGACTGCCTCGACCGGCTGGCTGCTGCCTGCAACAGTGAAACGGGCAGTTTCACGTGGTAAACCGGAGCTGATAGCATGACATCGATCCTGACTAGCCTCGCCGGTATGGCGCTCATCTTGCTGCTCGCATTCGGCCTTTCAACGGGTCGCCGGAACATCAGATTGCGCGTGGTTGGCGCGGCTTTTGCGCTACAAGCCGGGATTGCCGTGATCGTACTCTATATCCCGGTCGGCAAGCAGATCATTCAGGCCATGGCGGACGGCGTCTCGAACCTGCTGGGCTATGCGTCTGCGGGCACCAATTTCATCTTCGGCCCGCTGGCAGACCCTTCCGTCGGCGGCAATAGCTTTGCCATCGCCGCGCTACCCGTGATCATCTTCTTCTCGGCGCTGATATCGATTCTCTACTATCTCAACATCATGCAGTTTATCATCAAATGGGTCGGCGGCGCCATTCAGAAGATTACCGGCATTTCCAAAGTCGAATCACTCTGCGCCGCGGCCAATATCTTCGTCGGTCAATCCGAATCCCCCTTGGTCATCCGCCCTTATCTCGCCAGTCTGACCCAGTCACAGCTGTTCACGGTGATGAGCGTTGGCATGGCCGGTGTTGCGGGCACCATATTGGCCGCTTATGCCGCCATGGGTATCCGCATCGACTATCTGCTCGCCGCCGCCTTCATGTCCGCGCCCGGCGGCATATTGATGGCGAAGATCATCATGCCCGACAATCCGGATGATCCCGCGCCGGAAGATCTCGTAATCGCGGTGGAATATGAGGATGAGAAGCCCGCCAACCTGATCATGGCCGCTGCAATGGGCGCGCAAACCGGGGTGAAGCTGGCCGTCGCAGTAGGCGCAATGGTGCTCGCCTTTGTCGCGCTCGTAGCCTTGGCCAACGGTTTGCTCGGTGGTGTCGGTGGCTGGTTTGGCTATCCAGAACTCAGCTTTCAGCAAATCATTGGCTATATATTTGCACCGATCATGTTTCTGCTCGGCGTTCCCTGGGAAGAGGCGATGCGGGCTGGCGGATTATTCGGGACCAAAGTCGTGCTCAACGAATTTGTCGCCTTTATCGAACTGGGCAAGATTCAGGATGGCATTTCTCCACTGACCAACGCGATTGTGATTTTTGCGCTCTGCGGATTTGCCAATTTCAGCAGCATCGCGATTCAGCTGGCCGTCACCGGGGGCCTCGCCCCGAATCAGCGTCCGGTGATCGCCAAGCTCGGGCTGCGGGCCCTGGCAGCGGGGTCGCTCGCCAATTTGATGAGCGCGGCTTTGGCCGGAATCCTGTTGTCAATCGGCTAGAGCGATTGACAAACCGGGACGAGCACGCATCTTAGAGATATGAACCAGATAACAGATACGCTCGCGTCGATTTCCCTGACGATGGCAGACGAAGATAAAGATGCTTTTGCTACACGCATCGGACGCAGTTTCTCCGACTGGGGTTTCGCGATCATCTCCGATCACGGCATCCCGCCCGAACTGATCGCCCGCGCAGACGCGATGTCCCGCGCCTTTTTCGCCCTGCCGGAAGAGGTCAAGCGCCGCTATCATATTGCCGGGGGGGGCGGTGCGCGTGGCTATACGCCGTTCGGCACGGAAAGCGCCAAGGATTCTTCCATCCATGATCTCAAGGAATTTTGGCATATCGGCCGCGCGCTGGCGGAAGGCCATCCGTTCACCCCCTATATGCCGCCCAATATCTGGCCCAGCGAACTGGCGCAGTTTCGTGGCACCTTTCTAGAAATGTTTGCCGCCTTCGACAAAGCTGGCGCGCGGATTTTGGAGGCGATTGCAAGATTTCTGAACCTGCCCGCCGATTTCTTCGTCGACACGGTGCGGGACGGAAATTCGGTGATGCGGCTCATCCACTATCCACCCGTGCCGGAGGATTCGCCCGCGGTGCGGGCGGCAGCGCATGAGGATATCAACACCATCACCTTGCTGATCGGCGCCGAAGAAGCGGGGCTGGAATTGCGGGACAAGCAAGGCAACTGGCGGGCGGTCACACCCAAGGCGGGCGAACTGGCCGTCAATATTGGCGATATGCTCCAGCGACTGACCAATAATCGCCTGCCATCGACCACTCATCGCGTGGTCAATCCAGCGCCCGAACGGCGCGGATTCTCGCGTTACTCCATGCCATTCTTCCTCCATTTCCGCCCCGACTATCTGATCGAGACATTGCCGGAATGTATCGATGATGCGCATCCGAATCTCTATCCGCAGCCGATCACCGCCCATGACTATCTCCAGCAACGCCTGCGGGAAATCGGGCTTGCATGACCGGCACCGGCGCACGTCCCAAAGTCATTGGCATCAGCGGCGGTAGCTGTTCAGGGAAATCGACGCTGACCGCCCGTCTGTTCCGGCATTTCGGACCGGACAAATCTGTGGTCCTGCCGCAGGATGACTATTTCTTCGGCCTTGGCGACGCGCCGCAAGGCAAAGGTGGGGCCAATTTCGACCATCCGGATGCGGTTGATTTTGAGATGATGTGGAACCAATTACAGGCGCTCAAATCCGGACGAGCGATTGATCGTCCGCTCTATGATTTTGCAACGCATTTGCCGAAAGCGGAAACCGAACATACCGAACCGCGGCCGATCATCCTGGTCGATGGCATATTGATCCTGCACCATCAGCCGCTGTGCGATCTGCTGGATCTGCGGATCTTCGTCGAATGCGATTCCGAAACGCGATTTGCGCGGCGACTCGCTCGGGATGTGCGCGAGAGGGGGCGAACCCAACAATCGGTGCACCTGCAATTCACCAATCAGGTCAGCCCGATGCATGATCTGTTCGTCGAGCCGTCAAAAAGCCATGCGGATATCGTGATAAATTCGCAACAGTCAGAATCCGTCTATGATGACCTGGTTGAGCGCGTTGAATCTCAAATATAGCGCTATAAAGTAATGAGATAGAAGAATTATGCGGTGGAAAAAAACGCTCTATCCGCGCAAAAAATTTGACGAACGCCCGCGCCACAAAAAATAAAATGCTGCACTGCGGTATCTCTCGTTGCAATTGAGACAAAATTGTCATTTTTAGGCGCTAGAGACGCATTGTTTTTATCCGTCTCTCCATTTTACGGGCAATCATCTTCCGACTTTCGACATCTTCTATGCGTTCATGAACAGGGAATTATCATGAAAATCAAATATCTTTTGGCAGCTAGCGTCGCCAGCCTTTCAACTGCGGGCCTGATGGCCGTACCAGCAGCTGCACAGCAAATTACTTCGGGGATCGAAGGATCGGTTCGTGATGACAGCGGGACGCCAATCGCAAATGCGACAGTGACCGTAACCGATACACGTACAAACCAGACCCAGACCTCATCCACCACGTCCAGCGGGCAGTTTAACATCAGCTCCTTGACGACCGGCGGCCCTTATACGGTGACCGCGACGGCTCCAGGCTTTGAGGGTCAAACGATCGAGAATCAGTTCATCACCCTGCAGGGCAACAAACAATTTTCATTCGGTCTTGCGGCAAATTCAGATGAAAGCGTCATCGTCGTGACCGGTGCCCGCGTCGGCGTCAGTCAGCTTGCGGTTGGCCCAGGCCAGTCGTTCAGCCTTGAAACATTGGAAGCCTTCCCGTCGATCTCCCGTGATATTCGCGACCTGATCCGGATCGACCCGCGCGTCAGCCTCGATCGCTCCAACTCGGTCGACCGGATTTCCTGTCTCGGCGGCAATGACCGGACCAACACATTCACGGTCGATGGTATTACCCAGGCTGACTCCTTCGGTCTCAACGGAACGCCATTTGCAGCCCGCAACGCATTGCCGTTGCCATTTGACGCGATCCGCGAAACCTCGATCGAATTCGCGCCCTATGACGTGGAATATTCCGACTTTACCGGCTGTGCCGTCAACGTCGTGACCAAATCCGGTTCCAACGACTTTCATGGCACCGCCTTTTTCACCTTCCGCAATGAAGATCTGCGCGGCGACACGATCGACGGGCAGAATTTTACCCCGGCTCCCTTTGAAGAAAAGCGCTGGGGCGCGACCCTGAGCGGGCCGATCATTCCCGATCGGCTGTTCTTCTTCGCCGCTTATGAAGAAACCGATTTGGGCGACAGCAATGACACCGGTCCCGCCGGCGCTGGCTTCCCCAATGACACGAATTTTGTCACCCAGGCCCAATTTGATGAATTTTCCCAGATTGCCCGTGATGTCTATGGCCGCGATATCGGTGGCTATCCAACATCGCTGCCCGAATCGAGCGTACGCTATTTTGGCCGTCTCGATGCCTATATTACCGACGATCACCGGCTCGAGCTGACCTATCAGCGTCTCGAAGAGCAGAATGTCGAATCCGACACCGGCAACCAGGAACTGACCGGCCTGAACAGTTTTGAAATCGAAGGCACCGAGTCTGACTATTATTCCGCGCGCCTCTATTCCGACTGGTCGGACAAAGTATCCACCGAAATACGTATCTCCCGTTCCGAAGTGAGCGATATTCAGGGTCCAGTGGGCGGTGGCGAAGCGCAATCGGACAATCCGCTCACGCGCTTGTCTGTTGGCGTCGTCGGCCCAACCCAAAATGGTATCTTGTCCAGCGGCCCCGGCATCTTCCGGTCGGCCAACCAGCTCGACACCCGCGTCGACCAGGCCAAGATCCAGATGAACATTGACGCTGGTGATCACCAGATCAAATTGGGTGCCGAGGTCAACGACCTGCAGGTGTTCAATCTGTTTGCGATCAACGCGACAGGCACCCTGTTCTTCCGGAATTTGGATGATTTCCGCAATGGCCTGGTGGCCAGCGGCGGCTTCTCGAGTGTCTTTGGTGACACGGCTGACAATCTCGCCGGTGGCGGCTTGGGTGGCGGTACCATCAATGCCACGCCAACGGGCGATATCAATGAAGCAGCGGCAACCTTTGGGCGGCAGATCTGGTCCTTTTACGCTCAAGATGAGTGGCAGGCCACAGATCAGCTGAACATTGCTGCCGGTCTTCGCGTCCAAATCTATGATGGCAGCGCTCCTCGGGCAAACCCACAATTTCTGTCGCGCTATGGCTTTTCCAACGCCAATGCTTTCAGCAAGATTGATCCGGTGATTCTGCCGCGTATCGCCGCTACCTATTCGTTGGAAAATGAAGGCTTCTTCCGCAATTCCTCGGTCACAGCCGGTGTCGGAATGTTCTCTGGTGGCGATCCGATCGTCTACTTCTCTAACGCATTTTCCAACAACGGCTTTTCAACCGGATCCGGCGATACGTTCGATACGCCTTGTAACGGAATACAGGATGCCAATGGCCAGATCAGTGTCGTGAGCAACGGTCAGTTTACGGGTTTCCCGGGCTGCGCGATTACCGCTGGTTCCGCGCAATCTGCGGCTGGACTAGCCGACACGCAATCGACCGATCCCAACTTTGACAATCCGACTGTGCTGCGCGGTAACCTTGGTTTCACCAGTGAATTCGGCGCAGGCGGCGGTTTCTTCGACAATTGGAACCTGAATGTTGATTATATCTATTCCAAGTTCATCGATCCCTTGAACTTTGTCGATCTGTCCCAGGTGGTTAATCCCAGCCGAGGCTTGAACGGCTTTACCGTTGACGGGCGACCAATCTATGCGGCCATTGATCCAAATGCAAATGGCTGTACCGCCCAATTGGTCGGAACCGGAGGCACGCCGCCCACTTATACGGGCGTGAATGCAGCCTGTTTCTCAACCCGACGGGATGACGAAATCCAGCTGACCAATGGCCGCAGTTATGACAGTCACGTCTTCTCATTGGCCCTGTCCAAGCGGTTCGACGGCGGTGTCTTCACCGACAATGGCAGCGTGTCAGTCAACATGGGCTATGCATTCACCGACTCGAACAATTTCCGCAACGCCAACAGCTCGACCGCAACGTCCAGCTTTGATGAATCGGCAGCATTTGATCGGCAGAACCCAGCCAACTCCACGTCCAACTATGAAACCCGTCACAGCTTTACCTTTGCGACCAATTTCACCGAAGAATTTATCGATGGATTTGACACGCAACTGGGTGTGTTCTTCAGCGCACGTTCGGGCCGTCCTTACAGCCTGACCTTTGACGGCGGCGGGGTATTTAACGACAGCAGTTCCGGCAATGACAATGCGTTGCTTTACATCCCGACGGGTGTGAATGATCCGAACCTGTCTCCCTCTTCGGATGCTGCAGCTGTCCAGTCCCTGCTCAACTATGTTGCTGGGACCAATTGCGGCTTTACCGCCGGACAGACGATTCGCCGGAATACTTGTACCGAAGATTGGGTGTTCGACATGGATCTTCGGATCAGCCAGGAGATTCCCGGACCCGGACGTCTCTTTGGTGTGGAAGACAAGATCGAAATTTTCGCAGATGTCGACAATTTCCTCAATGTTCTGAACAATGGCTGGAACACCGTTGCGCCGCGCGGCGTCTTTGGTGACGGACAGCTCGTTGACGTGGTTGATGGCAATGTAGACGGTGACGGCCGCTACATCATCTCGGGCTTCAACCCTGATGATGAGCCAAATATCTCGACGACCGGATCTGCCTGGAGAGTCCAGCTCGGTGTCCGCTACGAATTCTAATTCGCATAGTCCCAAGATCAAAAAGACGGCGGCGCTGAAAAGTGCCGCCGTTTTGCATTGCGGTTTTGATGCAGCATATCACCGGCGCGATCATCGGGCATATCCCCGCGATATCGGCGGTCCGGCACAATTGTTTTTCCGCTGTCATAATTTTTACCAGTTCGTGCTAGGGCGCTTCAGGATCAGCCGTTGATTGGAAATACCAAATGGAAAATATCGCCAAAGACCCTGTCCTCGTGACCGGAGCTGCGGGGTTCATCGGCCATGCGGTGGCAACGCGGCTGATCGCGCGCGGAGAATCGGTGATCGGGATCGATAATCTCAACGATTATTATGATCCCGCCCTGAAAGCCGCGCGGCTGGCCAATCTCAACGCCCTGGACAATTTCCTTTTCGCAGAAATGGATGTCTCGGATGATGCTGGCGTCAAGACGCTGGTGCAATCGCATGGCGTGCAACGGATCATCCATCTCGCTGCCCAAGCCGGCGTGCGATATAGTATTGAAAATCCCTTCGCTTATCAAAAGTCCAATCTCCAGGGCCATTTGTCACTGCTCGAGGCGAGCCGTCATGCCGCCAATTTCCAGCATCTGGTCTATGCCTCATCGAGTTCCGTCTATGGCGACAAGCCGATCGGTGGCGCCGGCTTCACCGAGGAAGAACCCGCGACCGACCCGGTTTCGCTCTATGCCGCAACCAAAAGATCCTGTGAATTGATGAGCCAGTCCTACGCCAAACTCTATGGCTTCCCCCAAACCGGGCTGCGCTTCTTCACCGTCTATGGTCCCTGGGGTCGCCCGGACATGGCCTATTTCGGTTTTACCAAGAAGATTTTGGCGGGCGAGGCGATTGAGGTTTATGGCGAAGGCAAAATGGCGCGCGACTTCACCTATATAGACGATATTGTCGATGGGATATTGGGATCGCTCGACAATCCACCGGACCAGGGCGCGCATCGCGTCCTCAATATTGGTGATAGCCGGCCGGTCGGACTAATGGATATGATCAAGGCTCTCGAAAATGCGCTCGGCATCGAAGCGGAGAAGATCATGCGGCCGATGCAGCCGGGAGATGTCACATCCACCTATGCCGATATATCCAAATTGCATGCGCTGACCGGCTATGAGCCGGAAGTGATGCTCGAAGACGGGCTCAAGCGGTTCGTCCAATGGTATCGCGAATTTTACGGGAATCTGGCGCCAGATTGATCGCGGAAATCTTGCTTAGCGCGCTTCGGCTTTGAGCATGACTTGCCGGGCAACCAGTTTGAGCTGCTCGCTGACATTATCATCGGAACAGACCCCGTTCTGGAACATACCGCCTATTGCGTTAATCCCGACACCCATGGGTGTTGGCCAGCCTCTCAGTGAATGGACAATCGAACGCAGCGCCGCCAATGTACTGCCGACGGCCTGCCAGCCATGGGCGGTCACGATCAGACCAACCGGGATGCCGTCGAGATAGGTCCGGTCATCGCCGGATGTTTCCTCGATATAGTCAATCGCATTTTTCACGAGACCGGATATGGTTCCATGATAGCCTGGACTGGACAAGAGCACGCCATCAGCACGCCGAACCAGTTCCACCAGCGCCTTGCCAGTATCATTCAACCCGGTCGGGTCAGACCGATAGTGCGGCAAAGCCTTCAATCGGTCGGCTCCGAATAATTCAACCTCCGCACCGGCATCTGCAGCAGCTTGCAAGGATATTGCCAGCGCCTGTTCGGTGGAAGATTGCGGGTTGGTCGTACCACCAAGGCCGAGAATGAAAGGTTTTTTTGCAGAGTTCACACAGACGCCATAACGAGAATAAGCGACTCATTGCAACGGCCATGTTTCTTAATTGACCGATTAAACGACCCATATTATGACCCATAGCAATATTGCGGGCTTTCAGCGCGCGTCTCCCGAACCGATCAAAGGATGTCCCATGCGTAAATTTACCGAAGAACAGCATATGTTTCGCGATGCCTATCGCCGTTTTCTGGCCGATGAAGTCGCACCGCGAATGGATGAATTTCGCGACGCCGGGATCGTCGACCGGGAAATCTTCAAGAAAGCCGGAGATCAGGGCTTTCTGATGATCTGGCCGGACGAGAAATATGGCGGCATGGGCGACAATGATTTCCGCTATGAACAGATCATCATCGAGGAGACTACCCGCGCCGGTTGCGCTGAATGGTATAATACGCTGCACAGCCGTTTGGTCGGGCCCTATTTGAAGAATATCGGAAATGAAGAACAGCGCGAACGCTTTCTGCCCAAATGCGTCAGCGGCGAGACAATCCTGGCCGTCGCGATGACAGAACCGGGCGCAGGCAGTGATTTGTCCGGGATGAAGACGACCGCGACGGACAATGGCGACCATTGGTCGCTCAACGGCTCGAAAACCTATATTTCCAATGGCATCAATGCCGACATCGTGATCGTCGCCGCCAAAATTGCCGGGGTCGATGACAAGCATGCAATGGTGCTGTTGATCGTCGAACGCGGCATGGAAGGATTTGAGCGCGGCAAAAATCTCGAGAAAATCGGTCTTCATGCGCAAGACACGGCAGAGCTTTTCTTCAAAGACGTCAAGATCCCCAAGGAAAATCAGCTCGGCACGGCCGGCAAGGGCTTCATTCATCTGATGGAGGGTCTCGCCGAAGAACGGCTGATCGCGATGGTCGGCTATGCCGCTTCTGCGCGCCGGGCTTTTGATGTCACCCGCGAATTTGTGATGGAACGCGATGTCTTTGGCAAGAAATTGTCGGACATGCAGAATACCCAATTCAAAATGGCGGAAATGGATGCCAAGATCGACATGTTGCAAACCTATGTCGATCATTGTGTCGAAGTCCATAATGAGGGGCATCTCAACGCCAATATTGCTGCCAAAGGCAAGATGCTGGGCAGCGAGATCGAATGGGAGATGGCTGACCTCGGGCTGCAGCTCCATGGCGGCGCCGGCTATATGAAAGAATATGAGATCAGCCGCATCTTTACCGACGCCCGGATGAGCCGGATTTATGCCGGTTCGAGCGAGATCATGCGTTATATCGTTGGCCGGGATGTGTTCAGCCAGAAATATCAGTCGATTTTAGAATAGGTTAAGGCAATGGCATGACGCCCCTGGCCCGGTTCACCGGCTAGGGCGACATGACCGCACCAACTTGACGTTTACGTAAACTGCTTGACTGTGCTGCGGCGCAACATTAGCTATAAGTCAAACATGCCTCCAATCCCTCCAGTAGAAGGAACCCGAAATGACCGAAGCCTTTATCTATGATGCGGTGAGAAGCCCGCGCGGCAAAGGCCGCAGCGACGGCAGCCTGCATGAAATCACCGCCCTTGATCTCGCGTCACAGGTGCTGGCCTCGGTCAATGATCGCAATGGCCTCGACGGTCATGAGGTCGAAGATGTCGCCTTTGGTTGTGTCGCTCCTGTCGGTGAACAGGGTGCAGTGATCAGTCGTTCTGCGGTTTTGAAAGCCGGCTATTCGGAAACCACTTCGGCGATTCAGGTCAACCGTTTCTGCGGATCGGGACTGGAAGCAGTCAATATCGCAGCAGCCAAGGTCAAAGCGGGTGAAACCGATCTGGCTGTCGGCGGTGGCATCGAATCAATGAGCCGCGTCCCGATGGGCAGCGACGGCATGGGCGGCATGGCTGACCCGACTCTGGTCTTTCAGGAATATTTCGTACCCCAGGGCATTTCCGCCGATCTGATCGCCACCAAATATGGCTATAGCCGCGACGATGTCGACGCTTATGCCGTCGAAAGCCAAAAGCGTGCGGCCAGAGCGTGGAGCGAGAATCGCTTCGACAAGTCGATCCTCCCGATCCGCGATGTCATCGGCGAAGTCATTCTTGATCATGATGAACTGATGCGGCCCGAGACCGACATGCAATCGCTTGGCGCGCTCAACCCGGCCTTCATCGGCATGGGTGAACAGATGCCCGGCTTCAACGATGTCGCGATCCTCAAACATCCCGATGTCGAGAAAATGAACCACGTCCATCACGCGGGCAACAGTTCGGGCATCGTCGATGGGTCTGCTGCCGTATTGGTTGGCAATGAACTGGCTGGCGAAAAATATGGCCTCAAACCACGCGCGCGGATCGTGTCTATGGCAGCAATTGGCAGCGAACCGACGATCATGCTGACCGGTCCGGAATTTGCCGCGAAAAAAGCGCTCGAGCGTGCCGGCATGACCAAAGACGATATCGATGTCTGGGAACTCAACGAAGCCTTCGCGGCGGTCGTGCTCCGTTTCATGGAAGCGATGAATGTCGATCATAGCGAAATGAACGTCAATGGCGGCGCCATTGCCATGGGCCACCCATTGGGTGCGACCGGCGCGATGATCCTCGGCACCGTGCTTGACGAGCTGGAACGCTCGAACAAGACAACCGCTTTGTCGACGCTGTGCATCGGCGGCGGCATGGGCATTGCCACGATCATTGAACGGGTGAACTAGACGCATTGCTGCGTTCACCGAAACACACATATCAGCAGGACAGATATCATGACCTATGAAACATTTACCGTCGATATTGACAGCGATGGCATCGCCCTCGTGACGATCGACGTCCCCGGCGTCTCCATGAACGTATGGAACGAAGCATTGATTGCCGACTTCAAGGCCTTTGTTCCCGAACTGAACAGCAATGACGCGATCAAAGGCGCGGTCATCGCATCGGGCAAAAAATCCGGCTTTCTGGCCGGCGCTGACCTCAATATGCTAGGCGGTTCGAAAGCCACGAGCATGGCCGAAGCATTTGAAAGCGCCTGGGAACTCAACGGTATGCTCCGGCTGATGGAAACCGGCGGACATCCAGCGAAGGCGCTGCTCAAAGGCACGGCCCATGCCAAACCGGTCGCATGCGCGCTCACTGGCCTGGCGCTTGGCGGCGGTCTGGAACTCGCACTGGCTTGCCATTACCGCGTTTGTGCCGACAATCCGAAAATCCAGCTGGGCCTTCCAGAAGTCCAGGTTGGCTTGCTGCCGGGCGGCGGTGGCACCCAGCGCTTGCCGCGCCTTTCGGGCCTTCAGGCCGCAGGCATGATGATCATGACCGGTGCGCCAGCCAATCCGCAAGCCGCGAAGGCACAGGGCTTCATCGACGAAGTCGTCCCTGCCGACGAGGTTATCACCAAGGCCAAAGAATGGGTCAAAGCCAATCCCAAAGCCGCAGCACCATGGGACAAAAGAGGCTATAAATTCCCCGGTGGTGCCGGGTCGATGGATCCCCGCGCCGTGCCGCTTTACATGGGTTCGTCGGCGATTGCGCTCAAGCAGAGCAAGGGCAATTACGAAGCGGTCAAGGCGATCCTGTCCTGCCTTTACGAAGGCTCGATGCTGCCGATGGACACCGCGCTTCGCGTCGAATCCAAATATTTCACCAAACTTCTCTCCGGGCCTCAATCGAAAAATATGATCCGGACCTTGTTCATCAACAAACAGGCTGCTGAAAAAGGCGCCGCCCGTCCGAAAGATGTGCCACCAACCGAACTCAAGACGGTTGGCGTTCTCGGTGCTGGCCTGATGGGCTCCGGCATCACCCATGTCACCGCCAAGGGCGGCATGAATGTCGTGGTGCTCGATCGCAGCATGGAAGAAGCCCAGAAAGCCATCGCCTATAGCCAGAAGATCGTCGACAAAGGCGTGAAGCGCGGCAAGATGACTCAGGAAAAAGCCGATGCTTTCATGGCGCGGATCACCCCGACGGACAATTATGACGATCTCAAGAATGTTGATCTGATTATCGAGGCGGTTTTTGAGCGCCCCGACATCAAGGCCGATGTGATCAAGAAAACCGAAGCGGTCATTGGCAAGGACGTGATCTTTGCCTCGAACACTTCGACTTTGCCGATCACCGGTCTCGCCAAAAATAGCGACCGGCCGGATCAGTTTATCGGCATGCACTTCTTCTCTCCGGTTGAAAAAATGCCGCTATTGGAGATTATTCCGGGTGCCGAAAGCGGCGACAAGGCTTTGGCTGTCGCGCTCGACTATAATGCGCGAATCCGGAAGACGCCGATCGTCGTCAAGGATGTCCGCGGTTTCTACACCAATCGCGTGTTCCCGCCTTATGCCAATGAAGCAATGCTAATGGTCGCCGAAGGCGTGAAACCGGCGCTGATCGAAAATGCTGCAATTGCCATGGGCATGCCGATTGGTCCGCTCGCTGTGGTTGATGAAACCACTTTGCAGCTCGGCTATGATATCATGACGTCGACCAAGGAAGAAATGGGTGATGCCTATGTCCCGAGCGGCACCGAAGGCCTGATGGACATCATGGTCAAGCAGGTTGACCGTCGTGGACGGCGCTTTGGCGGTGGTTTCTACGAATATGCCGATGATGGCTCGAAGAAACTCTGGCTCGGTCTTGCGGAACATTTCCCACTCGCCGAAGAACAGCCCGATGTCGAAGAAGTCAAACAACGGCTGATGTTCATTCAGCTGATTGCAACCGCCCAATGCTATCACGAAGGCGTGGTCTCCGATCCGCAATCCGCAGATCTGGGCGCGATCTTTGGCTGGGGCTTCGCGCCTTGGACAGGTGGCCCGATGAGCCATATCGATACGATGGGTGTCGATAACTTCGTCCGTCTGGCCGATAATCTCGCGCAAAAATATGGCGAACGGTTCAAGCCGCCGATGTCGTTCCGCGAAAAAGCCGATGCCGGAGAGAGTTTTTACAAAGCGGCCTGAGCTTGATCAAAATATTGGAAGAAAGAGCTCCTGCGGGGGCTCTTTTTTTGCCTATCGCGGCAGCCGTCTGGTCAGCATATCAATTTTCTCGGAAAGCTGGTCCAATTGCAAAGACAATTGTCTGACGGCCGAACTATCATCACCTTCAGCGCTTCGATCCGCTCCATATAGCGACATAAACAGAGTCACCATCTGATCGACAACCGGACCTTGCTGGCGCTGTTTATGCGCCACGTCCATCGTCATTTCGATTGATCGCCCGCTATATTCGAGGCTGCCGTAAAATATGTCCCGCGCCTGCCACAATATGGCGTTCCGTTTCAACTCACCGCGATCCTGGCCGCGGCGGAACAGCTGATCGAAAACCGCAACATATTGGCGCAGATGATCGCGTGAGACGCTGACTTCGCTGTTGTTGCGACGCAGGGCAAAGGTCAGATTGATGAAGTCCGCATTCACAATCACCGTGTTGAGATGATATTGTGCCAAGGCCCGCAAACGGTCAAAAAAACCCTCGGCCTTGGTAGACGCCATGACGTCCTTGGCTTCCAGTGTCAGCCCGTCCCAGAATTGTTGCAATACCGCGAGCATCAGTTCGGCCTTGGATTCATAATAGCTGTAGATCGTGCCTTCACCGATATTGGCGCGACGGGCGATTTCGGACATGCGCGCACCGTCAAATCCATGTTCGACGAAAACGCCGCGCGCGGCATCGAGAATCGCGCGTTCCTTGCGCTCCAGCTTGACCCGCTGCGTTTCCAGGTTGACCGCCTTAGTCGCCAAAATCTGTCCTCTATTGAGCTTGACTCGGAAATACCGAATGCTATTCAAATAGCCATAGGAGACTCAACGTGTCAAATAACGAATATTCGGTCCTGCTATTTCCGGCAAAGGCGTCTTAAACATGCCGCAGTTCAAATCGAAAATTGCCACGGGCTCGGATAGTTTCGCGCAAAATCGCAAAGACATGCTGACGCTGATTGATCATCTGCGCCGTCTCGAAAAACGCGCCGTCGATGCCTCGGAAAAACGACGGCCAACATTTGAAAAGCGCGGTCAACTGACCCCGCATGAACGGCTGAAACGTCTGCTCGATCCCGGCATGCCATGGCTCCAACTCTATAATATGGCCAATTATCTTGTTGAAGATGATAATCCCGACAGCAGCATCCCGGGCGGCAGCGTGATCCTCGGCATCGGCTTTGTCAAAGGCGTGCGCTGCATGATCTGGGTCGATGATAGCGGTATTCGTGCCGGGGCTGCGACCGCTGGTGGCTGGGACGCCTCGAAAGGCGCGCAAAAAATGGCGCAGGACCTGAAATTGCCGTTCATCCATCTGGTCGAAAGCGCTGGTGCGAACCTGATGGAATATAAGGTTGAGCTCTGGGCGCATGGCGGGATGCTGTTCCGCAATCTCGCCTGGCTCAGCGCAGCAGGTGTTCCGACGATGGTCGTCCTGCACGGCCCCTCTACGGCGGGCGGGGCCTATATGCCCGGCATGTCCGACTATGTGATCGGCATAAGGGACAACGGCATGGCGGCACTCGGCGGCGCCGCTCTGGTTCATGCAGCAACCGGCGAAGTGGCCGATGACCGCGAATTGGGCGGCACCGAAATGCATGCCAGCACCACCGGCAGCGTCGAATATCTGGCGGATGACGATGCCCATGGCCTGGCTATTGCCCGCGAGACAATGGGGCGGCTCGACTGGAACAAGAATAGCAGGCCGATCCGACGCAATGACTATGAAGAACCGGTCTATGATATTGATGAAATCGCTGGCGTTGTGCCGATTGACTATACGATTCCGTATGATGTCCGCGAAGTGGCGGCCCGGATCGTCGATGGCTCTGACTTTGAGGAATTCAAAAGCCGCTATGGCCCAGGCACCGTTTGCATGCAGGCGAGCATCATGGGACATGCGGTTGGTCTGATCGGCAATAACGGCCCGTTTGATCCGGAAGCGGCGGCCAAGGCGACTCATTTCTTCCAGCTTTGTGACCAGTCGCAGCTCCCGATCATCTTTCTCAACAATACCACCGGATATATTGTCGGCACCGAGTCCGAGCATAAGGGGATGATCAAGCTGGGGTCTAAAATGATTCAGGCGGTGTCCAACGTCCGTGTCCCAAAATTGTCGCTCTATATCGGTGCGAGCTTCGGCGCCGGCAATTATGGCATGAGCGGCATTGCCTTCGAGCCCGATTTTCTGTTCAGCTGGCCCAATGCAAAAACCGGCGTGATGGCCGGCGCATCGGCGGCCAATACGATGAGTCACGTGGCGCGGGTCCAAGCGAAACGCAAAGGCGTGGAACCCGATGAAGAGATGATCGGGAAACAGAACCAGCGCATCAGAGATATTTTTGAGGCACAGGAAAGCGCCTTCTTCACATCCGGCCGGGTTCTCGACCATGGCGTGATCGATCCGAGAGATACGCGCAAAGTTCTCGGCTTCGCACTCGAAACGATTTTCGAAGGGAAGAACCGCGAGCTGCATCCTAATGCCTTCGGGGTGGCGCGGATATGACCAAGCTACCCGAAACCAAAACACTCGAGCTTGATCTCAAGCAGGGCTGGCTGATGATCTGGTTCAACCAACCGGATAATCGCAATGCGTTGAGTGACGCCTTGGTGGCTGAACTCAGCAGTGTATTGCTGAGCGTTCGTGACGATCGCACGGTACGTGGGATCACCATGCGCGGGCGCGGCGGGGTGTTTTGCGCCGGTGCCGACCTGAAAAATTTCAAAGAGAATTTCCAGAAAAGCGGCAATCGCGACGACATTATCAAAATGTCCTCCGGCGCCGCAGCGATTTTCGATCTCGTCAATACCGCTCCGCAGGTGGTGATCGTCTTGATCGAAGGCGCAGCAATGGCCGGCGGCTTTGGCCTCAGCTGCTGCGCCGATGTGGTGATCTGCGAAAGCGGCGCGCGTTTCGCGATGACCGAGACAGCGATTGGCGTGACCCCCGCGCAAATCTCGCCCTTCGTCATTCAAAAGCTTGGCTATGCCACCGGCCGCAGGCTGATGCTGACCGCCGCGCGCTTTAATGGGACGCAGGCGCATGAACTGGGCTTTGCCGATTTTATTGCCGATGATGTGGCCAGCCTCGAAGCGATTGAGATGCAATTGCGCAAACAGGTGCTCGGAGCAGCGCCCGGAGCGGTCGCGGCAACCAAAAAATTGCTCGGACAGATTGCCGGCCAGCCGCGGGACGAAGTCATCCGCTTGGCCGCCGAGAATTTCGCCGATCGCATGGTCAGCGACGAAGCCAAGGAAGGCGTCGCCAGTTTCTTCGAGAAACGCAGACCCAATTGGGTGGTGAAACCGGAATGAGAATTTTGAACATATTCTGCCCGTTCATGCTGAGCCTGCCGAAGCATGAATTTGCAACATCAGTCCTTCGACAAGCTCAGGGCGAACGGCGTGAGGTACTCAACACATGACCAAAATCAACACTCTCCTCATCGCCAATCGCGGCGAAATCGCCTGTCGGGTGATGCGCACCGCCAAAGCGCAAGGGATTCGGACCGTCGCAGTCTATTCCGACGCCGACGCTGACGCGCCACATGTGAAAATGGCCGATGATGCAGTGCATATCGGTCCCGCCCCGGTGAACGAGTCCTATCTGGTGATCGACAAGATCATTCAGGCGGCCAAAGACACTGGCGCCGACGCGATTCATCCAGGCTATGGTTTTCTCTCCGAAAATGCAGCGTTCAGCCAGGCTTGCGAAGACAACAATATCATCTTCGTCGGCCCGCCGGAAAAAGCGATTGATGTGATGGGCGACAAGGCGCGCTCGAAACGCGCGATGATCGCTGCGGGCGTCCCTTGCGTCCCCGGCTATCAAGATGATGATCAGTCGGATGGGACATTGATCGCCGAAGCCACAAAAATCGGTGTGCCGCTGATGGTCAAAGCCGCAGCTGGCGGCGGCGGTCGCGGGATGCGCCTGGTCCATGATCTGGATGAAGTTCCCAACGCGATCAAACTCGCCCGATCCGAGGCCGAAAATGCCTTTGGCAATGGTGAACTGATTCTCGAAAAAGCCATCATCAAGCCGCGCCATGTCGAGATTCAGGTCTTTGCCGATCGCCACGGCAATACCATCCATCTCGGCGAGCGCGACTGTTCGGTCCAGCGCCGCCATCAGAAAGTCATCGAAGAAGCGCCTTGTCCCGTCATGACTCCCGAATTGCGCGCACAAATGGGCCATGCAGCGGTCGAGGCGGCGAAAGCCGTGGATTATGTCGGCGCGGGTACGGTAGAATTTCTGCTCGACCAGAGCGGCGCCTTCTATTTTCTCGAAATGAACACGCGACTGCAGGTCGAACATCCGATCACCGAAGAAATTACCGGGCTGGATCTCGTCGCATTGCAGCTCAAAGTCGCGTCAGGCGACTTTCTCGGCCTCGAACAGAGTGACGTCACGCTCAGCGGCCATGCGATGGAGGTCCGCCTCTATGCGGAAGACCCAGCGGAAGATTTTCTGCCAAGTACCGGCCATATTGACTTGTGGAAACCCTCTGACTGGTCACGGGTCGATAGCGGCATCGAAAGCGGCGGCGAAGTTTCGCCTTTCTACGATTCGATGGTCGCCAAGATCATCACCCATGGGACGACGCGCGACGAAGCGCGGAGGCGGATGATCAAGGCGCTTTCGGAAACCGCCTTATTTGGACCGAAAACCAATCGCGATTTTCTGATCGATGCGCTCGACAAGCCGGACTTTGTCGGCGGTCATGCGACCACCGCCTTCATCGCGGAAAATTATGGCGACGACGGCGTCGATCTCGGGCCTCATGCCTTTTCATCCTATGCCATTGCGGCAGTGATTCATCACAAGTTGCGCCAGCAGTCCGCGCATAGGTTGGCGCTCAACGTCAATCCGGAAATGCTCGACTGGTCGAGCACCGGCGCCTTGGAAACCGTCGTCCAATATGCAGATGGCGAAGATGCGCAGACTATCCATGTCCATGTCGACAAGCCTGGCCGCTATCGCGTGACCTCGGGCGAGGAGGCCGTGTCTGTCGAATTGGTGGCAATTGCTGAAGACAGGGCCAAGCTGAAAGTCGACGGACGGACGATCCCGGTCATCTATTTTGATGACCATCGGACATTGCATCTGGCCTTGCCGCAACGCTCACTGACAGTCACCGATCTCACTGGCGTCAGCGCGCTGGAAGATATCGGCGGCGGCGGCACGGTGGTCGCGCCGATGCACGGGCAGCTGCTCGAAATATTGGTCGCGCAAGGCGCGCACGTGTCCAAAGGTGACAAGCTGGCGGTGCTCGAAGCGATGAAGATGCAGCATGAGATTCTTGCCGAGATTGACGGAACGGTCGAAACCATCGCCGCCTCGGCCGGCACACAGATCGCGGCCGACGACCTGATCATGGAAATTGTCGAAAAGGAAACCGAGGACAACGAAGCCTGATGGTTTCGGTTCCTTCGGAGCCTGTCGAACAACGCACGCCGATCATCTGCCCGCGAGATGCGTCAAACAACCGATAAGAGGACAAAAGCCATGAACAATAGAATCTGTGACATGCTCGGCATCGAATTTCCGCTTGTCGCCTTTTCCCATTGCCGCGACGTCGTTGCAGCGGTTTCGAGAGCCGGTGGCATGGGTGTCTTTGGCGGTGTCAACTGCTCCCCCGAGACCCTCGAGGAAGAGCTCAGCTGGATTGATGATCATGTTGACGGCAAACCTTATGGTCTCGACATCATCGTGCCGAACAAGGTCGAAGGAAAAGGCGAGACGCTCGATCCGGACGCCGTGCTCGCCGCGATCCCGGACGAACATAAGCAGTTTACCAACGACTTGATGCAACACCATGGCGTTGATGCCGAGCGGATCGCCGATGACATTGAAATGGTACGCCGGGATCAGGTCGCCTCTGCCGAAAATCTGCGCGGCGGAACCGCAGCAGCGATTTTGGACGTCGCTTTCCGGCATCCGATCAAGCTGATTGCCAATGCGCTTGGCATCCCGCCCCAGGTGATGCTGGAGATGGGAGAAAGACACGGCGTCCCGGTTGCCGCACTGGTCGGGACGAGAGAACATGCGATGAGTCAGGTCGCAGCGGGTGTCGACATCATCATTGCGGTCGGCGGCGAAGCCGGCGGGCATACCGGCGAGATATCGACGATGGTGCTGATCCCCGAAGTCTGCAACGCGCTGGCCGAGATCGGCGATGACACACCGGTGCTTGCCGCTGGCGGTATCGCCACGGGCGCGCAAATGGCTGCAGCGATGGCGATGGGTGCAAGCGGGGCCTGGTGCGGATCGGTCTGGCTAACCACGGTCGAGGCAGAGACCAACCCGGTCGTCAAAGAGAAAATGCTGGTTGCGACATCGCGCGATACGGTACGCGCACGATCCCGCACCGGAAAGCCGTCGCGCCAGTTGCGCTCGCCATGGACCGATGCCTGGGAAGCCGAAGGCGCACCGACACCGCTGCCGATGCCGTTACAATCGCTAGTGGCTGAACCCCCGCTGCGCACTATTGATAAGCTCAGTCAGGGTGAGAATCAGGGCGCCAAAGATCTCGCCACCTATTGGGTCGGACAAGGCGTGGGCCTGATGAACACACAGATGACTGCCGGTCAGGTTGTGCAGGAATTCAAGGAAGATTTCCTCACCGCATTTGAAAGGCTGTCGACCAATTTGGAAGAATGATCAGGAGACGTACATGACCCAGGTGACAGCTCAACAACCGCTCGCTGGCATCAAGGTCGTCGAATTTTCCACGATGATCACCGCTTCACTCGCGACGATGATGTTCGCGCAGCAAGGCGCGGACGTGATCAAGGTCGAACCCCCGGGCATCGGTGATCCAATGCGCTGGCTCGGCACCCAGAAAGCCGGGATTTCCGGGCTGTTCAACAATTGCAACCGTGCCAAACGCTCGATCACACTCGATCTGAAAACAGCAGAGGACGTCGGCACCGCGCGCGAACTCTGCATGCAGGCCGATGTGGTGATTCACAATTACCGGCCCGGCGTGATGGAACGGCTCGGCCTCAGCAGCGAGCAGCTGCGGGCCGCCAGACCGGAACTGATCTATTGCGCGATCACCGGGTTCGGCCATGAAGGGCCGCTCGCCGGCCGGCCGGCCTATGACCATGTGATGCAGGCAATGTCGGGATTCATGACCCTGCAGGGCCATCCCGAAGATTTTGCCTATGTGAAAACTCTCATCTGCGACAAGCTGACTGCCTATACCGCCGCGCAGGCTGTCACCGCCGCCCTGTTTGCGCGCGAACGGATGGGCGGCGTGGGACAGCATATCGACCTGTCGATGCTGGAAAGCTGTATCGCCTTTCTCTGGCCCGATGCGGGGATGCACCTGACTTTGCTGGGCGACGAGGTGACCCATGGCGCGCCCTTTGCAGATTATTATCAACTGCCGATGCGCAGCACCGATGGCGCGATTGCTTATGCGGCGATGACCGATGCCCATTGGGACGCCGTATTCGATCTGGTTGGCCGATCCGACCTGAAAACCGAAGAAAAATATAAGGGCATGGCCAATCGCAGTATCCACATGGGCGAACTGGCGGCCATCATTGCCAGTCAAAAACCCGAGATGACCAGCAACGAGATGGTCGAAGGCCTGGCGAAACATGATGTTCCGGCCGCGCCTTGTCTGGCACTCGAAGACCTCCCTGACCATCAACATATTATCGCAATCGGGACATTTGAGGCGCAAGATCATCCGATATTGGGCAAAATCCAGAATGTTTCGGCCCCGGCGCGTTTTGGCGGAATAAAATTGCCGGCATGCGGGCCCAGTCCTGCACTCGGCCAGCACAGCGAGGCGATTCTTGTCGAGCTTGCACAAACTGCCAATCCATAGACAGTTTCAATCCATTTCACGCTTTGCGATATAGTTGCACGTTTTTGCAAAGGCCCTATTCTCTCCAAAAAAATAGGAGAGATTCGCATGACGTGGCAAATGGCTGATATTTGGGAAAATATTGCAGACGCGATTCCGGACAAGCCCGCGATTATATATGGCGACCGGCGCTATAACTGGGCGGAATATGAAGATCGCGCCGCCAGGGTAGCGCAAGTCTTGACCGCTCACGGATTGGAAGCGGGCGCAAAACTGGCGATCTATGCTTATAATTCTGCTGAATATATGGAAACCCAATTTGGCGCTTTCAAAGCCCGCCTCTGTCCGGTGAACGTCAACTATCGCTATCTCGAAGCCGAGCTGACGCATGTCATCAACAATAGCGACAGCGAAGCCGTGGTCTATCAGGCGCAATTTGCCCCTCGTATCGCTGCAATCCGGGATCAGCTCGAACAGGTGAAGCTGTTTCTCGAAATTGATGATGGCTCAGGCGAACATCTCGAAGGCGCGGTTTCCTATGAGGACGCATTGCAGGCAGCCGAACCGATGCCACGCATCGAGCGATCCAACGACGATCTCTACATGCTCTACACCGGCGGAACGACCGGCATGCCCAAAGGCGTGATGTATGATCACAAGAGTTTTGCAACCGCCTTGCTCGCCAAAGGTTTTGAAATGCGTGAGATGGAGCCTCCGACCGATGCCTCCAGTTTCGGCCCCTTGGTCCAGCAACTCCATGCAGCCAACGCCACCAGCCGCGCGATCCCCGCCTGCCCGATCATGCACGGAACCGGCATGTGGATCGGCGCGATGATTCCGCACAGCATGGGTGGAGCGGTAATATTGTTCAACAACAGCCATTTTGACCCACATGCATTGTGGCAACTGGCCGCGAACGAGAAAGCCACCGACCTTACGATCGTTGGCGATGTTTTTGCCAAACCGATGCTGGCCGCGCTCGATGATGCCAAGACGGCAGGTACGGACTTTGATCTATCTTCCCTGCAGATGATGGGTTCGTCCGGTGTGATGTGGTCGACCGAGGTCAAGCGGGGCCTGCTCAATCATATTCCCCATATCGCGATCGTCGACAGCATGGGCTCGACCGAAGGCAGCATGGGCAGTTCGATCACCACCGCCGAAAATATCAATATCGACAAGACGGCGACATTTGAAATGAACGACACGACCAAAGTGTTGACCGAAGACGGCAAACCGGTCGCGCCCGGGTCAGGCGAAATGGGAATGATCTGCAACGGCGGGATGGTGCCGCTTGGCTATTACAAAGACGAAGCAAAAAGCGCCGCGACGTTCAAGACATTTGACGGAGTCCGCTATTCCATTCCCGGGGATTTTGCGACGGTCGAAGCCGACGGTTCGATCACGCTGCTTGGCCGGGGATCCGCCTGCATCAACAGCGGCGGCGAGAAAATCTTTCCCGAAGAGGTCGAAGAAGCGCTGAAAACCCACCATAGTGTTTATGACTGCCTGGTTGTCGGCATACCCGATGACCGTTTCGGTCAGAAAGTCACAGCGGTTCTCTCGCTGAACGATGGCGCGATTTTTGACGAAACACAGCTTACCACACATGTCCGAAGCCAGCTTGCAGACTATAAGGCACCGCGTTCGATCTTGCTGGTCGACACAGTTCCCCGCGCAGCCAATGGCAAGGCGGGATATAAGGATGCCAAGGAAACGGCGCTCAAAATGCTCGACCTCGTCACGACATAGGACGGCAAGCCTCAAGCTTAATCATTGACGTTACCGGCAAAATATCGCCAAACGTAAATATGTTTGTTCAGCTGATCCACAACCCGGCTTCGGGAACCCATGATGACGACCGTCTGTCCATATTGAGCCGGGCGTTCGAAGCATGTGGTGCGTCCGTGGTGGCGGGTCAGACCTCGATCAATGGAATGGTAAGATTTGCCACCCATGTCGATCTGGTCTGCGTCTCGGGTGGGGACGGCGCCCTGCGGCAGGTTGTCGCGGAGATGGCGCGGCAAAATATCCGCCAGCCAGTCTGCGTCTTTCCAGCCGGAACCGTCAATCTGATTGCGCGGGAACTGGGCTATTCATCGCAAGCCGAACAATTTGCCCAGGAAGTGATGACCGGATTTCTCAACGGCGCGCGGCTCAAAGATCCTTTGGCGATGACCGACCATGGACCGCTGGTCGCCTGTCTCAGTGCGGGCCCCGAAGGTCTCGCTGTTGCCCGTCATCGGCCAAGCCTGAAGAAGCGGATCGGCGGACTGGCTTATGCGGTGTCTGCGCTGGGGCTGCTCGCATCCTGGCCGCGCTCAACATTTCATCTGCATATCGATCAGCAGCGGCTGATATGCGAGGCATTCTACGTGGTGAAAGGCCATTTTTTCGCCGGAGACTGGACTCTGGTTCCGCAAGCCCGCTTGGGCATGAACCATTTCCATCTGCTCAGTTTGAACAGGTTAACACGATGGAATTACTTGAGATTCCTATTGAAAGTGGCAATGAACAAGCATCCGGAAAGTCTCGATTTCGTCCAACTCCAGAGTATATCTTCCTTCCGGATCGAAAGCCCGACCGGAGCAGCCCAGCTGGCGTTTCAGGTGGACGGTGACTCCATGCCGGATGCGCCCGAGGAGGTTCGAATCAGCGAATTTTCCGTCGAATATTGTTTGCCTCAGGCCGGCTGAAGCTGCCTCTGGTCGGCCGTGCGGCAGTGATCGGCAATCATCTCGACCATCATCGGCAATTTGCTGGGTGGCAGATCATGGCCCATGCCTTCGATCAGCTCAAATCGCGCACCATCGACATTGCTCGCGATATCCCGGCCGCAATCGGCGGGAATCAATGGATCATCGGCCCCGTGAATGACCAATGTCGCTACGGCAATCCGCTGAGCGACGGGCCGCAGATCGCCGGTATCGATAATCGCAGCCATTTGCCGCTTGGGTCCGGCCGGGTAGAAGCTTCGCTCCTGCGCCAATTTCATCAAAGCCTTGCGCTCATCGCTGCGGCTTCGGCCTTCATCCGACGCGATCAAAGATGAGAAAGCAAGCCCGAGTTCCAACGCTTCTTCCGGTGTGCGGGCTTTCGCGCGGGCCGTCTTGAACAGGACTTTGCGCACATCTGGATTGGCGCCTGGCAGGCCCGCCCCGTTGGTCGAAGACATGATTGGCGTGAACGACAATGCCCGGTCGGGATGATCCGCGGCGATTAATTGTCCGATCATCCCACCCATGGATGCGCCGACAATATGGGCCTTTCCGATCTTCAGACTATCGAGAATACCCACAGCGTCATTGGCCATATCGCTCAGATTATAGGGTGCCATCTGCCGTTTGGGGAAAAAACGCTTGGCGATCAACTGACGGACCGGACTCGGCGCTTTCACCCGGTCAAACTTGTAGGACAGGCCAACATCGCGATTGTCGAAGGTGACAACCCGGAAGCCCTGTTCGACCAGACCATTGACGAAATCCATCGGCCAATAGAGCAGCTGCGCGGTATATCCCATCACCAGCAATATTGCCGGATCTGCGGGATTTCCATGGTCTTCCACTTCGAAATTTAGGCCATTGGCGATAAGCTGCATTGTCGGTTCCTGTTAGCTTCGGAAATCCAAATCAGTAACAGATTTGCCTGCCGACACAAGCAAAGCCCATGATCACATAGCGGGCGCATTTTTTTGGCTCGGCTCGCCGAATCCGGCATTGGCCATGATCTGGTCCATAGTCGCAACAACCGCGCCCAGCCTGGCGACCTGATTGTCATCATCAACCACCGCGCGCACCGACAATATCGGGGACATGCTGATCGCCTGGGCAGACAAATTGGCTATTCTGACTCCATAGGTGCCATATGGAACGCCTTCAAACAGGAAGAAACCGTCAAATTCGCTTTGGGTCTGGCGCACGCTCCGGCCCTGCGCATCGAGCAGCTCGAGATCGACTCCGGACAAGGGAGCTCCGCCATCGCGGATTAGCGTACCTTCGACTTCACCGGCACTGACCAGTGGAAGTTCAACCGTGACCGATACGCCCGGGCGCGGCGTAATCACCACCCCAGGCAGGGCGGGTTGCATGAACGGGTCCGCCAGACTGCTGGTGTCGATACCAATCATGATCGGCCGGAAGGGCTGGAGATTATCAATAATTGCCTGACCCGAAGCATCAGTAGGGGTCGATGCGGCGGAATGTCCCGCTGTAAGCTCGACATTTTCAACCAATTCTTCATCGGCCTGACGCTGGCCATCCCGATTTCTGTCCCGGTAAACCACGGCCAGCGCCTGTCCGCCGCTGGCCAGCTTATTGCTGGTAAAGCGGATTTTGCCATTGCGCGGATCGGGTCCAAAACTGAATGCGAGGTTGAGGCCCGCGGCAATCGAGCCATCAGTGGCCGCCTCGGCGCTCGCCGTGAGCGAAAATTTGTCGAAACGCCGGATGATCCCGATAGCGCCGCGCCCGCGATCGAGCTGCGCATCATAGCCAAGCTCCGCGCGCCAGTCGGCCCGCTCGCTCGCGCGCCATTCGCCGGTAAAATTAACCCTTTCGAAACGTTTTTCCGGTGCGATCCGGTAAACCGCCTCACCCCTCAGCCGCACACCGCCGATACGCCCGTTGGCAAGCAATCGCGCTTCGACCTGGTCCGGCGGATTCGGGCCGATAGCGCTGAACCGTTTTTCCCAATTCACTTCACCGGTCAGGGAGAGGCGCTTGAGATTCATCGATGCCCGACCGGTGATGTTCAGCCGGTCCAGCCCATCGGTGCGCGTTTCATATTGCGCATCAATATGGAAGGGGACGATTTTGCTCCCGATCTTAAATTGATGGTCAAGCGCCAGGCTATGGCTACCGTTCACCTTATGTTCGATCCTGTCGGAGGTGAAACCGCCCTGCGCCCAGATCGATTCTGCGGTGATGAACGTATTTCCCAGCTCTCCGAGCAGCTGGCCCCGGAAAGCAGTGCCGCCGCCGAGGTCGGAAGAGGCGGATAGCTCGACCAGAGTCGGTCCAACCGCCCGGCGGACAGATCCTTCCAGATAATGGGTCCGTTTGCCGTCAATCTGCAGGCTGAACAGCGAGGCCGCAACCGATGTTTTAACATTCAAGCCGCGCTCTATGCCAATCCCACCGCGCCAACCGGACTGGCGAGTCGGTGCATAATCCCCCAAACGGATCAAATCTTCCCCCGCCTCGTGAACGCCGGCCCAATAATAGGTTTTTTTCGGCGGGATCGAGTTGAGACCGACCGGGACGACTTGCGCGTCTCTCCGGATTTGGCCCTGAGGCCCGTAGAGCACCACTTCAAAGCGGTTCTGGCCATAGAGCAATGGCACATCGACAAATTCATAGCGGCCATCCGAGCGATTTTCGGCAAATGCGAGCAATTGTCCGTTGCGATATAATTCCGCATCCCAGCCGCTGGGCAATTCCCCGCGGAAACTGGTGCGATCGAAATTATCGGGTCGGTCGACCGGACGATTGGTGACAATGCCGCCCCGCCCGACGGTGCTTTGCGACACCAGCGGAGTCGAAACCGTCGCGACATCTCCCACCGCGAAATGGGTCGCCTTGAGCGGCCCGAGAAGCGCGGCTTTCGGATCAGTCCGATAGGCGCGAACCCGGAGGTTTTCGGGTACACCCTCGTCGTTTGAGGACAATCGGGCATCAAAGGACGCCCGGCCGATTTCGCCGGAGGCAAATAGCTCATAGCGCAGATCAAATTGCTGCCCTGACTGTTTGTCCGACAGGCCACCCGCGGACACTACAGCGTCGACAGATGGTGTCCGCCAAAACCGATATGGTTCCTGGGATTGCGGCAAGCTGGCGAGGTCAAAACTCTTGCGAGGGCGAATTTTTTTGGCTTTCTCCTGCCGTTCCAAAGCTCTTTCAAAGGGCAATTTCATATCTGACTTGATGATCAGCAACGCATTGGACAGATCCGGTGTCAAAGTCACATCCATCCAGTTGGCGAGAGTCTTCACATTGACGCACCAGCCCTCCGGCGTGTCATAAATATCTCCTTCACCGAGTTTTTTCCTATCGTTCACCTTTTGTACCATAGCACCGTCGCGATCAATGGTCAGCGTCTGGCGCTCGGAGAATATCCAGCCAGTTGCGCGGCGCGACTTTTTGTCCAACCGTATCGGTAGATCCATCGCCATGATCATATCCGCAAGATCTACACAGACGCCTTTGTCGGTCTGATAGCCTCGGATGCCATCGCCAAGGCGATATTTGCCGGTTCGCAGATCGAATAGCAGGGCATCGTCATCATGCGCCTTCCAGCTGCCCGCCGCATGGACCGGAGCCGCCAAAAACAGCGAAGCCGCCGAAATCGAGACGATTCCCACGGCTTTTGCCAACGACCCCAGGGCCTGGCGGAATATGTTGGGCTGCTGTTGCATGACGCAATCTGGTGACTTCTTTACGGCGTGACGCCGCGACAAGTCATTGGATTAATATCCTTATTTTAGGACCATGTCAGTTTTGGCGATCAGCCCACCGCCGACATTATTGGGTTCATAATATTCAACCGAGATCGGCCCGTTCATCTGCTTTGCTATTTCAGCAGGAAGCGGCAAAGAAACTTTGCGCTGTCCGATTTCCGGATAAACAGCGATACCACGCGCAACCAACAGAGGGTCGTCGGCTCCTGGCTTGGTGATTCTGATCTCGCCATATGTCGATCGTGTGCCGGTCCGGCTGAGATCGAAAGCAAAACTCTGACCGTTCTGATTTTCCTCCATGCGGCCATTGGCAATACCGGCCGTGGCCTTGAGATTGCCCTGCCGGATGATCACCGGGATGGTCACGCCATATATCGGCGTCAGTGCGATTGTGAAACCGCCGGCGGGGCGAGACGTGTCGGTCACCGAGCGTGCTTTCGGAATGGCGCGGAACAACAGATGGGCGCGATATTCGCCATCCGCAAGACCTTGCGGTGGCCGGACTCCCAAACGAATCGCCTGGGGCTGATTGGGCGGCAAAGTGACCCGGCGGGGCGCATAGCGAATCATCGCCTTGGCCGCCTTTTCCAGTTCATTGGCATCTTCTTCGCTGACGTCTTCCAGCCGGCCCTGCGCCGTCATCCGCCGAAGCTCAAGCGAGATCCGATAGGTCGCCGTCTCCGCACCAATATTGTTAAGAATGACCTCGGTGCCGCGCTGACCATCCAAAACGATCCGCGTTGGTGCAACCAACAAATCCCCAGCCGCCAGAGCGGGCGCCACCGACCATGTCATGGCCGAAAGGACGGCGCCGAAAGCGACACATGTCTTGGATAGATTTTTGAGAGCTTTGAACGTCATTTCTTTCTCCGCTGGGACTGGATTCAACCGGATAGTGCGGTTTTCCGCCCTCATCCTCACAGCGAAGATTATGCCGAAATAGGGTTACCAAAGAGCTAACCATGACGAATTTTCTAGATCAGATAGTGTGCATTCAGCCTCTTTTGAACAGAGAAAACCCGCCGGCACCGGAGCACAGGCGGGTTTCTGTTCTTTAACACGAACGGAGGATTTCCTCCGCCGGTTCACATATTATTGGTAGTCGACATCAACGTCAAACGAACCGGAATATGCACCATCCGCCTGGTCAGCGCCAACCGAAAGCGTGCCGCCAACAGTGAAGCTGTCGCCGCCGGCGAGAAGGATGGTCGAAACGCTTGGTGACAGGCTGGCAGACATTGTGTCGCCATCGGCATTGGTCAAAGTAACCGATGCATCAACGTCAACATCGACGGTTTCACCGGTGGTGCCTGATACGCTGAAACCGGCTGCAGTAGCGGTACCGGAACAGACCAGATCGCCATTACAAGTCACGGCGCCAGCTGAACTCACGACGACGGTCGAACCGGTTGGAGCGGAAACGATGGTGGCAAAGTCAAGATCAGCGGTATTGGTTACGCTGACCTGCTGGAGGATGTTCGCACTGGCATCAGCAGATGCGGTATCCGCATGTGCAGCGGTTGCGCCCATGACGGAGGCGGCAAGAACGGAAGAAGCCAATGCGGCTTTAATAAATTTCGACATATTTCTGGTCCCTATATTATATTTTACTTCGAAAGGACGCATACGGTGCATTCAACCAAACCCACTGGCTGAACGTCGCCTGCGCCAACATTCGAATGGCCTTATCCCCCGGAAAGGATAATGTTTCGCTGTAACTTATGGTTAAAATTTTCTAAACGCGCTAAACATCTGATATACATAGGTAATATAGCTTTTATTCAGGAAGTCTTCCCGAAAGACTGGCGTGAAAAGAGGCTCGGTCCGAAGATATCGGAGAAGAATTAGATATGTTCGCCGGTCAGGCGCTGACAAATCAGGTCCAGTTGATCCAAATTGCTATATTCGATTGTCATCGCCCCGGCCTGCCCCATTGAACTGATCGAGACCTTCAGACCCAGCAGATCGCCGAGATGATTTTCAACCGCCCGAATATCAGCATCGGCTTCAGATCCATGCGCCTTTGCTTTGGGAGACTTTGTTGTTGGTCCCGACAGGGCTTTGCGCACCCGCTTTTCAACATCGCGCACCGAGAGCTTCTGCTTGACGATTTGCTGGCCCAATTCTTCCGGGTTCGGCGCATTGATCAATGCGCGCGCGTGACCCATTGAGAGTTTTTCGTCGACAACAAGTGCGCGAACCGATGCAGGCAGCTCGAGCAGGCGCATCAAATTGGCGACATGACTCCGCGACTTGCCGACAATCTCCGCCAGCCGTGCCTGACTATGCCCGAAATCATTGCACAGCTTTATATAGGCCTCCGCCTCCTCAATCACGTTGAGGTCTTTGCGCTGGACATTTTCGACAATTGCGATTTCAAAAGTAGCTTCGTCGCTCAATTGACGCACAACCGCAGGAATATGATGCAGGCGGGCCCGTTGCGCAGCGCGCCAGCGGCGTTCGCCTGCAACAATCTGGAAAGTCTTGCCCTGCGGCCGGACCACGATCGGCTGAATCACACCGCGCACTTTCATACTGTCGGCCAGCTCGTCCAAGGCAGCATTGTCGAACCGCTGACGCGGCTGATCGGGATTGGGACGAATATCCGATATCGCTATGGAACGCAGTCCTTCGATCGTTCCATTTTCAGGATCGTCTGAACTGTCACCAGATGCTGGTGATGAGATAATCGGCTCTTCCCGTTGAATCTCTCCAAATAGGGAGTTGAGGCCACGACCCAAGCCAGTCGCCCGCTTGGCGCTGACTTTTTTCTCAGGCATTTCTTTTTCGTTCAGAATATTATCGTCAGCCATCATGCCGCCACCTTTCGTTCGGGCAGCCGCGAAATCAGTTCACGGGCCAGATTGATATAGGCCTGGGATCCGCTGCACCGGTGATCATAGATCAACGCCGGCAACCCATGGCTCGGCGCCTCCGATAGCCGGACGTTCCGCGGAATGACGGTCTCGAACACAATATTGCCAAGACAGGCCCGGACATCATCCGAAACCTGTTCGGTCAATTTGTTGCGCCGATCATACATGGTCAGCACCACGCCCATGACCGACAATTCCCGGTTGAACCGCGCGCGGATCCGCTCGACCGTCTGCAAAAGCTGGCTCAGGCCTTCCAGCGCAAAAAATTCGCACTGCAACGGCACGAGCAAGGACTCCACCGCGACCATGGCGTTGAGCGTCAACAAGCCAAGCGAGGGTGGACAATCAATCAGACAAATATCCCAGCGGCCGTCATCCGCCGTATCGAGCGCCTTTTTCAGCCGGTGGGTGCGTTCGTCAAAACCAACAAGTTCGACTTCCGCGCCCGACAGATCAACGGTGGCCGGCACAATATCGAGGCCCGGGACTTTGGTGTGATAGACACAGTCCAAAAGCGCTATATCGTTGATGATCAGGTCATAGCTGCTATTTATCCGGTCGCCTTGGGACAAGCCTAGTCCAGTCGATGCATTGCCCTGCGGATCCAGGTCAATCAACAATACTTTCCAACCGCTCGCTGCCAAGGCTGTCGCCATATTGATCGCGGTGGTGGTTTTTCCAACTCCGCCTTTCTGATTGGCTATCGCAATTCGGACCATCTTGTTGATAAACCCTTTTGAAAATCGACGTTTTAGCCTTTCCCCACCAAGATTCTGGCTTGCGGATCCGTCAAACTATGTTCCACGTGAAACATTTTTTGACGTTTTGGCGAAAGGCTCTTTAACTCCATTACCGCATTTTTGCCTTTTGGTAAGAGCCAAAGCGTATTTTCTGTGGAAAACCGGTGCGAAAGTGAGATCAACCGAGGCAGCGGGGCAAAGGCACGCGCGCTGATGACGTCAGCGGCAAAGTCCGGAACATTCTCGAGGCGGTCCCCAATGACCACGGCTTTGGCGGACAAGCCCGTCTGTTCAACCACTTTGTTGAGAAACTCGACGCGGCGTTTGCGGGACTCGACCATATGAACCTTATGATCGCTCAATATTGCTATCACGATACCGGGGAAGCCCGCGCCCGTACCCAAATCCAGCCAGCTCCTGCCCTGCCCTTCTTGTGGGCCAAGCAACAGCAGCTGGGCGCTATCGACGACATGCCGCGCCCAGACATGCTCTGCGCTGGATTTTGAAATCAGATTCTGCAGCAGCATTTCTTCCGCGAGCAAGGCGAGAAAAAGTTCGAGCTGCTGCCATGTTTCACGTGAAACATCAAAATGAGACCGCAGCCAAGCCTGCGCTTCGTCTTCAGTCATGCGGCCAAATGCTTTGTCTCGCGCCGACGCGCATGGACCAAAATCGCCGCCAGGGCAGCCGGAGTGATCCCCCGGATGCGTGACGCTGCTGCCAGAGTTTCTGGCTTGGCCCTTTGCAAGCGCTCGACCATTTCGTTCGAAAGTCCGGCGATATTCGCATAGTCGACGGACTCGCCCAGCCCGATTTGTTCATTGGCCCGAAGATCGCGCAACTCCGATTCCTGGCGCTCCAGATAAGGCGCGTAGCGTGCATCCTCCTCTATCTCGGCAAGCAGCGCAGAATCATGATCAGCAAAACCGGGCGCCAATGCCTCCAATGATTGCATCGAGATATTCGGAAAGCGCAGCCAGTCGAACAGGCTTTGCTTCGTACCATCTTTGCGTACCTCGATACCCGCTTTCGAAAGCGCCTCGGTTGAATATATTGCTTCCAGCCGTGCCAGGATCTGATCACGCTCCGCTACGCGCCGCTCAAACCAGCTTGTCCGCTCTTCGCCAACGCAACCTGTTTCCATAGCAATTGGAGTCAGCCGGGACGACGCATTATCTGCGCGTAGCCGCAAACGATATTCTGCCCGCGCCGTGAGCATGCGATAGGGTTCGGTAATCCCCTGCAACACGAGATCATCGATCATCACCGCCATATAGCTGGTGCCACGATCCAATGTCGGTGCCGTTCGGCCCTGGACCGCGCAAGCCGCGCCAATGCCAGCGATCAGGCCTTGGGCAGCGGCTTCTTCATAACCGGTCGTTCCGTTGATCTGACCCGCACAATAGAGGCCCGTCAAATCGCGCACCTTCAGGGATCGGTCGAGCGCCCGGGGATCGATATGATCATATTCGACCGCATAGCCCGGGACGATTATCTCGGCCTTTTCCAATCCTTCCATTGTCCGCACAAATGCGAGTTGTACATCGGCGGGCAAAGATGTGCTAATCCCATTGGGATAGACCAAATTCGTATCCAGTCCTTCGGGCTCCAAAAAGACCTGATGCGAATCCCGATCCGCAAAGCGATGAATCTTATCCTCTATCGACGGACAATAGCGTGGGCCCTGGGCGTCAATTGCACCGCTGAACAATGGTGAAAGATCAAGCGACTCCCGGATGATATCATGGGTCGTCGCCGAGGTGCGACTGACGGCGCAAAATATTTGCGGCGTGTCACGGCGTTCCGACAATGGCGACATCGTCCAGCTTTCATCGTCGGACGGCTGTTCGGGAACCGCAGCCCAGTCGATCGTGCGTCCATCTATTCGCGGCGGCGTTCCGGTCTTGAGGCGGGCGATCGGCAGGCCGGCGTCGCGTATCTGCTGTCCCAGTGAGACCGCTGCCGCCTCTCCGTCGCGTCCACCGGCGGTGGTATCTTTCCCGCGAAACAATTTGCCATTGAGAAAAGTGCCGGTCGCAAGGATTACCGCAGCGCTATGAATTTCAGAGCCATCGGCCATGGCTATGCCTTCAATCGTCTCTCCCGACATCAACAGCGCGGCCACTTCACCCTCGATGATTGTCAGATTATCCTGCGCATCGAGCATCTGATGAATGGCGGCTTTATATAACTTGCGGTCGGCCTGAATCCGGGGGCCCTGCACCGCCGTGCCCTTGGACAGATTGAGCATCCGATAATGGATTGCCGCGGCATCTGCCGCCCTGCCGATCAAACCGTCAAAGGCATCGACTTCGCGAACCAGATGGCCCTTGCCCAGCCCGCCAATCGCAGGGTTGCAAGACATGGCTCCGATCGTGTCACGGGCAAAGCTGACCAGGGCCGTCGACGCGCCCATGCGTGCAGCGACGGCTGCAGCCTCACAGCCGGCATGGCCGCCGCCGACCACAATGATGTCAAAATGCTGGTTCATGCGGCTGCCCATAGCCGAAGCAGCTTTTCAGGTCAAAATGATCTCGCGCGATCGAGTCCCGGAATCACCGGGCTTTGTTCCACGTGGAACAGCCTATTTGCCGATGCAGAATTTGCCGAATAATGTGTCGAGCATATCTTCCGTCCCCGACCGCCCGGTGATCGCATCCAGAGCGGCGCGGATCATCCGCAAATGTTCGGCAATGATGAGATAATCCTGTTCATGAACAATTTCGGCCAAATGGCACTGCGCCTGCGCCAAATGTTCCGCCTGCCGCTTGTTCGCTGTCAGCTCGTCGCCACGACAGACAATATTATCACTTAGTTTCAGTAGTTTATCTACCAGACCGGCCATGCCAGCGCCGCTCACCGGCGACACCGCCAGCGATCCAGGGGCCTTAGGCTGAAAATCCTCCCGGTCACGCTGCGAGGCAACTTCGACAACTTCACTGGTCTTCGGCCCCTCGCCTTCCGGCCCGAGCCACAGCACAATATCGGCGAGCGCAAATTGCTGACGCGCCCGCTCGATGCCGATGCGCTCAATCTCCTCGGCGCCGCGATCGCGAACCCCGGCAGTATCGATGAGCAGGAAAGGAATACCGGCAATCGCGATCGGTACTTCGATAACATCACGGGTGGTTCCGGCGATATTGGAAACAATGGCAGCCTCGCGCTCAACCAGCGCATTGAGCAAAGTCGACTTGCCGCTATTCGGTGGCCCGCCCAGAACAACCCGAACCCCTTCGCGCAGTTTCTCCGCTCTCGGCCGGTTCAATATGGCAAGAAACTCATCCGATAGATTCGACGCGGCCCCCTGCACTTTCTCGAGATGGGCCGGTGTCACATCATCTTCATCTGAGAAATCGAGCTCCGCTTCTACCGCAGCTGACAATTGCAGGACGGATTGCTGCCAGCTCTCTACTTTTCGGGATAGCGCGCCACCTGCAGCCCGGACGGCCACTTTGCGTTGTAATTCGGTTTCGGCGAACAGCAGATCCGAAAGGCCTTCCGCCTCGGCCAAGTCCATCCTGCCATTGGTAAAGGCCCGGCGGGTAAACTCTCCGGGCTCCGCTGGCCTCAGACCTTCGATCCCGGCGAGAGCCAATTCAATCGCCTGCACGACCGCCCGACCGCCATGACAATGAATTTCAGCGATATCCTCACCCGTCGCGCTATGCGGTCCTGGGAACCAGAGACATAATGCCTCGTCGAGCAATTCCTTGCTGATCGGATTGACGATTTTCCTGAGAGAAGAAACGTGCGGCTTGGGCAGACTGCCCGCCAAGCCGCACAAGGCCGCGCCTGCCTGCGAACCGCTGATCCGGACAATTGCGATCGCCGCCGGAAGTTGTCCGCTGGACAGAGCGAAGATAGTATCTCGGCCGGACATTTTTGGACTGACTAGCTGCTAGTCTTCCTTCTTCTTCGAAGAGGATGACTTTCCACCCGACGAAGCGCCCATGGCGCCGGTCAGGAAAGAGGAAAACATTTTCAGTCCGGCCTCGCCCATCGGTGCGATGATCTTGGTAAAATTCTGGAGCTGCTCGACCGAATTTGCCCCTTGCAGGAATTTGGACATTTCCTTGACATAGCTTTCATTGAGTTTCGCAACATCAGGCAAGCCGATCAGCCGACGAGCTTCTTCCGGTGTACAATCCAGTTCAACGGTAACTTTCATATAATATTCCTCTGTTTTGCCGTTGAAGCGAAGCCCCTCCCTCACCGCAACAGATGATCTTCCACCTTGCCTGAGAAGGATATGGGGATATTGTACCCCAAGAATCAAGTGATCATTGAAGGAGCCGGAATAATGGGTGAGATGAAACAGATTGCAACATTGAGCGAAGACAGCACATATCCAGCTTATGTTGCCATGCCGAACAACAGTCCAGCCGCTGCGATCATTGTCATTCAGGAAATTTTTGGCGTCAATCCCGGTATCAGGGCAAAATGCGATCACTGGGCAAGCCAGGGCTATATGGCCATTGCACCCGATCTTTTTTGGCGAATCAATGAGGGGACCGATCTGGACGCAGATGTAGAATCCGAGTTTCAGACCGCGCTCGACCTGATGGGCAAATTCGATCAGGATCAGGGGATCCGCGACATTGAAGCCACGATCCATTTTGCGCAAAATCAATTGGGCAATCATAATGTCGGCTGTGTCGGATATTGTCTGGGAGGACGCCTCGCATTCATGACCGCAGCCCGCACCGACATCAAGGCATCGGTCGGCTATTATGGTGTTGGAATTGATGGTCTGCTGCACGAAAAAGGCGCGATAGCCCATGAGGTCATGCTTCACATCCCAACCGCTGACGGATTTGTCCCCGCCGATGCCCAGGCTGCAATGCATGCAGGTTTAGATGACCATCCCAAAATAACCTTGCACGATTATGAAGGCCTCGATCACGGCTTTGCGGCGGAATTTGGCATTCGCCGGAATGAGCAAGCAGCAACTCTGGCTGACAGTCGCACCGAAGCGTTTTTTAAGGAGCATCTGCTATGAGCACACGCGATAATCTGAAAACCTGGCATAGCCGCATGGAAACGAAGAGTCGTGACGAGCTGAGCGCGCAACTGGCCGAAGATGCCGTGTTCCACTCCCCAGTGGTCCATACACCGCAAGCGGGAAAAACGATTGTGATGGCCTATCTCTCAGCAGCAGATGTCGTTCTGGGAAATGATAGCTTTCGCTATGTCCGCGAGATTGTCGACGACGAGGCCAATATGGCGATGCTGGAATTTGAGCTCGAACTGGATGGCGTGCATGTCAACGGCGTCGATATAATTGCCTGGAATGATGACGGCCTTATTCAGGATTTCAAAGTGATGGTTCGGCCGCTGAAGGCAATCAACAAAGTCTGGGACGAAATGGGCAAGATGCTTGAAACCATGAAAGGTTGAATATGATTCGAAACCGATTCTTCTCGGGTTCGAACATAGTTGATCAACCATGACTGGCTCCGGAAAAAACCGGTCATCATCATCCGAAACTTCAGACTTGCTAGCCGATTAGCGACAGGATTCCGATCGTCTGCTCATCGCCCACAATCCCGGAATAAATCATCTTGCCGGCCACATAGACAATCACCGCCAGGCCAAGATATGCTATCCATTTATAGCGCTCGATATATTTGGCAATCACGTTCGCCGCGAGACCCATCAGAGCGACCGATAGAAGCAACCCGACCACCATTATTCCAGGATGGTCGCGCGCCGCACCGGCTACGCCCAGCACATTGTCCAAACTCATCGACACATCCGCGGCGGTAACTGCCCAGACCGCGCCCCAAAAAGTTTTGGTTGGTTTTATACCGCTATGCTCATCGCCTTCTATTTCGGCCGAACCTGAGGATTCACCACCATGGAAAATCTCGCGATAAAAATTCCAAGCCACCCAAAGGAGCAGCAAACCGCCGGCCAGTACAAGGCCTACAATCTGCAATAATTGGACGACGATCAGCGCAAAGAAGATGCGCAACACCAACGCAGCGCCGATACCGATCAAAATCACTTTTCGACGTTGCTCAGCCGGCAAGCCACCAGCCAGGGCACCCACGACAATTGCATTATCTGCTGCAAAGACCAGATCGATAAGAACGACTTGTCCAAAAGCAGCTATGGCTGTCGGCGAGGTGATATTTGCAAAATCATGCAATATCGCAGCCCAGATTTCCGACAGTGAACCAAGACCTGTTGCAGCGACCGATAGAATGGAAAATAGATCAATCATTGAATAGTGAGGTCCCGAAATATTCTACGCTTGGCATAGGTTCATAAAAATCATGAAGCAAGGTCCGCCACTTTTCATATTCAGATGATTTGCGAAAGCCATCCTGATGCGATTCAATTCTATCCCATTCCACCAGCAGAAGATATTGATTCTCCTGCCCAGATGATCGTCTGAGTTCAATTGATTTAAACCCTGGCTGACAGGTGATAAGCGGCTTTGCTTCCCGCATAGCCTGTTCAAAATCACCTGTACGACCGGGCTTTATATGCAGCAGGGCATGTTCAACGATCACTGCAGAAACCCCGCAAAACCTATTGATTCATACTGTCGAAGAAATCATCGTTAGATTTGGAATCCTTCATCTTATCGAGCAGGAACTCCATCGCATCGATCGTGCCCATTTGCATAAGAATACGGCGCAATACCCACATCTTCTTGAGTTTCTCATCCTCGACCAGCAGTTCTTCCTTGCGGGTTCCAGATTTGCCGACATCGAGCGCAGGGAATATCCGTTTGTCAGAAACTTTCCGATCCAGCACGATTTCGGAGTTGCCCGTGCCTTTGAATTCCTCAAAGATGACTTCGTCCATCCGGCTCCCGGTATCAATCAAGGCCGTTGCAATGATCGACAGCGAACCACCTTCCTCAATGTTACGGGCAGCACCAAAGAAACGTTTTGGCCGCTGCAGAGCATTGGCATCAACACCACCTGTCAGGACTTTACCAGAGCTAGGCACGACCGTGTTATAGGCCCGGCCCAAACGGGTGATGGAGTCGAGCAAAATGACAACATCATGCTTGTGTTCAACCAGCCGTTTGGCTTTTTCAATCACCATTTCAGCGACTTGGACGTGACGGGTTGCCGGCTCATCAAAGGTCGAACTGATGACCTCACCCTTTACCGAACGCTGCATGTCGGTCACTTCTTCCGGACGCTCATCAATCAGCAAAACCAGTAGATAGACTTCCGGATGATTGTCGGTAATTGCCTTGGCGATATTTTGCAGCAGGACTGTTTTACCAGTCCGCGGTGGAGCGACAATCAACGCGCGCTGACCTTTTCCCTGCGGTGAAATAATATCTATAACCCGCGCAGACTTGTCCTTTTCCGTTGGGTCGAGACTGTCGAGCTTGAGCTTTTCATCCGGATATAAAGGTGTCAGATTATCAAAATTCACACGATGCCGCACGGCATCCGGTTCGTCAAAGTTGATCGCAGTCAGTTTAATCAGCGCAAAATAACGTTCACCATCACGTGGCGCCCGAATTTCTCCCTCTACCGTATCACCGGTCCGCAAACCAAATTTGCGAACCTGATTTGGCGAGACATAGATATCGTCAGGGCCAGCAAGATAATTTGCTTCCGGTGAACGCAGGAAACCAAAGCCGTCGGGCAATACTTCAATCGTGCCCAGTCCCATGATCAGTTCATCTTGATCAGCAAGTTCTTTAAGGATCGCAAACATCAGATCCTGTTTGCGCAAGGTCGATGCGCTTTCTACGCCTAGCTCTTCCGCCATCGAGACCAGACCAGCGGGCGATTTTTCTTTTAATTCTTTTAAGTGCATGGAATTTATCCAAATATGTCATGAGGTAATGCTAAATTTTGCATGTGTGCAGCCAAGAGCTGTCTAGAGTTCACATGGAAATTCGCTCGGACGAGCGTTAAAGGATCAAATACGCCTTTGTGATTGGACTGTCAACTTAGGTAAAGCCGAAAAGACCGTCGCGGGCGAATCGGGAAATCTCTTTCTGAAGCCTGTTCAGTTTGGGCGTGGACCAACCAAGTTGCACTCCAGTTTCAGCTGATCGGTTCGACAGGCCTCGCTCATCATTGCGAACGAGACCTATTTTCCCACTAATTGTCGGCGAGAATGAAGATCAAATCAGAATGGTTTGACAATGACCAAAATCACAATGACGGCAGCTGTAATTCCCGGCACTTCATTCGCCAGTCGCAGACTTTTGTCCGACATCGTCCGCCTGCCCAGCGCCAATTTCTTGGAATAGGCGATCATCCAGCCATGATAGGCTGATAGCCCGATCACGAAGAGCAATTTGGCGTGAAACCAGGGCTGGCTGAACGCATCGACATGATAGGCCAGCACCAATCCGAGAATCCAGACAATGACCAGCGAAGGGTTTAGAATGATCTTGCGTAGCTTGGCTTCGCGATCGATCCATTTGGCATCTTCATCGGACCCAGCCGCAATCTCTTGGTGATATACAAAGAATCGCGGCATCATGAACAGACCCGCCATCCAGAAAATGACAAAAATAAGATGCGCAGATTTCAGCCAGAGATAGAGCATGGAGATATATTCGTTCATTGCCTTACGAGTGTAAGCAGCTTTTCGACATGTTCAATGGGTGTATCCGGCAAAATACCATGGCCTAGGTTGAACACATGAGGCCTTTCGCGAAATGTCTGCAAAATATGCTGAACCGATTTTTCCAGTGCCTCACCGCCAGCGATCAAGGCGAGAGGATCAAGATTACCTTGTACCGGTAAATCTTTTGGCAGATTTTTATTGGCCCAAACTGGATCTACCGTTTCGTCCAATCCAATCGAATCAGCACCTGTTTCCTGGGCATAGGCAATTAATTTGGCTCCTGCGCCTTTGGGAAAGCCGATGATTGGAAAATCTGGATGTACCGCCTTGATGCCAGATATGATCGCCGCATTGGGTGCTATCACCCATTTTTCAAATTGTGCCGGAGATAATGATCCCGACCAGCTGTCAAACAGTTGAACCGCTTCCACACCCGCTTCAACCTGGCCGAGCAAATATTCAATCGTGTTCGCGATAATCGCCTTGATCAGTTCGCCGAAAGCAATTTCATCCTGATAGGCGTATCGGCGCGCTACAGCCTGGTCCTTGCTGCCCTGTCCATGAACCATATAGGTCGCTATCGTCCAAGGGCTTCCAGCAAAGCCCATGAAGGTTGTTTTATCATCGAGCAATGAAGCAACTTTCCGGACAGTGGCATAGATAGCCTCAAAATGCTCTGGAGCGGCAGTTAGAGACGACAAAGCTGTCTCGACCATGCGAGGGGACAGCCGAGGGCCTTCCCCTGCCTCAAACCACAGATCCTGGCCCATAGCATGGGGCACAATCAGGATATCGGAAAACAGGATCGCTCCATCAAAGCCAAAACGTCGAATTGGTTGTACGGTAACTTCTGCGGCAGATTCTGGATCATAGCAAAGTTTCAAAAATCCGCCCTTTTTGGCGCGAAGCTCACGATATTCTGGTAAATAGCGTCCAGCTTGTCGCATCAACCAAATCGGGGTTTCCTCAGACTTTTTGCCGTGCAATGTTTGAAGAAGTAATTTTTGGGAGTCAGAATTTTGAGACATAAATTTAGTGTCGTCCAATATAATATATAAGTAATTTATATAAGATAGCTGTTGATGATAGACTGTGGAAAAGGAGGTAACGCGCCTGAGCCGACATTACAAACAGATTGACAAGACAGGGTTAACGAAAAATTAAGCGATTCCATTTTTCCATCCCCGTTATCCACAGATTGTGGAGAAAAATTGTCATCTCTAGCTTGCTGTGGATGGAATTGTTGATGTTGGGGATGGACTGGATCAACCAACTTATCCACGTTTTCATCCCTTGCTTTATCCCCGCGAAAACCACAATGCTTTGCACATGAACCGGCTCCACCTTCATCTTTTGTCAGACTCCACTGGCGAAACTCTGGAAAATATTGCCAAGGCCGCACTTGCCCAATTTGATGGGGTCGAGATTATCAAACATTTTTGGCCAATGGTGAGGTCAGAAAAACATTTGAATCGGATATTGGCAGAGGTTGCCGGTAACCCTGGTTTGGTCATTTTTACAATTGTGAATCGGGAGATTCGGTCGAAACTTGAACGTGAATGCCGTCACTTGGGATTGCCATCTGTACCGGCGCTGGATTCTGTTACAGACGCGCTTTCCAATATGCTAGGCCAGGAAGCTAAAGCGCGTCCAGGTCGGCAGCATATTCTGGATGCCGCCTATTTTGCTCGAGTGGATGCGATTCAATTTACGATCGCGCATGATGATGGGATAGGTTGGGAAAATTGGGAAGAAGCAGATATTGTACTGGCCGGCGTTTCTCGAACATCGAAAACCCCAACCTCCATCTATCTCGCCAATCGCGGTTATAAGACGGCCAATATTCCGATTGTCCCCGAATCGCCACCTCCAGATACACTTTACCACCTGAAAAACCCGCTCGTGGTTGGCCTAATCACCGGGGCTAGCCGTCTGGTGCAAGTACGTCGCAACCGGTTATTGTCTCTCAATCAGGCACCGGAAACCGACTATGTCGATGAAGAGATGGTCAAGGCAGAGACTCAATATGCGCGCCGGATGTATGCTGACAATGGCTGGCCGATGATAGATGTTACCCGACGCTCCATTGAAGAATCTGCTGCTGCGATCATCAACTTATATAATGAACGCCATGTGAAAGCAGATGATGGTTCAAAAGGCATTGCCGGTGAGTGACGCGACTTTGATTCTGGCGTCCAAAAGCAAAGCCCGACTATCCATGTTGGAATTGGCGGGCATACAGGTCGAAGCCCTGGCATCCAATGTAGATGAAGATGCCTTACGCGACGGATTGAGGGCCGAGGGAGTCACCGCCAGAAATCTGGCCGATGCTCTAGCCGAGGCAAAGGCTGTGCGCATGTCCGGCCGCATCGGACAAGCGATGGTTTTGGGGGCTGATCAAATTTTGGCGCTGGAGGATGGAACAATGCTTGATAAGCCTTCCGATCCGGCTGAAGCGAAATTGCATTTGCAGAAATTGTCGGGAAAAAAACACAAATTATTCAGCGCGGCGGTGATTGCAGAACAGGGGTCTCCCGTCTGGCGACATGTCGATATTGCAACTTTGACGATGCGATCACTGAGTGATTCATTCATCGATGAATATGTTGCGTCGGAGTGGGACAATATCCGCTATTGTGTGGGCTGTTATGAAATTGAAGGTCGCGGCGTGCAGCTATTTTCCAATATCGTCGGGAGCCAGTTTACGATCATGGGCCTGCCTATGCTCCACCTGCTCGATTATCTTCGAATCCGAGGTCTATTGCCGTCATGAAATCAAAAATCCCCTATGCGGAAGTCATTGGCGACCCGATATCGCAAAGCAAGTCTCCGCTGATTCACAAGTTCTGGCTGGAAAAGCTAGAAATTGAGGCCGATTACAGAGCCTGCCACGTCAAGCCGGAAGCGCTTGAGGCCTATGTTGACAGCCGGCGCGCAGATGAGTTGTGGCGCGGATGCAATGTGACTCTACCTCATAAGCTTGCCATCCTGAATCATGTCTCTGATCCCGGTCAAATCCGCGACAATATCGGCGCAATGAATACGGTTGCGAGAACAGAAGATGGCGAACTTTTTGGAACGAATACGGATGCTGGTGGTTTTTTCTCTCCGCTTGCGGAATTGAACCTGGCCGGTGCCGATGTGATTGTCATTGGCGCGGGCGGCGCGGCGCGGGCGGTTCTTTTTGCCCTGTCGAGGATTAAAGTGGGTCAGGTCACTATTTTGAATCGAAATGTCCTCAAGGCATCAGCCTTGTTGGCCCATTTTGGATTGAAAGGACAGGCTCTGGAACATGGATCAAACCTCCCGTCGGCTGGCCTGCTCGTCAACGCCAGCGCGCTCGGCATGGAAGGTCAGGACGAACTGGATATCGATCTTGCCCCGCTGCCGGACGACGCCCTGGTCTATGATCTCGTATATGCGCCGCTTCGAACTAAACTCTTACGCCAAGCCGAAGCGAGAGGTCTGGAGACGATCGACGGCCTCGCGATGTTAATTGGCCAGGCGGCGCTCGCTTTCGAAATATTTTTTGATGCTGCACCGCCGGTGGAACATGATGATGAGCTTAGAAAGTTGTTAATCGGATGACGCAGCATATCAACAAACGGCCTTTAATCATCGGTTTGACGGGTTCAATCGGCATGGGCAAATCGACGGTCGCAAAAATGTTTGTCGAGGCGGGGGTCCCGTTGTTCGATGCTGACGCGGCGGTACATGAACTGCAGGGGCCGAACGGTTCGCTCGTTGGAGAGATTGAGCAATTATTTCCCGGGACGACGAGCGAAACGGGCGTCGATCGACAGAAGTTGGGCGCGGCTGTGCTGGGAAATGCCGATGCATTGCACCGTCTAGAGGGATTGATTCATCCCGCAGTAGGTCAAATGCGAAGGGCTTTTTTTGAAGCGCATCGCGAGGAACCCTTGCTCCTCTTCGATATACCGCTTCTTTTTGAAAAAAATGGATCTGCGGATATCGATCATATCGTCGTGGTTTCTGCATCCGAAGAAGATCAGTTGGAGCGGGTCTTGAGCCGTGCTGGCATGACATTGGACAAGTTTGACAAAATCAAATCACTGCAAATGCCTGATAAAGAAAAGCGCGAGCGCGCCGACTCGATCATCGATACATCCTGCCCGATTTCGGAAACGAGAGGTCAGGTGCAAAATCTTGTTCAGAAATTGAAAGCATCTCTTGCTTAATCGCAATATCAATCCGATATTGCGTTTATGCGAGAGATAATTTTCGATACCGAAACCACCGGCTTTGATCCCAAAAATGGCGACCGAATGGTGGAAATCGGTTGTATTGAGATGATAGACCGGATTGAAACCGGGCAAACTTTCCACTGCTATTACAACCCGCAGCGTCTCATGCCCAAAGCGGCCGAAGAAGTTCACGGCCTTTCCGATGTTTTTCTCTCGGATAAAAAGCTGTTCAAGGACGGGGCCGTGGAACTGCTTGAATTTCTGGGCGAGGCCAATCTGGTCGCGCATAACGCGCAATTTGATTTCAACTTTCTCAACGCCGAGTTGATTTTATGCGGGCAAAAACCGGTTTCGCAATTTCGGATGGTCGATACATTGGCGATTGCGAAATCCAAACATCCCGGGGCTAAACTTTCACTGGATGCATTATGCTCGCGCTATGGAATCGACCGCAGTCATCGCGTGAAACATGGTGCCCTGTTGGATGCCGAGCTCTTGACCCAGCTGTATATTGAACTCACGGGGGGCAGGCAAATCGGTTTGGGACTCGTCAGCGAAGCGGCAGTTCCGCAAATAGGCGATAATGGGTCAGCAAGACTAACTGGCAAGGCGGAACGAAAACAGTTTATCGCGCCTCGAAAATATACACCAAATGCTGACGAACTGGCTCGCCATAAGTCATTCATCGATGGTATTGAGAATCCAATATGGGCCGACATTTAGCGGCATTCCAGAATGTCTGGGCATCGCAATGCAAAAAGGAGAAGATAAATGGAAATTCGTGTTTCAGGACATCAGGTCGATACCGGCGATGCATTGCAAACGCATGTTGAAGACCGAATGAATGCGATTGCGGACAAATATTTTGCCAAATCACTTTCAGCCCACGCGACTTTCAGCAAAGCGCCTCATGCTCAGTTTAAATGCGATATAGTCAATCACGTCATGCAGGGATTGATGCTCAAAGCCGACGGTCAGGCCGGCGATGCACACCAAGCATTTGAACTCGCGTCCGCCAAGATTGAAAAACAACTGCGCCGGTATATGCGCCGGCTGAACGACCATCACGTTCAGGCCCAATATGCAGCCAAGCAAGAAGAAGCGGCCTATCGGGTTATCGATTCTGTTGAAGAGGATGAGCCATCCGAACCATTGGGGGAAGCACCTCCAATCATTGCAGAAACCAGCACGGATATTCCTGAGGCCAGCGTGTCCAATGCGGTGATGATGATGGATCTTCGCAATACTGGCGCATTATTATTCAAAAATGCTGGAACCGGAGCACATAATATGGTTTATCGCCGCTCCGACGGTACGATTGGATGGGTAGAACCTCACGGCTAATCTGGCAGACTCTCCTGTGTCGGGTATCGCATTGCTCTCAGTCTGAACGTTGGGTTGGAAGATTGCTGTATTTGTGACGTCTGAAAGGAACATGACATGAGCTCGTTGTCGGTCAGGCTCGAATTGGCAGCCATTGCGGAATGCTCTGATGCGTTATCCAAAGGTCAAATTTTGGCACGGGCAGCTGAGATCGCCGGTGATTCTTATCAACTGGATTCTGAGCACGTTCAGGGTCGTTTGACTGATCGTGAAAAATTGGGTTCAACCGGCTTTGGGCGGGGAATTGCGATACCGCATGCAAAATTGGACAAATTGGCTGAATGTGTTGGCATATTCTTTCGGCTAGCCCGGCCCGTTGATTTTGATTCACATGACGGAAAGCCGGTGGATTTGATTTTTGTCCTGCTGTCTCCCCAGATGGCAGGCGTGATTCATCTCAAGGCGCTGGCCGAAATTTCGCGCTATTTGCGAGACGAAAACATGGTCGCTAAGTTGCGCGGCGCGTCCGGTCGTGATGCTCTGTTCACATTGTTGACGGACCGGCGGCAAAGCAAAGCTGCCTAGCGGATATAGATGACCAGCGAGACCAATGATATGGCACAGAATGATGGTGCACAGGAGCATTTCCGGGCGTTAGAAAGGCTATATGCCAAAGCGCCGATCAATCAGATGTTTCAGTCAAAACTGAACATCACCGAGCGTGGTCTGGCAACCATCAACTTCGATGTCAGTGATCGCTATTATCATGCCGCAGGGGCAGTTCACGGCACCGCCTATTTCAAGATGCTCGACGATGCTGCCTTTTATGCAGCCAACAGTCTTATCTCCGACCGTTTCATTCTGACCACGGCGTTCAATGTCTTGTTCACGCGGCCGTTGAAGTCCGGCCGGATAACTGCCGAAGGGCGCTGGGTGAGTGGAAAGCGTCGGGTTTTTGTTGCTGATTCGCGATTGTTGGACTCCGATGGAGAGGAAATTGCCCGCGGGACAGGTACTTTCATGCGATCTCATATCCCGCTCGCGTCATTGCCTGGCTATCAAAAGGATGATTGAACCCCGGCTTTCTGCGGAAATGAAGGTTCAGTCCCTGTTGAGATTGGTGAGCCAGGCGGGTGGATTTGCTGCTGTCTTGCGACGAGGAGATCGAATATCCGGTTCGATCCTTATTCAATGTGTTGAAAAAGGCGAAAATCCAAGGGTTTTGGAGCAAATGCCGACGTTGACAGGATCAGCAAATTGGCAACAAATATGGCCTCAAGCCATTGAAACAAAACAGATTTTGGATGATTATATAGCGCGGCGAGTCAAGTTTGATCCGGATTTATGGCTGGTTGAACTAGACATCCCAGATGCGGAACGGCTCATCGCCCTAATGGGTCAGTAAACTTGACATTGTTGCGCTGCAATATAAATGGCACTCAACTTTGAAGCGGAGGTTGCCGCGATCGATGTCGTGAGACAACGGTGGTAAACACGCAGACGGGGGGAATGGGAATAGGCCATTGGTTGGTTGTTGGGCTTATTTTAGCAGTTTAGACAAGAGATGTTTGAATATGTGACAGACTCACCGCATAAAAACATAGGTTTATGAGCAAAATATTACGAACTGCAAGCGCCTTGTCGCTTGCGTTAACTGCGGTCGCGGCCTTGTCGGCTACCGACGCATCATTGGCCTTTGAGGCGAATGAAGCAACTCTCGAAACGGAAATCGTCATCGATCCGGAGTTGTTGGTCGAAGATGAATCCAATGAAAACATCATTTTCGCCGAGCAAAAAGAAATTTTGGCTGAAATCCCTGAATCTGTGATTAAAGCGGACGAGATTGCCAATGAAGGCTTTGTTCGGGAAACGGTTGAATATACAAATGATGGTGCCAATTCGCTGCGCGAACTGGTGGCCCAGCAGGCTGTCGAAGGCGGACTAAGTTCTGAAATGCAGTGCCTCGCTGGTACTGTTTATTTTGAATCAAAAGGCGAATCCCTGAAAGGTCAACTCGCGGTTGCCCGGGTCGTACTGGCGCGGGCTGCGTCTTCGCGGTTTCCCGACACAATCTGCGATGTGGTATATCAGCGCCGTCAATTTTCTTTCATTCGTGGTGGAAAAATGCCGCGGATCGACACCGGCCATCGTCATTGGCGCAATGCGGTATCAATCGCGAAGATTGCAATGAATGACGGCTGGAAAAGCCCGGTGGAAGGCGCTTTATTCTTTCATGCTCGCTATGTCTCACCAGGCTGGCGTTTGAAGCGTATGGCGACAATCGATAATCATATATTCTATCGCTGATAGGCTGATATTGGAATGAATCTATAAAGGCTCCCAACCGGGGGCCTTTATTTTGTTCTTTTTATGTTCTACGAACTGTCATGGCTATGATTGCTGATTCCCAAAATACGTCCGACCTTGTCGATAAATTGTCTGGCGCTCAGGCGGTTGCCCGGGGCGTCGCCCGGATGTTTATCCGGCATGATATTTTTGTGCTGCCCGAGGTGAGCCTGCGAAATAATCGGCGGGCTGACTTGATGGGTGTGGATGCCAAAGGCCAGATCGTCATTGTCGAGATCAAGGTCGCGCGCGCCGATCTTCTGGGCGATAATAAATGGCTGGAATATCTGGATTATTGCGATCGATTCTATTGGGCCATACCGGCTGGATTTGATTCATCGCCGTTGAACGGAACCAATTTTCTTCCGGACAGAGCCGGTGTTATCGTCGCCGATGCCTATGATGCCGAAATGGTCAGGCCAGCGGCCACTCACGCTTTGGCTGCTGCGCGTCGGAAAACCGAAACGATGCGCCTTGCCCGGAGAGCTATGCAACGTGCCGCTATCGCCAATGGATGGTTGAGTGCGTCGGTCGATAATATCTTCTAGAAAGCAGAAGCCATTCTATCCTTCTGGACCAAAAAAGCGTCCAGATTCTTTAGGTTTAGCTTCGTTATCAGCTTTCTTGATCTCGGATAGAATAGAGGCTGCGCGGCGATCACGTTCTGCATAGTCGCGCGCCGAAAGTCCGGCCAGCGTATCGGTTTTATCAGGATTTGCGCCGCTTTTGAGTAATATCCGAACCAATTCCGAATCTCGCAACTGGACCGCCCGGATCAGGGCCGTTTCACCCTGATTGTTGGTCTCGTCGACCTTGGCATTTTGTTCGAGCAAGGTTCTTACACCTGCAATGAACCGCATTTGAGTCGCCAGCATCAAAGGAGTCGTGCCCTTCTTATCTCGGATATTCGGATTGGCGCCCTTTTGGAGTAGAAATCCCAGCCAAGTCGCGTCTCTTCGTTCGACTACAATATGGAGTGCAGTCTCACCGGTTGTAACATCTTTGGTGTTGACGATGACCGTCCCTGGTCGGTTGAGCAATTTTGTTGCCTCTTCTCCATCCCGGTCCTTGACCGCCTGCAGGAAGTTGTAGCTGTTAGAAAATTGCGCTGAGGCTGGTCCAGCAATCGTGAATATCGCTGTCGTAACAATGCCGAATAGAAACAGAATCAACCAACGTTTTGCTGTCGATTTCTGATATGAATAGGTTTGGTGCATTTTCCGCCTCGATCTAATTGCTCAATTCTCTTATAATCTATCATTTCCTGACAGATAAAACGCATCAATATGGGTTGAATTTTTGTCACTACCCGACCATGTCTGGCTTCATCATGAACAAAATTTATAACTTTTTGACAACGTCCCTTGCGGTCATCTTACTGTCAGCTTTGGCTGGCTGCAACCCGCCATCCAACAGTACCGGCGCATCCGGTCAGGAACCTCCATTGGCGGGTGCGAAAATTGGCGGTGAGTTCACGCTCACCAACCAGGATGGAGAAAAGGCATCTGATACCGACTTCTCCGGACAATATCGGATCGTCTATTTTGGATATAGCTATTGTCCTGATGTATGTCCGATTGATCTGGCCAATTTGATGCTTGGCCTCAAGCAGGCAGAAAAGGATGATGCGGACCGTGCCGTGAAAATTCAACCGCTTTTCATCACGATAGATCCCGAGCGCGACACACCAGAAGTGTTGAAACAATATGTTGCCAACTTCCACCCCCGCCTGATTGGGCTCACCGGAAAACCCGAAGAAATCGCGGAAGTCGCGAAGAAATTTCTCATCATCTATGACAAGCGCGATGATGAAAGCACAACCGAATATCTGGTGGATCACAGCCGGCAGGCCTATTTATTTGGCCCGAATGGTGAGCCTCTCGCGCTGCTCTCTTTTGATGGCACTCCGCGACAGGTTGCCGACGAAATCGCCCAATGGGTGAGCTAGTTCCCGACCGGCCATATTGGGAAAAACCGCTACATTCTCTAGATCGGGCGCAATGGGAAGCGCTTTGTGATGGTTGTGGAAAATGTTGCCTGCTCAAGGCTGAGGATGAGGAAGACGGTCAAATTTACATGACCAACATCGCCTGTAAACTGCTGGATGTTCAACAAGCCCGCTGCAGTGATTATCGGCGGAGGAAATTTCATGTACCCGATTGCGTTCGGTTAACCCGCAACAAACTCGAGGAGTTTGACTGGCTGCCCGACAGCTGTGCCTATAAGCTGCGCTCCCGCGACCTGCCTCTGCCAGACTGGCATTATTTGGTTTCTGGCGATCGGGAATCGATCCACGCGGCCGGAAAATCGATCCGTGGAAAAGTGATTACGGAGGTGGAAGCTGGCCCGCTTGAGCAGCATATTCTCGACCACCCACTCTAGATCGAATACAGTTGCAGAGCTGGAGATTGATTTGGAAGGGACGCGGTTTCCGCTCCATTTGCGAACCTCTTCCCGAGCGCGCTCTATCTTGGTTTCTGCGGATACGCTGAAGGGGATCGTTCGGCTAACGGTGCCGACCTATGCGGACAAAGATCAGGCGCTTCGATTCGCCCAGTCGAAATCAGAATGGCTGGCGCAGCGATTTGCCGAAGCGGTGCCGCCCATCGCGATTGTGGATGGAACGCAGATTTCTGTCTCTGGTGAACCCTATCAAATCAGTTGGTCCGAGGAATTTGCTCGGAAACCGGCGCTATGTGAAGATGAGATTCGAGTCGGTGGGCCGGAGCAACGCGTCGAAGATCGCATCATCCAATGGCTGCGAGACCGGGCGCGGTTTGAGTTTGAAAATGACCTCATTTTCTATTGTCAAAAGGCCCGCCTTGAATATCCAAAACTCTCTATCGGCGACGCCAAAGGCAGATGGGGCAGCTGTTCGGGACGCAAGGCGATCCGACTGAACTGGCGCCTGATCATGGCACCGAATATGGTGCGCCGGTCGGTTGTCGCTCATGAAGTCGCGCATTTGAAACATCTGAACCACAGCAAAAGCTTTTATGAATTTCTCGATGCCATATTCGAAGGGGATCGCAGAAAGGCTGACATTTGGCTCAAAAACCACGGCCGTGCGCTGCATATGATTGGAGCGTCACAGCGACTGGTCGAAAGCTGACAAACCGCTGACTTCAACCTTCATTTGCGGTTTCCGGAACATCTTCTGTCGGCTCAGACCGATTGGGTGCTATCGGCTCTTGATCTGGCCGCGGGTCGGGGCTTGGGGGTGCAGGATCCGCATCACGCCCCAAGACGGAATCAATCCAGTCCTGATCGAGTTGTGGTCCGTTTGCTGCCTCGCCACCCTCCATATCATATTCGATTCCGCCACCCGTTTCGAGCGGCATGCCGTTTTCATCGACAAAAACACCTTCTTCGGGTTCTCCGAACAATTCTTCTTCATCCGGTTCCAATTGCCATTCGGGCAACACCAGCTCGGTATCAAATTTTTCGACTTTGCGCTTGGCGACGGCAGTCTTCATAAAGGCGGCAAAGGCAGATGCAGGTGCCCGACCGCCTTGGAGGCCGTTCACCGGACGCGCATCATCGCGACCCATCCAGACACCCGTGGTCAGACCACTGGAAAAACCGAGGAACCAGCCATCTTTATTGCTGCTCGTCGTGCCGGTTTTACCCGCGACCGGCCTGCCGATTTGCGCGGCCCGTCCAGTGCCGGTGTTGACAGCTGTCTGCATTAAATCTGTAATGCCTGCCGTCACCCAGGGGTCGACAAGGACACGACTGCCATCAAATTTATTCTGATAAAGCAGATCGCCCTTCATGGTGACAACTTTGGTAATCCCAAAGGGGGTAACGGCGATACCTTTCGAGCTAATCGACGCGAAGGCGCGAGTCATATCGAGTAAGCGGACATCGGAGGTTCCCAAAACCATGGACGGATTCGTGTTGATGGGCGTCGAGATTCCAAAACGGCGCGCCATATTGGCGATAGGAGATGTACCAATATCATTACCTATCGCCGCAGCGACAGTATTTTTTGAAAATGCAAAGGCGGTCCGAACATCAATATCTCCGGCATAACGATTGCCGCTGTTCCGAGGTGTCCAGTTCCCGATCGTAATCGGCTCGTCCGTCACCGTGTCATTTGGTCGATAACCGGCTTCCAAAGCCGCCATATATACAAAGACTTTCCAAGCCGATCCCGGCTGGCGAACCGCCTGAGTGGCGCGATTATAATTTGATGTTACATAATCGGTTCCGCCGACCATCGCCCTCACAGCACCATCTCGATCGACCGCCACTAACGCACCTTGGCTCCCGCCCGGGACGTGAGACTGGATTGCACTGGTGGCCGCGCGTTGCATATCAAGATCAAGTGTCGTCCATACTTCAATAGGTTGGACCGATTCATCGATCAGCAGGTCGAGCTGCGGCAAGGCCCAGTCGGTAAAATAGCGAACGCTATTTTGCCTGGGTTCAGGCGCGAGCTTCACTGCAGCAGGCTTCGCATTTGCGGCCTGTTCTGCCGTAATTGCCTCTGCATCCTGCATGACTTCCAGCACCACGCCCGCCCGGCCGATGGCGGCCTTTGCATCGGCGGTCGGGGAGTAGCGCGACGGCGCCTTCACCAGACCGGCGATGATTGCAGATTCTGCCAAATCCAGATTCCGTGCACTATGTGCAAAAAATCTCCGCGAGGCAGCATCAATGCCATAAGCGCCGCCGCCATAATAAACTTTGTTGAGATAGAGTTCGAGCATCTGCTCTTTGGAAAATTTTCGTTCCATCGCCAGAGCGAGTATCATTTCGCGGCCTTTGCGTGCGAATGTCCGACTGTTGTTGAGAAATATATTCCGGGCCAATTGCTGGGTGATCGTTGATCCGCCCTGGGCCCAATGTCCGCGTTGGATGCGGACGTGTAAGGAACGCGCTATCCCGATCGGATCAACGCCCAGATGACTCTCATAGCGTCGGTCCTCAACCGCCACCATTGCATCTTTCATCACTTGAGGAATATCTTCATAGTCGAGCCATTCGCCGTAGCTCGGACCCATAGAGAAAAGCTCTTTGCCATTGACGTCCAGCACCCGGATCATTTGCCCGTTAGGCGAGGATTTCAGGTCTTCAAAGCCGGGCAATGACGAACGAACAACCAATATGGCGACCACCAATGCAATCGCAGCAAGCAGGGCAAAAACCAAACCGGTTTTGAACAGAATCATGAACCATTTGCGCAATGGTCCTTTTTGTTTGCTGCGTTTTTTGGCCCGCGCCATATCATCCCATCTACTAACCGCCGAATATCAGATTTTCTAGCGTGTTAGTGCCTTACTGCAGGCTGAACGGTATTTAACAGAAAAAACTCAGTCTTCCTTTGCCTCGAAGGAAAGAGACGCGCTGTTCATGCAATAGCGCAGGCCATTTTCACCCGGCCCATCCGGAAAAACATGGCCCAGATGACCATCACATGTGCTGCAACGGACTTCGGTGCGCTGCATTCCGTGACTGAGATCAACAATCTCGGTCACGGCCTCGGTTTGTGTTGGCGCGGTAAAGCTGGGCCATCCACATCCACTATCGAATTTGGTCTCGGCTTCAAATAATTTGCTATTGCATCCGGCACAGTAAAATTCGCCGTCGCGATATTCAGCGTTTAGAGAGCCGGTGAAAGCTCGCTCTGTTCCCGCTTCTCGCAGAACATGAAATTGTTCGGGGGATAGGCGTTGGCGCCATTCTTCATCAGTCAGTATCATTTTTTCCATGATCAACAGATGGGGATAGAAACAGAAGTGGTCAAGCCCATTGGCAGCGGTCAGCGTCGACTCGTTTAAGCATGTCTTAACCATATTTTCAGGGGATATGTGCAAATACCCGATCTGGTGAAACAGGTTGAAAAATCTCTAGCGGTCATTTGGACGGCAATTGCGGCTCTGGTGTTGTTTCCAGGCAGCCTGAACGCGCAATGCCGGCTGTGTGCATCCGATTCAGCCTTGGCATCACCCGCTTCGAAAACAGCTGCGGATAGAGAAATACCGCTACGCATCGAAATTACGGCGAATTTGAACTTTTCCCGCCTCGCGCTGATGGACCGGTCGGGGGGAGAAATTCGGATAGACCCTATGACGGGACATAAGCGGATCAGCGGGAATATCGCCGATCTCGGAGGAATGTCGCTCCATGGCGAAGGCCGGCTACAGGGAGAACCAGGCCGTTATGTGCGGGTTCAACTGCCCGAACGAATCAGCTTGAGCGCGCCCAATGGATCGACCGCCGAACTGGTGAAGCTGAAAACCAATTTACCAGCTCAATCGCGGCTTGATCAGCAGGGTCAACTGACGTTCACATTTGGTGGCAGTCTCAAAGTTTCAGGCGATACAGCGGGCCAATTTCGCGGGCGCATAGCCATTACAGCTGATTATGAATAGCGATTTGAGCGCCAGGGTTCAGCGCGATTTCGCCGCTTTGCGCGAAATCAACAACAGTTCTTCTTCCAGTAAAACATGATCGGGCTGTCCGCTGCTCTTCATTTTTATCTCAAGATCCAATATCCGCTCGATCAAACGCGCCAGATTTTGAGATGACCAGATTTGCAGCTGACGACGATAATTGTTCCGATCTTTGAAAAAGACACTCGGGTGCTTTACCGTTGTCTCGATGTTACTGCCCCGGTCGACCTTAGACCGGAGTTCCGCGAGCTTGGTCAGATGACGCAACATCACCCGGATTAATCCGACTTCGCTTAAGCCCTGAGATTTGGAGGCGGCAATTTCGAGAGATAAGGGGCCCGTATCACCGCTCAATGCGGCGTTGATCAAAAAGGTGATATCTTCTTCTTCATTCTCGGCACCGAGCAGCGCCAATATATCGCCGCCGGCTTCTTGCGGCTTCTCCGGCGATGCATCAAGATAAAGGGCGATTTTCTCCACTTCCATCCGGGCTAGTGTCAAATCATTGCTGGTCAGCGCGGCGATGTCCTGGACCAGATTTCGATCCAGTTGCAAACCTTCTGCCTTCCCCATCCCGCTAATCGCAGCGGCGGCTTGTTCGGGAGATGTTTCGTAGCACGGCGCGATCAGTCCATCCGGCGCGTCGGTAATGCGTTTTGCCAATGCGGTTTTGTCTCCCATGCCCGGGGCGATAACGAAAACCGGATCTCCGCTGGTGTCGCTTTGGAGCAAGGTTTCAATCGCGGCGGTGGCGCGCACCGCTTCTCCGCTGTTGAGGCGCAAGACAATATGCCGCTTATCCCCAAAGAGAGAAGCTGATGTCGCTTCATCATTTAACCGCGAGGGATTGTCGCTCAAATCCGAGATGGTCAGATCGACTCGCTCTGATGATTTCGAGATCGGAGCAATCAGTTCTTCTACCAAAGCCTGGCAACGGGTGACATTGGGCCCGCATAATAGAGTCAGTCGAAAACCATCTGGATTGGATCGGTGACGCCGGACGATGTCTTCGGCTTTGACCTTCATGGCGTCTGTGCGACACCGGCCTGATTGCGAGCAAATAAGGACAGACGGGTCACAATCTGATTGGCAACGCGCGCTGCTAGATTTTCCAAGGCCGTATCTTCGGCCGCGAGCGTGGCATATTCCGAAGATACAACATCGATACCCGCGTCAGATCCGGCCGTGGCATCCAGAACGACTTCACTGTCGGCCAATCGGACCAGTTGATAGCGCGCGCGCAACGTCCGTCTCTCTCTCGTAATCCGGTCATTGCTGCGGACACCGAAGCCGGCGATCTTATCTTCGAGCTCGACAATCAGGCGATATTTCGCTTGCTGTCCTTCAAAGGCTTCCAATTGGTCTTTGAGGGCATTTCGAGTCAGCCAACCGGCTTTGCCAGCAATTGGTTCAATTTCGACATATCCGAGCTCTGTTGCGACCGCTCCGGAGACGCCACCCGCGTAGAGCGGACGTAAATTGCACGCCGTGAGTATGGCGCAAGCTGCAAAAAGCATCGAAAGGCGAGCAAATAATCCCATCATATCACGATATTGACCAATCGGTCGGGCACCACGATCACCTTCTTTATATCCGCGCCATCAATCGCACGCTGCACCTTCTCGGAGGTGAGTGCAAGTTCTTCCATTGCCGCTTTGTCGATGCCTTTGGCGACAATTAGCGTATCTCGCAGCTTGCCGCGTACCTGGATGGCGATGGTCACTTCGTCCTCGACCAACAGGCTCGCATCGACTGCTGGCCAGGTGGCATTGGCGATCATCTCGCTTTCTCCGAGCAGGGCCCAAGCCTCTTCTGCGACATGCGGGACCATCGGAGCGACGAGCGGGGCCAGCGTTTTGATCGCTGCGTTGCGATCTTGCGAGGCTTTTGACTTTTCTATCAGATTCACTAGCTCAAAGATTTTCGCGACGGCTTTGTTAAACGAGAGGGCCTCGATATCTTGCGCCACACCAGCAATAGTCTGGTGAAGTTTGCGATTGAGCGCCTTGTCTTCCTGCGCCGGTGCGTCGGCATTTTCGGCGATCGATGCAAATAGCCGCCACAGTCGCTGAACGAAGCGCCAGCTGCCTTCGATGCCCGCTTCTGACCAGGGCAAATCGCGTTCGGGCGGGCTGTCGGAGAGCATGAAAAAGCGCACGGCATCGGCGCCATATTGATCGATAATCGGGTCTGGGTCGACGACGTTTTTCTTCGCTTTCGACATTTTGATGACAGGCCCGACGTTAACCGGATCACCGCTGGATATTTCCACAGTTTTACCGTCGCGACGCTCCACATCATGGGGAAATATCCAGTCTGGTCGCCCGTCGACTTCCTTAGAATATGTTTCATGCGTCACCATGCCTTGCGTAAACAGGCTCTCAAACGGCTCGGTAAAATCCAGTTTGCCGATGCTCGCCAAAGCCCGTGTCCAGAAGCGGGCATAGAGAAGATGTAGGATCGCATGTTCGACGCCGCCAATATATTGGGTCACCGGTAGCCATTTTGCGACCACATCTGCGTCAAAAGGCTTGTCATCCGGCTGGCTGGCAAAGCGCAGGAAATACCAGCTGCTATCGACGAAAGTGTCCAGTGTATCGGTTTCGCGGGTCGCCGCTTTGCCGCATTTGGGACAATCGACATGTTTCCAGGTCGCATGGCGCTCAAGCGGATTGCCCGGGGTCTCGAAATCTATGTCTTCCGGCAGAATAATCGGGAGCTGGTCTTTTGGCACAGCAATAGGACCGCAGCTATCACAGTGAATGATCGGGATTGGCGTGCCCCAATAGCGTTGACGTGACACACCCCAGTCGCGCAGCCGCCAAGTGGTTTGCGCCTTGCCCCAGCCTTGGGATTCGGCGCGGTTGATGATGTCTTTCTCGGCTTCTTCGACGGTCATGCCGTCCAGAAACATGCTGTTCACGACCTTGCCTGCGCCGGTGTAGGCTTCGTCGCCGATGAATTCAGCGTCGCTGAGTTCGCCGTCCGAGATAACCCGCTTCACCGGCAAGTCATATTTACGGGCGAAATCAAGATCGCGTTGATCATGCGCAGGCACACCAAAAACAGCACCGGTACCATAGTCCATCAGAACAAAGTTCGCGACATAGACCGGGAGTTGCCAGTTGGGATCGAGCGGATGAGCAACGGTCAGGCCAGTATCAAAGCCTTTTTTCTCCATCGTCTCAAGTTCAGCTGCCGTGGTTCCGCCCGCTTTGCACTCTTTGGCAAAGGCGGCGAGAGTTTCATTTTCTTTGGCGAGCTGTTGAGTCAGCGGGTGATCGGCTGACAGCGCGACAAAGCTCGCGCCAAAAATCGTATCCGGGCGAGTCGAGAATACTTCGACTGTTTCAATATCCTTCTGATTCTCGGTCAGTTTAAATTGGAATTGCAAACCCTGCGACTTACCGATCCAGTTTTCCTGCATCAGCCGCACCTTGTCCGGCCATTTGTCGAGATCACCAAGCCCGCTCAGCAGATCTTCGGCAAAATCAGTGATCTTCAGAAACCACTGGCTGAGCTTGCGTTTCTCGACGGGAGCGCCGGACCGCCAGCCTTTGCCATCGATGACCTGTTCATTGGCGAGCACTGTCATATCAACCGGATCCCAGTTGACTGCGGATTCCTTGCGATAAACTAGCCCGCCTTCGAAGAGATCAATGAACAGCGCTTGTTCCTGACCATAATAATCTGGCTCGCAGGTCGCCAGTTCACGGCTCCAGTCAAACGCAAATCCCAAGGTTTTCAGCTGATCGCGCATGGTCGCGATATTGGCCCGCGTCCATTCACCCGGATGGACTTTGTTGGCCATGGCCGCGTTTTCAGCGGGCATGCCAAAGGCATCCCAACCCATGGGGTGAAGCACTTCAAAGCCCTGCATCCGGCGGAATCGCGCGAGAACATCACCCATCGTATAGTTGCGGACATGGCCCATGTGAATCCGGCCGGAAGGATAGGGAAACATCTCAAGCACAAAGCTGCGCGGTTTGGCGCTGGCATCGTCGGCTTCAAACACGCCACTGTCCGCCCAGCGTTTTTGCCAGCGCTTATCGGCCGCCAGTGGATTGAAACGCTGATCGGTCATGGGAACCCCAATATGCTGAGCTGTTTAGTTGGTAATCGCACCGCGGCGCAAATCGCGCGCCTTGGTTAGAATGATTTGTTCCAGCTTCTGGGTGGTTGCAGCTTTCACCGGTGCATCGACCCATGTGCCGCCACGGCTTACCTGACGTGACGCGGCCACGCGCAGGGCATCGGCACGCAGATCTTGATCGAGAATCGAGACATTGATCTTCATCCGCTCGCCGGGATTCTGCGGATTGACGTACCAGTCGGTGAGAATCACACCGCCATTGCTGTCGGTCTGAGTCAGCGGCATGAACGACAAGGCGTCGAGAGAGGCGCGCCACAAATAGCTATTCACACCGATGGTGGTAACCTGCGAGGCTGCCATATCGGCTTCGGGCCTTTCTCTGCCACCGCAAGCGGAAAGCAATGACAAGGCAGCAAGGCTTAAAACCGCTGGACGCAAAATTGCAAAAGATTTGAGGCGGGACATGAAACGCTCCTAAGGTACTTTCACAGGATATTCCTGCGTTTGAGCAGGCCTTTATCCGGCGGGATTTCGATCTTCACGCTCTCTATAAATGCTTTGCCGCAAGGGGCAAGCACAAGCGCATTTTTTGCTATTGCAAATTGGGGCGTGAACCCCAGTTGAATGGTGAAAAAATCATCTTCTGTTCATTTTTCCTCCTGTAGAGATGGTTTTTGAAGAGCGCGAAACCGTAACCGATCTGCAACAGAAAGTCGGCAGTTTATGAAAATCGGACAAAAACAACAACTTGACTCGTGCAAGGAAAGAATTTTTGATATAGCTTCGGTTCGCAATTTGGAGTTTTAACGGCGCAATGACAAAAAAGGCTAGTCATATAAGTTGGTTCGCAGCGGCAATCGCTGTGTCTGGTCTTGTGATGACTCCTGCCATTGCGCGTGTATTTTCTGGGGAATCGGCCAATGTTTCGCTGCGGTCCTTGGGTTCGATAGGCTCGTTTACGGTTGCCGGTGGCGATCCCGAACTGGCGGCAAGCTTTGAGGTCAAAGCGTTGCGCGGCAAAACCAATTTTAAATTCACACCTTCTGGCAGTTCCCATGATGGCGAGCGCTCGGTCACAGTGGTTGTGCGTCAAAAATCATCAAATGATGCAATTACGATTCGCGAGAATGTCTTCGCGGCCAAACCTGGTTCCGGTGATTCACTCACGGCAAAAATTGCGCCCGTTTCCTATAGTTTGGGCGCTGCAAAAGGCCTGAAGAGTTTTGCTATTCCGGTTCGCAAACTGGGCAATAGCCTACCGGATCTCTCTGAAATTGGTGCAGGTCAGACATTCAGTTCGGACAACAAGGCCAAGAAAAGCCGGTTTAGTACGCGGATGTCAATTGATGCAACGGCTCCAGTGGATGCAGCACCGCGCGCGCTTCAGTCCAGTCAAAGAGATTATACGCTCGATGTTGGCGGAAGCTATTCCCTGACTCGCAATCTTGATGTGACGGCTGGCGTGCGTCTGAACAACGAGCGCGACCGGATGGCGCCGCTCACCGATTCTCGCCAGGACAGCCAAGCTGTTTATGTCGGAACCCAGTTCCGCTTCTAACTTTTCAGCAGCTTGTCAAGCTAGGGCGTCTATCGCCGCCCAGCCATGGGCACTGCTCAATCGCAAAGTTCGGAAGCGATGCGCACTCATTCCTCCCAATAATATGACAGGCGTGTCTGACCGGCGCATCATATGTTTGAGCATCATTCGGTTCATTGGCCTCGCAGCGGGGTGCGATCTTGTTCGAAAAATCGGCGAAATGAAAAGCAGTTCTGCGCCATGTCGTTTCGCGATCGCCATTTCTGCAGGATCGTGCACCGGTGCGCTGTGGATAAGAGATCGTGTTTCGATCGCGCTCCAGTCCCGGCCATGCACACCATCGGCTTTCCACAACCGAGCCAATCTCGGCGATCCGGCGAGCAACAAAATATGGCCATATCTTCTGGCCAGACGTCGAATCTGCTGAAATCGATCTTCTCTATATTCATCGTCAAGATGATAGTGCCGGAAGACGATACCGCTAAATCTGGGCAATCGTGCGATTGACTGCTCCAGATTGGAATCATTGCGCAAATCCGTAAACAGCCAAAGCTTCGGAAGTTTCATCGTTTTCCCGTTGGGGTGGTGGCGGATGGGCTGGCGCTGGTGCATTTGACGGCCTATAGACGGCGTTCGTCCAAAAGAGAATATATGCCCCACATTGATCAACCATCCGAGCTTCTGCGCAACATCAAGTTGAAGATGGACAAGGCCGCGTCTTTGGCCCGCAGAGATGATGATATCCATCTGATCGCCATCTCCAAAACGCGGGAGGTCGAAGAGATCAGGCCGTTGTTGCAGGCCGGGCATCGCATATTTGGTGAAAACCGCGTGCAAGAGGCCGAGTCCAAATGGCCTGACCTGCGGACCGAATTTCGAGACGTGAAGCTCCATATGGTCGGCCAGTTGCAATCGAATAAGGCAGCTCAAGCCGTCCGGCTTTTTGATGCGATTCATTCGCTCGACCGCGTTTCGCTGGTTAAAGCCCTTGCAAAAGAGATGAAGCAGCAGGGTCGCTATATTCCCTGTTTCCTCCAGGTGAATATCGGTGAGGAATCCCAAAAAGGCGGTTGTGAGATTGGGAATATTGCTGACCTATTGGAAAAATCCAAGGCGAGTGGCATTCCCGTTGCGGGATTGATGTGTGTTCCGCCGACAGGCGTCAGCCCAACGCCCTATTTCGCCTTGCTGTCCCAGCTTGCCAAAACCCACGGTCTGCGGGAATTGAGTATGGGCATGTCTGGTGATTTTGAAACAGCGATAAAATTGGGCGCAACCCATGTCCGGGTCGGCACCGCTCTATTCGGCGCGCGCGACTGATTTCATTCCGCCCGAGATTCGCCATTTCGTTCAATATCGCGGGCGACTCGGTCCGCCTTGCGTTCTTCGGGCGTATCGGCGGCAACAAAGCTGATGATGATATCACCTTCCTCAATCGCCGGGCGCGCGTCCGTAGCAAAAAACAGCAATCTTCGGTCGGTTTTGAACACTGCTAGCGGCTCTTCATTTTCATCAAGATTGTTACGATAGTCCTGATCGGTAAACACTTCGGTGATGTTGGTCTTGCTGAACCTCCAGCCGTCGCGCTCGCGGTCAAGCAAGGACGCAAATTCGGCGCCGGATTCGAACAGCAAGCGCCCATGACCAACCCGGCTCTTGCTTTGGCTGTCATTGGCCAAGCGGCTGATCTGCTCATAACCCATTTCCGGTCCCAAGTCGGCGGTTATCAGCTGATTGTGGCTGTCATTGTCGGTGGCCGCGATGAGGTGCTGGAACTCACCCAAATCGATATTGTCATTATGCGCTTCGTCCAGAATATCGCCTTGATGGATGTTCAGGCCTTCTTTATGTGCCCGCCGAAGCGCGAATTTGCTATCATCGGTAATCATCACTTCAATATCGAGCGACTTTAATGTCTTGCCGAGCGCAATAGACCATCTGTTGGCGCCTGCGATCAGCACACCTTCCCCCTTGCCCTCCGCAATGCCCAATCGTTCAGCGACCCATGCGGCGGAAAAGCCATGCGCAAAAATCGTGGCGATCACGACCGCGAAGCTTAGCGGTACCAGGGCTTCCGCCCCGGGCAGGCCATAATCAACCAGCCGGATCGCGAACAGGCCGGTGATCGCAACCGCAACGATACCGCGGGGCGCAATCCAGGCAATGAACAGTCGTTCTCGCCAGGGGACCGAACTGAACAACAATGCGACAAGCACGGAGACGGGGCGGACGAAAAAGAGCAACAACAAGAGGAAAATGATAAACTGCGGACGGAACTGCTGCACCGTTTCCCAATCCAATGTCGCAGACAGAATGATGAAAACGCCCGAAATCAATATGACCGAGAGATCTTCCTTGAAGCGATAGAGCGCCTGACTCGAATAGATCTGACGATTGGCCATGACCACACCCATGACTGTGACGGTGATCAGGCCTGTTTCATGTTTGATCAAGTCGGCCAGAACAAAGCCTGCGATTACCGTGACGAGCAGAAACGGAGCCTTCAGATATTCCGGCACATGGCCGCGTGGAAAAAGCCAGGTGACAGCGAAACCCAAGGCTGCGCCAAGCAAAGCAGCGACAAAGCTAGCGGCGAGGACATCCATGCTGATCACGGCGATATTCGCATCTGGTCCTTCATAGGTGATATAGGCGTAGATGCCGACCGCGAGCAAAGCGCCGATCGGATCGTTAACGATGGCTTCCCATTTCAGGATATTGCGGACGCGTGCAGGAACCCGCAATGTCCGCAACATCGGGCCAATAACCGTAGGGCCCGTCACAATCATGATTCCGCCCAGCAGCGCGGAAATCTCCCAGGACAGACCGGCACCAAAATGGGCCGCTGCGGTTCCTAGAGCCCAGGCAATCGGACCAGCGATGAAGACCATCATGGTCACTGCCCCGCCCGCTTGCCGCAACTCGCGGAAATTGAGGCTCAATCCGCCTTCAAATAATATGACCGCGACAGCGAGCTTGATAATCGGTTCCTGGAGGGCGCCAAAATCGCGCTCGGGGTCAACCAGTCCCAATATCGGGCCCGCGATGATGCCGACGATCAGCATCAGGGCAATGGCGGGGCGACCGGTTCGCCACGCGACCCATTGTGCGCCAATCCCGAGCAGCCCGATCAGCGCAATTTTCACCATCAAAGAATCAATAATCATAACCAATGGTCCCTGCCGTGTTTTCCAAGCCTATGCAAAAAATGATCCGTAGATAGTGGAGATTTTCCTATGCCAGAAAATCAATGGTCAGAGAATATCAGGTACGTCAACAGATGTCCGGCAGATGAAGTTGCAGGCTCGATTCGGAATCGGCTTTCTGCGGCGCAAATGGCAGGTCGAAAGAGACCGCTTTTGTTGTCAGGCCGATAATTGCCGAAGCAGGATATCCGGCACAGGCTTCTATCGCGGGATCACTGGCCGGCATGCCTCCGGTCAGGGCACCAAAAGCTGGCATGATCAAATGCTGGGGTCCTTTGACGAAGCAGCGCCGCGAGACATTTCTGCCACGAATCGGAACGCGAATCTTGGGGTGATAATGACCTGATATTTCCGGCAACTCGCTCGCGATTGTCGCCTGGTGCCGCAAAGCCAATCCGTCGCCGATCCATTCTTCCATTACATTGCCTCCCCATAGGCCCACAACATCTCGATCATGATTGCCGCTGATCCAGCACCAGCGCGTGGCAGCGGTCAGCTTTTGTAGCAATTTGGCAGCCTCTGGTTCCAGCCGCGCTTCACCTTCATCGTCATGATAATTATCGCCCAGACAGAATATCGTTTTCGCACCAGTCTGACCGATCAGTTCGGCCAGTTCATCCAATGTCGCCCGGCTATCATAAGGAGGAAGCATCTGGCCTTGCCGCGCATAGAAGCTCGCTTTCTCGAGATGCAGATCGGCGACCAGAAGAGCTTCGTGTCTCGGCCAGTACAGCGCTGCAGGCGCGACAATATCAAACAGGTGATTGGCGAACGAAAGGGGAACCATTTGGCTGCTATGGGATGTTGCTCCTCTGGGTGCAAGCGACAGGGTTGGAATTTTTTCTGCCGCACGCCTATATGCACAATCATGACTGACCTTCCCTCACCTTATAAAGTTGCCGCGCTCTATCATTTTGCCGTGGTTGATGATCCCGCCACCCTGCGCCCGCAAATTCTCGAGCAATGCGAGTCGCTGGGCTTGAAGGGGACAGTGCTGCTCGCGGCGGAAGGGATTAACGGAACCATTGCCGGCGCGCCCGCCGATATTGACGTGGCAATTGCTTATCTGAGCGCGTTGCCGCAGTTTTCCGGTCTCGAAGTTAAATATTCCGCTGCCAGCGACATGCCCTTCTTGCGGATGAAAGTCCGGTTGAAAAAGGAAATTGTGACCATGGGTGTGGAGGGCATTGATGCGGCCCGGGCCAAAGGCGCTTATGTAGACCCGCAAGACTGGAATGCGCTGATCAGCGATCCGGACACGATCGTGATTGATACGCGCAATGCCTATGAAGTGGCGATCGGAAGTTTTGAAGGCGCGATCAATCCGAACACCCAGTCCTTCCGGGATTTTCCCCATTGGTTTGACGAATTTTCGAAACAATTGGACAGCGCGCCCGACAAGCCACCCAAGATTGCGATGTTCTGTACCGGCGGGATCCGATGCGAAAAGGCGACCGCCTATGTCAAAGCGCAGGGCTTTGGAGATGTGCACCATCTCAAGGGTGGCATCTTGAAATATCTCGAGAATGTGCCCGAAGATGCAAGCCAATGGCAGGGTGACTGTTTCCTCTTTGATCAACGTGTTGCCGTCGGCCATGGTCTGAAGCAAAGCGATTATGATCAGTGCCACGCCTGCCGGATGCCGCTCAATGCGCAAGATCGCGCATCGCCAGATTATGTGCCGGGTGAGGCCTGTCCGCATTGCGTCCACGACCGGACGGATGAGCAGCGCGAACGCTATCGTGAGCGCCAGCGGCAAGTCGACAAGGCCGCCGCAGAAGGCCGGCAGCATCTCGGGACCGAATGACCCAGTTGCCGATTCTGTACAGTTTTCGGCGCTGCCCTTATGCGATGCGCGCCCGCATGGCCCTATTGGTCAGCGCATGCCCGGTCGCTCTGCGTGAAGTGATATTGCGAGACAAGCCGGCAGACATGATAGCCGTCTCTCCCAAAGCGACGGTTCCGGTTCTGCTGCTCGCGGATGGCCAGGTGATCGACGAAAGTCTGGCCATCATGCACTGGGCTCTCGAACAGAATGATCCGGACAATTGGCTGGCGCGAGACGAGGACCAGTCGGCACTCATCACCGAGGCAGATGATGAGTTCAAATTTCATCTCGACCGTTATAAATATCCCAATCGATATGCGGATGTGGATCCCCTCGAGCATCGCGCTGCGGCCTTGGTCTTTCTCAAGCGGATGGAAAAGCGCATAGCTAGGTCGGGCCAGCTATTTGGCGCGCAATCTGGTTTGGCCGACCATGCAATTTTCCCCTTCATCCGCCAATTTGCCAACCATGACCGCGAGTGGTTTGATGCCCTGCCGCTGCGCGGTCTCCAAAAATGGCTGGCAGATCATCTATCCTCGTCCCTGTTCCAAATGACGATGACAAAATATCCGCAATGGCAGAGTGGCGATCAGGAGCCGGTTTTCGGAGCGGAAATGCCGACCTGACCGGCCTGCAACAATCTCAGGAATCGATGCGGCTGTTTCTCGGGCGGACATAATGCTGACGGGCATTTTTGGGGGTGACGAAATGAATGGTCCGCTTCGGGAAATCGATCGCCACCTGGTCGAATTTCCGTAAAATATCCATTCCCAGCAGCAATGTCGGCTTCTTATCCATGCCCAGACGTTTAAATGGTGGTGCATCGGCAAAGGCAACCGACAGGCTGGCAAAGCGCGCTTTGCCGATCCGAAAATCCCTTGCCCGGCCAAATTCGACACCGAGTGTGTCGCCGGTGACGGCGATGAGCATATTGTCTTCGCCCAGTTCTTTCGCCCGTTTCAACAAACGCCGCTGCAAAACGGGATTGGCGATCGAGATTTGTGCACCGGTATCGACGATCACATTCACTTTGACGCCGGAAATTGTGGCGTCGGTGAAGATAAGTTGACCAGATCTGCGCTTTGCCACGACGACGATTTCCCGGTCCGAGCTTCGCGGACGGCTCTGGCTGGCATCCTCGATGGTAATCTCATTGGCGAAGAAATCGAACAATATGCGTTGGTCCTGCAGGCCATCCAGACCCAATATCCCATCTGCTCCGATATGCCGCGCGGACAAGACGGGCGAGATCAGGCCGCCATAGCTTTTCTGACCTAAAGTCAGACTCGGGACATAGACCATGTCAACGACGCTATTGCCGGCGATGCTTACCAGCTCGGCTGGCTCTTCATCTTCCAGCTCCAGGCGATCGGCAAGTTTGCGCGAGACGACCGTCCGTTCGGCTCCGGTATCAATCACAAATGAGAAGGGGCCTTTGCCTTCGATGCTGACGTCGACGGTCATCCGCTGCGTATGGTCTTCTTCGATCGCAACAATTTCGCCTTCTGGCCGGGTTAGAGAACCTGGTGCAATCGGTTGGCCGACGGGAACAGGATATGCCATGGCGAGCGCGGATGCCAATATGGCCGATGTCGCTGCAGTCAATAGAGTTGGCATTTGCTATCCCCAAATTTCATTCCATGATTCACCCTAATTGTCTGCCGGTCGACCGCCAGCATCATTGGTCAAACCATCAAAAATGTTCGACGAAAGCCATATTCAGGCCCCTTTGGGCAATAGAAAATAGATTTTGCGATTGGCGAAATCAATCGCGACACGGTCAAATTTCCGCAGCGCATCCATCCCCAGGAACAGGGCGGGTTTCTTGTCCAGCCCTAGAGCTTTGAACGGCGCAATATCCGCAAAGGCAATGGGGATCACGCCGAAGCGCGCACGTCCGATAAGAAGCTCTTTGGCGATGCCATAGTCGGCCGGTACGGAGCGACCCGTGACATCAACAAGATCAATCTGTGTCATCGCCGAAGACCGTAGCCGCAGCCGCCTTTGCAGCGCCTTGTTGCCGATCGAGAGTTCACCGCCGGTGTCGATGATGACATTGGTCTTGATCCCTGCAATCGTCGCATTGGTGAAGATCAGCTGCCCGGACCGCCGCCGTGCGGTGACAACAATCTCCCGGCGAGAGCGACTTTTCAGCTTTTCCTGCGTATCTTCCACAGCGATATTGCGACCGATAAAATCGAACAGGATTCGCTGGCCTTGCAGACTGTCGAGACCCAAAACGCCATCTGCGCCGATGTTTGAAGACCGGAAGGTCGGGGATACCAGCCCGTCATAGCTGCGCTGCCCGACCGTGATGCTCGGTACATATACGGTCTGCACCACCGTGCTGCCAGCCAGTGCGACAATATTCACTTCGTCTTCGAGTTCGAGCGCCAGACTTCCTGCAATTTCCTTGGACAATATGGTGCGCTGCGAGGCGGTATCGATGATAAATTCATAGGGACCGCCATCTTGAATATTCACCGCAACTGTCATCCGTGCGAGCGCGTCCTGCGCTATCGCAATCTTCTCGGAGCTTGGATTGATGAACTCATCGGGCAGCGTATCCGCGATAATTGCTTCGGTCTCGGGTTCAACCGGAATGGCTGCCGCCAGCTGGGCGGCAAATAATGGGGCAAATATCGGCATCAAGGCAGAGGATAGGGTCATTGAACAGTTAGATAGGCCATTTTCGGAAAACTACCAAATTATATGCGATTAATCGAAGCGTCGCCTTCGATTTTCATCGCTTCGTTGATCAGCGATTCTGCTTCGATCAGAAGCGCATCGTCGGTGGCGCCCTGGGCCACATGTTCGCGCCCAATCATCACGAGGACCGGCACGGCCAGCGGACTGACCCGGTCGAGATCGACATGTACCATCGATTCGATCGCGCGATCGAGCAATCCACCAAGCCGCTCGACATCGGTCATTTTGCTCCGCGCGTCGGCCCAGGCCGCCTGCATCAGCAGATGATCGGGCTCATATTTGCGCAACACGTCAAAAATCAGATCGGTGGAAAAAGTCACCTGTTTGCCGGTCTTGCGCTTGCCGGGATGTTGGCGTTCGACCAGTCCGCTGATCACCGCCACTTCACGAAAGGCGCGTTTGAGCAGGTGCGATCCTTCGACCCAGTCGAAAAATTCATCCTTGAGAATATCGGCGCTGAACAGGGCTGCCGGACGAGTCACGGGATCGACGCTATAACAGGCCAGGCAATAATCATTGGCGACAAATCCGATGGGCTTCAGCCCCTGAGTCTCCATTCGCCTGGTCAGCAACATGCCCAGCGACTGATGGGCGTTCCAACCTTCGAAGCTGTAAATCACCATATAATGGAGCTTTTCATGCGGAAAGGTTTCAACCAACAATTGCCCAGGCTCCGGCATGACCGAGCGATAATCCTGAATCTCGAGCCATTCGCGAACATCGTCGGGGAAACGGGCCCAGCCGGCCCGGTCGGTCAGAAAGGCCCGAACCCTGTCGGACAGATGCGTGGTGAGCGGCATTCGCGCACCCATATAGCTCGGGATCATGGCGGCTTTTTTGGAAGCGCGCACGATCACGTCACTGCTATCCATCTTGATCAGTTCCAGGCTCATGCCGGCAAAGAAAAAAGTGTCGCCAAGGGACAGCATGGCGGCAAAACCTTCCTCAACCTTGCCCAGCGCGCGGCCGTTTTTGAACCGGACCGTCATCATCGCGGCATCGACGATGATTCCGGCATTGAGGCGATGTTGCCCCGCAAATTTGGGATGAGTCAGGCTCCACTTGCCATCGGCATCGCGGCGCAGACGCTTGAACTTGTCATAGGCTTTCAGGGCATAGCCGCCGTCCTGCGTGAAATTCAGAACTCGCTCAAATTGCTCCTCGGTCAACGCGCTATAGGGCAGGGATGAGCGGATCTCATCGAGCAGATCATCTTCCTGAAACGGGGCCGCGCAGGCACAGCTCATCACATGCTGGGCGAGGACGTCCAGGCCCCCGGCTCGAAACGGTTCGCCGTCCCGCTTGCCTTGATTCACCGCGTCGAGCGCGGCCTGAGCTTCAAGATATTCAAACCGGTTGCCAGGGACGAGCAGCGCCTTGGACGAGACATCAAGCTGATGGTTGGCGCGGCCAATCCGCTGGAGCAATCGCGAGGAGCCTTTGGGCGCGCCCATCTGGATGACACAATCGATGTCGCCCCAGTCGACACCAAGATCAAGCGACGCCGTACAGACAAGCGCCCGCATTTTGCCTGACGCCATGGCGCTTTCCACCTTGCGCCGGGCCTCCTTGGACAGGCTGCCATGATGAATGCCAATGGGCAGCGTCTCTTCGTTGATATCCCAAAGCTTCTGGAACGTATATTCTGCCAGAAAGCGGGTGTTGCAAAAGACCAGGGTCATCCGGTTGGATTTGACCTGCTCCATCACTTGCGGGATGGCATAGGTGCCCGCATGGCCTGCCCAAGGGACCCGGACCGGATCTCCATCGGGTGTTTGCGGCAGCATGATTGACAAGTCGGCTGGCGCGCCTTCGGCCCCGAGCACGTGGGTCACGGCGTTGATATCCCCATAAGGCGCTAGCCAGGCACGAAAATCATCGGGTTCGGCAACCGTCGCGGACAGGGCAACGCGCTGCAGTCCAGGCGCTATTTTCTGCAACCGGGCCAAGGAGAGCGCGAGCAGATCGCCGCGCTTGCCGGTGGCAAAAGCATGGACCTCGTCAATCACGACGCGCTTCAAATTGGCGAACAGTGTGAAACTATCTTCCTGGCTGAGCAGCAGATTGAGCGACTCAGGCGTGGTCAGCAGGATATGTGGTGGCTTGACCCGTTGGCGCGCCTTGCGACTGGCCAGGGTGTCGCCGCTGCGGGTTTCGACCGTGATCGGGAGGTCCATGTCTGCAATCGGGGTGAGCAGGTTGCGCTGGACATCGACGGCAAGCGCCTTGAGCGGGGAAATATAGAGCGTGTGGAGGTTGCCGTCTTGGCGCCGTCCATTCTGCGCTAGGTGAAGGGCCGATTGTGCCAAGCGAGATGCTTCGCCAGGCTCGGCACCAACGGACTTGCCACTTCCTTGTTCAATCAGATCGATCAGGGTCGGTAAAAATCCCGCCAGCGTCTTGCCTGCGCCGGTCGGTGCCGTCAGCAAGGCATGACGGCCGGCGTGCGCTGCTTCGAGCATTTCGAGCTGATGTTGTCGAACCGACCAGCCGCGCGAGGCGAACCAGTCGTTCAAGGCTGAAGGAAGGCTGTGGGCGATCAGCGTGCTCCTGCGGCGGCAGGAGCCGATCTCCCACCATGACGTCGAGGTGCGATTTCAGCAGATGGATAGCTGCATTCGCAGGGACACAAAGGCTGAGTATCGCGCAAATTTCAAGCTATTGCTTCAATTCTGCCATCAATCCGAATAGCTGCACGACATCTGGCGGCTTGGTGTCACCGCCATATTCGCGGTAGAGCGTGGAGACATTGACCGCGATGCGTTCGCTATCGCCCCAGCTCGAGAAATCGCCGAGCCGGATATCATGGGCGGCATCGCGCACCGAAAGCCCCGCATCATAGCGTTTGCGTGCTTCCTGGTCGATATAGTGGAGATAATCCTGCACCCGCCGCACGCCAGGCACGTCGGTGATCGGACCATGGCCGGGGACGATCGTGTCCGCCTTGAGCTCGATGATCTTGTCACAGGCGGCGACCCAGTTTGCGACCGGCCCCGCCCACATGATCGGCGTCCCCTCGATAAACAATATATCGCCGGTGAAGATGGTGCTGTCTTCGGGGACATGGACCAGAACATCACCGGCAGTATGAGCCGGGCCGACTTCGATCAGATCGACGATCTTGTTCCCGACCTTGACGCGATGCTCGCCGGTAAAGATCTGGGTCGGCAGCTTCTCCTCGACGTCCGTGAAGTCAAAGCTCCCGAAAATATCGACGAGATATTGTCCTGCGGGTCCCATCATCCGTGCCTGTTCCATGATTGCAGCCAATTGGCTGGCGGGTAGCTCGGACATTTCCAGCGCGCTCGCCTTGGAGGCGATGACCTCTGCATGCTGGCAGCAGCCATTGCCATGGGTATGATCGCCATTGGCATGGGTGTTGACGATCACGCCAATATCGTCGGCCCCCACACCAGCGGCATCGGCCATCGTCTTGAGCATCTCGCGGGTCAGGCTGGCGTCGAATAAGGTATCGACCAGCAGCGATTCTCCGCCATCGCTGATCAGCCCGGCATTGGACCATCCCCAGCCACCGTCCGGCTGCAAATAGGCGTAAATCCCGTTTCCGGTTTCGTAGAGGCCTTTTCTAAAGGGTATTTCCACAATAATATCCTTCACTTGATCGGTGTTTCGTGCTTGAAATATCAGATTACACCTTTGTTTGATTTTGAACAGGGCGGGAGGGGATAATCATGGCCGACATTATAGCGAAGCGCGCTAAAACCCTGGCCGAATTTGGTGAGATGATGGGTAAAGTCTTCATTCCCGAAGAAGTCGGTGCGGGCATTGCTTCCTACCAGCCGCGGCCCAGCGATATTGTCATTTCGCCTTATGGAAAATGCGGTACGACCTGGCTCCAGCAAACATTTCACACGCTGCGGACCGGCGGTGACATGGATTTTGATGATATTTCGCGCGTGGTCCCGTGGATTGAACAAGCGGCGATGCATGATATTGACCTCAATGCCGATCAGCGCGCCGAGCCACGCGGATTCAAGAGTCATTTGTCGTATCGGGAAATTCCCAAGGGCGGCAAATATGTCGTGTCATTCCGCGAACCCAAGGATGCATTTGTCTCGATGTTCCGCTTTATGGAAGGCTGGTTCATCGAACCCGGCACCGTCTCGATGGAAGATTTTTTCCAAGGCTGGATGGCGGGCGGTCCCGAAGGGGACGGCTATTGGGGGCATTTACTGGGATGGTGGGAACAGCGCGACAATCCGGACGTGCTGCTGCTGACTTATGGCCATATGATTGCCGATCCGGAACGACATGTCCGAAAACTCGCAGAATTTTCCGAGATAGCCGCTGATCCGGATCTGATCGCGCTGACGCTCGAGAGATCATCGCTCGGTTACATGCTGGAATATAAGGACCGGTTTGACGACGCAATGGCGCGCGCCCAGTCGGAGATTCGCTGCAATCTGCCACCGGGGAGCGATTCAGCTAAAGTGCGTAAGGGCGGGGTCGGCGGTCACAAGGCAGAATTGCCAGCTGCTATCGCCGATCAGATAGACGCCATCTGGACAGAACGCGTCACAGCAGTGACGGGCCATGCCGACTATGCCGCACTGGAATCGGACGTTCGGGCGCGCAACAGCGGCTGATTCCTGCTCGCTTGCGTCTGGCCACTTGTTTCCGGTAAGGCGAGACAGGCGCACAATCGCGCAATCGGCAAAGCAGAGCGATAATTGATGGACAATCCAGCACAGGCCAGAACACGGATCGAATGGGGTTTCCTCATCGCGCTGCTGGTCACGATTTCGCTTGCCTTCGCGGCACTGATCAAACCTTTTTTTGGCGCCATAGTCTGGGCAGTGGTTGTTACCGTCCTGTTCCGGCCGGTCTATGATCGTCTGCTCAACAAGCTGTCCGGACGTGCCAATCGGGCGGCAGCGGTTACGCTGATCCTCATATTGCTATTGGTTGTTGTGCCGACCATCCTGCTGGCGATGGCACTTTTCCAGGAAGCGGGCAGCATCTATTTGCGGATTCAGGATGGCGAGATTGATTTTGGTTCGGTGTTTCAAACCTTTGAAAAGAGCCTGCCGGGCTGGCTGCAGGCCCAGCTCACCGCTTTTGGCTATGGTGATCTGGCAAGCATCAGGGCGCAGTTTGAAGAGTCGATTTCGGCGATACTGGAATTTGTCATCACCCAATTATTCACCGCGAGCCAGGGCATATTCCAGTTTTTGCTCGCGCTCGGTGTCATGCTCTATCTGACTTTTTTCCTGCTCCGCGATGGCCATGATCTGATCAACCGGATCCGGCAGATTGTGCCGCTTGCGGACGAAAAACGCCAGATTTTGATGGAAAAATTTCTCATCGTCATTCGCGCGACGATCAAGGGCAGTTTGATCATTGCGATCATGCAGGGGACGCTCGGTGGCCTGGTCTTCTGGGCCCTAGATATTCGCGGCGCTCTATTATGGGCAGTCCTGATGGGTCTGTTCTCGCTGGTGCCGGCGATCGGGACGGGCTTTGTCTGGGTTCCGGTTGCGATCTATCTCTTGGTGGCTGGCCATCTCTGGCAAGGCATTGTTTTGATCCTCTGCGGGGTTTTTGTCATCAGCATGATCGACAATCTGGTGCGTCCGATACTCGTCGGGCGAGACACGCGCATGCCGGATTATGTTGTTCTGATTTCGACATTGGGCGGGCTGCAGTTATTCGGTATCAACGGCATCGTGATCGGCCCGCTGGTCGCAGCGCTGTTCATCGCGATCTGGGGCATTTTCTCCGAGATGCACCAAGCCCAGGAGCAGGTCATCGCTTCCGAATGATTATCCGGATGTTCGGGCGGTTTCGTCCGCCATCGCTATCATCGAGCGGGCATGGCGCAAGGCCACGGCCTGATGGTCCGTGCCATAGCCGCCGCCAAGCGCGCTTGCGACCGGGATCTTGCGGCGACGGGCATAGCTGACGACCATCCGGTCGCGCTTTTCCAATCCGGCATCGGTTAAGGCGAGCCGCCCGAGACGGTCATCGATATGGGGATCGACACCAGCCTGATAGAGCAGCATGTCCGGCCTGAAGCTGTCCAGAATCTCGCCGAGCACCTCGTCCAATATCGCGAGATATTGCTCATCGCCGACACCGTCTTCCAGCCCGATATCGCGGCTCGACTGGGCCTTGCGCGCCGGGAAATTTTTTTCGTTGTGGATCGAAAGTGTGAACACATCATTGCGGCCGGAGAGCAGGGAGGCGGTTCCATCGCCCTGATGCACATCGAGATCGACAATCAGGATACGCCCGACGTCTTTTTCGGCCAGCAGGCGGTGGGCCGCGATCGCCAGATCATTGAATACGCAATAGCCGGCACCCGCGTCGGCCATCGCATGATGGCTGCCGCCGGCGCTATTCGCCGCATAGCCATGTTGCAGGGCCAGTTTTGCCGCCAGCCACGTTCCGCCCGATGTATATCGCACGCGCGCGGCGATCGCCGGTGACACGGGAAAACCGATGCGCCGTTCCTGCTTCGGAGACAGGCCGGCGATCAGTACCTCTTCGACATAGGCGGGATCATGCACGGCTTCCAGCCAGGCCCGGCCCATCGGCTCAGGTTGATAGGCTATATGCTGCGGCGCATGCTGCTGCACCGCCTCCATCACCAATTGATATTTGTCGAACACAAAGCTGCTGCGTTTGGGCCGCGGCGCGACATAATCGGGATGGTGAACAATGTGGAGCATCAGCGCTTAGCTGGCCACGCGTTGATGGTAAGTCAACGCCATCGCGATACAATGTTTGACGGCTTCCCGCGGCAGCGGCTCGGCCACGTCGAATATGATCGCCCGGCGGCCTTCAAATGTCAGAATCTCGCCGTAAAGCTGCTTATAGCGGTCGACCAGATCGGTCTGGCAATGCACGAACAGCGCATATCGCGTGTCGGATTTTCGATATGCATTGATGCGGATCGTCGTCCCCGACCGGGAGGCGCTGGTCAAATAGGCCGGCTCCCCCCATTTCAAAGTTTCTTCGAGCGGCCCGACATCCGGATTTTGCTGCGCCGTTGCCAGGATCAGCCGGCGCAATTCCCGCAGCCGGTCTGCGATATCTGTCGATAAAGCGTCAAAGACTGCGGCAGTCGGGGCAGGAATCATCTGTGCCATTGCGCAAGCCTATCAGCCGCGCGTCGCGCTTACCACTCTCCGCGGACCAATTTGCCCGGTCGCGCGCCGGTCGATTTGTCGAAGCGCCGGATGATCTCGCCCGACACAATGGTTGCGTCATAGCCGGTGGCGCGCTGGTGCAGGCGCTGTCCGCCGGCGGGCAGGTCGCGAACGACTTCGGGCAAATGCAATTCCAGCCGCTCCAGATCGATCACATTAATGTCTGCTTTGGCGCCCGGTTTGAGCAATCCGCGATGGGACAGGCCGACCGCATTGGCCGCTTTATGGGACAGCATGTGAACCGCCTCGGCCAATCCGAAACTCAGCTCGGAGGGCTTCTGGACATATTGTTTAAGCAAATAGGTCGAATAGCTGGCATCGCAAATGGCGCCATAATGGGCACCACCGTCGCCGAGCCCCGGGATACAATTGGGATGGCTGAGCATTTCGTGCGCGCTGGCCAATGTCCCATTTTCATAATTGCCAAGGGCAGCCAGAAACAGGCCTTTGCCATCAGTATCGAGCAACCGGTCATAGGCAATTTCCTGCGGCGTGCAGCCTTTGGCGGCCGCCTGTCCCGCCATGCTCATGTCTTTGGCGGGGGCATAGTTCGGGGGATCATCCAGCGGGAACAGCCAGTTCCAGTCGCGTGCCAGCGCATTGAACGGATGGCCCTTTTCAAAATCTTCACTGAGCAACGCTTTTCGCAATTCCGGGTCGCGCATCGCTTGAACCTGCTCTGGAATCGAAAGGTCGGCGATCTTGGCCCAGCTCGGACACAGCACGAAGGGATGGACGGTGAGTTCGAGTCCGGCGATCAGGCCAATCGGACGGGGCATGATCTGGGCGGTGGCTTTGCCGCCCTTGGCGTGGGTCGCCTCGATCATATCGAGCACCTTGCGCCAGCGTGGCGGGCCGTCATTGCCGGATGCCAGAGTGAAGGTAGCAGGCCGGCCGGAGCTTTCGACAACCCGCTCGATCACCTTATATTCCTTGTCCCAGCCGACAAAGGCATCGAGCACGATCTGAAATGTGCCAGCGCCCGCGTCCGCCATGCCACCACAAATGGCTTCGAGCTCCGCGACATCGGCCTCGAATGTCGGAATGCTGCCGCCGTCGGCGGTTTTGTGGATCGACAGGCGCGAGGTTGCGAAGCCGATTGCGCCCGCTTCCATCGCTTCCCGCGACAATTTGCGCATCATTGCGAGATCGTCATCATTGGCCGGTTCCCGCGACGCACCGCGCGGGCCCATCGCATAGACCCGCAGCGGGGAGTGTGGCAGATAGGCGGCGATATCGATGTCGCGCTTGCCCTTGTCGACGACGTCGAGATATTCGGGAAAAGTTTCCCAGTTCCAGGGCAGTCCATCGGTCATCACCACGCCTGGAATATCCTCGACCCCTTCCATGACGTTGATCAGCATATCATGATCATCCTTGCGGCAGGGAGCAAAGCCGACTCCGCAATTGCCCATGATCGCGGTGGTCACGCCATGGGACGAGGAGGGGCTGAGCTCTTCCGCCCAGATACATTGGCCGTCATAATGGGTGTGCACATCGATAAAGCCGGGCGTGACAATCCGGTCGGTTGCATCAATTTCCTCCCGGCCCGAACCGGAGATATGGCCAATGGCAGAAATTTTGCCGTCATCAATCGCAATATCGCCGCTGATCAAATCGCCACCGCTGCCGTCGGCGATCGTGCCTCCGCGAATTACCAGATCATGTGTTGCTGTCATGTTTGATCTCACCCTTTCACAAGCTGAACGATACCACCGATCAAGGTGCCGAGTATAAAAATATAGATGGGCGGCATGCTGATATAGAGCCAGCGCAGCCGCTTTTCGGGCGCCTTATGATATCCCAGCGCATAGCCGACCCGCATGAACGGCCAGATCAGTCCGATGCCAGCGGCCCAATATGGGTCGACAACATAGGCAAAAAGCCAAAGGCCTGGCAGGAACAGCGCGAGATGTTCCAAGGTGTTTTGATGGGCGCGCACATAGCGCTCATATTCCGGCGGTCCGCTGTGCGATGGCACCGCGATTTTGAAGCGCCCGCGCGCCAAGCCTGCTTTCAGCAGGGTAAAATAATAAGCCAGCAAAGCCAGTGCGCTGACGATCGCCACATAGATATACGGGTCCATAATCGCTAATCCTCATCCCCATTTGCCTCGTCCTGAACCAATGGACGAAGCCTGACCATACTGCATTTCGATAAGAATCGGATGCTGCGGAGAGCCTTTGCGACAATATGCTGCTGCTGGATTGCGGTTTATTCGCGACCTCGACCCTAGTCGCAGGCTTTGATGCCGACCAGCCAAGGGACGCAAACCAAATATTGGTAATTTTTCCTATAAGTCAGGAACGTACTGAGTGAGCTTTTCGCTGATCTGGCACCATATCATTGAAATATAAGAAAAAATCAAAACTGGCACGGGCTATGCAGAGCTGTTTGTAACTTCGCTAGCCATTTCAGCGAAGGCCCAGTTTAACCAAAGGAATTTCAAAATGACAAACGTAAACATCCCAAACCAAGTCGCCGCCGCTTTTGCCGCTCTTTTCTCAGCCGCTGTTCTGGTTGCTGCCAGCGTTGGCCCCGCCGTTCAGAATTCCGCATCTTTGATCGCATAATCTCAGTTCAGACAAAGGAAGTCCTCATGCCCCCATTCTCCTTACGTCAAGAAATTGCTGCCGGCTTTGCTGCCATGTTCTGCTCGGCGATTTTCGTTATCACCGCCGTCGGTCCAGCGACCAATGGCGCAGCATCGACATTCATCTAATCCCGACGACCCCGTCCTATTCTCGAACCTCCGAGATTAATGACCAGCCTGCTCGCCGCGCTCCAGACCAGACAGGGCCAATTGCTCATCAATCTGGGCCATCAACCGATCAAGGCCATCCTGTGATTTGGCTTCGGCCCGGGCGACCAGCACATCCTGCGTATTGCTGGCGCGCAACAGCCACCAGCCGTCTGCGGTGTTAACCCGCGCGCCATCGGTGTTGTTGACCTCTGCGCCACTGGCTGACAGTCGCTCCAGTACCTCGTCAATCACTGCGAATTTGCGGCTTTCGTCGACCTGAAAGCGCATTTCTGGGGTGTTGATCATTTCGACCATGTCGCTGCGCAACTGGGTGACGCTTTTGCCAATATTGGTCGCGGCCTGAATCAGGCGGATCGCGGCATAAGGCGCATCATCAAAGCCATAATAATCATGTTTGAAAAACACATGGCCGCTCATTTCTCCGGCCAATGGCGAACCGGTTTCCTTCATTTTCGATTTGATCAGACTGTGCCCGGTTTTCCACATCAAGGGCTGACCGCCGAGCTCGCTGATACGTTCATATAGTGCCTGGGAGGCTTTAACATCAGCGATGATTGTCGCGCCGGGCTCGCTTTTCAGCACATCCTCGGCATAGATTTGCAGCAGCTGATCACCCCAGATCACCCGGCCCTGGCCATCAATCGCACCGATCCGGTCGCCATCGCCATCAAAAGCAACGCCGAAATCGAGCTTCTTCTCTGCAACCAGGGCTTTCAGGTCTTCGAGATTCTTTTCCTCGGTCGGATCCGGATGATGGTTGGGAAAGGCGCCATCGACTTCGGTGTAGAGCAGATGATGTTCTCCTGCACCGCGGTCGGTGAGCAGCTTGGTCAGCTTCTCGACGACCGGGCCGGCTGCACCATTGCCGCAGTCCCAGGCGACATTGAACGCACCGCCGGTGAAATTTTTCAGCAGTCTTTCGACATATTCGTCAATAATGTCGTGACTTTCCGATGTTCCCGTACCTTGGTCCCAATCGCCATTTGCCGCCATCGTGCCGAGCCGAAGAATATCCGCGCCGAAAAAGGGGCGGCCCTGGAAAACCATCTTGAAGCCGTTATAATTGGCCGGATTGTGGCTGCCGGTGATCATGATCCCGCCCTGCACCTGATCGAGCACGCATTCTGCATAATAGAGCATCGGTGTCGGACCCATGCCGACCGATATCGCATTGACACCGGCATCGTTCAGACCGCGAATAAGCGCGTCTTCGAGCATCGGCGAACTGGTTCGTCCGTCATAGCCGGTGGCGACCGCGCTGCCGCCATCGCGAGCGATCAACGTGCCAAAGCCACGGCCAATCGCATAAGCGTCATCCGCGCCCAAAGTCTCTCCAATGATCCCGCGAATGTCATATTCGCGCAGGCTGGTGGAATGGAATTTATGAGAAGTGGGGGAGGTCATGGGAAATTCTTTCGCTGATCGGAGATTGTTGGAATATCAGGGCGTTGTATAATGCAAATGTTGGAAAATCCAGCCCTAGTCGCGCCATGTCGATCGGCCGTGTGCGACGATCTAATTACGCCCCTTGGGCGCCTCCAAGTCTTCCAATAGAATGTCTCTCGCCCGGTTGATCATCTTCGCCAGCTGCTCGTCGCCGCCATTGTCCGGATGATGTTCGGCGAGCCGTTCTTTCCAGGCAGCGTTGATCTCGATAAACCCGGCCTGTTCGCTCACGCCCAAAAGAGAACGGGCGCGATCCAGCTCGAAACTTCGCGGTTTGCGTTTCGGTTCCTCAACATCCCGCGCGGGGATCAAAATGCGCCAGCCGCTCAGAAATGCAGCCCCCGCGATCATCGCTCCACCCATGATCCAGCTGCCCCCGCGCAGGAAATTTGCCCCGATCAGGGCAACAACCAGCGCCAGCCATTGGTTGGCCGTCATTGTCTTGGCTTTACCCGACAGCACCAGCCAGGTGAGAATTGCGCCGCTGAAAATGAGCAGAGCCGTCATCCGTCAAGCCACCAATTTGGGCTTGTCAAAAGCAGGAAGTTCCTCTTCTGGCAACCGGTCAGATGATTTGGGAAGCGCAAGATGCTTGATCAGTTCACGCAACTCCTGGCGTGCGGCAATATGGCTTGTCGCGAGACGCCCGAGATGCGGCTTGTCGAGCATGGTGAGGCCTGACGGGAACAATTCCCGGTAAATGACCCGTTCGCTCAAGCCCGGGATCATTCGGAAACCGACCCGCTGGGACAGTTCGGCCAAGGCCGATACTATTCGCTTCATATTATGGGCTTCGACATGCTGTGTCCGATTGCGCAGGACCACCCAGTCAATGGTCGTTCCATCCGACTTGGCCCGTGCTTTTCGCGCCTCCCAGATCAGTTCGGCGTAGAAGCTCAGTTTCTTGACCTTGAATGTTTCTGGATCGACTTGTCCGATGAGATCGAAATCGACAAAACTGTCGTTGATCGGAGTCACCAATGTATGGGCGCGAGTGGCGACAAAACGCGCGAACTTGTCATCGCGTCCTGGCGTATCATAGAGCAGAAAATCAACTCTCTGGCTCATCTGATCGACCAATTGCTCGAGTCTGGCGAGCGTATCATATTCGAAAACATCATAGAGAGGCTGAGGCACCTCAATATTCAGCCTTTTCATCGTCGCGTCGCGGTTTTCAAGATATCGATAGGACGTGCGTTGGCGGGGATCGAGGTCAATGATTGCAACCTTATGCCCTTGATAGGCGAGGGCTACGGCAACATGCACCGCGGTGGTCGATTTACCCGTACCACCTTTTTCATTGGCGAACACGATATGGTGTGCACTGTTGGTCACGATTATGGCGATACCCCTTTTCTTGACTCTTGCGACGGACAGTGTGTCGCCGCATAAGCCGCAAGCTTCTGAGCTACAAAACTAAACGCAAAGAGACTGCTATGCAAATCATAAGACAGCTTGACCCGCTCCGGGACGTTCTTGACGGATTCCGGAAAGATCTCGGCAGAATTGGTCTCGTGCCGACGATGGGTGCGCTGCATTCTGGCCACATGCGGCTCGTTGAAGTCGCGCACGACCAATGCGATGCCGTTGTGGTCTCGATATTTGTCAATCCGGCCCAATTTGGCGCCGGAGAGGATCTCGACAGCTATCCGCGTCCAGAAGCGGAAGATGCGGCCTTGCTGGAACAAGCCGGTGTTGCGCTATTATGGGCGCCGACGCCGGATCAAGTCTATCCCGAAGGCTATGCAACCAATGTCAGCGTCGGCGCTATCAGCGACGGTTTGTGCGGTGCCGCTCGACCCGGCCATTTCGACGGCGTTGCCACGGTGGTTACCAAGCTGTTCAATCACGTCCGGCCGGATGCAGCTTTTTTCGGGGAAAAAGACTATCAGCAACTGGCGATCATCCGTCGGTTGGCCCGTGATCTCGATTTCACGCATGATGTCATTGGGGTGCCGACCGTTCGAGACAGTGATGGCCTGGCTCTTTCGTCTCGCAATGCCTATCTGACGGTTCAACAAAGATCCCAGGCAGTGGCGCTACCCGAAGCCTTGCAGGAAGCAGCGGGAGCCATCGCAGATGGTGAACCAGTGGCTTTGGTCATAGAGAAAGCAAAAGCCAAATTGCTTGCCTCGGGTTTTCATAAAATCGACTATCTAGAGCTTCGCCACGCCGAGACGCTGAGAATCTTGGATAAATATGATTTGCCTGCGCGGCTGCTTGTCGCTGCGCATATCGGCCGCACTCGACTGATCGACAATATCCCGATTTCGTAAGGCTGCAGCTGCGTTAGATTAACTATGCCAGGCCCTGCAAAATGTGCGTTCTTTTTGATTTTCTGGCGGGTGAACATCATTTTCTGCCAATTATGTTAACCATTCCTTTATGACTTTGCTGTGAAAGTCTCCCTGTCGCCAAAAATGCGGCAACAAAACAGGGACATGAAAAATGGGCAATAGCATGAAAAGCGCCGCCTTTCTGATCGAGAGCCGCCTAGCGGAAGCCGCCAACGGCAGCAGCAATGCATATTTTGATCTCGGCGTAATCTATTCGACCGGCTCGGAAGGCGTCGAAGTTGATCTGATTGAAGCACATAAATGGTTTAATCTGGCTTCATTATCCGGTCACGACGAAANNGACGAAATCCCGGATCGACGATATAATGCGCTGACCAAGTCGGTACTGGTTGATATCCCCGAGCCAGCTTGTGGCTTCCTTGGGCACCCGCCTCGACGGTTTTCAAGCCTCGCGCAATAGCGGCATCAATTGCCTGATAATAGCAAATTTCAAAATGCAAGAACGGGATATCCCGGCTGCACCCCCAATAGCGACCGTAAAGCGTGTTTTCGCCGATGATATTGAGTGCCCCGGCAACGGGTATATTGTCTTGGATACCAAGTATGAGCAGCAATTTGTCGCCCATTTTTTGCTGCATCAAATCAAATGCGGAGCGGGTCAAATAGGGCTGCCCCCATTTGCGCGCGCCTGTATCCTGATAAAATTCCCAGAAATAGTCCCAATGTTCGGGCAAAATTTCATCACCGGTCAGATGCATTATTTCTACTGACTCGACCGCCTTCATCCGCTCTTTGCGAATGGCTTTGCGCTTGCGGGAAGACAGGGCGGCGAGAAAATCATCGAAACTGCTGTAGCCATCATTGCTCCAATGAAACTGGCTGTCAGCGCGGATCATCCAGCCGGCTTCGCGGAAATAGTCCAGCTGATCCGCATCTATGAAGGTAGCATGGACCGACGAAATCTGATTATTCTGCGCGAGTTGTTCTGCCGCGCGCAACAGAGGTACCGCCATTGCCTTGTCGCGCAACAACAAGCGAGGCCCGGGAACAGGTGAAAATGGAGAGGCTATCTGGATTTTGGGATAATATTGTCCGCCCGCATTTTCAAACGCATGCGCCCATTGCTGGTCGAAAATATACTCGCCCTGACTATGGGACTTCAGGTAGCTAGGCGCGCAACCGACGATTTTGCCTGTGTCGTCCTCGATTATGATGGGCAGGGATTTCCAACCCGTGCCCGGGCCGATGCTGCCGGACTCTTCCATAGCAGATAGAAAGCCATGCGATATAAAGGGATTGGCAGTTCCCGCGCAATTATCCCACTGGTCAACCGGCAGGCCGGCGATGTCATCAGCAATGCGGGCAATGACTTCTGTTGGGGATTTTCGGGAATCGGACATGTTTCAAGAATCTATCAGGTTTGCGGCATCTCATAAACCGGTTCGTCTGCATGTAGTGACGCAATTTTTTCCTGCTCGGCTGTGCGGACCGTCCATGTGATTATTGGCAAGCCTCGTGCGCGTTGAGCCGCTGCAAATCGGGATGGCAGGTCACGAATATCATAAGCCAGAAAATCGGGTTTCGCTGCCCAAAGATTGCGATGGCGGGAAATTCGTCCGCGCAAATTTCTGCTTCCGTCCTCGGTTACCACCAAGCCACGCACAATGTGAGCGGCGTTGATACGAAACCAGGCGCTAACTAGAGGATTGAACGACATCACGGCCGCTCTGCCGGTATAGCCTTCCAGCGCCCGCCGAACCGAAAGGCATAACGGCCCAACTCGCATGTCCCGTGATTTGATTTCGATGAGGACCGGAACACGTCCGTCAATCTGTGCCAATATCTCCCGCAAGCGCGGAATTTTTCCATGACCATCTCTAAGCTGTATCTGGTCAATATCTTCCGGCCGCAGTTTGCTGATCACGCCGGATCTATCGGTTAGGCGATCAAGTTCCAAGTCGTGAAAAACAAAAGCCCGGCCGTCTTCAGCCGCCTGGACGTCGCACTCTATGCCATGCCCCAATTCGATAGCTGCTTCGAACGCGGCGGGGCTGTTTTCGAGCACTCCGTTCCCGTGTAAGCCCCGATGCGCATAGGGTTGACCCATTAGGAACATGACGCGCCCTGCTTCCGGTGGCGGCGCGAATATATTATCTAAAAGAGTTCCAATCACTCTGGCTTCAGAGCGACGATTGCATCAACCTCGACCGCGACACCCAATGGCAGAGCCGCGACACCAACGGCACTTCGAGCATGCTGACCAGCGGCGCCGAAAATCACTTCCATCATATTCGAACAGCCATTGGCGACTTTGGGATGGTCAGTATATTCTGGGGTACTGCTGACGAAAACCCCGAGCTTGACGATGCGATCTACCCGGTCGAGCGATCCGGCCGCTTTCTTGATTTGCGCGGCAATCATCAGTGCGCAGGCCTTGGCCGCCTGCTGCCCTTGTTCAAGACTCAGATTGTCACCGAGCCGTCCGATAATCAATTGGCCATCACTCATTGACACCTGTCCGCTGATATGGAGCAGTCCGTTGATTTCAACAGCCGGTACATAGGATGCAACCGGGGCGGCAGGTGTCGGAAGAGTGATACCTTTGGCTTCAAGGGCTTTTTCGATATTATCAGTCATTGTGCACAACTCTCAAGCATGATTGGCTGGGTCAAGTTCCTGCTGAGATAATTCTATCCGAGGAGCCGCTTCAGCTGTTTCTAATTTGTCCAAAATCCATGGTAGAGCATTTTCCCAAAGATCGATACGAATATGGGCAGCAGCATTGGTCTTGATATGTTTCGCTAGAATGGGTTCGCCGACCATCTGCAAGCGCCAGACGTCTGGCGCATGTTTGGCAACGCTGCCATGTTGATGACCTAGATCGTCCACAAACACAGCGACGGTTGGTTCATATTCGGCAATGATCGTCTTCATGACTTCGCCTTTGCCGCCTTGATTAGTATATACTGGAAAATCTATTCCCACGGCTTTCAGCTGATCCGAGCGCGCTGTCCGTCGGTCATCAAGAAGATTTGTCAATATTACGATATCGGCTGTCTCAGCGAGCTTGTTTATCGCCTCAACCGCTCCAGCTATCGCACCCTGACGATGCATTTCACCGTCAAAAAACTCCTTTAGCATGGGCCAAACATCTTCCCGGGCAACCAATGTTCCATCATGTTTGTGACGTAAGGCATCTACGAAATCACCTGATTCAAGATCGAAATGGATGTGCTTTTCTGCGTCCAGCCATTGCTGAAAAGGCACAACCATATGCAATAACACTTCATCGCAATCGCTGATGAGAAGTGGTCGTCTACTCATAGATATCTCCGGAAGAATTGAGTTCATGTGCCGCCGCTGCCAGTTTCGCTGGGTCAATACCGATGGCTTCGGCGCATCCGATCAGATCGGGTTCGTGGTTCGCAAGAAAACCAAGCAGAGAGGCCAACATTACGGGGTCTTCAAGGCCTGAACGCAATTCTCTTGGATCCAGTCCAGTCAGAGCGAGCAGCCGTTCCGCGCGACCCTGATCCTCTAGCACCCAGCCCAATGCTTGGAATGCCAGGATTTCAGCAGTTTCACTAATTTTGGGATTTGTTTCCATTGCCCCTTTCGCCTAATGGGTCAGCAGCAAGTTTGAAAGGGCAAATCCGATTGTGGCCAAAAGAGTATTGGTGGTTGAAGACAATGAATTGAACCTCAAGTTGTTCTGTGACCTTTTGCGTGCCCACGGATTTGTGGTCGAGCCGGTCAAAGATGGGCGTGAGGTGCTCGACAAGGCACGCAGCTTTGTTCCCAATCTGATTGTAATGGACATCCAGTTACCGCATGTCAGTGGTTTAGAGCTGATCGAGCAGATTAAAAAAGACGGTCAACTCAAAATCATTCCGATCATGGCTGTAACCGCTTATGCGGGAAAAGGTGACGAGGATCGCATTTTGACAGCAGGCGCGGAAGCATATGTGTCAAAGCCAATATCGGTCGCCAAATTCATCGAATCAGTACAAAAAGTTTTGCACCGCTGACGCAATCAGTAAGCTTGCTTACTTGATTTTGGCTTCTTTGAATTCGACGTGTTTTCTCACGACGGGATCATATTTCCGCTGCACCATTTTCTCGGTGAGATTGCGCGGATTTTTGCGGGTTACGTAGAAAAACCCAGTATCCGCTGTGCTGACGAGTTTGATCTTTACATTGGCTGGTTTCGCCATGGTGCATTCCTTAGGGTCAATGCTGAAATAAAAACAGCGGCGCATTGCTACGCCGCGACAATTGGGGCGCTAATGGTGAAATCGAGGCGCGATGTCAAGAAAAAGACGGATTGAACGTTCTCTGAAATCGGAACTCAAAGTTTACGGCTTCTTAACCATGTTTTTGCATGGTCGAGTTGAACCTGGGGGCAGTGCAGATGGATCATGATCAAAACCTACTCGTACAATCGGAAATGCTGATATTATTGGATGAGCTGCCAGCGGACTTGATAGAGCGCCATCCAGTGCAATTTCTTTTGCACCTCGACCATATTCGACAGAAAGCCGCACAGCACCGTCTTGGCGCCGTTCATGACCTCAGTTGCGCATTTGAAGAAGCCCTTCAGCCGGCACTAAAAACAGGCAGCGGAATAACGGTTGCTGACTCTTATCTAGAAGCCATTCGTAATGCGGTGCAGTGTAATCCGATCAGCGCAGCGGGCACTGAAGCGATCATGGCCAATGTCGCGCTGCGTCTCGGCGGGCAACCCTAGTGGCCCGATGAAGTGGATGCATTTCTAACCACTCTTTTTGCCATGGTGTTGGCCGAGTTCGGTGACCGGCCCCAGATATTGTGCGCCGCCTTGGCGATGCGCTATGGTCGAAATGGCACGATAATTTGGGCGCTCGGTCTTGCCACGCTGCTCAACTGTCTTATTTCCGCGATCGCCGGAGCAGCGATCAACGGATGGATTAGCGAAGAACCGCTCCAGCTTTTCTATGCCCTTTCCCTCATATTTGCAGGATTGGGAATGGTCGCGTGGCGTCGGCGTGTCGATTTGCTTGAAAACTGGACCCTTGGACCATTTTGGACGTCTTTCATTGGTCTCTTCATTCTGCAATTTGGAGACAAGGGACAATTCATTGTTGCGGCAACTGCGGCCCGGACTGATATGCCATTGCTTACCGCAGCCGGCGCTTGGCTCGGGATTATGATAGCATGCGTCCCCGCCGTTTTTCTCCAGCGAAAGCTTGCCGAACTGATACCAATCGGGCCCCTTCGATATGTCGGGGGTGCGCTTTTTCTACTCGTGGGTTTGGTTCTGGCCCTTGGTGCGTGGGGCATTATATAGCCGCCGCAAATATCCCCGCCCTCTCCGATTAACGCTTAATATCCTCCCTGAACTGATATCATTGACTGGCTCGGAGTTGCCGAAAGATGAAGCGAATGCGGTCATTTTGGTGGCCTGGCTCGTAATTTGGAAAATGATGGCCGACTCAGTAAATCTGCCACCGGCAATGGCGTAAAATATCGAGAAGCCATGTTTGGCTGAAATCAGGGGGAATCTGTGTCATTTTCATCACATATGTAACTAAAATTTCAGAGTTGGCTTAGAATTAGTCCCAGAAAACTAAGGTTTTTCGGTGATATGTTAGAAATCTATGGTTTTTGGCTTTGATTTGAAGAAGAAATTGAAGCACACCTGCCGCTTAAGTCTATTTCGGCTAGAATTTTTTAGGGGACATTCTTCCATGATTAAGAATTTCGGAAAATCAAAACGCGTGGCTCTATTGCGGACCGCTGCCGCGGGTGCAATTGCATCACTGACCTTGGCTTCACCTGCACAAGCAATTGTGCCCAATGATAATTTTTCTTCAGATGATATTCTCGATACCGCTGGTGGCGTGAATGGCGTCGCGCAATTTTTCCGTAGCGACGGATTTGTATGTTCTGGCACGTTGATCAACCCCCGGACAGTATTGTTTGCTGCACACTGTGTGAATGACATCCCTGAAACTCAATATGCGAATCCGAACGATCCCAATAATGTCGATGCAGCCTGGTTTTTCAACGCCGATGCGCTTTCTGACTTCAGAAACTGGGCGCGCCGTTTTGTAGACGCCGATGGTAACCCGACGAATACGGATACCGGTATTGCCAACCCTAATTTCCGGACCACCAATATTGCGAATTTCGCTTATACCGTAAACCAGATGTACTGGAATCCTGCCTCGCAAGCACGTCCAGATGGTGCCGGGTTCCTCGAAGGTGATATCGCACTGGCAAGCTTAGATACGCCAGCCGCGAACGTACCAACATGGGCGCTTTTGTTCTCTCCTCTTCCTACACCTGATTCGATCAGCGATGCGGATGGCACCGGATATCATGTCAACATCACCGGATATGGTGCAACAGGTACGGGCAGCACCGGCGCAGTTGGTGGTGTCGATTTTCGGCGTCGTGCGGCAGAGAATATGCTGGGCGCGCTGACATCATTTGATGATCGCAACACTTTCCTGTTTGGCAATGCCTTTGGTGATCTGCCGCAGGTCCTTTACCGTCTCGACTTTGACGATCCGAACAAGACCAATCCTTTTGATTTCAATCTGTATAAAGATGAACCTCGCACCAATGAAGGAACAACGGCTGGAGGCGATTCTGGTGGTCCGTTAATTCTCGATGCAGCGAATAACAGCCTGTCGACCGAAGACTTGCAAATTGGCGTATTGTCCGGTGGTTCACGTTTCTTCGGCCCACAGCGTTTCAGCTCCTACGGCACAGAAAGCTTTTATCAGCCATTGTTCCTGTTCGCCGAATACATCGCGGAGGTTAACCCTTATCGTTATGTGAGCGCGAAAGCCGGTGATGGAAATTGGGAAGACGCGACGCACTGGCAAACCGATCTTGATCCAGCCTATCGTGTGATCGATGCGGACGGCAATGTTGTAAATGGTTTTCCAACCACACAGGCCGGTGGAATCACTCAGGATAACCCTCAATTTGGTCAAGTCTGCTTTGACCCAGAAGGCGACAACCCCGGAGACGGCTGTTTCGATTTCGCTACCGGCGAATTAGCACCGCCTTCGCGACCGGCTCCAACGCCAGCGCCGACATCAAGCATTGGTACCGTTGATGCAAACGAGTTTGCTGCTGTCGCACCGGTTTCTGCGCCTCAAGCGGTTGTAACCGCTGCCGCGTTCGAAGGCGCGCCTGCTGGCGAGCCAACTATTTTGGCAAATACGGCAATTCGCGGTGATATGATCGTCGAAAATGTCGCTATCAATGGCGGCGTGACGATGGTCGATAATGTGGCAATTCGCGGTGGCCTGACATCTGTGGGTGACATAGCGATCAACGGCGTCACTGATGCAGAAGGCGATGAAGTAGCGCAGGTTGATGGTTCGCCATCGAGTTCCGAAGAGCAACCGCAGGCAGAGGGCGATCCATTGCCGGCTCCAACGCTTGCAAACGGGATTCCTGGCGCGACGGATTTTGTTCCAGATAATATTGATCCTGATATCGCCGCCGGAGTGAATGCGCGCTATTTCGATGTTAGATTAAACCAAGCGGGCACAACGACGTTGAGCAGCACTCGGACAGTTGACAGATTGACCGTCGATGGAGCTGCGGGCTTGGTGATAAATGGGACTGGTGATCTTTCCAGTTTGATTGATATCACGCAATCTGGAGGCCGAATTTCTGTCGATGGACGCTTGTCAAGCGTTGGAGATTATTCTCTATTCGCTGGAATGTTGTCTGGCTCGGGTACGGTAGCTGCTCCGTTCCTCACCAATATTTCGGGAGCAATTGCACCGGGTGCGATGGGTACGATTGGAACATTAACGATTGACGGGAATCTCATTCTAGCATCTGGTTCGACGCTGTTTGTCGACATTGGGGCGTCTGGAAGTTCCGATGTTGTCGCTGTGACCGGCCAAGCTAGCGTTGGCGGCGCTGTTGCCGTCAACAATATCGCTGGTTTTCAGACGGCGACCCCAAGTACATATCGTATTTTGACGGCCGACGGTGGCGTAACTCAGCAATTTAGCGGTGCCTCGAATCTGTCACCGATCTTGCTTTCACGGTTGAGTTACAGCGCCAATGCAGTCGATCTAACAATCCGTGCGCAAAGCTATCGCAATGTGATTGATGGCAATAATGCGGTTCAAGTTGGCTTTGCGGGTCTCATGGACCGCAATCGCGGCAATGCAGGATTGGGCGGATTATTCTCCTTCCTGGATTTCAGCGATACGGCAACAATCCAAGCAACATTTGACAGCTGGGCACCGACGACAGAAACGACAGTCCAGTCGATGGCACGTGGTTTCCTGAGCAATATCTCTGATTTCTACCAGAACCGGACCAGTCTTGCTGACCGCTCCTCCAACGGTGGCACCGTCGCGGTGATCGGTCGTCCGGTACAACTGGCTTCCGCATCGCTTGGCGGATTTGGTGTCAGTGCCTCTCCTGCTGTATTGAGTGATGCCGCGGTAAATGCTGCGGATAGTGAAGTTAGCTCAGGTGGTGTTAATGAAGATATGGCGGTTTATCTGGCCGGTGGTTTCGTCAACGGCGACGGTGGATCGATGCCACTTCGGAACCCTGGTGCAGGCGCTGACGGCGATGATGAGTTTGACGGCTTCTTCATTGCAGGTGGTCTGGAATATTATCTGGATGAATCCTCGTTTATCGGTATCTCGGCATATTATTCCGATGTCGATGCGGATGCTGTTCTGGGCAATTCCGCTCAGGCGACAACGATCATGGGTTCGATCTACGGTCGGTCAAAGACTTTTGCGGACCTTGTCCTGGATGCGCGCTTGAGCGTCGGTACTTACAATGCAGAAACTTTGCGTAACGTCGCGCTTGGTCCGCAAGCGTTCAGCTTGACAACGGATGATGACAGTCTGGTCTATGCTGGTGAAGTTGGTCTATCCAAGGAACTGGATCTTTTGGGCGCGATCATCGCACCAGGCATCCGGGGTCGTGCGGCGAAGGTTAACTTTAGCAACGTCAGCGAAGTGGGTGGCGGACCGGCTCTCACGATCGTTCGTCCTGACTATGCCAGTGTGCAGGGTCTTGCCGGCGTTGAGTTTAAATCCAAGCCAGGCAAAAAACTGCAGCTTCGCGCTTCGATGAACTATGTTCATGAGTTTATGGACAACCCAACTGTATTGGGTGCGAATTTTGTGGGCGGCATCGGTCCGTTGGCGCCATTCGCTCTTACTGTTCCAGATCGTGACTGGGGAGAAGTTGGAGTTGGCTTGCGCTATAACAGCGGGAATGTCTCGTTTGACCTGTCCGCAGACTCGACTGTCGGCAGATCTGATGTTCAAAGCCAGGTCTATTCTGGCGCAGTAACTTTCCGCTTCTAGGCGGTTACAGCAAAATTGGAAAAGCCCGCCAAGATCTGGCGGGCTTTTTTGTTTCTGCACAAAAGGCCAATGAGATTACCGACAATTCGATCTGATCAAAGGGCCGCGATTAGGACAAGAAAAAAGGCGGGACATCATGCCCGCCTCTTTTATCTTCTTGTCTAACTGGCCAATCTGCCAGCTCAAATCACATCATTTTGATACAAGGTTTACGGCAGCAGTCTTTCCGCGTTGATCAACCTCGAGTTCGAACTCAAGCTTGTCACCTTCTTCCAATCCGCGCATTCCAGCCTTCTCAACGGCGGAAATATGGACGAATGCATCAGGTTCGCCATCATCTCTTTGAATGAAGCCGAAACCTTTCATACTATTAAAGAACTTCACAGTTCCGGATGCCTTTTCTCCCGTCAGCTCCCGCTTTGGAGGAGCACTTCGGCTGTCGCGGTCGCTGCTGGCACTTTCCTGGATTTCGATCACATCACCTTCGATCTGGATATCGGAGGCAGAAACCTTGCCTCCGCGATCTACCAGCGAGAATCTCAATCCCTGGCCTTCAGCTAGGCCCTTTAAACCTGCGCGTTCGACTTGGCTAATATGAACGAATACATCCTCGCCGCCAGCATCTTGAACAATGAAGCCGAAGCCTTTTTGAGCATTGAAAAACTTTACTTTTCCAGTGCTCTCTCCAACAACTTGGTCTGGCATACCGCCGCCAGCGCTGTTACCTCGCCTGGCACCACCAAAATCTGTCTCGGGGCGGGTGTATCTCTCGACAGGCGGACCATTGTCACCTTGATAGCCGTCAAAATTCTCATCGCCAAAACTGTCGCGCTTGTCCCGGCCTCTTCCTCGCCGGTTTCTGTCAAAACCCATTCTAAAATCGTCACTTTCACTTCGTCCAATGTATCTTATCAAATGTCGCAGCGGACGACGGCCCGATCATTTTCCCGCGCGAATCTACTTTTCGCACGGAAACACTGTATAGAAAAATCCCGTGTCAGGCGACAAAAATCCTCTCTCCAAAACCAGAAACCAGAAAATTCTTTGGTGACGGACTCCAGAATCGCTGAATTTGTCTTGTTATCCGAGTAAAGCCTGCACTCAACCGTGATCAGACGGGAACCGTTCGAAGCCAATAAATGAACAGCGACAATCTATATCTTGCTGTTTCTTTCCCGCTCCGGCACATGGTAGTCCTCGGCGACAAGCCGAAACCAATGTTCAACCAAGAGAGATAAAATGGCTGTACTTTTTCATGAAGAAGATCTGCCAGCAAATGTTTTGGCAGACGGGCCGGTGGCGGTCGATACTGAAACTATGGGTCTTCAGACCCTCAGAGACCGTCTGTGCCTGCTTCAAATATCCGATGGCAATGGCGATGAACATCTCGTTAGATTCGGCCCTCACAGTGATTATCAGGCACCCAATTTGAAGGCTGTGCTCGCCGATAAGAATCGGATCAAGCTATATCATTTCGCCCGTTTTGATCTTGCCGCTATCCAGCATTACATGGGCGTTATGGCCGAACCTGTTTTCTGCACCAAAATTGCTTCCCGTCTCATACGGACCTATACGGATCGCCACGGTCTGAAAGAACTGGTGCGCGAACTTCTGAGCCAAGAAATTTCAAAGCAGCAACAATCGAGCGACTGGGGCGGTCCCGAGTTGAGTGATCCCCAAAAGGAATATGCTGCGTCTGACGTGCGATATTTGCATCGTTTGCAAGCGGAACTCGAGTTGCGACTTGCGCGAGAAGGTCGGCTGGAAATGGCTCAGGCATGTTTTGAATTTCTGCCGCATCGTGCGAGGCTGGATATTATGGGTTGGCCAGAAGTTGATATATTCAGCCATGCATGAATCTCTGTATCATCGCCACGCCCAAAATATTGTTCGCAGGTGTTAGGACCGAATGGATGTCAAAGGCTGCCAAAATCATTCTCAGCAAGCGTCAGCGATATGCCGCACCCAATGGTAGGCATGATCGCAACGTTAGATGGCTGCGTATCTTTTTGCCAGTCGGTGTTGGCGCGCTCGCAGCAACTCTGGCTTTAGCCCCATTTACGATGGCCGGCGAACTCAGCTTTGTACTCGATAAAAATAGCGTCGATGTTGCCAAAGAAAGATTGCGCGTGACTGAGGCTCTTTATCGAGGCGAAGATAGCAGTGGCCGTCCCTTCTCTCTCCGGGCCGGGTCCGCCGTGCAAAAAAGCTCGCGGGAAGCAGTGGTCGAGCTCAACGACCTGTCGGCGCGTATTCTGCTCAGCGATGGCCCAGCGCAGATTCGTGCTGGAAACGGTCGTTATGATATGGATAAAGAGAATGTGCGGGTACCCGGACCAGTGCAAGTCGAGTCGACTGGAGGCTACAGGTTGACGACGAGCAATGTCACAATCGACCTTAAATCCCGAACATTGCAAAGCGAAGAAACGGTTGAGGGGCGAACGAATATTGGAACGTTCCGCGGTGACAAACTTCGCGCTGACATGTCGGCGCGGACATTGACCCTGAGCGGCAATGCCAAATTGCGTATTGAACAAAATGGACTGAGGAGCAGATAAATGAAACGACAATTCCATTTTGCGATGTTCAGCGTGGCAGCGATCGTCGCGGTCTCGGCTCTTGGTTTTTCTGTGGCAGTCCCGGCGCAGGTTTTCAGTAATCACAACAGCAATGCAGCTGTCAATTTTGATGCTGACCGCATCGAAGTTCAGGATCGCGCAGATCGCGTCGTGCTTTCCGGTGCGGTGCGGGTCGAGCAAGCCGGGTTGATACTCAACGCTGCTCGCATGACCGTCGCCTATCGCAACAGCGGAGGTATTGAAGTCGACAGGATAGATGCCTCAGGAGGAGTTACGATTCTTAAAGATGGCGACACTGCTACCGGGAATACGGCAATATATGACCTCAATCGACGGATTATCACCATGGTCGGTAATGTGAGATTGACTCAGGGTACCAATCGCCTTTCCGGGGGACGTGTGGTCATCGATCTGTCCTCTGGGCGGTCGATTATCGATGGTCGATCGGTCGGAGGCGAAGCGGCCGGCTCGTCGAATTCCGGCGGACGCGTGTCGGGTACATTTACCGTACCACAACGAAAGGACTGAAACGGCCTTTGGTTTTGATATCTTTGGTATTGGATTGCGAACCAATTGAGAGCCGCGTTGCCTCGCCAGTTTAGAGAGCTTGAATTGTATCGGAAAACATCTGTTTCTATATGGACATGCATAAAGCTTGCCAATTTCACGCAGATTGAGGCATGTTGTTAACCATTATACAAGCTGCACGTGCAATTGAAGGACAAGGATGAACGATATAGCCCTGCAAGATCAGCCTCCAATGGCAGAACCCGGCGCCGCTATGGCGAGTGATGCAATGGATCATGGCCTGGCCGTTGTGTCGATCGCCAAAAGCTATGACAAACGATCCGTCCTGTCAGACGTGTCCCTATCGGTTGGCCGCGGTGAAGTGGTTGGACTTCTGGGTCCCAATGGTGCGGGCAAAACGACTTGCTTCTATTCGGTGATGGGGCTTGTGAGACCTGACGCTGGACGGATCATGCTCGATGGTGCGGACATCACCTCTCTGCCGATGTACCGTCGTGCGATACTGGGATTGGGCTATCTTCCTCAGGAGACATCGATCTTTCGAGGTATGACGGTCGAGCAGAATATCATGGCTGTCCTTGAAATGGTTGAACCAGACGCGGCGACAAGAGCCGAAACGCTGACTCGTCTTCTCGAGGAGTTCGGCCTGACAAGATTACGCAGCTCTCCGGCCATGGCATTGTCCGGCGGAGAGCGCAGACGCTGCGAAATCGCTAGGGCGTTGGCGGCAAGCCCTTCCATCGTTTTACTCGACGAGCCATTTGCGGGCATCGACCCGCTTTCGATCGCAGACATTCGAGACCTTGTCTGCCAACTCCGCGAGCGAGGGATCGGCGTGTTGATTACCGATCATAATGTTCGAGAGACACTGGATATCGTTGATCGCGCCTGTATCATTTATGATGGCCAGGTTCTTTTTGCTGGAAGTCCCGAAGATTTGGTTGCCGATGAGAATGTTCGCAGATTGTATCTCGGCGAGGGCTTCGCACTGTAAACATGGCTCTTGGACCGCGCCTCGACTTACGGCAGAGCCAGTCGCTGGTGATGACGCCGCAATTGCAGCAAGCGATCAAGTTGCTGACGCTCTCGAATCTTGAGCTTGAGAATTATATCTCCGAAGAGATTGAAAAAAACCCGCTGCTCGAATCAGAGGAGCCGTCGGTTGATAGCGCTTCTGCAGATGCTGAATTGACGAATAATATCGACGAGCTGGAGATTCAGCGAAGTGATGAAATTCTATCGACCGGTCCCGCGGATGCCGAAGCTACGCTTGAAATGGCCGGTGACGCAGATCAGTTCTCCAACAATAGTTTATCGCAAAGCGACGGATCGCTCGACGGTTCGATGAGTATGAACGGCGCGAGCGCATCGAGCGGAATGGCGGGTGGTGAAGCTCCCGATTTTGAAAATATTTTGGTTGCCGATCTGACCTTGACCGATGAGCTGCTCGCGCAAGCGGGAGCCGTTCTGTCACATGCGGACTTGTTCATTGCACGACATTTGATCGATCAGATCGACGAATGCGGCTATTTGCAATGCGATCTGTTGGAGCTGGCGCATCGTATTGATGTCGAGCTTGCCCAGGTTAGGCAAGTGCTGACTGAAATTCAGAAGTTCGAACCGGTGGGCGTTGGCGCCCGTGATCTTGCCGAATGTTTGAAGCTGCAAGCGAAGGAAGCGGACCGTTATGATCCGGCAATGGCGCGTTTGATCGACAATCTGGACCTGCTCGCAAAAGGCGCCTTGCCGCAGCTCAAGCGACTCTGCGGTGTCGATGATGAAGATCTGATGGATATGATCGGCGAGCTGCGTGCTTATGATCCGAAGCCTGGCCTGCGCATTGGCGGGACGACTGTTCAATCCGTTGTGCCTGATGTGTTTGTCGCAGAACGCAACGGCAGCTGGATCATCGAAGTCAATAGTGCGACCTTGCCAAAAGTGCTGGTCAACCGGTCCTATTACACCGAGCTCAAGGATGGCGCGCAGGACAAGGCTTCGAAAGAATGGCTCAATGAATGTTTGGCTGATGCCAGCTGGTTGATGAAGGCGCTCGATCAGCGCCAGCGTACGATTGTTAAAGTGGCCGCTGAAATTGTGAAACAGCAAGAAGAATTTTTCCGCAAAGGCGTCGAACACCTGCGCCCGCTGACGCTCAAGAATGTCGCGGACAAGATTGAGATGCATGAGTCGACGGTCAGCAGAGTGACATCGAACAAATATCTGTCCTGTTCGCGCGGGACCTTTGAGCTCAAATATTTCTTCACCAGCGGGATCCAGTCTTCGACCGGTGGCGAAGCGGCATCTGCGGAAGCGGTGAAAAGTCATATCAAGGGGCTGATCGACAATGAGGACCCCAAGAAAATTCTCTCCGACGACAAATTGGTCGCGTTGCTGAAGGACAAGGGCTTTGATATCGCGCGGCGGACGGTCGCCAAATATCGTGAATCCCTGGGCCTCGGCAGTTCGGTGCAACGTCGGCGTCAAAAAGCACTGGAAGGCAAGGCGGCCTGAATATCCTTGCGTAACACGATGAATTCCAGATCCGGCGTCCGGGGTTTGCCGAACCGCGCATCCCCATGCGGAAAGGGTCGTCGCTCTCCCGTTCTGCAATATCCCCGTCGCTCATAATAAGCGATAAGTTCCGACCTTTGGCGAATGACGGTCATTTCTATCGCCTGGGCATTCCAGTTTTCCCGGCAATAGGCTTCCGACTTTTCGAGCAGTTTTTTGCCAAGGCCAGTGGACTGGATATCGGGATCGACGGTCAACATGCCCAAATAAGCGAGCCTTTGATCAACGCGTGACAGCTGGACGCAGCCGATGATCGCGTCGCCATCTGTTGCTGCAAGAATCACCTGCGCAGGATCTTCCACTATTGCGGTGAGCGCGCCCTGATCGGTTCTCTGGCCATCCAGGAGATCGGCCTCATGCGTCCATCCGCGCTTGGCGCTGTCGCCGCGATAGGCGCTTTCGATCAAGCGGTGTAGCGCCGGAATATCGTCGGTCCCTGTTTCGCGGAAATGGAGATTATCGGCCATGGACGATTCGCACTCCATCCGCCTCGATCGCTCCGTCTCCCGACTTGGCACCCCTCACAATGACATGTTTTTCGACCGCGTCGATCGGAGTCCGCAGTAATTCGAGGCGATAATCTGTCCCATCATCGCATCGCAGGACGAAGCCAGCCGAATCGCGGACCAATAGCCCGGCAAATTCGACATCATCATGGAATCCGTCCACCATCAGGCGATCGCGAGCAGGGACTCGCTCAGGGTCCACAGGCGCTCGGCGCTCTCATCATCACAGACATGCGGCGCAACATGCAGGAACGGCGGGCTGTTCTCATCCATCAACTGCGCAACATCGCAATCTTCACAATAGAGTCCATGTTTGTCATCGAGCAGGGGCGAGGTCGCGGCCCAAAGCGAGGTGGTGCAGCCCTGGCTGGTTGATTTGAATATTTCTGCAACGGCTGACGGCACGCTGCCATCCTTGTTGAGCCAGCCCATCTCGACTTGTTCTTCTTGTGGCAAATGGCGCTGCAAGGGGGTAAAAATCCCGCCTGGATGGACAGAGAAGGCCCGGCCGCCGAAACCAGCCATCCGCCGGCTCAAGCCATTTGCAAACAGGGCGTTGGCGCTCTTGGCCTGCGCATAGGCGACCCATTTATGATAGTCGCCATTCTCGAACTGGATATCGTCCCAGAGAATCGAATTGCGCTTATGGGCGATCGAGGACAGGGCAACGACGCGCGGAGCCTTGGCCTTCTCGAGCAAGGGCATGAGCGCTGCCGTGAGACCAAAATGCCCCATATGGTTGACGCCGAACTGGCTTTCCCAACCCGGTCCGACCCGCTCGAGCGGGCAGGCCATGATACCAGCATTGTTGATCAATATGTCGAGCGTGTCGACCGCGTCTAAGACCGAGGCGGCAAAGCTACGGACCGAGTCCAGATCGGCAAGATCCATTTGCGCCGAAGAGACATTGCCCGCAACCGTCGACAGATTTTCCGCCGCTTTTGCCGGATCGCGCACGGGAACGATAACCGCCGCACCTTTGCTGGCGAGTGCGCGCGTGGTTTCCAGACCAATGCCGGAATATCCGCCCGTCACAATCGCGGTCTTGCCGCTCAGATCAATATCAGCCAGCAGTTCATCCGGTTCGCTTTTCGCGCGAAAGCCCGAACCAAGTGGTTTTTGATCTGCCGTCGACATATCGGGTCTGTCCTTTCAAATATCCGTTCGTCCTGAGCTTGTCGAAGGCATTTCCCGTCCGACAGACGGGGTTCGAGAGGCTCGCCGCCAACGGATCAAACTCGCTGCTTTTCAACCAGCTGCTTTCAACCCACTATCTCCGAGACCGGCTTATAATCATAGCCCAAATCCTCTGCGACCGCTTTGTAGGTCACATGACCGTTCCAGACGTTCAGACCTTCGGCGAGATGGGCATCGTCGCGCAGGGCCGCTTTCCAGCCCTTGTTGGCGATTGCCAGCGTATGCGGCAGGGTGACATTGTTGAGCGCATAGGTGGACGTCCGCGACACCGCGCCCGGCATATTGGCGACACAATAATGGACAATATCATCAACCACATAGGTCGGATCCTGATGTGTCGTGGCTTTGGAGGTCTCGAAACAGCCGCCCTGATCAATCGCGACATCGCACAATACCGAGCCGGGGCGCATGGTTTTCAGCATGTCGCGGGTGACCAGCTTGGGGGCTTCGGCGCCGGGAATCAACACTGCGCCAATCACCAGATCGGCTTCGGCCACACATTCGGCGAGATTGGCTTTATTGGAAAAGCGGGTCTTGGCGCGCGATTCGAAATGCGTGCCGACGGCTTCCAATACGTCCGGATTGCGATCCAATATCGTCACATCCGCGCCGAGTCCGGCGGCCATTTGGGCGGCGTTAAATCCGACGACACCGCCGCCGATAATCGTCACCTTGCCGGGCGATACGCCGGGGACGCCGCCGAGCAATATGCCCCGTCCGCCATGGGCTTTTTCAAGCGCGGTTGCGCCCGCTTGAATCGACATCCGTCCGGCCACCTGACTCATCGGTTTGAGCAGGGGCAGGCCGCCGGTCCCGGTGACGGTTTCATAAGCGATGCAAATGGCTTTGGACTGGACCAGATCAGCGGTCTGTTCGGGATCTGGCGCCAGATGCAGATAGGTGAACAATATTTGTCCTTCACGGAGCATCGCGCGTTCAATCGCCTGCGGTTCTTTCACCTTCACGACCATTTCGCTTTGCGCGAATATCTCGGCGGCGGTGGCGACAATCGTGCCGCCAGCTTCGACATATTCGGCGTCTTCGGCGCCGATACCCAGACCCGCGCCGGTTTCGACCAGCACATCATGGCCATGGGCCGACAATTCGCGCACGGATTCGGGGGTTAATCCCACGCGATATTCGTGGTTTTTGATTTCTCTCGGGGTACCGACGCGCATGGGGAGGCTCCTTTATTTGTCGAATCTATCGCCTCGCCTTTACCAGCAAAACATCAAGCGCGCGAGACGGATTGTAATATTATTGCGTTATTCAGAAACTTTCCTAAACGGCACGGAAACGGTACAAATATTGCCATAGCCCCCGTGGGCTTCGATATATTGCAACAGGGAAGGGCTATAGCTCGCGAGATATTCATAGGCCGGCTGATCGGCCAGCGGCAGGCTGCTTGCCAGGCGAATCGATTCAATCTCGATATATTGCGACTTGTCGTCATAGAAACCGCCCGGCGCGGTGCCCAGCGGCAGGTTCGTCAGATGTTCGAGACCGTCAATCACCCGCCCGACCATGCCAAATGTCGTATCGAGATTGCGCGCAGCCTCGCCGGTAATCACCGACATTTCCGTGCCGCTCCCGGTGTCGGGCGGATCATAATGGGCGGGCGATAACGATCCGCGACAGGTGATCGGAAAGGCTTTGCCGTCTGTGTCACTGCCGATTGGCCAGCCGCCGCCAAAGCCGACTTCCGTCGCCCCGCCATTTTCATAGATCATCTGCATCAGCGGCTGGATTTTGCTGCCCTGATATTGATTGCTATAGTCGACGGCGGCTTTCAAGGCCGCCATATCGACGTCGCGCCTGGCACCCAGGGCGGCGTTATAATATTCACTCTCGGGCACGGTTTCGAGATTCTCGGGCATCTTCTTGATATCGGGATTGCCGCCAAATTGGGTGACGAAATTCTTGGCGACGCGGTAGATTTTGGTGCCATCCCACCAGCCCGATGCCGCCAGCTTGCGGACATTGCGGACATGGCCGCCGGAATATTTGGCGGGCAGCAGCTGGATGACCGCCTGACGCGGATTGCCCTTTGCGTCATCGGGCAAGGTGAAGATCATCAGTTCATGGAGTGGAATCGGTAGCCAATGTTCGACCGGCGCGGCAGCCAGAATGTCTGCGGGCGATAGCTCTACCTCGGCGTCCTGCGCATTTGCCGGCGAGGGCAGATGGAGCATCAACAATATCGCCAAAAATAGGCGTGCCGATGAGGCGGACCAGCTGGTGAAATGCCGCCCGATGGGAACAGGCGAGGGCCAATATCGGTTTTTCATCATGCACCTCCTTTCGCGAAGCTGACAATCCTGACACAGTTCAAGGAAAGAAAATCTGTTCTATTGCCGCAGTGCTCGAAGCCCTGCAAAAGCCGGCGTGAAGGCGATATTGGGAAGCTGTTGTCCATGTCTTTAATCTATCCCCGTTCAACTATGTAGGAAAGCCGGTTTATGTCCCGTCCTGCGGTGGGAAAGCCTCACTCGCCGCTCACCCGCCGCACCGGCACCGGAATATTGCAAATATCCGCGCCACCGGCTGGCTTGATAAAAAATGGATCGCGGCGATTGGCTCTGGCTTCTGCATATTGGGTGAATGTCTTGCTCTCGGTATTGAGATATTCAAATGCTGGAGATGAGCCTTCGGTCAGCGCATCGCCCATGCGGATCGATGTGATCGGGATGCGCTTGCTGGCGTCTGCATAGAATCCCAGCTGGCCTTTGCCGCGTGGGAGGCTGGAGAGATGTTCGATGCCCTCGATGATCCGGCCGACGACGGCAATATTGCGATCAAGATGCCGCGGCGCATGGCCGATCACGGTATAAAGTTCGGCGCCGCTGCCGGTGTTTGGTGAGAGGTTGCGGCCGACGCCGACCATGGCATAGCAATGGATGGGTGCAACGCCTTCATCTGCAAAGCCAAATGGCCAACCGGCCATAAAGCTCGTCTCATTGATATAGGGATCTGTGCCATTGGTCGGGAAATAGTCGTCATTGGATGCTTGACTCACGATATGTGCTGCGATACCAGTGGTGATCATATCATCGGTCATTTGCGTCACATAATCACTCTCCGGCACCGTCTCCAAACCCTCAGGCAAAGCCTTCTGCTCTGTCTCTCCCGATTCCGGATTGTCGTAACCGGCATCGCCCCATTGCACGACATAATTGTCCTGCACCCGGTTGATGCTGGTGCCATCCCAGAATTTCGCCGCGGCGAGCTTGCGAATATTGCCAATCCAGCCTTGCGAGAACGGTGCGGGCATCAGCTGGATGACCACGCGGCGCGGCTCTCCCGCTGCATCGGGCGCAAGGTCCATGACCAGCAGGTCGCTCGGTGCAATTGCCACCCATTCGCTGGCCGGAGCGGCATCGACGATCGCATTGGGGCTGGGAAATTCAGCTTTTTGGGTTTCTTGGGCCTGGAGAGGAGTAGTTACGGCCAGCGCCGCGAGTGATATTGTAACAGCCATTTTTCTCATCGAAAATTCTCCCAGTTCCGTTCGCGCTGAGCTTGTCGAAGTGCAGCTATCGGTGCGCAGGGTCCTTCGACAGGCTCAGGACGAACGGGTTTAGTGCTTTGAACTTACCCTAACCCCACACTATCGCTTGCGAAAGCCCGTTTCCCGCATTAGGGAAGCGGCGCTGTCTGATATTCGACCAGATTCACGGGTCAGGCGGTTATGCGGAGTCGTGGCAGAGTGGTCGATCGCGCACGCTTGGAAAGCGTGTATAGGGCAACCTATCGAGGGTTCGAATCCCTCCGACTCCGCCATTTTCTGACACCCAAATCACGTCACCGGGTGGCGCGTGCCCTTGGCGGGCGGGGTTTCGGGGGCTCCGGCGAAACATTGTGCGATTTCCATCCAGCGCTTGGCGGTGTCGCCAGTGGTTTCGATCGCCGTGTCACCGACATTGCGGGTCTGGGTGACGATCTGGGCGAATTCGACCGCGCTGCCGCGCACGATATTGTCATCCTGGGGGTCATTCCATTCCCAGATCGCGCCCGATGGCGCGGTGAGCTGGACGAAAGGTTTCGGCGCTGGCGGCTCCTCGCGGCGGTTGCGGAAGGTCCAGCCATAGGTCGTGACACCGAGATGGGCGATATTGCGAATGCGATCGCCATCGGCGCGGTTTTTGCCCAGAATATCGAATATTTCCTGACCATGCGACCAGGTTTCCATCTGGCGGGCGATGATCTTGGACTGGCTGCTCATATCCGGTCCGGCCCAGGCGACGCGGCTTTCCGGATCCGCAGCACCATAGGCTTTGGCCAGTCTTGGATAATAATCACAATAGGCATCGAACAGAGCCTTGCCGCGCACGCCATTTGCGTGGCTATCGATCCATTCATATTGGACCTCAACATGACCCTTGCCCGCTTTCATCGCAGCCATGATATCTCCGATGAATGCCTGAAAAGCCGGGGGATCCTCGAGCGTCATCAAAGCGGCGGCGTTCCAGATATGAAGGTGACCAATGACATCCTCGATCGTCCAGCTTTTGAACTGGGTCGTTGTTGCGAAAATGGCTTCATCCGAACCGGCCAGAGCCGCGGCAAGCGTATCGCTCTCCTGCTGAAAATCCTGTGCTTCCTGCATCATCATTCGATGTCCCCTTGAACTAGTCTGTCGGCCCATGCCGCCGGGATGGCGACAGGATGGGCGAGCAGAATCTGGCCATAGCCTTTGCCCTGCGCATCATTGCGGATGCTGGAGATGCCGCCGCCGCCGAGCACCGCATCAATCAGGAAATTGATCGCGTGCGATCCCGGCAGATAATATTTCTCGATCGTCGCCGCCGCAGCGCCGCCTTCGACAAAATGGGCAAAGCGCTCGGCTACCGATGTGGTGCTGAGTGCCGACCAGATATAGGGCAGGAATTCAGGGTCGCGGGCGATGATGCCAATATTGGCCTTATTGCCTTTGTCTCCCGATCTGGCCCAGGCCAATGTGATCAGCGGCACTTCGACCATCGCTGCATCGGAGTCGGGCGCGGCCGGCGCGGCGGGTCGTGCGATGGCCGACGGATCAAAAGCCTGTCCGAGCGTGACGGCATAGTCGATCGGAACGCCCTCGCTATCAATCTGTATCCCGATCTCATTTTTTGGCGTCAAATAGGAAAACAGCCGCACCACCGGAGACGGCTTGGCGCGGGCGCCGGAAAAGCCGCTCAGACCGGGCGGCGTCGCCAGGCCCAGACCGGTCAGCTCGCGGAGGAGAATCGACAAGGCGGCGGCATCGGGATGTTTGGCCGCGATTTTGGCGACCACTTCACGCGGGCTGCTATCCGATCCGAAAGCGCCAAATTGGCTGTCCGCACCGATAATCTCGATGCTGGTTTCACTATAGTCGCCGAGATTATGACCGCGCAGCACTGTCTCTGCCCGCGCAAAAACATGTTCGGCAAATTTCTGGGCTTTTCGGGCGGCGTCGAATCCGTAGAAGCTGACCGTGGTTCCGCCGCGGAAGCCATCCGCATAGGTCAGGCAGGTCTTATAATGATCGGGCGCGCCATGGCCTTTGGCGGGAGAGACAACGACCTTGTCCTGATCAATCTGGTCGATCGTCACTTTGGAAAAGTCGCAGATGACGTCGGGCAGAAAATAGGCCTGCGGATCGCCAATCTCGTAGAGCATCTGCTCGGATATCGTGCCGACCGAGACACAGCCGCCCGTGCCTTCCGGCTTGGTCACCGCAAAGGAGCCATCGGCCGAAACTTCCGCGATCGGATAGCCGATATTGGAAATATCCCCGGCCTCTTCCCAGTCGGTAAAATTGCCGCCGGTGGCCTGCGGACCGCATTCCAAAATATGACCGATCAGGCTGCCGCTGGCGAGCAGATCAAAATCTTTCTCGCGCCATCCAAATTCATGGATGCAGGCGCCGAGGGTGACGGCGCTGTCGACGCAGCGGCCGGTAATGACGATATCCGCTCCCTCCGCCAGCGCGCGCGCGATCGGGAAGGCGCCAAGATAGGCGTTGATGCTGGCAATCTTGCTTTTGTCCGGGAAGGCCGCGCCGGTGAACATCTCTGAGGGACCCGCCGCTGCAATGGCATCCAGCTGATCCAATAGATTGTCACCGGTGATGACGGCGACCTTCAGATCCAGACCCAATTGCTTGATCGCCGCGCGCGCCGCCGCGCCGCAGGAGATCGGATTCACCCCGCCGGCATTGGCGATCAGCTTCACGCCCTTGGCCGCAATCGACGGACCATGCGGCTTCAGGACGGAGCTGATAAAATCGCCGGCAAATCCGCCTTGCGGGTCTTTCGCATAAGCGCGCGCCATGATCGACATCGTGATCTCGGCGAGATAATCATAGACGAGATAGTCGACGCCCGCTTCGAGAAGCTGCGGCGTCGCCATCGCGCTCTCACCCCAATAGCCGCTTGCGCCGCCAATCCGGATGGTTTTTCCGGCTGTCGCCATGGTTCAGCTCAGCCCATCTGGTGAATGGCACAGAGCTTATTGCCGTCCGGGTCGCGCAAATAAGCGAGATAGAGCTTCATTTGCGGATTATCACGGACGCCTGGAGGATCTTCAACGCTGGTTCCGCCAGCTGCAACACCGGCTTTATGCCACGCGTCGGCTTGCTCAGGATTTTCCATCGCGAAACCGATGGTCATGCCGTTGCCGGCGGTTGCTTCCTTGCCATCAATCGGCGGTGTGACCATGAACGCGCCATCATTGTGGATATATACAAGCCGGCCTTTGGGATCGCGGATGGCTTCGCGGCCACCGATGCTGGTGAACAGGGCATCATAGAAATTTTTGGACCGCTCAATATCGTTCGATCCAACCATCATGTGACTATACATATTATTCTCCTGTCGGTTTCTAGAAGACGACGACGCTGCGAATGCTTTCTCCGGCATGCATCAGATCGAAGCCCGTGTTGATTTCTTCCAGCGTTAGGGTGTGGGTGATCATCGGGTCAATGGCAATTTTGCCATCCATATACCAGTCGACAATTTTGGGAACATCCGTCCGGCCGCGCGCGCCGCCAAAGGCTGTTCCTTTCCAGACCCGGCCGGTGACCAGCTGGAAGGGCCGGGTTGCGATCTCCTTGCCGGCTTCGGCAACACCGATGATGATCGATTCGCCCCAGCCGCGGTGACAGGCTTCCAGCGCCGTGCGCATGACATCTGTATTGCCCGTACAGTCGAACGTATAATCCGCGCCACCGTCAGTCATCGCCACGAGATGCTGGACCAGATCGCCGCTGACATCGCCGGGATTGACAAAATCGGTCATGCCGAATTTGCGACCCCAGGCTTCGCGATCCTTGTTGATATCAACGCCGATGATCTTGTTCGCGCCGACCATCTTTGCACCCTGGATCACATTCAGGCCGATGCCGCCCAGACCAAAGACAATGACATTGGCGCCCGGTTCGACCTTGGCCGTATTGGTGACCGCGCCGACCCCGGTGGTCACTCCGCAACCGATGTAGCAGCTTTTGTCAAAAGGGGCATCGCCGCGAATTTTGGCGACTGCGATTTCCGGCAGGACGACGAAATTCGAGAATGTCGAACAGCCCATATAATGATAGATTGCCTCGCCCTTGTAGGACATGCGGCTGGTGCCGTCCGGCATCACGCCCTGTCCCTGGGTTTCGCGGATCGCGGTGCAGAGATTGGTCTTGCCGGACAGACAGCTTTTGCACTGACGGCATTCGGGCGTGTAGAGCGGGATGACATGATCGTCGGGCTGGACGGAGGTCACGCCCGCGCCGACTTCGCGGACAATGCCGGCCCCCTCGTGACCGAGCACGCTGGGAAATTTGCCCTCGCTGTCGAGGCCATCCAAAGTATAGGCATCGGTATGGCAGATTCCGGTTGCCATGATTTCAACCAGCACTTCGCCGGCTTGCGGCCCTTCGAGATCGAGTTCGACAATCTCCAGTGGTCTTTTCGCTTCAAACGCAACGGCGGCGCGGGTTTTCATGGCAATATGTTCCTCAATCTGTATCAGTCGCGGACTGTAAACACAGGCAATATTTATTCAAGCGGGACGGGAAGTGAAATGGAACTGAAAGACAAAATCATCGTGATCACCGGCGGCGCCAGCGGAATTGGCGCAGCGATGGCGCGGCGCTTCGCCGCTGAAGGTGCAAAACATGTGGTCTGTGCCGATCGCGATCTTGCCGGCGCGCAAGCGGTTGCGGATGAAATTGGCGGGACGGCAATCGCAACTGATGTCGGGTTGAACGCCGATATTGTCGCGCTGATTGAAACGGTGGAATCCGATATCGGACCGATTGACCTGTTCGTTTCGAACGCCGGAATCGGTCTGGACGGCGGCGTGGAAACACCGGATGAAGGCTGGCAGCGAATCTGGGATATCAACGTCCAGGCGCATATTCGCGCGGCGCGGCTGCTGGTCCCGAAAATGCTCGCACGCGGCGGCGGCTATATTTTGAGCACGGCCTCCGCGGCCGGCCTGCTCGCGCAAATCGGCTCCGCGCCTTATTCCGTGACCAAACATGCCGCCGTCAGTTTCGCGGAATGGCTCGCGATCACCCATGGCGCGGATGGCCTCAAGGTTTCGGTGCTTTGTCCGCAAGGCGTCGATACGCCAATGATTGCGGGAATGGACACGGCAACGGTCGACAAGGACGGTCTCGTATCGCCTGAATTTGTCGCAGAGACGGTATTGGCAGCGATTCAAACAGAGCAGTTTCTGATCCTGCCGCATCCGAAAGTGGCCGACTATATGCAGTTTAAGGCCGGCGACCCCGACCGCTGGATCAAAGGCATGCAGCGCTGGCAGGCGAGCCTGGTCGACTAGGCGGTGAAACCGGCTTCCTAACAAAAATGGCATGACAAAATGGAGTGTTGGGCGACCTTGGTCGCGCGACTAACCTCTCCCCATAATAATAGGAGAGAGAATCATGTCTTTGGTATCGGTAGTTGGCGCAACAGGTCGACAAGGTCTGGCCCAGATCAGGCAATTGGGCGCAACGGGGCATAAGGTCCGTGCGCTTTCGAGAAGTGAGACTCCCGATCTTGGCGGTAGCAATATTGCCGATGAAAACCGCGTTTTTGATCTCTATGACGAGTCGACATGGGTGCCGGCATTTGAAGGTTCGGATGCCGTGTTTTACACCCATCCGTTGCAGGCCCGAGAAGACCGCGCGACCCTGACCGGGCGCATTGCTGCAGCCGCCAAAGAAGCGGGAACCGAGCGTTTTGTCTGGAACACGTCCAGCTGGATTCCCGACAAGCCCGGCGATCCGTTCACCTATGGCAACAACACGGCGGCGATTAACAGTGTTTTCAGAACCGGCATGCCGGCGACGGTTTTCGGCTCGGTGCTGTTCATGGACAATCTTTTGACCAATTGGGCGCGTCCATTTCTCGTTCACGAGGACCGTTATGTTTACGCGCACCAGCCGCATCTTGAGGCCAACTGGATCAGTTTGGACGATGTCGGCAAATGCATGACCGCGGCATTGGATCGCCCGGACATGGAAGGCACCTGGATGAACATTGGTGGCCCGCAAAGATTCAAGCCAGTCGACACGGTGGCGGCATTGTCACGTATATTTGGCAAAGAAATCAAATATGATCCCTGCACGCCAGAGGAATTTGGTGAACTGCTGGTGGACGCCCTGGGTGATTCGATGGTTCCGGAAGCGCGCAAGGAATTTGCCGCCGGGATTGCCGCCTTCTACCATCACAATAATGATTCCCCGACGAGACCATTTTGCGTCAATTTCGATTATGTGCAGGAGCGTCTGCCAGAGGTTGAATTTGAGACAATGGACGAATGGGGTGTCCGCCAGGACTGGTCTGATGAGGCGCATCGTCCTTCGGCAGGATAGATAGTTTGACAGATCGTATGAAAGACAAGGTCGTACTGGTGACCGGCGGCGCATCGCGCCCCGGTCTCGGTGCGGCGATCGGGGAACGGCTGGCCCAGGAGGGCGCCATTGTCCTGTTGAGCGACATTGATCTGGCCGGCGTCGAGGAAAGCGCGGCGCTGATCCGTGGTCAGGGCGGAACGGCTAGCGCTGTGCAGCATGATGTCGCCTCGCAGGACGACTGGGACAGAGTGATGTCTGGATTGCTTGCTGAACATGGACGACTCGATGTGCTGGTCAATAATGCCGGAATATTGGATGTTGCCGCCATTGCCAGTGACCGCGCGGTCGGTGCGCTGCGCAGCCAGTTTGACGTCAATGTTGCGGGCAGCTTTATCGGCACGCAGGCCGCTGTTGCCGCCATGCGGACATCCGGTGGCGGCTCGATCATCAACCTGTCATCGGTTGCCGGGCTTGTCGGTTTCCGCGGCAGTGCCAGCTATGCGGCGTCCAAAGGCGCGGTGAAAATGTTCAGCAAATCTGTAGCGCTCGAAGTGGCAGCCGAAAATATCCGGGTCAAAACCGTCCACCCCGGTATCATCCGCACCAATATGCAAAGCAGCGGTGCCGACGACAATTCGGAAAATTACCAAGCGATCGAAGCGGCCATTCCCGCCGGCAGACTTGGCGAGCCTCGGGACATTGCCAATTGCGTGCTGTTTCTGGCTTCGGATGATTCCACCTATGTGACCGGCGCTGAATTTGTCGTCGATGGCGGATATACCGCACAATAATTTCACCTGCGACTGAACCTTTTGGTCCCTTGCTCCGACTATCGGAGTAAAGGTCAAAATATGGCATTAGGTTATAGTAACACCGAGCGGGTCTATGATGAATTGCTGCTCAGGCGCGTGCAGGCGGGGGACCGTCGTGCTGGCGAAAGGCTCGCTGCGCGCTGGTATCCCCGACTGATGCGCACCGCCTATCGGCTTTTGCGCGATGAAGAGCAGGCCAGAGTGGTGGTGCAGGAGTCCTGGACCGGCATTTGCGCTGGCTGGCGCAAGCTGCGCGATCCGTCGCGGTTCCCCGCGTGGGCCTATACGATTTTACACCGCAAATGTGCGGATCAAATTCGCACCAGTCAGCGACTGCGCGGCTTGACATCTTCGGGTGCGGAAATGACCGAAGCCTCGATTGGCCCGCGCGGCGAAGACAAGGTTTCGATCGATCAGGCGTTTGATCAGCTGAGCGAGGCGCAACGCTCGGTCGCGACGCTCTATTTTGGCGCCGGGCTGACCGTGAAAGAAATAGCACAAGTCACCGGCATTCCCGTCGGTACAGCCAAATCCCGTCTGTTTCATGCCCGCCGTCATTTGATGGCGGCGCTTGGTGACGGTCCAAATGATGAAGGAGAATGACATGACAAAATTTGATGATGATCTTGGTGCGGCGCTGACCGCCGAGGACAAGGCTTTTCTGGCAGATCTGGAAAATGGCCGGGGGCTGTTTGAGCAGCTCGGCGCGACCCTGCATGGTCCGATGCGCTTCTGGTCCTATATCGTCGGGATAGCCACGTTCCTGCTGTTTTTGCTCGCGATTTATTGCGGCTGGCAGGCTTTCCATGCTGTTGATGTGCGTGAAACAATATTATGGTCAGCGGGCTTTGTCGCGTTGTTCCAGGGCATTGGTCTGCTGAAAATGTGGATGTTTGACCGGATGAATCTATTGTCGCTGCTGGCTGAGATGAAGAAGATCGAACTGCGCGTGGCGCAATTGAGCGACCGGGCAGGCTGAGCGTGGTTCAGGCGATCATCCGCTCGACAAACCAGTAGGTTGCGATGATCCCGATGCCATAGGCGGTCGCGGTTTTGGCGGGTTGCAGCCATTGACCCTGAAATTTGCGGATCAGGGCGAGTATCGCCAAGCCGACGGCGACGATCACCAGCTGGCCAATTTCAACGCCGAGATTGAAGGTCAGCAGCGCCATTGGCACATCACCCTGTGGCAGGCCGATCTCCGCGAGAGCGCCCGCAAAGCCGAAGCCGTGGAGCAATCCGAAAAGGAAGGCGACGATCCATGGGAAGCGCTCGGACAGACGGATGTCTCCGGAACGCGCTTTGACGATTTCCACAGCGAGGAAAACAATCGACAGCGCAATTACCGCCTCGACCGGCTGGGATGGCAAGGACAGATAGCCCAATGTCGATCCGACCAGCGTGATACTATGCGCGATGGTGAAGGCGGTGACGGTCTTGGCGACGAGCCAGCCGCCTTTGAGCAATAGCACCAGCGCCAAAACGAACAGCAAATGGTCAAAGCCCAGCAGAATATGTTCGATACCGATTATTGTATAGGTCGCCGCGACATTGGAAATCACCGAGGGCCTGGCAATCAAAGTGACCGGAGCATCTGGCGTCAGCCGCAAGGTCTGCATATCGCTCTGCAGCGGGGCCACGCGGACCAGTGCGTCGGTTGTCGATAGCTCCAGCGCCTTCAGCCCGATCCGTTGCCCCTCCAGCCGACCATCGCAGGCGAGGGTCCGGGATGTCAGGATATTGCCGCCGGAAAACTGCCGAGAGGGCTCTCCCTGCGCTACGCAATTTTCCGGTAGGATGATCGATCCGGTCTGACCCAGCCGGGAATTGGCGGAAGCTTTCCAGAGCAATGACCATTGCCCTGCGGCCTGTTCGGTCAGTTCGACATAGGCGGGACGGAGCTCATCGGCATGCGCCGATGTTGGAAATAGGGCAAGCCACAGCAACGCCGCCCAACCCAGGCGCCAAAGCCTCATTCCCGGCCCGCTACCGTGACGTCGTAAAGCGCCCGATATTTCGCCAACGACCGGGCCTCTGCTGCTGCATTTTGCGCTGCGCGCCAGTCATTGCTGACCTGCTGGCGGACGTCGGATAACTGGGCCTGTTTGCCGGGCGTCTTGGCGGTGATCTTGACCAGATGTCGACCAAAGCCGGACCGAATAGGTCCTTGCCACTGACTCGCCTCCAACGCCTCCAATGCTTTGGTGAAACGTTCGCCAAACTGCCGGTCAATAGCTCCGCTGCTCGCCTTGCTCAGTGTGGCGGGAAGGGATATGGGTTTGGCGATATCTGCCGACTTCGCCTCGCCGCTGTTCAGTCTCTCGATGACCTGCGCGATATCTTCCGGCGCGCTTTGACCGAGATAGATTTGCTCCAGATCATATTGCGAAGACAAGATATATTTACCCGGATGATCGTCCATCCATTGCTGCAGCACCATGTCCGATGGTATTTCGCCAGCCGTTTCTTCGGTGTTGAGAAAGCGCATTTTGGTAAACAGACGGCGGCGCACAACCGGGTCATTGCGGTCGAGCCCCAGGCGCAACGCCTCGCGATAGTAGATTTCCTCGACAATCTCTTTTTCGATCATCCCATCGAGTTCGTCTTGGGTTGGCGGACGCCGGAAGTTTGCCGCCCAGCCTGCGGTCAGCCGGGATATGTCTGCCTCATCAATGATGATCGCATAATCCGCCGGATCGCGGTCGGTGCCGGTTGCCCAAAAGAAACCGAACACGAGCAATGCGCCGCCCAGAAAATGGATCAACGGTTCCCTGAGCAGCTTTCGAAACTGCAAGCCTTGCGTCATATCTATCCCTTGGGTGTATACCAGATTGGAGAGGAATAGGCTCTTTCCTGCTGAATCTGGATCACTTCATCTGGCAGTGTCAGACTGAACTTCAGGGCATCATAGACCGGCCATGTTGGGGTCGGAATTTCAAGGACGCGGACATAATAAAAAGCACTTTCCGCCGCGTCGAAATCGGGATCCTGCCAGAAGGTCACCAATTCAGGTGCGCCAGTGCCATTGTCCCAGGTGCCTTTGGTCAGATCCACATTATTCGCCACTGGGGTCAGTTTTCCATCCGGTCCGATCTTGCGATTATCGGCATCGCTCCAGCTGACATTATAGATTTTCTCCTGCGAATTTCCGCTCGCATCGAGCCAGCCCTTCACAATCTGGATTCGGTCCAGACTAGCGCTTTCCGGGTCCATCATCGCGCTGATCAGGAATGTCGGAGCTTCTCCTTCGCCGCCGGTCAAATCACCGCCCATCGGGACACCTGAAGCGTAGCCGGTTTTCACCAGATCGCCAGTGTCACTTTCGACAAATCCAAATCCGCCGAAGAACCGAACCGTCATCCGAGGGCCGGTGGTCGCATAGACTTCCCGCCGTTGAAAAGCATCGAAAATGGCTTCCCGCGAATTGCTCGTCGCCCAGGCCGCCGCATAGCCGCTGGACAGATAATTCCAACCGAAACGACCTTTGCGTGTGCCCAAATTTTGAGGTGCCAACGCGCGGTCTTTGTTGTTGAATTCGTTCTGACTGTGCTTGCCGAAGAAGTTATTCTCATCAGCAGTGGCTAGAGACGTATGGCTATCTGTTGAACCGATCATCCCGAACTTGAACGGGTTTGCGCCAACCGTCTGCATCAGTTCCAGCCCGCGTTTCAGGGCTTCGCGCGCATAGCTGCCGGCATAATCCTCCGGCTTGGTATCGCCCGTACAGCTAAGATTGCACTTGTCCCAACCCGCGTCGCCAAATGCGGCAAATTCGTCGTTGGGAGAGAGAAAGGGGTGTGCCTCGCTGTCGCCTTTGATCTGTGTGACTTCTACAACCGGCTCATATTTGGCGCGGGTCTCGGCATAGGCTTTATCAATTGGTGAACCGTCGAGCCTTTGCATTTCAAACATGCGCCCGTTGGATACGTTGCTGTTGTGCGGCATCGCCAGGACATTGCCGCCGGTATCCTTTTCATAGGCTGCCATATATTCCCAAAGCTTTTCCGGATCGCCGGCAAAATCTTGTGAGGAATAGGGCAGGACATTTGTCGCCGTTTCCGCGCTATCGCGGAACATAACCACGCGATGGAGATTGTCGCCTCCGGGCATCGGCGTATATTCAAATCCCATGAAAGCGGTGAATTTGCCGGGTTCATTATACTCGTCGATGGTTTCGCCATGGGCGTTCCAAAGGTCTGATGTGCGCTCTTCCTGTGCTTCCGGATCGGTGAGCGATGCAGGCAACGTGCCTTTCGCTGCGCCATCTATAAGCTCCGCAGTAACTCGCAACGCACCCTCGTCGCTTTCGTTGAGCATATCATGCCAGCGCAGTAGAAATTCATTGCCAAGTAAGGCTATGCGAGGTGCTTCCTTGATCGCTTTGGTCGCGCCCATCGCATCGCTGTGGTCGGCGATGACCAGGAAATCGAGCGGACGGGAGAGCTTCGCTTTCGCGCCTTTAGTGGCGGTCACTTCTTCGCCTCGGGCAAAGCGCAATGCCTGTTCAGCATTTAGTCGGTTGCCGAATCCGAAGGCATCGACACTGTTATCTGTATGAAGATGGGTGTCGCCCCAAAAAACCTGCTCTGGATATTCGGTATTTTCAACGTCGCTTCCGGATTCATTAGGGTCATCGCCCACATATTTACATCCAGAGACCGACAATGCTGCGACACAGGCAGCAATCAATAGAGCTTTGCGCATGATTGGGTTCCTCTTCCTCTGAGTCGGAAACTATCTCTTTACCGGCATCAAGGCAAGCAAGCTGGTGGGATGCACGGTGCCGTAGCGTCAGCCGAAAATTCGACCCAATAGAGAACGATCCCGCAATATCACATTTGCCGCATTATGGCCCGGGACACCGGTGACACCACCTCCTGGGTGGGTGCCCGAGCCACACATATATAAGCCCTTGATCGGACCTCTATGGCTGGCCGAACCAATCACCGGTCGTGCCGCCCAAAGCTGGTCCAGTGACATACGGCCATGGAATATATCGCCACTGATCAGGCCGAATTTGCGCTCAAGATCGAGTGGAGCCAATGCCATTTGGCCGAGAATCAATTGACGGAAACCGGGCGCATGGGTCTCGACAACGTCGAGGATGGCGTTGACTGCTGCATCGCGCTCATCATCCCAGCTCCGGCCATTAGATAATTTCGGCGCAAATTGCTGACAGAAAAGGCTGGCGACATGTTTGCCGGATGGTGCGAGGCTATCATCGACCAGACTGGGGATTAGCATTTCAACAATCGGTTTTCCTGACCAGCCATCGGCGCGTGCATCGAGATAGGCGCGATCCATATAGTCAAGCGAGGGTGCCATGATGATCCCGGATTTGAGATGATCACCTTCGCCGGAAAGGTCGGTGAAATCCGGCAAGCCATCAAGCGCAAGATTCATCCGGAAACTACCGGAACCGCATTGATAACCATCCATCATTTGCCGAAAATCGGGTGGCAGATGTGCAGGCTTGATCAGACGGTCATAGAGCAGTTTCGGCCCGACGTTGGCGATGATATGTTCTGCTGAAACGGTCTCGCCGGTGCTTGTCCGGACTGTGTCCGTCCGATCATCTTCGACCAGTACCTCTTCGACTGCCGTGCTCAGGCTGATCTCCACACCCAATTCTGAGCAAGCCTCGGCCATCAATTGCGTAATCCGTCCCATGCCGCCAACCACATGTCCCCATTGGCCGCTCTTGCCATTCACTTCGCCAAAGACATGGTGAAGCAGGACATAGGCGCTTCCGGGGGTATCAGGGCTGGCATAATTTCCGACAATCGCATCAAAGCCAAAGGCGGCTTTGATCGGATCGCTTTCAAACCATTGATCGAGCAATTCGCGTGCGCTGAGGGTGAAGAGTTTGACGATATGATGTTGTTGCAGAGGAGATAATTTGACGAAACTGCGACCTTGCTGGATTGCAGCGAGCAGAGAGGCAGCGCCGCCAGAACTATTTGGCGGGATTTTTAGCGCAAGGTCGCGCAATATCACCGCTGCAGTTTCTAGCATCTCATAATAGGCAGGAAGCCGCTCGGCGTCTTTAGCCGAGAATTTCCCTATTTCTTGCTGTGTCGCTTCCAATCCGCCGCCGACCAGCAGAAACTGCCCATCGCCCAATGGCAAGAAATTGCTTTTAGGCCGTTCAATGACCTTATATCCGCGGGCTTCCAAATCCATGTCAGCGATGATTTTCGGCTGGAGCAGAGACACTGTGTAGCTTGCCGTACTATTCCGGAAGTCGGGATGAAATTCCTCGGTCACCGCCGCGCCGCCAATAATATTCCGCGCTTCCAATATCCGGACCTTCATCCCGGCACGGGCCAGATAATAGGCGCAAACAAGACCGTTGTGGCCACCGCCGATGATCAGCGCATCAATTTTGCCGGACATTGTCTAGCGATTGGCTTTGAAATATGGGCGATCGCCTTTTATCGTTGCACGTTGCATGATCCGTTTGGCCGGGAAATAGTCCGATGCAGCAAAATGCTGTGACGCCCGGTTATCCCAAAATGCAATGGCTCCCTGGCTCCAGCGGAATCGGCACTGAATTTCGGGATTGGCAGAAGCCCGATATAACGTCGCAAGCAAGCTGTCACTCTCTTGCCTGTCCATGCCGACGATCTGGCTTGTAAAAGCGGCATTGACGTAAAGCGCTGGCAGGCCGGTCTCCGGATGGGTGCGCACAAGCGGATGCTCAACCGGTGGATATTTATCGTGCAGCTCTTCCGGCTTTTTCCCAAGTCGTTTGGCAAAGACGCGGGCGATATCATGAACCGCCGTCATGTCGACTATTTTCGTGCGAATGTCTTCGGGCAGATTTTCAAATGCCAAATTCATATTGGCAAAAAGAGTGTCGCCACCGACGGCAGGTATCTCAACGGCGCTAAGAACCGACCCCAGTGAGGGTTCTGTCCGCCATGTAACATCGCTATGCCACATATTTTCCTGTCCCTTGCTCTTCGGGCCATGTTCGATGCGCAAGATTTCCGGATTGGGTTGATCTTTGGGCGTGGCCGGGTGAATTTCCAGTTCCCCAAACCTGCTGGCGAACCGCAACAATTGTTCCGGTGTCAGATGCTGGTCACGGAAGAAGATGACTTTGTGATCGAGCAGAGACTGCCGGATATTGGCAATGACGTGTTCGTCCAGATCTTCGGATAAATTGATCCCGGATAACTCGGCACCAATCGCCGGAGTCATCGGGCTATTTTCAAAACCGGTGTTTCTTTCCAATGTTGATGCCGCGCTTGCCATATCCGTCTCCATTATTCTTATGTGGCTTTAGACTAGCATATTTCCTCGCCAATTCTCCATCTCATATCGAATTAGCTGAGAAAAAGCTTTCGTGGTCTGGTGCGGCTTTGCTAGTCGAAACGCAAAGGCACAAAGGAGAGCAGTTGATGAGCGATATGGTCCACCCTGACGACAAGGCGATAAGCAACACTCATTGCAATGCTGAAGAGTATCGGAAGCTTTATGCTGAGAGTATCGCCGATCCGGATGGCTTCTGGGCGAAGCAGGCGGGACGTCTGGATTGGGTAAATCCCCCCACAAAAGTGGCAGACTGGTCCTATGATCCCGTCGAGATCAAATGGTTTGAAGATGGTGTTTTGAATATTTGCCATAATGCTGTGGACCGGCATGTGGAGACCGGGAAAGGTGAAGTGACAGCGCTGATCTTCGAACCGGATGATCCTGAGAGCGCTGGTCGCTCGATATCATATGCCGAGCTGCTTCTTGAAGTCATCAAGATGGCCAACAGCTTGAAAAAAATTGGCGTTCAGAAGGGTGATCGGGTGACCATCTATATGCCGATGATCGCCGAAGGTGTGATTGCCATGCTGGCCTGCGCGCGGATCGGTGCGATCCACTCGGTGGTATTTGGCGGTTTTTCACCCGATGCACTCGCCGGACGAATTGAAGATTGCGAGAGCAAGTTCGTGATTTGCGCCGATGGAGGTTTGCGAGGTGGCAAATCCGTGCCGCTGAAAGCGAATGTTGATGCCGCGTTGTCTCGCGAGGGTACGAACGTCGAAGCGGTGCTGGTGATCAATCACACGGATATTGCCATCGACATGCTGGAAGGCCGTGATCACTGGTATCATGAGATCAGCGTCTCGGTGAGTAATGAATGTCGATGCGAACCGATGAACGCCGAAGACCCGTTGTTCATTCTCTATACGTCAGGCTCAACCGGAAAGCCCAAGGGCGTGCTTCACACGACGGGTGGCTATGCAGTTTGGACAGCCACGACTTTCCATTATGTCTTCGACTATCGACCCGGTGAAGTCTTCTGGTGCTCTGCCGATATTGGCTGGGTCACCGGGCATAGCTATATTGTCTATGGGCCGCTCCTCAACGGCGCGACCGAGGTGATCTTCGAGGGTATACCCAATCATCCTGACTTCGGCCGGTTCTGGGAAGTGGTCGCGAAGCACAAGGTCAATATTTTCTACACTGCGCCGACCGCAATCCGCGCATTGATGCGCGAAGGCGAGGCTCCGGTGCAGGCCCATGATCGCAGTTCGATAAGATTGCTCGGCACTGTCGGAGAACCGATCAATCCCGAAGCCTGGCGTTGGTATTATGATATCGTTGGTGATGGGAAATCACCGATCATTGACACTTGGTGGCAGACCGAGACAGGAGGCGTGATGATTACAACGCTTCCTGGTGCCCATGGGATGAAACCAGGCAGCGCAGGGAAACCATTTTTCGGGATCCAGCCCGAGCTGGTTGATGGCGAAGGTGTCGTGTTGAACGGCCCGGCTGATGGAAATCTGTGTATCACCGCAAGCTGGCCCGGGCAGGCGCGGACTGTATATGGCGATCATGACCGTTTTATCCAGACTTATTTTAGCACCTACAAAGGCAAATATTTCACCGGCGACGGCTGCAAGCGTGATGCGGATGACTATTATTGGATCACGGGCCGGGTTGATGATGTGATCAATGTGTCCGGTCACCGAATGGGAACGGCGGAAGTCGAGTCCGCTTTGGTATCGCACGCGCAAGTGGCAGAAGCCGCGGTTGTGGGATATCCCCACGATATCAAAGGTCAGGGCATATATTGTTATGTCACATTGAATGCCGGGGTGGCAACGTCACAAGCGCTGGTGAATGAACTGCGTGCCCATGTCCGCAAGGAAATCGGCCCGATTGCGACTCCAGACCATTTGCATCTTACGCCAGCCTTACCCAAAACACGATCGGGTAAAATCATGCGCCGCATTTTGCGAAAGATAGCCGAAAATGAATTCACAGCATTGGGTGATACTTCGACCCTTGCAGATCCATCCGTGGTGGATGCTTTGGTGGAAGGACGATTGAATAGGTGAAGCATAAGCGAGATCCTGCCGAGTTTGCACAAATTACTTACGACTGTTACTTTTGCACCAACATGATTTTTATCGACAAAGGACCATTGAAATGAAGCTTCTATTGTTACGAACGACCGCAGCATTGCTCGTTGCCCCGACATCGATTTTTGGCTTTGCCGCAACCGCTTCGTCGACAGAAACTTCTGATATGGCTGAGGCCGATGTAGATGCCAAGCTGGCAGAATTTTTCAAGGAATATGATGATCAAGAGCTCAGCTTCTCTCCTCTTTCCAAGGCCTATCGTGGAATACGTGATGCTGATTATGGCAAGTGGAATGATCCCAGCGAAGCGGCGGAAATTGCCAATTATGAGCGTGGCCAGGCCGCTCTCGCCAAAATGGAAGCGGAGTTTGACAAGGACAGATTGAGCGAATCAAGCCAATTGAGTTATCGTTTGTTTCAGGCGCGCGCGGAAAGCTCCCGCAAAGCATTTCCGTTCCGCCGGAATGATTATGTCTTTGACCAGATGAACGGCGCACAAAGTCAGATACCGGCCTTCATGATCAACATTCATCGCGTGGCCAATATAGCGGATGCGGGTGCCTATGTCAGTCGGCTCTATGGTGTGGGCCCGCTGATAGAGTCTTTGGTCGCGCAGTCGGCTGATCGTGCCAATGATGGAATCATGGTGCCCGACTGGGTGTTCCCCTATGTCATCAGCGATGCTCAAAATGTGATCAGCGGCGCGCCATTTACCGAGGGGGATGACTCACCGATATTTGAAGATCTGAAGAAAAAGGTGAATGCTCTCGATATCAGTGAAAGTGAAAAATCGGACCTGATCGCGCGTGGCAAAGAAGCGCTGACGGACAGTTTGAAACCCGCTTATGAGAAGCTCATATCCGAGATGGAACGGCAGCAGAAAATGGCCGGTGACGGTGATGGTGTCTGGCGCTTCGAGAATGGCGCCGCTTATTATGCGGAACGGTTGCAAAATTACACCACAACAGATCTAACCGCGGATGAAATTCACCAGATCGGTCTCGATAATGTTGCCCGCATTCACGATTTGATGCGCAAGATAATGGCGGATGTCGGTTTCGAGGGAAGCTTGCAGGAGTTTTTCGTTCATCTGCGGACCGGCGATCAATATTTTCACACCAGTCGCGAAGATTATTTGGCCGAAGCCAAGGCCAAGCTTGCGGAAATGGAAAAGAAGCTACCTGAATTTTTCAACACATTGCCCGATGCGCCTTTCGTCATCAAACCGGTCGAAGCGTTTCGGGAGAAGTCTGCAGGCAAGGCTTTCTATCAAAGTCCTGCGCCCGATGGCTCGCGGCCGGGCACCTATTATGTGAATCTATATGATCTCAAAAGCATGTCAAAAACCGAACTTGAAGCGCTAGCTTATCATGAGGCTTTGCCTGGACATCATCTGCAGCGCGCAATCCAGACGGAATTGGGCGACCTCCCTGCCTTCCGCAAATTTGGCGGAGTGACAGCCTATTCGGAAGGATGGGGGCTATATACTGAAGAGCTCGGTAAAGACATGGGCTTTTATAACGATCCCTATTCCGACTTTGGCCGGCTCGGCATGGAGCTTTGGCGCGCGTGTCGTCTGGTCGTTGATACCGGAATACATGACAAAAAATGGAGCCGTGAGAAAGCTATTCAATATCTCACGGATAACACACCCAATCCAGACGGCGATATCCGGAAAGCGATCGAGCGATATATCGTCTATCCAGGGCAAGCGACTGCCTACATGATTGGAAAGCTCAAGATTCTTGAGTTGAGGGAACGCGCCCAGTCCAAGTTGGGCGATCGATTCACGATGGGTGATTTCCACGATATCATACTGAAAAGTGGTCCGGTTCCTCTCAATATCATGGAAGAACGTATAGATCATTGGATTGCCTCTGAGATGTAGGCCCGGAGCGGGCAGCTGCCGTAATTTGTCATCAGACATGTCAAAAAGCGTCGTTTTTGTCCAATCAACCCAAATAGATCCATGCATATAACGGCGTTGCGACCCGAAGGGCTCGTGCCATGGATTATTCTGTGGTTACGCAGTTCTTTTCCTTATTGGCCTGACTATTTTCTAGTCAGGCCATTTTTTTCCTTTGAGTTTCAGCTATAAAGGCGCATCATTTGGCAATCTGGTGCGTTAGAGAACCAGTCAAAGGGGATGCCCGTTGGTTAGTTTGAGATATTTCGCGCCTGCAGAAGATGTCCGGGACCTGGTTTCCGTATATTATCTGTTTGAATTGAGCGCGCCAAAATTTGTCGACAATGAGCGGGCCGCCATCGCCCAGTTGCGGTTCATCCTGGAGGGTGATGGTCACCTCAGCTTCGCCAATGGATCTTCATTTCCAGTGGCCGACGCGATGTTGGTTGGGCCATCAACCGGAGCGATGCGATTTGACGTCAATGGGCCGTTCCGCATGTTCGGAGTCGGGGTTCTTCCGGGAGGATGGGCGATTTCCACCAAGAAATCTGCGGCTGATTATGCGGATATGGCGATCCCGGCAAGTGACGTATTTTCTCAGGAGATCGACAAGAATCTGGATGTATTGCGCGCCTGCAAATCACCGGAAGAAATGGTCGCCTGGGCGGACAAGATATATCGAGATTTGAAAGTCCGGCTGAAACCGGAAACTGCAGCCTTTGCGAAAATGGTGGATGAATGGCTATCGTCGGAACCCTCTCCGCCGGTCAGCGCGTTGATGGCGCGTTCGACGCAAAGTTCGCGACAGGTCCTGCGCATGGTCAACAAACTCTATGGCATGCCCCCCAAATATCTCGCGCGCAAATATCGCGCGTTGCGCGCCGCAAGAGCTTATGCCGAGAATAATGAGGATGAGCTGGACGAACTGGTCGACGCTTTTTACGATCAGTCGCATATGATCCGCGAAGTGAAGTATTTCGCCGGCGTCACGCCGACCCAATTGCGGGTCAAGGAAGGCGAAACCGCCCGTCTGATCGACAAGCGCGGGGCGTTGAGAGGCAAGGTGACGCCGCTGGTTTCCGAAACCTGATTGGAGGCGTTGGAGGCGGCTATGCCTTTTAATAGGCGGTCTTTCCGGGTCAGACTATTGCAATGTTGGATAAACAAGACTAATTTAGTCTTGTTTAGATTTTCACCCCTAGCGATTCGAGAAATATGCGCCTGTCCAACCTCGCCGACTATGCCGTAGTCCTGATGTCCGCAGCCGCGCGACATTGCGGCGCGTCTTTGCTCGCTGAGGGCAAGCTGAACGCCGCCAAATTGGCGACCGAGACCGGCGTGCCCCTGCCGACTGCGAAGAAGCTGGTGAGCAAACTCACCACCGCGGGATTGATCGAATCGACTCGCGGCATTGGTGGCGGCATCCGACTCGCCCGTCCCCCGTCATCGATCAGCCTTGCCGATATTGTCGAGGCCGTCGAAGGCCCGCTGGCGATTACCAGCTGCACGATTGACGGCAATCATGATTGCGCGCTCGAAGGTAGCTGCACGGTGAAGCCCCATTGGGGCGTAGTGAACCGAACGATTAGAAAAGCACTGGACGATGTCAGTCTTGCGAGTCTGTCAGATGCCCCTGCCGCCCTCAAAATTCGAATAATGGAAAAAGCATAATGACCGAAGATGTCAAAACTTCTGACTATGACGCCGAACGGGCGGAAATGAACGCCGAGGCCCAGGAAGCCGTCGACAAGGCGAGCAGCTATGAATTTGGCTGGTCATCCGACATAGAGCAGGACTTCGCGCCCAAGGGTCTGAACGAAGACACGGTGCGGTTCATCTCCGGCAAGAAGGGCGAGCCCGAGTGGATGCTCGACTGGCGCCTCAAGGCGTTCCGGATGTGGGAAAAGATGGAGACTCCGGATTGGGCCAAGCTCGAGATTCCGATGATCGACTATCAGGATGCCTATTATTATGCCGAACCGAAGGCGAAGGAGAAGCTCGGCAGTCTCGATGAAGTCGATCCCGAAATATTGCGGGTTTACGAGAAGCTCGGCATTCCGATTGAGGAGCAGAAGGTTCTCGCCGGCGTCGAAGGCGCGCGCAAGGTTGCCGTGGATGCCGTATTTGACAGTGTGTCCGTCGCCACCACCTTCCGCAAGGAGCTCGAAGACGCAGGCGTGATCTTCCGCTCGATCAGCGAAGCGATCAAGGAATATCCCGAGCTGGTCAAAAAATATCTCGGCAAGGTCGTGCCGATGCACGACAATTATTTCGCGACGCTCAACTGCGCTGTGTTTAGCGACGGAACCTTTGTCTATATCCCCAAGGGCGTCAAATGCCCGATGGAGCTCTCCACCTATTTCCGGATCAATGCGGAAAATACCGGACAGTTCGAGCGGACGCTGATTGTCGCCGAAGAAGGCTCTTATGTCTCCTATCTCGAGGGCTGCACCGCGCCGATGCGCGACGAGAATCAGCTCCACGCCGCGGTCGTCGAACTGGTCGCGATGGATGATGCGGAGATCAAATATTCGACTGTCCAGAACTGGTATCCCGGCGACGAAAATGGCAAGGGCGGCATCTATAATTTCGTCACCAAGCGCGGTCTGTGCCAAGGCAAGAATAGCAAGATCAGCTGGACCCAGGTCGAGACCGGCAGCGCGGTGACCTGGAAATATCCAAGCTGCGTCTTGAACGGCGAGAATAGCGTTGGTGAATTCTACTCGGTCGCGCTGACCAACAATTATCAGCAAGCCGATACCGGCACCAAGATGATCCACAATGGCAAGAACACCCGTTCGACCATCATCTCCAAAGGGATTAGCGCCGGGCATAGCGACAATACCTATCGCGGTCTCGTGCGGGTCGGTCCCAATGCTGAAAATGTGCGGAATTTTACCCAGTGCGACAGTCTGCTGCTCGGTGACCAGTCAGGCGCGCATACCGTGCCCTATATCGAGGTCAAAAATCCGACTGCAACGATCGAGCATGAAGCGACGACCAGCAAGATCAGCGATGACCAGATGTTCTACGCCCAGCAACGCGGCCTCGATGGAGAGGCCGCGGTCAGCCTGATCGTCAACGGCTTTGCCAAGGATGTGATGAAACAGCTGCCGATGGAATTTGCGGTCGAAGCGCAGAAATTGCTGGCGATCAGTCTTGAGGGGAGCGTGGGGTGATGCTTTGCGTTTCCTCCCCTAGTCATGCTGAACTTGTTTCAGCATCCACCGTGCGTCAATCAAAGCCTCCGCGTTTGGATGGATGGACCCTGAAACAAGTTCAGGGTGACGGGATGGTGTTTTTGTTGGAGAAATTGGACTGATGCCGCGCCGCGATTCCAAGTTTGATGATGAAACCACGGTCGAACCATCTTTCTCAGATGGCCCTCTCGGCGAGAAATTTGTCCGCAGAGAAACCGATCTGACAGAGAAGATAAATGGCGCACTCGTCGAAGATACATCCAAAGAATTCGTAATTGAAAAGAAGAAAAATGCTAAAAATTGAAAATCTCCACGCCACAGTTGGCGACACCGAAATCCTCAAAGGGCTTTCGCTCACACTCAACGCCGGCGAAATCCATGCGATCATGGGGCCCAATGGCGCGGGCAAGTCGACGCTCGCTTATGCGCTCGGCGGACGGCCCGGCTATGAAGTCACCAGCGGTTCAGTGGATTTCACCACCGCCGTTCGTGCTGAGCCTGTCGAAGCACAGGATGGTGAAGCGCCTGCCTCAGACCCTTCGACAAGCTCAGGGCGAACGGTGGATTTGCTCGATATGGACCCGCATGAGCGGGCCGCAGCGGGTATCTTCCTCGGCTTCCAATATCCGGTCGAAATTCCCGGCGTGTCGAATCTGCAATTCCTGCGCGAAAGCCTCAATGCGCAGCGGACCAGTCGCGGTGAAGACCCATTGTCCGGGGCCGAGTTTATCAAGCTCGCCAAGGAAAAGGCGGCGCTGCTCAAGATGGACATGGATATGCTCAAACGGGCGGTCAATGTCGGCTTTTCCGGCGGCGAGAAAAAGCGCAACGAGATGGTCCAGATGGGCATCATCAATCCCAAGCTGGCGATCCTCGACGAGACCGACAGCGGCCTCGACATTGACGCGCTACGCACCGTGGGTTCGGGTATCAACGCGATCATGCGCAAGCCCGACAAAGCGGTCTTGCTGATCACCCATTATCAACGTTTGCTTGACGAAGTGAAACCGGATTTTGTCCATGTCTTGGCCGATGGCCGGATTGTCAAAACCGGTGGACCGGAACTGGCGATTCAGCTTGAGAATGAAGGCTATGAAGCGATCGCGGAGGCGGCATGATGGTGTCTGCTCAAAATTTCCTCCCTGTCGCGCAGCGATGGGGAGGTGGCAGCAGCAAAGCTGCTGACGGAGGGGCTTTGCGCGCATTACCCCTCCACCATGCTGCGCATGGTCCGGCGAGGGGAAGGTCAATCCCCCAGATTGACCTTGAATTGCTGGGAGTAATTCAACCCGACGCCACCCATGCCTTCGGCACAGGGAGGAAAATATGAACGCTCCGCTTCCCACCAGGCGCGATGAGGCTTGGCGCTATGCCGACCTCAAAGCTCTCGAGCCGATTTGGCCAAAACTCGCCGGCCCTGAGAAAATCAATGTGCCAGCAGGCGAAACCGTTTCACGCCAGATTGACGCGCTGACGGTTGTCGACGGCGTCGGCATGGTCGATCTCGATGTCACGATCGGCGACAAGGCGACATTCCAGATTCACGTGCTCGCGCATAATGCCGACTATGGCCGGATTCAGGTCAAGGCGACCTTGGGCAATGGCTCTCATTTTGAACTCGGCGGCGCGATATTGGGATCAGGCTCCCAGACGCTGGAAATCGTCACCGAAACCATCCATGCCGAGCCAAACGCGACCTCCAACCAGGTCGTCCGCTCGGTCTTGGCGGGCAAGGCCGTCGGCAGTTTTCTCGGCAAGATCAATGTCGCGCGCCACGCGCAGAAAACCGATGCGGCCCAATCGGTCAAGTCGATGCTGCTCGATCGCGGCGCGACCGCCAATGCCAAGCCGGAGCTTGAAATTTTTGCCGATGATGTGAAATGCGCCCATGGCGCGACCGTCGGCGAGCTCGACAAGCAGGCACTCTTCTACATGGCTTCGCGCGGAATCACGCCGGCGCTGGCGAAAAAGCTAATGCTGCAGGCGTTTATTGCCGATGCCTTTGTGTCGGTCGCCGATGATACGGAGCGCGAGGCGATCGAGAGCAAGGCGCTCGAGGTTCTGGAGGCCCTGTCGTGAGTGGGACTGCCAATATCCTCCCCATTGAAAATGGGGAGGGGGACCATCCGAAGGATGGTGGAGGGGCCAGTGCGGCATTCTCTAGAGGCCCCTCCGTCACGCCGCCAAGCGGCGCGCCACCTCCCCACGCTTCGCGCAGGGAGGATTGGAGAGCCGACTTCCCAGGCATCCCCACCGACTGGCATTATCTCGACACCGCCGCGACGGCGCAGAAAGCCAAGCCTGTGCTCGACGCCATTGCCCGCGCTTATGGCCCGGATTATGCGACCGTCCATCGCGGCGTCTATGCCCGTTCGGCCAATATGACGATCGCCTATGAAGCCGCGCGCAAACGGGTTGCCGGCTTTCTGAACGCCGCGTCCGAAAATGAAATTGTCTTCACCAGCGGCGCGACCGACAGTATCAATCTGGTCGCCGAAAGCTGGGGTAGTAAGTTTGTCTCCAACGGCGACCGCATCATGCTGTCGCAGCTTGAGCATCATTCGAATATCGTGCCCTGGCAAATGCTCGCCGAGCGGGTCGGCGCGCATATTGATGTCGCGCCACTGACCGATGATGGCCAGATTGATCTTGACTGGATCGAAGACAATCTGACCGAACAGCATAAATTGGTCGCGCTTGCTCATGTCTCCAATGTGCTGGGCTCGTTGCTTGATGCAAAACGGGCCGCCGCGATCACGCATAAGGTTGGCGCCAAGCTGTTGCTTGACGGCTGCCAGGCCGCGCCGCGCCTGCCGGTCGATGTCCAGGATCTCGGTTGCGATTTTTACGTCTTTTCCGGCCATAAAATCTATGGCCCCACCGGCATTGGTGCTTTGTGGGCACCTTATGCAACGCTCGAAGCCATGCCGCCCTGGAAGGGCGGCGGGTCGATGATCGACCGGGTTTCATTTGATGGCACGACCTACGCGCCGCCGCCGGGCCGCTTTGAAGCGGGCACGCCGCATATTGCCGGTGTCGTCGGGCTGGACGCCGCGATTCAATATGTCGAGGAGATCGGGCTTGACGTCATTTCCGATCATGAAAATGCGACTCTGGCCAAGGCGCGCGACGCGCTGTCGGGGATCAACTCGGTGCGGGTTTTTGGGCCCGACAAGAGCATGGGTATCCTCAGTTTCGCAATCGGTGACGTGCATCCGCATGATGTCGCCACTATATTGGACGAGGGCGGGGTTGCCATCCGTGCCGGCCATCATTGCGCGCAGCCTTTGATGGACTATCTCGGCGTGCCCGCAACCGCGCGGGCGAGCTTCGGGATTTACAGTGATGACAGCGATGTCGCGGCCCTGGTCGAAGGCATCGAGCGGGTCAGAAAGATTTTCGGGTAGGGAAAGATGATGAACGAAGAACGCAAAATTTTGGTCGAAGAAGTCGATTCGGTGGAAAAGCCGCCACTGGCGAAAGTCGAAGATGCTGTCGAAGACAAGCCCCAGCGCGTGGTCGCGCCATCGCCCTATGAAGCGGAAAGCGATGCGGCCAAGCTCGATCGCAAGAAAGACTATCTCGAGGGCTTTCTCGCACAGGCGCCAACCGAAACGCCTGCGGGCGAAGCGGGCGGCGATCTTTATGAAGCGGTGGTCGACACGTTGAAATCCATCTATGATCCCGAAATTCCGGTGAATATCTATGACCTTGGGCTGATCTATGGTGTGGAAATCACAGCCGAGAATCACGCCATCGTCAACATGACCCTGACGACGCCCCATTGCCCGGTCGCCGAATCCATGCCCGGTGAAATCGAATTGCAGGTCGGCAGCGTGCCTGGCGTCGGCCATGCCGAGGTCAATCTCGTCTGGGACCCGCCGTGGGATCCCCAGAAGATGAGCGACGAGGCCAAGCTTGAACTGGGGATGCTTTGAACGATAGCACTATCCTTTCCGCGACCATTGTTCGTGCCGATTATGACGATCCGAAGCACGCGGCGGATATCGTGACGATGCTGCGCAGCTATGCGGTCGACCCGATGGGCGGTGGCGAAGACCTGCCGGCAGAGGTTCAGGCTGCACTTGTGCCTGGACTGCGGGCGACTGCTGCGGCATCCTCGCTGCTCGCCTATATCGGTGACGAGCCGGTCGGGCTGGCCAATTTAATGACGACATTCTCGTCTTTCGGCGGCAAGCCGCTGCTCAATATTCACGATATCGTGGTGTCCAAAGTGCATCGCGCTGCGGGCATTGGCCGCCAATTGTTCGACGAAATACACAATATCGCGCATGAGATAGGCGCCTGCAAGGTGACGCTGGAAGTGCTCGAAGGAAATACGCCCGCCAAGGCGCTCTATGCGTCGCTTGGCTATGGCGATTATATGCTCGATCCCGAAATGGGCAAGGCATTGTTTTGGCAGAAAAGGCTATAGATATGACCGAGACGAAAACCAAGACGCGGGTGATCCCGGCCGCGATCATCCTGACGCCGGCCGCGGAGCAACGCATTGCGAACCTGATGGCCAAGGCACCCGAAGATGTCATTGGCGTGAAACTATCCACCCCGCGTCGCGGCTGTTCGGGCCTCGCTTATTCGGTCGATTATGTCACCGAGGAAACGCCATTTGATGAAAAGATCGTCACCCCCGGCGGGATATTCTATGTCGATGGCCCCAGCGTCCTCTATCTGGTCGGCAGCACGATGGACTGGGTTGAAGATGATTTCACCGCCGGCTTTGTGTTCCAGAATCCCAATTCCAAAGGCGATTGCGGCTGCGGGGAAAGCTTCACGGTCTGATGCCGCAGATGGTGCGCCTGACGACGCATATTCCCGCCAGCCCGGACAAGATATGGCAGGAACTGCAGACGTCACGGCTGCTCCAATATGTGGCGCGAGGTCTGGTGCGATTTGTTCCGGCGGGTGGAAAAGCATTTCCGGACGTCTGGACCGAAGGCAGATATAAGGCGTGGTTGCTGCTGTTCGGATTCTTCCCGATCGGCTGGCAGGTCATTGGTCTCGAATTCCCGCCTAGCGACGGTCAGCACAAGCGGCTGCGTGACAACGGTTGCGGCTGGTTGATCAGGACATGGGATCATCTGATCACCATTGCGCCAGAAGGCGAGGGCACGCGCTTTACGGATGAGGTCAGGATTGATGCAGGCTGGTTCACCGTGCCCGTCACATTATTTGCCCGGGTCTTTTACGCCCATCGCCAGCGGCGATGGATCAAGCTGGCGAACAGCGGTTTTGACTATCAGGGATAGAAGGGCTCCCACGCCATTTGGTTTCAGCACCCCGACGTCACCCAAGCCTGTCGCCATCAGCAAGGATCATGATCTGCCCGATCGGTATTTTGCCGCGACTACCCCCGGGGCTTGAACGGCAGATAGAGCTGTTTCCAGAGACTGTCGGCGATCAGATCATCTGCATCACCGAGGCCGATCCGTTCGACGGTCTCCTGCTCGGGTTCGAGATAGGTCCCGAACAACCGATCCCAGATCACCAGACCGCTGCCAAAATTGCTATCCGTTTGGCGTTGCCGGGAACTGTGGTGAATATGGTGACTGTTCGGGGTGATCAAAACGAACCCGAGCGCGCGCGCCAGGCGTTGGGGCAAGGGCGCGTCAACATGTTCCCAGAAAGCCGCGGCGAGCATCAGTATATCCACCAGAATCACGGCCCACACCGGCAGACCCAGTGCAATGACTCCAAATATATAGACGGGCAGGCTGACCAGCAGAATGAGCGGATGTTGCCGGACGCCCAGGGAGATATCGAAATAGGGATCGCTGTGGTGAATACGATGAAACCGCCACAATAGCGGGATTTTGTGAAAAGCCCGGTGCAGCCAGTAAACGATCAAAGTACGGCCCAGCAGTGCCGTGACAAGAATCAGCCCAACCGGTGCCGCGACAATATTGAACAGGCCGACATCATTCTGGCTTGCAAATAGCGCAGCGGAGAGGGTTCCGAACGGAATGAGCAATTCGGCGGCAGCGGTCAATATCGCGGTCCCAAAATTGACCGACATTCGGCCGCCGGTCAAAGAAGTCGGCATGCCAAAACCGCGCGACCGAAGTTCCAGGATCGCGAAAAGCATGAACAGGACAACAATGACCACGGCCATCCAGTTGAGCAGCTCGGCTGCAAAGCCATTCAAAACCGAATCGATATATGTTCTCCAGCAAAAAATCGAATATCCTTGATTGTGAAGGACGTTCAAGGCATCGTTTTTCGTGCGCCAAAATGGCCACGGTGAATTGGAGAGTTATGTTATGAAGTTGAAAATTGCAATGGTCGGAACAATGCTCCTGTCCTCGGCACCAGCCTTGGCCGGAATGCCGATCCCTTCTCCTGAAGCCGGCGCGGGTCTTGCTTCGATGGCGATCATTGCGGCAGGATATATCTATCTCCGCAAGCGGATTGGCCGCCGCTAGTTTCAGCGAAATTACGAATAAAAGTCAAATGACTGGGGAATCAGCGGTGAGTGGGCGTTTTGAAGCTCGTCCGCTCTATGCGGTGTTGTTCGTTACGTTGACTCTCAACAGTTTATCTAGCGGCATTGCTCTGTTCTTTTCAGATAACCAGGCCGAATTCACCGCCAACCTATTCGGTATAAATGCCATCATCTGGTTCGCATTATTTGCGATTCTCAAACTTGGGCTTGATCGGCAGCAGAGTCGTCCCATCGATCACTATGACGGGATAGTGATTGGGCTGTCGGTCGCGATCATGTTGTTGCCAGTGAAGGCTTTCTCAATTTTTCTGCTTCCGGTTTTGGCGATCTATATACTTTGGCGCAGCACGACGGAGACCGACGATCGACGAATGGGAATAGTTGCGCTTGCTTTGTCCGGGCCGGCGTTTTGGGGGCCATCGACTCAAGCATTGTTCGGGCAGGAAATCACCAAGATCGAAACTAAATTGTTATCGGCTGTGACAAACTTACGAGCCGAAGGAAATGTCTTTTACAATATCGATGGTGAAACTTTGGTCATTGCCTCAGGCTGTTCTTCCTTTGCCAATGTTACGCTGGCATTTTTGCTGGTCACCACATTTTGGCAGATGATGGGTTTGAAGAACGACCGTCAGCTCGTCGGCTCTATCGCGTGCGCAGTTGTGGCCGTTATCATCATCAATTCTGCCCGGCTGGCGGTGCTTGGGTTCTACCCTGAACAATTTGACTTCTGGCACGAGGGTATCGGACGGACATATTTTATGTGGTCAATGCTGGTCGCGACCGCGCTCATCGCAATGATTGGAGTATCCCGTGCCGCGCCACGTCAAATATAGTCTTTTGCTCTTGCTCTTGGTTCTGCTGACGATTCCTTCCAAGCTTCTCTATCCGCCAACGCCTGCTAATCCTGATGACCAGCGTTTAGCAGGCGAAATCGCGGCGATGCTTGAATCAAAAGGATTTACGGTTCGTTTTGGAGAAATGGTTCACGTCCCGATAATCGTCGCAAATAAGAGCGGCTGCAATCTGTTGGCAACGCATGTTGGCGGTGGCGGTTATGCGAATTCACGGTTCAACCTTGAGGCTGAAGATATTGGTGCGACAGAATATTATTATGATGGCCAATTAAATCAGCACTTTCCGCGCTTTTGGCCGGTGATAGAAGAACGTCTGAACCGATGGCTGAGGCCTCTGGGTCTGAGCTCGCAAATCCACCCGGTCCTCGCTATTGCCGGTCAGGCCAAATGCAGCGGCGAAGCGCTGGACTGGAGTGCGTTTCGGCTGCACGAGAAGAGCTGAGTGGGGTCGCGTGGCCGCGGACCGCGAGCTGTCTAAGCCAATCTTGTAACCAACCAAAGACAAAGCAGCATCCGGACATGCAGGGCTTAAGGGCGAGTCATAGACACCCAACCGTTGACGTCCGCCCCGTCGGTTGATCGGGAGGCGCCGTGTTGGAGAGGTGAAGGGTTGCGGGTGATATTATTCAGTGTGTTTTGGTCCCAATGATATCAACCACATATCTGGAACCGCTCCCAGTCGCAGTGGCAAGATGCTGGTCCCAAGCCCGGCGCTTACAAATATGATTTTCTCACCTTCTTCGATTTTACCACATGCAAAGCGTTCACCATATTCAGACATGGTGGCAATCGCACCAATGAACGGCAAGACAATCTGACCACAATGGGTGTGACCAGCAAGAATGAGGCTTGCTTTTGCTGGGAGATCGGGAACGATGTCGGGACTATGACTCAGATATACGGGGAATCCCGATAGTTTCTCCATTTTCGATAGAGTGACCGGAACGTCGGCACGATCGGTGAAATCGTCATCAATTCCGCCCAATATCAGTGGGCCAGCCTGTACGGCTTCATTGGTCAGAACTGTTATTCCCACCTCGATGAGTATTTTGCCAATTGCAGCTGAATTACGCCAATGATCATGGTTGCCGAGAACCGCAAACACGCCCTGGTCTGCGCGCAAACTTTTTAACGGCGCCAGCGCCTCATTGGCCGTATAGCGTTTTGTTGCCGTGCGCTTGTCGCTGACAAAGTCACCTGCGAAAGTGACAATGTCCGGTTCCAATGCGTTGATCTGTTCAACTATGTCTTTCAGGCGCTCCGGTGGCATGTCTGGGCCTGCAACATGAATGTCTGAAACTAGTAAAAGCTTGAGTTCGACTTGCCCTTCTGGCCAATTTGAAACCATAACATCGGCCTTCCGAACGAGCGGATCGCTGGTAGCTACATAGTACATGTAACCGAACAAGGTGAGACCCATGACTATCGCCAAAAGAAAGAGTTTTTTGATCATCGTAGCATAATAACAAAAAACCCCAGCGTTTCCACGCCGGGGTTTCTGTTTTCCTACTTCGTCATGCTGAACTTTATTCAGCATCCAGAGACTAGTTAAGCAACCTCTGTTTCCAGTCGCTCTGGGCCCCGGGTCAAGTCCGGAGTAACGGTGTTTTAGACCTTTGAAGTCAGCTCTGACACCGAATCAAATAAATCCGCCACGAACCCGATATCGAAAGACTGGGATATCTACAGTTTGATTTCATCCTCTCCGTTCTTGAAAATTTTTTTCAGATCGCAGGATGTGTCGTCATAATTGATATTCCAAGGAGAATGATGCTTATATAGTTACGCTTGCGTCACCGGCGATATCGGAAAGACCAGAAGAGCGGCTAGAATGAACAATCGATGGGCTTTGAAAGCTCCGATAATGTGTTTCATCGGGGTACTTGCCAACGTGTTCTCGATATCCAAACACCTGAGGTGGATTTGCCATCGCTGTCTACCGCAGGCTTAAAATTTGCGCGGTTTCGGACGTTCAAACAAACCGCCTGATCTAATATTTCATGTCCACTTGATGAAATTATGGTGCAATCGGCTACTTTTCCCCGTTCGCTGACATCCACTTTAATCTCTGTTTCTCCCTCGAGCTTCTCTCTCCTAGCGGCCGGGGGATAGTCATCTGTTGTGACCCAACGGCCAGATTCACCCTTCGGTTCGGGGTGTCGCGTCAAGCTGACAAGCGTATCAAAATCCATATCAAAGCTCTTGAGCAGCTCGCGTTGGCATGTTTCCAGAGCTTTGCGCGCATCCGCCAAGGACTCCAACTCTAAACTGACCCAAGCTCTTGATCCGATTTTTACATCCAGAATATCCGTTTGCCGATCGCTCTTAAGAAACTCTGTTTCGAGGTTATATATGCGCCAGACAGATTTACCATTCTCCTGGCTGGGATAGACAGTCGCATGTTTCTTGACCTTCGCGGCAGCGCCCCGAAGTGCGATGTCGGCTTTCCAGTTGATTTGTTTTCCGCCAACTTTGGGCGTGAACAAAATGAGTTCAAGCGTACCAAATTTGACTCCTTGAACGATGATGAAGAGAATTTGCGCGTCGCCCGTGCCAAAACTTCGTCGCAACTCGCAAGAAGACTTGGTATAATTTAGGTTCCAAGGCGAAGAAGCATCGAGAGGAGTTTGCAGTTCTCGGGCATGAGCATGTGAAGTTGCCGTACCTAACAACAAACAAAATAAGAAAAACTTTCGAATCATTTTGGTCTAGTAACAAAAAACCCCAGCATTTTCACGCTGGGGTTTTATTTTTATTAGATTCGTCATCCTGAACGTGATTCAGGATCCAGAGCGGCAAACACGATCATCCGTTTTTACGCTCTGGGCCCCGGATCAAGTCCGGGGAGACGGTGTTTTATACCTTGCCAGTCAACTCCGGCACCGCATCAAACAGATCAGCCACAAGTCCGATATCGGCAACCTGAAAAATCGGCGCGTCTTCGTCCTTGTTGATCGCGACGATGATTTTGGAGTCTTTCATGCCCGCGAGATGCTGGATCGCGCCGGAGATGCCGATCGCGATATAGACCTCGGGCGCGACGATCTTGCCGGTCTGGCCGACCTGATAATCATTGGGGACATAGCCTGCGTCAACAGCTGCGCGTGATGCGCCAATGCCGGCACCGAGTTTGTCCGCCAGTGGCGTGATGACTTCTTCGAATTTTTCGCTCGAACCCAAAGCACGGCCGCCGGAAACGATAATCTTGGCAGAGGTGAGTTCGGGCCGTTCGGACTTGGCGATTTCTTCGCTGACGAAGGTCGACAGGCCAGCATCTGCGGCGCCGCCAACTGTGTCGATCGACGCGCTGCCGCCTTCGGTTGCCGCTTTGTCAAAAGCGGTCCCGCGGACGGTGATGACTTTCTTGGCATCGGAAGATTTGACCGTGGCAATTGCGTTGCCGGCGTAGATTGGCCGGGTGAACGTGTCTTCGCTTTCGACCGAGAGAATGTCGGAAATCTGCATGACGTCGAGCAGAGCGGCGACGCGGGGAGCGATATTCTTGCCGGTGGTGGTGGCCGGCGCGAGAAAGGCGTCGTGGCTTTCCATCAGGCTGGCGATCAGCGGCGCGGCATTTTCGGCCAGCTGGTTGGCGAGCGCTACATCATCGGCAACATGGACGGTGGCGACGCCCGCGACTTTCGCGGCCTGTTCGCCAACGCTGGCACAGCCGGAGCCGATCACCAGTGCGTGGACTTCGCCCAATTGCGACGCGGCGGTGACAACGGCCAGCGTCGCGTCTTTCATGTTCATGTTGTCATGTTCTACGAGTACGAGAGTTTTCATTTTGAACTCCTTAAGTCTTTTCAAATCCGTTCGTGCTGAGCTTGTCGAAGTACGTTTGATAAGAACCCTTCGACAGGCTCAGGGTGAACGGGCTGCTAGATCGCTCCCACAGCTTTAAGTTTCGCGACCAGCGCATCGACATCTTCCACTTTTTCACCCGCTTGGCGAACCGGAGGCTCGGCGACGGTGATGGTCGTGAGACGCGGTGCAATGTCGACATCATAATCGGCTGGCGTTTTCTCATCCATCGGCTTTTTCTTCGCCTTCATGATATTCGGCAGCGACGCATAGCGTGGCTCGTTGAGCCGCAGGTCAGTGGTCACAACAGCGGGGAGACCGAGTTTGACCGTTTGCAGGCCGCCGTCAATTTCACGTTTCACGCTGATGCTGTCGCCATCAATCTCGACTTCATTGGCGAACGTGCCCTGGCCCCAGCCGAGCAGGGCTGCGAGCATCTGGCCGGTCTGGTTCGAATCGTCATCAATTGCCTGCTTGCCGGTAATCACCAGCTGCGGCGCTTCTTCTGCGACGATCTTCGCCAGGATTTTGGCGACGGCAAGTGGTTCGACTTCGTCGTCGGTCATCACCAGAATCGCGCGATCGGCGCCCATTGCCAGCGCGGTGCGCAAGGTTTCCTGGGCTTTTTGTGGGCCAACCGAAACCGCGATAATTTCTTCTGCCTTGCCGGCCTCTTTGAGGCGGATGGCTTCTTCGACAGAGATTTCATCAAATGGGTTCATCGACATTTTGACATTGGCGAGATCGACGCCGCTGCCGTCGGATTTGACCCGGGGTTTTACATTATAATCGATCACCCGTTTGACGGGCACCAGGATTTTCATTGCTGTTTCCTTCTTCTATTTCTCAAGCCTAGTAGCTTACGTTCACGTAAACGTCAAATACTGTGCTGCGGTGCAGCATAGCAATATGATTAGCGGGTCATGCCGTTCCCTTGTGCCGAGCAGGTCGGACTGCGAAGTTGCGTGCGCATACTATCTTCATTCGACCGGCTCAGGATGCACGGATCAGCTGTCCCGCTGCATTCAAGCTGCTTCCTTAACCTGTGCGACGATCTTGCGGGCCGCATCGCCGAGATCGTCGGCAGGGACAATCGGCAGACCGCTGTTCGCCAGAATCTCTTTGCCCTTGGCGACATTGGTGCCTTCCAGACGGACCACCAACGGCACATCCAGTTCGACTTCCTTCGCCGCGACGACGATACCTTCAGCGATCACATCACATTTCATGATCCCGCCAAAAATATTGACCAATATGCCTTCAACGGCCGGGTCGGCCAATATGATCTTAAAGGCAGCGGTGACCTTTTCGGTCGTCGCGCCGCCGCCAACATCGAGGAAATTGGCTGGAAAAGCGCCATTGAGCTTGATGATATCCATCGTCGCCATCGCCAGGCCTGCGCCATTGACCATGCAGCCGATACTGCCATCGAGCTTGATATAGGCGAGGTCATAATTGCTCGCTTCGACTTCTGCCGGATCTTCTTCGGTCTCGTCGCGCAATGCGGCGAGATTGGGGTGGCGCATCAGCGCGTTGCCGTCGAAGCTCATCTTGGTGTCGAGGACCAGCAACTGCTCATCCTTGGTCACGACCAGCGGGTTGATCTCGAGCATCTCGCAGTCCATGTCGTTAAACGCGGTGAACAGCTGTTTGCCGAGCTTCTGGGCCTGTTTGTTGAGATCACCGGAAAGACCGAGAGCAAAGGCCATCGAACGGCCGTGATGCGGCATGAAGCCCTGAGCCGGATCAATCGTGATCGTTTTGATTTTTTCCGGCGTATTATGCGCGACATCTTCAATATCCATGCCGCCTTCGGTGGAGACCACCATCGCGAGTCGTCCGCTTGCCCGATCGACGAGCATCGAGAGGTAAAATTCCTTCTCGATATCGACGCCGTCGGTGACATAGAGCCGGTTGACCTGCTTGCCCGCATCACCGGTCTGGATCGTCACCAGCGTATTGCCGAGCATTTCTTCGGCATCCTTGCGGACATCATCGAGCGAATGCGCAAGGCGGACGCCGCCTTTGGCATCTGCACCCAGTTCCGTAAATTTGCCCTTGCCACGGCCTCCGGCATGAATTTGTGCTTTCACCACGTAGAGCGGTCCCGGCAGCTTTTCAGCGGCTGCAACAGCTTCGTCGACGGTCAGCGCGGCATGGCCTGCGGGGATACCGATGCCATATTTGGCCAGTTCTTCTTTGGCCTGATATTCATGAATATTCATGGGAAGGGTGAACACCTTTCGAAATGGAGGTCTGGAATCTCAAGACAAGCGATTCATTGGGAGGGCTAAAGCACAGTCAGTTGCCGATTTCCACCCCGTATCGCGATAATTATCCATTGTTGTAGGCTGGACTTTGCCATAGCGTCGGATGTTCAGGATCGTCGCCGCTTGCAAAGGATAAAGGGCAACAAGATGATTGGAAAAAAGCAGCTCATTTGGTTTGCCCTGAGCATTTCAGCCGCCCTGGCATCAACAGGGGTTCGCGCGCAATCGCCCGAAGCCGCGGTCGACTATGCTGAATATGGTGTGTTTCTTGATGAATTCCGCAAATCCCAATCGATCCGCGCGATGACTGCAGTGATTGTGAGGGATCAGGAGATTGTCTGGGAAGCCGCGTTCGGCACATCCGATGATGAAGGCGAAATTCCGACAACGATCGATACAACTTTCAATATCGCTTCGGTGACCAAGCCGATCGCGGCCGCTGCGATTCTCAAGGAAGCGGCCACGGGCGGATTGACCCTGGATGTCCCCCTGGCAAGCGATTCGGGCTGGGATGCCTTTTGCAAATGGTTCTCCGGCTCCGGCATTATTTTCGGGAGTGGCGGCACGGACCAGGATGGTTCGGATATCCAGCCTGTCGATTGTGAGCGGGATTTTCGGCTGCGTGATATTCTGAATATGCAGGTCAACGGCAAACAGGCTGATCGATTCGTCTATAATCCGATGGCCTTTGCGCGCATCGACCGGGCCATTGAAGGTGCAGGTGGTCGGCCGCTGCGCGCGATCGTCAGGGATAATATTCTGACACCGGCAGCCATGGAAAATGTTGCGCTCGGCTGGCATGATCCGGACGGCGGATCGGCGCTACGGCTGCTGGCGCCACCTTTTGCGGTGCAGGAAGACGGTCGCACGAAAAAGACCAGCCTCGGCGATGATGATTTTCGTGCCGCTGCCGGGATCAAGGCCAGCGTTCGGCATCTTGCGAAATTTGACATTGCCCTCGACAAGGGCGCGCTGCTGCCGGACAGATGGATGAAGCGGATATTTACCGATCAGGCCATCTCGCCGGAAGGTGCCTATCGTTGGGGGTGGTTCGTGCAGGACTGGAACGACGACCGCCTTTTCTGGCATTCCGGATGGGACCCGGATCGCTATTCCGCGATCTATCTGAAGTTGCCCAAATATCGCTTGACGCTGATCGTGCTGGCCAATGGCGAAGGTCTTTGGTGGGACAATAGTCTAGCGCGCGCCGAAATTCAGAAAAGCCCGGTGGTTGCCAGATTTCTGGAGCAGTTTGTCAAACGATAAATTCTCGACAAGCGGACGATCATTTTATCGCACAGACCAGGCCGGAAGAGGTCACCACCGCGACAATTTCCGGATCCTGCAGAGCACGGGTCTGTTTGACAAATTCGGCGATGCTGATCTCGCCTGGATTGCGCTTGCGAAGTTTCCCAAGCCCGTCGAGTTTGCTCAACTGGCCGAGCGAGAGCCGGTCGACCATCCGCCCGGCCATACAGGCGGAAACGGGTTCGGACAGACCGATAGTTTTGAGCCCGTTGCGAACCCGGGTCTCGGGTGTGGCGCAGGCGGCCAGCGTCGCGAGCAATAGCATCACGGCCGGCCACCGCGCAAAGGTCACGACTTGGTTTTGGCCAATTCTATGGCTTCCAGCACAACCCGTTTTGCATCTTCCGAATTGCCCCATTTACCGACACGAACCCATTTTTCGGGCTCAAGGTCTTTATAATGGGTGAAAAAATGCTCGATCTGCTGCATCACGATTTCGGGCAGATCATTGCCTTGATCGATTTTGCGATAATATGGGAAGGTCGCATCGATCGGCACACAGAGCAATTTTTCATCGCCGCCGTGCTCATCTTCAAGGTTGAGAACTGCAATCGGCCGGCAACGGACGACACAGCCCGGCATGAATGGCGAGCGGGCTACCACCAGCGCATCCAGCGGATCGCCATCCGGGGATAGCGTATGTGGAATGAATCCATAATTGGCTGGATAGCGCATCGGCGTGTGCAGAATCCGGTCGACGAAAAGCGCGCCGCTTGCCTTGTCAAATTCATATTTCACCGGTTCGCCGCCGACGGGTACCTCGATGACAACATTCAGGCTTTCCGGCGGATTGTCGCCGATTGATATTTTGGTAATGTCCATGGAATCAGATAGTCCTTATTGCGTTTTTGGCGTGAGTAGCCGATCAATTCCGCTCTCTTCGACACCCTCTCCGGCAATTTTTTCCAGCTGCGGGTATAGCATACCGCGATTAAAATCGACTAGAAAGTTGTGATAGGCGCCGCCATTTTTCGCGAAGATATCAATCGACCGATCCTGACCTTCATTGTCGATAATCGCCTGTTTGAGTTGCTCATCACTATAGGCCTGTCCATTGACCGCCGAGATAGTGAGACCTGAACGTAATCCTGCTTTAAACGCAGGACTGTTCCAGACTACTGACTTTATGGTGCCTTTGCCGCCCATGATCAGACCGATGCCGTGGCTGAGATCCAGTTGCTTGCGACGTCGGTCATTGGCCAGAATATAGGGGCTAGGTCGGTCGACATAGATCAGTCGATAGCCGCCAAGTGCCAGTCCCTCTTTCGGCGCCTCGCTAGTCACCTGATGAACCCGCTGTTCAATGAAGCCCGCCCAGTCATAGGCTTGCACTTCATTCAGCGCATCAATCACATCCTGCTCTTCATAAGTGACCACGCCATAGTCGCCATTCTTGCCGCCAAAGAATTTTCGCGCGAAATTTTCGAGCGATTTCGTGCCACCTGATTCGCGGCGGATGATCTGGTCGGCCTCCAGCCAGATCAGCAGACCTTCGTTATAATAATCTTCCTGGCGTTGCCAGCTGGCCCATGGTTTGGGCCGGCGGGCGGCGATGATCGGATCATGGGTCGTATCCACCAGCGGGCGCCACTGACGTCCGACGCGCTGATCCATGGCGGCGGCGATCGAGGCGATGGCATCGAGCGTATCCTGTTTGGAATAGAGTCCGGACCGTGCGCCGAGAACATAGCCCCAAAATTGCGTCTGACCTTCATAGACCCACAGCAGATTATCCCGCATCGGTTGGCGGAAATCCGGCGTCCACATGCCTTGCGGGCGCCGATATTTGCCATTCCAGACATGGGTAATTTCATGCGGCAACAGGTTGCGGCGGCCGGGACCTTTGTCCCAGTCGGTGAAATAGGGGCGGCCCACCGCGTTTTCCGAGCTGCGATGATGTTCAATGCCGATGCCGCCCATCTCGTCGGTCAGTGCCAGTAGGAAATCATAGCGATCATAAGGGCGGCTGCCGAACAGAGCCTCGGCCTCGCGCACCAATTTGCCGTGAAGCGCGATTTGATCGTTTTTCGCTTCCAGATATTTGGGATCGTCGGCGACAATATTGAGATGGGCGCGGTTGGTCAGCTTATATGTGCGAAAATGTGCACCGGCAAAAACCGGACTGTCCACCAACGTGTCATAGTCGACCTTGTCATATACCACGGCACCGTCGATATTGTCGATCGGGCGGAGCGAACTGGCCGCCTGCCATCCGTCTGGATAGCGCACTTGTGCCTCGACCGGAATTTGGCGGACATAATAGCCTGCGGGATAGAGAGACACTTGATGCCAGCGCAGATTGAGCATCGATGACGCCATCACAATGCGTCCCTGATTGTTGACGGTGGCGGAGACAAAATCAAATTTTGCCTTAATCTCTGTCGCGCCTGCGGGCACATTGAGGTGAAAGGCATAGACATCGACATTGTCGCGCACCCAGTCGATTCGCTTGCCATCGACGGAAAATTCGAGCCCCGCGACTTTTTCAATTTCTCCGCGCGGTGCATGATTGCCGGGAAGCCATTCCGGATAGAGCAATGTGATCCGGCCGGCCTGTGTCACCGGGATGATCTGGGTGACGCGAAATATGCCCTGCTCATGCTCCCGGGCATCGACGGATAGCTTCATCGTCCCGGGATAGGGGATGTCTTGCGCGGCAGGGATGGTTTGTTCGGGTGGGCTATATTGTGGCTTGCTCAGCGTGGCGGGCATCGCAGTGACGGAAACAGACAGACAGAAAGCCGCAGCGCAGCCAAGCAAACTAACCAATTTCATATGAAAACCATCTCCATTGTGACGCGCCTAGCCAAATGGAGCTTTTTGAATCCCCCGTCCAGAGCGGATGATGAAATAAGCCACCTTTCGCTTTTCCATCCTAGCCGCTAAAGCGCTCCGGATATGGCAAAGATACAGACTCCACAGCCCGTGCGCGGCACCCAGGATATATTTGGCGAAGATCAAGAACGTTTCCAACAAGTCGTGGAGACGTTTGAACGGATACGGCGGCTCTACGGGTTTAAAGGCGTGCAGATGCCGGTGTTCGAACCGACCGCGGTTTTCGCCCGCTCGCTTGGAGAAACGACCGATGTTGTCTCCAAGGAAATGTATAGTTTCGAGGATCGCGGCGGCGACAGCCTGACCCTGCGGCCTGAATTTACTGCGGGGATTTGCCGGGCGTTTCTGAGCAATGGCTGGCAACAGCATATGCCGATGAAACTGTCCACTCATGGTCCCCTGTTCCGCTATGAGCGTCCGCAGAAGGGGCGTTATCGGCAGTTTCACCAGCTCGATGCCGAAATTATCGGCGCAAGTGAGCCGGCGGCGGATGTCGAACTATTATGTTTCGCTGATCAGCTTCTGAAGGAACTGGGCATTGATGACGGCGTGACCCTGCAGCTCAACACATTGGGCGATGCGGAAAGCCGGGATGCCTGGCGTTCGGCCCTCGTCGAGCATTTTTCCGATCATCAGGCAGAATTGTCGGACGACAGCAAGACCCGGCTCGCAAAAAACCCGCTGCGGATTTTGGACAGCAAGGCGCCGAATGATCGCCCGATCGTCGATGCTGCGCCGACGATTGATTCCTATCTGACGGCGGAAGCCTCCGAATTTTTCGCGCAGGTCACCGAAGGACTCAATAGCTGCAATGTGGCTTGGACTCGCGACAGCAGCCTGGTGCGCGGCTTTGACTATTATCGCCATACCGCTTTTGAATTTGTAACGGACCGCCTGGGTGCCCAGGGCACGGTGCTGGGCGGCGGCCGGTTTGATGGTTTGATGGAGGCGCTCGGTGGGCCCCATATACCGGCGGTCGGCTGGGCGGCCGGGATTGAACGGCTGGGGATGTTGCTGGATGCACCCGAAATGATTGGCCCGAACGCGATTTTTGTACCTTTGGGTGAGGGCTGTGAAGCCGCGGCGATGAAACTCATGGGTGAATTGCGCCGGTCGGGTCTCAGCTGCGAAATGGCTTATAAGGGGAATATGAAAAAGCGGATGCAAAAGGCCAATGCTGCCGGTGCCGCACATGTCGTCATCATCGGCGAAAATGAATTGGCCAATGGCGTGGTTGCGGTGAAAAATCTGACTAGCGGTGATCAACGGGAAATTGTTTTTGATGGCTTGGTCGAGGCTTTGGCCAAATGACCACAATCACCCCCCAACGGATCGCCCAGATCGAAGCGCGCTTTGCCGAGTTGCAGGCGATGATGGCCTCCGGCGATCTCGATGGCGACAAATTTGTCGAAGTCTCCAAGGAATATGCCGAGATCGAGCCGGTTGCCCTCGCCGCCGCGCATGTCAAAAGCCTGCGCGACGAACAGGATGGTCTTGCCGAAATGCTCGCGGGCGATGATGCCGAGATGAAGGCAATGGCCGCGGATGAAGTCGACGGTGTCAAGAAAGCGCTCGAAAAGGCCGAACATGCCCTCGCGCTGCAATTGCTGCCCAAGGACAGCGCCGACGAACGTCCGGCGATGCTCGAAATTCGCGCGGGCACCGGCGGAGACGAAGCGGCGCTTTTTGCCGGTGATCTCTATCGCATGTACACGCGCTATGCCGAGGGCCAGGGCTGGAAGGTCGACATGATCTCGGCCAATGCCAGTGAAGTCGGCGGGTTCAAGGAAGTCGTTGCCAACGTCCAGGGCAAGGGTGTTTTTGCGAAACTGAAGTTCGAATCGGGCGTGCACCGGGTGCAACGGGTCCCGGAAACCGAAAGTGGCGGACGCATTCATACGTCGGCCGCGACGGTTGCGGTGCTCCCGGAACCGGAAGAAGTTGATATCAATATCCGCAGCGAGGATCTGCGCATCGATACCTATCGGGCGAGCGGTGCAGGCGGGCAGCATGTCAATAAAACTGATAGCGCGATTCGCATCACCCATTTGCCGACCGGGCTGGTGGTGCAATGTCAGGATGGCAAATCGCAGCATAAGAACAAGGCGCAAGCGATGAAAGTGCTCGCCGCGCGGCTTTATGAGCAGGAACGCGACGCGGTGCAGAGCGAAGAAGCCGAAGCGCGCAAATCTCTGGTCGGCTCCGGCGATCGCAGCGAGCGCATCCGGACCTATAATTATCCGCAAGGCCGGGTGACCGATCACCGGATCAATCTCACGCTCCACAAATTGCCGGAAATTGTCGAGGGCGGCGCGCTGGGCGATATGGTCGATGCGCTGATCGCCGAAGATGAAGCGAGCAGGCTCGCCAATCTCGATGGCTGATGCCGCAAGCGCGCTCCGCATGGCCGGGCTGCAGTTGGATTCGATCAGTGGTAGCCCGCGTCTCGATGCCGAACTGTTGCTGGCTCATGCTTTGTCCATCACCCGCGAGCAGCTGCTGCTCGATCTCCCGAAGCTGGTCACGCCGCCCGAATTTGCCGATATGGTCGACCGGCGCGCGAAATGCGAACCGATAGCTCATATCATCGGCAGCAAGGAATTCTGGGGCCTGGACTTTACCGTCTCCCCTGAAGTGCTGATCCCGCGACCGGACAGCGAGACTCTGATCGAAGAAGCTTTGCGCATATTTGCTGACAAAGGTCCGGACAAAATCCTCGATCTCGGCACTGGCAGCGGGGCGCTGTTGCTGGCAGCCTTGCATGAATTTCCAGACGCGACGGGCGTCGCCATGGATGCGAGTGCGGCGGCGTTGCAGGTTGCGCATGGCAATGCCGATCGGCTGGACCTTACCCATCGCGCGCATTTTGTCCTGCAGGACTGGAGCGCGGCGGGCTGGACAGAGTCGCTGAGCGGGCCATTTGACTTGATCCTCGCCAATCCCCCCTATGTTTCGACAGCGGTCAAATTGGCCGCGGATGTTGCGCAGTTTGAGCCTCATCAGGCGCTATTTGCGGGCGGCGAAGGACTTGATGATTACCGCATCATCATTCCTGCTTTGAACCGGCTTTTGGCACCTGACGGCGTTGCACTGCTCGAGATTGGTTTTGATCAGGCCAGGCCGGTGTCTGAAATCGCCGTTGAACATGACTATCATGTTGATTCTAAGAAAGATTTGGGTGGTAATGATCGCTTGCTCAGCTTGCGGTGCCAAAAATAACTTGGTTTTGCCAAATATAGCCGCTAAGACTCGCTCAGGCCTAGATGATTTCTGGCAATCTTCTGAAAATCGCTGGCCTGTTCCCAACTTGATAATGTTGCTGATGTCCGGCGATATTTTGTCATTTAATGGGCTACTGCGACCGTAATGGTTCGCGGCGAATGTCCTCCGGATGGAGGGCGCTAATGAGGAAAGACCGAGTTTATTAACGGTATAAGGACACTCAGATTTTGATGAATAATCGTCAGCCCCCCCGTCGTGGGCGCGGCCGGAATAACAATAATAGCAACCGCAACAATAGCAATCGCGGCAGTGGCGGCGTAGACCGGGACAACCGGATCGACAATCGCGCACGTGGTAACGCGGCCCAGATGCTCGACAAATATAAGAAAATGGCGCAGGATGCCCAGGTCAATGGAGACCGCGTCAACGCCGAATATTATCACCAATTTGCCGATCACTATTTCCGCGTCAATGCGGACACCATCGCGCGGCGCGAAGAACAGCGGCTGGCGCGTGAAGAACAGCGCGGACCGCGTGAGGATCGGGACAATTCTGCAGATCAGGAGAGCGACGATCAGCGCCAGAACCGGCATCCCCGGGGACGCCAGCAGCGTGATGAGCGACCGAAGTCCGAAGATCGCCCCCAGATGGAAGATCGCCCTCGGACGGAAGAGACCCGTGAAAAGTCTGAAGGCGCGGTCGAAGACAAAAAGCCCGTGCGCGCACGGCGACCTCGTAAAGTGGCCAGCAAGCCAGAAAATGGGCCGGTAAATGGCGATGCACCAGAGACCGATGTCCTTGATGCGAGCGCTTTGCCACCAGCAATTTCATTGAGCAGCAATGATGTTGAAGTGGAGAAAAAACCAGCGCGCAAGAAACGGGTTGTCAAACCAAAGGTTGCTAAACCTGCGCCTATAGAAACAGAAGAATCAGGTGAAAGCGACGCGGCTTAAAGCGCGTCGCTTAGCCATTGGGGCAGATCCAGCCCGGCGAGATCGTCAATCCGGCGATGCTCGATGGATTTGCCTAGACTCTCATATAGATAGCGTTGACGCTTTTCATTGGCCCGGTCCAATGGAACCACCACCAGCCGCCGATTGACCTTCTGGCGATAATTCATCCGCGCGGTATTTTCCTGTCCGACGTAACAGCCTTTGGTGAAGCTGACTCCGTTGAGTTCGGTTGCGTTGCATTCCAGCCACAAGGTCTTGTCGTTCCCCAATTCTGCTTGACCTTCGGTGACCCCGAGCGAGAGCCGATGCGCAAGATAGCGATCATCAGCGCCATCGTTATCTGCCGCCGGTTCCAGCCAGCGATATCCCAATTGAGAATGGCGTGGGTCCACGGGCCTGGCGTCAGAGGTCAGGTCCCAATGCGGGGCGAGACTTTCGTCAATCTCGATATCAATTTTCTGTCGCAAGCGGTAAATTTTGAGCCGCTTGGTCAAGGCCTCGGCATTGGATTTTTCACAATCCACCAGAATATCATCGCCGTCAGCCCATAAGAAAAAGTCGAACAATGTTTTCCCCTGAGCCGACAGCAGCGCCGACCATTGAGGCTTGCCGGCTTGGACGGTGTGGACATCCTGGGTTACCAGCCCTTGCAGAAATTCCTGGATATTGTCGGTGCCGTCCCGCGAACGGAGACGAATGATTGCTCGCTGATTTAGTCTGGTCTGGTTCATATATTGCAGGTAAGCATGCGACCGGATAATTGAAAGCCCATAGCTGCCTTATGACTGATCAAATCACTATCCGTCGCCCCGATGACTGGCATGTCCATTTGCGGGATGGCGACATGCTGAAAGCCGTCGCACATTATACTGCCCGGCAATTTGCCCGAGCCATTGTCATGCCCAATCTGTCACCGCCGGTTACAACATCTGCGCAGGCCGGGGCCTATCGCGACAGAATTCTGGCGGCCTTGCCAGCGGATAGCGATTTTCAGCCCTTGATGACCTGCTATCTGACGGACAGCGCCGATGCAGATGATATTGCCGCGGGTTTTGCCGCCGGCATTTTCACGGCCGCAAAACTCTATCCGGCCAATGCAACGACAAATAGCGCGCATGGCGTCACCGATGTGGCGAATATCCAGTCGGTGCTGGGGCGGATGCAGGATATTGGCATGCCGCTCCTCATCCATGGCGAAGTAACCGATAGCGATATTGATATTTTTGACCGGGAAGCCGTGTTTATTGAACGCACGCTCAAGGATCTGATTGCCGGTTTCCCGGAGCTCAAAGTCGTTTTCGAACATATTACGACGCAGCAAGCAGTGCAGTTTGTCGATCAAGCTGGTCCTAATGTCGCTGCGACGATTACGCCGCACCATTTGCACATCAACCGCAACGCGATGTTCCAGGGCGGAATGCGTCCGCATGCTTATTGCCTGCCGGTGGCCAAGCGCGAGCAGCATAGATTGGCCCTGCGCCAAGCCGCAACCTCGGGATCTTCCAAATATTTCCTCGGCACCGACAGCGCCCCACATGAAATTCATGCGAAGGAATCCGCCTGTGGATGTGCCGGAATATTCAACGCCCCTTATGCAATGGAGAGCTATGCAGCGGTTTTTGAGGAAGAAGGCGCACTGGATCATCTGGAGGCATTTGCCTCGATCAATGGTCCGCAATTTTACGGCTTGCCGCTAAACGAGGATATGGTGACCTTGCATCGCAGCGAAACTGAGATTCCCGACATATTGCCAGCTGCTGGAACATCGATTGTCCCATTTCAGTCGGGTGAGTCGCTTGTCTGGCGATTGGCAACCGCCTGATTGCGATCAGACAGGCTTGGCCATCGCAGCCTGCCTGCGTCTTTCGGTCACAATCGAGTCGGTCGAAAAAATCGCCAGACTGGTCCAGATGAGAATGAAGCAGACCATGTGCGATGGCGTGAGCGCTTCATCATAAAGAAACACCCCGACGAGGAATTGAATCGTCGGAGCGAGATAGTTGAGCAGGCCGATAGCGCTCAAGCTCATCTTCTTGACGGCCGATGCAAATAGCAGCAACGGGATCGCGGTGACGAAGGCGCCGCCGATGAGCAGCAGGTCAATCGTCAGCTCGTCACCCAGATGCTGGGTCGTGGGGGACGGCGGCATGCCAAATGTTAGCCAGAGCAGAAATAGCATGAATGGAACGAACAATATGCCGGTTTCGGCGGTCAGACCGGTGATCGGTCCGATGTCGGCCACCTTGCGGACCAGACCATAGCTGCTCCAGGAAATGGCGAGAGCAAGACTGATCCAGAGCGTGTCCAGCGCCTGTACCGCCAGCACCGAAACGCCGGCTGCAGCGATTGCGATGGCAACCCATTTGCTGCGTGACAGCTTTTCACCCAGAAATATTCGGCCCATGAAGACGCTGATCAGCGGGCTGATGAAATAGCCGAGACTGGCTGCCAATATGTGATTGCTGTGCACGGCCCCGACATAGATGAGCCAGTTGGCGGCGATCAGCAGAGCGCTGACGAGCATCGCCGAGCGGACGCTGGAATTGGCCAGGGCGATCCCCAGGCTCGCGAGATTTTTGCGGAAATAGAGGATGATCAGAAGCACAGGTACCGACCAGACGATGCGATGTGCGACCACTTCAAGCGGATCGACGCTCTGGAGCAGTTTGAAATATATCGGCATCGTCCCCCAGAAGATACAGGCGATCAATGCCTGCATAAATCCGAGATGTCCGTCTGTTTTGATCATGCCCATGACCGTGCGACTAGGCGCAGCTTCTTATGCTAGCAATATAGAAATCCTAATGGCGATGAAAGCTTCTGGAATATCAGATGATTCCGCCGCCGAGCCATAGACGGAATGCACAGATGCCCATCACAATCATGCAGAAATACATTCCGCTCTTATGTTTGGAGATCAGTCCGAACAAAGCCCCGACCCCGGCAATCGGCAGAATGAGCCAATTGGTCCAGCCGAGTAAAGGCACGAGGCCGATGAAGGAAAGGACAAGCGCGATGGCGCCTATGAGAATTGAGATGAGATTAGCCATAACTGTACTATAGGGATAAGACAGTTGTTTTTCAAGAGAATCTGTTAAAAGACGAGTCAGATTTTTGGAGGATAGAAGAAGATAATGACAGATTTGGATTCTTTGCGAATTGAAACCGAGCGTCTCATATTGCGCGTGCCCAATGCCGAGGATTTCGACGGCTTTGCCGCGATGATGGCTGATGAAGAAACAGGACGATTCATCGGCGGGAAAATGAACCGGTCGGAAGCCTGGCGGGCGTGGTGCTCGATGGTCGGCGCGTGGTATGTCCGCGGTTTCGCGATGTTTTCTGTTCTCCGAAAAGAAGATCAAAAGTGGATCGGCCGGATCGGTCCATGGATGCCCGAAGGTTGGCCGGGAACCGAAGTGGGCTGGGGCGTGGCGCGTGAATTTGCGGGCCAGGGCTATGCGCTGGAAGCTTCGGTTGCATCGCTCGATTATGCATTTGATGTGCTCGGCTGGGATGATGTCATGCATTGTATTGATCCAGAGAATCTGCCGTCCATTGCACTGGCGAAAAAATTGGGTGCAACCAATCGCGGGCCGACCCAAATGCCGGCGCCCTTTCACGAACATCGGGTGGACAATTGGGGGCAAAGTCGCGCACAGTGGCAACAGAATCGCAAATTAATTGGATAGGAGCGCTTGATTTGGCTGACGATATTTACCTCGACCCTACGCGGGAGAGCTTTGATGCGTTCAAGGTGCTGCCGCGCGACGTTCCGATCAATATGCTCAATTTGCTGAGATTTCATCAAGAGGCACAATATCCGGCGGATCACCCGAACGCGGCCCATGGCTGGAGCGGTGCGCGGGCCTATGCCGAATATGGCAAGACCAGTGGTCCGATATTTCAGCGTGTTGGGGGAACCGTCATCTGGCGTGGGCAAATGGAAGCCATGGTCATTGGTCCGAATGACAAGCAGTGGGACAGCAGCTTCATCGCACGCTATCCCAATAGCGGCGCATTTATGGAAATGATCACCGACGCGGAATATAAGAAAGCGGTCGTCAACCGGCAGGCCGCCGTCTTGACTTCGCGGTTGATTCGTTTCGGAGAAATGGACGGTCCCGACACTTTCGGCTGAAGTCCCAAAATGGGACAAATAGTTAACAAAAACCTAGCGGTTTAACCATCTTCCCTAACGGAAAATTAACGCATTTTTGTGCATAAGTCCTGACAAATTCTGGAGTTCTGCGCATGACACGACTTTCCCGTTCCCTTCTGCTATCTGCGGCGGCCTTCAGCTTGCCCTTCACCCTTGCGGCTTGTGGTTCAAATGATGCCAATGATGCGGAGCTCGCGGAGTTGGATGAAAATCTGACTTCGGATCCAGCGATGAATGATGCACTGGAAGATTCCATATTGGTCGATCCCAATTTGACAGATCAAGCCAATAGCAATGCGATTCGCGACGCAAATGGCGCTATTGATGGATCGGTGCCTCCCGGCGCCACTTATGCCGGGGCGGTCGATGGAGCGAATAGTGCTGCCAGTGCCCAGCTTGGCGGCAAAATGCTCAGCGCGCCCAAGCCACGCCAGATGACCTCAGATGATGAGTGCACCAGCTGCGGAGGAAGCGACGGGATGACTTTGGGCGCCAAGGCCGATGCGCAATCCGCTCAGCGCGGCAAGGGCACGTGCGACCAGAAGCTCAGCTACAACATGCGATGGGCCGACCGGATGCCGCCCGAATTTCCTGTCTATCCGAAAGCCAATTTGACCGAAGCTGCCGGTGTCGAAGGCGGCCTTTGCGATATCCGTGTCGTCAGCTTCACCACGGCCTCGCCAGTGAAAAATGTTGTGGACTATTATTATACGCAAGCCAAACGCGGCGGCTATTCAGCTGAATATCTGCTGCGTGGAGGCGAGCATGTCTTGGGTGGAACCCGGGACAGCGATGACGGCGCCTTTGTCGTGACGCTCAACAATCGCAAAGGCGGCGGAACCGCGGTCGATATTGTTGCTAGCAACGGACGCTAAACAGATAATTCTAACCAGATTCGGCAATTGGGGGTGGTGCGAACCACCCCTTTTTTTTGCCTATTCGCGGAAGCTGCCGCCGCCATCTACGGTGATATCATTTGCGGTTGTGAAGCTGCTATAGTCGCTGGCGAGCCATAGCATCGCATTGGCGACTTCCACTGCTTTACCAACCCGGTTGATCGGATGGTTGCGGTTGAATATTTCTACCGCCTCCTCATGTGATCCAGGATAGGCCGCGAGATAGCGCTGATACATCGGCGTATCAATGGCGCCAGGATGAACCGTATTCACCCGCACTGGATATTTTTCTGCTGCGCAATGGAGTGCCAGCGATTTGCTCAGCGAAGTCACTGCCGCCTTGCTTGCACAATAAGCTGCAAATTGGGCGCCAGGACGGAGCGCCAGCATCGAACCGATATTGACAATCGCTCCGTCTTCACCGCTTTCCAATATTGCAGGCAAGCCGACCCGGCAGCCATAGAAGGTCCCCTGCATGTTGATATCGATGGTCCGGTTCCAGCTTTCGAGATCGACTTCATCGACAGACCCCGGTTCTGAAATGCCTGCGACATTGAACAAAGTCGTGATCTTGCCAAAGCGTTTCTTGGTCGCATCAACAGCGGCCTGCCATTGATCGAGATCGCGTACATCCAGCAAGACGGCATCGGCGCGTGCACCGAGCGATGCTGCATGTTCCTTGGCTTTGTCGAGCTGAATATCCGCGAGCATCACCGAGCCGCCTTCTTCAACAAAACGCTGTCCTGCGGTTCCGCCAATACCTTCTGCGCCGCCTGAGATCAGTGCGACCTTACCGTCCATCATACCCATTATATTTTCCAGTTTTGCTCTATTTCTTATCAAACAAGATCGGCAGATTGCTCAATCCGCGAAGCATCATATTGGGTGGATAATTCAGTGTTGCACCTTCCGCGATCCGCAAATTGTCCATGCGTTTGGCGAATTGCTGGAAGGATACAGTCATTTCCTTGCGCGACAGCATATTGCCGACACACATGTGGATACCTTTCCCGAATGCCAAGTGCGTGCGCGCATTTTTGCGGTCGACCTGGAATTCATTGGGATTTTCAAACTGCTTGGGATCGCGATTGGCGGCGTGATAACGCATCATCACCATCGCGCCCTTGGGCAGTGTTACCCCGCCGAGTTCCGCATCCCGGTGCATCACGCGCCAGATGCCGGACGATCCGCTCGACATCCGCAATACTTCTTCAACCGCATTGGGGATCAGCGACGGATCATCTTGAATCTTCTTATATTGCTCAGGATTGGTAGCGAACAGCCGCATGCCTTCAGCCAGCGCCGCGGTCGTGGTTTCATTCCCGGCAACCATCAGCTGCTGCACGATGGACAGGGATTCTGCGTCATCGAGCGGGCGCTCTCCGTCCACTTGGGCATTGACCAAGTCGGACAGTATATCGTTTTTCGCTTCCTTGCGGCGCTCATCCATATTGGCTTTTAACGCATGTTGATATTCCACCACCTCGCGTTCGGTTTCGAGCTGGCGTTCCCGTGTCATCATGCCGGAAAGCCGGTCAACAAAGGCATTGGTCCAGCGTTTGATTGTACTGGCATCGGCGACGTCGAGGCCGAGTTGCACGGCAATGGTTCTGACCGGCATCGGGATCGCATATTCGTCGACAAAGTCGCATTCGCCCTTGTCGATAAAATTGTCGATCAGCTCGTTCGACATCACCCGCATACTGTCTTCCAGCTTGTTCACTTTGGGCATCGAGAAAGCGAGGTTGACCAATTTGCGGAACCGCGTGTGCACGGGTTGGTCTGCGGTCAACAAAGTGCTGACCTGCGGCCAGCCCTTGGCCTGGATCTCCTGCACTTCCTTGTCATTTTCCAATTCTTCGTCGGATTTTCCACCGGCCAGAAGCGCATTAAAATTATTGGAAAAATCGTCTAGCCGTCCGACGGCTTCGGAAATCAGATCATAGTCCAGAACAATATAGGTGCCGCTGGCTTCGTCAAAAAAGACCGGGCTCTTGGCGCGTTTCTCTTCATAGAAATCAAACGGATCAACCAATATGTCCGGTTGAAAAAGAGATTTGGATACTGCTTCGTTCATGGCAAGTTCCTGTTTAAATTAGTCAAAAGACGGTGTGGGTTTGCCCTCGGCGTTGTAAACCGGTCCTTCGGCATCAACGCGATATTTGGCGCTGACCGCATTGGTCAGTCCAAAGCTGCCGATATGGGCAAGCATGCTGGCATAATGGACATCCTTGAAATGCTGTCCAAGCGCTTCTTCATCCGTCCATTCCTCGAAGACCTCGATACGAGCCGGATTATTCATGTCTGCGGCCCAGCTATAGCATAAGCAGCCAGGCTGACTCAGCGCGCCATCAATATAGGGCTGCGCTTTTTTCAGACATTCTTCGCGGGTTGCCGGGTCCACATCAATATGTGCTGCGATCACTATTTTTGCCATTTGCCAAATTCTCCTAAAGCTTGTTTCCGCCGAGCTGAGCGACGACGTTGAATATGCGTTTGCTGTAGAGCCACTGGCCATCCACTTTGACGAATTCATCATCATAGCGGCCCCCTGCTATGCGCGGTTCGCCTTTTTCGACCAGTATTTCATGGGTCTGATAACGTCCTGTGGCTGTATCGCCGGTGATTTCGAGACTGCCCGGAATACCCAGGAAGCTGACGGCATCAAACTGGCTCATCGCGCCGTTCCAGAGATTGACGATATTCTCGCGGCCGACGACTTCCGTTCCCATCAGCGACCAGATCGCATCTTCGGTCCATAGCGCGCCCCAGTCCGCGGGGTCCATGCGCAGCACGGCGTCACAATAGGCATCATGTAGTTCCCGGATTGCCAGCCGGTCTTCGATTGGTCCTGAAAACATGGACTGATCCTCTCCTTGATTGAGGCCAGACTACAGGGCAAATTTGGCGGAAAGACAAGCTCCCATAAATGCTAGCCGAAACGCTCCTGACAATGCCGGAGTCGATTTTCCTGTGATGCTGAATCAAGCAAACTGACGAGTTGAAAGATCCAATAGCGGCGCGCCTGGACGGCATTCTTGCATAATGTGAAGTGTTTTCATGGATATGGACCGGCCATGACCGGATCGATCTAATCCCCGCTGATGCGTTCGATATCGGCGCCGACGGCTGCGAGTTTTTCTTCGAGCCGCTCATAGCCGCGGTCAAGATGATAGATGCGCTGGAGCTTGGTCTCTCCCTCGGCTGCCAATGCGGCAATGGCGAGACTCATTGAGGCGCGCAGGTCGGTGGCCATCACTGGCGCGCCGGTCAGTTTTGAGACGCCGCGAACCACCGCGGTGCGGCCCTTGGTTTCGATGTCCGCGCCCATCCGGTTGAGCTCGGGCACGTGCATATAGCGATTTTCGAAAATCGTTTCCGTCAGGACGCTGGCGCCGTCGGCGAGACAAAGCATCGCCATCAGCTGTGCCTGCATGTCGGTGGCGAGGCCAGGATAAGGCGCAGTCGACAGGGTGAGTGGTTTGAGCTTGCCATCCGAAGCGACTCTAATCCCTTTGGCATGAGTCTCGATCGACAGGCCCGCCTGCTGAAGCGCATCCAGCGTCGCTTCCATTTCATCTGCACGCGCGGCACGCAGATCAACTTCTCCGCCGGCAAGGCCAACCGCGCAAGCATAGCTTCCCGCTTCAATCCGGTCAGACATCACGCGATAGGTGCAGCCGTGCAGCCGGTCCACGCCAGTGATCGTCAATGTCGAGGACCCGATGCCTTCAATCTCCCCGCCCATTGCCACCAGCATATTGCATAGATCGACAATTTCCGGTTCGCGCGCGGCATTTTTCAGGACGCTTGTGCCCTTGGCGAGCACCGCTGCCATCAGGGCATTTTCCGTTGCGCCCACGGACACAACCGGGAACGTAAACTCACCGCCCGGCAGGCCGCCATCGGGCTGGCGGGCCGTCACGTAACCGCTGGTCGTTTCAATGGTAGCACCGAGAGCTTCGATCGCCTTGAGATGCAAATCAATCGGCCGATTGCCGATCGCGCAACCGCCAGGCAGCGATACGCGGCATTCTCCGGCCCGCGCCAGCAGTGGGCCGAGCACAAGGATCGAGGCGCGCATCTTGCGGACGATATCATAGGGTGCTTCGGTTGACGTGATCTTGCCGGCTTTGAGCGTCATCACCCGGCCAAAATCCTCTGGCCGTGCACCTTCGATGGTGGTCGAAACGCCCAACTGGTTGAGCAAATGGCCGAAACTATCGACATCCGCGAGGCGCGGCAGATTGCGCAAAGTCACGGGTTCATCGGTCAGCAATGCACATGGCAAAAGCGTCAATGCGCTGTTTTTTGCACCAGAAATCGGGATGGTTCCGGACAGCCTGTTGCCGCCGCGTATTGAGATAATATCCATGTCCGATGTTTAGCGAAAATGGTCGCTGGCGCAAGAGCGTTCAACGTTGCTGATCGGCGCGTCCAACCTTTGGCGCCGCCTAAATATCGTCAATCTGTTCTGCAAGCGTGGCGAGACAATCCCGAGCCAGCAATTTGCAACGTTCGGGCGACCAGCCTTGATCGGGATCGGGCAGATCACGATTGTCCTTGAACGGCATTTCCAGCGTCATCGCGATAGCACCGAACCGTTCGGCGACCTGATTGGTCGACATCGACAAGTTCGCCTTGCCTTTGGCGGCTATGGGATAGCCCAGCTTGGTCTGGAAATCGGGCGTGCGTGCGGCCAATCGGTCGCGATAGCTGTTATATTTGCGGCCCATGTCGTCCGTCCAACTGGGAATGCCTTCGAAGCCCGCGATAAATACCGCTGGTATCGCCTCGTCGCCATGGACATCGATGGCAAAGTCCACACCAGTCTCATCCATTGCATTTCGCGTGCACAAGACTTCCGGGCTTTTTGCGGCGCTCGGTTCAAGCCATTCGCGATTGAGGTTTGTGCCCGCATAGTTGGTCCGCAAATGCCCCCGGAACGAACCGTCCGGATTCATATTGGGGATGATGTGGAACCGGCATTTCTGGTGCAATAGACGGGCAACCGGGTCTGAATGATCGCTTAGCATATCCAGTGCGCCCTCCATCCACCATTCAGCCATGCTCTCGCCCGGATGCTGGCGTGCATAGAGCCAAATCTGTTTGCGGCCTTCGCCCATTTCCAGACAGTCAATCGGTTGACCTTCGAGAGAATATCCAAGCGTACGGCATGAAATGCCCTCAATGGAGGACACTTCAGCGATCAGGTCGTGATGACGGTCGATCGTATATGGTGCGAAATAGGCGAACCAGGCGATGTTGCTGGTCGCGGTATAGGAGATTGAAAGGGTTCCGGATTTTTCATCATATTGGCTGGCGGCACGGCCCCAATATTCCCGATCCTCGCTGACACAGGCGTCATAATTCGGCCATCCTTGAGGATAGGCTGAATCCTTCAGGCCGGTAATGTCCAGTTTCAACTCGTCGCCGATGTCGCAGGCGACGCGGAAATGAAACCATTGGAAGAAGTCGCTGTCCTTGTCCTTACGGATAGAAAGCGTCGCGGAAGTGCCGTTGATATTCTCAACAACAATATTGCCACTATCAAAGGCGGCGGTGATCTGAATGCTCATGGCACCCTGATAGTGGTTCCGGACTCTCCGGGGAAGTCCCTGAATAGAGCTTCTGCCAATTTACTTGCAGCAAGGCCTGGTTGGGCTGCAGGGGAACCGGCCTTCGCTTTGACCTGGGAACGCCCTTCCCAGATTGCTTGCCCGTCTGATCGTCGGAAAATTCGAACGGAAAGCTCTGTCGCAACTCTATCCTTCGGTTTTCCCGCCAGATTGATTCCTATGCCGACTCCGACACCCGAACCATAGCTACCCGTGCTGCCGCCAACGCCCACGGATACCGGTGATCTTCGAGCGCCTGGCGAGAACCGGTTCTGCTCAACTGTCACGCGCGTGATATATATGCTTTGATCGCCTTCAGCGCCTTGGTCGGTAAAACCGATTCGCTGCAATTCCCGCATGACTGCCGCCGAATAGCTGGCTTGCTCGAGATTGAGACTAGTGCCTTCCAATTGCACTCGCTCGATGGAAATCGACCCGGGGACAATTTGCTCGCTAGTCGCATTATGAAATCTGGTGACTTCGACCGGTGGAACCGTTGCAACGCAACCCGAAAGCCCGGTAAGACTAAGCAGCATCGCCGGAAATATTTGATAATAAGCCATATTCTCAACTCCACATCTGCCCCAACAGGGGTGTAGCGAAATTTTGATTGAAGCGTCGTAAAAAATTGCATCACTGCTGCACAATGGTTAGTCGACTAGCCTTTATTGGATTCAGAAGCCGCATCTGCGCTTTATAATTTAGGACGAGAAAATATGGCAAAGCCATTTACAATATTGGTCACCGGTGGCGCCGGATATATCGGCAGCCATGCAATTTTGGCTTTGCGCGATGCCGGTTGGTCGGTTGCAGTGATCGATAATCTCACCACTGGATTCCGATGGGCCGTGCCTGAAGACGTCGCCTTTTATGAAGGCGATATCGAAGATTCGGAGCTGGTCGCCAAAATTATCCAGAATGAAAAAATCGGTGCGATCATGCATTTTGCCGGTTCGATCATCGTCCCGGAATCGGTCGAGAACCCGCTCAAATATTATCACAATAACAGTTCCAAGAGCCGTAGCCTGATCGAATCAGCGATCAACGGAGAAGTGAAGCATTTCATCTTTTCGTCAACTGCGGCGACCTATGGCATTCCCGAAGAAAGTCCGGTGCGTGAAACCACACCCCAAATTCCGATCAATCCTTATGGCATGTCCAAGCTGATGACCGAACATATGCTCCGCGATGTGTCGGCGGCCCATGAGTTTAATTTCTGTGCTTTGCGCTATTTCAATGTAGCCGGGGCCGACCCGCAGGCGCGGACCGGTCAGTCGACCGCTGGCGCAACCCATCTGATCAAAGTCGCCGTCGAGGCCGCTCTCGGCAAACGGGACAGCATCGCTGTCTTCGGAACGGACTACGAGACGCCTGATGGTACTGGTGTTCGCGACTATATCCATGTCGCGGATCTTGCAGCGGCCCACGTGCTTGCGCTGGAAGCATTGGTCGCCGACCCCGAACAGAATCATTTGCTCAATTGCGGCTATGGACGGGGATTCTCGGTTCTCGAGGTTCTCGACGCCGTCGACCGGGTGACCAATATGAAGCTGACGCGAAAACTGGAAGGCCGGCGTGCGGGCGACCCCGATTCGCTGATTTCCGACAATCGAGCGATCATGGACCGGTTCCCGTGGCAGCCCGGACATGCCGATCTCGATGAAATTGTCGCCCATGCTCTGGCCTGGGAACGCAAATTGGACGAAATTCGCGGAGAATAGCCCTTGGGGGTGCTTGACTTTGGTCAATTTGGACCCTAACTGCACCGTCTGCATGCGGCCTGACCGCTTCCAAGACATTATAAAATTATGACCCAAAGATTGGGTGGAGTAGAAAAATGAAAGTCCGCAACTCTTTGAAGTCGCTCAAAAACCGTCACCGCGATTGCCGTGTGATCCGCCGTCATGGCCGGACCTATGTGATCAACAAAACGAATCGCCGGTTTAAAGCCCGCCAGGGTTAATCGAGACTATCGATTCCTTTTGATCGGTAGGGACGAACTACGATCTCAGAAATTGACACAGTGATATTTGACATCGGGAATGTGATTTCCCGGTGGGATATCCGTTTTCTCTATGAAAAACTGATTAAGGACCCGGACGAGCTTGATTGGTTTCTGGCGCATGTGGTGACGCCGGAATGGCATTTCCAACATGATGCTGGTCGGCCTTTTGCGGACACCAGCGCCGAGCTGATCGCCAAATTCCCGGAACATGCCGATCATATCCGCTCATTTGCACCGCGGTTCAATGAAACCAATCCAGGAGAAGTTGACGGCGTCGTTGATATTGTCGCGCGCCTGAAGCAGGCGCAGGTGCCGCTTTTTGCCATCTCCAATTTTTCAGCCGAATTTTGGCCACCCTTTCGCCAGGACAAGCCGGTTTTTGACATGTTCGAGGATATTCTGATCTCCGGCGATGTGCAAATGGTCAAACCGGATCTTGCGATCTACCAGCTGGCGTTACGCCAGTTTAACATTGCGGCACATCAGTGCCTGTTCATTGATGATCGCTTGGACAATATTCAAGCTGGCGAGAAGCTGGGGATCGCGGGCCATCATTTTGAAGATGCATCGCGGCTCGAAGCTCATTTGCAAGCACTGGATTTGCTTTAGCGGCGTTTCAGTTCGTCACCGCTGAGCCGAACAATGTGCAGCAGATTGGTCGAGCCGGGCGTCCCGAAAGGAACGCCGGCACAGACAATCAACCGTGAGCCAGCCTGACCCATTTTATGGCGCAATGCCATGCGCTTTGCTTTTTCGATCATTTCTTCAAAATTCGTCACATCCCGGGTTACCACGGCATAGGCGCCCCAGAGCAGGCCCACGCGCCGGGCCGTCTTGCGATCGGGAGTCAGCACCAGCAGCGGCACCGAGGGCCGTTCGCGGGCCATTCTTCGGGCCGTTGATCCGGATGTCGTGAAGCAGACGATTGCCGATGTTTCGACCGTCCGCGCGATATTGTAACTGGCAGCGGCGAGCGCATCTGCGGTGGTTTCATCGGGCACTGTTTCGGTAAAATGGACGCGGTCGGCATAAGATGAATCGCTTTCAACCTGGGCCGCGATACGGTCCATCATTGTCGCAGATTCGATCGGCCAGTCGCCAACCGCCGATTCGGCCGACAGCATGATCGCATCAGCACCATCATAAATGGCGGTCGCGACATCGGACACTTCCGCCCGGGTCGGCGTCGGCGACGTGATCATTGATTCGAGCATTTGCGTTGCCACGACCACCGGTCGGCCAAGGGTCCGCGCGGCAGCGACGATCTTCTTTTGCAACGGCGGCACCTGTTCGGGCAGCAATTCGACGCCGAGATCTCCGCGCGCGACCATCACCGCGTCGGACAGTTCGAGGATCTCGTCGAGACGATCGATGGCCGCAGGCTTTTCAATCTTGGCCAGCAATGCGGCTTTGCCGCCGATCAGCCGCCGGGCTTCCGCGACATCCTCTGGGCGCTGGACAAAGCTGAGTGCAACCCAGTCAACCTCCTGCTCCAGTGCAAAGGTCAGATCCTTGAGATCCTTGTCGGTCAATGAACTGACCGGCAGCACGACTTCGGGGACATTGACCCCCTTGCGATCGGAAATCTCGCCGCCGACCATGACTTTGGTTTCGACGCTCTGGCCATCTGCCTTGGTCACTTCGAGACGGATTTTTCCATCATCGAGCAGCAACGTATGACCCGGCTGCAATGTTCCCAATATTTCTTTATGGGGCAGATTGACGCGCGTTGCGTCGCCCGGCGTCTTGTCCATATCCAATATGAATTTCGCCCCGTCGTTCAGCATCACGGGAGGCTTCGCGAATGTGCCGATTCGCAATTTCGGGCCCTGTAGATCGGCCAATATTGCTATCGGTCTGCCGACTTTCTTCTCCAGTGCGCGGATCGATTGGACATTGGCCGCATGCGCTTGATGTTCGCCGTGACTCATGTTCATCCGGAACGCATCGACACCCGCCCGATACATTTTCTCGATCATCTCTGCGCTGCCGCTCGACGGGCCGAGCGTTGCCAGCACTTTCACTTTACGATCGCGGGAAAAGATTGGCGATGCCATAAGGAGATTCCTCAGTTGGTGCTTTAATTGCCGGTCGTCTAACCCTATTTCATGACAGGTTAAAACAAAAAACAATGGAAGTCTTTATATGAGCCAGGAATATTCCGATGCCGCCGCAGCGGCGGCATTTCGCCGTCTCGTCAGCCATTTGCAGCATCGCCATGACGCAGAGAATATTGACTTGATGGGCCTCGCCGGTTTTTGCCGCAATTGTCTGGCCGACTGGGTGATGGAAGCGACCCATGCAGCGGGCGGGGAAATGACCAAAGAGGAAGCGCGCGCCGCGATCCACGGGATGCCATCTTCGGATTGGAAAAGAAAATATCAGACCGAGGCGACGACCGAGAAGCTTAAAAAGATGAAGGATAGTGTGGCCAAAAATGCGCCTGCACCCTAAAGCTTTCGTCCGAATCCAAACTGACTATTTCAAGGGAAAAAACCAATGAGCGAAGGCAATGTCGCCGCAGACCAACTGCGTCTGTTTATTGAACGTATCGAGCGGCTGGAAGAAGAGAAAAAGGGCATCGCCGATGATATTCGCGATGTCTACAGCGAAGCCAAGTCGCAAGGCTATGACGGCAAGATCATGCGCCAAATCGTGCGTCTGAGAAAGATGGAAGCCCATGACCGTCAGGAAATGGAAGCGATTCTGGATACTTATAAAGCTGCGCTTGGTTTGGCTTAATGGCCGTGATTCGCCCAGCATGTGTTGAAGATGCTGGGCGATGCGCGCAAATATATGCGCCGTTTGTTGAAAATAGCTGGGTGAGTTTTGAAACCGAAGCGCCCGACGCGTCCGAGATAGCGCGGCGCATAGCAATTGCGCGACAGACGCATGATTGGCTGGTTGCGGAGCAGGATGGCGGGATTGCGGGATATGCTTATGGTTCGTCTCATCGCGAACGTCGGGCCTATCGGCAAAGCTGCGATGTCACCGTTTATGTCGACCCCGCTTGCGCGCGCTCGGGCATCGGCAGCGCCCTTTATGCCGCCCTTTTTGAAAGTCTCGCCAAATCGGGGAAACATGCTGTTTTTGCCGGTGTGGCACTTCCCAACGCGGCCAGTCTCGCGTTGCACAAGGCGTTGGGTTTCACCTCAGTCGGGGTCTATCACGAGGTCGGCTGGAAAATGGGCGCATGGCGTGATGTGCAATGGCTAGAGAAATTGCTTTGACCCGCGCAGATTTATGACGACAATCAAATCATATTCAACCGGAGGCAAAACTGATGATCACAACTACCACACCATCTATCGAAGGCCATGCAATCAGCGACTATCGCGGCATTGTAATTGGTGAAGTCATCGTCGGCGCCAACCTGTTCCGTGATCTGTTTGCCAGCATCACTGATATCGTTGGCGGACGTTCGGGCAAATATGAAAATGTCCTGAAACGCGCCCGTGACGAAGCGCTGATGGAAATGCAGGGGGAAGCAGCAAAGCTCGGCGCCAACGCCGTGGTTGGTGTCGACCTCGACTATGAGGTTGTGGGCGACAAGGGCTCTATGTTGATGGTGTCCGCCTCCGGAACCGCCGTCGTCGTCGCTTAGGATATATTGGGCTGCGTCAGCAGAACATAGAGCAGTCCGCTGGTGGCGATGAGATTATACGCCATATGCATGACAATATTGGACCACCAGCCATAGCGGATTCTGGCATAGCCCCAGATTAAGCCGCCGACCAGTTGCGGCAATATGAAGGGCAATAATGCGACGGGATTATCGCCAGCATAGTTAAATATATGGACAAAGCCGAACAGCAATGCCTGACCCCAAAAGACAAAGGGAAAGATTCGAATATAGAAATCGGGCACGGACGATTTCCAAAAGCGAATCAGGCCGACCAGAACAGCGATGGATATGATTGCAATCAGGATAATTGCAGCAATCTGCCCCGATCCGATCAGGCCGAAGTGATTCAGGATCAATGAACCCCCAAGCCATGCAATCAAGCCCAAAAAACCGATCAGCAGTCTGGGTGTTCCGCTGATCCATATGCGGAACATCAATTCTTCCAAAATCGGTCCGATCACGACGACAAACAGCATGATCTGTCCGACCGGGCGTTTGAACAGGTCCGACATATCGCTCGACATCTCGACCCCGAAAATCATCATCATCGGGAAAAGGATCGTCGCGATGGCCAGGATAATCAGGCAGTTGAGCAGGAACAGCCAGGCGACATCTACCGCTCTGTCATCTTGCCACGTTGCGCGGGCTCCGATCACCGGAGAGCGAATAAAAGCCAGCAGATCGCGCGCCGTCGAATGCAATCGACCGATTGACCATCCAATGGTTGAGTTGGGTTCAAACATGCGGCAAAGAGCCTCTCTGAGATTATAAACCAATAATGGACGGATCGTATGGCAGGCCATAGTAAATTCAACAATATCAAGCATCGCAAAGGTGCGCAGGACAAGAAGCGCTCTGCGCAATTTTCGAAGCTGAGCCGGGAAATCACCGTGGCGGCCAAATCGGGCATGCCCGATCCGGATATGAACCCGCGCCTGCGACTGGCCGTGAACAACGCGAAAGCTGTATCGATGCCAAAAGATGGCATCCAGCGGGCAATTGACAAGGCCTCGGCCAATGAAGGCGATGACTATGCCGAAGTGCGCTATGAGGGTTTCGGCCCCGGCGGCGTGTCGTTGATCATCGAAACGCTGACCGACAATACCAACAGAACTTACACCAATGTCCGCACGATCATGTCTCGCAATGGTGGCAATGTCGGCGAGACCGGTTCGGTGTCGCACGGCTTCGACCGGGTCGGCTATGTGCAATATCCTGCCAGCGCGGGCGATGAGGAAACAGTCCTCGAAGCCGCCATGGAAGCGGGCGCAGAAGATATTTCCTCTGACGAAGATGGCCATGAAATCTGGACCGCAATGGAAGATCTGCACGAAGTGTCGGGTGCGCTCGAAAAATCGCTCGGCGAAGCGGGCAGCGTGAAGCTTGCCTGGCGGCCATCCGTACAGGTCGAGGTCGATCAGGAACAGGCCGAGACTTTGCTCAATCTGATCGATCTGCTCGAAGAGGATGATGACGTCCAGACCGTCTGGGGCAATTATGACGTTTCGGACGAGATTATGGAAAAACTGAACGCCGAGTGATGTGGGAATTTGTAGCCAAGGCTGCACTCGCCGGAGTGATTGTGGCTCTGGTTGACACCATCGCCGAACAACAGTCCGGCTTGGGCCTGCCCATCTAGATGGGCATGGAGATATGATCATTTTGGGTCTCGACCCCGGTCTCGGCACAACCGGCTGGGGCGTGATCAATGTCGATGGCAATCGGCTGTCCCATATTGCCAATGGGCAGATTAAAACCGATCCGAAAATGGCATTGGCCAGCCGCCTGCTGAAACTCGATCTCGAGCTTACCGATTTGCTGCTGGAATATAAGCCGGATGCCGCTGCGGTCGAGGAAGTGTTCGTCAACTCCAACCCGCAGAGCACGCTCAAGCTTGGGCAGGCGCGCGGCGTGGTTCTGCTGGGCGCGTCTCGCAGCGGCATTGAGGTCGGCGAATATGCGGCGCGTTCGGTGAAGAAATCTGTGGTTGGCGTCGGCAAGGCGGGCAAGGATCAGGTGCAGGCGATGATCAAGATCTTGCTCCCCGGTGTGCAGCTGGCGGGCGCCGACGCCGCCGATGCGCTGGCAGTTGCAATTACCCATGCGCATCATCGGAAAAAATAAGAACAAAACAAAAACTCGACAGATTCTCCTGTCGCGCTAAAACACCTATATGATCGCAAAACTTACCGGCACCATCGACGAGATCGGCACGGATAATATCGTGCTTGATGTTCAGGGCGTCGGTTATCTGGTCTTCGCATCCTCGCGCACCATCGGTGCGATCGGCGGCAAGGGCGATGGCGCGACCATCTATACCGAGATGCAGGTCAGCGAGACCGACATGCGCCTGATGGGCTTTGCCTCGGCGAGCGAGCGCGACTGGTTCCGCTTGCTGATTTCGGTACAGGGTGTCGGCGGAAAGGTGGCGCTGGCGATACTCTCTGCGCTCGAGCCCGGTGAAATTTCGCGGGCGATAGCGACCGGTGACAAGGCGATGGTGTCGCGGGCCAATGGCGTCGGGCCAAAATTGGCGTTGCGGATCGTCAACGAACTGAAAGACAAGGTCGGCGGCATTGCGACCGATCCGATTGTCGGCGCAGGCGGAGTGATTCACGCCCCCTCGAACAACAGCGCCGATGCGGTGAGCGCATTGCAGAACCTCGGCTTCAAACCGGTGGATGCGAGCGCAGCAGTGGCGGCGGCGGATGCCGAGGCGGGGGATGGGGTGACGCTCGATGCGCTGGTCAGACTGGCGCTCAAGAAGGCGGCGCGGTGACTTCTTGGTTTAAAGAAATGTATCGAACCAATTTTGTGTTTATGGCATTATACGCAGCGGCTGTAATTTCAATTTTTGTTCGAAGCGGAGATCCTATTTCGGTTTCGTGGTGGGTCGGTACAGTTCCTTTTTTTATTTGGTGTGTCGCACCGATATTTTTGCCGCTTATTGTGGTCCGACGATCTTGGTTCGTAACCGTATCGGTCGGTGCCATTGCTGCCTATAGTCTCAATGTCTATGTTGACAGCATGTTCGGCCCAGGCCTTAGATCGACATCTGCGCTGATCTTTGCTTTTCTTCCAATTTATCAGTGGATTGCTGTCGGTCTTGTGCTTGCAATCAATTTTTTTGCAATAAGATCTCAAAATAGTCAATTGGACGGGCTCGATGACTGAAACCTCCTTCCAATCCCCCGAACAGCTTCCCCGTCACTCTAAACTCGTTTCAGGGTCTATTTCTCGACGCTCGCAGGCGGTGATTGGGGTGCGGTGGATGCTGAAACGAGTTCAGCATGACGGTGGCGGTGTGAAGTCAGTCGCTTATCGGGGGCAGACCCAGATTGACCGCCAGATCGACCCATTGCGAGTTTTCCGATTCGATCAGATTGATCTTCCAACTGCGATGCCAGTTTTTGATTTGCTTTTCCCGGGCTATCGCGCTGGTCATATCACCGAGCATTTCAAAACGCACCAATCGGTAAACCGCATATTTCGACGTGTGTCCGGGCATCTGGTTGTTGCGATGCTGGTAAAGGCGTTGGATCAGGTTCGAGGTTACGCCGATGTAAAGAGTACCGTAGGGCTGGCTTGCGAGTATGTAGACGCATGGTTGTTTCTCTTGTCGCATGGGCTGTGTATGGACGCGCGGTGGACCCTGAAACACATTCAGGGTGACGAATTAGGGGCGTTTGGCCGTGAATGAAAAGGCGGATTTGAATCCTCAGCGGCAGCCGGAAGACATCGACGCCGCCCTGCGTCCGAAAACGCTCGACGAATTTATCGGGCAGGAGGCGGCGCGCGGCAATTTGCGGGTGTTTATCGAGGCAGCCAAAGGGCGCAGCGAGGCGCTCGATCATGTGCTGTTCTTTGGGCCTCCCGGCCTGGGCAAGACAACGCTGGCGCAGATCATTGCCCGCGAACTAGGTGTCGGCTTTCGTGCGACATCCGGTCCGGTCATTGCCAAATCGGGTGATCTCGCGGCGCTGCTGACCAATCTCGAAGAAGGCGATGTCCTGTTTATCGACGAAATCCACCGGCTCAATCCGGTGGTCGAGGAAATCCTCTACCCGGCGATGGAAGATCGCGCGCTCGATCTGATCATCGGCGAAGGTCCCTCGGCGCGCAGCGTGCGGATTGACCTGCCGGCTTTCACTCTGATCGGTGCTACCACTCGCCAAGGCCTGCTGACGACGCCGCTGCGTGACCGCTTTGGCATTCCGGTGCGGCTCGCATTCTACTCGACCGAAGAACTGGAACAGGTCGTCCACCGCGCTGCGCGCCTGCTCGATCTCGATATCGCCCCCGACGGCGCCACCGAAGTCGCGCGCCGCGCCCGCGGGACCCCGCGCATCGCTGGCCGTCTGCTGCGCCGGGTTCGTGATTTTGCCAATGTCGCAGGAACCCGTATCGTCGACCGGAAAATTGCCGATGAATCGCTCAGCCGGCTTGAGGTTGATAGCATCGGCCTCGACGCGATGGACCGGCGCTATCTCCATATGATTGCGGATATCTACAAAGGCGGTCCGGTCGGTGTCGAGACATTGGCGGCCGGTCTTTCGGAACCGCGTGACACGGTCGAGGAAGTGATCGAACCTTATCTCATCCAGCTCGGCCTGATCGCCCGGACCGCAAGAGGCCGCGCGCTCAATGACCGCGGCTGGAAGCATCTCGGGATAGTGCCACCTCCTGGTAAAGAGATGGATGGGGAGCTGTTTGATTGATCACGCGGAGAGGCTTCAATCGCGGATTGGCGATCAGCGGTATCGCGGCTGCCGCGCCATTTCTTGTCTCTTGCAGCGGTCCCTCTGATATGATCCAATCGCAATTTTGGATGCCCGAAGAACGCGAACTGCACGAGCGAACTTTCATGCAATGGCCGGTCAGCCGCGAAGTCCATCCGGACCGGCTGTTCCTCGACATGCTCCAGCAATCGATCGCCGATGTCGCCAATGCGATTGCCGAGTTCGAGCCCGTGGTGCTGATGATGGACAAGAAATATGAACCAGCGGCGCGGCGCAAATTGTCAGATGCCGTCGAAATCTGGGATATTGCGACGGATGATCTTTGGTGCCGCGATTCGGGACCATGTTTTGTTCGCAATGATGCCGGTGACCTCGCGGTCCGCCATTTCAACTTTAACGGCTGGGGGAACAAGCAGGATCACGGCCATGATGGCAAAATCGCCGCCATTGTCGCTGAACGCCTGGGATTGCAATTGTTCGACAATGGCCTCGTTGGCGAACCCGGCGGGCTGGAATCGGATGGTGCGGGCACGGTGATCGCCCATGAATCGAGCTGGATCATCGCCAACCGCAATTATGGCAGCAAGGCCGAGATTGACGCGCAGATCCTGGAAGCGGTGGGCGGCCAGAAGCTGATCTGGGCACCGGGCCTCAAGGATCAGGATATTACCGACTATCATATCGACGCGCTGGCTCGGTTTCCCGAGCCTGGCAAGATTCTCATCCAGTTGCCCGATGAGGAAGATGCGGCGGATGATCCGTTCGCGGCGGCCGCCTATCAAACCCATGATATTCTGGCAGCGGCGCGTGATGCGCAAGGCCAGCGGTTTGAGATGATCATATTGCCGGAACCATATGAGACACGGTTGACAGCCGAGGATTTTGTCGCTTCTTATGTCAACTATTATGTCTGCAATGGCGCTGTGATCGCAGCGCAATTTGGTGATGGTGCAGCGGATGCCAAAGCGAAGGAAATGCTAAGCGAGCTTTATCCTGAACGCGACATCGTGATGCTCAATGTCGATCCGATCGGCGAATGTGGCGGCGGCATTCATTGCGCCACGCAGCAGCAGCCGAAGATCTAGGTCGACGCCTCAATCTGCGCGCCGGACGCCCAGGTAGCATGCGTTCCGCTTGATATCCGGTGCGGCAGGATGATCGTGCAGACCGGGCCTGCCGATAATTTCCGGGCATCCCAAATCACGCATTCGCTGCGGTCCTGCGCCATATCGGTGATGAAGCTGATCAGATAGCCGTCATCTTCCGATTGGGCATTGGCGCGCGGAATGAACGGCGCTTCGGAGCCGAAACGTTGCTCGCCGAAACTGATATGCTCCGCGTCACCGGTCTCCAGATCATGTTTGGTCAGACCGTTGAACAGGAACCAGCCCGGCTCGCCGGTCACGCTATAGGCATAGCGATAGGGCTGTCCGGCAATCTGCTGGTTGATCATCCCAAATTCTACCGGATAATCGTCGAACAGCGTCTCTTCTTTTGTTTCACCGGTTTTGAGATTGAATCGCCAGCGGTGCAGTTCGGGTTTGAAACTGTGCAGGTCGATACTCGCGCCCATGCTTTCATAGCCCGAGGGAAAGTCGGTGAGCGGCGGCGGCACCGGGTCATTCTGGAAATAGCCGTCGAGGATGATCTCGTCGCCATCCTCGAACGCATTGGCCCAGTGGAGAACATAGGTCGGCTTGGCCTCGAACCATTTGATCTCGTCCGGCTGGCCCATGCGCGGGATGATGCCGAAGCGCGTGGGTTCGTCGGGATGATAGGCGGGGATCCGCAGGCCGCGGTCGAGCAATTGTTCCTGCCAGTAGAGCGGGCAGTCGTTGAAAATCGCGTAATTTGTGGTGAACGCCATATCATGAGGGAGGCGGGGGCCGGGCAATGCGATGGGGACGAAATGTTTGAGCTGATTGTCGGGCCCGACAACGCCATAATGCAGATAGGGTGCTTGGGTGGCATAGTTGAAGAACAGCAATTCGCCAGTGGCCTCGTCGACTTTCGGGTGGGCGGAAATACCATCTTCGGGAACCCAGTCCGCTTTGCCGATTGTTGCGAGCGTGTCCGGATCGAGCCGATAGCCTTCGCCGCACTGGTAAAAGGTTGATAGGATTGCACCGGCATGGACCACGACATCGGTTGAGCTGCTGTCCTTGACGCTGCCATGCGCCCCCCAGCCAGGTCTTTTGCTATCCGACGGCTTGCCCATGATGCCGACCCATAGAGGCCCGCCCTCTGCCTGTTCGGCTTCGAACCCTTCGGTCCGGACAAAGCGGTTGCGATAGACTGCCTTGCCGTCCTTGATCCGGAGAGTGTGGATCATCCCATCGCCGTCAAACGGGTGATAGCGTCCGATCGAATCATGCACCGGATTTTCGGTGTTTCTGACATAAATGCCATCAATATCGGTCGGGATTTCGCCGATGACCTTCAGATCATCCCTGTCCAGCTCTTCAAATAGCGGCGTCCACGCGCCATTGCGATAGGGATGGTCATTTGGCTCGAGCGTGACCTTGACTTGATTGACGCCGGTATGAGCCATTCCTGCCATCAGTCGCGCAGCAGCTCATTGATCCCGGTCTTGGATCGGGTCTGGGCATCCACGGTTTTGACAATCACCGCACAATAGAGCGAGGGGCCGGGAACGCCGTCAATATTCACTTTGGGTGGCAAGGTGCCAGGTACGACGACAGCATATGGTGGGACTTCGCCCATCCAGACCTTGCCGGTGACCCGATCAACAATCTTGGTCGACGCGCCGAGATAGACACCCATCGAGAGCACTGCGCCTTCGCCGACGCGCACCCCTTCGGCCACTTCGGAGCGGGCACCGATAAATGCGCCATCCTCGATAATCACGGGACCAGCCTGCAACGGCTCGAGCACGCCGCCGATACCGGCACCACCGGAGATATGAACATTTTTTCCGATCTGCGCACAGCTACCGACGGTCGCCCAACCGTCAACCATGGTGCCTTCGTCGACAAAGGCACCAATATTGACGAAGCTCGGCATCAGCACAACGCCCCGTCCGATATGCGCGCCCTGGCGAACGATCGAACCAGGAACCGAACGGAAACCGGCTTCGCGGAAACGATTCTCACCCCATCCGGCAAATTTGCTCGGTACCTTGTCCCAGTGATTGGCCCCGCCGGGACCTTCGATCACTGTGTTGTCATTGAGCCGGAAGGAGAGCAGGACGGCCTTTTTCAGCCATTGGTTGACGACCCACTGGCCATCTTTTTTCTCCGCAACCCGGGCGCTGCCATTGTCGAGCATGGTCAATGCCGCATCCACGGCCTCGCGCACGTCGCCCTGGGTTGTGAGGCTGAGCGATTCGCGTTTTTCCCAAGCATTGTCGATCGCGGTCTGTAAGGCGGCTGTCATGATGTGATGGTTTCCTTCGCACTATGGAGGCCGGTGACCCAGGACTCCAAATCGGTGATTTCATAGTCAATATAGGCCGGATCATGCTCGCGGCCAGCCCATTCTGCACCGGTGTTGATCCATACCGTGGTCATGCCCAAATCCTTTGCCGGGCGCAGGTTGCGCGCCATGTCCTCGACGAACAGGGCGCGGGTCGGATCGATACCGGTGGTTGCGATCATGCTGTGATAGGCGGCTTCTTCCGGTTTGGGAACGAGCTTCGTGTCCAATATATCATGCATCTGGTGAAACAGTCCATCCAGTCCGCGTCGCTCCAGCACCCGGTTGGCATAAGGCGCATCGGCATTGGTGAAAACCAGCTTTTCGCCCGGCAGGGCAGCGATGGCTGCCCGAACAAGCGGCGCCGGGGACAGGCGAGCCATGTCGATATCATGGACAAAATCGAGAAAATCATGCGGGTCAGTATCATGATGATGCATCAGACCCGCCAAGGTGGTGCCGTGATCGTGGAAAAAATCTTTTTGGACCGTGCGGGCTTCTGCAAGATCACAATCGAGCGTTTGCGCAATATATTCGCCCATTTTGATGTCAATCAGCGCGAACAGATTGCACTCTGCCGGATAGAGGACATTGTCGAGATCGAAGATCCAGTGGTCAATATGGGAAAATTCTGGTGTCATAGCGATGCGACTAGTCGCACCTTGGCTTAATCACAAGATGCTTATGATCAAGCGCGGACCCCTTTTTCAACGACTGGATTGTCCACGCTTGTGCTATTGTGCCTCAGCGCTTTCAGCACGGTGTCGACAATCCCGTCCGCATCGAGACCGGCTTCTGCATATTGGACATCCGGCTTATTCTGTTCCTGAAACTTGTCCGGCAAGCGCATCGTACGGATTTTCAGGCCCGCGTCGGTCAGCCCCTGATCGGATGCCATGGTGAGCACATGGGCTCCGAGGCCGCCGACAGACGCCTCTTCTATGGTGACCGCCACTTCATGACTGATCAGTAATTTTCGGATCAGCTCTTCATCCAGCGGCTTGGCAAAGCGCAGATCGGCGACGGTCGTGCTCAATCCTTTGGCTTCCAATTGTTCGGCCGCTTTCTTGGCTTCTTCAAGACGCGCACCGAGCGAGAGAATCGCAACCTTGGTGCCTTCTTTGATAAGCCGGCCCTTGCCGATTTCCAGCTGCTCCAATTTGTCAGGAATCGGCACGCCCGTGCCATTTCCGCGCGGATAGCGGAAAGCAATCGGCCCGCTGTCATGCAGAGCGGCGGTATAGGTCATATGGGCCAGTTCGGCCTCGTCCGCCGCCGCCATAACCACGAAATTGGGCAATGTGGCGAGATAGGTTATGTCAAAACTTCCGGCATGGGTGCTGCCATCGGCACCGACCAGTCCGGCGCGGTCAATCGCAAAGCGCACCGGCAGATTTTGAATCGCAACATCATGGACCACCTGATCATAAGCGCGTTGCAGAAAGGTGGAGTAAATTGCGCAAAATGGCCGCATTTTCTGAGCAGCCAAGCCAGCGGCAAAGGTTACACCATGCTGTTCGGCAATGCCGACGTCAAAGGCCTTGTCCGGATGTGCCTTGGCAAATTTATCGACGCCGGTTCCGGAAGGCATGGCCGCGGTAATCGCACAGATTCTGGGATCACTATCGGCTAGTTTGGCCAGGGTTTCACCAAAGACATTCTGATAGGCCGGCGGTCCGCCGCCCGCGCCCTTGTCCTGCTTACCGGAGACAACATCAAATTTCGCGACACCATGATATTTGTCCACGGCTTCTTCGGCATATTTATAGCCTTTGCCTTTTTCGGTAACGACATGGATGAGACATGGCCCCTCTGCCGCATCACGGACATTCTCGAGAACAGGGATGAGATGTTCCATATTATGTCCATCAATCGGACCAACATAGTAGAAACCGAGTTCTTCGAATAAAGTCCCGCCCATCGTCATGCCGCGCGCATATTCGTCGGTTTTGCGTGCCGCATCATGGAGGGCTTTCGGCAATTTGCGGGCAATCCGCCGCGCCAGTTCGCGAACGCCCAGAAATTCACGGCTTGAGACAATTCGGGCGAGATAGGCGGAGAGGCCGCCAACCGGCGGTGCGATGGACATGTCATTATCGTTGAGGATGACAACCAGTCTGTTTCCGGCCGCAGCGGCGTTGTTCATTGCTTCATAGGCCATGCCAGCGCTCATCGCGCCGTCGCCAATGACCGCAATACCGCGACCCGGCTTATCGTTGAGCTTGTTAGCAATCGCAAAGCCCAGTGCTGCACTTATCGAAGTGGAGCTATGGGCAGCACCGAACGGATCAAATTCTGACTCGGTCCGTTTGGTAAAGCCGGAGAGCCCTCCTGCCTGTCGTAATGTGCGAATGCGATCACGTCGTCCGGTCAATATCTTGTGCGGATAGCATTGGTGACCGACATCCCAGATCAGCCGATCCTCGGGCGTGTTGAAGACATAATGGATAGCCGTGGTCAGTTCCACCACGCCAAGGCCGGCACCCAAATGCCCGCCTGTCGTCGAAACGGTATCGATAACTTCGGATCGCAATTCGTCGGCAAATTGACGCAATTGGTTGGGCTTGAGCTTGCGCAGATCATCCGGATAGGAAACTTGATCCAGCAAAGGTGTATTCGGACCCGGCATATTTACTCCCTATGACCTGTATATAGTAACTGCTTTGAAGGCTGCTGTCGAACGTTGAGCAAGCCTGGCATGAATATTTGCTGACGGGTCGAATGACTCAGCTGCATTTCTGACAGACGCCGCGAACTTCGATGACCGGGCGAATAGAATTGAAACCTTCGCCCTGCGCGACTTTTCGAACCTGTTCGGACAGGGAATCATCATCGATATGCGTCGCCTCGCCACATGTGTCGCATACGAGGAAAATACAGTCATGTTCGCATCCGGGGTGGCTGTTGGCGAGATAAGCGTTCGCGCTTTCCACGCGCATCGCAAGATTATTGGCGACGAAAAGGTCGAGGATCCGATATACGCTATTGGGCGCGACCCGCTTGCTTCGCGCCACGGATACCAGCTCGGCAATATCATAAGCGGAGGCGGGCCTCGAAAATCCCGATAATGCTTCAAATATAGCAGCTCGAGTGTCCGTCCATTTCTCGCCCGATTTTTCCAGGTTGGCGCGCGCCGCGTCGGCTAACGATTCGCCATGATGTTCGTGATGATCATGTTTTCCCATATAGGTAATTTAGGATGCTAATGCGCGAAGAGCAAGGAGGAGTGTTTTTCGCAATCTGAGGCAGTGTTCGCGAAGAGTTCGATTTGGCTCTGGGTGCAGGCAGCTGCGGGCAATCGCTAATGCGTCGCGCGGTAGTTGAGATCATGTGCCAGGGCGAGGATGCCAACGCCGAGCATCGTGTACAGAACCTCGGCGCCGCCATGGCCGTTATCGTGACCGATGGTGATCGCGCCCATCATGATGCCAAGGCCAAGGCCGCCAATGGCCGCAGGCATCATATAGCCATGTTCCAGAACGCCGCGGCCGAGCGCGAACAGGCCAAGGGCGATCGCTATGCCGAGGCCAATTTCGTGAACCAACGGGTGAAGCAGCATCCCGCCTGCCGATGAAATTAGGGCAACAAACACCATTGTGGAAATACAATGTACCAAACACAGGCCGGAAATCAGCACGGCAATCCGGTCCCACAGGCCATCTCTGGCCCTGAGTTCTCCGTTTTTCCAAAAATTTGCAGTCGTAAACACGACTCGAATTCCAGTGGTTATTGCATTGCTGAGCAGCATATAGGCGGGAGGGTGTTAAGATACAACATATCATTTGAGCGGAACTTGTTTTTCTACCGCTTTCTTCTTGTCAGAAAGGCCATTGGTGACCACATAGCTCACCATGAGCCAGCCCACTGACGCAGCCCTGCCCCGAAAGTCGTCCATTGGCCGCCCGATAGCGATTTCCAATTGGCTCTATTCCGTCGCCTTTCTGGTGTTCATCATGGTCATTGTCGGCGGTATCACGCGGCTGACCGAATCTGGCCTGTCGATTACGGAATGGAAGCCCGTTACCGGGGCCTTGCCGCCGCTGAGTGAAGCGCACTGGCTGAGCGAATTTGAGAAATATCAGCAGATTCCTGAATATCTGGAGATTAACGGGCCTGCCGGGATGACGCTTGCCGATTTCAAATTCATCTATTTCTGGGAATGGGTGCATCGTTTGCTCGGTCGGGTGATTGGCCTTGCCTTTGCACTGCCGTTGCTCTGGTTCGCGGTGAAACGGGCGATTCCTTCCGGCTATGGCTGGCGGCTCGTCGCCTTGCTCGCGCTCGGCGGATTTCAGGGCGCGATCGGCTGGTGGATGGTTACATCCGGACTGAGCGAACGCACGGATGTCAGTCATTTCCGGCTCGCGGTTCATCTGCTCACTGCGCTGTTCATACTCGGCGGTTTGGTCTGGACGGCTCTCGACTTGCGGCAATTGGCCAAAGGCGACGATCGTTCGGCTCGGCTAACCGGTTTGGGCTTGATAATCAGCTTTGTACTTTTCCTGCAATTGCTGTTTGGCGCCTACACAGCTGGCCTCAACGCCGGCTATGTCTCAAACACTTGGCCGTTGATGAATGACTTTTTCATACCCGGCGGTATCGACTGGACCGGGGGACTGTGGACGGCGCTCAACAATGATCCTTATCTCATTCACTTCATTCATCGCTGGTGGGCGTGGGTTACGGTCGGGTTTTTGGTGATTCTGGCGCGTAAGGTCCGACAACAGGACAGACGGGCGTCGGTGGCGATCCACAGCGCGTTTGGCATTCAGATCCTGCTTGGTATTGCCACGGTGATGACCGGTGTGAATATCCATCTGGCGGTCCTGCATCAGGCTGTTGGCGCGCTGGTCGTGGCTTCGGCGGCCTGGGGACTGCATTTGCTTGGACGGCGACCCGCATAATGGCGAGAGGTAATATTATACCCGTTTTGTAAGCCGCGCTTTTGCTTGACTTGCGCGCGAAACATCGCCAATAGGCCTCCCAAGACGCCGGGCCATCAGGTTCGGCTTTTCTTATTTTTGAAAAACATTTTCGACAGGAGTGATCCCATGAAGGGCATTACCAAACAGACGCAGTCGGCCAAGCCCGCAGACGTCGTAAAGAAATGGCATATCATTGATGCCACCGATCTGGTTGTTGGCCGCATGTCATCAATCGTCGCCAATATTCTGCGCGGCAAGCATAAGCCAAGCTACACCCCGCATGTTGATTGTGGCGATCATGTCATTGTCATCAACGCCGAGAAAGTGAAGTTCACGGCCGGCAAAGCTGCGAAAAAAGTATATTATAAGCACTCTGGATATCCAGGCGGCATCAGCGGCACGACGGCTGACAAAGTTCTCGAAGGCCGCTTTCCCGAGCGTGTTATCGAAAAAGCTGTCGAGCGTATGATTCCGAAAGGCCCACTTGGTTTCGCCCAGATGCGTGCCTTGCACGTGTTTGCTGGCACCGAGCATCCTTATGATGGTCAACAGCCTGAAACACTCGATATCGCTTCCATGAACCGCAAGAATAAGGTGGGATCATAATGTCTGACACAAAAGATCTGTCTGATTTGAAAGAAATCGCTGGCGACATCGTCGCTGACGCTCCTGTTGAAGAAAGCGGCGAGACGGCAACGATCGAACCGCCCGTATCGACCATGCCTTTGCGTGAGCAAGAGCTGGACCAATATGGCCGTGCTTATGCAACCGGTCGCCGGAAAGATGCGGTTGCCCGTGTCTGGTTGAAGCCGGGCAAGGGCAAGATCACGGTCAATGGCCGCGATTCGGTCACTTATTTCGCGCGTCCAACCTTGCGGCTTGTCCTCAATCAGGTGTTCGCGATCACCGAGCGTGAAGAACAATATGATGTGGTCGTCACCGTTAAGGGCGGTGGGCTGTCAGGCCAGGCTGGCGCCGTGAAACATGGTATTTCGCAAGCGCTTACCAAATATGAGCCAGCGCTCCGCGCAACAGTGAAAGCTGCCGGCTTCCTTACCCGCGATAGCCGCAAGGTTGAGCGCAAGAAATATGGTAAGGCGAAAGCGCGTAAGAGCTTCCAGTTCTCCAAGCGTTAAGCTGCTACGACATATTAGTTTCGAAAGAGGCGGCCTGCGGGTCGCCTTTTTTTATCATGCGGCGGGATGGGGTTTCGCGATTGCGGATCGACTGAACAGGAATAGCAAAATCGTAGTGATGATCGCCGAAAGGAGCATCGCCCAGGACACTCCCATCGTGCCATATTTCGGCAGCAACAGTGTCATCGCCATGGCCAAAGCCGTCAGTCCCGCAAGTTTGGCAATAAGCGCAACATGGGCACGATTGGCAGCTTGTAGCAGCGGTTCCAGGCCCAATCCGGACAAGCTGATGATGGTGGCGGCGCCCAAAAGCAGCAGAATCGGATAGGCTGCGAGAAATTCTGGTCCCGAAATCACATCGATCATGAACTGGCCCAATAAGACGAGGGCCAAGAACATGACGGCACCGGACACGGCTGATACCCGCAACGATCTCCAAAACAAGCCGGTGAGTCTATCCGACTCGTTGCCGGCAAAAAGCTTCGAAAGCTCGGCAAAAAGCGGTCGCGCAAATACTTCCGCCAAGCGGTTGACGCTATTCGCGAGCTGGTCCGCAAGCCGATAGAGCCCCGCTGCGGTCGGCCCGACAAAGATTCCGACGATAACCACAACCAGACGTTCGCGAATCACATTCGCCAGAAAAGCGAGATTGGTGAAAAATAGAAAAGAGAAAAATTCGGGCCAGCTTGGCGCAGTCACCGGCAGTTGGGATGACGCTGGCTGTGCAATCACCTTGCGATTGCGCGCGACCAGAAACCACATGAACAGGAAGCTGATGAATTCGGAGAGGGCCCAGACCACCAGAAACCCGGCTATCGTTGGCGTTGCAAAGAACAACAGGATCGCGCCGGTAAAACGCACCAGAGGTATGATTGCATCACCGGCAGCATTGCCGCCAAACCGGTCTTGTGCTCGCAGGATGCCGATTGCTGTCGATCGCACCGAGAGAAATACGACCGCTCCATAGCCCATGATCGCCAATGCCATCGAGTGGCTCCACCCAAAATGAGTGCCACCCACAGGCAGCAACAGCCATAATGCACCACAGGCCAGAATCCCGCCGCTCAACTCGATCAGGAAGCTTCGTATCGACAATTTCCGAAACGCTCTGTCATCGCCGGTGAGCAGATAGGGCGCGCCAAACCGGACCACCGCTTGCCAGGTCTGGAGTTTCAATATCGCAGCCAGCAGCTGGACGGCGCTGACGATCATCATGAATTCGCCAAAGCCCGAAACGCCCAGACTGCGGGTCAATAGCGCGAGATAGAAGATGCTGAGAATCGCACCGATCCCCTTTGCGGAGAATAACCAGCTGCTATTGCGAAAGACACGCACGAGAGAATCTTCGCTTTGTGTCCATTTTGAAATCCGGTTTTTCAGCACAGCGCTCGCTTTATCGACAAAAGTTCAGTTCTTCTCGCCTCTTTATCCTATATAGCGGCTAATTCTATGCCGGTGTTGCGATGGCAACACTTGAAATATTACCAATGCAGCGCCAGAGGTTTCCCATGACAGATAAATTCGACATCATTCTACTGGCGGCCCAGCGCACCGGCGTGGTCAATCCGCTCGCTGAAGCCCATCAGGTGAGCCATAAATGCCTTATTCCGATCGCGGGCGAGCAACTGATCGCGCGAACGCTGCAAACTGTGACATCGCACCCCGGCTGCCGCGCAGTGCATATCCTAATCGAACCGGATGGCGAGGCAGCAGTCAGGCCGGTTGCCGAGAAATTTGCCCGGGATGATTTGCCTATCCACTTCCTGCAATCGGATAGCAATATTGCCGAAAGCGTCATTCTCGGGTGTAAAAACGCCACGGCACCATTTGTCGTCACGACGGCCGACAATGTGCTGGTCAAGCATGACAGTATCGACAAAGTCCTGCGCAGTTTGAACGACGGTGCCGATGCAGTCGCCGGTTTGGCCAATAAAGAGGATATTCTGGGGATTCATCCGAAGGCACAAAAAGGCTATTATGAGTTTCGCGACCACGGAGTGGCCAACTGCAATCTCTATGGTATCCGGGATTCGCACGCTTTGAAGGCCGCCGACATATTTCGCGAGGGCGGGCAGTTTATGAGCAATCCGAAGCGCTTGGTCAACGCCTTTGGTCTCATCAATATTCTGATGATGCGGTTCAAGCTGGTGACGGTTGACGGTGCATTTCGCCGAATGTCGAAACGCTTTGGGATCGAAATCCGGCGCGTGCCGCTGGCCGATGGAACGCAGGCGATCGACGTTGATAATGACCGGACCTATCAGATAGTCGAGGCGATATTGGAAGACAGAGTCAAGGACCTGAAAATCTGATTGTGAAGCGGCGCCAGTCAAGCCTATAAGCCGTTGCTCAAGAAAAAGGTTCATTTCATGGCAAAATCCCTCGACATCAGGCCGCTTCAGATCCCTGATGAAGCCAAAGAGCGCTTGAGATTTCTGTTCATGGCCAAGCATGCGCTGTGGGGCGGCGGGATGCATCCGGAAGATGGCAATCATGCGATCTATCATCATGAAGTGAAGACCAGCCTCGAAAGTCTGGGAATAAATCTTCAGGTTGCGGACAATTACAATGTGCTGTTCAGCCATCCCAACGTAGATTTTGTATTTCCACTGTTGAACCGCGGTGGATTTGTGAACAGCGAGATGATGATCCCATTGCTGTGCAATATGCATCGCATCGGATATGTCGGTGCGATGCCGTTCATTCGCGGTCTCGGCGACGATAAATCCATGTCGAAGCTTGTTGCGGCCAATGCCGGCGTTCCGACCGCACCCTGGTTTTGCTACCGTCGTGGCGCTTCGGTGAATGAAGCTGATTGTCCCAAAGCCGAACGCTGGGTGATAAAGCCCAACGCCAGCTCGGCCAGCTGGGCCATTTCCGATGCGTTCGACTGGGCAGGTGTCGTCAATGCCGTGGCCGGTATTCATGGACAAGGTCATGATGCGATCGTCGAGCCTTATCTTGACGGATATGATGTTCAGGCCGCCTTTATCAGCTCAGGCGGACCCAAAGCACTGCCGATGCTGATCTATGAGCGTGAAGACACGCAAAAGCTCTGGACCTATTATGAAAAGCGCGATCTGGTGCCGAATACCGAGAAAGCGACGCTCAAGCCGTTTGACGATCCGGAATTTGCGCCCAGGGTTCAGGCGATGGCTGAAAAAGTGGCGCGAGAGTTTGAACCGTTCGACTATGGACGGATAGAATTTCGACTGGACATCAAAACCGGCGAAATCAATTTTATTGAGATCAACCTGAACTGTAATCTCTGGTCTGAAAAAGTTGTCGCCAAATCTGCAGCTGTTGCCGGATTTAGCCATGCACAATTGCTGGAAACGATCATCGCTGAAGGGTTGAAGCGCAACGGTTATATTTCCTGAGCCGACAATTTTCGCGATTTTGACAGAGCCCGGAGTGGGCAGGATGTGATCAAACTGATATGAACCAGAGCAACCTCACGGCGGATATCGCCAATTTCGTTACCCATTTGGAATGTTCAAAAACCGGGCAGGAGATTCCGGCCGGAACCGTCCAGAATCTCTCGCCAGATGGCGCACCGATACTCGTTCGCTATGATCTCGACCGAGTGAAAAAGGCGCTGACCAAAGAGAAGCTCGCTGCCAGACCAACCGATCTGTGGCGCTATCGCGAGCTGCTTCCGGTTTCAGCCGCCTCGCATATCGTATCTCTGGGTGAAGATATGACTCCACTGATACCGCTGGACAATTCTCTGGGGTCAAATGTCATTGTCAAAGATGAGGGGCGCCTGCCGACGGGTTCGTTCAAAGCGCGCGGACTCGTCATGGCGGTGTCGATGGCCAAAGAGCTCGGTTTGAAAAGATTGGCCATGCCGACCAATGGCAATGCCGGAGCCGCGATGGCCGCTTATGCCCGACGCGGAGGGATGGAAGCCTATATATTCTGTCCGGATGATACGCCGGAAGTCAACGTCCGCGAGATTGCCTTGCAAGGCGGAAAGGTCTGGCGGGTAAATGGCCTGATCAATGATTGCGGGAAAATTGTCGCTGATGGCGAACAGCCGATGGGCTGGTTCAATCTCTCGACCTTGAAAGAACCTTATCGCATCGAAGGCAAGAAAACGATGGGCCTCGAACTGGTCGAACAATTGGGTTGGGATGTTCCCGACGTGATTTTCTATCCGACGGGTGGCGGTACGGGCCTGATTGGCATGTGGAAAGCCTTCGACGAACTCGAGCAGATCGGTTTTATCGGCTCAAAACGCCCGCGGATGGTGGCGGTACAGGCAACTGGATGTGCACCTATTGTCGATGCTTGGGAAAAAGGTCTCGATCATGCGCCGCTCTGGGAAAATGCGCATACGGTCGCCGCCGGTATTCGCGTTCCGATTGCGATCGGCGACTATTTGATCCTCGAAGCGGTGCGTGATTCCGGTGGTTTTGCGATTGCAGTGGAAGATGAGGCGATCATCGAGGCCCAGATTCATATCGGCAATGAAGATGGACTTTTGCTGTGTCCCGAAGGAGCTGCAACCGCTGCGGCCTATTCACAAGCTCTGGAACAAGGGCTGATCAACACATCCGACCGGGCGGTGCTGTTCAACTGTGGTAATGGGCTCAAATATCCCATGCCTCCGGCCGACGCGTCGATTGACCGTCACCAGCCGATAGACTGGAGCGCCATTGCCAGCGTCTGAGCAACTGGCTAGAGGCGCGGCTATGAAATGGTTCATTATCATCGGCCTTATGTTGCTGGCATTAGCGGGATTCCTCTGGTGGTTTCTCTCTCACCCGGGCCCAAAGCAACTGGATATGGCCAATAATCTCGTTCCCGGTGACAGCAACGCCAAATTGCAGGTCAACGGCCAAGTCTATGACGAGACGCTGGGGCTCGGGCTGAATATCTGGGCGCCCAAGGCAGCGCAGAGTGATTCTCTCCCCGTAGTGCTATTCGTCTATGGTGGCGGTTGGCGCGATGGTTCGAAGGACCAATATGCTTTTGCCGGTCGGGCGCTGGCCAGTCGCGGATATCTGGTTGTACTGCCTGATTACCGGCTATTTCCTGCGGTTAAATTTCCTGGTTTCTTGGAGGATAGCGCGAAAGCGCTGGCCTGGGTGCATGACAATATCGCCAGCCATGGCGGAGACCCGGACCGCATATTTATATCCGGTCAATCCGCCGGCGCCTATAATGTGATGATGCTGGCACTGGATCGCCAATGGTTGGGCCGGGAAGGCAAGTCGCCCGATTTTATTCGCGGCGTGGCAGCTCTCGCAGGGCCTTATGATTTCTTTCCATTTGATTCTGAAACGACCAAGCAGAGCTTTGGTGATTATCATACGCCGGAAATGACTCAGCCAGTCAATTTTGTGCGTGCCGATGCGCCGCCGCTTTGGCTTTCGACCGGGATGAATGATACCCAGGTAAGGCCACGAAACAGCCGAATTCTGTATGACAAGATGCTCGCGGCAGGCGGGGATGCCGAATATGTCGAATATGCCGATGTCGATCATCTCGAGATCATGATGGCCGTGGCAAAGCCATTCCGTTACAAAGCGCCGGTACTGGATGATATGATTGCCTTCTTCGAACGCCAAAACTAGCGACCGGTCTTGTAGGTGGTCCGATTGATTTTCCCGAGCAAAATGGTTGAGAATCCAGACCTTCTTGGTTATGCCCCTTCTCAGAACAAGGGAATCTAATAGACCATGGCCACTTTCACGCTCCCCAAAAATAGCAAAGTCCGCAAAACGGGTGAAATGTATCAGGCATTGACGGGTGGCAAGAAGCGGCCGTTTAAAGTCTATCGCTATGATCCGGACAAGGGCGAGAATCCGCGCTACGATACATTTGAAATCGACACGGATGATTGTGGACCAATGGTGCTCGATGCCCTAATCAAGATGAAATCAGAGCAAGATGCGACTCTGACCTTCCGCCGCTCCTGCCGTGAAGGCATTTGCGGGTCCTGCGCGATGAACATCAATGGTAAAAATGGTCTTGCCTGTACCACTGCCATTGAAGATTGCGGCAACAAGGTCACGATTACGCCATTGCCGCACATGGAAGTGATCAAGGATCTGGTTCCCGACTTCACGCATTTTTATGCACAATATGCATCGATTGAACCTTGGCTGAAAACCGTCACCCCTGAGCCGTCCGGCAAGGAACGTCTGCAATCTCCTGAAGACCGCAACAAGCTGGATGGTCTGTATGAGTGCATTCTTTGCGCTTGCTGCCAGACCAGTTGCCCGAGCTATTGGTGGAACAGTGATAAGTTTCTTGGACCCGCGATTCTGTTGCAGGCCTATCGCTGGCTGGCAGACAGTCGCGACGAAATGACCGGAGAACGGCTTGATGAACTGGAAGATCCATTCCGGCTCTATCGTTGCCATACGATCATGAATTGCGCCAATGCCTGCCCGAAAGGCCTGTCGCCGGCGAAGGCTATCGCCGAAATCAAGAAGATGACCGCTTCACGCGAAATCTGATTCGAACGCAGGCTCTGATCATGACCGAAGCCGAGCGTAATTTTGTTATCAGCGATCCTGACCCGGACTATCCGGGTTGGAACAGCTGGCTTCTCAATGATCCGGATTGTTACAACAGTTTTCTCGGCCGGATGATTGTCCGGCGCGGCGGGGACGGTCTGTCTGATGATGTCGCTCGCGTGCGGATGTTCCCGGAGCGCCGCCACCGCAATCTGGGCGATGTCGTTCACGGCGGGACGATGATGGGCTTTATCGATTGCTCGCTGTTCGCCGCGATGCGGGTGCTCGATCTCGGACCATCCGGTTTCGCGGTAACACTCGAATTGCAAACCCATTTCACGGGCGCGGCGCGGATGACCGAACCGCTCGAAGCGCAAGTTGAGATAATCCGCGAGACCGGCCGGTTTTTGTTCATGCGCGGACTGGTCGTGCAGGGCGCCGGGGGAAGCGACAATATGGCCTCCTTTACCGCGATCGTCAAAAAGGCCCCGCGCACCTAATGGGCAGTTTCTATCAGCGCTATCAGGACTTGATCGCGCAAGGAGAGCTGAAACCTGATGCGGACCAGGAGGGATGCGTCAAACGTCTCGATCAATTGCAGGACGAGCTCGAATCGGTTCCGCCGAGAGGCAGCATCTTATGGCGGACATTCAGAAAGAAGCCGACCTCGCCCAAGGGCGTTTATATGTGGGGTGGAGTCGGGCGCGGCAAGTCCATGCTGATGGACCTATTCTACGATAGTCTCACCATATATCGCAAGAAGCGCGCTCATTTTCACGAGTTCATGCTCGATGTTCATGCACGCTTGAACGTCGAACGAAAGAAAGAGCAGGGTGACCCTGTCATTCCGGTCGCCAAGGCGCTGGCCAGCGAAGCCCGCTTTCTCGCTTTCGACGAAATGGTCGTCAACAACAGCGCGGATGCGATGATCATGTCGCGGCTGTTCACGGGCCTGGTGGAGGCGGGCGTTACGATCATCACCACTTCAAACCGCCCACCGGATGACCTTTATAAGGATGGATTGAACCGCGAGCATTTCCTGCCGTTCATCGATCTGCTCAACACGCGACTTGATGTGATCTCGCTGAACGGGCCGACCGATTATCGCCGCGAGCGGCTGGGTGGCGTTGATCTGTGGCACGTACCCAATGGCGAAACTGCGACCAATGCGATGCGCGAGGCGTTTTTTCGTCTTACTGATTATTCTCCGGATGACGCTGCTCATGTGCCGAGTGAAGAGCTGACCGTACCAGGCGGGCGGACGTTGCATGTGCCCAAATGCCTGAAAGGTGTTGCGGTATTTTCGTTCAAGCGGCTCTGTGCAGAAGCGCGAGGCGCGCAGGATTATCTCACTATCGCACGTAATTTCCATAGCGTGATCATCGTCGGCATTCCGAAACTGTCGAAGGAGAACCGCAATGAGGCGGCGCGCTTTGTGACACTGATCGACGCGCTCTACGAACATAAGGTGAAGCTGCTCGCGGCCGCGGATGAGGAACCGGATGCCCTTTATCAAGAAGGCGATGGCAGTTTTGAATTTGAACGAACGGCATCACGGCTGATCGAGATGCAGTCCGAGGATTATCTGGCTTTGGGCCATGGGGCCGTGGTCTAGAGCAGGGCCAAACTATCCAGATCGATTGCCATTTGGGCCGGCCGTTCCGCCATCGCCGCGAACATCTTGTCCCCACGTTCGGTTTGCTCGACGTGGAGCGACGCATTGATCGCCATGATGAAACCGGAAAACGCATGGCGGCGATATTCGGTCCAGAATCGATCGAAATCTGGTGCGTTTGATCGGCGACTGAGATAGTTGCGAACCAGCTTTTCTTCATGCCGCCGCCGATCGGCTGGGTCGGCAAAACTGGTGCCGATCATATAGGCGATATCATTGGCTGGGTTGCCGAGCGAGCAGGTCTGCCAGTCGACCAAGGCTGCGATTTGACCATCTTCATGAAACAGGATGTTGTCCAGCCGCATATCGCCATGGGTAATGGCGAGCTCCAGCGGGGCCTGCGCGACATATCCGTCGATATGGTCAACCAGCTCCTGCCCCAGATCGAGGATATCTGGCGACAGCAGCGCCGAGAACCGGTCGCGGAAAACCGGATAGCCGTTGGGAAGGGTGTTCTTCAGAAAGGCGCTATTCCCTTCACCATGATGGAGCCATTTGAATAGATCAAACCCCCCGTCCGGTTGAAAACTATGCAAGGCGGCTGCCTCGCGGAGCGTTGTCTCCACCTGGATCAGCGCAGCGCCTGCCAGCTGATCGCCCTGCACGGCCGGGGCCATGTCCTCGAGCATGAGAATGAAATCCTGCTCATTCTCCGCGATATCGGCGTGATAGGCTTTCGGGCAGAGCGCATCGCAGCTGTCGGCGACGTCGCGGTACCAGCCTACTTCCATATCATAGAGATGGAAGATCGCCGCGGCACCCCGGCTGATCGGGTCGGCGCTTGGACATTTGGCGATGAAGGTTTCGGGATGATCGGCCTCGGTCCATGCGCACGTGAAGCGATAGCTGTCGCAAACCTGTCCGGTACCGACCGGTGCATAGCTGACCGACGTCAATGCGCCGGCTGGCTGATCAAATATGCATTCGATAAACGCCTTGTCAAATTCCTCCGGGCGAACGGGAAAATCACGGCTCATGGTGCCGGATCGATCAGGCCGGTGAGACCGCTGCTGGCGTGGGGTCCGATGAACAGTTGCTCGACGACACCGACGCCGTGATGCTCTTGGCCGTCGACCCTCAGCACCGTATCGCTCAGCGCCTGGATGTGGATGGTGGTCATATCGATCGCGGGTTGAGGATCGAGAGCGATGACGTCATAGCCGACGTCGAGATCGCCATGATCCATCCCGTGACCCCAGACCGGATGCATATAGCCGAGGCCGGACATGTAGAAGGTTCGATTCGCCTCGCCCGTGCGCGGGGTGATCGATAGCTCACCGGTGCCGGTTTCGATCTGGACCTGTTTGACCCGGCGTGATCCGGAATGATAGCTGAGGTCCATGGCTCTGGGTTCGAATTCCTGCGCGCCGCCGGAGATCCTATCGATCACGCCACGCCGGTTCCATGGCTCGCCTTCACCATCATCATTGCTGTGGAAGAAACCGCAATATTGATCGAAATTCAGCGGTGTCCATAGCCACCAGAATTGGGGAAGAGCTCCGTCGGGTGGCGGCTGAGATTCGGGCGCGCCGACCGGTCTGATGCCCCAGCTGCGATCTCGGGTGCCGCGGCAGCCGGCAAGGTCGATATCCTGACCATCGACGGTGATGGTTCCGGACCAGTCTCCGTTCTGGGTCATCCGCGTATAGTCCATCAGCAGGCGCGGGCCATCGCGGCGGATGAAGCGCGGTTCCTCGATCGGTGCATGACGCGCGTCAAATATGATGTCGGCGGTGATCGGGCTGTCGTTTCCAGCGATCGTCAGGCGGAGCTGCTGGAGCGGCTCGACAATCTCAATCCGGATCGGACCGACTTGCAGATCAAGCCGCTCGCTACCCATGCGTTTCGATGCGCGCAGATTATGTTGCTGGCCATCGATACTGACGCAGAAGGCGGCATCCATGATGTCGAGCTGGGGATAGACGCCCAGTGCAGCCGCGAAGAAGATGCTGCCGTCAGGCGAATAGCCGTTGAAGAAATAGCGGTCATAGAAATTGCGATTGCCACCAGATACCGCCATCACTTCCGATGTCTGGTGCAGCGGATAGTCGTCGCCCTTTGTCAGCATAGCTTGTTATTCCGCTCCCTTTGTTTGCGCCATGTGTATGCCAATCTGGGCGGCAAGGGCAATCCCGTAGTTTTTGACCGAGATCAAGGCGGCGCCCAAAATGGTCCGATATGAGTTGCCACAAGTTGCCGGGCCGCGCGTTTGAAGGGAAAATGCAATGTCGATGTTTCTGAAAGTTATGATGTTTCACATATTCATTGGCAGTGTGTTCATGGGTGTGGTGGTCACGGCTTTGCTGGTCGCCGGTCAGGCGTCGATGATGAGCATATTATTGGGTGCGGTTGCGGCCTTTCTTGTCGCTGGACCGGTCAGCTGGCTGATCGCAAGGCGCCTTCATTGAACCCTGTGAATCAGTGTCCCTGTTTGAAAATTCTTGAGCATAGACAGGACATCCCGGAGGTTTTTCTCGATCTTTGTCCGATCCGTAAAAGCTGGTCTTCAGACCATTCGCGGGAGCCAAAGCATATATCGGCTTTGGGCCATGGCCTTGCAGCCACGGCGAGCGCCTTTCGGAGAATTATCAAGCCATTATCGCTATTGCGAACTAATTGCAAAGATACCGTGAAAATTGGCACTATCTGCGGTTGAATTTGCCTGTGGATAAGCTTAATCCGGCTGTAAATATCCACGCGACTCTAATGCACTAGGAGAATTTCCCACATGGCTCGTAACAAAATAGCGCTGATTGGCGCAGGCATGATCGGCGGCACGCTCGCCCACCTCGCAGCTTCCAAGGAAATGGGCGATGTCGTCCTGTTTGATATTGCCGAAGGCATGCCCGCCGGAAAAGCGCTCGATCTGAGCCAGGCTGCGCCGGTTGACGGATTTGACAGCAATCTCAAAGGCACCAATGATTATGCCGATATCGCAGGCTCCGATGTGATCATCGTGACCGCCGGTGTTGCGCGCAAGCCCGGCATGAGCCGCGATGACCTGATCGGCATCAACCTGAAAGTGATGAAGGCCGTCGGCGAAGGCATTGCGGCCAACGCACCGGAAGCTTTCGTCATCTGCATCACCAACCCGCTCGACGCGATGGTCTGGGCCCTGCGCGAATTTTCCGGATTGCCGCATAACAAGGTTGTCGGCATGGCGGGCGTTCTCGATAGCGCGCGCTTCCGTCACTTCCTCGCTGACGAATTTGAAGTCTCGGTCGAAGATGTCACCGCCTTCGTCCTCGGCGGCCACGGCGATACGATGGTTCCGGTTCCGGCCTATTCGACGGTTGCCGGTATCCCGATCCCTGATCTCATCAAAATGGGCTGGACCACACAAGAGAAAATCGACGCGATCGTTGACCGCACCCGCAAGGGCGGCGGCGAGATTGTTGGCCTGCTCGGCAATGGCTCGGCTTATTATGCGCCCGCGACCAGCGCGATCATGATGGCGGAAAGCTATCTCAAGGACAAACGCCGCGTGCTTCCCGCCGCTGCGCATCTCACCGGCCAATATGGCGTGGATGATCTCTATGTCGGCGTGCCGGTGATTATCGGCAAAGACGGTGTCGAGAAGATCATCGAAATCGAACTGAGCGAAGAAGCGCAGGGCAATTTCAACGTTTCGGTCGACGCGGTGAAGGAATTGCTGGAAGCGTGTAAGGCACTGGATTCTAGCCTCGCGTGAGCCTCGCTCTGTTTCTTGCTTTTCAGGTTGCGGCTGCTTCGGCAGCCGCGCCTTACCCGTCCGGAGACGTTCTGGATGCGTTTGATGCGGCGTGCCGCAATATTGCCAGTATCGAGAAGGTTGAGGCCGATCTTGTGGAGCAGGAGTGGGTTGCCGAGATACCGGCGACGGACAGCCCGTTGGGTCGTTTGCTGGCTGTGGGTCGCGCGGGTGCCGCAGAGATATTGAATGAAACTGGCGATAGGATGTCTGATACCCGTGTCTTCACCAAGACGGTGAGCGGCGAGAGTCTCGATATCATCGTCTCGCGTGTCGAATCCAACGGCACCATTGTAAATGGCTGTCGTCTCTATGATGTTGCCGAAACCAGATCGATTGACCTGGCTAAGGCGGACAAATGGATTGGCCGTAAAGCAGACAAGGTTATCGAACGCGAAGAACCGGCCGTCGTAAATTGGACGCCCGGCTATGCCGATGGGCATGACAGTTTTGAAATTTTTTACGTACCGGAGGGTAGTCCCGTTATCAAACTGACGCAGTTTAACGGCATCGCCCTAAAAGCAGATTTTGTTGGAGAGACTGAACAATGAGCATTTTAATCGACAGGAACACCAAAGTCATCACCCAGGGCATGACCGGCAATACCGGTACGTTCCATACGGAACAGGCTTTGGCTTATGGCACGCAGATGGTTGCGGGCGTGACGCCGGGCAAGGGGGGCACGACTCATATCGGTCTGCCCAATTATGATACGGTCGCCGAAGCGAAAGACGCAACTGGCGCGACCGCATCGGTGGTCTATGTGCCACCTCCGTTCGCAGCGGACTCGATCCTCGAAGCCATTGATGCCGAGATTGAACTGATTGTTGCTATTACCGAGGGCGTTCCTGTGCTCGACATGGTTCGGGTGAAGCGCGCTCTGGAAGGTTCCAAGTCGCGTCTCATCGGACCCAACTGCCCCGGCGTTTTGACCCCAGACGAATGCAAGATCGGCATCATGCCCGGCAGCATTTTCAAAAAGGGATCGGTTGGCGTGGTTTCGCGCTCCGGCACATTGACCTATGAAGCCGTGCATCAGACGACAGCGGTTGGCCTCGGCCAGACGACAGCCGTCGGCATTGGCGGTGATCCGGTCAACGGCACCAACTTCATCGACGTGCTGGAACTGTTCCTTGCCGACGATGAAACCAAGTCGATGATCATGATCGGCGAAATTGGCGGCAGCGCGGAAGAAGAAGCTGCGCAATTCCTTGCTGACGAAGCCAAGCGCGGCCGTTCGAAACCGACCGTTGGCTTTATCGCAGGTCTGACGGCGCCTCCGGGACGCCGCATGGGCCATGCCGGTGCGATTGTGTCTGGCGGCAAAGGCGGCGCAGAAGACAAGATCGCCGCGATGGAAGCCGCCGGAATTCAGGTGTCACCATCACCCAGCGAACTCGGAACCACGCTCGATGCGATGTTGAAGGAAATGGCGTAGCCAGCCTTCTAACCAACCATCCCTCCCCAAGGAAAATACTATGGGAATAGAAGGTCAAGAATTCGGCATTGGCACCGAAAAAGAACAGGGCCCCAGTTGGCAGAAAAAACACTGGCCGATTGACGATGCCGATGAACTGAACAGCGCGCTTGATCCCACGCAAATGGGCGTGGAAATCAAGGCCGCGGCAGTAAAATCCGGCACGTCAATGTCCGATGCCGAGGTTGCGGAAGCGGCGGAGAAATCGATCCGCGCGATGATGCTGATCCGGACCTATCGGGTGCGCGGCCATCTTGGCGCCAATCTCGATCCACTCGGCCTGTCGAAACTGCAAGAACCTGCTGACCTGACACCGGAATTCCATGGTTTTGTAGATGCCGAAATGGACAAGCCGGTCTTTCTTGGCGGCGTGCTTGGATTTGAAACTGCGTCGATTCGCGAGATTGAGACCGTGCTTCGTGCCAATTATTGTGGTTCGGTCGGTCTCGAATATATGCATATTGCCGACACCGAGGAGCGGCGCTTTCTTCAGGACCGGATGGAGGGCAAGGATGCTGCGATCGAATTTACCCCCGAGGGCAAGAAGGCGATCCTCAACAAGGTGATCGAAGGCGAGGAATATGAAAATTTCCTCGGCAAGAAATATGTCGGGACCAAGCGTTTTGGTCTGGATGGCGGCGAATCGATGCTGCCAGCGCTTGAGAATATCATCAAAAATGGCGGCGCCGCGGGCGTACGCGATATTGTTTATGGCATGGCCCATCGCGGGCGGCTGAACATTCTCGCCAATGTGATGGCCAAGCCATATAAAGTGATCTTCCACGAATTTTCCGGTGGTTCCTCAAATCCTGAAGATGTCGCCGGGTCCGGCGACGTCAAATATCATCTCGGCACCTCGAGCGACCGCGAATTTGATGGCATCAACGTCCATATGTCGCTGGTCCCCAATCCATCCCATCTTGAAGCAGTCGATCCGGTCGTGCTCGGCAAGGTCCGGGCGCAGCAAGTGGCGCGGGATGATCTCGAAACCCACAAGCAGGTGCTTCCCGTCCTGATTCACGGCGATGCCGCCTTTGCCGGGCAAGGCATTGTCTGGGAATGCCTCGGTTTCTCCGGCATCCGCGGATATAATACTGGTGGCTGCATTCACTTCGTTATCAACAACCAGATCGGCTTTACCACCAGCCCGCAATTTGCCCGCAGTTCTCCCTATCCCAGCGATGTCGCCAAAGGCGTGCAGGCGCCGATATTCCACGTCAATGGCGATGACCCCGAAGCGGTGACCTTCGCCTGCAAGATGGCGATCGAGTTTCGCCAGCGCTTTCACCGCGATATCGTGATCGACATGTGGTGCTATCGCCGCTTCGGTCACAATGAAGGCGACGAGCCCAGTTTCACCCAGCCGATCATGTATGCCGCGATCAAGAAACATCCCAAGGTCAGCAAGCTCTATGAGCAGCGTCTGATCGACGAAGGCGTGATCGACGCCGATTGGGGCGCGAGCACACGCAAGGCATTTTCCGACCATCTCGAGACCGAATTTCAGGCCGCATCCGACTATGAGCCTCGCAAGGCCGACTGGTTCGGCGGCCGCTGGTCCGGACTGCACGCGCCGGCCGATCCCGAAACCGCACGGCGCAATGTCGAGACCGCGATTGACGGCAAATTGTTCGACAGTCTCGGGCGCACGCTGACGACCGTGCCTCCGTCGCACAATATCCATAAGACTCTGCAGCGCGTTCTCGATGCGAAAGCGCAGATGTTCGAAACCGGCAAAAATTTCGACTGGGCGACGGGCGAAGCTTTGGCTTATGGATCCTTGGTTTCCGAAGGCTATAATGTGCGCCTGTCTGGCCAGGACAGCGGGCGCGGGACGTTCAGCCATCGCCATGCCGTCTGGGTCGATCAGCAGTCGGAAGAAAAATATATTCCGCTGAGCACCGTCCCGCATGGCCGGTTTGAAGTTCTCGACAGCCCGTTGAGCGAATATGGTGTGCTCGGTTTTGAATATGGCTATGCCGGTGCCGACCCCAAGACGTTAGTGCTCTGGGAAGCGCAATTTGGTGATTTCGCCAATGGCGCACAGATCATGATTGATCAGTTCATTGCCAGCGGTGAAGCCAAATGGTTGCGGGCCAATGGACTGGTGATGCTGCTGCCCCATGGCTATGAAGGGCAGGGACCCGAGCATAGTTCTGCAAGGCTCGAGCGTTTTCTGCAACTCTGTGCACAGGATAATATCCAGGTCGCGAATATCACGACACCGGCCAATTATTTCCACATATTGCGCCGCCAGATGCTGCGCCCGTTCCGCAAGCCTTTGGTGATCATGACGCCCAAGTCACTGCTGCGTCACAAGATGGCGGTGTCCAGCGCCGAGAAATTCCAGGGCGAACATCATTTCATGCGGATCAAATCCGATCTCAATCCGCCGGCCGACAAAGATGTCAGGCGGCTGGTGCTCTGTTCGGGCAAGGTCGCTTATGATCTGATCGAAGCGCGCGATGCGGCCGGGGACAAGAATACTGCGATTGTCCGGATCGAACAGCTCTATCCCTTTCCTGGCGAACCGCTGGTGGTGCGCCTGAAGCGGATGAAAAATCTGCAGACTGTGGTTTGGGCGCAGGAAGAGCCGAAGAATAACGGCAGCTGGCATTTTGTCCGGCCCTATCTGGAAAATTGTTTGAAAGATGCTGGTCATGGCGCGGTTGATCCGGACTATGCCGGACGTGGTGCGAGCGCCTCGCCAGCAACCGGACTGGCTTCGCGGCACAAACAGCAACAGCAGCAATTGGTGGCTGATGCCTTGGGGCATGAGGGCTGATTTGGGACGAATGGGCGCTGCATTTGATGCGGCGCTTGGAACGATGACGAATGACATCCAAGACGGCTCCGCATCATATGCCGGGCCAAAGGTTGATAGGATAGAAAATGGCAACAGAAGTAAAAGTTCCGGTTCTGGGTGAATCAATCACCGAAGCGACGCTCGGCGAATGGCTGAAACAGCCCGGTGATGCAGTGGCTATGGATGAACCGATCGCAAGCCTCGAAACCGACAAGGTCGCGCTGGAAGTGCCTGCGCCGGAAGCCGGCGTGATGGGCGCGCAGATCGTATCGGTTGGCGATACCGTGGAAGTCGGCGCGGTGATCACGACGATCGAGGCGGGAAGCGGCGGATCGGCTGCGAAGGCAACAGCTGCTCCGGCGGCGGCAAAAGCCGATGCACCGGTCGAGGAGCCCGCGTCGTCGGTGACCCTGTCTCCCGCAGTGCGGCGTCTCGTGCTCGAACATGGTGTCGATCCCAGCAAGATCAGCGGCACCGGTAAAGATGGCCGTCTGACCAAGGATGACGTGGTCAAATATGTCAAATCAGGCGGCACGAAGGAAGACGTGCTCGCCGAAAAAGGCAGCGCATCAGCGGCCGATGTCCATCCGCTCAGCGCGGCCTCAGCGGTCGCCACGGGCAATCGCAACGAAGAACGTGTTCGCATGACCCGCCTCCGCCAGACCGTCGCCAAGCGGCTGAAGTCGGCGCAGGATACCGCTGCCTTGCTGACAACATTTAACGATGTCGATATGACCGCAGTGATCGAAACGCGGAAGAAATATAAGGACCTTTTCGCCAAGAAACATGGCGTGAAGCTGGGCTTCATGGGCTTTTTCGCCAAGGCGGCCTGTCTCGCCCTGAAAGACGTGCCTGCGGTCAATGCGCAGATTGATGGCGATGAAATCGTCTATCATGATTATGTCGATATTTCGGTTGCGGTCAGCGCGCCCAATGGCCTGGTTGTCCCGGTCATTCGCAATGCCGAGCAGATGAGCTTTGCCGATGTCGAGAATACGATTGGTGATTTTGGCAAGCGCGCCAAAGAGGGCACGATGACCATGGCGGATATGAAGGGCGGAACCTTCACCATCTCCAATGGCGGCGTGTTCGGCTCGCTGATGTCGACCCCCATCATCAACCCGCCACAGTCTGCCGTGCTGGGATTGCACCGGATTGAAGACCGCGCCGTGGTGGTCAATGGCGAGGTGGTTGTCCGCCCGATGATGTATTTGGCGCTCAGCTATGATCACCGTCTGATCGACGGGCGTGAGGCGGTGCTCTTCCTGGTCCGGATCAAGGAAGCGATCGAGGATCCGACACGGCTTTTGATTGATTTGTAAACAGAGACGCCAACGCTCGTCATGCTGGCTTGCGATAGCAATCAGTATCTCGGGAGATCCGGAAACAGGTTCGGGATGGCGAGGTGAGAGATAGATATGACCGACAATTTTGACTATGATGTTTTGGTAATCGGCTCCGGCCCCGGCGGCTATGTCGCGGCGATCCGGGCGGCACAGCTCGGCTTGAAAACCGCTTGCGTGGAGAGCCGCGAGACCCTCGGCGGGACCTGCCTGAATGTCGGGTGCATCCCGTCCAAGGCGATGCTCCATGCGTCGGAACTTTATCATGAAGCCCATAGCGGCGCGCTCGAGAAATTCGGCATCAAGCTGACCGGAGCGAAGCTCGACCTCAAGCAGATGCACGCAGAAAAATCCAAGGCCGTCGAAGAGCTCACCGGCGGGATTGCCTTTCTGTTCAAGAAGAACAAGGTCGACTGGCTGCAGGGCCGCGGCGCGTTTGAAAGCGCGAACAGAGTCAAGGTCGGCGACAAAAGTTACACCGCCAAGAATATCATCATCGCGACCGGCTCATCGGTGACCCCGCTGCCGGGTATCGATATCGACAATGAAAAGCATATCGTCGTCGACAGCACTGGCGCGCTCGAGCTGCCGAAAGTGCCTGGCCATATGGTGGTGATCGGTGGCGGCGTGATCGGGCTGGAACTCGGCTCGGTCTGGCTGCGGCTTGGCGCAAAAGTCACGGTTGTCGAATATCTCGACAAGATATTGCCCGGCATGGATGGCGATATTCGCAAGGATAGCGCGCGGATTTTCAAGAAGCAGGGCTTTGCCATCAAGACCGGAACCAAAGTCACCGGCTGCGCCGTCAAGGGCAAGAAAGCGACGCTCACCATGGAGCCGGCGAAAGGCGGAGATAGCGAAACAATCGACGCGGACGTCGTGCTGGTGGCGATTGGCCGCAAGCCCAATACCGATGGTCTGGCACTCGACAAGGCTGGTCTCACCGCCAATGCGCGCGGTCAGATTGAAGTCGGTCATGATTTCCAGACGTCGGTACCCGGCGTCTATGCGATTGGCGATGTCACGCCCGGCCCGATGCTCGCCCACAAGGCCGAGGATGAAGGCATTGCCGCAGCAGAATTTATCGCCGGCCAGCAAGGCATTGTGAATCACGATCTGATTCCCGGCGTGGTCTACACCTATCCCGAAATCGCCAGTATCGGCAAGACCGAGGAAGAGGTGAAGGAAAGCGGCACAGCATATAAGGTCGGCAAATTCCCGTTTGCCGGGAACAGCCGCGCCAAGACCAATCGTGACACAGATGGCTATGTCAAGATCATCGCCGATGCCGAAACCGACCGGGTGCTCGGCACCCATATCATTTCTTCGCTCGCGGGAACCCTGATCGCGCAAGTCACGCAGGCAATGGAATTTGGCGCGACGTCCGAGGATATCGCTTATACCTGCCACGCCCACCCAACGCATAGCGAAGCGGTCAAAGAAGCGGCAATGGCAGTGCAGGGCAAGCCGATCCATATGTGAGCTGACTATTTGATGAAAATTCCACTTCGCATTCGAGAATTGACCGGATGCGGATTGGCTGTGGCGGCGGGATTGGTCTTCATGGCTATGGGTGGCGCACCATCCCGGTTTCTTGTCGTCAATGCCGCGACATTATTTACCGTGGGCATATTCGTTTGGATGATGCCTCCAGTCGCCGGCGACAAGACGCGATTGATCATCATGATATCGATCATCGGATTGATGGCTTTGACCCTGATCAGCGGGATCGAGGCAAATGACGTCCGGCGATGGCTGCCGCTCGGGTCATTGCGGCTGCATGCCGGCATGTTGCTGCTTCCTGCGTTCAGTGTTCTTGTCCAAAATATTACCAGGCCTATCGCTTTGATATCAACGACCGTCATCGCCCTGACGATCATGCTGCAGCCCGATTTTGCCAGCGCTTTGGCTTTGGCTCTGTCTATGACGGTCATGGCGCTTTTGCATCGTGACTTCTGGTCGGTCTTTGCAGCGGTCATTTCGATCGCGGCATTGGTCAGCACCTATTTCAACATGGTTCAATTGCCGCCCGTGGCCTTTGTGGAGGCCGTCATCACAGATGCCTGGTCCACCCATCCAATAGGCGCAATCGCTCTCACAATTCCCTTAATTCTGGCCATCATATGGCCATTGCTTGTGGAGAAATTTACCGGTCAGGCCTGTCAAACTGCGCGTTTGCTATTTGCCGCATGCATCCTCGGTTTTGCGATCGCATCCTTTGTTGGACCCTATCCGGTTCCATTATTGGGCTATGGCGCATCGCCAATAATGGGATATGGATTCGCAATTGCACTGTTTAAGACTATCCCGGGTTCGCAAATGAAAGTTAACGTCAGTTAAAAGGATTGATCATGGTAGTAGCGCATTTGACCGATGAACAAACGGCCACCAAGCTGGCCGCTGTCATCGCTTCCGGAAAGCTCACGGCCGTCGAAGCCACCGAGGCAGCCATTGCCCGGATTGAAGAACAGGATGTCTCGATCAACGCGGTTGTCGTTCGCGACTTCGATCGGGCAAGGCAGCAAGCGCGCGATGCCGATGCGCGGCTGGCGAAGGGAGACAGCGCTCCGTTGCTCGGCGTGCCGATGACCGTGAAAGAAAGTTTCAACATCGCTGGCCTGCAAACCTGTTGGGGTGTCGAGGCCGCTGCAGGCAATATCGCCGACGAAGATTCCGCCGTGGTCAAACGGCTCAAGGCAGCAGGCGCGGTCATTCTCGGCAAGACCAATATCCCGCCGATGCTGACCGACTGGTTCGCCGAAAATCCGGTCTATGGCCGGACCAACAATCCGCATGATCTGGCCCGGTCACCGGGCGGCTCCTCCGGCGGCGCGGCAGCAGCGGTCGCCAGCGGCATGGTCCCGGTCGACTATGGCAGTGATATTGGCGGATCGATCCGGGTCCCGGCCCACTATTGCGGTGTCTGGGGGCTGAAGCCAACATACGGGATCATCAGCAAAGAGGGTCATTTTCCGCCGGGCATCAAAGAAGGCGCAGAAGGCGCACTGTCAGTGGTCGGACCGTTGGCGCGTAGCGCCGATGATCTTGAATTGCTGTTTGAGGCGACGATCGACCGGTCCTTGCCAAAGGCCACCACAGCCTTGAGCCAATCGCGGATATTGCTCGTCCTCGATCATCCTTCGGTTGCGCTGGAGGATGCGATGCGCCGGCAAATTGAGGATGTCGCCGCAGCGCTCGAAGATGCGGGCGCGGAAATCAGCAGAGAGAGCGATCTGCTCCCGGATCTGGAAAAACAGCATCACAATTATATGCGCATGTTGAATGTTGCCGTCACCGCGGGCGCGCCGCGACCGGATGGCAGCGAAGTGACGGTGCGCGAGTGGCTGCGAATGGGCGATGCGCAGGCCCGTAACCAGCGCCAATGGCGCGCGCTGTTCGCCGAATTTGATTATATGCTGGCGCCGGTTTCCAGCACCCCAGCCTTTGTCCATGACACCAGGCCCATGAAGGACCGGCAATTGATGATCAACGGCGCGCCAGATCGCTTTGCCGGGCAATTGGCCTGGGCCGGATTGGTGACCTACCCCGGTCTGCCCGCGACGGTGCTGCCGATTGGCTCAGTTGATGGTCTCCCGGTGGGTTTGCAAGTCGTTGCGGACCAATATCAGGACCATAAAACTATCGATGGCGCTCGTCAGATCGAGGCGTTATTGGGCGGCTGAATGCGAAGCTGAGAGACTCGACCCATGGCGACCAAACACGGAAATTTCTTCAAATGGCACATCTGGCTCGGTTGGCTGATCGGGGTTCCGCTGATCCTGTGGACGGCTTCTGGACTGTTCATGGTTGCCCGACCGATTGAAGAAGTGCGCGGTCAGCATCTGCGGGCAGAAGTCCATAATGCGGCCATGGCTTATGAAAATATCGTCATGTTTGCCGACGATGGTAATGCCGTCACCGGCGCGCGGTTGATCGCGCAAGGCGATAGCCTGGTCTGGATTGTCAATTATCTGGATGGTGAGATTGCGCGCTATGACGCGGTTACCGGCGAGGCCATGCAAAAGCTGGATCGCCAGGCGGCACAGCAAGCAGCGGATGCGCTCTATCTACCGGACGAGACTATCCGCAGCACCCGTTATTTTTCTGCCGAAAATACACCGTCTGATTTGCGCCGCGAAAAAGCCTCCTGGCAAGTGCATTTCGCCGATGGCACCAATGTCTATATCGATGCGGTGACCGGTGAAACACTCGCAGTGCGTACGCGATTCTGGCGCGCGTTTGACTTTATGTGGGGGCTTCACATCATGGACTTGCAAGCGCGGGAAGATACGAGTCATCCGATATTGATCGGCTCTGCAGCCCTTGCTCTGTTCGGCTCGATTCTGGGCTTCATCATGTTATTTACCCGGCGGGGACGCAAGCACAGGACCGCCACTTGAACGCCGCGACTCTGTATAGCGCGTTGAGCTGGCTCGATCTGTTCGGGATTGGGGTATTTGCGATATCCGGTGCTTTGGTCGCCGCTCGCAATGGCCAGACGCTGGTCACATTCGCGTTTTTTGCGCTGGTCACTGGCGTCGGCGGCGGCACGGTGCGTGACCTGTTGATCGGCGCGCCGGTCTTCTGGGTGCAGGATTCGCGCGTGCCGATATTATGTCTGGCGATCGCCTTGCTGATCTGGATCACACCGGTCAAATTCTGGCGGCCGGCAGCGGTGGATTGGTTCGATGCGATCGGGCTCGCGGCTTATTCCGTCTTTGGTGCGGCCAAGGCGATGCAGCTCGGTATCGACCCTGTGCCTGCCGCCATCATGGGGGTGATTACCGCTAGTGTCGGCGGCGTCATCCGCGACCTCATATCCGGAGAGCCATCGATCATCGTCCGCCCCGAACTTTACGTGACCGCAGGCGCCTTGTCGGCATTTACCTTTGTTCTGCTCGCACAAACCGGAATGCCCGGCATATTGGCCGCATTGATCGCCTTTGTTGCCGGTTTCATTCTCCGCGCTCTGGCGATCATCAAGGGGCTATCACTGCCTGCCTATCGCGGTGCGGGCAGCGGCGAATAGCTGCGCAACAGATGGAAGAGATTAATCTCTCCGACCTTTGCCCGAGCCATGGAAGCCTCTCCACATTCGAGGCAAAGCGCCTGCATGTCTTCGCTTGCCATCAACTTGCTGGCGGTGTCGAGGGCATTGGCAAAGCTCGCTTTTTGTTGGCGTGCAACCCAGCCGACGAGAGACGTGACCGGAGCGACTTCCCGTTTCACGAACGGCAGGCCACTGATCGGCAACCAGTTGAATTTTGGCGATGCTTCGAGATATTGGGCGTGATAATCACCCTCTGCCAATCCGGCGCGCTTGGCGGCTTCGGCAAGTGCTTCTTCGATTCCGCCAAAGCTATCAACCAGACCGAGTTGGCGCGCGGTGCCACCATCCCAGACGCGGCCCTGACCGATGCGATCCACTTCCTCGAGAGTCTTGCCGCGCGATTCCGACACCAGTTTCAGAAAATCCTGATAGCCATTTTCGACACCGGCTTGCAGCACGATGTTGAGATCATCGCCAAAGCCGCCGACAAAATCGGGTTCGCCGGACAGCGGTGTGCTCTGTACGCCATCCGCCGTCACGCCCCATTTTGACAAGGCTTTTTCAAAACTCGGCAGCACGGCGAAGATACCGATCGAACCGGTAATCGTGTCCGGTTCCGCCATGATATGATCTCCAGCTGCAGCGATCCAATAGCCACCGCTTGCCGCAACATCACCCATTGAGATGACGACGGGCAGGTCGCGTTTTTTTGCGTCGAGCACGGCCAGCCGGATTTCCTCGCTGCCGAATACTGAGCCTCCGGGCGAGTCTACCCGCACCACCAGCGCCTTGATGTCCTCTTCTTCGAGCGCCTTGTAAATCTGTTCGGAAATCCGGCCGCTGGCTGCCGTGCCGGGGCCGCCATTGCCGCCGACGATCTCACCCGCAACCGTGATCACGCCGATTGCTGCGCCATCGGTTTCGATCGGATTGGCCGCGACATAGTCGTCATAGTCAATCGCGTTGAAGCTGTCGGGAGACGGGTTGCTATCTTCGCCAACCTTGGCCGCGACAAATCTGTCGAACGCCACTTTGTCGCCAATCTTGTCGACGAGCTTCTGCTCCTGCGCCAATTTCGCATAATCGCCGCCAGCCGCGGTGATCAGCCTGGCAGGATCTTCGGCAAAGGCGGCGATCATTGCCTGTGGCCGGGCCTTTTTGACCTGGGCTTGCCATCTGTCCCAGAGCACCGCGTAAAGCGCTGCGGATGCTTCCTTGGCTTCGGGCGACTGATCCGCGCGGAGATAGGGTTCTACGGCGCTTTTGTAGGTTCCCACGCGATAGATATTCGCGGTCACGCCCAGCTGATCGATCAGGCCCTTATAATAGAGCCGGTTTCCGCCGGGGCCTTGAAAGATAATGCCACCGGTCGGGTCCATCCAGACTTCACTGGCATGGGCGGCCAGCTGATAGCTGTCATCGCTATAGAAATTGGCAAAGGCATAGATCGGCTTGCCGGCCTTTTTGGCCTTGGCCAGGGCATCACCGATATCGGTCAGGCTGGTTTGTCCAGCTCCCAGAAAGCCCCCAAGATCCAGCACAATTGCTTCGACGCGTTCATCGGTTACCGACGCATCAATTGCCCGGACAACATCACGAAGTCGATATTCACGCACTCCTCCTTCATTGCCGCCGGTTAGAAATTGTTCCAATGTTGGCGCTGTGGGTTGCTCAACAATGACCCCGTTGAGATCGAGCAGCAGCGCTCCATTTGAAACCGCACCACTATTGGGTGTCGCGGAAAGAGCAGCATAGAGGGCCATGAAAAACAGCAGCATGGCGATAAGCACCAAGCCATCCTTGATCGCCACCAGTATTTTCCATGCACCACGTGCAAATTGCATATTCGCTTCCCTGTTCAAGCCATCATATTGGCTATTATATGGGGCGTCTGCCGAAAATTACCAGCGGATTAGGCGTGGAACGATGAGACGCCCAGCCACTGCGCTGATCAGGACCGGCAATGTGAACCACATGCCGATATAATAGATATCGTTGAACGGGCAGTAGATATTATAGGCCGCCGCACCCAGTGCGCCCGACGCCATGCCAACCAGCCAGCCTGCGCGTTCCGGCGAAGTCGGCGCACCTTGACGCAGCCACAAAGTCAGCCCGGTTCCGATGACAGATGCCGAAAGTCCGCTGATAGCCAGGCATTTCAATCCTTCCATTGGCCGCAAAGCTTCCACCGGCGGCGCATTGATCGCACTCATGATCGCTGCCGTTACTGGAAATAAAGCCGCAGTCAGCGCCGCCCAGATCCATCCGCGATTGAGATTACCAACGCCGGGGCGCGCCATGTTGACAACAGTAAAGGTCGTGGCAATGCCCAACATCAGCAAGACACCGCTGCGCAGGAAAAACATCTCGTCTGCCATGCCCATCGCGAGATCATTGCGGACGCCCAAGGTGATTGTCACCGCCGCCATCACGCCAAGGGTTAGCAAGCCGGTGACCGCGAGCCCGGTAATGGGTTTGATGGTTTTGATCGGTTCCAGTTCATCAACCAGCCCATCAATCAAACTATTTGCGTTCATGTTCATATCATTCATTCTCGATTAGCGAGCTCATTTTTTTGAGCCCCCTGTGGATATTCACTTTGACCAAAGACTCCGACTGGCCGGTCATGGCCGCCGCTTCGGAGATGCTCAGGCCTTCGATCTTGACCAGGCTGATCACTTCAGCCTGCTTGTCCGAGATCATCCCGAGCAGGCGTTCGAGGCTGACCTTGGCCGTGACATCCTCATCCTGCGGATCGGCGACCATTTCTTCGTAGAGTTCGTCATGCTCATGACGATAGATTTTGCGCAGACTATCGATCCAGCGGTAGCGCCCGATCGCTGCGAGCCAAGGCAGGAAGGCCTTGGTCGGATCATAGCTGGCCCGCTTGCGATGGAGCGAGATCAGAGTTTCCTGCACCAGGTCATCAATGGCTGCAGGGTTGATCTTGCGGGCATAATAACGCCGCAGCCATTTCTCGCATTCGAGCAGCAGGCTGGAATAGCATTGCTTGTCGCCGCCTTGCGCCTTGACCATCAAGATCCGCATGGTTTCTTCGTTGGCGATCATCAATGCTCTCCCGTGCTCTTCGTTTAACCGAATTTATGACCAATCAGACGGTCCACCGAGAACATACCGCCACCGCGAACGACCAAAATGCCAGCCAAAGCGACCCAGACAATATGCGTCTGCCACCAGGCATCAGGGTAAACAAAGAACTGGATGACGAGAGTCATGACCAGCAAACCGGCTGCCCCGACGCGAGTGAACAGGCCGAGCACCACCAGGATCGGCAGAAAATGCTCGGCATAGGTTGCGAGCAGGCCAGTGATCTCCGGGAAAGGCATGCCATATTCTTCCCTGAACAGGAACACGGTGGTATCGCTCATCTGCAGCCATGTGCCGTCCTCGACCTTGGTCCGCGCGGAGCGCCAGAATATGCCGGCAAGCGCGACACGGGTGAACAGTAATATAATCGCTTCCGGCACGGAGCCGCTGACCATATCGATCAATTTATTTATCAATTTCATCATTTCTCTTACCCCTTGAACCTTGTTAGCGCACCTGCCTGAATCAGTTTGATCACATGTTCCATCGCAGTAGCTTCACCACCCAGTTCGATGGCGGTGTTTAAAAGGTTACCCATGGTTGCAACATTTGCAATTTTTTTGGCAATTTCATGTTCGAGCGCAGACATGGAATGGAACAAAACCTGCGCCGCGGGTCGCGCGATCATCAGGGCATCGGGCGTTTCGTCGCCCAGTTCGTTGAGCTCGGTTGATAAGGTGCCGGTCAGCGAAATCAGGCGGATCGCCGGATGGGCGCCGATCACCAAGGCGAGCAAGTCTTCCTCTCCCAATGTCGCAATATCGGTAAGTTCCAGTGGATCAGCTTCGGCAGCGCGATAGCTTTCCAGCCAGGCCCATTCAATGCGCGCGAGATCGGCGACGGTGCCGTGATGGCCGATTGCATCCAAATATGCCGCAAAATCTGCTGCGATCATGTTCATATCTCGAGTCAGGATGTGATCCTGCTCAATATAATCGCGTGAGATAGCGTGAAAATCTTCATGGCCCAGATGGGCATGAACTTTGGGATAGGCATTTTCGAGTGCCACCAGACGCGCATGGGAAATGGTATTGGCGTGGGCCTTGAGGCCCAGCAAGGCTCTGGCTCTGTCTTCGCTGAACAGATGATCGGGGAAATGGGCCGGGCCTTTTTGGAGGCAGGCAATGAAGCGCGACTGGCTGTCAGCTAGCAAGGGCATGGCGGGGCGCTTCCATGGGAATTTGGCCGAGGGCGGTTTCGACCTTGTCGACTTCGGCCATCAGCACGTCATATTCCGGAATATCGGTGTCCCATTCGATCAACGTCGGCTTGGCACCCGCGCGCGCAATGAAGCGTTCGTAGAGGCGCCAGGTCACTTCGCTGACGATCGAGCCATGGTCATCAATCAGCAATGGGCCCGAAGGATGCTCTTCGCGGGCATGGCCGGCGAGATGCATTTCGCCGACGATATCCGGGTCAATCGCATCAATATAGGCTTCCATATCAAGATCGACATTGGTTGCGGTCACTTCGACATTGTTCACGTCGAACAATAATCCGCATCCAGCCTGTCGGCACAGCGCATGGATGAAGTCGGTCTCGCTCATCTCGTCATCGCGATAGGAGAGATAGCGAGATGGATTTTCGATCAGGATCGGGCGCTTCAAACGGTCCTGGACCTTGCCAATTTGCAGCGCAAAATGGTCCAGCGCTTCTTTGGTATAGGGAATGGGGAGCAGATCGGGATAGCGGTCATGGGCGTTGCCGCTCCAGCTGAGATGGTCCGAGACCATGGCTGGTTGATAGCGATCACATAGTTCCGCGATCTTTTCGAGATCATATTTGTTGAGCCCATCGGCGCTGCCCAGGGACAGGCCGACACTGTGGAAGCTCAATGGGTAGACTTCGGCGATGGCGGTGAGCCAACGATGTGATGGGCCGCCATCACCGAAGTAATTCTGTGGATGAACCTCAACCCAGGAAGGATGTTTCACATCGGCGTTTTCATCGAGCACATTGGAATAATGCACTGACTTCAGACCTATGCCACCTGATGGAGGGAGGGAGCGTGACATAGCCGCGTTGCGCGAAACATAAGGATCAGAAATTGCGGTCATCCACTGAATTTAGCTGATTTTTTCAAATAAGGGAATGCGTCTGTTCTCACTTTGGATTCCCGGCAATCGCCTAGCCTTTTTTGGCAACGGGTTTTGCATTGCCCTTTTTGGCGGTCAACGAGCCACCCATATCGGTGCAGCTGCCTTTGGAGACATATTTCCAGGCATTGCCCTGATAGTTGATCGTTGATGTGCCCGCGCAGCTGGTGCCAGGTCCGGCGGCGCAATCATTCTTGCCCGCGAGGGACACGCCGTAACATTTTTCCTTGGCGCCGGCGGCTTCTGCAGCCGTGGCGGACATGGCCATAGTCGCAGCGGCGGCGAGTGCGGCGGCGGCGGTTGCTGATTTAACGAGTGTAGACATGAATTTTTCCTCTCTAGGGAATTAGGGGATGTAAGAGCTTGTTGTTCAGCGGCTCATGGGTCCATTCGCGCCGTGCCCATGTCCGGTTACATTTTTGGCTAAGGAATTTTCCGGATTGCCAGGCAGCGACTCGCAAGGCCCCGAAAATCCAACAAAAAATAATGGAAAATAGTAGGATATTTTTTGCGCTCTTTCCCTTGACCAGCCATGAATAGCGCTTACATGAGGCTCGTTAGCACTCGTGAGGAGTGAGTGCTAATTCTTATCAATTCATTCCCGATGGTCGGTGCGTATGCCGCATGGCCGCTGGAATGAAAGAATTGGACAAGAAAGGGAAACATATGAAATTTCGTCCATTACACGACCGTGTCCTGGTTCGCCGAGTCGAAGCAGACGCAAAAACCGCCGGCGGCATCATCATTCCGGACAGCGCGCAAGAAAAGCCTTCCGAAGGTAAAGTTGTTGCCGTTGGCAAGGGCCTCAAAGACGATGATGGCAAAGTCACTGCGCTCGACGTCAAAAAAGGCGACAGCATCCTGTTCGGCAAATGGTCCGGCACGGAAGTCACCGTTGAAGGCGAAGATCTGATCATCATGAAGGAAAGCGATATTCTCGGAATCATCGAGTAATATCTCTCTTTTTCATATTCACTAAATTCATAAGCAGAGGAAAATATCATGGCTGCTAAAGACGTAAAATTTGGTCGCGACGCTCGCGAGCGCATCCTGGTTGGTGTGAACACGCTGGCTGACGCCGTAAAAGTAACTCTCGGCCCCAAAGGTCGTAACGTGGTTCTCGACAAGTCTTTTGGCGCACCGCGCATCACCAAAGACGGTGTTTCGGTTGCCAAAGAAATCGAACTGAACGACAAGTTCGAAAATATGGGCGCGCAGATGCTTCGCGAAGTCGCATCGAAAACCAATGATGTTGCTGGCGACGGCACCACCACCGCGACTGTATTGGCACAGGCGATTGTCAAAGAAGGCATGAAATCCGTATCTGCCGGCATGAACCCAATGGATCTCAAGCGCGGCATTGACCAGGCTTCAGCAGCGGTTGTTGCCGAACTGAAAAAGCGTTCGAAAAATGTCAAGAGCAGCGAAGAAGTTGCCCAGGTTGGCGTTATCTCTGCCAATGGCGATAAGGAAGTTGGCCAGAAAATCGCAGAAGCGATGGAAAAAGTCGGCAAAGAAGGCGTGATCACGGTTGAAGAAGCCAAGGGTCTCGACTTTGAACTCGACGTTGTGGAAGGGATGCAGTTTGACCGCGGTTACCTGTCTCCTTACTTCATCACCAACCCGGACAAGATGATTGCGGACCTCGAAAATCCCTATATCCTGATCCATGAGAAAAAGCTGACCAACTTGCAGCCTATGCTCCCGATTCTGGAAGCTGTTGTGCAAGCCGGACGTCCGCTTTTGATCATTGCCGAAGATATTGAAGGCGAAGCGCTGGCTACTCTCGTAGTCAACAAATTGCGCGGCGGTCTCAAAATCGCAGCAGTAAAAGCGCCTGGTTTCGGCGATCGCCGCAAAGCGATGCTCGAAGATATCGCGATCCTCACCAAAGGTGAAATGATCAGCGAAGATCTCGGCATCAAGCTGGAAAGCGTTACGCTTGGCATGCTCGGTGAAGCGAAAAATGTCACGATCGACAAAGACAATACGATCATTGTCGACGGTGCTGGCAAGTCGAAAGACATCAAGGCGCGCGTTGATGCGATCCGTGGTCAGATCGACAACACCACGTCCGATTATGACAAAGAAAAACTGCAAGAACGCCTGGCCAAACTCGCTGGCGGTGTTGCGGTGATCAAAGTCGGTGGTGCAACCGAAATGGAAGTGAAAGAGAAGAAAGATCGTGTCGACGATGCATTGCATGCAACGCGCGCTGCGGTTGAAGAAGGTATCGTCCCTGGCGGCGGAACCGCGCTTCTCTATGCCACTTCTGCTCTCAAAGGCCTTGAAGGCGACAATGAAGACCAGACCCGCGGCATCGACGTTGTTCGTAAAGCGCTGCAGGCTCCGGTTCGTCAGATTGCTGAAAATGCAGGCTTTGACGGCGCAGTTGTTGCAGGCAAATTGCTCGACCAGAAAGACAAGAACTTCGGATTTAACGCCTATAGCGATGAATATGAAGATCTCGTCAAATCTGGCGTGATCGACCCAACCAAAGTTGTGCGCGCTGCTCTGCAGGACGCATCTTCCGTGGCTGGACTGTTGATCACCACCGAAGCGGCTGTTGCGGAATTGCCAGAAGACAAGTCGGCTGGCGCCGGCGGCGGCATGCCCGACATGGGCGGCATGGGCGGCATGGGTTTCTAAACCCAACTGCTCGGCTAAGGCTGAAAAATTTGAGGGGCTGGAAGGAAACTTCCGGCCCCTTTTCTGATTCAAGCTATCTATCAACTCATCCGCGATGTTTCCAAACATGGCGGACTATGCCATGCAATTTCCAATGTAACTTCTTACACGGGGATAAGACCGCATGACCAAGTTTTTCAAACTCCTATTGGCTTCCACCACAATGGCAGGGCTCGCGGTTGCCGCGTCCCCGGTTCATGCGCAAGAAGCTGCACTGGTCGCGGCGGATGCAATGCTATCCGAGACCGAACGTCTCAACATCTGGTTTGATGCAAAATTTGAAGAGCAGCTTGCTTTCAGCCCGATCCGCCAGACTCTATTGGGCCGCAGGACTGCTTATGATCAGATTGACGACTATTCTGTAGCCGCCGCAGACCGCCAACTCGCGTGGATGCAAGAAGCGACGGCAGAGATGAAGCGTGACTTTGACTATGACAAGCTGTCGCCGGATGCGAAAATATCCTGGGACATGTGGCTGTTCCGGTTGGAGCAGGCAGAAGCCGGCGTGCCGTTTCGCCAGAACAGCTATGTCCTGCATCAGTTTAACGGGCAGCAATCCTTCTTCCCAACCTTTCTGATCAACCAGCACCGCGTGGCTAGCGAGTCTGATATGGTTGCCTTTATCGAACGGGTCAAAGGCAGCGCGCGGGCGCTCGATCAGTTGCTGGAGCGCGCGCAGGCCAATGCCGAATCCGGAACCCGGCCGCCCCGCTTTGCCTATGAAGGCGTGATCGAACAATCACAGAAAATTACCGTCGGTGCGCCTTTTGATGATGGAAAACCATCTGCGATATGGGAGGCGACCGAGGAGAAATTGGCGGCCCTGGTGAAGGCTGACACAATTTCTCAAGCTCGTGCGGATGAACTCAAAGAGCAAGCCCGCGCAGCGCTTACCGGATCGCTAAAGCCATCCTATGACCGGATTATCGCCTGGTTCACGCAGGATCTGCCCAATACGAAGGCCACATCCTTCGGTGTGTCGGCGCTGCCCAATGGTGAAGCCTTTTACAATTACCGTCTTGCCAATCAGACTACGACGGATCTGACAGCGCAAGAGATTCACAATATTGGTCTGTCCGAAGTCACCCGCATCCGCACCGAGATGGAAGCGATCAAGGATCAGGTGGAATTTCAGGGCGATTTGCAAAACTTCTTCAGCTTCTTGCGCGAGGATGATCAATTCTATTTTTCAGAGGATGACAAGGGCGCGCAGGATTATATCGATACGGCTGAAAAGCATCTCGCCTTTATCAAAACCCGTCTGCCTGACTTTTTCGGAACTTTGCCCAAGGCCGATCTGATCGTGAAGCGGGTGGAGCCCTTTCGCGAACAGGATGGCGCGGCCCAGCATTATCGACCGGGGACACCGGACGGCACCCGCCCCGGTACTTATTATGCGCATTTGTCCGACATGCGCGCGATGCCGATCCACAGTCTCGAAGTGATCGCCTATCATGAGGGCAATCCGGGTCATCACATGCAAAGCTCGATCGCGCAGGAGCTGACCGGCATTCCAAAATTCCGCGCGCAAGGCGGCTATATACCGGCCTTTGGCGAAGGATGGGCGCTCTACTCAGAACTTCTGTCGAAAGAAATGGGTGCCTATGAAGATCCCTATTCCGACTTTGGCCGGCTCACGACGGAAATCTGGCGCGCCATCCGGCTGGTCGTAGATACCGGTCTGCACAGCAAAGGCTGGAGCGAAGAACAGGCCGTGGCATATTTCCTCGCCAATAGCCCTATCCCGGAAACCGCGGTGCGCAGCGAAGTGCGGCGCTATCTGGTGATGCCGGGCCAGGCGACCAGCTATAAGATCGGGATGCTGAAAATTCAGGAATTGCGCGCCAAGGCTGAAAAGGAGCTTGGCGACGATTTTGACATAAGAGGATTTCATGACACGGTGCTGGGTGGCGGTTCGGTGCCTTTGAACATATTGGAGACGATGGTTGATCAGTGGATCGCAGGCGCCAAGGCGAGCCAATAGATTCGGCTGTTGTTGAACCTCGCGGCAAGGAGTTTCGGCGCTGGCTGCGGATTGTCGCGAGGATCTGCGGTGATGCGCCCGGGCTATGATTGACCCGGTCTCATCGGCAAGAGCCATCATGAGCTGTTGCGCTTTGCTAAGGGCGCTGGCTTAGGAGATGATACCCGGCCTGCGCCGGGGAATTGGGAGAGGTAACGCGATGGTCGCCAGCACTTTTGAGCTGTTCAAGATAGGCGTAGGTCCGTCCAGTTCCCATACCATGGGGCCGATGCTGGCGGCTGCTACATTTGTCGAGCGGCTGGCTGAGAATAGTAAACTGGACGATGTGACGCGGCTCGAAACATTGCTCTTTGGTTCGCTGGCGCTGACCGGAAAGGGGCACGCGACCGACCGCGCGATTCTGTTGGGACTGTCCGGCCAGCGACCGGAAAATATCGAACCGGATGCCGCCGATATGCTGGTCGATCACATCCGTTCGCATGCGAAGATCAGCCTGAACGGCAGCTATGAAATAGCTTTCGAGGAAGGCAGGGATGTCATTTTTGACCAGAAAAAGCGGCTCGACTTTCACAGCAATGCGATGCGCGTAAATGCTTTCAACGGCGACCAGCTCGTCGAAACGCGCGTCTATTATTCGGTTGGCGGTGGCGCTATTCTGGATGAGGATCAGATCGGCAGCAACAATCCCGAGACCGGATTGTGGGACGTTCCGCATCGATTCTGCTCGGGCGCCGATTTGCTGATGATTGCAGAAGAAAAGAAGCTCTCCATCGCTGACATCATGCGCAATAATGAGCGCACGGCGAAATCCGATGACCAGATCAGTGCGGATATTGGCGCCATCGCCGGTGCGATGTCGGCCTGTATTGATCGCGGCATCAAAAGCGGTGGAATTCTGCCCGGCGGTCTCCGCGTCAAGCGCCGGGCCCCGCTGATTCATGCGCGCCTGATGGAACGCCAGGAACGCGCCCTGTCCGATCCGCTCACAATTTTGGACTGGGTCAATCTCTGGGCGCTGGCGGTCAATGAGGAAAATGCAGCCGGTGGCAAAGTGGTGACCGCGCCGACCAATGGCGCTGCTGGTATCGTCCCGTCGGTGCTGCGCTTCTATGAACGTTTTGCACCCAAAGCAGATGCGGCTGGCGTGGAAATCTTCCTGCTGACGGCGGCGGCCATTGGCTCGCTGTTCAAGGAAAATGCCTCGATTTCGGGCGCGGAAGTCGGCTGCCAGGGCGAAGTCGGAGTGGCCTGCTCGATGGCGGCTGCGGGTCTCACTGCGGCATGGGGAGGCACGCCCTTGCAGGTCGAAAATGCCGCCGAAATCGGCATGGAGCATAATCTCGGTCTGACCTGCGATCCGGTCGGGGGGCTGGTGCAAGTGCCCTGTATCGAACGTAATGCCGTGGGCGCGGTCAAGGCGATCGAGGCGGCGAGGCTCTCGATTCTGGGTGATGGCACCCACCGGGTCAGCCTCGACGAGGTCATCGAGACGATGCGCAAGACCGGGCTCGATATGAGCGAGCGCTACAAGGAAACATCGCAAGGTGGACTCGCGGTCAATTTGGTGGAATGCTGACCCAAACGGGAGAGGGCATTGATGAAAAAGCTGGGATTGGGTCTATTGATATTGGTGCTGCTCATTGTCGGAGCGGGCGTGCTGTTTCAGGAGCAAATTGGTAAACGGCTTTTTGCCAGCGCGGTGGATGCCGCCGTCGCTCGCGATGTCATCGGTGATTTGCCAGATGGCATGCATGTTGCGCTCTGCGGCTCCGGGTCGCCGCTCCCCGACCCGACTCGCGCCGGACCCTGTTCAGCTGTCATTATCGATGGCAAGATGTTCATTGTCGATGTCGGAGGCGGTGCGGTGCGCAATCTGAGTCTGATGGGTCTCAACCCTGGCGCGACCGAAGCTTTGCTGCTCACGCATTTTCATAGCGATCATATCGACGGCATGGGCGAATTGCTGCTCCAGCGCTGGGCTGGCGGAGGACGGACAAGCCCGCTCCCGGTCATTGCGCCCGAAGGCGTGACCGCGATCGTCGATGGTCTGAACGCGGCCTATGCCGCCGATATCCAATATCGCATCGCCCATCATGGCGAAGCCACAATGTCGCCCACCGGTGCCGGTGGCGTGGCCGAGCCATTTGTCGCACCCGAAGGGCAAGCGCAGATCATTGTCTATGACCAGGCAGGAATCAAGATTACCGCATTTCCGGTGCACCACGAACCTATATCGCCGGCGGTTGGCTATCGGTTCGACTATAAGGGCCGCTCGGTCGTGTTCAGTGGTGATACGGTCAAAATGGCGACGGTCGAAAAAGCCTGCAATGGCTGCGACCTGCTCGTGCATGAAGTGCTGAACGCCGAGATGGTTGGAACTCTGGAAGCGGCTTTTGACAAAGTCGGTCGCAAACGGCTGGTCAAAATCATGTCGGATATTCCGGATTATCACACGACGCCGGTCGAGGCGGCAGAGGCAGCGAAAGCCGCCAAGGCGAAGATGCTGGTCTTCTCGCATATCGTCCCGGCGCTGCCGCTTGCCTATCTGGAAGATTATTATATGCAAGGTGTTTCCGACGCGTTTGACGGGCCGGTCGTGCTTGGCAAAGACGGGATGCTGTTCAGCCTCCCCGCCAATAAGAATAGTATCGAACAGGATGATTTGCTTTAATTTGAAGCCAATATCTGTGCTCTTGTGCAGGCAGGAGCCCATCTCCTGAAACGGCGTCTTAACGCAGGAGCGGGAGATGGGCCCCGCTTTCGCAGGGGCACAATTATGACCATGAACCAATATTGGCGTTTGAATAGCCGTCCCGAGGATCAGGATGTATCCGGCTCGCTCTCGCTCGAAAGCGAAGCCATGCCCGAACTTGCTGCGGGAGAAGTGCTGGTCAAAGCCGCCTATCTCTCGATGGATGCCGGAACCCGGATGTGGATGACCGAGCGCGAAGATGGCTATCAGCCACCACTGGAACTGGGCACCAAGATGGTCGGGCTGGTGCTGGGCCATGTCGCGCAGTCCAAACATGAGGGCTTTGCCGAGGGCGATCTGGTCCGTGGCTTCGGCCAATGGGCCGAGTATAGTGTGCTGCAACCGGAATTGGCCGGTCTTGTCAAAGTTGATGCCAGCGTCAGCGATATCAGACAGCATTTTGGCGTGCTCGGCTTCAATGGCTGGACCGCATTATGGGGTTTGCAGGACACGGCCGAGGTCAAAGCCGGGGACAATGTGCTGGTCTCGGCAGCCGCGGGTGCAACCGGCATATTGGCTTGCCAGATTGCCAGGATCATGGGTGCCAATGTCTATGGCCTGGCCGGCGGACCGGACAAGTGCCGCTGGCTGGAAGATGAACTGGGTATCACCAAGGCGATAGACTATAAGAATGACGATATCGCCGCCGAACTGGCCAAGGTCGAAGGCGGGATCAACGCCTATTTCGACAATGTCGGCGGACCGATATTGGATGCGGTTTTGCCCAATATGGCGCTTTACGGGCGCGTTGCGCTCTGTGGACTGCTTGCGCAATATAAGGGGGACGGGCGCGGCCATGGGCCGGAGAATTTCGACCAGATATTGATGAAACGACTGCGCATTGAAGGCTTTTTCTCGCCCGATTTCATGGATCAGGGCGATCGACTGACAGCGGAACTCAGGACGTGGCTCGATCAGGGCCTGATCGATACACCCTTTGACGTGACCGACGGGATTGAAAATCTCCTCACCGCTTATGAAAAATTATTCACCGGCGGCAATATCGGCAAGGTGCTGGTCAGGATTTCCTGAACCGCATGCCGTAGATTGACAATGCCATGATCGTACTGGCGAAGAGGATCGAGAGCAGCGCCATGCCATCCCATCCGCTGCTGGTATAGACAGCGGTTCCCAGCCAGCTCGAAAAGCCGCCGCCGATGAACATGATGACAATATAGATGGTCATCAGACGGGTCCGGATTTCCGGCGCGCGGCCGAAAAGGATTGTCCGGTTGGCAACATCCATCGACGCGCCACCGAAATTGCTAAACAGGATTGGCAGGATCATGATCCAGATATTGTTCCCGGATATCAGCAGCAGCAACGCACCGATCAACTGTGTCGTGGCAAATAGCATCCGCGCCTTTTCGGGGCCGATACGATCGGCGAGCCGCCCGGACCAGGGTGCGAAGAAAACATTGCTGACTGCGAGCACGGCGAGATAACCGACGACATCGACGCCATAGCCCATCGCCGGGCTGGTCAGATGCAGGCCGATGCCCAGCCATAGCGCGAGGAAGAAACCGAAAGACAGCGCCTGGAGCAAACCGGCGAGCAGCACATCCGGCATATTTTTGATGATCGGCCATAGTGATGCAAGCAGGGCGCCATAGCTTTCACTCGGGCTGCTTTCATCGCGCAATTTCTCGTCTTTTTCCATGATAAACGGGATGATGACCAGCAGCGCCAGAGTCAGGCCTGCTCCAACCCAATAGGCCGCCCGCCAGCCAAAATAATGGCCGAGCACCCCGCCTCCGGCGCGGCTACCGAGCAAGCCGACGGTGATTCCCGCCGACATGATGCCGGTGACATGGCCGATGCGATCGGGCCGCACTCTTTTGGTGACATAGGCCGGCAGCAAATAGGGGGTGATGGTGACGAAACCGAGCAGCGAAGATGCGGCGACGAACAGCATGAAATTTTGCGAAAGCCCCATCGCCAGCATCGCCAGAAACTGGCCGGCGACGAATAATGTCACCAGCTTGCGATTGTTGATCCGGTCGCCAAGCGGCAATAGCAGCAGGATGCCGAGGGCCAGGGCGATCTGGTTGAACGCCGGAACCAGCCCCAGCAATGTCCCGTTTACACCAAATTCCGCGCCGACCGGGGCGATCAACGGATGGATATAATAGCCATTGGCGACCGCAACAGCGCAGGCGGCGGAGAAGAGAAAAAGCTTGATTTCGCTGATCCGGCGCGGTGCCGTAATGGTCGAAGGGGCGATGGGATCGTTCAATGATTGGCTTTCGATAAAGGCCCCCCTGCCATGGTGCAGGGCGGTCCTGATGTCCTCTAGCGGTTTCGCTAGCCGATGATCTCTGCGAGATTCTGGACCGTTTTATCGTAAATCCGTTCGTGCAGCAGCGCGAGCAATTTCGGATCGGCGGCATCGGGATGACCGCTATTGAACGGCGGATGCGGATCATATTCCAGACTGAGCTGGACCGCTTCGGCCAATTGCTGTCCGGCGATGTCGGCAACCACCGTTAAAGCAAAATCAATGCCCGAGGTGACTCCTCCCGCAGTGATCAGATTGCCGTCCTGAACCACGCGCGCCTTTTCATATGTCGCTCCGAACTTCTGGAGCAGGGACGTATAGGCCCAATGGCTGGTTGCGCGTTTTCCATCAAGCAGTCCGGCGGCACCAAGAGCCAGCGAGCCGGTGCAAACCGAAGTTATATATGTCGCTGCGGCGGCCTGGTCCCGCAAAAATTGCAGTGCCGCTTCATCCTGAATCACACCCTTGGTGCCGAAACCGCCGGGAACGCAAAGCAGATCGGCTTGCGGGCAATCGGCAAAACTGGTCGAGGGTAAAATCGCGAAGCCGCAGTCCGTCTGGATCGGCTTTATCTCTTGCACAGCAGTGTGCACGACGGCGCCGGGAATGCGGGAAAGCACCTGTGCCGGACCGGTAAAATCGAGCTGGGTAATGCCGTCAAAGATCAGAAAAACAATATGAAAGGGCTTTGGCTCGGTCATGGACTATCTCCTTTGAGTATCAGAAATGCCCAGGCGATCGGCGGTGGAATTATCTGTCCGCTCCCCGGTGGTTGATCCACCTCATTCTCGCCAGTTGCGGACGCGATGCGAATATCAGTTTCCGATGATGAGGTAAACCGTCACCGAATGGCTCGGGAAAATTTCAATTGATACCGCCTGGTCATCTGGTTAGGCTCGAAAAATTCAATGCAGACAAAGAGTTGCGTATGACCGCTTTGAATATTTTGGGCCGAGCTTGCCCGAAGTGTCGGCAAGCGGGGCCTCCACAAATGGAGGGTATGATGAAAAAATTTTTGAAAAGTGGATTGGCAATGACCGCCGCGTTGCTGCTTGCGACCGGGACGGCGCATGCGCAGGAAGCAAGCAAACGCGATGCAATATATTATAATGTTGTTCTGGTTGACTTCAAACCGGGAAAGACCGGCGCGGCGTTGAAGATCATCAAGGATTATTTTCAGAAGGCCTCGGATATGGCGGGCACAGCGAAGCCGGTACAACATGGCATGATGACCGGAAACTGGGATATGATGCTGATCTGGACAATGGAAGGCGGCATGGCCGATGCGGAATGGGTCAATTCGCCGCGCGACCTGAAGTGGATCACCGCGCTGGCGGAACTCACCGGAAGTCAGGAAAAGGCGATGGCAAAATGGCAGGAATATCAATCATTGGTCGCCAAGACGACGTCGGCCTATTCCTATGTTGAAAATTAGGTCCTGACCCGAGACAAGAGATGTTCGGGTCGGAGGGGGCGTCGGTCGACGATCTCCTCCGCCCGAATCTTGCGCGGGCCAGATAGCGACTTGCCAGCACTCAGCTACCGTCATAAAGGCTTGGCGATGTGGATGGTGGGGCAATGGGATTGAAGAACGATCCGCAAAATAATCTGCCAATGGGAGCGGATCTCTACGGCGAGCTGATCATCGCCGAGGCGGAGCGCCCGAAAACCATCCGTGACGTGCTTCCCGGTCTCGCCCTGGCGACGATTGCGGCTCTTGCCGCGGCCTGGCTCAGCGAACATTATGGCGCGCCGTTGATCTTGATGGGCTTGCTGATTGGCCTGGGTCTCAATTTCGTCAACAGCGACCTGCGCCTGTCGCCGGGTCTGACCTTCGGATCGCAGACTCTGCTGCGCATCGGCATTGTCCTGATTGGCGCGCAGGTCACGCTGATGCAATTTGGCGAGCTTGGACTGCCCGCCTTTGCCGCGCTGCTGGTCATCATGGCCGGTGTGATCATTGTCGGCATATCGGCGGCAAAGCTGCTCAAGCAAGATGCGCTCTATGGGCTGTTGGCGGGCGGTGCCACGGCGATCTGCGGGGCATCTGCAGCGCTTGCGCTATGGAGTCTGATCGGCGAGAAACGGATCGATCAGGCGCGTTTCACACTCGTGCTCGTCGGCATTTTCGTGATGAGCGCGCTGGCCTTGACTTTCTATCCGGTGATCGCGGCAGCACTGGACCTCAGCGACCGGCAAGCGGGCTTTCTGATCGGTGCGTCGATCCATGATGTCGCCCAGGCGATCGGCGGCGGTTTCTCCTATTCCGATGCAGCGGGCGAAGTCGCGACGATCGTCAAGCTCACCCGTGTCGCCCTGCTCGCACCCCTGGTGGCGATATTCGCGATGTGGCTGCGCCGCAAAAATCTGGTCGATGGCGGAGCGGCGGCCAAGGCGCCGCGCTTCGGCCTGCCCTGGTTCATCCTCGGCTTTCTCGCACTGGTGGTGATCAACTCGGTGATGACGGTTCCAGCCCCAATCACCGCCGGGACCAAAGAAATGTCGACCTGGCTGCTGCTGATATCGGTCATCGCAACCGCGATGAAATCCAATATGGCGTCCTTGCTGACTCAGGGTTGGGGCAGCTTCGGCCCGGTATTGGCCGCCACCGCAGCGGCCTTTCTGCTCGCCTTGGGCGCGGTGATGATCATCTGATCGATCGGGCCAGGCGGATGAGCCGCGGCCCTGCGCGCCTACATTCCCATATAGTCGCGCTTGCCGACGGGAACGCCTTGCGCCCGGAGCAGATTATAGGCGGTCGTCACATGGAAAAATAAATTGGGAATGTAGAAGCTCATCACATAGGTCTGACCATCCAGTTCCATCGTCTGTTCCGGACCGACGGGCATCGAGATTTGCATATCGGCATTGCCATCGATCACCGCATCATCGGCGGCTTCGACAATAGCGGCACATTCACCGATACGCGCAATCAGCGCATCAAAAGTATCTTCCTCTTTCGCGAGCTCGGGCAGTTTTTCGGCAGGCACGCCTGTCATCCTTGCGGTACCGCGGATGGCAAATTCGGTGATCATCTGCACTTGCCATTTCATATCGCTCATGTCTGGAAACAGGCGCGCGCTGAGATAGGCTTGCTCGGATGCCCCGGTCTTCTCTGCCTCGACTTTGGCTTTGTTCAGGATTGTGACGAGACCACGGAAAGCCTGAGCGGTCGAGGGTTTCATAATCTGGGAGAGGGCGATAGTCATATGGTTTTCCGATTTTGGAGAAGTGGACAGATCTAGAATATGCCAAACAGCAAATAGCCGCCGAGCGCAAGGAAGCTGCCCAATGTACCAAATGCCCCGAGCCCGCGCGCCGCGACAAAAATCTTGCCGCCATCCCCGCCATGCGAGCCGGCGACGCTGGACAGGGCAATGGCGTGGAGAAGGCGTGCAACGATAAAGATGATCGCGATGATCCGAACGACGTCATTGGGCACAACTGTCATTTCGGCGAGCGCCAGGACCGCGACAAATAGTCCGGCATTTTCCGCAAGATTGCCGTGGCGGCGAATTTTGCGTTCGAGAGCAAGATCTTCACCGACGCCGAGATTAACGCCTGATTTGACCCGGTGGAGGCCGACCATCACCATCAGCAAGCCTTGAAGGATGATCATGACCGCACCGGTAAACGCGGCAATTATAGGGATTGTCATTCAATTTTCTCCAGCAAAAGGGCATCATTGTCTTGGGGGACACGCGTCCATCGGGTCGAGTGGTGGCTCCTATCGGCTCAATAATAAGATGTCAAAACATGGGATTGCACATATCTGGTGCAAATTTTAGCCATGCATTTGGTCATGATTTGCGCTATTTTTCCAATTATGGACTGGGAAGCGATCAAGATATTTCGGGAAGTGATGGATCGTGGCACCGTTCGTGCGGCGGCCAAACAATTGAATGTCCATCATAGCACCGTCAGCCGCCGGATTGAGCAGCTGGAATCATCGCTTGATGTTCGCCTGTTCGAACGCCGCCCGGAAGGCTATTTCCCTACTCTCGCCGGGGAAGAGTTGGCGCGGGTTGCCAATCAATTTTCCGAAGAACTCAACACCGTCGAACGTCATATCGCCGGACGTGATAATGAGCTGGCTGGCAGCTTGAAGGTGACGATGGCCGAACCCTTTGCGATTCAGCTATTTGGCGATCGCTTGCATGAATTTGCGTCGGCTTATCCTGATCTCGATCTGGAGATAATCACCAGCTTCGATCTGCTCGACGTGGCCCGGCGGGAGGCGGATATCGCGATCCGGATGGATAATAATCCACCCGATGCTTTGGTGGGAAAAAGGCTGTTTCCCTATCATACCTCAATCTATGCCCATCCCGACTATCTCGCGGCACAGGATTTTGAAAATCATCCCGAGCAAGCGCGCTGGCTCGGTTGGACCGACCGGGAGAGCCGCTTTCCGGACTGGACGCAAGATACTGAATATGCACGTGTTCCGGTGTGGGGCAATTTCTCCAGCATCGGCCTGCAGGTAAGTCTTGCGCGGGCCAAAATGGGCCTGATCATGGTCCCCTGCATTTCCTGTGATGGTCTGCCAGATCTGGTCCGCGCGACCGACCGGGAGCCCATGCCATCGCGTGATATCTGGCTATTGACTCACGAAGACCTCCGCCGCACCGCACGCGTGCGGGCGTTTATGGATTTTGCCGAGCAAGTGTTGCGCGACAATAGGGCGGTTTTGCAGGGCCAACCGGCCTAGTCAGCCAGCAGTTGATCTCGCGTTAACTTTTTAATTCTATCTTTACAGATAGTTAAGCCATCATCGCGCCGCGGAAATTAACCATCTCGCTGCACGGTGCCGCAAATGATCATCGCTATTGGTAGGGAGATGAGGACAACTCTGACCAATATGTCTCCGATACGTGAAACCGCGGTTATCACCGCTGTCGCGATATTGCTCTCATTCTGCATTACCGGCAGTCTCTATCTGCTCCTCTTTGGCCTCGATAACCGCTTCTGGCAGGTCATGACAATGTCGATCATCGTGCCCTGGGGAATCAGTATCCCGCTCGGTTTTGTCATGTCCAAGCAGCGCGAGAAATTGGTCATGCTGACCAACGGGTTTCGCGACGCGCAGCAGCAATTGCGGGAGGTCAACAAACAGCTCGAACGCAAGGCCAATTATGACGGTATGACCGGTTTGCTCAATCGGGCCTGTTTTTTTCACCGGCTTGTGGAATCCAGAGAGAATGCGGCAGCCAATGTTCTGATGATCGTCGATGTGGATCGGTTCAAGCAGATCAATGATACGTACGGCCATCCGATCGGCGATCGCGCCTTGATATTGATCGCCGGTGTCTTTCGCAACATCTTGCGGAAAGAAGACATGATCGGTCGAATCGGCGGCGAGGAATTCGGGATATGGTTGCCCAATACCTCTGCCGAAGAAGGGCAGGCGATTGGCGAGATGATCCGTTTCGAAGTGGAAAACACAACATTTGAGCCCCATAAGGGCGTGCGCCATCTGATCACCGTCAGCATTGGATTTACCTCCGCGACATCCGAATATGACCGCCAGCTGCTGTTGCGTAATGCTGATTGCGCGATGTTTGAAGCGAAGCGGCTGGGGCGCAATCGGGTGGTGGCTTTTGATCCGGGAATGCGTATCCGGCCGCGCCCCCATTATGATCAGGCGCAACTGGCCGCCGCAATGGCTCCGGTGTCAAATATCCGATGACGATGGGTGCCGGCGCTGCTAGAGCTAGCCGCTATGACGGACATATCGACAGACACGCAGAATCACCTCTATCTGGTTGACGGCTCGGCCTATATTTTCCGCGCCTATCACCGCTTGCCACCGCTGACCAATATCCACGGGGAACCGGTGGGGGCGGTCTATGGCTATACCACGATGCTCTGGAAGCTCGCCGATGAGCTGAACAAAGCCGAAGGACCGACGCATATGGCGGTGGTGCTCGACAAATCGGGCACCAGTTTTCGCAATGATCTTTACGATCAATATAAGGCCAATCGGCCCGAAGCGCCGGAAGATCTAAGACCGCAATTCCCGATGATCCGGGATGCAACCCGGGCTTTTTCCCTGCCGCTGATCGAGGAAGAAAATGTCGAGGCGGATGATATGATCGCCAGCTATAGCAAAGCGGCGGTGGCCCAGGGCTGGAAGGTTACCATCGTATCATCCGACAAGGATTTGATGCAGCTGATCGAACCGAGCGACGATAGTCTGGTCGATATGCTCGACACGATGAAAAATGTCCGGATGAATCGGGCGACGGTCGAAGAGAAATTCGGCGTCGGACCAGAGAAGCTGGGCGATGTGCTCGGTCTGATGGGTGACAGTTCCGACAATATCCCCGGCGTGCCCGGCATTGGCCCGAAGACCGCGTCGAAATTGATCAACGAATTTGGTGATATCGAGAGCGTCCTCGCGGCGGCACCGGATATGAAGAAATCCAAGATGAAGGAAAATCTCATCGAATTTGCCGAGCAGGCGCGCCTCTCGCGTGTGCTGGTCACATTGAAGGAGGATTGCCCGCTCCCCGATACGCTCGACAGTTTTCTGATCCAGGATATCCCCGAAAACCCCTTGCGTGAATTTCTGTCGCATCACGGCTTCCACAGCTTGCTCAAAAAACTCGGGGGTAATGGCATGGCGACGCCGCAAGATCCGGATGTTGGGGAAAATGCGGAGGCCCCCGCCGCCGCACCCCATGCGCCGGTGATCGATCGCAGCAAATATGAATGCGTGCAGGATATGGCCGCACTGGAAACCTGGATCGCACGCGCCACGGCGAAAGGTGTCTGCGCGGTTGATCTCGAGACCGACAGTCTCGAGAGTGTCACCGCGCGTGTGGTCGGCGTCTGTCTCGCGACCGGACCCAATGAGGCCTGCTATGTCCCGCTCGGTCATGGCAGCGGTGATATGTTTGGCGAGACACCTCAGCAGATTGGACTGGAGGAGGCGCTGGCGGCGCTCAAGCCGCTGCTTGAAGATGACGCGGTGCTCAAAGTCGGGCAGAATCTGAAATATGACATGGGCGTGCTCGCGCAGCATGACATGAAAATCACCCCGATGGACGACACATTGGTGATGAGCTTCAACCTCGATGCCGGTCTCCACGGTCATGGTATGGACGAACTGAGCAAGCTGCACCTCGGCCATGAATGTATCAGTTTCAAATCGTTGACCGGCACCGGCAAAAAGGCGATCGGCTTTGCCGAAGTGCCGCTCGAAAAGGCGACCGAATATGGCGCGGAAGATGCCGATGTCACGCTGCGCCTCTGGGAAATATTGCGCCTGCGGATGGCGCCCGAACGGGCGACGCGGGTCTATCAGATGGTCGACCGGCCCTTGGTCCCGGTCATCGCCAAGATGGAAGCCACTGGCGTGCTCGTCGACCGGGAAGAATTGTCGCGCCTGTCGAAGACGTTCGCCGAGGAAATGGAAAGTCTCGAAAAGCAGATTCATGACCTCGCGGGCGAGCCGTTTTCAATTGGCAGCCCGAAGCAGCTCGGAGAAATCCTGTTCGGCAAGCTCGGGCTCAAGGGCGGCAAGAAGGGCAAGTCGGGACAATATTCAACCGATGTCACGGTGCTCGAACGTCTCGCCGGTGATGGCGAACCAATTGCCCAGAAAGTGGTCAGCTGGCGGCAATTGGCGAAGCTCAAGTCAACCTATACCGATGCGTTGCAGGAACAGATTAATGCGCGGACCGGACGGGTCCATACATCTTACTCGCTGAGTGGCGCGCAGACCGGGCGACTGTCGTCAACCGAACCCAATTTACAGAATATCCCGATCCGCACCGCGATCGGGCGGCAAATCCGGCAGGCTTTTGTCGCGGCTCCCGGCAATGTCATTCTCGCCGCCGACTATAGCCAGATCGAACTGCGGCTGGCGGCGCATATTGCCGATGTCGAAACGCTGAAACAAGCATTTGCGGCTGGAGAAGATATTCACAATCGCACCGCGCGCGAGCTTTTCGGCTCCGAGGATCGTGATGCGCGTGCGCGTGCCAAGACGATCAACTTCGCGATCCTCTATGGCATCTCACGCTGGGGTCTGGCGAAGCGGCTGGAAGTCGATCCGGATGAAGCGCAGGATATGATCAATGTCTATTTCGAACGCTTTCCCGGTATCAACCAATATATTTCGACGACGCTGCAGGCGGCGCGGGAGAATGGCTATACCGAGACGCTATTCGGCCGCAAAACATGGTTCGAGCGGCTGAAATCGCAAAATCAGGCCGAGCGGCAAGGCAGCGAACGCGCCGCAATCAATGCGCCGATCCAGGGCACCAGCGCCGATATCATCAAACGCGTGATGGCGCGGATGTTGCCGGCCTTGGACCAGGCGGGCTTGCATGACGTGCAAATGCTGATGCAGGTCCATGATGAACTGGTCTTCGAACTGCCCGAAGGCGATGTCGAGGCGGCGAGCGCCGTGATCCGCAGCGTGATGTCGGGCGCGGCGGAGCCGGCGGTGAAACTATCCGTGCCGCTCGATGTCGATATCGGGACGGGAAAGAGCTGGGACGAGGCGCATTGAGTATGGTTTGTTAGCGGCGCGCCAGCGGATGGCTGCGCGGAACGCGTCATAATCAAGGGCCCCGCCGGATGAATGACGAGCGGTTCCCGATATCTAACGCCTGCCTTTAAAAGCCAACCTTGGCTCCCAGACGGAAAACCCGTCCGAGCGTGTTGCCGATGAACGGATTATGTCCCAGCGGTAACCGCGCTTCGGATGCGTCTTCATTGGTGAAATTTTCGATCGAAAATTGCAGCTGTGCGGCAAAGGCGCTGATTGGCAGCTCGTAAGCGGCATGGATATCATGCTGCGTATAGCTTTCGATATTCCGACCGAAATTGGTGCCGCCGAAGTTGGTCGTGGCGCAAAAGGCCAGGCCATCGCAGCGTTCATCGCGGACCCCGGCAATATAGGTCGCACCATAGCGCAGGTTCAGTCCCGCAATATTATAATTGATATAGGCATTGGCCCGCCATGGTGAAATCGTCCCGGGCAGCCGGTCGAGATTGCCCAGGCCAACCGCGCTGAAACCGGGGCGCAGCAGATTGCCGTTCAGGTTGAAGTCGCCAATATCATATTCCAGCACATGGCTGGCGTTGACGCCAATTGAATAGACGCCCGGACCGATTTCGGTGGTGTAGCTGGCCGCAAGGTCCAGGCCCGAAGTCGTGGTTTTCGGGCCATTGACCCACTGGGTCAACACCCGCGAGATATTCGTGCCCATCGTGACATCCTGGACACAGGCGCCGCCATCAAATGTGATCAGCGCCGCGAACGGACTGGAACAATTGGCAACGCCGCCCGCGGTCGGAACCACGGCGCTGGCAATTGCCTGAGCATCGGTCGTGGTAATCTCGTCCTTGAACTCGAAACTCCAATAATCAACCGAGACATTGAATCCGCCAAAATCGATGACCGCACCAATATTGTAGCTAAAGGCTTTTTCCGGACCGAGGTCGGTGGGATTGCCGGCAATATCAACCGCTTTGAAGTTGGCGTTTGCCGCAGCCAGCGCAGCCAGAGTGGTCACCGCATTGTTGGACACTTGCGCAGCCAGCGGCCCGCGGAAGGTGGTGCCGACCGATCCGCGGAATACCAGCCAGTCGGTGGGCTCCCAGCGCACGGCGCCTTTGGGATTGAAGGTCGAGCCGATTGATCCGCCATAAGCTTCGAACCGGGCCGCAGCGGTAATTTCGAGCCGGTCGGTGACCGGCACAGCGACTTCCGCAAAGACCGCTTTGACATCCTGATTCAATCGCTCGGGCCGTGAACCGCCGAGAAAGATGAACGAGCCTGCCCCGTCGAGCGCACCGCCCAGACAGCTTTGATCCCCCAATATCACACAGGGGTTAATGTCCAGATTGGACTCCACACCGAGGGGGCGGGAGAGAAAATCAAGCTTGCGATATTGCGCGCCCGCTGCCCAGCCAATCGGGCCGCCGCCGAAATCGATGTCGAGCTCGCCGGAGAATATCAGATCGACAATGAAGGAGTCCTCGGTCTCTTCGACGCCATTGGGGATTTGGAGAAATTCAATCAGCTCGATCGAATTTTCATTGCCGGGGACATAGAAAGGATTGGTCAATCCCAGGGCCGGATTGCCCGGACCGGCATTGGCAAATGGATTGAACCACAAGCAACCCCCAACACCGGGCGTGCCGGTGGCGGGATCACAATCGGCGCCGCCCAGACCGTTGAGCGCATCTTGCAGGCGCGACCCGACAACGCCCGGCGAACTGCGGCGGCGTTGATAATTTGCCCAGGTCATCGATAGCTGGCCGCGGAGCGTGTCGGAAAAGTCATTTTCAAACGTACCGGACAGGCGATAGGCCTTGTTGTTCGCCGTTTGGCGCCCAGAGCCTCTGACCGGATCGGTCGGGTTGCCGAGATGACCAAAGGGCCGCCACAGGAATATGCCAATCGCATCTGTCGGTGGGGCTATGCCAATCTGGTTGGCAAATATCGCTGCCCCTGGATTGTCTGGTGAAACCGTGAAGCCGCCGCCAAGCTGCGCGCCGCCGGGGCCTTGCAGCGGCGGATAGCCGGGTGAGGAGCCAATCGCATCCAGATCGGTCTGGGCATAGGTGAATTCGCCATGGAAGCGGAGCGTGTCGGACAGGTCTATATCGGCCTGGACATAGCCCTGATAGCGATCTTCCTCTTCGATCAGATTATCAAACGGTATGAAGCTGAACCGGCAGAAGCCATCGGGTGTGCCGCCCAATTCCGCGCAGCCGACATCTGGCCGCGCGCCGACACCCGGGATGGTGAAAAGCCCCGGGGTTGCCAAGGCAGACCATGCAGATGGGTTCACGTCATAGGGTTGAAAACCGTAGGACCGTTCGGTCGAGGGCAATTCGGACCGATGCTGCCAGCCGAAGCCCGCCATGATGTTGAGATCGCCAAAATTCTGGCCAACCAAGATCGAAGCGGAATAATTGTCGTCCGAGCCGTCGACGAAATTATAGTCGCTCTGCAGCTCGACGCCTTCAAAACCGGCCTTGGTGATAAAATTGGCAACTCCGGCGATCGCGTCCGAACCGTAGGTCGCAGCAGCGCCGTCTTTCAGAATCTCGACGCGGTCGAGCGCGAATAGGGGAATCGCGTTGGTGTCACCGAAGCCGCCACCGACGGCACCGGGCGCTGTCAGCGTCCGGCGGCCATTGAACAGGACCAGAGTCCGGGTGGGTCCCAGATTCCGCAAGTTAATCGAACCAAAACCCTGATTATTCTGCGCGACCGAGGAAAATTGGTTGGAGTCGCCCAGAACGCTGCCGACTTCCGGCAGGTTTTTGATAAATTCCAGCGGCGAGGAAATTCCGTTCTGGGAGAGATCCGCGCTGGTGTAGACGTCGACCGGAACGGCCGCATCTTCTGGCGTCCCGCGAATATAGGAACCGGTGACGACAATCACATCTTCGGCGATGATCTCGTCCTGGGCCTGAACAACAGCGGGGGTGAAGCCCAGCGCCAAAGCCAAAGTGCCGACAGCGCATCTGTCGCTTAGAATAGATTTTTTCATCATTATCCCTGCTAGCGGGCCGTCTTGGTATCTCGTCAAAAGCGACCGGCTTTTTGTCTGATCATTGACCTAATGGTTCTCATTATCGCCGGTTCGTTAAGGGCATTGCGTGCAATCGTCAATTGAAACCCCCGACCAAAGCGTATCGGGCGCGACAGGCTTGTCTGGCATGGACATGCCGCCTAACATCGCCGCACAGGGAGAGATGATGATGATGATGCCAGAGGTACGAATTGCAAAAGTCGAGGAACGGGCAAAACTGATCCAGACATTGGTCCTGGGTTTTGTGACCGATCCGATCGCCCGCTGGATACAGAAGGATGCGAGCAGCTATCTGGCCGGCATGGGACCGTTTTTCGACGGCTTTGGTGGCCGTGCTTTTGATCATGACAGCGCCTTCATTGCCAATGATGGGCAAGCGGGAGCCTTATGGCTTCCACCCGGTGTGGAACCGGACAGTGACGCGATGGACGCGGCCATGGGGGATACGATCGACCCGGCGCTTGGTGCAGATTTTGGCAATATGATGGAGCAAGTGGGCGAATGCCATCCGCAGGAACCCCATTGGTATCTGCCGGTCATCGCCGCCGATCCTGCCTATATCGGACTGGGCCTGGGCGGAGAATTGATGAAACATGCGATGCGCCGGATTGATGAGGATCATGTCCCGGCCTATCTCGAAAGCTCCAATCCCCGCAATATCTCGCTCTATAAACGCCATGGTTTTGAAGTGGTGCGCGAGATTCAGGTGGGTTCGTCGCCGGTGATGACGCCAATGGTGCGGGCTGCACGGTGAGAGGATGCCAGATGGCAGCAAGCCATTGGGATGCGCTATTCTGATTGGGATTGCGAATATCTGCCCTCGATCAGCAAGGCATGATGTTCAGCTCTGACTCGGCGATGATCAATAGCTTGGGGAGGCCGATATTTGCTTTCCTACAACAATCCAAATCGGTTAATATGCGTATCATTTTCAACCAGAAAGATCATGCTTATGACCGCCAAAAATCTTTTCACCGTTTCAGCCCCCAACAACTCGAATCGAATTTCCGAGCATTTTTGGTCGGCGGCAAGGCGGAACCGGGACTCCCGGTGAAATTTGAATATAATTATGTCAGCTTTGTCAGGTTCGTCAGATAAGTGGGCGTGAAAATGAACGGGCAGCCGGAAAATATCATTCCCAGGCCCTAACTTTGACTAACTTTGAACTCCGCCGGGCTTCAGACTGCCGCCGCCATATGGCTGGCCTGATTGATCGCCGCCTTGGCATCCAGTTCCATCGCCTCGAACGCGCCGCCGATCAGATCGACCGGCAATCCCTTGGCTTCAAGATCGTCATAGACGGTCCGCAGCGGATTCTGGCCAGCGCAGATGATGATTGTGTCGACCTCCATCAGCATCGGCTGGTCACCCGCCAAAATATGGAGCCCGTCGTCGTCGATTTTTACATATTCGACGCCGTTCATCATCTGGACCCCGCGCCGCGACAAGGTCAGGCGGTGGGTCCAGCCGGTGGTTTTGCCAAGGCCTTTGCCGACCCGGCTGTCCTTGCGCTGCAGCAAAGTAATTTCGCGATCCGATTTGGCGACCTTCGGTTCGACTCCGGTGACGCCGCCACGCGGATGGTTCTCAAAATCAACACCCCATTCGGCAGCGAAAACATCGCGATCCAGCGCACCGGATGGTCCGCTATGGCTGATCAGTTCGGCGACATCGAAACCAATGCCACCGGCGCCAATGATCGCGACTTTCTGTCCAACCGATTTGCGGCCGGTGATTACATCGATATAGCTGGCAACCTTGGGGTGATCGATGCCTTCGATATCGGGTGTTCTCGGACTGATACCCGTCGCGACGATGATTTGATCGAAACTTTCAGCCGCCAGCATTTCTGCATCGACTCGTGTGTCAAGCTTGAGCGTGATCCCGAGAACTTCGATCATCCGCCCGTAGTAGCGGAGCGTTTCGAAAAACTCTTCTTTGCCGGGAATTTTCTTGGCCAGATTGAATTGCCCACCGATTTCCGACGCCGCTTCGAACAAGGTCACTTGATGTCCGCGTTCGGCAGCGACTGTCGCATAGGCAAGTCCCGCCATGCCCGCTCCGACAACAGCGATATTTTTCGCCGCATCGGTTGGCAGATAATTAAGCTTGGTTTCGTGACAGGCCCGCGGATTGACAAGGCAGGAGGTCAGCTTGCCGGAAAATGTGTGATCCAGACAGGCCTGATTGCAGGCTATGCAGGTGTTGATCTCGTCTTCCCGTCCTTCGATCGCCTTGCGCATGAACGCCCCGTCGGCGAGCATCGGGCGGGCCATCGAGACCAGATCCGCATCACCGCGCGCGAGAACTTCTTCGGCGACATCGGGCATATTGATTCGATTCGAGGTGATGACCGGAACGCTCACTTCCTTGCGCAAACGGCCAGTCACCGAAGTGAAAGCGGCGCGGGGTACCATGGTTGCAATCGTCGGCACCGCGCTTTCGTGCCAGGTGAAATGCGTCGAAATGATCGTCACGCCGGCTTTTTCAAGGGCCTTGCCGAGCGTGATGATCTCCTCCCAACTCATCCCGTCTTCGAGCATGTCCATTGCCGCAATGCGGAAGATCAGAATGAAATCATCGCCAACCGCCGCGCGGGTCTGTTCAACGATTTCCAGAGCGAAACGCATGCGGTTTTCGTAAGAACCACCATATTCATCCTCGCGCAAATTGGTTTTTTGAACGAGAAAAGTCGAGATCAGATAGCCGGCGGAGCCGATGATTTCGACGCCATCATAGCCCGCTTTTTTGGCCATCACCGCGCATTGCACATGGTCATCAATCTGCTTCTGGACGCCGGCGGCATCAAGTTCATTGGGGACAAATGGCGCGATTCGGGATTTCACCGGCGATGGGGCAACCGCGGCCGGTGTGTAAGCCAGTGGGCCGGGATGCAGGATCTGCATGCAGATTTTCACGTCCGGGGCCGCGCCATGAACCGCTTCGGTGACCATCCGGTGTTTCGCCGCTTCCTCGTCATTCGACATGCGGGCGCCCTGGCCGGACGATTCTTCATTTGGCGCGATTCCGCCAGTGATGATCATGCCGATATCATTGGCAGCGCGTTCGGCGAAATAGGCGGCCATCCGTTCAAAGCCGCCTTCGAGCTCTTCGAGGCCGGTATGCATCGATCCCATGATCGCGCGGTTTTTGATGGTGGTGAAGCCCAGATCGAGCGGCTCAAGTAATTTGGGATATTTCATGCCAGCCTGTTTAGCCTCCTGCGGATTAATTCCAATTATCCTATCTGTTAGCGCTATGACAGAGATCGCCGGGTTGCAATGCTCCTGCTTCGACCGTGCACCGCTTGCTTTCCAAAAGGCCAAGCTTAGGATGACGCAAAATTCAGGGGAATCATCATGAAAAAACTATTGCTCGTAACTTGCATGACCGCGCTGTTATCGGCGCCGGCCTTGGCCGAAACGCCGGAGGATGCCCTGCAGTCGCGTTTCCGCGCAGCGGAAGCTCTGCTCGACGCCAATCTGGTCAAAGAATCGGTGCCGGGTGCAGCCATTGGAATTGTCCATGATCAGGAGCTGATCTGGAGTCATCAATTCGGGGTGGAAAGTTTCAGGACCAATAACCCAGTGACCGATGACACATTGTTCAGCATCTGCTCGGTGTCGAAATTGTTCAACGGCATCGCCGCGATGAATCTCGTCGAGGACGGCAGTCTGGCGCTGGACGCGCCCTTGTCGCAATATGATAGCGGCCTGGGAATGACCGATAATCAGGGGTCGGAAGAACCGGTGACCGCCCGCGGCATATTGACTCACGTGGCGGGACTGCCGCGCGAAGGCACACGTGATTATTGGGCGGACAATAGTTTCCCGGATACAGCCGGGCTGATCGAGACCGTGAGCACCCAGGAGCAGCTCTACCGGCCCTATGATCACTGGCAATATTCCAATCTCGGGATGGCGATGCTCGGTGACGTCGTCGGTAAGCTTAGCGGAACCAATTGGGATGATTATATCGATCAAACCATTTTTACACCTTTGGGGATGAGCCGCTCGGTGACCGATATGCCATTTGATCTGGTCGGCAAGGGCTTTGCGCAAGGCTATTATATCCGTTCTCCCAAGGGTGATCGAAATGCCGTGGAAGAACATAGTTTTCGCGCTTTTGCACCCGCTGCGGGCATCGCTTCGAGCGTCAACGACATGGCGAAGTTCGCCTCCTGGCATTTCCGCCTGCACGAAAAGGGCGGTCAGGAAATATTGAAGGCCACGACGCTCAAAAACATGCAGCGGGTCCATTGGGTTGGCGCTGATTTTGATGAACCCGCATGGGGGCTCGCCTATGCCACCCGGCGCTATGGCAAGGCAACCATGTGGGGACATGGTGGCTATTGCCCCGGCGCGCGGACCGAGTTTGTCATGCGTCTGCCGAAAAAAATTGGTGTTGTGATGATGGTCAGCGCCAATGATGTGTCGCCAGGTGCGATGGTCAAGACGATCTACGCCTTGACGGAATCAGCGATTGCCAAAGTCTATAATTCAAAAGCCGAGAATGGGACAGAGGCGGCGGCTGTCAATGACGGGGCCGCCGCCGACAAGGCCGTCAACCTGTCGGATTACGAAGGCTCTTATGCCGTCGCCAATTATGACTGGGACGGCTATGTCGGGATCAATGAGGATGGGCTTTTCTTCATGCCGATCTTCAGCAATGATCCGGTCAAGAATATCGAAAATTGGGTACATGAAGAAGGCGATAGATTCCGCCGCAAACGCAAGGATGATACATTGGCGGAAGCGATTGAGTTTGAGCGGGATGCAACGGGCAAGGTGACTGGGCTGGTCCAGCACAGCTACCGGTCGACAAAACGCTAGTCAGGAACCGACTGTTCTTGGCCGCGCCTGCCGGTAGGTTCCCAGGAGTCTGACGCTGTTGCAGTGAAAGCTCAGCTCCGCGAGGGCTCGGTCTACCGCCGGATCGCCGGGGGCGCCCTCGATGTCGGTGTAAAATTCGGTTGCGGCAAAACTGCCGCCTTGTTGGTAGCTTTCCAATTTGGTCATATTGACGCCATTGGTCGCAAATCCCCCCATCGCTTTGTAAAGCGCAGCCGGGATGTTTTTGACCTGAAAGATGAAAGTGGTCATCACCGGGCCATTAGGTTCCGGTATCGCGGCCTCCGGTGCGAGGACGACAAAGCGGGTCATATTGTGATCTTCGTCTTCGATCGCTTCTTCAATGGCTTCGAGTCCGTAGATTTGGGCTGCCAGCCGGGGTGCAATCGCGGCGGCATGGGGATCATCATTCTGCGCGACATAGGCTGCTGCTGCTGCCGTGTCTGCATAGGCAACCGGAATGATGGAGCGCTCGCGGAGATAGTGGCGGCACTGGCCGAGTGCCTGGGGATGGCTCATCGCGGTTTTGATTTCGGCATGAGCAGATTTGGCCATCAGACAATGCTGGATGGGCATGAAATATTCATCGACGATATGCAGTCCCGATTCGGGTAGCAGAAAATGGATGTCCGCGACTCTGCCATGGAGCGAATTCTCGATCGGAATGATCGCACTTCCGGCGGTGCCCTGTTTGACTGCATCGATTGCGTCTTCAAAGGAAAAGCAGGGAATGGGCAATCCGTCTGGCGCATAGTCCAGCGCAGCCAAGTGCGAATTGGCGCCGGGCGCGCCTTGGAAAGCAATAGCTTTCTCTGGAGTGGCGGCCCCTTGTTCGGTCATTTTCCGGACCATGCCCAATGCGTTTTGTGGAAAGCTGTTCATCTTGCCCTTTCTTAGGTGGGTTGCGATAGTCGAATGAGACGCAGCGGGGCAAGAGCGAAGTGGCCTGACAGCGAACCGGCATCAGTTCTGGGATCGGCAATTGCTGATATTCCCGCAATTGAGGCCTTGCGTTGGATCGTTGGCCTCTTTACAGACATCACAAAATTTGGCGGGTGCCATTCCGCCGCTCACTCAGGGGTTTGAGAGTCGATATGAGCAACAATAATACAATTGCAGGCTGGGTTTTGTTTGGCGGCATCGCGGCATTGGGCTTTTCCATCGCCAGCGGTAAATATTTCCATGCCGGAAAACACGATCGTCCAGAAGTCATGGGATTTGTGATTGAAGGCGTAGAGACATCTGGCGCTGTTGCTGATGCTGGACCGCCACTTGAAGCTCTTCTGGCGAGTGCGGATATTGCTGCCGGACAGAAAGTTTATGCCAAATGTGCGGCTTGCCACACGATCAACGAGGGCGGAGCCAATGGCATCGGGCCCAATTTGTGGAACAGCATGGGACAGCCGCATGGTCATGTAGCGGGCTTCGCTTATTCAGAAGCGCTGAAGTCCATTCCGGGTAACTGGGACTGGGCGAGCATGGACGCTTGGTTGAAGAGCCCGCGTCGCTACGCAGACGGGACAAAAATGACCTTCGCAGGCTTGGGTAAAGCCGAAGACCGTGCGAACCTCATTGTATATTTGAATGCACAGGGATCTAACCTGCCTCTGCCAGCCGTTCCGGAAGTTTTGGAAGAAGTGGCCGAAGAAGCAGTGGCTGACGAAGATGCAGCCGCTGTTGCGGTCGCAGAGGAAACGGTTGAAGCTGATACAGCTGCAGCTACCGAATAGTCATTCGCACTCGAGGTCATAGAACCTCTGGATGATGCCCCAAGCCTGATCAGCGGTTTCGACGAATTGAAAGAGTTCGAGATCCTTTCGGCTGATCGTGCCCTCTTCGGCGAGAGCCTCGAAATCGATGACGCGAGTCCAAAATCCTTTGCCGAATAACAAGATCGGAAGCGGTTCCATTTTGCCCGTTTGAACCAGAGTCAGCAATTCGAAAAACTCGTCAAACGTACCAAATCCGCCTGGGAAAACAGCGACCGCTCGCGCTCTCAGCAAAAAGTGCATTTTGCGCAAAGCAAAATAGTGAAACTGAAAACTCAATGAGGGCGTGACATATTCATTTGGTGCTTGTTCGTGCGGCAGAACAATGTTGAGTCCAATCGATTCCTGGCCAGAATCAGCGGCTCCCCGATTGGCTGCTTCCATTATCGAAGGCCCGCCGCCGGAACAGACTACAAAATCACGGTTTCCATTTTCGGAAATACCGCAATTGCTCGCTAAGCGCGCCAGATTGCGGGCCTCATCATAATATTTGGCTTTTTCCTTAAGCCGCTGGGCAGTCTTCAGCGAAGCGTCATCGGTCGCGGCTTCGATCAACGCGTCCGCCTTGCCCAGCTCCGGAATTCGCGCCGAACCGTACATCACTAGCGTCGATCCAATACCTGCTTCGTCGAGCAGCATTTCCGGTTTGAGCAACTCAAGCTGAAAGCGCACGGGACGCAATTCCTCGCGGAGCAGAAATTCGGTGTCTTGAAAGGCCAGAGTATAGGCAGGGTCTTCTGTTTGCGGGGTGCTGGGAGCCTGCTTTTTTGCAAATTCAGCTTCCTGTTTGGCGCGATAGAAGCGGCGGTCGTGGAGATCTTTATTGGTCATGATCTAGCCCTAGAGCAAAGAATCATGACTTTCCAGCGACCTTAGCCGCTTATCTACAATATCCACTGCCACTCATGTCGAGATGGAAATGATCGCGATGGGCTGCATTGTAATTGGGGCTCAAAACCGTCCCAAAGCGCTTGCAGGCGCTATCGTGAATTGCCGTCAGAAACTGTTTCTCCTGACGCCCGCTTTTCCAATGACCCTCGACTGTGATCCGCCGTCCGTCGGCCATTACAAAGCCTGAAACATCGATCGCATTGGCGTGGGCATGCTGCGACAATTTGCCAGAACCGGCTATGTTGCGGCAGCTGTAACTGCCCATGGTTTCGATTCGTTCCAGCTCAGCGCCGAGATATTTCCGCGCCGCTCGCTTCACGGCAAATTCTGTCCATGCTGCGAATCTAGCGGCGAGTTCGCATTTGACCGGGCCCAAATTCGTCACATCAGCCCCGACATCCAGCAGCTTGATGCTGTCAATTTGCGTGCAGCCGCCGCTAAAATTGCGATTGGGCAGTGGTGAAAAACGGATATTGGCTTTTCCCAGGTCGCTGAAACATTGGCGTGCGGAAGCCGTTGGGTTGAACGCCCCTAGCCCGACACTCGCTGAAGGGCGAGCTGCCTGCTTATCATCGCCGGACGGAATAACGCCGCAAGCGCTAAGCAATATTGAGGCAAGGCCGACTAGCCCAAGCGAGCCCATTTTCTGAACATTTCTGAAAACCAATCTCATGGGAAAGCTAATGTCAGAAGAGGGTTAAATCGTGGCTGAAGATCATGGTTAAGATTTTCTTTTGCGTTGGCCGGACGGTGATTCGCGTTGAATTTTTGTCACAAATTGCTGGACCGGTTGCGGGTTTCAATTATGACACTCAACCTATGGGACGCGTTCTTAAAATCGTTAACAGTCTGCCGTTTTTCTGGTTTCTCTTGGCGATTCCAGCTCTCGCAATGCTCTATGCCTTTTGGGTCCATGATCTGCTGGCGATGGACATGGTGCCGGAAACGGGTGAATTTTCTGCGCGCCTGATGATTCTGGCCATGATGGTGTCACCTCTGGTCGCCATATTCGGGCAACGGAGTTGGACCAGCTGGCTATTGAAGCGCAGGCGGTCCTTGGGCGTCGGAGCGTTTCTTTATGCGGTGCTGCATCTGCTCTTCTATATTCTCGATATGGAGGCATTGGAGGCGATATGGGCGGAGTTTTTCGCCCCGTCGATCATCACCGGCTGGCTCGCATTTCTTCTGTTCCTGCTGCTCGCGATCACGAGCAACAATGCCGCCATGCGGGCGCTCAAGCGGCGCTGGAAGCAGCTTCAACGACTGGTCTATGTGGCCGCGGTGTTGACCTTGTTCCATTGGATATGGATCCACGATGACGCGATCTCAGCCTGGGCCCATTTCATCCCGTTGATCGTCGCTCAGTTATTGCGAGGGATTCTCATCTATGTTAGGCGCGGTTCAGAAATGGGCTAGCGCGAATCGCTGCCAACCGAATGGATTTTGGAGATATGATGATGAAATATTCTGTAATGACCGCAGCCATGGTTGCTTTTCTGGCCACTACCGGTGTCTCGGCGCCAGCTTTTGCCACCGGCAAAATGACCTGCGAAGCCGGACCGCAGTCGGGATGGAAAACCCGCACAGAACTTGAAGAAAATCTCGTCCAGCAGGGTTGGAAAGTGAAAAAATCCAAAGTCGATGGCGGCTGCTATGAAGTCTATGGCACGACACCAGAAGGCGATCGTGTGGAAGCCTATTTCCACCCGGTTTCTTTGGAAAAACTGCTGGTTTTACGCCGCGGCAAAGAACTTTACCGTAAGCCATAACGGCCACGACCCACAGATATATTGGTCGGCATTTGATGCTTGACATGCTGCGTCGCCCCCGCCAATGGGGCGACGGGCCACGCGGTCCCAACGCCGCGCGAGCTCTCTGTAAGGAGAAGCGTTAAAATGACCAATGTTACTGTTTCGACACCTGAATTACGTCCAAATTGCCCGAATTTTTCTTCGGGCCCAACCGCCAAGTTTCCTGGCTGGTCGCTCGAAAAAATCAACATATCTGCAATGGGCCGATCCCATCGCTCTGCGCTCGGCAAGGCACGGCTGAAATATGCCATTGACCTGTCCCGCGAGCTATTGGGCATCCCCGATGACTATCTGATCGGCATTGTTCCGGCGTCCGACACCGGCGCCGTCGAACTGGCTATGTGGAATATGCTTGGAGCCCGTCCGGTGACGGTTGCGGCTTGGGAAAGCTTCGGCAATGTCTGGATTCAGGATGCGGTCAAGCAATTGAAGCCCGCGAATCTGACGGTGCTGGAAGCTGATTATGGTGAAATCCCTGATCTGTCTCAAATCGACAAAGGCGACGATATCGTCTTCACCTGGAACGGCACCACTTCGGGTGCTAAAATTCCAAATACGGACTGGATTGCGGATGACCGCGATGGCGTCACCATCAACGACGCTACCAGCGCGGTATTCGCGCAGCCGATGGATTGGGCGAAGCTCGATGCGACGACGTTCAGCTGGCAGAAAGTCATGGGATCGGAAGCTGCACATGGCATGCTGATCCTCAGCCCGCGTGCGGTTGAACGCATCGAAAGCTACAACCCCAGCTGGCCGCTCCCCAAGATTTTCCGCGTAAAAAAAGGCGACAAGTTGAACCGCGCAATCTTCGAAGGCGCAACAATTAACACGCCATCAATGCTTGCGACCGAAGATTATATCGCGTCCCTCGAGTGGGCGAAGTCGATCGGCGGGCTTGCCGAGCTTCATGCCCGCGCTGATCGTAACGCCAAAATTGTTCATGACTGGATCGAAGCGACTCCGTGGATGCGCAATATGGTGAGTGATCCTGCGAAATGGACCAACACCGGCGTCTGTATGGTATTCCAAGGCGATTGGTATGACAGCCTGAGCGACGATGCAAAACCATCGGTGCCCAAGAAAATCGCAGCCATGCTCGACGAAATGGGCATTGCTTATGATTTCAACGGCTATCGTGATGCGCCGCCTAGCCTGCGCATCTGGTGTGGTTCTACGGTTGAAGAAGAAGATGTTCGTCGCCTGTTGCCCTGGATCGAATGGGCTTATGCACAGGTCAAAGCCGAGCTTTCCTAAATTTCTGCGCTCCGGGCCCAGTCCCGGAGCCATTGAACCCATCGTATAATATGGCCTCGGGCTCTGGCCCTGGAGGCCGGAGCACAAACCTCAGGAATCTTCAAAATGACAAAACCAAAAGTACTTATTTCCGATAAAATGGACCCCAAAGCCGCCGAGATTTTCCGTGAACGCGGTTGTGAAGTGGATGAAATCACCGGCCAGACTCCGGAAGAGCTTATCGAGATCATCGGGCAATATGATGGGCTTGCGATTCGCTCTTCGACCACTGTCACGCCCGAGATACTGGCCGCCGCGACAAATTTGAAAGTCATCGGCCGCGCCGGAATTGGTGTCGACAATGTCGATATCCCTGCAGCCTCTGCCAAAGGCGTTGTCGTTATGAACACGCCATTCGGCAACAGCATTACGACCGCTGAACACGCGATCGCGATGATGTTCGCGCTGGCCCGTCAGTTGCCATCAGCGGATGCCTCCACGCAGGCAGGTAAATGGGAAAAATCCAAATTCATGGGAGTCGAGTTGACCAGCAAGACGCTTGGTCTGATCGGGGCCGGTAACATTGGCTCCATCGTCGCCGAACGGGCGATCGGGCTGCGAATGAAGGTCGCTGCTTATGATCCTTTCCTGACGGAAGAACGGGCTGTAGAAATTGGCGTTGAAAAAGTGACCTTGGACGAGATGCTGGCGCGTGCTGATTTCATCACGATGCACACCCCGTTGACCGACCAGACCCGTAATATCCTGTCTGCCGAGGCGCTCGCCAAGACCAAGCCAGGTGTACGGATTATCAACTGCGCACGTGGCGGCTTGATTGACGAAGCGGCGCTGAAGGAAGCGCTCGAATCAGGTCAGGTCGCGGGCGCAGCACTCGACGTCTATGCGCAGGAACCAGCCAAGGAAAATGCGCTTTTCGGGACACCCAACCTGATCTGTACGCCGCATCTTGGCGCATCGACCAGCGAAGCCCAGGTCAATGTCGCGATTCAGGTTGCCGAACAAATGGCCGACTATCTGGTCAATGGCGGGGTGACCAATGCACTCAATATGCCGAGCCTGTCAGCAGAGCAGGCACCGAAGCTGAAACCCTATATGGCGCTGGCTTCGCAGCTGGGTTCGCTGGTCGGGCAATTGGCTGGCGATCAGATCAAGGCGGTGTCGGTCGAAGTCGAAGGTGCGGCAGCGGAATTGGATCAAAAACCAATTACGGCGGCGGTGCTGGCCGGCTTGATGCGGGCCTATAGCGACACCGTCAACATGGTCAACGCGCCCTATCTTGCAAAAGAACGCGGTCTTGATGTCCGTGAAGTCCGTCATGAACGCGAAGGCGTCTATCACACGTTGATCCGCGTTTCGATTACGACAGACGAAGGCGAAAAGTCGGTTGCTGGGACGTTGTTTGGCAGCTCCGGACCGCGGCTTGTCGAGATGTTCGGCATCAAGGTGGAAGCAGATATGGAAGGCGACATGCTCTACGTCGTGAACCTCGACCAGCCGGGCTTCATCGGCAGCGTGGGAACAACATTGGGTGCAGCGGGCGTCAATATCGGTACTTTCCACCTTGGGCGGCGTTCCGATCTGCCAGGCGGCGAAGCCGTATTGCTGCTCTCGATCGATTCCCCGGTTGCAGAACCGGTATTGTGGAGCGTCTGTCAGCTGGAAGGTGTCAAAACCGTCAAGGCACTTCGTTTCTAAACCGCAAAAAGTGATGGCCTGAAGCGCGGCATCGGCTATGGAGCATGGCGAAATGCAAAAGCTCTCCAACCTGTTGCCTGAAGGCTTTCACGATTCGTTGCCGCCGCATGCCGAAGCGGCATCGCGGCTGCAGCGCGATGTCCTCGATACATTGGCCAGTCACGGCTATGCGCGCGTGTCGCCGCCGCTGGCGGAATATGAAGATGTTCTTGCCAATCGTATGACCGGATCGGCGAAGAGCGACCTGATGCGCTTTGTCGATCCGATTTCCCAACGTACGCTGGCGTTGCGCCCAGATATTACAATGCAGATCGGGCGGATTGCGGCCACGAGTCTTGCCGGTCAGGCGCGACCATTGCGGTTGAGCTATTCCGGGCAGGTGCTGAAGCTGCGGTCCGGACAATTGCGACCCGAGCGCAGCCGTTTGCAAATCGGCGCGGAATTGATCGGCACGGACAGCGTCATTGCGGCCAGCGAGATCGTGTTTGTTGCGATAGAAGCGCTCGAGCAGGCCGGCGTCTCCGGCATTACCGTTGACTTTACCATGCCTGACTTGATCGACATTCTCGCGGCTGGCCCCTTGCCGCTGAACCAGGCGCAGATTGCAGAAGTGCGGGCTGAGCTTGATATGAAGGATGCGGGCGGGCTTGCGGAAATTGGCGCGACCGGATTTTTGCCACTGATCGAAGCCACCGGGCCGTTTCACAAGGCTATGGAAAAATTACGGAACTTTGACAGCGAGGGGCTTCTTGCCTCCCGGCTGGATGGTATTGCCGAGATTGCTGCCAGCATTGCAGGTCAGGCCAATCTCACGCTCGATCCGACCGAGCGCCACGGCTTTGAATATCAGAGCTGGTTTGGTTTCACCTTATTTGCAGAAGGCTTTGTCGGCGCACTGGGCCGTGGTGGCAGTTACGAGATCATGGATGCGCAGGGGCAACCGGAATCCGCCGTTGGTTTTTCGCTTTACCCAAGCCCGTTGATTGACGCAGGTTTCGGGGCGAAAGCCAAGGAGCTCGTCTTCCTGCCTCTGGGTCACGACTCGACAATTTCCAAGAAACTGCGATCTGACGGCTGGCGCACTGCCGCTGCCTTGTCCGACAAGGACGATGCCAAGGCGATGGGTTGCACTCATATATTGAACGGCGACAAGCCCGAGAAACTCTAAGAAAGAATATCTGCATATGGCAAATGTAACCGTAATCGGCGCGCAATGGGGTGATGAAGGCAAAGGCAAGATTGTCGACTGGCTGTCCGAACGCGCAGATGTCGTGGTCCGTTTTCAGGGCGGTCATAATGCCGGACATACGCTGGTCGTCGATGGTGCGGTCTATAAGCTTTCTCTGCTCCCTTCCGGTATTGTCCGCGGCGCGCTGTCGATCATCGGCAATGGCGTGGTCCTTGATCCCTGGCATTTGCGGGACGAGATTGCGAAGCTTGAAGGACAGGGCGTAGCGATCAATACGGACAATTTCGGAATTGCCGAAACCTGCCCGCTGATCCTGCCGATCCATCGCGATCTCGACGCAATGCGCGAAGATGCCAGCGGCAAGGGCAAGATTGGTACGACCCGGCGCGGCATTGGCCCCGCTTATGAGGACAAGGTTGGCCGCCGCGCGATTCGGGTTTGCGATCTCGCCCACCTCGACGACCTCGGTCCGCAGCTGGACCGGCTCTGCGCCCATCATGACGCGTTACGCGCCGGCTTCGGGGAACCGCCGGTCGACCGGGAACGCCTGCTGAATGACCTGAAAGAAATTGCCGACAGCGTATTGCAATATGCCCAGCCCGTATGGAAACGCCTCAATGAAGCGCGGCGCGACGGCAAGCGCATCTTGTTTGAAGGCGCGCAGGGTGTACTGCTCGATGTCGATCACGGGACCTATCCGTTTGTCACCAGCTCGAACACGATCTCGGGCACGGCTGCGGCTGGCTCTGGTATTGGTCCGTCCGCTACCGGCTATGTGCTCGGGATTACCAAAGCCTATACAACTCGCGTCGGTTCGGGTCCTTTCCCGACCGAGCTCGATGATGATATCGGACAGCGGCTCGGCGAACGCGGCCATGAATTTGGTACGGTGACCGGGCGTCAGCGGCGCTGTGGCTGGTTTGATGCGGTATTGGTGCGCCAGGCTTTGGCCGTATCCGGCGTGGCCGGGATTGCGCTGACCAAATTGGACGTTCTCGACGGTTTTGACGAGCTGAAAATCTGTGTCGGCTATGACCTAGATGGCGTGACCTACGACTATCTGCCGCCCCATCATCAGGATCAGGCCGCGGTCAAACCGATATATGAAACCGTGTCCGGATGGAGCGAATCGACCGCCGGTGCGCGCAGCTGGGCCGAGCTTCCGGCGCAGGCGATCAAATATATCAAGCGAGTCGAGGAATTGATCCAATGTCCAGTGGCGCTGGTTTCCACTTCGCCCGAACGTGAGGATACGATTTTGGTGACCGATCCGTTTGCCGATTGAGAGCAATATGACATGAATTTGAAGATCGCGATATTCTACGGGTCCTATAGACGAGATCGCAAAGGCATGGCCTATGCCCAATATCTTGCGAACGCTTTTCGCGAAGGTGGCGATATTGTCGATTTCGTCGATGCACAAGCGGTCAATCTTCCCATGCTTGATCGGATGTACAAAGAGCATGATCAGGGAACGGCACCTGACGCTCTGCAAAAAGTCGCGGACATTATCTCGGGAGCGGACGGATTTGTTTTCGTCGCTGGAGAGTATAATTGGGGTGTCCAACCTGGCCTCAAAAACCTCACCGACCATTTTCTGGAAGAATGGTTCTGGAGACCCGCTGCGATCGCTAGCTATTCGGTGGGCCCCTTTGCTGGCGTCCGTGCGATGATGCATTGGCGTGCAATATTGGGTGAAATGGGCATGGTCGTCACGTCTATGCCGTTGGCACTTGGCGCCGTTCATAAGGCTTTTGACGACACCGGCGCACCTGTCGGCGAATCTGGCGAACGGCTGATTCGGAATTTTCCGAATTTCGCCGATGATCTGAGATGGTGGGCGGAAGCTGGAAAAGCGCAGCGCGCCAAGCAGGACCCGCCCTATTAAACCAGGCTAAACATCATCCGCCGAGATCATTTCCTCAACGTCAATTTCTCCGGTCATCGATGCCACTGTCACGGCCACCGCTGCATCGCCCGAGACATTGGTGGTGGTGCGCATCATGTCCATGATCCGGTCAACGCCGGCGACAAAGGCGATGGTTTCTAGCGGCACGCCAACGCTGCCAAAGACCAGTGCCATCATGATCAGGCCCGCACCGGGGATGCCGGCGGCGCCAATAGCGCCCAATGTCGAGGTGATCGAGATCAGGATATAGTCGCTGAAGGTCAGGTCGACACCGAATATCTGTGCGCCAAACAGGGTGGCGAGGCCGAGATACATGGCGGTGCCATTCATGTTGATCGTCGCGCCGAGCGAAACCACGAAGCTTGCCACCGAATTGCTCACCCCGAGATTGCGTTCGACGCAGCGCAAGGTCACCGGCAAGGTCGCATTGGACGACGCGGTCGAATAGCTCACCGCAATCGCATCAACGATCCCGCGGAAGAAATCGATCACTGGCAGTTTTGCGATGAATTTGATCATCGCCGAATAGATCAGCCCGATGATCAGCAGGCAGCCGAGATAGTTGAGCCCGACCAGTTGCGCGAGCGAGATCAGGGCATCGGTACCGAGCGTCCCGGCGACCCAAGCCATCAGCGCGAATACGCCAAATGGGGTCAGTTCCATCACGATCATCGTGACTTTTTGCATGACGATCGCGCCGCTATCGAAGATTTTGGCGAGCGGTTTGCCGTCTTCCTTGGCCATCAAAATGCCGATGCCGATTAGCAAGGCAAAGACGATGAGCGGGAGCACGCGGACATCGGCCATGACCTGAACGGGACTGTCCGGGACGATCGACAGAATCATGTCGACTGCACTTGTGTCATTCGGGGCCGGGGTTTCGCCCTTTTGGATAGCGCTGGTGTCGACGCCTTTGCCCGGCTGGAAGAAGGTGCCGAGCGCCAGGCCCAGCCAGGCGGCAATCTGTCCCGTGATGACGAACAAGATCATTGCGCGTCCGCCGACGCTGCCAAGCTTTTTGAGATCTCCGAGCGCCGCGACGCCAGCAACCAGCGAGAAGAAAATCAGCGGCACGACCAGCATCTTGATCGCTTTGATGAAGAAATCGCCAATCCATTTGATCGCTTCGGATTCAGGGCCCCAGAGAAGCCCGGTAATCACGCCGAGGATCAGTGCGGCGATGACACGCTGCCACAAAGGTATTTTGAACCAGAAAGCCAGCATATTTCACATCCCCGTTTTGACTGTCTTCAGCCTATCGCTCGCAACCCGGCTCGGCAAGCCATTCAATTGCTTTGATTACATCCAGAAGCTGATCGCCATGCAAGTCGCCAATCCGACACCCATGGTCAGCGGTATCCCGGCCTTGAAGAAATCGGTGAAGCGATAATTGCCTGCCGCATAAACCAATGTGTTGGTTTGATAGCCAATCGGCGTTGCAAAGCTGGCCGATGCGGCAAACATCACCGCGATGACGAGCGGTCGAGGATCGACCCCTAGATCGGTCCCGAGGGCGATAGCGATCGGGGTTATGATGATGGCCACCGCATTATTGGTCACAATTTCGGTCATGATCACCGATAGAACGTAAATTGCGAACACCAGTCCCCAGGGCGGGATATCTTGCAAATGAGGCGTCAGTTCCGTGACGATCAGATCGACGCTACCCGCTTGTTGCAGGCCGAGGCCGACCGCGAGCATTCCGAAGATCAGTACCAGCACATTGCCGTCAATCGATCCCCAAGCTTCTTCTGCATCGATACAGCGGGCCAGCAAGATCGCGCCAACGGCGAGGATTGCGGCAACGGCAAGCGGGATGACATTGAACGCGGCCAAAACGACAACCGCGACCAGCGCACCGATCGCAATGGGTGCGCGGTCGCGGCGGAAAGCGCGAATTTTGGTCTGACCGACGCCGAATAGATTCGGATTTTGATACATGCGCGCAATATCTTGGCTCGATCCGGTCACCAATAGCCGGTCGGCGGCATGGATTCGGGCATTGGTCAGGTCTGATCGCGGCAGATTGCGGAACCGGGTCATCCCCAGCACGCGGACGTTGAGCTGTGATAGGAACGGTATGTCGTATAAGCGATTGCCGATGCTGGGATGGCTCGGCGCGACTGTCGCCTCCACCAGTTCCTCGCCCAGCGGCCCGACATCGCCCGAATTGACAATGCCGATTTTGAAATCTTCCGATTCGCGAAGTGAAATCAGTTCCGCCAAATCGAGTTGCGCCACGACCCGGTCTCCGGCGCGCAATTCGTGATAATCCAGGTCATGACGAATATAGCTGCTCAGCCGCTTCACCGCCGTGACCGTGACCCCGGCTCTGCGAAGCTCGGAGACGGTGGAAAGCTGTTTTCCGATTAACGAAGAGCTGTTTCTCACCGTCAATTCGGTGAGAAAATCGCTTTCGTCGCTGCTGTCAAACTGTCCGGTGACTTGCCCGCCGGGCAGCAACCAGCTGCTGAACAGGACCATCATGATTGTGCCGGCCAGCGCAGCGACAAGGCCATAGGGTGTGATTTCGAAAATGCCGAAGCCGGCCATGCCCTGATCGCGTGCAACTGCGTCGACGATCAAGTTGGTCGAGGTACCGATGAGCGTGGTTGTGCCGCCCAATATGCAAATGAAGCTCAAGGGAATCAGCAGTTTTTTGGAGGAGAAACCGGTCGCACGCGACAGGCGTATGATGATCGGTATCAGCACCAGCACGACGGGTGTGTTGTTCATGAACGCGGAGGCGACAAATCCCCCGAGAAACATCTCCGCGACAGCCAATTTTGGCCGCCGTTTGGCGCGCTTGATAATGAAGCCGGCAATCGCGTCGATCGTCCCGGTGCGCAGTAAGGCGCCCGACAGGATGAACATCGCGGCGATGGTGATCGGGGCGGTGTTGGAGAAGACCGAAAACAGCCCATCGGAATCAATGATCCCGAGGAACAGAAACATACAGGCACCGAGCACGGCAACCACGGCAGCGGGGAAACGCTCCATGATGAATCCGGCAAATAGGAAGCCCAGAATAACGAGGCCGATCACGGCCTTATGCTGTTGAATATATTCGTCAATGATATGAAGAATGAGTTCGATCATGGATCAAGCGCATCCTTCAATGTAGGAAACCGGTCCTGCCAATCCGGCACGAATGCTGGTTACGCGTTTGTAGGGATTAGGGCCGGCAGATAGGGCTGAGTTGAATCTGCTGCCACTATCATTGGGCGTTCCCGTTTCGAATATCATTTTATACTGATCATCGCTCGATTTCAGTACGAGATATGAACCTGCCGCACCAGCATAAGGGTGATAGTCCATTTGCATCGAGTCGCCGTAAATAGACTTTACAGCAACTTCAGTCATCCCGATTTTGGCACCGGACTTTGTTTGATATTCGTCTGTGTGAATTTCTATTCGCCCAAGACTGCCATCCACGATCATTAGACCAAGATCAGGGTACTCGGGGATTTTCCAATATGCACAAGCGTTCGCTTTGTCTTCTGGATACGCATCATATTCGAGTGTCGCACCAAATTTACTCTCTAGTTCGCTAACGGGCATTCCAATTCTGATGTCTCCCAAACCAGTGAAAGTAAGGCCCGCCGCGGATGCTCCACTTAATGCGAGAGCAAAAAATGGCAGAGTGACGAACGAAATCAGTTCATTCATCCGCATTGCGCCCGGTGTAATAATTTCTGATCGGCCAGCACCAGCGCCATCATCGCTTCAACCACCGGCACGCCGCGGATTCCAACGCATGGATCATGACGGCCCTTGGTCGAAATCTCGGTCGCTTGACCATCGCTGGAAATCGTCTCGACCGGTGTCAATATCGAACTTGTAGGCTTGAATGCCACGCGGCAGAAAATGGGCTGGCCCGTCGAAATACCACCCGCGGTCCCGCCGCTATGGTTGGCTAGAAATTCGGGACCGTCTTGACCGGGTCGCATGGCATCGGCATTTTCTTCGCCGCGCAGGCGGGCCGCGGCAAAGCCGTCACCGATTTCAACGCCCTTGGTGGCATTGATGGTCATCATTGCTGCCGCGAGTTCGCTGTCCAGCTTGGCATAGACCGGCGCGCCCCAACCGGCAGGCACGCCCGTTGCTTCACAGGCAATGATCGCGCCGAGGCTGCTGCCATCCTTGCGCGCACCATCGACCAGCGCTTCCCAGCGTTTGACTGCTTGAACATCCGGGCAGAAAAATGGATTATTGCCAATCTCATCGGCATCGAAGTTGGCCATATCAATGGCATCGCCGCCAATTTCAGCAACCCATGCCCGGATCGCAACTTCCGGTATGGCCAGCCGTGCAACACCACCAGCCGCGACGCGGGCCGCCGTTTCTCGGGCACTGGATCGGCCGCCGCCGCGATAGTCGCGAAAACCATATTTCTGATCATAGGCATAATCTGCATGGCCGGGGCGATAGGCTTTGGCGACTTCGCTATAGTCTTTGCTGCGTTGATCAACATTCTCGATCATCAGTGAAATCGGCGTGCCGGTTGTTTTGCCTTCGAATACGCCGGACAGGATTTTGACCTGATCGGGTTCCTTGCGCTGCGTGGTATATTTGGATTGCCCAGGTTTGCGGGCATCGAGAAACGGCTGAATCACCGCCTCATTCAGCTCCAACCCGGGTGGACAGCCGTCGACCACTGCGCCAAGCGCAGGTCCGTGGCTCTCTCCCCAGGTGGAAAAGCGAAATGTGCGACCGAAGGTGTTGAAGCTCATGGAATTTACCTAATCGGAACCAGGGCCAATGACAAACCGATTTATCGGCTGTCTGAATAGCGTCAATCTAGCGCAATATCCGGCGCGTCTTCCTGCTTCATGCCAACGGTATGATAACCAGCATCGACATGATGGGTCTCGCCGGTCACGCCAGCGGACAGATCGGATAGCAGATAGAGCGCCGACGCGCCGACGTCATCGATTGTCACATTGCGCCGAAGCGGTGCATTATGCTCGTTCCATTTCAATATATAGCGGAAGTCGCCTATTCCGGAGGCCGCTAGTGTCTTGATCGGTCCGGCAGAGATGGCATTGACCCGAATGCCATCGGGGCCAACATCATTGGCGAGATATTTGACGGAGGTTTCTAGCGCTGCTTTCGCCACACCCATCACATTATAATGGGGGATGACTTTTTCGGCACCATAATAGGATAAGGTGAGCATGGACCCACCAGCGCTCATCAACGCCGCGGCGCGTTTTGCGACGGCGGTAAAGCTGAAGACGCTGATGTTCATGGTCATCAGGAAATCGTCCAGGGTCACATCAAAATATTTGCCGCGCAGCGCTTCCTTGTTGGTAAAGCCGATTGCATGGACAATAAAATCCAGCGTGCCCCAGCGTTTTTCGATCTCGGCAAAAGTAGCGTCGAGTTGATCCATATCGCTCACGTCGCAGTCGAGCAGGAAATCACAACCCAGCTGTTCGGCTAGCGGTCTGACGCGCTTGGCCATCACCTCGCCCTGATAGCTGATCGCGAGTTCAGCGCCGTCTTCGGCGAGACGCTGGGCAATTCCCCAGGCGAGAGATTTGTTATTGGCAAGCCCCATGATCAAGCCGCGTTTGCCTTTCATCAACTCACTCATCAATTGTGCCCCTCTGTTTCGACCAAGCTTTGCTGATAGCGCCCATCCGGCTGATTTTCCAGCTATTCATTCGCTGTCTGTCTTGCTGGCCGGGCGCTCTGCGAGCGCCGCATTAAGCTCTGATCCAATCACCATACCGAGACCAACCAGATAGAAGAAGATCAGAGTGATCATCACGCCTGCAAGGCTGCCATAAGTCAGTTGATAATTGGCCGCATATTTGAGGAACAGCGGAAGCAGCCCGGTAATCAGCAGCCACCAGCCGCTAATGAACACCGCTCCGGGCCATTTGGGGTAGGTGCGCGGGCGATATTGGCGCGGCGTCAGCAGACGGAAAAGCAAATAGAGAGTGATGAACAACACCAGAAATGGCAAGGCGCTGGATAGCGAGACCCAGAGACTATCGGTTTCAATTTGCGGGAAATAGGCGCCAAGAAATTCGGTGACCCCGGCCAGCATGAATTGTGCGCTCAGCGCAAACATGGCGAAAAAGACCGAAAATATGATCAGCGCGATTGATGACAGCCGATATTCCCAAAATGCCCGTTGCGCCTGTACGCCATAGGCGCGGTGCAATATCTCGCGGATCGATTCAATCAGACTGGTCGTCGTCCAGAGACCGACAGCTGCGCTTAGCCATAATAATGGACCGGTGCGCGCAACCATCGCGTCGCTGATCGGATCATGGAGGGCGCGCGCGACTGACGGTGGTACGGTTCTCAAAAAAGCTTCAACGACGTCGACGCCGACCGCAGTCTGGCCAAAGCTCCCGGCAATTGTCGCGGCGACGATGAAGAAAGAGAATACGGCCAGCAAGGCGAGATAGGCGAAGTTCCCGGCGAAGGTGAAGCCGTCATTATAGACGCCAACGGCGGTCCGCTCAAATACGGTGATTGCCTTCCGAATCGGATTTTCGTCTGCCAGATTTTCTGATGCGCGAGGACCGGTTTCTCCTGACCCGGCACGTCCGCTTCGTCTTGCTTCGGGTGACAGGTCAGACATGAACGCGCTTCACCAAAATCAAACTCCCATTGCAGCTCGAGGATTGTCTTGGGAATCCCAGTCTTTCACGAATGATTTCAGCGCCTCGTCCTTTTCTGGAAGCGTGATCATCAATGTCACAAGCTGATTGCCGCGACGGCCAGATTTGCTGGTAAAACCCTTGCCCGTGAGCCGCAGTGTCTTGCCCGAGTCGGATCCGGCAGGAATGGACAGCATGACCGGACCATCGACGGTCGGAACCTTCACTTTTGCGCCTTCGACCGCTTCTTTCAGCGTGATTGGCAGCTCGAGCCGGATATTATCTCCGTCGCGTTCGAAAAAAGGATGATGTTTGATTTGTACCGTGAAGATCGCATCGCCATTGCCGCCCGGCCCGGCGCGGCCTTTGCCGCTGAGGCGCATTTGAGTGCCGTCCTCAACGCCTTTGGGCAGGCTGAGGTCGATGGTCTTGCCATCTTCGAGAGTGATCCGCTGTTTTTCCAGGGTCGCCGCTGCGATAAATTCAACATTCAGACGATAGGCAACATTTGCCCCCTTCGGCGGAGGCGCGCTTTGCCTTCGCGAACCAAAGGGTGAGGAACTGCTTCCACCGCCGCCAAACAGGCCTTCGAAAATATCCCCGAAATCAGCGCCGCCATTGCCAAAATCAGATTGCTGGCCTGCCGGGCCACGCTGATATCCGCCGCCGCCCTGACCAAAGCCGAAAGGTGCGGTCGGATTGCCCTCCGCATCTATTTCGCCGCGATCAAATTGCGCACGCTTGTCCTTGTCCAAAAGCAGATCATAGGCTCTCGTGACGTCCGAAAATCGTTCCGTTGCTTTCGGATTATCCTTATTCTTGTCGGGATGGAGTTCTTTGGCAAGCTTGCGATAGGCGCTCTTGATCTCCTTGTCGCTCGCCCCCTTGGCCACGCCCAATGCTGCATATGGATCTGCCATTCTACGCCCTTTTTAAATTCCTTATCTACTGAGATATCGGAATTTTTTCCCGTATTTTCAACACCAGTGTCTTATTGGGGTATAACGGCATCCGCAACCCTATTGTGCCGCGTTGCGCGCAGCAGCAGATAGAGAACCAGACCCAATGGTCCCAACATGAGTGTGAAAAACAATATCGGGATCTGAATCCAGCGCGCAAATCCGTATTTATCCGCATTACGGGCGACCCAGATACCGACGAATAGATCAAATGCAAGATAGTGAATCCAGCCGATGGTTGCGCCGCCATCACTGGACAGCAATTGCTGGACACCGGCCAATGTCGTCATGTCGGGAGTCCCGCCACTTCCGCCATCGATCATTCCGGTCATCAATGGGATGATGATCAGTGCATAGGTGAGCGCGAGCAATCCGGCTCCACCATAGAAAACAAAGTTCATCACCAATGGCTTGCGCGGCGCAAAGGCGAGTATCAGCCACATCAATAGCGCGTAATTATTCGTGACGGTGAAAATCAGATCCCAGTTCATTGCCTCTCTCCTTTGCTTCACTTCTAGCAGATATGCGAAACATGTCGCGTTGGAATATTGCTATGTCACAAAGAACAAATTGTTTCTTTGCCGCCGCTCAGAGCGATGATAGATGCTTGCGCCATGACTGATCCATTTGATATTTTTGAAACCTGGTTCGCCGAAGCGCGAGAAACCGAGCTAAATGACAGCAATGCGATGACTATCGCAACGGCCGATGCAAGCGGGCAACCTTCCGCGCGGATGGTGTTGTTGAAGGGTCATGATCGCACGGGCTTTGTCTTTTACACCAATCAGGAAAGTCGCAAGGCCCAGGCGATTGCTGAAAATGGCAAGGCCGCGATACTCTTCCACTGGAAAAGCCTGCGTCGGCAAATTCGCATTGAAGGAGTGCTGTTGACGGTTTCGGACGAAACGGCCGACGCTTATTTCGCTACCCGAAGCCGGGATTCGCAGCTTGGTGCTTGGGCTTCCGATCAGTCGCGCCCGCTGGATAGCCGAGAGACATTTGAGGCCCGCTTTGCCGAGACCCAGGCGCGATTCGAGGGCAGCGATGTACCGCGTCCGCCGCATTGGTCAGGTTATCGGCTGACGCCCCAGCGTTTTGAATTTTGGCAAGACCGGGAACATCGCCTGCATGAACGCACGATATTCCTTCGGGATGATGATCATTGGACCAAAGGGATGCTTTATCCATGACGATTGAACTGCCCTATTTCCATGTCGACGCCTTTGCAGATCGTCCGTTTACCGGCAATCAAGCGGCGGTGATGCCGCTGACCCAATGGCTGGATGACAAGGTCCTGCAGGCGATTGGTGAAGAAAATAATTTTGCCGAAACCGCTTTCTATCTGCCCGATGGAACAGGCGAGGCGGATTATGAACTGCGCTGGTTCACGCCGACAGTCGAAATTGCACTATGTGGACATGCCACGCTCGCGAGCGGCCATATTATCCTGTCGCAAAATCCGGATCGGCAGAACATCAGCTTTCGGACGCGGAAAGCCGGTGTCCTATCGATGGCCCGGGACGGCGATGGCTATGCTCTCGAATTGCCCGCCTACGCGCCATCGCCTCGAGACATGCCAGACATTGTCGCGCTCTTGGGCGGGAAGCCAGTGGAAACGCAATTTCACGAAGGCCGCTATCATGTCATTCGCTATGGAAGCGCCGAGGAAGTATTGGCTTTGAAACCCGACCTCAAGGCATTGGCTTTGCTTGGCAATGCGCAATTTATCTGCACCGGACCAGGGAAAGATACCGACGTGATAAGCCGGGTATTTGTGCCTGGCGCGGGAGTTGACGAGGATAGCGTGACCGGTTCGGCCCATGCTGTGCTGACACCTTATTGGGCCAAGCAATTGGGTCGCGATCGCTTCACTGCCTATCAGGCAAGCGCGCGTGGCGGCCATGTCAATTGCCGACTCGATGGCGACCGGGTCTGGTTAGGTGGAAAATGCGTGACAGTTGTGGAAGGCCTGTTCCGCTTATAGTCCACGGCATAGCCTGACGAAGCAATAATCCGTCGAGGCGCTAGCCTCCGATCGGGAAAAGCGCCATGATCTTGCCTATCTGCGCACTCATCGGCGCCAGCACATCATCTTGCGTCTTGCCGAGCCTGACGACGGTCAGCTTCTGTTGTGGAGATACAACAATCTGTTGACCCAAATGTCCGAGCGCTGCGAAAATAGTGTCGGGCCCGTTATCCGGGAACAGCACCTGGTTGCGGCCGTCGGGGCGTTTCTTGTTAAGCCAGATATGCCCACCATAAGCGGCGTCATTCGCTGACGATGTCTTCATGAATTTGACCCAGCTGACCGGCAGATGCTGTGCGCCCTTCTTTGCACCATTGTTGCGCAGAAACTCGCCGAATATGGCATAGTCCCGCGCGCTGGCCTGAATGATGCTGCCGCCCAAAAACGTGCCATTCGCGTCAAATTCAAAAAAAGTCCCGTCCATGCCCAAGGGATCGAGCAAGCGTCCGCGGATGAAGCGCATCGCCACATCGCGGCGAACTTGCGGATCTTCGCTCTTGGTCAAAGTGCGGGTGATGATATCCGCCAATATGATGCTGGTTGCCGTACTATATTCAAATTTCTCGCCCGGTTCCGCTTCCATCGGGCGGGCTTCCGCATAGCCAGCCATATCGGGCGCACCTTCGAGAAACAGCATCTGCTGCGTATCGGCTTCATAGAGCGTTTTGCCACCTTCTTCACCCACTTCAGTATGGTCTAGACCCGAAGACATATGAAGTAGCTGCTTCAATGTGATATCACCGCGTGGATCACCCGGGCGCTGCCAGGCGGGAACCGGTGCTGGGTCATCAAGCACCAGTCGTCCGTCACTGACCAGAAATCCGATGAGCGCACTGGTGAAGCTTTTGGCCATCGACCAGCTGATGAAACGCGTGTCTTCGTCATAGCCATCGCCATAACGTTCGGCGATAATTTCACCTCGGTGCATGATCAGCAGGGCGCGTGTTTCTGCCATTTTCGGATCTTCAAACAATGGCGCAATGGCGATATCCAGTCGCGCTTTTCGAATCGGGCTATCATCCGAGATATAGGCCAGTTCATCGGCGCTTTTCTGAGGCGCTGCCTCTGGTTCCTGTGTCGCTCCGCAATTGGCGAGCAGCAGGGTGAACAGCGAAACGGCAGCGATTTTGATCTTGTGCATGTCTATCCGATGCACCAATAGGGGTCGCTATGGCAACTGCAAAAATCAAACCCGAGGCCACGAGAGGAAAGGCGCGCGTCGCACTTTATGTGCTGGCGATTTTCATTCTGATTCTCGTCGCGGTCTTTGCATATAATTACAGCTTCATAAAAGGGCAGCTGGGCGTCGGCACGGCTTATGGCGCTCGAGTCGCCTGTTCCTGTCATTATATTGGTGGCCGAGATATCGAGGATTGCGAGAAAGACTTTGAGCCGGGCATGGAAGTGATCGGGCTTTCACTCGATGATGACAAGCGCCGCGTGACCGCATCCACGCCGCTACTGGCATCCGCTACCGCGGAGTTTCGGGAAGGCTGGGGCTGTATTCTCCTGACCGAACAGGAACTGGCGGCGCAATAGCTGTCCTCTAGACTTCCGCGCCGGCGAGCCACTGCTGTTCGACCGCACCGGTTTCAGCTATCCAGCCGCCGCCGAGCACGCGTTCCTTGTGATAGAAGACAGCTGCCTGTCCGGGGGCGACACCAAATTCCGGATTGTGGAATTGCAGTTTTTGGCCCTCTAGCCTTGCGCGTGTTGGCTTCGCCATCGAGCGTACCTTGACTTCCAGCGGACCTTGATAGTCGCCACCGATCCAGTTGATATCTCGCAGATTCGCATAGGCCACGGCCAGAGCGTCCTTGGGACCCACGATCACGCGCTTTGTTGTGGGTTCCAGCCGGATCACATATAGTGGCTCGGCCTGTCCACCAATTTCCAGCCCTTTGCGCTGGCCAACAGTATAATGGATAAGGCCCTTGTGCCGACCCATGACGGTCCCGTCGATATGCACTATCTCACCGTCATCATCGGCCTCGGGGCGCAACTTGCGAACAACGCTGGCATAGTCGCCATCGGGAACGAAGCAGATATCCTGACTGTCGGGCTTGAACGCGACGGCAAGGCCCATGTCTTCTGCAATTTCCCGCACCTGTTTCTTGGGCATATCGCCCAAGGGGAAGCGCAAATAGTCGAGTTGGTCCTGAGTTGTGGCAAACAGAAAATAGCTCTGATCCCGCGCAGGATCTAAAGCGCGATGCAATTCAGCGCCATTGTCGCCAATGAACCGTCGGACATAGTGACCGGTCGCGAGGCAGTCTGCACCTAGTTCCCGGGAAAGCTGCAGAAGATCAGTGAATTTCACACCCATGTTGCACTGGACGCATGGTATTGGAGTGCGTCCGGCCATATATTCATCGGCGAAGACATCCATGACCGACTCTTGAAAGCGGCTGGCGTGGTCAAACACATAATGCGCGATGCCCAGACTATCTGCGACCGCTCTTGCGTCACGAATGTCTTGGCCCGCGCAGCAGCTTCCGACGCGGCCGACTGCTTCGCCATGATCATATAGCTGCAGCGTAATTCCAATTGTTTCCGCGCCGGTTCGCGCGGCAAGCGCTGCAACGACGCTCGAGTCAACGCCGCCCGACATGGCCACGACTATACGTTTGCCACTCATATCGTCGCCCAGTTGGAAACTGCCGTCTATTTTATCGGTCATCATGATTGCGTCCCTTAACGATATCGGGCTTTGCACGCCAGCTTTGCCTCTTTGTCCGCGTAATATTCTCAATATGATCCATTTTGGCACGAATTGTCGGAAAACAAGGAAGGAATGCTTAACACTCCCTAAGGCCGAATGAACGCGCCTTTTACATAAGTTTATACCTTCGCTGTTAGACAGCTGTTTATGGAAATGAACTTCCCCCACGAACACGGACCAGCAGCCGATGTCGCGAAAACCGATGTCGCGGCGAGTCCATTGGACGCGCATAAAAAATTAATAGCGCGGGCGATTGCTCGACAGGCGTCAAGTCGTTCGGTTCAGATCTTGAAGGCTGTACGCGAGTATCAGTCAGAAATTTCAACCTCTCCGTTAGAGGACCGAATGGTCTTTTTTGCGGGCGAATTAAAAGGCAATGGCGCTCGTCCAGCATCAAAGCGGCGTTTCAAACGGGGAAGTTTCCGTCCGGATCTATTATTCGGCGGGTCGGAGAAATCTATTGAATGAACGTAATTATGAATGCGCTGTTTACCTTGGCGATTTAGGTATTCGAAAAGCTCTGCTCCTAAAAGGGTCAGACATATCCAAACGGGGCAAAATGCCGCAGGGCAAAATTTGAGGGTAGCATGATAGAAAACCAGAAAATAAAACCAGCGCAAGTTGTCGGTCCATTGGGAGAACCTCTTACCGTCGCCGATCTGCCTGCACCTGGAACAACGCGTTGGGTTGTCCGGCGCAAAGCGGAAGTCGTCGCTGCCGTGAATGGTGGCCTGCTGACAGTCAATGAAGTGTGCGATCGATATGATCTTTCGCTGGAAGAATTTGCTTCATGGCAACGCGCTGTTGATCGCTCGGGAATGCCCGGGCTGCGCGTCACTCGGATACAGCATTATCGAGATCTTTATGAGCGACAGCAGAAATACTGATTGCACAGTATAACATGTAAAATAGTGTTATTGGGCCGGCGGTTTTCATCGTTGGCCCATTTTATTTCTTCTGTTTGTTGCCGACTTTCTATATGTAGGTTCAGGAATGGGCGACGAAATATTGCGCCCGTCTTAAACTAGGAGGAATCAATGGGTATCATCATTGCGCTAATCGTTGGCGGAGTAGCGGGTTGGCTCGCCAGCATGGTCATGGGGCGCGACGCTTCCATGGGGGTTTTCTGGAATATCATCGTCGGGATCATTGGTTCGACAATTGGAAATTTCATCGGGCGCTATTTTGGCTTTGGCGGATCGATTCAGGAATTTTCGATCATGGGCCTGGTAACCGCCTTTGTCGGTGCCTTAGTATTGCTGCTGATCCTCAATCTCATTCAGCGCGGCAAGGTTCGGTAGAAATAGCCTGAGCAATATCTCCGGATTTTGAGATGGGCTGGAACCGAAAGGTTTCGGCCCTTTTTTTGCAGTTGCGAACAAAATTGCCAGGTGGCCTTGTCGTGAGTGAATTATTCGAGTAACACACCGTTGGTCGAAAACTATAGTATTTCTGTGTTTTTGGTTGTTTTTTTGTGTATCTAACCGTGCAGGGGCGGTTGAACCGTTTTAAAGAGTGTCAAGATGAACTATGAATCCAGCATAACAGGCGAAAATGTTGATCTGACGGGGGCTGACAGATCTATCGAGAATCAATCTGGCCGCCGCAAGATCCTTGTGATCGTAATCGCGATCATGGCGATTGCCTTGGTCGCCGCAGCTTATTGGTTTTTGGTCCATGGCGGAAGCACTGCTGAGGAAGCGACCGTCAGTCAGGCGCCCACCGTCACGGTGATGGTGCCCGGCAAGCAGCAAGTTACCAGAACGATCAACGCGACAGGAACGATAGCTGCGCGCCGCGAAATTCCGGTTGGTGTTGTCGGCGAGGGTGGCAGGATCACCAATGTTTATGTCGATGCAGGTGACTGGGTAAAGGCTGGCCAGATCATGGCCAGCATTGACCGGTCTGTGCAAGTTCAGCAGGCGGCCAGTCTTGACGCTTCGGTTGCTGCATCTCAGGCCGACCTCAATCTGGCCCAGGCAAATCTTGATCGCGCCGAAAGGCTCGTCGAGCGGGGCTTTATATCTAAGGCCGATATTGACCGGTTGACGGCAACTCGGGATTCGTCCGCTGCTGGGCTAAGAGTGGCGCAAGCGCGATTGAATGAAACTAGGGCGCGTAATAGCCGACTCAGCATCGTGGCGCCGAAATCTGGCTTTGTCCTCGAGCGCGATGTGGAGCCAGGGCAGACCGTCACCCAGGGCAGCGGCATATTGTTCCGTATTGCGCAAAATGGTGAAATGGAATTGCAAGCGCAACTGGGAGAGAGCGATCTCGCGAATGTGTCAATCGGCACGGCCACGGAAGTTTCACCGGTAGGAACCGACAAGGTCTTAACCGGACAAATCTGGCAGGTGTCACCGATGATCGACGATCAGACGCGTCAGGGCATGGCCCGTATCGCTCTGGGCTATGATAGTGCGCTGCGGCCCGGTGGCTTCGCGAGCGCGAAGATACGTAGCGGTACAGCCGAGGCTGCGGTTTTGCCGGAGTCGGCGGTTCAAAATGACAGCAAGGGCAGCTTTGTCTATATCGTTGGAGCGGATAGCAAAGTCGTCCGCCGCGATATCGAGATTGGTGCGGTATCCAAAGATGGTTTGACGATCAGCTCCGGATTGGTTGGTACAGAGCAGGTTGTTCTGCGCGCTGGCGGTTTCCTGAATCCGGGCGAATCCATTCAACCGACCTTGTTTGAAAAATCAGAAGGTTCGTAACTGAACATGATTGCCGTTCTCCGCCACAATATTGATATGAGAAAAATCTGATGAATCTTCGCAATATCTCTGCATGGTCCACGCGCAATCCGGTGGTGCCTCTGGTGCTGTTTGCGGCGCTGTTGTTTGCCGGGCTATTGAGCTTCAACCGCATGGACGTGGTGAATAATCCCGAGGTTGAATTTCCTGCGGTACGGGTTGTGATTTCACAGCCTGGTGCTGCGCCGACGGAGATTGAAAATCAGATCACGCAGCGGATCGAGGCGGCTGTCCGATCGATAAGCGGCGTGAAAAATATCAGTTCGACGGCGAGCGAAGGAAATAGCCGCACATTCGTGGAATTTGAAATTGGCGCCGACGTCAATGACAGCGTCAACGAAGTCAAAAATGCCGTCGATCAGGCGCGCGGTTCGTTACCCGAAGGCATATTGGAGCCACAAATTTCCAAAGTGGATGCGGTTGGCGGTCCCATCGGCTATTTCGCGGTGAAAGCCGAAGACATGACGGTGGAACAACTCAGCTGGTTTGTGGACGATACGGTTGCCAAGCGACTTTTGACGATCAATGGCATGGCTGAGATCGACCGGTTTGGCGGCGTTGATCGCGAAATTCGTGTGATTCTGAAACCGGACCGTATGCAAGCGCTTGGTGTAACGGCCAATCAGATCAACAGCACCTTGCGACAAGTGAATATTAACGCAGCAGGCGGCCAGGCTGAAGTTGGCGGCACCCGCCAGTCCGTTCGCGTATTGGGCAATGCCGACGATGCATATGCGCTTTCGCAGACACAAGTGGCTCTTCAAAATGGGCAGACGGTGAAGCTCAGCGATGTGGCCGATGTCAGTGATTCTTTCGGTGAACGCAGTTCTATCAGCAAGGTCAAGGGCGTGGAGGTTGTCAATTTCTCAATGACGCGGGCGCGGGGGGCATCGGATGTCACCGTCTATGACGCCGCGATTGAGATCATGGACAAGATTGAGGCCGAAAATGCCGGGATTGAATTCATTCTGCTGGGTACCAGCGTAAATTATACTAAAACCCAATATAAAAGTTCGATGCTGGCGATGATCGAAGGCGCCATATTGGCGGTCGTGGTGGTTTTCATATTCCTTCGCGACTGGAGAGCGACGGTCATTTCGGCCATTGCTATTCCACTGTCGGCGATACCCACATTTTGGTTCATGGATCTGATGGGATTCAACCTCAACTTCCTCTCATTGCTGGCTTTGGGTCTGGTTGCGGGGGTATTGGTAGACGATGCGATCGTGGAGATTGAGAATATCGTTCGCCATATGCGAATGGGCAAATCTGCCTACCAGGCGTCAATCGATGCAGCGGATGAAATCGGCCTTGCGGTTGTTGCAACGTCATTCTGTATTGTTGCCGTGTTCCTGCCGGTTGGGCTGATGCCTGGCATATCAGGCCAGTTTTTCAAGAATTTCGGGATCACGGTGGTGATTTCCGTCTTAATGAGTCTGGCGGTCGCGAGGATGATTACGCCGATGGTCGCGGCTTATTTCCTGGAGGCCAAGGGCCACGCCGAACATGGCGAGGGCAAATGGATGGATCGCTATATGCGGCTGCTGGAATGGTCATTGGATCGATCCAAAGCAGACCGGATCCGCGATGGTCTGGTTCCTGCGAAGGCTCTGTGGTGGCAATATCTGATTGGCTTCTTGTTGTTCACGCTTATTTTCGCGGCCTTTGTTGGAGCTGCTGTTGCCGCCGGTTTTGCGATAAGCGGGTTTCTTGCCGACTTCATTCCAAGCGATTTACTGCGCTCGCTGATCGGTCTGGTTTTCGGAGTGGGCGCCGGACTGGTTGCGGGTGCGGTCGTGACGTTCATTATCCGATTCGTAGTCAATATGATCGGAGGCGGGTTCGCCGTTTGGTATCATTTCCGGTCCATCCGATTCAAAGCCCGTGCTTATGATCACCGGGTCTGGCTGATGGGTGCCGGCCTGCTTGCTTTTGGCCTGACCGTAATTTTGTTCGCCATCACACCGGCCCAGTTTCAACCGACGATCGACGAAGACAGCAGCCGGGTTCAAATCGAAGTGGTTCCTGGAACGACGCTCGAACAAACTGAAAAAATCGCCGACCGAGTGTCCGACCTGATGTACCAGCAGCCCGAAGTGGACCGGGCATTGACCCGGGTGCGCCAAACCAGCGCAACGGTCTTCGTGAACTATAAGGAAGAGCGGGATCTAACCTCGATCCAATTTGAACGCGCGATGTTGCCGGAATTGCAGAAAATTCCTGATGCCCGGATTTCCTTTCAGTCGCAAAATGGCAGCGGCGGCACCGGGCGTGATATTTCAATCATGCTCACCGGGTCTGATCCCGCATTGCTGGATCGGACTGCGGCGCAGCTGGTTGAACAGATGAAGGGCCTCGACCTGGTCCGCGCGCCCAGAATTGCCGCGGATCTAAGTCGTCCCGAGATCATCATCACGCCTTATCAGGATCTGGCATCTAAACTGGGCGTGACGACGGCCTCGCTGAGCCAGACCATCCGGATCGCGACACTCGGTGAGATTGATCAGAATGCCGCCAAATTTTCGCTTTCTGACCGCCAAATTCCGATTCGCGTCATGTTGCCGGAGCAGTCCCGTACCGATATTACGACGATTGAGAATCTTCCAATACCGATTGCCAGTGGCGGAACCGTCCCGCTGAGCCGGGTTGCGAAGGTCAGCTTTGGTTCGGGCCCAACTTCGATCCAGCGGTATAATCAAAACCGGCGGACCTTTGTTGGTGCAGATTTGGCACCCGAGGTTATCAAGGGTGAAGCCATGACCGAGATTTTCAAGCTTCCGGTCATGCAAGATCTGCCAACCGGTGTCTCCAACGAAGCTTTTGGTGAAGATGAATGGCAGCAAGAGCTGGCGGTCAACTTCATGATTGCGCTGATCGCTGGAATATTGCTGGTCTTCGCGACTCTGGTGTTGCTGTACAAGCGTCTGATGTCTCCATTGGTCAATATGGGGTCACTGGCATTGGCGCCTTTGGGAGGCATTTTTCTGGTCTGGCTTTTCGGACAACCTCTTTCCATGCCCGTTCTTATCGGAGTGCTGATGCTCCTGGGTATTGTGAGTAAAAACTCCATTCTGCTGATCGATTTCGCGATTGAAGAAATGAAAAAGGGCGTGCCCAAATTTGAAGCAATCATGGATGCGGGGCACAAACGCGCGCAACCGATCGTGATGACGACGGTTGCGATGACTGCTGGTATGGTCCCCACAGCTTTGTCCCTCTCGGGCGATGGCGCATGGCGAGCTCCAATGGGCACTGTTGTGATTGGTGGATTGATTGTCTCAACTCTGCTCACGCTGCTGATCGTGCCAGCTGGTTTTAGCTTGGCAGACGGGTTTGAACGTCGGGCGGGCCCATGGTTGAGGACCAAGATGCTGACCTACAAACCAGGTGATGATCGTCATGATCGACCCGATATAGAGGTCCAACCCGCCGAGTGAAGCCACTTTCGACACAGCCCACGAGTGCCGGCCTGCCTCTTTCTGCGGCCCATCGTAACAATGCCGGACGTGATATGAAGATGATCGCCACCAGCATGCTAGTGGTGATGGCGATCATCTATTTCACCTCGAAAAGCTATGAGCCCGCATATCCTGCGCTTGGCTTCGTCAGGGCTTTTGCGGAAGCCGCCATGGTCGGAGGTATTGCCGACTGGTTTGCAGTGACCGCTCTGTTTCGACATCCGATGGGAATCCCGATTCCCCATACCGCGATCATCCCGCGTAACAAGGATCGCATTGGCGATACATTGGCTCATTTTCTGAAGGATAATTTCCTCATTTCCCGGCTGGTGGCCCAGCGCATGAGCAAGGTCGATTTGGCAAGCGGTATCGGCAAATTTCTGAAATCCCCTAGTGGCGGCGAAGGGCGGATCAAGCTGGGCGCATCACGGCTCCTGGGCGATGCGATTGCATCGCTTGATAAGGACAGGCTTGGCAGCATGTTCAAAGGGGCAATTAAAAAGCAGGCCAAGCAGCTCGATCTGGCCACTCCGATGGGACAGATATTGGACGCAGTGATGGCAGAAAACCGTCACGGTCCGCTTATCGATTCGTCCATTCGATGGGCCTATCGAACGCTGGATACGAACGAAACGGTAATTCGGGCCATTGTTTCGGATCGCGCCAATACGGTGATGCGATGGACCGGACTAGACGATCGGGTCGCCAATGAAGTGCTGGACGGTCTATATAAATTGCTTGCGGATATGGCGGCAGATCCGAATCATCCCGTTCGCACGAAAACCGAGGAAAGCCTTTCTCAACTTGCAGTCGAGTTGAAAAATGATCCTGAACTGCGTCAGAAGGTCGAAGAGTGGAAGCTCGAGATGATCGAGAATCCGGCTATTGCAGGCTGGATCGATGGGATTTGGGAAGATGGCAGGCAAGCCCTGCTGACGGCCTCACGCGACCCGGATGCTGCGCTGACCGGGCAATTCGGAGAGGCCTTGGTCCAGCTGGGCAATAGTCTGCAGCAGGATGAACGGCTGAACAGTCAGATCAATCGCTTTGGCCGCCGCGCCATCGTCGGTATCGTTGCAACCTATGGCGATAATATCGTGAAACTCGTTTCGGAAACCATTCGGGGCTGGGATGCGCAAACGATCACCGACCGTGTGGAAAATGCAGTGGGTCGCGATCTGCAATTCATTCGCGTAAATGGCACGCTGGTTGGCGGCCTGGTGGGCCTGTCTCTGCACAGTCTGAGCTATGTCATCTAAGATCTAGGGTCAGGCCCTTTATCGCGACAAAAGCAGCCGCGCCTGCCCAGCAATTTGGGCCAGCATGGAAATAGATGGTCGAGGCGATTGTTGTGCGCGGTCCATAATTTTGCGGAATTGCGAAACCCGCTCCATATTCCGCTCCGCCCAACTTTCCGCAAATTGCTTCATATCCCGGCCTCTTGCTCGGCGCAGAAAATCCAACCGCATCTGCTGAAAATCGCGTGCGAGTCCTGCCACCAGCAACCGATCCCAAGGATCTGACGGGTTGATCCGGGTAGCGGTCATCTGGGCCCAATCAAGCGCCAAGAGACTTCCCAAATTGGTGAATGCAGCAGCCACCTCGCCAGCCGGAATGTCTCGGCTGTGAGCTAGAAAGGCGATGCCGGCGGCACCATCATTCTTGTACATATTGGCAATTTTATTGGCAATTTCTGGTGTGGCTCCAGATTCGATCAGCAATTTGGTTTGTTTTGCGGCCTGTATTTTTCCTTCTGGCGTGATCAGCTTGTCGACATTTTCATTGAGAATGCCAATGCCCGGACTCAGCATATCTACGCCTTCATTGATCAAGCCATCAGACAGGCCGATACGCATCAAATCAGCCATATGCGAGCGCAGGACATAGGACAGGCGGTCAAATAGTTGGATCCGGATATCTTCCCCGATATCCGCCTGTTCCAGATCTGTCCAAAGCTGATCGGCATTGAACAACCGTTCCGCCATCACAAATGCACGTGCGACTTCGCCCAAGGAACAGCCTTCTTCTTCCGCCAGTTCAAACGGGTCGATCAGACCGAGGCGATTAATCATCCGGTTGGCAAGCTTGGTTGCGATTATTTCCTTGCGCAGCTGATGGCCGAGAACGGCCCGCTGATGATTTGTCTGCATCGCGCCCGGAAAAGCATTGAGTAACTCACTATCCAGCCCGGGATCATCTCCCAGACTGCTATTCTCTATCGCATCCTGCAGCGTCAATTTTGCCGTCGAAATCAAGACCGCCAGTTCTGGACGATAGAGACCACGATTTTCCTGTGCCCTGCGGATCAAATCGATGTTGCTGGCGAGGCCTTCAACATCACGATTCAATCGGCCTTGCTCTTCAAATTGATCAATCAACCGAATATAAGATGGCAGTGTTTTTGTTCCGCCCATCTCCGCGATAGAGAGTCCCAGTGCCTGCAGCCGGTTGTCTTCCAGGACCAGCGCGCCGACCTCATCGGTCATCGACTCGAGCAATTCGTTGCGTGCAGCCGGTTTCAGGCTTCCGTTCATCAGTTCCGCATTGAGCGCGATCTTGATATTCACTTCATTGTCTGAGCAATCGACCCCTGCGCTATTGTCGATAAAGTCGGTGTTGATCCGACCACCTTTTGCAGCAAAGTCGATTCTTGCCGCCTGCGTTATTCCAAGATTCGCCCCCTCACCAACAACTTTGACTCGCAGCTGTTCGGCATTGACGCGTATTTTGTCGTTCGCGGGATCGCCAACTTCGATGTGATTTTCGGCCTTGGATTTCACATAGGTACCGATGCCGCCAAACCACAAAAGATCAGCATCGCTGGCCAGGATCGCGGTCATCAGTTTCGACGGCGTGGTCTCTGCATCGTCGGGCAGATCAAGCAAGGCAGCAATTTCCGTGGAAATTTTTATTGTCTTGGACTGTCGGGAAAAAACGCCTCCGCCTTTGGAGATTAGCTTTGCGTCATAATCTTCCCAACTGGACCGTGGCAGGCCAAACAGGCGTTTGCGTTCCTGCCAACTGATCATCGGATCGGGCTGGGGATCGATGAAGATATGGCGATGATCAAATGCTGCGACCACGCGAAGCGACTGCGACAATAGCATGCCGTTGCCGAAAACATCGCCCGACATGTCGCCAACTCCGACCACCGTGACGGGATCGCTTTGGACGTCGACACCCATCTCCGCAAAATGGCGTTGGACGGACACCCAGGCGCCGCGAGCGGTGATGCCCATGGCTTTGTGATCATAGCCATTGCTGCCGCCACTGGCGAAGGCATCGCCGAGCCAGAAGCCGTGATCGATCGATATCTGGTTGGCGATATCCGAGAAGCTTGCGGTGCCCTTGTCCGCTGCGACAACAAAATAGGGATCATCCCCGTCGAGCCGTTCAACATGTGCAGGCGCTTTAACTTTGCCATCGACAATATTATCGGTAATCGAAAGCAAGGCGCTGATGAATATTTTATAGGCCTCAATGCCTTCCGCGATAAAGGCATCCCGATCATCGGCTGGCGGCAGTTGCTTGGCAAAAAAACCGCCTTTTGCACCGGTCGGGACGATCACTGCATTTTTGACGCGCTGGGCCTTCATCAGTCCCAGGATTTCTGTCCGGAAGTCATCCCGGCGATCAGACCATCGCAATCCGCCGCGCGCGACCGGACCCGCCCGCAGATGAATGCCTTCGACTCGCGGACTATAAACGAAAATTTCACGCCATGGCACAGGATCGGGCAATTCGGGAATTCTGGCACTTTCAATCTTGAAGGCCAGTGCTTCGCCGGTTGTATATGCAAAGGCGTTGGTTCGCAGGACCGATTCGATAACCGCACGGAACAGGCGCAAAATCCGGTCATCGTCGATCGAATGGACTTCGATCAACGCGCGATCAATTTGCTTTTTGGCTGTCTCGGCAGATTTCGAGCGATCGCCCTCAAATGCAGGATCATGCAAGGCACGGAATAGGGCAATCAATGACTTGGTCACATCGGGTGCTTCCGCCAGTGCTTCGACCGCCGTTATCAAACCATAGCTCAGACCGGTTTGGCGCAAATAGCGAAACCAGGCGCGCATCCAGATGGTCGAACGCGCATCAATTCCTGCAGTTGTGATCAGCTGGTTGAAGCCGTCATTTTCCGCTTCGCCATCGAGAACGCTGGTTATCGCTTCCTCAATTTCACGTGCGCGCGCAATCAATGCGTCGCATGTATCGGCGTTGCGCTGTTCGAGCAGAAAATCATGAATATAGCCCAGGCGTCCTTCATCCAGCGGGGTCGGGATCGCCTCGAGGACGGAAAAGCCGAAATTTTCCAGAGCTGGAACGGCGGCCGACAGCGGCAAGGCTTCGCCGAGATGGTAGATTTTGAGCCGCAGCAGATGATCGGCATCGCTCTCCAGTCGATAGAGCCGGGTCGATCTTTGGCCACCTCGCTCGAGCCGAAATAGCCGCAAGATATCCTTTGCCGCCTCTTTGGCTCCATAGGTCGAGCGATAGGAACCCGGGAAACATTCGGCATAGCGCTGGGCCAAAATCGCCGCGCGATTATCCTGGCCCGCCTCGCGCAAATTGCTTTCGACTTCCGGTTGCCAACCGCGCACCATATTCTCCAATTCCCGGTCGAGAATATCCGGGTTGGGGATCTTGCCCTTCAAACCCATATCGAGCGTGTAACGGAGCGAGGAAACGCCACCTTCTTCGAGCGAGTTGGACCAGCTTAAAATCTTGGCACCGGTCGCACGGACCAGCATATTCTCGACGTTCACGCGACGTTCGGTGGACAGCTGTTCCCGCGGCAGCCAGACGAAAGCGAACAGATGACGCGCGAGTGGCGACATCAAACTGTGCAATTTCGGGCGCGGGCGGTCGAGCAATGACATTGAGATCAACGCCAGTTTTTCCAGCTCGTCCTGACTGAACGCGATTAGCAAGTCATGCGGCAATGCGGTGAGCGCATGCGTCAGCGACTTTCCGGCATGACCTGCCTGTGAAAACTCAAATTTGTCGAACAGCCGGGTGAGCTGGGTCCGCAGCACCGGTACAGATTCCGGCGGCGCGGCGAGCGCTGCACTGGTCCAGAGGCCGGAGATGATCGATAATCCGCTAATCTTGCCCTTCTCCCGCAACGGCACGACAACAAGATCCTTCAGGACGTGGCGATGAACCGTCGACAATTGATTGGATTTGATGATCAGCGGCGGTTGCCCGCCATCTTCGAACCATTGGATCGCGCGTCTCTGGCTCGCGGAGGAAATCGCGGGACGTGTCCGCATACGTGAAACGCCAAGGAGGTTTGAGCGCTCTCCCTTGATGTCGATGGTTTCGTGGCCCAGTAAAGTCAGATTACGGTCAAGGAACCAGCGCAGCAGCGTGGCGCCTTCGCCTTCGGGTACATTCTTCGCGTTATCGCTGAGGACAATTTGCAGTTTCAACCAGTCGGCGACGGCAGCGGCGACGTCTTGCAGATTGGAGATCAAGGCTTCAACCAGCTCACGCCGCACACGTGCGTCCGTTCGTTCCAGTTCAATATAAATAACGGATTCGCGTTTTTCCCCGCTCGTGGCCTCGTTCAATATCTCGGTGAGCCGTCCTTCGGCATCCCGTTTCACCGCGATTACGGGATGAATCAAACGTTCGATATTCAGACCGAATCCGGCAATTGTGGCGCAGACCGAGTCCACCAGAAAGGGCATATCTTCATTGAAAATTGCGAGCCGCAAATGGCGGCGATTGTCTGTGTCGCTCACGCTCTCGAGCAGCAGATCCGCGTCGGCACCCTTGCGTTGGTCGCCGCATTGCAGCGCAAAGCGCACTGCTTCAGAGCAAGCTTCTTCATCAAAGCCGATATTTTCGCCGGGCAGTGCGCTCTCGAGAAATGCCGTGACCAAGGCTTTTTCAAGGCTTGGATCAGATTTCGGGCTGGTCTCTTGCGATGCTTGTCGTCCGTGGCTTGCAGCCATAATCCCCCCAATGGATAACGACGGGCCGAGAACCCGACTAGCCGGGAAGCTATGCGCCCTTTCGCGCCATCGCTCAAGAGAGTTCCATATTCAAGATGAACTTGAATCTCGAATTTTAAGCGCTGTGATATTAAGGTTACATATGAAACCAAGTGCGGCGTGCAAGATTTGGGGGGGCGTAATCACGTCCCCCACAATTCAGATATCCGTAAGTTTGAGAATCTGCCTGGTCAATTTTGCGGCACTGCGAACCGGTCCGACAATTGCCAGATTGCCGCCTGGATCCTTCCGCGCGACAAGAACGACAAATTCTTCATCACCCGCATCAATTTCGCTGAGCTGGCGCAAAGGCGCCGAGCGCAGCTTGGCCACAAATTCATCGCCTAGTGCGCTTGGTTTCACCGCCGCCTGATCGGGATTGTCGTGGCCACGTTCTGCGTAGACAATGGCTTTTAGGCCACCGTCATGAAGGTTGAGATATTCGCCAAATGCGCCCTTCTCGATGTCGTGACGCTTGGCATATTTCAAGGCGGATGCATATTCGGTCAGCCGGGTTTTGTCATAGCCCGCGCCAAACACCAGCTTGACTATCGGCGTCATCGGCGCGCGTTCTTGTGCGACGAGATCTGTATCGGACAGAATATTTTGATAATCTTCCGGATATATTTCCGTCATCAGATAGAAATCATAGGCTTGGCCAATGGCTGCATATAGCGCGGCACGGCTGCGCTTTTCATGACGTGCGGCATTGTCTGCGCTATCGCGTGCTATCGAAAGCCAGTCTGCGAGGCCCGCGTCCTGACCCGGCTGCTCAGCGATCATGTCGTTGCCATTTGGCGGCACGATATCATTGACAGTCAATGCAAGTTGATCAAATCTGTTCGATGTCGGACTATCTGCCCAGACAGGGCTGGCTTCAGGCTTGGCAACTATTGTTTGCATTGCGTCGGATACTTCTTCGGCAATGGCCTGTTGAACATCTTCGTCTGCGACTTCCTTCCAATTGATCACACCATAGATGAAGTCGATCGTATCATCATCGGTCGAAAAGGGCAGTAATATACCCCGATACATGATCGTTATACCGCGCTGATTGACGAATTCCGCTTCGAACCCGATCGGGGCCTGATTGGCGATAATCTGCAAATAATGATCGGTGATTCGCGATAAGAGGGAACGGGCGGGGACTTCATCGATTGTAACGATCGTCTCATCAATACCGCATTCTTCACGCAGCGACTCGCCCAGAAACTGGATTGCCGGATTTTCGACGCCATTGGTAAAATCGAGCAGCACGCTATTGGGGCCAAAATCATTATCGGTTTCCGGATCGAGATCCTCGATATTCGGGAACTGCCGATCTTCGAGCAGCATGGTCCAGAAATTATACGCACGCACATGCATGCGGCGCTCATCCTGGCCGATAATCGGCGGTGTCTCTATCGCCCCCTCATCGTCGTCCGCATAAGCAACATATTCTGGCGCATCTACGTCAGTCCGCCCGTCAGATTCGTCATAATTCCGTAGGTTTTCCATACTGCCCCACTGCCATTTCAAGATTTCGAGCATGTTTTGCACCGCCCATGGTAAATATGTGGTTAATTTTTGTGACTAGCGCCGTGAATCGTCAGGAATGGCGGTTCGGGCAGATATTGGCCCGTGTGAGAATTTTAAACCGCGGCGAGGCTTGTCACATCAAGAGCCTGTTGTTAAGGGCGGGAAGCTTTCTCGATTCAGGGGTTTTATAACTGCTTGATCGGAGATTTAAGCCGCTTTAGCTCAGGTGGTAGAGCACATCATTCGTAATGATGGGGTCAGAGGTTCGAGTCCTCTAAGCGGCACCATAACTCTCACCTTACTGCCAAACCGATTACTGCTGGAAGTGCGCAACTACGGATATGCTCTTGGGGGCATTGTCACATTAACTTGGCGAGCCAAATTCTCAAGGCCACGATAGCCTGCGCTACAGCATAAGATATCGGTCGCTTTCCTCCTGAATTAATCGTCCATGCTGCGTGGTTTGACGCGTGTTTCACTCCAAGCCTTAGGGATGTTGAAGATTTTTTGGCCGAACGCGGTTTAGGCGTTTGCTATGAAACAATCCGGCGCTGGTTTTGCAGTTCGGCGGTCAGATTTCCACGAATCTGCTAAGCAATCTTCCGCCGCCCAGTGATCATTGGCAATTGGATGAAATGGTCATCGTCATTCGCGGAAAACGCCATTGGCTGTGGCGAGCCGTTGATAATCAAGGCACCGTTCGAGATTTCTGGTTCAATCCCGAAGGAACATAATAGCCGCCAGTCAGCTACTGCGAAGCCGGCTGAAGAAACAGAAAATATTGCCAATGATGATCGTAACCGACAAGCTGTAAATCTATCATGCAGCGGTCCGCGAAATTGGAATATCCGCCCAGCATATCGACAACAAATGTGCGAACAATCGGGCAAAAACTCCGATCAGCCAGTGCGAAGACGAGAATGACAGATGCAGCGTTTTAAATTCCCCGGCTCCGCCCAACGCTTCCTCAACATCTCATCGCCTCTCATATAGGCCGGGCAGATGCCCGCTATCAGCCAAGTTGCAATGACCAACAATATCTCGTGCCAAAAGCACGTCGCCCGCATTTCCACCCTTAGCCGACTCCAAAATTCTGTTCGCCCTAACCCATGGCGTGCGTGGCTTCGCTAGGTTGTTCGAATCAAATCTTCATCGCTGAAAAACCGTAAAGCGGCCCCGTTAAGCCCGGGTTGTTCGACGGCGAGCACTTCCAACTGCATATTCTGCATCATATTCTTAAATCGGCCTTTCTCGATGAAGCCAGACTGAAAATTACCGTCTCGCAAAAAGGTCGACAATTTCTTTGTTATCCCGCCGGCCAGAATGACCCTCGATGCTCCCTGGGCAAGAGCAAGATCACCCGCAACTGCTCCGAAAATACGGCAATATCTATTCATGGCTTCGACAGCCAAGTCATTCTCGTAGGAGAGGCATTTATTCCAGACATCTTGGTCTGAAATATCCTGATGCTGGCCAGTTATCCGCTCAGCCAAGAATGAATAGATCTGATTGAGGCCGTTGCCGGAGGTCAATCTCTCGGCGGACACTCTGCCAAATTTCCGCCGCAAATGGATATGGAGCAAGTCTTCCACCTCGTCACTGGGCGAAAAGCCGATATGCGCCGCTTCGGTTTTTTGAATATGATAGCCGGCCCGATTGCGAACAATATAGGAGACGCCCAGTCCGGTGCCGGGACCCAGCACCGCGGTCACTCCGCTATCTTGATCTTTTTGTGGGCGTTCCAGCGGCTTCAAAATTGGTTGCAATTGATCAGAGCTCGCCATTGCGGCGGCATGAGCGACAGCTTCAAAATCGTTGATGCAACCGACATGCTGAAACGAGAATTCTCTTTCGATCGCGGATTTACTGAACCGCCAAGGACTGTTGGTAAATGCAATCTCGTCTTGTTCGGTCGGCGCGGCCACTGCGAATAGGGCACTTGCTGGCAATTTTCCTGTCAGGCTTCCCCGATACTCGGTCAGACATTGGTCAAAGCCGTCAAAATCTGCCACCGAATAATGTCTCTCCCAGGCAAGGCCAATGGACTGGTTTTTATCGGCAGAGGCGATCGCGAGACGTGCATTTGTGCCGCCAATATCCGCAACCAATATTTCCAACTGCCGCTCCCCGGTCCGCGTCTGTCAATTGCCGCTTGTTATTTCCGGCATTGCTAAGCATTAGCGACATCAATGGCAGATTATCGACGATATGCAATTGTTGGTTGCGGCATGATGGGCCGCGAGCATATGCAAAACCTGGCTTTGGTTGATGGCGCCAAATTGGTCGCTATTGCCGATCCCGACGCACAATCTATCGCGGCAGCGACCAGTCTTGCGCAGCAGACCGGGCAGGATATTCGTTGCTTCGGGGATACAGCGGAAATGCTGACACAGGAGAAGCCGGATGCGGTAATCATCGCCTCACCGAACCATACGCATTTTGATGTGGTGCAAGAGGTGATGAGCCACGAGGTTGCGATCCTCTTGGAAAAGCCGATGTGCACAATGATTGAAGATGCGCAACAGCTGGTGGCGCTGGAACAGGTCTACAAGCCGCTTTTCTGGGTTGGCCTGGAATATCGCTATATGCCGCCCGTGGCCCGCTTTGTTGAGCGCGTCCAGTCTCACGAAACGGGCGCGGTCAAAATGCTGTCGATCCGTGAGCATCGCTTTCCGTTCCTGACAAAAGTCGGCGACTGGAATCGCTTTAGTCGCAATACCGGCGGTACTCTGGTGGAAAAATGTTGCCACTTTTTTGATCTGATGCGACATATTTTGAAGGATGAACCGGTTCGGGTTTTTGCCAGCGGTGGGCAGGATGTGAACCATCTGGACGAACGCTATGATGGCGAAACACCGGACATATTGGACAATGCATATGTATTGGTCGATTTTGCTTCGGGTGCACGCGCCATATTGGATCTTTGCATGTTCGCTGAAGGATCGGAACAGCAGGAAGAAATTTACGCACTTGGCGCGAACGGTAAGTTGGACGTAAAAATTCCCGCCGCTGAAGTCACCTGGTCACCGCGTGACAAAAGCGGGGTTCATGTGGAGCAGGTTGCCACACCAAAAGCAGCTTTGTCCGCTGGCGATCATCATGGTGCGACCTTTTTTCAACTGACCGAATTCCATCGCGCACTGACCGGTGGACTTGACGCCAAAGTCAGCGCATTGGACGGTCTACGTTCGGTCCAAATGGGGGTGGCGGCCCACCAATCGATCGAAACAGGGCTGCCCGTATCGCTTGATTTTTCACAATCGCAGGAAAGGTGAATAGCTTGGAAATTATACCGCAAATCGGCTTTGGCCTGTGGAAGGTTGCACCGGAGGACTGCCCCTCATTGATTGTTGAGGCGGTGCGCGCCGGATATCGTCATTTTGACTGTGCGGCCGACTATGGCAACGAACAAGCCGTGGGCAAGGGCATTGCCGATGCCATATCGCAGGGCCTTTGCCGCCGCGAGGATTTGTGGATCACATCCAAGCTTTGGAACACATTTCATGCCCAAGAGCATGTCGAGCAAGCCTGTTGCAAAAGCCTGAACGATCTGGGTCTCGATTATCTCGACCTTTATCTGGTCCATTTTCCTATCGCACTGGAATATGTACCGATTGAAACGCGCTATCCACCCGAATGGCTCTTTGATCCCGATGCTCAAAACCCGGTCATGCACCGTGCAAAGGTACCATTGAGCGACACTTGGTGCGGGATGGAAGGTCTTGTGGCCAAAGGTCTGACGCGTCAGATTGGCGTGTGTAACTATAATAGCGGTCTGCTGCACGACTTGATGAGCTATGCCCGGATTGCGCCATCGGTGCTGCAAATCGAGACCCACCCCTATTTGACGCAGGAAAAGCTCGTCCGGCTGGCGGGTGACTATGATATCCATGTGACCGCATTCTCGCCGCTCGGCGCGCTGTCCTATGTCGAGCTGGGCATGGCTGAAAAAAGCGAGAGCTTGCTGGTTGCGGAACCTGTGACAGGCGCCGCGGCATTGCATCACAAGACGCCTGCGCAAATATTGTTGCGCTGGGGTATCCAGCGGGGCACTTCAATCATCCCCAAGAGCAGCAGTGCAGATCGCATGCGCGAAAATCTAGCGATAACCGACTTCACGTTGACCGACCAAGAAATGATTGCAATTTCCGCGCTCAACAAGAATCGGCGGTTTAATGATCCCGGCCGATTTTGCGAAGCGGCGTTCAACAGCTTTCATCCCATTTATGACTGAGGTGCGCAGCCATGGCGCAGAATAGCAACGACGGTTTTCCGGTGGTGATCGAAGGCGGCGGCAGCTTGCCCGACTATATGACGGCGCAAAAGACGGTTTTGGATGAGCGTTTGGTAAAAAACGGGGCAATATTGTTCCGCGGATTTGGCGTGGTGACCGCGAGTGATTTTGACGCAGCGGTGGCCAGCTATGGCGAAGCCAGTTTTACCTATGCTGAATCATTGTCCAACGCCGTTCGGGTCAACGTAACCGAGCGGGTTTTCACCGCTAATGAAGCTCCTCCGCAAACCAGTATTTTTCTACATCATGAAATGGCGCAGACGCCGATCTACCCGTCGAAGCTATTCTTCTTTTGCGAGATTGCAGCCGAAGAAGGCGGCGCGACGCCGATCTGCCGTTCTGATATTTTGCTCGAGCAATTGCGCGCTCAACATCCTGCCCTTGTCGCGGAATTTGCCGCCAAGGGCGTGCGCTATACCAATGTCATGCCACCAACCGATGATGCCGGTTCCGGTCAAGGCCGCAGCTGGCGCAGTACGCTAAATGTTGATAGCCGCGATGCAGCCGAAACGCGTCTAGGATCGCTCGACTATGAATGGCAGTGGCAGGCGGATGACAGCTTGCGCGCGACTACACCAGTTCTGGACGCGATCCGGACACTTGACGATGGGCGGGAGGTATTCTTCAATCAGCTGATCGCGGCCTTTCGCGGCTGGCAGGACGCTCGCAATAATCCGTCCAAAGCAATCTCATTTGGCGATGGCACACCAATTGCTGCGGATGATATGGCGGTGGCGATCACATTGTCGGATGCGCTCACTTATGATCTGCAGTGGCGGGCCGGTGATGTCGTCTTACTGGACAATTTTCTGGTCATGCATGGCCGGCGACCCTTTGTGGGTAAGCGCCGGGTGCTGGCATCGCTAATCTCCTAAAAACTCGACTGCTGTCTGCTAGCCGCAAACCAGACGATCAAATTAACCGCGAATAGGGCAGCCAACAAGCCATAGAAAAGACTCGTCATTCCGTCAGTCGATGCCAGGCCAATCGGTGAGAAGAGCAGGTAAATCCCGACGACACAGGAAAAAAGTGTCACCGCTAGCGGTCGGGCAAAGCGCCACGGCGTCATATCAACCTTATTATTGGATGAGAATTGCCATGCCTGTTTGCGGGGCTTCCAACGTCCGACGGCGAGCATGATGCCGACTTCGATGACGAATAGAATTGCATATTGGTGCAGGAAGTGGATTGTTACGACATCGTCGAGGGCAAAACGAAGTAAGGCGTATGCGGTCACGTGGAAGACGATTACAAGCTTTGCGCCCAGAGCCGGAACCCTGCTGGTGAATAGTCCCACAATCACAATGACGACCGTCGGGATATTGTAAAAGCCGGTGAAAACACGAATGATCTGCCACAAGCCCGCTTCGGCAAAATAGAGCAGTGGTGCAACGACGAAAGAGAAGAGCGCGATTACGACACTGGCGATTTTCGCAACCCTTATCAGCTGCGCATCATCCGCCTTGTCTTGACGATAGGGCGCATAGATATCCAGTGCAAAAAGAGTCGCCGCGCTGTTGAGCAGAGAGTTGAACGAGCTAAAAACCGCACCAAGCAAAACCGCCAGAAAAAATCCGGACAGATAGATCGGCATCACATCTTTAATCAGGCGTGGATAGGCCTGGTCAATTGAGCCCAGTCCCGGGCCATAGAGATGGAAGGCTATTACCCCGGGAATCATCATCAGGAACGGCACCAATATCTTGAAAAACCCTGAGAATAGGACGCCCTTCTGACCCTCCGCCAATGACGCCGCGCCGAGTGTCCGTTGAATCACATATTGGTTGGTGCACCAGTAAAATAGATTGGCGAACAGCATCCCGGTAAACAGCGTCCCAAATGGCGTAGGATCGCTCGGCGAGCCGATGGCATTGAGCTTTTCCGGATGATCGTTCAGCAGCTTTTGTAAACCTTCGGTAAAATTTCCATCGCCCAGAGCAACAAGGCCAAGTACGGGCACCAAGATACCGATGATCAACAGACCGATCCCGTTTACAGTATCCGAAACGGCAACCGCCTTCAGTCCGCCGAAAATCGCGTAGATGGCCCCGATCAGACCGATAGCCACGACGGTGGTGAATAACGCCGGAAAATATGCGAGGCCCGTCAGCGCCTGGATATCAAACAACTCCATCACCGCTATCGAGCCCGAATATAGTACTGAAGGGATTGTAACGAGTCCGTAGCCCAGCATGAAAAGCAGCACCGACAATCGCCGGACATCGGCGTCAAACCGGTCGTTCAAAAATTGCGGCAACGTCGTAAACGCGCCAGCGAGATAGCGCGGCAGAAAAATCAGCGCCATCGCAATGGTGGCAATCGCAGCGGTCACTTCCCAGCCCATGCTGGAGAGATTGTGTCCATAAGCCGAACCATTGAGCCCGATCAGTTGTTCGGCTGATAAATTGGTCAGCAGCAGAGAGCCAGCAATGAAGACACTGCCCAATCCCCGTCCAGCAAGAAAATAGCCGTCGCGATCATCCACACTGCCACGCGTCTTGCGCCAGCTGATCCAGGCCACCAGACCCATGAAAAAGCTGCAACTTGCCAGTGTGAAGAGAATATTTTCTGCGTTCATACCCAACCCCTAGATCCGCAGCCTAGAGCGTCCCCAAACGAATGTGAATGCGTCTTCTTCATTCCATGATGAAAGCTCAAACTGACTGATCCAAACCACCACCCACGCCAGACCCACACGGGCATAAAGGTTTGCGCATTTCCAGCAGCAAACGGTTTGGTACTGCCAGTCCAACCGCAACTCGTTTCCGATCGCCGCACCAAAAGCCAGATCGAGATTACGTCAGGCGGCGAAATTTCACCACTTGGCCAGAGAGCCGAGCATCGTAGCGGGATAGGATGCCAACCCGTCGGTCACGATAGTTTCCGCTTTCCGGTGGCGCGCCAGCGCTCGCTTCATGAACGCCAGAGCTGCCGGTTTGTGACGTTTCTTCGTAACATAGCTCTCGAGAATCTCGCCTTCGTGATCGACGGCACGCCACAGATAGTGATCCTCGCCGCTGATTTTCAGGAATGCTCATCAACGCGCCAGCGCCACTGGCGAAAGCGGCACATCCGGCTTACTCGCTGCCGTCGAATATCAGCCGCAAATATCAGGCCGAACCTGCCCCATCACAAACGCACGGTTCCGTGACAGATATCGATGCCGCGCTCGAACAGCAGGTCCCCGACGTTCCGCAAACCCAAGATTAGCTCTGCCATCTTCTAGCTCAATATCGGTAAGCCCCTCAATTGGGCTCATTGCAAGGGTTAACGGGTCGCCGTGAAGGCTTCCGCCATTATCTGTAAACTCTCTTCCACATCTGCTGAGGTTGTTGCCGCGGAGGACACGCTAATGCGCATAGCATGCTGTCCTTTCCAAGTTGTTGGTCCCAACCAAACCCGGCCTGTTTCTTGGATGTGCTTCAGCGCTGCTATCGTGTGCTGCTCGCTATCTCCAACGAAGACTACTTGATTGAGCACAACGTCATTCAATATCGTATAGCCCGCATGCTTTAGACCTTCGGCAAAGTTAGTCGCATGAGCACATGATCGTTCGATGATGTGCTCGACACCCGTTTGCCCGAGAGTCTTTAGCGCTGCCCAAAATTCAACCCCGCGGGCTCTTCGGCTGAGCTCGGGCGTAAAGTGGTTGGGCTGCCTGTTCGCATCTTTCATCAAGTAGGTCGCATCTACCCCAAATACGTCATGCACTGCTTCGGTATCTCGGCAAAAATAGACGGCAGAATCTTGAGTTAAGTTCAACCATTTATGGCCATCAACACTCCATGAATTGGCAAGCTCAATACCATCAACCAGATTTGATCTGTTGTGACCGACCCTCGCCCAAAGACCAAACGCGCCATCGACGTGGACCCAGGCCCCCGCTTTCTTTGCTTTGGTACAAACTGTTCGGAAATCGTCAAACGAGCCAGAGTTAATGTTGCCAGCTTGCAGGATGACAAGTGTATTGGCGTCGAGATCGGGCATCTTATCAGACCGGATACGTCCTTGGTCATCAACAGGGCATTTCTCAATTTGGTCCAATCCTATCCCGGCATAACCCAGCGCCGCGATATTCGTAGGATGTATTTCCTCGCTCATAACCACGCGCAAGGGTGGAGCGCCAGCAAGCCCTTTTGCTTTCACATCATAACCCTGACGTCTGAGCAAGCTAGACCTTGCCGCCGCAATCGAAGAGAATGTTGCCATTGTTGCGCCGGTAACAAAACCAAAGGCTGCGTCGCTCGGAAGATCCAATAGTTCGAGTAACCATTTTCCTGCCACACTTTCCAATTCTGCGGCGATGGGAGACAGAAGCCAGCTTCCCGCATTCTGGTCCCAGGCAGAAGCCAACCAGCTTGACGCGACGGCAACCGGCAGAGCGCCGCCAACAACGAATCCAAAGAAACGGCCTCCTGTTGTTGCAACCGTCGCTTGGCTACCAATTTTGTGAAGCTGTTTAACAACAGTGACCTCATCGGTTGCATCTTGCGGCATCGGTTCATGCAACGATTGCAATGCCTGAATGGCATGTGCGCTCGGCATGATGTTGCGCTCTTGGAGAGAGTCTTGATAGGCCCGGCTCGCGTTATAGGCGACTTCGAAAACGTCTTCTTCAGGATATTTGCATTCGGTCATGATCAATCTCCGTCACCATTGCATGAGATTAGAACACATTATTTTATCCGGTCGCGATAGGTTTTGAATTGACAAATAGCGATCATATCATGCCATAATAGACTAATAGTGAGAATATATGGCAAATAATGACGCAAAAAAATTGCAGGGGCCCAAGGTTGTTGCATTAGCTTATGATAGACTGTCCCTGTTCGAATTTGGGATTGTGACAGAGGTCTTTGGGTTAAAGCGGCCGGAATTTGGAGATGATTGGTATCAATTCTCGATTTGCTCCGTTGATGGAGAAAAGATTACAGGCACAGGTGGCATGTCACTTCAGGTCGAACAGGGGTTGGAGGCTCTGGGCGACGCCGATATTATTGTGATACCTGGTTGGCGTTCACCCTACACGTCAATTCCGGATCATCTGAAAACCGAGCTGGTGAAGTCATTCGAACGCGGCGCAAGGATTGTGGGTATTTGCGGTGGCGCTTTTGTGCTGGCTGCTGCCGGTCTTTTAGGTGGCAAGCGTGCGACGACTCATTGGCAATTTGTCGAGACCTTTATCGGTGCTTATCCCGACGTCCATTTGGAGACCGCGCCACTTTATTGCGCCGATCATCGTCTTTATACATCTGCGGGAAGCGCAGCTGGTATAGATCTTTGCCTGTTCGTCGTTCAAGAAGATTATGGGCATGATGTCGCTAATACGGTTGCCAAAAGACTGGTTGTCGCCCCTGTAAGGTCTGGTGCCCAATCTCAGGAAATCGATCGCGCCATCCTACCTCAAGATAAGCATCGAAAACTTGCTCCGCTTATAGACTGGTTAAAATTGAATCTCGCAACCCGTCACACCGTCAAAGAAACATCGAAAAAAGCAAATATGAGCGAGCGAACATTTCTTCGTCATTTCAACCAAGTAACAGGTATGAACTATGGAGAATGGATGACGCTTCAACGGATTGACCGAGCAAAAACGCTCCTTAGCGAAACCCAATTGCCGGTAGACACTGTCGCGGAAGCTTGCGGTTATGGATCAACCAGCTCGTTTCGCCGAGCCTTTGCAAGTGCAATTCACATTTCTCCTTCGAAATTTCGAAAACAAGAAAGTTTCGACTAGTAAATAACGCAGCCAAGCCACGCTTTTCTAATGTCCGTTCTAATGTCCGCTTTTGATGCTGTGGACGCCGGTATAATCTTGTCGACCTTCTGCGGCTCATACATCCGTTCAATTGGTAGCAATCGACCTTAGGATGATCGGGAATTGAGACGCTAAGGTGATTTAACCCACTTTCGATATTCTTCCCGCAACAGGCTTAATTTTGGATCAATATAGGCCTTGCAAAATGGACCATCGGCATTTTTTCACCATAATTTACGAACCGCTCGTCCGAGGCTTTAAATGCTCTGTGCGGCAATATCTGCGTCACCAGCTTTTTCTCAAATTCGTCTTGAAGTTTTGCAAGTATATTGTCTGCCTCCCAAGCCTGTGTTTGGGAAAAGGTGTAGATAGCGCTACGATATTTTCCGCGCATTTTATGATTGGAAGTGCTTGCATGTGTACGCAAATGAATTTCAATCAGCAGGTCTAATGCAATTGCACGATCGTCATAGTTGACCACCACCGCTTCGGAGAAGCTGTGATGCGGTGGCAATGATTGTATATAACCTTGCGAAACCTGCGTCACGCCCCTCAGTGCTTTGAACACGCTCTCCGTACACCAATGACAACCGCCGCCAAATCCGATGGTGACCATGTTCATTTTACGTTTCCTCTCTTCAGATAATCAATCGTAGCGACTTGCTATTTCGAAGTCTCGCCAATGCCGATACGCTTCGCCAAGGGAGTGGCGCTGATGCCGTGCAGCAGCACTGACAGTGCTACCGTCAACGAAACACAGGCCAACAGCTCTTCTTCATTGGGAAAATCGAACTCATCCATCACGATAAGGGTAAACAGGATCGAAGCCAGCCCGCGCGGGCCGAACCAGCCCAGGAATAGTTTTTCGCGCAGGGCCAGCCCGGTTCCCAAAAGCGAAAGCCAAATCGGCAACATTCTCACGAAGGTGAGAAAACCGACGGCAATTACTGCAGTTACCAGCGTCATATGGGCTTGTGTCATATATTGGCTCCTAGAGTTCCACAAAATGTTATGTAGGGACCAAAATCATCTGGAGCTGACCTCTCATAGGCCTCTAGACCCGCTCGGTGGTCGAAGAGCGCGGATGAGAGCGCATCTGTGGACACTGGGAATATCCGCGCTTCAAAAGTCTGACCCAATATCGTTACTCAGGAAGCCAATGGAGCGGGATTGCAATGATTGGCCACCCAATCTGACAGCAACGCAGGCCTTGGTATTCTGATTTCACCATAGCCAAGCTCGATCAGTTTCAACTCAGCAAGTTGTTTGAGACCCCTGTTCAACGAAATTCGGGAGACACCCAGCGTATATGCCAATTCCGATTGCCGGCATTCCAGCTTGTTTGGATTGCCGGCGGTGTGCGACATTGACTGCAAGATCCTTGCGGCTCGTTCCCGGATCGGCAGCCGCCTGATGGCATCAAGCATCTCCAGCAAAATATGAGAGCGCATCAAAGCAGTTTTGAGCAACGCACGCGAAAGCTGCGGCTCATTGTCATATAGGCGTGTGAACCGAGTTGCGGTCATTTGATATATTTCGGTCTCACCAACCGCAGTTACATCGTGAGTTCGGGGCAGTTCGGTAAAGATCGTGAACTCACCAAAACTCTGTCCCGGACCTAAAAGCGTGGTCATCGATACAGAACCATCCATTCCGATTATCCCTGCATTGGCCGCGCCGGACCGGACTATGGAAATGCCGGGTTTGGAGTCACCTCGGCTCTGGATGAACTGACCATCGGTATATTTCACCAAGGTCGAATCGCGACGCACCTTTTTAGCTACCTCTGGCGGTAACAGGTCCATGAATGCTGGGGCATTGAGTTGAACGAGATCGAGCATATTTTTAAAATGTATATTTTTTAACATTCTTAATCAAGCAATCTGATAATCCACTCGAGTAGCGGCCCGAAACCGCACCATGGAGAGAATATCATGAAGCCAGAACTTTTTGTTATATTGCTTATTTTGGTTGGATTCGCGCTATTGGAAATGCTCTTCACCAATTTTTTCAGAAAGCCGGGGCAAACACGCTCGGATGCGATTGTCGAAATTGCCAGCACGCTTTCGGTGTCGGTCATTAGCCAACCGATTGCATTGGCGGGAGGCTTTGCAGTCGCGGCGTGGTTGGCTCCGGACGCCGCCGGCATGTTGGAGGCGTGGCCGATACTGGCCGTGCTCGGCCTGTTTCTGATCTTCGATGACATGACCCAATATTGGTGGCACCGATTGTCTCACACCGTGCCATGGCTCTACAATCTGCATCGACCGCATCACAATGCGCCATATCTTTCGATCCGGGTCGTCTATCGCAATAATCTATTCTATTATTTGTTCATGCCCGGTCTGTGGTTCTCTGGAGCGCTGATCTATCTTGGCGGCGGTTGGGTCTATGCAGGCTATATCATAGTCAAAATGGCGGTTATTTATGGCGCACATAGCGATGTTCGCTGGGACGAACCGCTTTACAAGATAAAATGGTTGTCACCCGTCATGTGGGTTGTCGAACGCACCATCTCTACACCTGCAACGCATAGCGCACATCATGGCAAGCATGCTGCCGATGGCATCACCAATTACAAAGGCAATTTCGGAAATCTGTTGTTCTTCTGGGATGTGCTGTTTGGAACTGCCAAAATCACACGGCGTTATCCGGCGGAAATGGGCGTTGAAAATTTGCCAGACACCAGCGTGGCAGAGCAACTGCTTTGGCCATTTGTCAGCAGCAAACAAACCGAAACAGCTGTGCTGGAGAATCGATCATGAGAGATATGTCAGCATCATTATTTCCTGCCTTGGCATTGGGACTATTGTCACCTTGTGCCAGCGCCACCGCAGCGGATGTGGTCGCAGCTGAAGACAGTCAATCCGCGATATCCGAAGCCGAAGCGCAACAGATATTTGATTATGCCTACCCTTTGGTGATCATGAAGATCAGTCAGGACTTGATGTTCACCGTGCCGATTAGAGAACGTTCGGTCCCCAATCACTTCATCCATTTCAAACGTCTTGCGATGCCGCAGAACAAGGCCGTGGTTCTCGGCAATCGCAACACGCTCTACAGCGTGGGCTGGATTGATCTGAGCAAGGGGCCGGTGGTTTTTGAAATCCCTGATATGGGTGAACGCTATTATGTCTTGCCGCTGCTTGATGCATGGACAAACACCTTCAAGAGTTTCGGATCACGAACAACTGGCCAAAGGGCGCAAAAATATTTTATCGTGAACAGCGATTGGAACGGCAAGGTCCCGGCTGGTTACGAGAAGGTGGTCAGCCCTACCAATATGGTCTGGATCACCGGGAGGATTCAGGCAGATTCACCACAAGACGCTGCGGCTGCTGGCCAGCTTCAGGATGCGTTTAAACTGATGACCTATGCGCAGAATCAGGGGGCAAGCGATCCATTTGCAAATTATAAACCCGAATATATGGCGATGCAGGTCAGGAAGCCTGTGCCCTATTCGCTGAAGATGACAGCGGAGAATTTTTACAATTCCTTTTTCGGCATGTGGCTAGCCAATGCGTCTCCGGAAGAAGATGCGCCTTTGATCCGAACCTTGGCAAAGGCAGGTATTCACCGCACCAAGACACATAGATTCACCGATCTCTCGCCGGCGGTTCAGGAAACATTACGCAACGGTCTCAAGGCCAAACAAGTAAAATATCTCAAGGACTTCTATGACGGAACCAGTCAGACCGAACCTTGGATTTTTAACCGGCAACGCATGGGGACTTGGGGAACGGATTTTGAACGCCGCACCTATTGGGCGATGTGGGGCTTGGGAGCCAATTTGGTGGAAGATGCGGTTTACGGTGTGTCGCAGTTGGATGACACGCTGACTCCGCTTGATGGCAGTAATGTGTATAAGATGCACTTTGGAACCCATGACCTTCCGCCCACATCGGCCTTCTGGTCTGTGACAAATTATGACGAAGAAGGGTATTTGGAGGCGAATGCTGAGAACCGCTATTCTCTTGGCAGCAATCATGAGCTGAAATATAATCCTGATGGTAGTCTTGATTTCTATTTGTCGAACAGCAAACCGGATATTGCGAATGTGAACTGGGTGCCGGCGCCCAAGGGGAATTTCAAAACGCTGCTTAGAATCTACTGGCCCGATGAAAAAATTCTACGAGGAGAATGGGCATTGCCACCGCTTAAACTATTCAAAGGTAGTGAATAATCAAATGCAAAAGTCACGAGAAATCTCATTTGACGGGCTCCGTCCTCCGTGTCCCTGGATGGATGAAAGTCATGCACTTTGGCGGGATAGCGTTCGTAATTTTGTCGACCGGGAGATCATGCCCCATGTTGAAGAATGGGAAAGCGCCGGACGCATTCCACGCGACCTCTATCCAAAGGCGGCTGACGCCGGATTGCTTGGCATGAACTATCCAGAAGTGCTTGGCGGCGGGGGGGACGAGACAGATGCTTTCCACGCGATCATCACCAGCGAAGAATTGTCTCGTGTCGGGGCCGGAGGTGTCGCCGCAGCTTTGATGATACACGGTATCGGTTTGCCTCCTGTCATGAAACTGGGGAGCGAGCTGATGCAAAAGCAAATCGTGCCGCAAGTTCTTTCAGGCAAGAAGCAGATCAGCCTAGGTATCACTGAACCATCTGGCGGCTCTGATGTCGCAAAGCTCAAAACCAAAGCGGTGCGTGATGGCAATGGTTGGCGGATCAATGGGTCCAAAACTTTCATCACTGGCGGGATGACCTCCCAATGGTTGACCACTGCCGTGCGAACCGGCGAGGATGGTATGGCAGGAATTTCCCTCATGCTCATCGATCTCGAAAGCGAAGGCGTTAGCCGCACCGAATTACCAAAAATGGGCTGGTGGAGCAGTGATACCGCAACGATCCACTTTGACGATGTATTTGTCCCAGCCGACAATTTGATCGGTCACGAGAACCAAGGCTTTTATGGTATCATGGCTAATTTCAATAGCGAACGGCTCGGCATGGCGGCGCAAGCCACAGCTTTTGCGCGCGCTTGTATCGAAGATGCCGCTGCCTGGGCGCAGGAACGCCAGACATTCGGTAAACGTCTCGCTGATCATCAGGTGATACGACATAAAATTGCCAGCATGGCGCAGCGCGTTTGGGCCACGACGACGTTTCTCGACAATTGTGCGTGGCGCGTCATGAGCGGCGAAAGCCCTGTGGCTGAACTCGCAATGCTAAAAGTACAGGCAACCGAAACAATGGAATATTGTGCGAGAGAAGCGATGCAGATGCTGGGAGGCGCTGGCTTCATTCGTGGACACCGCGTCGAACGTATCTATCGCGAAGTACGCGTGATGGCAATTGGCGGCGGCTCAGAGGAGATTATGAGGGACCTAGCGGCTCGTCAAATGGGCTTTTAACTGGATATACTGTTGGAACCTTAGTGTCCTGTGTGGATGGCTCCCTCATTGCAAGGATTATTCGA
>LXYP01000007.1 GCA_001650955.1 Sphingomonadales bacterium EhC05
TGGCACATTAATGCCGTCGCGGGGCGTCCAACCCATCACCCAATGTCGGTTTCCAGATGCTTCAAGGTCCGCAACAAAACTGCGAATGATGTTTAAAAACCTCGAGGAAATATCAGTCCGTATTGGAAATAACCTAACTTGATTTGACGTTTTGGTATCTTCTGTCAAACGCGCGAGGCGGATACCCTCTGAATGGATTGCCTTTATTACAGCTTCTTCGACGATCCGTGCTCTTGCACCGTCTTCGACTTCATCCAAGCGCCTGTCACTCTTTCGTTTACGACCCAACATTGACCTCAGTACTGGCGACCATCCTAACTTTGCAGCGTTTACGAGATGCATCACGTCATGGTAGCGATAACCATCGTTGTCGTAAGCATTGTCAGTTAAGTCATTTCCCAGTTGTCTACCATCCAGATACATTCGAGAAAGCCCTTTCTGGACCGTCACGAATGCAACATCAAATCGCCTAGGTAACTGCTCGCTTTCGGGACGATTTTTATCATGCAGCGGCGTGCTGTTAGTGCGCTTCTGCCGGTACGAAACCTTCTCTATATTTTTTTCTGCCACTTCACCTAGTTGAAGCTTAAAACAACTTGCCAGCGCAGCCAAATGCCATGCCACTTCACCCAGAATTCTGTTTATCGGTCGATCCGCAACCGAGCTATTTATATCCCGTTCAATCTCTGGAAGGTTATGCCGGAGAAGTTCAGCACCGAGTTGCCAAAGTACGGCCAGAGCAACTTCAACCAGCGTTTTGTCAGCGGTTCTGGCCGTCAGAAATGCTGTTTGCTGGTAATCGTTAAAACTCAACTTACTTGGGTCTTGGGGAAATGTTTTTGCCGCTGCCAAAAACTCGTCTTGCATCGACTTGTCGAGAACTCTCCTAATTTTCTTAGCTTTTTCATCACCCGCGCTAATTTCTCGTTTCAAGTCAGCTATATCGGCAGCCAGAATATTGAAGGGAAGCACGGTATTTTTTGCTTGCGAGAGCGCAAAACAGTACCAAATGACATCGCCTAATTCTTCGACAATTTCATCATTTGGTTTTTGCCACGACTCGTCGCTATCCTCTGATAAAAGCCTCTTCTTAATTGCTGAAACTACAGAACCGACCTCTGCCGCAAGGCCATATATGGCAATTCGTACTCGTTCCTCTTTAGTGCGTTCGGCAGAGTAATCACTGCTCTTAACAAAATCGTGGTATTCTGAAACCAGCATTACAGTGACCCTCCAGGATAATTCGTCTCAATTGCGTAAGCTTCATTGGGAATTGATGCTGACGCTATGTTACTATTAATTTTCCATTTTGGCGGATACCAGAATTCGATTTTTTGTGTTGAAGATGAAAATTTCTGTTTAATACGAGTTCTGCCAGTAATTCCAAGTATCTGCGGATGCGCCACACGTGAATACTTATCGACTTCACAAAAGAGGTTCTGGCAGTCTATTAGCTGCAATCGCCTTCCCCAAAGCGACGGAAAACTAAGCTCTAGACGATCAAATTCCTTTTCTTGGCGATCTGCCATCAACCTAATTAGTTCGGGATCGCTAAGGCCCCCTGTGTCTGCAAAACATTTTCTCAATCCATCACGAGCGCCCGGCCCAGGCACCACGAATTCCATTTCCGAAAAGTCAGTCAAAGGGCTATAGTTTACATCGGTGATGTATTGGTATGCTAAGAAGTCGCCTATCGTGGGATAAGCACGGATGAGTTCAAACCCTTGCTGCATTGATCCAGCATCCGCGAGTTTTGCGGGTAGCTCATTTTTGATCATAAGCTCTAATAATTTTAGATGATTTTGGTGTTTGTATTTTTGACCAAATTTGGTTCCACCAGGCGGCATAATATATGCAGCTGAGTAGATTCGCGCTTTGCTAGACTTCGCTTCCATCAGGATTTTGTCGTAATGCTTGTAAGAGTAATCAGATAGGGTAATGGCACCCAGCTTTTTTTCCAATAACTGCCACGTTTCGATCTTGTTGAATAATTTGAACAAAATGATTCGAAAGAACAATTCATCTGCGCTGGCGGGCAGGTCGGGCCGATAGATTACGTTCCGAATTAGGTACTGGCTGACACGGTCTGATGCTCGATAAGCATTCGTAAACTTGTATTCGCTTAATATCGGATCTTTCGTGACCGGTAGATTATTTTCAGCAACTCGCCTAAAAAATATCTGCTGCCGTTCTGCAGCAAAACGCCAATAGGTGTCATATACTTCGGTCACCAGTGCTGGAGCTAAATGGCGAGATAAGACTAATGGTGCTGCTGGTTGCTTAGTTATGGGTAGCGGGAGTTGGGCAGGCGCTGCATTGTTTGAAGTTTCATTTGTTTTCGGACGGCTCCCTTTTTTTCGTCGCTTCGAATTGCTCATCATTCAGTTAGCCGCAGCAACGCAATCGCGGGCTGCCTTTACAAGTCCGCTCAATTCGACCGCTGTTTTTCCTATTTTTTCGAGTTTAGCCACCCCGATTGTGATATTTAGTCTCGCAAATGGAACCTTCATCTCATGGGCCATAAATGCGCCTAGCTGTGCAAGGCCAAGATAATTTCCATAAGCCTTGTTGAATATCTGTTGTGTCGCATAGAATGCATTTACAACTAAACCATCTCCCGCTTCCATGAATGTCACATGCTGTAAGCACGGGAAACCAAGTAAAGCGCTAGCCGTATGATCATATTCTGGATCAAATGTTGTGGCCTGCGCCAAAGACCTTCGTGCGCCTTTGCGGCTTGTTTGGTTCAGTATCCACTCCAGCTGATTTCCGTCACACGGCCCACGACCAAAGTTCGTCAATCTCTGGAAATAGAGCCCTCGACCATTCTTTTGATGGTTCCAAGCCTTAAATGCTGGGAAGGACCAATCGTAGAATTGATATAACTTTTTGCGATCCCCTTGCGCCATTTTCCAAAGCTGTTGTGGAAAGATGGTGAAAGCCACATCTTCGACAGAAGTTTCATCCCTACCTTCGAGAACTTGATCCATAGCATGCCTCACGCCTGCATCTTCGGAAATTGTGTCGTTGTTCTCAAGCCCACTCACCGTAAGCACTAGTGGTGATACTTCGGTTCCAGAGTGATCAACTATGTGAAGCAAGGCTCTCGCATACGCTTCAGAAACACTATTTGCTGAAATCATCAACGGTGCTACCGACGGCCTATTTTTAGTCATCGCTATCATCCTCCAGGTGCCTATATCCTGCGTGACCAATATAGTTTTTACGGGATATTCGAACGAAAGTTGCCCAGCTTTCATCGCTGTTAAAGAGTCGGACGATACCGGGGCGCTTAGCTTCGAAAACCACCCCCAGCTCGACACTGTCCACTAACATTAAAGCGTCGTTCTCGCTTCTTACGCCATGAGGCATTATTACAAGATGTTCTACCTCCGCGTCGATGGCAGAATAAACAGCGGCCTCATCACAAATTAGTATTTGTTTTGATGAAATTTGACCCAGTATTGTTGATCGTATGGCCGCTAGCTTTATGCTTTTCATTTTTTGGTACCGACCAAAGCTGATCAATCCGGCTCCAAAGCACAAATGCGTAATCAAAGTAGAATAACCAACTTTAAAGAAATTGGCGATCAGGTATAACTCCACGGGTGTAGCACTTTCTGCTTTCAAACCCCGGATTGAAAAAGCATTTAGTAACGCAAGCGTAGGCATCAGAAGATGGGCTGCGAAAGAATCCGCGATGAATTCGTTGGGCAAGTCCCAAGATTGCTGGCGACTTTCTTCGGTCAATTCATCGATGGTTGATCCATGTCCAAAAATATGATGGCCTAGTTCATGCGCGCACGTAAAAGCTCTACGTCCAATTGGACGAATTATTGAAGATGGTAGAAATATTCGAGCAGGGTCGCCTCTTTGGTACATTCCTTCCATATTAATGTCGCTGAACGTTACTTTTAACCCCAACTTTTCGCAGACATCGTAAATGCAGATAGGTTTGAGCAAATCGCTCCCTGACCTACGCCTTACATTAACTGATTGCTGATTTGCTTTTGTTGCCAGCATGTTGCGCTGACTGCGAGATAGACCCCCGTTCATAATCACCGCTCTCCTAGCTGGCTGTGCCATCTTCACCCTCCTTCATTGCCGCAATTAGCATTAGAAGGCGCTCCAAGTCATCTGGCTTGAGCTTACCTAGTTCACGAGCCGCTAATTGAAGTTTTGGGTCGGAAGTTTCCATTGTCTCTGGCGCATCACCAAGTATCCAAGCAACCTTAACGTCATAAATTTTGGCAAACTGGGAGATATCAGTCGACGTAACTTTACGAATACCAGCCTCTATTTGTGAGATTGTCGGCCTATGCATGCCCATCATCTTGGAAACCTGTCCCTGTGATAGGCCAGCATTGTTTCTGGCTGCTCTAAGGCGGTTTGCTACCTCATTGATTGAGTCTTTAGTCGGGTTAGTCACAATGACTTTTCCTTCTCTTTTTCATCAGCAAGAATTTTGCAAACCAATTCAGCTGTCTGGTTTATTGTGAGAGGCTGTCGTGTTTCATCGTCAATAAAAATATTTTCTTCACAAGGGATGTCCTCCCCAATCGCCTCACCTAAAAGTCCGGTCGCTGTTGGAAATATCTTGCTGGTGAACTCTCTTAGTTCCTCAGTAGGTTTGGTGTCGCCATCCAAGTCCGGACAGTCTTCGCCACTTAATGCTTGCACTTCCTGCAAAACCTCGATGAGCTTATTCTTGACGTCATTAGCATTCACGTCGATCTCCTTTGACTATGAATGTAAGATAATCTTACCATCTGTAATGTCAAGGGTTGGTACTGATATTTTTTTGAATAGCTGCTATCTTACTGCTAATATTTACAAAATTCAGTGTGTTCAGTCCACTGAGCTGGAGCCGCATCATAAGTCTTGTTATGCTTAGAATCCTAAGGGAAATTTACTTTCTCAATCCAACATACCACCCACGCCATACCCACAACGGCACACACAGTTGCGTACTGCCAACGGCAAACGGTAAGGCAGTAAGGTGAGAGTTATGGTGCGCTTAGAGGACTCGAACCTCTGACCCCATCATTACGAATGATTGCATTCCTTACCAAACCATCACCCACGCCATACTCAAGCGCGCACCCACACTGACGTACTTCCCGCAGGAAACCGATTTTCACTAAGCTGAACAAATGGTGCTGCTAGGGAGAATTGAACTCCCGACCTCGTCATTACCAATGACGCGCTCTACCACTGAGCTACAGCAGCCTAACCATTTTCAACGGATACCGACATCAGCACTAAAGCCGCAGTCGTCCGGTCCGCGGGCGTAAGACCAAAAGCTTAGCATATTGTCAAGCGGAGTTGCATTCTAATCGTCAGAATGGCAATGGTCGGCCATGCCCAAACCCCAACCCAAGTCCGAGAAACTACGCAAAGAAGCAGAGAAGGCCGAGAGGCTAGCGGAGCAATTGCGCGCCAATTTGCGGCGTCGCAAGACCCAGGCGCGCGATGTCATTGACACTGCGAAGGATTGAACGCGGCGGATCAGGCGTTGATGACGGCTCGCTCGGGCTTAATAATCTCATATTCGGTCACGGCATCAATGAATTTCTGTGAAACCGGGGCCACTTCTTCCGTCGCCGGGTCAAACCAGACATAGGTCAGATGAACGACGTTGAGCAGCATATTGTCGCGCACGATATGGGCGACAGCGGAATAGCTGGTGCGGCCAAAACGGGAAATGCGCAGGCAGACATCGATGAGATCATCAGCCTTGGCCGGCGCGCGAAAATCAACCTCTGCATGACGAACCCAATTGTCACCGCCGAACAGTTCCAGGAATTTACCTAGCGAATCTTCATTGCCGGTAGCACCGACAAGCGCGCGGAAATATTCGGTTACACCGATATCGGCGAATGCGAGATAATTGGCATTGAACACAATGCCCTGCATATCCGCTTCGGCGTAGCGCACGCGAACCGGTGTGATCAGACGGAAACCGTCGCGGGGATTTGTCGCTAATTCTATCATTTAAATGGGGTCCGTTGCTAGAGCGCCTGCCACAGCAGGCGACCGATATAATCATTGTCCTCGGGCATGTTCAGGCCGAATGGAAACTCACAAAGCAGCGCACTGCAGTCGCAGCCAGGCGAGCGCGGCGCCCTCCAACTGAGGTGCGACGACCGCCAGCACTTTTGTGTGATAATCATCAACCCATTGACGCTGCACTGTCGACAACATGTCGACATCGATGAGACGACGATCTAGCGGCGCGAAGGTAAGCGTTTCAAAAGCCAGCATTTCCTGTTCGGCCCCGGCAATCTGCCGCTCTTCGACCAGGATCAGATTTTCAATCCGGATACCAAAAGCATCGGTCTTGTAATAGCCAGGCTCATTGGAGCAGATCATGCCCGCAACCAGCGGTTCCAAAAAGCCGCTGTTCGCCGCAATCCGCTGCGGCCCTTCGTGAACCGAGAGATAGGCACCGACACCATGGCCGGTGCCATGAGCATAGTCGACCCCATCCGCCCAGAGATATTGCCGCGCCAATATGTCAAGCTGTCCGCCGGTTGTACCTTTCGGGAAGACCGCCTTGGCCAGCGCGATATGGCCCTGCAGAACCTGCGTATAGCGCTTGATCATTTCGGCAGTTGGTTGACCCACTGCCATCGTCCGAGTGACATCGGTCGTACCATCGCGATATTGCCCGCCGCTATCGACCAGATAGAGCGTGCCATCTTCAATCTTGCGATTGGTCTCCTCATTGACGCTATAGTGACATAAGGCGCCATTGGGACCGGCACCGGATATCGTGCGGAAAGACAGGTCCTGCAGCTTGTCCGACTGCCCACGAAATTCGGCGAGCTTGGCCGCAACCGACAGTTCATCATGACCGCCGCTGAGCGCCTCCTGGGAAAACCAGTGGAGGAATTGGCTTAGCGCAGCCCCATCCCTCTCCTGCGCTGCTTTGTGCCCATTGACTTCGGTCTCATTCTTGATCGCCTTCGCCAATATCGTTGGATCACGCTTTTTGACAATGGTCGCGCCGGCTTGCTCCAGCTGTCCAAATATCGCCGCCACCGAACGTTCCGGATCGACACCGACTTTCTGGTCTTTATATTCATTCAAGGCAGCGGAAAATTCGTCATAGCTTCGCAGCCCGACCGCATTGCCCAAATGCACACGCACGTCGTCGGTCAGCTTCTCCGGTGCAACAAACAGCTCGGCGCTGCCATCCGCCTTCACAATCGCATAGCCACGCGGAACCGGCGTGTTAGCGATATCTTCGCCGCGAATATTAAACGCCCAGGCCACCGAATCGAGCGCCGCGATAACGGTTGCATCCAGCCCCTCTTTCTTGAGCCATGTCGCAATATCTGCACGCTTGTCAGCGGAGGACTTGCCGGCAAATTCTTCGGGCTGAATGTCGAGCTTGGCCAATGAAGGTTCCGGCTGATCTTCCCACACCTGATCAATCGGATTGACCTTGACCGCAACGAGCTTGGCCCCGGCTTTGTCCAGCCGAGCTGCAGCAGCCTTCGCCCAATCCTGCGTATGCAGCCAGGCATCATAGCCAATGGTAGAGCCTTGAGGGGCGTTGTCGCCCAGCCAGTCAACGATGCTCTGATCCGCCGTACCAACATATTCATAGAGTTTGCCATCAACCTGATCGCGAACCTGAATCGTGTAGCGTCCATCGATGAAAATCGCCGCCTTGTCCTTGAGCACCACTGCCGAGCCGGCAGAGCCACCAAATCCCGTCAACCAGGCCAGCCGCTGCGCATAATCGCCGACATATTCGCTCATATGTTCATCACAAATCGGCACGACAAAACCATGTAAATCATCTTTGGCCATTTGCTCGCGCAGTGCCGACAGACGTGCTTCATAGGTGGACATCAACATGGCAACCGAAACTCCTTGAATTAGTTTGTTGCCAAACACATAGGTGTTTTACGGCGTTTCCGCCACCAGATTCACCATTTGAGGCGCATATGAAATTCACCATTCTTATCAGCGGGGCAGCAACCCTTTTGACGCTTCAACCGCTCTACGCACAGGAAAGAACATCAGAACCCGCCATGACTGAACCAATGAAAAATCCGCCGATCGCCGAACAGCGGCCGCACAGCTATTCCCGCCATGGTTATACCGTCAGCGACCCCTATCACTGGCTCAAGGATCAGAGCTATCCACAGGTCGATGACGAAGATGTGCTGGACTATCTGAAAGCTGAAAATCGCTGGTTCGAACAGAATATGGCAGACCAAAAGGGTCTAACAGAAGAGCTTTTTGAAGAGATGAAAGCGCGGATCAAGGAAGATGAGTCTTCCGTTCCGCAAAAGGACGGTGACTGGATTTACTGGACCGCTTTTGACGAGGGCGCGCAATATAAGAAATGGTATCGCAGAGCTGTTGCTGGCGGCGCAGATATCTTGATTCTCGACGAAAATATGCTTGCGAAGGGCAAAGATTATTTCCGTCTGGGCGCACTGACCATTAGCAAAGACGGCAAATTAATGGCCTATAGCTCTGATACCAATGGTTCCGAGCGATATACGGTTAAATTTCGATGTCTCGACGATGTCACCGATCTCGCGGACGAAGTCTGCGGTGCGAGCGGAAAATGGGGTGATGTTTCAATAGAGGGGACTATCGGCAATATCGTATTTTCAGCAGATGGAACAAAACTGTTATATGGCCTGGTCAATGATAATTGGCGAGTTGACCAGATTTTCATGCATAAACTCGGCACTGAACAATCTGATGATATACTCATTTACAAAGAGCCGGAGCTGGGTTTTTCGGCTGGCATCGGCCTCACCCATTCAGAACAATATATCGCAATTGCGACCGGCGACAATGAGACGAGTGAAGTGCGACTCGTTCCGACTGACAATCCGACGGCTGAACCCATTTTGGTTTCGCCACGCAAGAAAGGTCGCGAATATTCGGTCGAGGAGCGCGACGGCACGCTCTATATATTGACCAATGATGATCATGTGAACTTTCGACTGGCAACAGCATCGCTCAACGATCCGGGTGAATGGACGACCCTCTTGGCGGGATCTGACGCATTTTATCTCACCGACATGACTCCGTTCAAGAATTTCTTTGTGACGGAAGGTCGAGAAAATGGTCTCGATCAGGTTGAAATCCGGTCCTATGATACGCCCCTAACAGCCGAGCGCATCGCCTTTCCGGAAGCCAGCTATAATGCCGGTCTCGATGACAATCCGGAATATGATGTCACAAAATTGCGGCTTTCCTATGAATCGATGGTCACTCCGGACACGGTTTATGACTATCATCTGGCCGACAAAAAACTGGAAACATTGAAGGTTCAGGAAATTCCGTCTGGCTATGATGCCAGCGAATATGAAACCGAGCGCGTCTCGATCAAAGCACGCGATGGGGTGATGGTGCCGGTTTCACTGGTCTATAAGAAGGGCACCAGGCTGGATGGCAGCGCCCCGCTTCATCTCTATGCTTATGGCGCCTATGGCTATGCCGTGCCGCCCAGCTTTTCGACCTCACGGCTGTCCTTGGTCGACCGCGGTTTCATATACGGCATCGCCCATATCCGTGGCGGCGACGATCTCGGCCGCGATTGGTATCTGCAAGGCAAGCTGATGCAGCGGACCAATACATTCAACGATTTTGTCGATGTCGCCAAAGGCCTGATCGCTAAAGACTATACCAGCAAGGGCCGCATCACTGCTTCAGGCGGTTCGGCTGGCGGCGAGTTGATGGGCGCGATTGTCAATACGGATCCAGAACTCTGGGGTGCGGTGGTGGCACATGTTCCCTTCGTCGACGTGCTCAATACGATGCAGGATGAAAGCCTTCCCCTCACACCAGGCGAATGGCCGGAATGGGGCAATCCGATCACCGACAAGGAGGCTTTCGAATATATCCAGAGCTATTCACCTTATGATCAGGTTAGCGCACAAGATTATCCACCCCTATTGATCACTGGCGGCCTCAATGACCCGCGCGTGACCTATTGGGAGCCGGCCAAATGGACGGCCAAGCTGCGCGCGACCAAGACGGATGACAATATGCTGCTGATGAAAATCAACATGGGCGCAGGCCATGGTGGCAAATCCGGTCGCTGGAACCGAGTGCAGGAAACCGCCGAAGAATTCGCCTTCATTCTCTGGCAAATGGCCATGGCCGAAACCCAAGAATGAGCGACTATTCGGTCAAATTTACCTCCCGATCGTCCGACATTGACGAACTCGGTCATGTCAATAATGCGGTTTGGGTGGAATGGATCCAGACACTTGCGACTGCGCATTGGAATGCGGTCGCACCACAAGATGCTATCGACCGGTTTATCTGGGTCGTGATTCGCCACGAGATTGACTATCGGGGCAATGTCGGCATTGGCGAAACCGTTATCGGGCGGACATGGATTTCAGAGCCACCCCAAGGCGCACGATTTTGGCGCAATGTTTCCTTCACCGGTACAGACGAGAAAGTGAAAGTCCAGGCCAAGACCAACTGGGCGATAATTGACCGCGCTAGGGGACGGCCGGTCCGGGTTCCAGCCGATCTTGCAGCGCGATTTCTTGAAAATTAGGGTGCCGGCGGAATAGGCGAGACAGTGGGTGCCAATGGTGAAGGCTGATCGACTAGCTCGCCATCACCGCTGCGCAATTGCTGTGGCTCCAAAATGGCCGCCGTCTCGATCACATCCAAGGCGCGCCTGGCTTCATTGTAACGCCGGGCTCTCTCAATCCATTTGGCCGCGCCTACATCATTGTCGGTACCAGGGAGTTTTTCTATTTCGGCTATGGCCGCATCGACATTGCCATTTTCCAGATAGCGCTCAGCCCTGAGCAACCGTTGCTGTGGCGCTGGAGATGGTGTGCCATCACGCCGGACAACAAAAAGCTCTGAAATCTCGCGTTGCAAATCAGTCCAAAACCCTTCCCCACTCGCACCGGTTGTCAGCGCCGGTCCGATATCATCCAATCCCGCAGCCAGTTCTTCCAAGGTCACCGGCTCGCGTGACGCGTTGATAATTGTCGTCACCGCTTTGGGTTGTGCATCGCCAAAACGCAGACGGAGCTGCGATTCGATATAACCAAGCGGAGAACCGCGATCGAGCGCACGGCGCGCGGCGAAAGCTATCAGCAGGCCTTCTGCACGGGCCGCATTTCCAGATGCAGCCTGCGCCTGAACATTGATTCGCGACAAGCGGTCTTCAAGGTCAGCAACCCGCACCGCGAGCGCCCGCTCAATTTCCGGTGATATGGCAGGCACCGCCGCTGCTGCTGGTTTTGGCGGTGGTGGCAAAACCGTGCCATCCGCGTCAATCCGGCTAGCAAGCGCATCGGCAGGGGTGTTGGAAATGGCGGCTGTGCCTGTGGACACCGTCACCGCTGCGGTTTCCGATGTTCCTTCAAAGGGATTGTAACGCGAGAGCACCCAGCCCGTTAAAATGGCACCACCGATGAAAGCGACAACCATTAAGATCAGCACATTACGCGTCAAATTGCTTTTCGCACCTGTTGGCGAAAGCCTCTCATATTCCCGGCTCATTCGGGCTCCTTGGTTTCGGCTAGGCCCGTGAAAGCCCAACTCAATCTATCATTGCTTCCGACATAGTCCGCTGGCCAGAGACAGTAAAGCATCGTCCGTTGGCCGGTCAGCAATGCTCACGCTTTTCCAACCCGTGCCAGCCGACTTCGCCACTTTTTTTGACAGAGCGACGATATGATGTCGCGACCGGTCTAAGGCCAGTCGTGAGATCTCATGCTGAAAATGTTCGGCGCCGCGCTGCGAGTGCAGCAGGATCACAGTTTCTCGGTCCAAGACAGAAATCGCGGCCTCTCCCAGAGCCAATATTTTCGATTCATACACAATGACAATGTCCAATTTTACATGACCGGAATCCAGCGCACTATGCTGCTTGCCAGCGAGCCACAATATCCTGGAGACTTTTCCAGGATCCAGATCATCCAGCAGAGATTGCGCATCAGCGCTACCGATCTCGACGACATTCAATCCGGCTTCGGATGCAGCGTCGGCGGTGGCTTGCCCTACTGCCAACGTTGGAAGCGATCGGTAATCCGAAATTCCACCGCCTGCATATCTTGCGGCATTTGCGCTCGTCAGCAGCAACCTGTCAAAATCCTGTACTGATTTGGCAGACCAGCCAACAGCTTCAATCGCGAACAGGGGATCGACAACTGCAGTGAACCCCAATGCTCCGGCCCGCCTAGCGGTTTCCTCAGCCCCTTCTCTCGGACGGAGAATGAGGAGCTTGGGGGTCATCGGCCAAAAATCGCCCTAAGTTCCGCACTGGCTTGTCCGAGCAATTTGTCCGCAAGATTGCCAGGAGCGGTCACCTCACCTATTTCAAATTCTTGCAGTCCGGAAATCCGTTCACTTCCATCAGGCATGAGGATTTCCGCGCGCAACTGAACCGTCGTTCCCTCGACCGTCGCCCAGGCAGCTACCGGACTGTGACAGTCTGCCGTCAACTGCTTGAGATAAAGCCGCTCGGCAGTGACTGCACGAAAGGTCGCCGTCGAAGATATCGCGTGAACCAAGCGGCGAACATGCTGATCTTCAAATCGGGTTTCGACGCCAATCGCGCCTTGGGCCGGCGCGGGCAGCAAGATATCTCGCGAAATTTCAACACCGGTTTCTTGCATTTCCAGCCGGTCCAGGCCCGCCGCAGCCAGCAAGGTTGCATCATATTCACCATCGGCAATTTTTTTGAGCCGGGTTTGGACATTGCCTCGTATCAGCTGAATATTGAGGTCAGCACGTTGGCATAATAGCTGCGCTTTTCGGCGGGGAGAGGCGGTGCCGACAACCGCAGCTTGCGGCAAGGCTTCTATCGAAGCGGCTCCGACCAGCCGATCATGCGTATCGGCGCGTTCGAGCATGCCGGCAATAACAAATTCTGGCGGACGAATCGTCTCGACATCTTTCATACTATGGACCGCACAATCAATCTCGCCATCATGCAGGGCACGATCGAGTTCTTTCGTCCACAGTGATTTTCCGCCAACTTCGGCCAGCGGGCGATCCAAAATCTTGTCGCCAGTGGCAATCATCGGCACCAGTTCGACCTGATCCGGATGCCAGCCATGCGCATGCAATATGGCGTTGGCCGTCATCTCTGCTTGCGCCATTGCCAAGGGAGATTGCCGCGTACCGATCCGCAAGGGTCGATCGAGCCCAGCTCTCAATTCATTTTTCATATCAACCGCCATGATTGCGCTTGTCCTAATGACTTGAACGCCTAAGTAAATGATCATGAGCTTGATATTAGGAATTGAATCCAGTTGTGACGAATCCGCGGCAGCTCTCGTCTCCTGCGACCGGACCATTTTAGCGCATAAATTGGCGGGTCAAGAAGCAGAGCATGCGCCATTCGGCGGCGTAGTTCCGGAAATAGCGGCTCGGGCGCACGCAGAAATTTTGACGCCGTTAATCGAGGCAGCCCTTGCAGAAGCTGGCAAGTCACTGGATGATGTTGATGCGATTGCGGCAACCGCCGGACCTGGTCTGATCGGCGGCGTAATGGTCGGACTGGTAACCGGCAAGGCGCTTGCGATGGCAGCAGATAAGCCGCTCATCGCAGTGAACCATCTTGAAGGTCATGCGCTATCCCCGCGTCTTGCCAATCCAGATTTGAACTTTCCTTATCATCTGCTGCTTGTGTCCGGTGGACATTGTCAGATTTTGCGTGTCGAAGCCGTCGGACAATATCGGCGCTTGGCGACGACCATAGATGATGCTGCTGGCGAAGCTTTTGACAAGACAGCCAAAATTCTGGGATTGGGTTATCCCGGCGGACCAAAAGTGGAGCAACTGGCAAAGCGCGGTGACCCCACAGCTGTTCCCCTGCCTCGACCGCTGATCCGGTCAAAGGAGCCGCATTTCTCTTTTGCCGGGCTCAAAAGCGCGGTGGTGCGGGCATATCAAACGGGTCAGTATCGGACAGAAGATATCGCAGCCTCATTTCAGCAAGCAACGGTGGATTGCTTGAAGGATCGGCTGGTCAAATCGATTGTTGAGACTGAACCCGTGTCAGATTTGGTTGTCGCGGGCGGTGTCGCCGCCAATGGTCCAATTCGCGCGATGCTGGAACAGGTCGCCGAGGAGCATGATATGCGCTTTACCGCGCCGCCGCTTTGGCTTTGCACTGACAATGCCGCCATGATCGCTTGGGCTGGGGCAGAACGCTTTGCGGCCGGACTGATAGATGACCTCAATTTCGTCGCGCGTCCGCGATGGCCGCTAGACCCGTCAGCAGAAAAAGCACGCGGCGCGGGAATCAAGGCATGATGAAAAAGTCCGTAAAAATCGGTGTCATCGGAGCCGGCGCGTGGGGCACGGCGCTGGCCCAGACATTGTCAGAGGGGCAGGACGAACTGCTGCTATGGGCCCGTGAAACGGAAGTCGTGGATCAGGTCAATGGACAGCGGGAAAATATGAATTTTCTTGCCGGCTATCCACTCAGAGAGAATATTCGCGCGACGCAAGATCTGGGCACGATGGCACAGCGCGAAATATTGTTGTTCGTAACGCCTGCGCAGCATCTCCGTCATATGCTGCATTCTTTACCCGTTACAGATGCCGCGATAATTCTCTGCTGCAAAGGGATCGAAGCCGACACCCAAATGCTGATGAGCGAAGTGGCAGCTGCAATTTGCCCAAATAATCCGCTCGCGGTTCTGTCTGGCCCCACCTTTGCCCATGAAGTGGCGCAAGCTCTTCCCACGGCGTTGACTCTGGCTTGTGAAAGCAGCGCGCTGTGGGACAGGTTGAAACCGGTCATCGCCAAACCGACATTCCGACCCTATTTTTCTGACGACGTGGTCGGTGCAGAAATCGGTGGCGCGGTGAAAAATGTTCTGGCGATTGGTTGCGGCGTGGTTGACGGCGCGGGCCTGGGGCAAAATGCCCGTGCATCGCTGATCGGACGAGGATTTGCCGAGATGTTGCGCTATGGCGCCGCGCGTGGGGCAAAGGCAGAGACTCTTTCTGGTCTCTGCGGCCTGGGTGATCTTGTATTGACCTGCTCTTCCACCAATTCCCGTAATTTTTCGCTTGGCAAGGGGTTGGGTGAAGGATTGTCTCTCAGGGAGCTTATGGCAGATCGCGCAACGGTCGCGGAAGGTGCCACGACGGCCCCGGTGCTCCAAAAAGATGCACGCGAACGCGGCGTCGAGATGCCGATTGTCGATGCGGTTTGTGCGATGCTTTCGGGGCAAGCAGATGCGAAGTCCGTTATTGCGCAGTTGATGACACGGCCCTTGGTATCGGAACGTCGATAAGCGGCAGCGGGCACAGCGAATGATGACAATCCTGCCAAACTGGTTTACGGCCTCTCAATTGAATTGGTCGAGCCGGAGAACAGCAATTGAACAGCCCTGAACCCCCCGGCAAAGCTGGCACGGTTCCGCTGCACACCGATGAACCAACAAAAGATAGTCAAGATGATATTGCCGCGCTCGCAAAGGGTGGGCGGACAAATATATTCGGCTTCCTGCTGCGCCTCGCGGCGCGCTTACCTTTTCTATTCATTGCCGGACGGATCTATGGTGCCGAAGCGCTCGGCCGGTTTGCCTATGCCATATTGGTGGTCGAATTCGCCGCCCAGCTTGCCACTCTGGGCCTGAAGAGAGGTCTCGCTGCGCAACTCAGCAAAACGAGCAGACCTCATGTCCATGTTGTTTGGGATGGTTTGCTGGTCAGTTTTTTCGCGTCCGGAATTGCCGCGGCGATTCTCATCACTTTCCCGATCATCATGTTTCCAAACAGCGAGATCAATGGCTTGGATCGCTTTCTTCCTCTGGTGATATTCACGATCGTTGGCGCGGATATCGCTCTGGCTGCCCTCGCCTATCGCTATGATATCGCCTCCACAGTGCGGGCAAGATCCATTGTCGAACCCTGGACGATCAGCATCGCCGCTTTCCTGTTCTCTTACTATTCCTTGCGAGATGGCCTGATCATCTCTTATGTTGTTTCCATGGTTGCCGCGCTTTTGGCTTCGCTTTGGCCATTGTTCAAAAGCTATGGCCTGCCGTGGGGTTGGCGTCCGAAACCTCTGGCCATTGCAAAAATGGCCAGGCGCAATATGCCGCTGGCGGCTGCCGATGCAGCCGAATGGGGATCCCGTCGCCTCGACCTCGCAATCTTGGGTCTGTTCGCATCACCGGCGATTGTCGGTATTTACTATATCGCCCAGCAGGTTGCGAGCCTCCCGCAAAAGCTCAAAACAAGCTTCGATCCCATCCTCGGGCCAGTCATCACCCGTAACCTGGAAGCGGGCAATATGAAGGCGATTGCCAAACAAGTCAGCCAAGTCGGCTTTTGGATCATCGCCGCTCAAATTGGAATCGCACTAGCTTTGGCGATTCCCGGAGAAGCAGTCATGGGTCTGGTCGGCCCCAATTTTGTGGGTGGAACGGGTGCACTGGCGTTCCTGCTCGCCGCCGAGGCCGTTGCGGCCACCGCCGTTGTCAGCGAATCTGCGCTGGTCTATATCGCGCGGCATCGCAACCTGCTGATCTCGCTTTCGATGTTGCTGCTGCAGGCGGGTCTCAGCTTAGCCTTCATTCAGATCTGCCAACGAATGGGTTGGCCACCGCTATTTCAAGCTGCTGCGGTCGCCGCTGCCCTCATGGTCGCGCTCGCATATGCATCGATCGTCAAAGCGATCTTCCTGTCCAAATTGCTCAACGCTCCAGTCAACGGCTGGCGCTGGACATTGCTTCTCGCCATCGCTGCCGGGAGCATCGTCGGTTATCTCGCAACTTTCCTTCCGGAATGGGCCGAACTTATATTCGGCATTCCGATGATTTTGGCAAGCTATGCGCTGGTGATCTGGAAATGGGGTTTCGGTCCCGAAGATCGCACCCTATTCAAGATGAAGAACTAGCCCAAACGCGCTTTGACGAGTTCGCGCAAATTCGCTTCAGGCCGCGCACCATAATGCGAGATAACTTCTGCTGCAGCAATCGCACCTATCGTGAGACAATCTTCCATCGACCGTTTTTCACAATAGCCGCTCAGAAATCCAGCCGCGAAAAGATCGCCGGCACCCGTGGTGTCGATAATTTTTTCTACCGGTTCAGCGGCTACAGAATATATCTTCCCGCCATGAGCAGCAATGGCACCCTTTTCACTTCGGGTAACCACCAATATTTCGACCTGTGCCGCGGTTTGCGCAACAGCTGCATCAAAGTCGTCGGTCTCGCACAGCGACATGATTTCCGCTTCATTGGAAAAGAGAATGTCGATCTTGCCATCCGATATCAAACCAGCAAATTCGTCACGATGCCGATCGACGCAAAAGCCGTCTGAAAGGGTGAAGGCCACTTTGCGGCCATTTTGCTTCGCCAGATCAATCCCGAGAGCCATTGCAGCCTTCGGTTGCTCGGCGTCCCACAGATAGCCTTCGAGATATAAAATCGCGCCACTGGCAATCAGATCAGCGTCGACGGAAGAAGCCGGCAGAAATTGCGACGCGCCGAGGAAAGTGTTCATGGTCCGCTGGGCGTCTGGCGTGACCAAGATCAAGCAACGTGCGGTCGGTGGTTCCTTGCCCAGTGGCGCGACATCAAAATCGATTCCGGTCGCGCGGATATCATGGGCGAAAACTTCACCAAGCTGGTCATCAGCAACTTGCGCCACCAATGCACATTGACGGCCCAGCGTCGAGGCACCAGCCAATGTATTGGCGCCCGATCCGCCACTGATTTCCCGCGCCGTTCCCATATCGCGATACAGATCTTCCGCGCGCGCGGCATCAATCAACGTCATGCTGCCTTTGGCAAGCTGCTCTTCTTCAAGAAACGCATCGTCCGCTTGCGCGATCACGTCAACAATCGCATTGCCGATAGCAACAATGTCATAGCGAGCTTCTGCAGTTTCAATCGTCATATATTTCCTCGTGATGTTTGGAGATTATTTGGAGATGTTTGGCGGTGCGATAGGGATAAGCGCCGCAGGCTTCAAGCAGAATTGACGCACTCAAGGGATTCGTGAAAGAGAATATCCATGTTGCAAGCTTTCATACTCTCGATATCACAATTGTCAGACCGATCGATATTGCTGGTCTTGTTGAAAACACTGTCGCTTTCGCTGGCGCTTTTCGCAATTCTCGGCGTCGGTGCTTATTATGGTCTGGTGTGGCTTTTTGCGTGGCTGGATTGGTCCGGCGGCGGCTTTGCAGCGGCCGCGGCAGCGGCGATCATCGCAATTTTAACCGGACTGCTGCTGTTCCGGGTTGTCGCGATTTTCGTGCTCAACATATTCTCGGATGATATTGTCGATGCGGTCGAACGGCGGCACTATCCGCAACAGGCCGAAGCCGCCAAGCCGCCTGGATATTTAATCGGCATGAAGATGGGCATTGCTTCAACCGGACGCGCCATTGGTTATAATATTCTCGCAAGCCCGGTATATGTCCTATTGCTGGTCACCGGCGTCGGCGCGCCGCTAGCCTTTTTTATAGTAAATGCAATCCTGATCGGACGGGATCTGCATGACATGGTTGCTTCTCGCCATATCAACAATATTGCCGAACTTCCGACAAATTGGCGCATTGGCAAAGCCCAGAGATTCATATTGGGTCTGGCGACCGCACTCTTGCTCGCAATTCCGGTGGTCAATTTTCTTGCACCTATTTTGGCAGCCGCTATGGCTACCCATCTTGTCCATCAGCGAGGTGAAGAGGAACCATTGTCATGATCCGCAAGTTTCTGATCCTACTGTCCCTGCCCGTCGTTGCGGGCTGTGTGTCAACGGCAAATAACCGCGTGACAGCCGCTCCGCCAGTCTCGGTCGCGCCGTCGCCTCTGAACACCGTCAGAGGCTTGGATATCGTGATGGGGAAAACTGCCGGACAACTCACCCGTCTCTTTGGCAAGGCGCAACAGGATGTCGCCGAGTCACCAGCGCGCAAGCTGCAATTTGCGAGCGGCGCCTGCATTCTCGACGCCTATCTCTATCCTCCGGAAAATGGCGGCGAAGAACGAGTCACCCATATCGATACAAGGCGGAGCGATGGGGCAGAGGTTGACCGGGTTTCCTGCGTGAACGCCCTGCGTATCAGATGATTTGCTTTCCCATGGTTCGGGAAAGTTCGGCCATTGCCCAGTCTGCAGTTTCACGCACCACTTGATTCTCATCTGCAAGTAATTTTTGCACTGGCTCTATCAGTGCCAGATCCTCGCTATTGCCCGCTGCGACCAAGGCGTTGCGTACCATTCTATCCCGCCCGATCCGCTTGATCGGTGATCCGGCAAAGATTTGGCGGAAATCCCCATCATCCATAGCCAGCAGGTCCGCCAATGCCGGTGCGATCAATTCCGCTCGGGGAAGAAACGCTTTGTTCGCCGCCCCCGCTTGGGCAAATTTATTCCACGGACATACCGCCAGGCAATCATCACACCCATAGATATGATTGCCAATCGCCTTGCGAAATTCGAGTGGAATCGGGCCCTTATGTTCGATCGTGAGATAAGAGATACAGGCGCGCGCATCGAGTTGATAGGGCGCCGGAAAAGCGTTGGTCGGACAGATATCCTGACAGGCCGAACAACTGCCGCAGCGATCGCGGCCCGGCACCGACAGTTCCAGATCAAGCGTTGTGTAGATCGCTCCGAGAAACAGCCAGCTGCCATGGTCACGGCTGACCAGATTGGTGTGCTTGCCTTGCCAACCCAGTCCTGCAGCCTCTGCCAGAGGTTTTTCCATCACCGGCGCGGTGTCGACAAAGACCTTCACTTGGCAATCCGGCTCGCCCACCAGCCAACGCGCGGTGCGTTTCAAGGCACCTTTGACCACATCATGATAATCCTTCCCCTGAGCATAGACCGAAATCCGGCCATGATCGGAGACAGATTCAAGCGCGAATGGATCGGTCGCGGGCGCATAGCTCATTCCGAGCATGACAACGGATTGCACTTCGGGCCACAATGTTGTGGGAGAAGCCCGCTCGTCAGCGCGGCTCTCCATCCATATCATGTCGCCGTGAGATCCTTTTGAAAGCCAGTCTTGCAAGCGCTCGGACGTCTCGGTCGCCATTTGTGCCGCGGCAATACCAAATGCCACGAAACCTTCGTCCTGCGCCTTTTTTTCCAGCGCTTGGGTCAATCTTAACTTGTCATCCGGCATAGCCCTTCCCTATCAAACAACCTAGCCTGATATGAAAGCCGTAAATGACGTCTATCACCACCGAAAATGCCATCGAAGCCCGCCAAATCGTCAAGCGCTTTGATGGTGACACGGCGGTTGATGGTATAGACCTGACCATCAAACGGGGTAGCATTTTTGGGATATTGGGCCCCAATGGGGCTGGCAAAACAACGACCTTGAGGATGTTGCTCGGGATCATTGACCCTGACGAAGGCGAGCGGTTTCTGCTCGGTTCGTCTGATCCAATCTCAAAATCCCACCAGGTGGGCTATCTCCCGGAAGAGCGCGGGCTCTATCAATCCATGAAGGCGTTTGACGCGATCGCATTCATGGGTGCGTTGCGGGGATTGCCGCTTGCGGAAGGGCGCAAACGTGGCCGCCAGATGATGCAGGACCATGGTTTAGGCGATGCGGCAGACAAGCAAATCCGGCAATTGTCGAAAGGCATGGCGCAAACCGTGCAACTGCTCGGCACAATTGTGCACGATCCCGACCTGATCATATTGGATGAGCCTTTTTCGGGCCTTGATGCGCTCAACCAAGGCAAGCTCGAACGGCTGATCCGTGCACAGGCGGACAAGGGTGTGACGGTCATTTTCTCCACCCATGTGATCGCTCATGCGGAGCGGCTCTGCGAAGAAATCGCAATTGTCGCGCATGGCAAAATTCCGTTCACCGGCAAGGTATCGACTGCCCGCAACCGGCTGAGACCCCAAGTCCATCTCGAAACGCGCAATCTTGATGGGCCCTGGCGATCGTCCATTCCTGCCGATTGTGAGCCCCTGGGTCACAATTGGCACTTCACTTTGCCGGAAAGCGGAGTCGAACCTCTGCTTCATGCATTGGTCGAAGGCGGCGCCGGGATTCAATCGCTCTCCATCGAACGGCCCGGCCTGCATGATGCCTTTGTTCATATTGCTGGCGAAGCTGTGGCCAAGAAGATGGACGAAGATGCTGCACGTGACAGTCTGGGAGATGTGGCATGATCGGTAATTTCATGGAAACCATCCGTGCTGCCTTTGTCATCGCACGGCGCGATTTTACGGCGATTATCTTTTCAAAGTCATTTTTCTTTTTCTTGATGGGACCCATGTTCCCGCTAGGAATCATCATTGTCGCGGGGAGCCTTGGATCTCAGGTGTCCCGAGATCTTGACCAGCCGGTAATCGGGGTGGCGCTGAGCGCCGAGCAATCTGACCAATTGCTTGTCGCCAAAACCGAATTGAGCAAAAAACTGGGTGACCGGGCATTCCCCGAATTGCTGATGTTACCCAATATATCCCCCGATGCGACCGATATGAAGTCACAACTGGATCAAGACGGAAAATCTCTGAACGCGATCATGTCCGGATCGCTGGAAGCACCTTTGCTCACGGGATCGGCAAGGGATGTGAACCGCTGGAAGGGCAAGATCGCGCTGCTGGCGGAAACGGCGCTGTCCGATACCATAACGGTTCCGGTCAAAACCGACTTGCTGGCGCAAACCGGCAGCTCGAACAAACGCAACCAGTTGCTGACTGCACAGGCAGGTCAAGCCGTGCTGATTTTGCTCACCATGATCTTGGCAGGCATGGTTCTTTCCAATCTGGTCGAAGAGAAAACCAACAAAATCATCGAGATTCTTGCTGCCGCTATTCCGATGGACGCCATATTTCTGGGCAAGCTTTTCGCTATGCTGGGCATGGCGCTCGTCGGCATAGCTGTCTGGAGTTCATTGGGAGTCATAGGAATCACTGCGATCGGCGGCAATTGGGGTGCCCTCCCCTCGCCTGCAGTAGGATGGCCGTTATTTTGCATATTCATGCTCCTCTATTTCTCAATGGCCTATCTGCTGCTCGGATCGCTGTTTCTTGGTATCGGAGCCATGGCAACCACGGTGCGTGAAGTACAAACCCTGTCGATGCCCGTCACCATGGGACAATTGCTGGTGTTTTTCCTCGCTTATTCGTCGATCACCAAACTCGGCGATCCCATCGAATGGTTTGCCGTTGCCTTTCCGTTCAGTTCACCTTTCGCAATGATCGCGCGTGCCGCACAAATGGACAATATTTGGCAGCATGGTGTAGCACTCATCTGGCAAGCCTTGTTCACAATGCTGATCATCCGGTTCAGCGTCATGCTGTTTCGCCGCAATGTCATGAAGTCGGGGCCCAGCGCTCGAAAAAATGGCCTTTGGAAACGCTTGCGCGGAGCCTGAGCTCCGTTTTGCCGGCCTTCCAACCAGCAACGCATTCCACCTATCGAAACCCCATTGACATTTTTGTCAGTAGCGGCACTATACGGGTTGCAAATCACAACCGACTGCACGCACCTTCTTTTGGGTGACAAGACCGCAGCGGCAGGAGAAAATCTATGGCTAGCGTCCCGGTAATCGACCTCAATAATCTGACCACTTCCCCCACTGCTGACGAGGCACTTGAGGCCTATTACAAGCGCAACCCGCCCATTCAGGACTCGGAAGCCAATCCATGGGATGTGAGCCGCGCAGAACTTTACAGCAAGGACCTCTGGCGCAAACCATTTGCAGAGATGCGCGCCCAGGCGCCCATCAACAAAGTTGAAGGCGGCGTCCACGGCGATTATTGGAATATCTGCAACCACAAGGCGATCCAGCATGTCGAGGCGCTACCGGACATCTATTCGTCAGACGTTTCTCATGGCGGGATAACCATTGCGGACCCGGATTTTGATCAAGACTTTCAGTTGCCGATGTTCATTGCGATGGACCGGCCGAAACATACCGGCCAACGCCGCACGGTAGCGCCCGCCTTCACGCCGACCGAAATGAAGCGGATGGAGGTTGAAATTCGCCAACGGACGGAGGAAGTTCTCGATACGCTGCCTTGGAATAAGCCCTTCGATTGGGTTGACAAAGTGTCCATCGAGCTGACCACGGGCATGCTTGCCATCCTGTTCGGTTTCCCATGGGAAGATCGCCGCCTGCTGACTTACTGGTCCGATTGGGCCGGCGACGTTGAACTGTCCATCGCAGAAGACCTGACTGACCAGCGGCGTCAGATTCTATATGAAATGGGCGGCTATTTTCAGCAGCTCTGGAACGACCGGGTAAATGCGGAGCCCACTCCCGATCTGATTTCGATGATGATCAATTCCGAAGCGATGCGCGATATGGATCCGATGGAGTTCATGGGCAATCTCGTGCTTTTGATCGTGGGTGGCAATGACACGACGCGCAATACGATGTCCGGCGTGGCATATGGATTGAGCCAGTTTCCCGAAGAGCGGGCCAAACTGCAACAGAATCCCGATCTCATTCCCAATGCCGTGCAGGAAATTATCCGCTGGCAGACTCCGCTGGCCCACATGCGCCGAACGGCTCTAGAAGATCACGACCTGTTCGGCCATCAGATCAAAAAGGGCGACAAGGTCGTCATGTGGTATATCTCGGCAAATCGCGACGAAGAGGTTTTCCCGGAAGCCGACAAGATCATCGTTGATCGTGAAAATGCAAGACGTCATCTGGCCTTTGGTTATGGCATCCACCGCTGCGTCGGAGCGCGTCTCGCTGAACTGCAAATCCGGATATTGCTCGAGGAAATGCACAAACGGCGGATGCAGGTTAATCCCACGGGTAAGCAACGTCGGGTTCATGCCTGTTTCGTCCACGGTTTCCGCGAGCTGGAAGTTGAACTGACCAAATATTGATCAGCCTAGGTTCAAAAAGCGTCATGTAACAAATGTCATGCTTGCGGCGAATGAAGGGTAAGCAAAAGAGAGTTTGAACATGACCAGCTTTTCGAGACGCAGTGTTTTTTCAGCAGGCCTTGTAGGCGTGGGCATATATGGCATTGCCAATCTCGCGGGCTTGTTCGGAGGCTCCGCAAACGCGAAATCTGCAAAGACGTTCAAAATCACCCGAACCGAGGCGGAGTGGAAAAAACGCCTAAGTCCGGCGCGCTATCGTATATTGCGCAACGAATCCACTGAACGCGCCTATTCCAGCCCGCTCAATGCGGAAAAGCGAAAAGGTGTCTATGCTTGCGCGGGATGCAATCTCGGCCTCTATAGTTCGGAAACCAAGTTTGACAGCCGCACGGGCTGGCCGAGTTTCTGGGCCCCGATCGAAGAGGACCGGATCGGTACATTGACCGACTATAAGATTGGATATGCCCGGACAGAAGTCCATTGTGCGCGCTGCGGCGGACATCAAGGTCATATTTTCAATGACGGGCCCAAGCCGACTGGCAAAAGACATTGTATCAATGGGTTGGCGCTGAAATTCATTCCCGCCTGATCAGGCCGAAATATTCAGCTTTCCGGTGCGTCAATCTGCTGCCAGAATTCCAGCTTGATCCCGTCACAATCAATTATCCATGCGAATTTTCCATAACCTTCATCAACATGGCCAAGGATTTCCAAACCTTTAGCTTCTAGCTGCAGGACATATGCATCGAGATCATCGACCCGGAAATTTATCATGAACGGAGACGTGCTGGGTTTCAAATATTCAGCATCGGAGAAATGACTGACCAGACTATAGGGTTTTTCTCCCTTTTCCTCCGACCAGTTCAACATCGGGCCAAATTCCCCATCCAGACCCAGATTGTCCCTATACCATTTACGCGTTGCAGCTGGGTCTTTCACAATATGAAAAACACCGCCTAAACCGGTGATCCCTGCCATTTTTTTCTCCATGGTTCTCAGTATCATGCGCCGTGACGCTAGGGTAACATAGGCTTCCGCTATTTTCCCAGTTCTTTTGGGACGACTCGCCAAACTAATAGGTCGCTGTCCCGGAAATGGACAGGTAACAGCCACTCCGGTTTCTGGTCATTTGCAAGCCGTCCCCACAAACCTTGTGGATGTAATTTTATATATCCATTAAATTCCGCTTCGTCGGGACAGGTAGCAATATATCCAATGTTACGGGCTTCCAATATCTCCCGCGCTGCCTCGAAATCAGAGGTGAAAAGCCGGATCTGATCAGCCATGGCACGGTCATTACGGTGATGGCTGGTTGCCAGGACATTATGAGATGTCTTCAACAATATGACCGGACCCAAATCAAATGGCGTGGCGATATTTGATTTGGGCAGCGCGTTCAGATGTTCCAGCGACACAGCTGAATCACAGGCGATTTGACCGGCTAAAGTCACCGGAATTTCTGACGGCCTGGCTTTACTTTCTCCGCTGATGCCATTGTACAGCGCGACGACGAGTGCTCCAGGCATGATGATCAATATGACCGACGCTGTCGCGACTATCCGAGAGACTGGACGTCTTATCTGCCGGGCGCGCACAAATATTTGATGAACAGTCCACGCCATGAGCGGGAGAGCAAATACTGCGGCCACTGCCGTCGCCCGCTGCACGAGAAGCGAAACAATGAATGCCCAGAAAAATCCATAGGCGAGAAGAAAGAGCTTTTCTCGATCACAGCCTTCAACCGCTTTATTGAGCAGATACGGCAAGCTGAACAAGGCCACAAAAATCGATCCGCCAAGCAAGGTAGCTGTCGTTTTCCAAGGTTGGTGCCAAACCGGAAGACCTTCCTTGACGTTGATAAACCAATATTCACGAACCAGCGGGTCCATTGTACCAAATGCCCCTCCCAGACATTGTGGCGCAAAGGAATAGAGAGCTGCGAGAGCCGTCACGCCTGCAAGTATCAATCCACCCAATCGCAGGAACAGGTTCTGGGATGCGAATTTGATCGCGACGAGCATCACCGTACCGCCAGAAAAACAGGCAAAGAGATGTGCCGGGCCGATGGCATCGCAAAAGCTTAGAGCCTTTTCAAAGCTTCCATGGGACAGCAGAAAAAGAATCAAGCTTACAATCGCGAAGCTGACCAACGCCCAGAACAGACGGATCGACTGATTGCCATCGATAACCCAGCGCCAGACAAGCAAGGCGATAAACGCCACTGAAAGCGGCAAGCCTTCAAGTGAAATCGCAAGCCAGAGCGCCAACGTTGCACCCAGGACGATTCCACCTTTACGCTTATCTGGCCAAAACATCGTCGATAGCGCCAGCAGCGCCAGTACGATTTGCCAGCCATGATGATCTATTCGCATCGGGCGTAACTGGATGATTGCGGGGATCGCTGTTGCCGTCAGCGCTGCGGCAAGCAGAGCGATCTTGGAATCGAATATCTGCTCAGTGACATTCTTGATCAGGATCATGGCGATAGCCAATGTGATAAGCGGAACCACCACCATCGCCATCGTTTCCGCGGCAGCAGAGCCCAGCAAGGGCGACATCAGCAATATGATCAAAGCAAGCGGTATTTCAATCAACCGTGGCCAGTGCATCGGCTGGCTGTCGGGTTCACCAATCCGATATTGGACTGTGTCAAACCAGCTTTGTCCACCCAGCCAATCGCGCAACTGCACGTGGCGCAATTGGTCATCCGGCCCCCAGCCGATACCTGATGAAATCTGGCTCCACGAAAATATGATCAGCAACGCGCATGTTGCCAGCCAGACAAATATCAATGGCAAATTGCCGCGCAAGCGTTCCAAAATGTTACCCCTTGGGTTGCGTGTTACCCTTGGCTTTTAGATAAAGCCAAGGCACCCGCTCGGGGTCAAATTGGGATCGATGATGCCGGTCAAAAAATGGCGGCATATGATCCCCCACCAGCAAGATATCAGCTTCGGGGAAATCGCGAGCGGTGATTTCCTGAACCAGCGCTTTGTCGATATCATCAAATATTGCAAACTGACGGCAGATCATTGGAAAGTCGCTAGCCAGTTTCGGCGAAACCTGCTCGCAATTTTCAACATTGAGATTCTGGCCGTTGGGCACTGGCAAATGCGCGTTCAGGGTCAGCCAATATAGAAATGTCGGTTCCGTCGCTTTCTTGAGATTTTCTGCCAACATCGCAGGAACCTGTCGATCACAGGCTCCCCCAAAAACTCCACCGCACCATTCCGCGCCGCGTTCTTGAAGGTTCTTCCAAAATTCCTGTTTCTCAAAACCGATTTTCGGATACCAGGTCTCCCGTTTGAAAAACGGGCCTTTGAAGCTGTGCATTGCGTGGGCAGCATAACCTTTTTCCGCAAGCTGGGCAGGCAGGCAATTTAATAAATTGGGATCTTCTGTTTCCAAAAGTTCGTAATAGTCACCCCAGCGGCCACACAGTTCGCGCATTTCGCCAGAAGTCGTACTGTTATAGTAGAGACTAGTGCCCTGGCTCACATCATAACGAGCCTTGATCGCGCTATTATCATAATATCCAAACAGCTTGTCGGACATCGTCTGATTATCTTTGGGGACGCCAAGAGATTCCACCATGATCAGGACGAGATGCCGCTCTCCGTCAGCACGCGCCGCAAAGCCGGACTTGGTCACCGCTGACTCAAACTCCGCACCCGATGGCGCGGCGCGGAAATAATGGCCACGCATATCGGAACCTGCCGCAACATCCGCGCCGACCAAGCCAAAAATCAGGCCGCCGCCGAGGATGATATGCAGTGGCTTTGAAAAATTACTATCCCGCTTCAAAAGGAACCAACTGCCGATCAAAATACCAAATATCACTATTCCAGCGGCGATATATTCAATGGAGTTGTTTGGTTTGATCTCCGCAAAAAACTGGAGCGAATAAACAAGGGAATCCAGCGTCAGGCTGAACAGGCCGGAGACGAAGGACAGCAGCGAAAAGACCATCACTGCAGCAAAGGCAATCCACTGGACAGGAGCGGGCATGCGTTTGACCAGCAAGCCAACAAAACCCGCGAGCGCGATCGGAAAGGCCCGCGGCGGGGCGCCGACAAACCACATCGCGATGAACGGGATATTGGCCAGGAAAATCCAGACCAACGCCCAGTTGAGAAACTTGGTAAAATCGGGACTGAACCGAGATGATCTGTCCGCCGCTTCGATTGTGCCGTCCATATAGCTCACCGGAAGACTCCATATTTACGGGTTAGATAGACTGCGAAAAAGCTGACAAAAATCGCTGCGCCTTTGGCGATGACGGGCAGGAACCCGATGTCGGTGAGCCAGCTAACCATGCTCACGGTGATGCCCAGACCCAGAACGGCAGTGCCGATAAATCCCAGTCGCTGCAGTTGCAAGGCAGCGCCATCGCGGGCCTTGCCTGGAAAGACAAAGCTCGATGAGATCAGCCAGTGTACCAAGATTCCGGCGGAATAGCCTGCGGCAGATGACCAGCCTGGATCGAAAAGAAGCGCAACCATGACCATGAACAAGGCAACATCAAAGGCGAGACTGACAATACTCGCCAGCAGGTAACGCGTGATGGAAAAGCGGTTAAGCATGGCCAAGGGTCCGGGAAGATGTCCTACCCATACCCCGACGGTTGACCGTCTGTCTTGGCCGCTGCGTTCCATTTGGCTTATGCTGCCCTCTTCGCCGTTTTGTCCTCGGCAACATCTTCAATGCGCGTGGGCACGTCGCGCGTGCTTTGCAAAGCGACCGCGCGATCTTCGCTGATTTCCTCAGCAATGATTGTCTCGGCGCCTTCGGCACCAGCCTCATGATATTCCGCGTCTTCGTTGACGTTCCAGACATTCCATTTACGGATACCGGCTTCGATATTCTCAACCGTCAGCATCGCGGTCATCATCGCGTGGTCCTGATTATTATAGCGGTGCATCCCGTTGCGACCGACCATGTGCAGGGTTGGGAAACGGCTTTCCAGATCATCGCGCATCGTCTCGACATTGCTTTCATAGCTGTCATCGTAAACCGGATAGGCTTTTTCCTGACGCACTACTGCGCCGCCAACAACATCTTCGGGTTTGCACAGATTGAGGATCGCCATTTCTTTCTTGGCCAGTTCCACCAGCTCTTCGTCCGACGAAGACCAAAGGCCATCATTTTCGAAGCAGAAATATTCGAGGCCGACACAAGCGATATTTTCGTCTGGTACCATTTCAGGAGACCAGCTGCGGAAATTCTGGACGCGGCCAACCTGTACGCGATCATCATGGATGTATATCCAGTTGTCGGGGAACAGGTCTTCGGACTTGACCATGATCGCCACGGTCAAGAAATCACGATAGTTCAAATCCTGCGCTTCCGGCAGAGACTGCGGCAAAGGATGGATCCGGGTCGCAAGTTCGCGCATCGGCGCACTGGAAATGACATGTTTCGCGGTGATGATGGTTTCGCCTTCATCGGTAGAAGCGCTCACCCGCCAGTTGCCTTCGGCATCCTGCGCGAGCTGCTTGAGACTATGTCCCATCAGCACGTCATTGCCCTTGGCTTCGACATGTGCCTTGGCGGCATCCCACATCATGCCGGGGCCGAGGCGAGGATAGCGGAAAGTTTCCAGCAATGTCTTGGTTTCCATGCCATCATTGGGCTTCTTGTTGAGACCCAATGACCGTTTCAGACCATCAATAACCGCGCTCCAGAGGCTCAGGCCCTTGATCCGTTGTGCCGCCCAGTCAGCCGACATTTCGTCACAGGGCATGCCCCAGACTTTCTCGGTATAGGTTTTGAAGAAAATCGAATAAAGCTTGTAGCCGAACTGGTTGACCGTCCAGTCTTCAAAGCTCTTCACATTTTTGTTCGGGAAGACTTTCGCCTTTGCATAGCTGACCATGCACAGAGTCGAACGCCAGATACCGAGATTCCACAAGGCTTCAAAGGCGCGCAGCGGATAGCTGTAAAATTTGCCTTCATAATAGATGCGGCTCATCCGTGGGCGTTGAATAAAGTCATCCGGCAATATTTCATTCCACAGATCTACCACTTCCTGAGACTTGGAGAAGAATCGGTGCCCGCCAATATCAAAGCGAAAACCTTCATGTTCGACCGTTCGGCTGATCCCGCCGACATATTTGGGGTCTTTTTCGATCACCTTGACCGAATAGCCCTTTTTGGACAGCAGATAAGCGGCAGTCAGACCCGCGGGTCCTGCGCCAATGATTGCTACGTCTACTGGATTGTTTTCCGGGGTGCCCTGCTTCGTCATAAAGTCCATTCCCTGTCCATAAAGCGCCAAAGCGGGCGCGTTTCATGTTTCAGAAACAGGAGTGAAGGAAATTGGTTAACGAAAGGTTAGAAGGGAGTGGGAATTTGCCCCCCTTTGATTCTATTGAAGCTTTCTAAACGGGAGAATAGAAGAACTCGACATTGCATCTTTCTTACTCATCAGCTTTTACGGTTTGACCAGCGGAGAATTCCATCTAATCAAGCCGTCGCTATCTCGAGCTTCTTTGTATTTTTGAAGTCGATTTTCAACAAACCTCAAATGGCTTGTCACCGTAGAAATTACCAAATGATCGGCTTGTTTCACAACAGCGTCGTTCATCGCAACCACCAAAGCTTGCCTATTTTGCGTTTTAAAAGCATTTGCTGTTACGTCGTTGTGAGTGGCCAAAAATAAGTGATTTGGCGATACCGGAACAATGATAAATCCATCAAACTTTCGAACAGAGTTAGAAAACATTACTGGATAATCACTAGTTAAAAAGGAACGCTCACACTCCTCAAAGTTAAGTAAGTGCCAAGTCATATCGTTTAGAGCATTAACCATGAGCCCCGGACTTATCAAATCAACCATCAGTTCCTTTGAAAATTGATCAATGCTGCTGTCCCAGGTGTCTACATCGATCTCTGTTACATCGCCAAGCTCAGCATCGCGTTTTCCACGCACCCGAGCATCAAGTTCAGTTTTATATAATTGAAGTCGATGAGGAGATCGATGAAGCAGGGAAATCACGAACTGCGACCAACCTCCGCGCAGAACAGAACTAAGCTCACCTCCGCCCAACATTTTCGCTAGTGCTTTCGCTGCCAAACCGTCAATCTTCTGCAAAAATTGCAACTCAATTGCTGCTTGAGAATCCGGTTCTTCTTCTTTTAGCAGGCTATAGAGATGTCGCTCGTATCCCGTTTCTCCAGGATACTTTAGCTTAGTTGCTAGAGAATAAGGAAGACCTCTCGGTCGAGTATATTGTCTTACCTGACCTTGCGTTGCCCATTTCTTGAGATAGAACTTTGGAAGATAGTGGTGTTTTATTGGTACGGGCATTTGCAAATATAAAAAACTACTCCCCCAAATCACCCGGCAACATAGGCTCACTCAACAATCGCTCCATCGCCTTCCACCGCCATACCGGAGCATCGCCTTGTGCCTCTATCCACTCGCGAACCATATCCTGGCCGAGGCCATAGTTGATCACATAGCTGCGGTATTGTTCGTTGAAATCGGTCATCTGCGCCGCTCGCTCCGCCGAGACCAGCTGATATTTCTGGTTGAGCGCAATCGCCTGATCGCGGGTGATTTCGCCGTCGAGATATTGCTGAGCGATGGTCATCCGCGCGCCACTGAGCGCCTTTTTGGCGATTTGCAGCGCCCAATATGCCGCCGCCGTATCGGGATCGAGGCCGGCGAGCGGGTAGAGTACGTCGCGTTCATAATCGAGCCGCTCCTGCCCGCTAAACGCCAGTTCAATGCCGTAATTGGCCGATCCTTCGGCGATTAGGCTTTGCGGCGAATAGAGCGGGTAGATGGAAAACTCCTGCCAGCCGCGGTCCTTGGTCAGATTCTGCTCGAGCAGCATATTATAGACGTGATGGCCGGGATAGCCTTCGTGGCAGCCCAGATCGACGGCCCGGCCAATGAAGATCGGCAGGTCGGTGTTGATCTGGATCAGGCTCTGGTAGTTACCTTGATAATAATTATAGCCGCTCCAGCTTTTTCCGGTGACAAATTCCATCTTGAAATTTTCACTCTCCGGCAGATCGAAATGGGCTTGGGTCCGTGCTTTGCACTCGGCAATCGCGGTGTCGAAGACGGGCTTCAACCTATCCTTGGGAATGATGTAATTGCGCTCGAACGCCGCCACCCGTTCGCTGAGCGGGCCATCTCCGGGTGCAAGCTTCTCGATTTCTTCGAGCACCGGATCAAAAACCGCGAGCGGCAGAAGTTCAGGGGTTACGCCAAATAGTTTCTGCGCTTCTTCAACAAACGGAAAGCGCTCATCCTGCATCATCGCGTGACGGGCATGCGCCGCCTCAAGCTGCGCGGACAGAAATTTCTTGCGCGCCTCTATCGCTGCATCCTGATCTTGTGCAAGCACGTCAATCCGAAGCATCAGATCAACAATCGCATTTCCCAATTGCCGCATGTCACGTGGCTTGGCTTTGGCGGCCTCCGCCCATTCTGCCGGGCCATAATAAGCATCGACATAGCCAGCTTCCTGTTCCCCCAGTTCGAGTGTGAGTTTGACATAATCACTGGCGATGACGTCAAGCGCCGAGGATTGTTGCGCCAATGGAACCGGCGCGACGGTTTCAATGGTCTCGGGGCCACAAGCTTGCAGGGCGAAAACAGCGGCGAGCGCCCAGAGCGGTTTCAAAGCGCCGCCTTCAATTGGTCGCCATCCTGTTTTTCACCCGCCGTCAATTGCGCATCCTGTGGCGCAAAGCGCAAGACGCAATAGCCGACAATTGCCGACAGCACCGAACCGCCGAGGACGCCAATCTTGGCCTCTTCGATCAGCAGTTCATTGCCGGGGAATGCCAGCGCACCGATAAACAGGCTCATCGTAAAACCAATGCCGCAGAGCATCGCCACGCCATAGACCTGCAGCCAGCTAGCCCCGCCAAGCCGTCCCGCAAAACCGGTTTTGACCGCAATCCAGACACTCGCAAAAATACCAATCTGCTTGCCAAAGAACAGGCCTGCCGCGATGCCCAAAGGCAATGGTGCGAAGACCTGATCCCAGCCGATCCCTTCCAGCGAAACGCCCGCATTGGCGAAACCAAATATCGGGACGATGAAAAAAGCGCTCCACGGCGCGATCGCATGCTCCATGCGGTGCAACGGCGAACCTTTCGCATCTGGTGAAGATGGCGTGACAATGATCGGAATGGTCAAGGCTGCCAGAACGCCTGCTATGGTGGCGTGAACCCCAGACATTAACACCGCATACCATAATATCACCGACAGGATGAGATAGGGCCAAAGCTTCAGCACCCCGTTACGATTCATCGTATACATGATCGCCAGAATCACGGCGCTTGCCAACAAAGCTGCACCGTTGATTTCCGCGGTGTAAACAAGCGCGATAATCGCAACGGCACCCATATCATCGACAATCGCGACGGTGACCAGAAATAGCTTGAGCGATGCCGGTGCCCTTGGCCCAAGCAGGGCCAATACGCCGATCGCAAAGGCAATGTCGGTCGCAGCCGGAATAGCCCAGCCATTGTATAATGCAGGCACATCTCTCACGATGACGAGATAGAAGATCGCGGGGACGATCATCCCGGCAGCTGCAGCCAAAACCGGCAATCTTCTGCGTTCCCACGTATTGAGACGCCCGTCGACAAATTCGCGTTTAATCTCAAGCCCGACCAGGAAGAAGAAAATCGCCATCAAGCCATCATTGATCCACAAATGCGGGGTCATTGGACCCAGCTTCCCGGACAGGGTTGGGCCTTTCAACTCATGCAGAAAGTGGTGATACATGTCGTAAAGCGGGCTGTTCGCGACGATCATCGCCAGCGCAGCCGCCACCATCAGCAAGATACCGCCGGCCGCTTCGCTTTTCAGAAAATCTCGGAGCGCTGAATTGGCGCCAGTTCGCTGAACTTTTTCTTTTGCCATATGGGGCCTTTATCGAGATCTACTAATGCCCCAACTCATGCGCAGACAAGCATGCAAAATCAAGGCCTGTATCGGTCAGATGCAAATTTTTAGGCTGCGACAAGCTCCCGAACATTGGCGGCGATTTCATAGCTTCGCTCGCGCGCGGACTGATCGAAGATCGAACCGCTGATAATCAATTCATCCGCGCCGGTCCGTTCGATGAATTTGCCAACCCCTTGTTTCACCGCATCTGCGGCTCCCACCGCACTTCCTTGCATGATTTGCGCCATCATCGCCTGGGCCTGCGGCGGCAGACTCTCGCGATAAGCTTCGACCGGTGGCGGCAGTTTTCCGGGGTTTCCGGTGCGCAAGGCGACAAAGCTCTGCATCATCGAGCTCGCGAGATATTCTGCTTCTTGATCATTATCGGCAGCAAATATGTTGAACCCACAGATCACATAAGGTTCTGCAAGCTGCTCTGACGGTTTAAACTCCCGGCGATAAATTGCCAGCGCTTCATCGAGCATTTGCGGCGCGAAATGCGATGCAAAAGCATAAGGCAAGCCCAAGGCTGCCGCCAATTGCGCGCCAAAGAAGCTGCTCCCCAATATATATAATGGTATGTTCGAACCCTGCCCTGGCGTTGCCTGCACCCCCAATCGTTCATCACCGGCGAGCAGCGCCTGCAATTCGATCACGTCACGCGGAAATTCATTGGCGTCGCTGTTGAGATTCCGGCGCAACGCCTGAGCTGTGCGCTGGTCGGACCCAGGTGCGCGGCCAAGACCAAGATCGATCCGCCCCGGGAATAATGCTTCCAAAGTACCAAATTGCTCCGCAATCACCATTGGTGCATGATTGGGTAGCATGATCCCGCCAGCGCCAATGCGAATTGTCTTCGTACCTTGCCCGATGTGGGCGAGCGCTACCGACGTCGCCGCGCTGGCGATACCTTCCATTCCATGATGTTCCGCCATCCAGAAACGTTCATATCCCAATGCTTCACCATGTTGCGCAAGGGCCAAAGAACGATCGAGCGCCTGTTTCACGTCACTTCCCTGCGGCACCGGGGATAGGTCGAGAATCGAAAATTTTACTGTCTTGCTCATTGGTTCAATTGTCCTGCTACTCTGATTGCATAACCATTGGATACTTGCCGGAAACCCAAAGTCGGCAACAACAGCGCCCAAGCACTGTCGCGTCCTGAAAGAAAAAGGCGCGCGGTGTAAAAACCATTGCCTTCGAGTCTGAAGGTCAATTGCTCCATTCCCGACCCGCTTTGCAGCGGTAAAAGCAGAACACCATCTTGGCATTCGGCATTGCCGAGCAGGCCCTGCTTCAGATCGAGACCTGGGATATTGGCATCAAGCGATAGCCGAACCTTCCCGCTCGCCGATTGACAGCGCCCACCAGCAAAAGCGACGCTCAGGCCATCCAGGTCGATTTGCGAGGCTGGCATGGGCGCCAATTGCGCGCCAACATTCAGTTTCGTTTTCAAATTCTCAACCAGCAGGCTTTTGCCGTTCTTTCCGATTGTTGCGGTCAATCCATCTGTGGTCGCAGTGGCAGGACGTTCCAGATCCATCAGAATTTTACCTGTCAAAAGTGGCCAGAATTGCACACCTGCGTCCAGATCACCCAAGGTGACCGGGCCCAATTGCGCGCCCTCTATCCGACCGTTCCAGATCGAACCGCTGATATTTTTTGCGGCGAAACGGGAATTCTCAAGGCCGGCGAGATTCACCGCCAGACGCAGGGGCAGAAAATATACCGCGACTGCCAGAACCGCGAACAGGATCAAAATAAAGGTCAAAAAGCGAGTCACCTGCTTTCCTTTAGTTCAGCTTTCGGGAACGAATTCATCGAAATAGACATAGATTTCCTCTTCGCTTCGGCTCGCGGCATTGCGCCATTTGGGTGCAGATTTGCGGTTTAGCAACAGGCCCTGAGCGGACAATATCAAGACAGTCGGCGTACCCTTGATCGACTGGATTCCAAAACGCTGGGCTATGGCAATATTGCATCCCTCGCCGCGCTGCGGGTAGCAAACATCGATATAGACGACTTCATATTTGGCTTCCAGCATCTCCGCGAAGCGCGGCTCGGCAAGCCAACCAGAAAGCCCGCGGCTGTCGTGACACCAATTCGCCCCCATCACCAGCAGAACGCGCTTATCGCTTCGCTCCGCGCGAACAAGCGCCGCGTCGACTTGCGCCATTGCATCGGCATCCTGTTCAAACGGCCGAGCATCCGGATGCTCCGCCCCCGCAGGTGCCGCCGATACCGCGGACATCGAAGAAATAGCCAGTAGGGACAGAGCAAGCAGGATCAATCTCATACTAGAAGCTATGACACTTCCAACGACGTGAGGGAACTGGAATTTGTACGGTTGAATCGACGTCGTAGCCGACAATAGTCTGGAGCGGTGAAGGAAAGTCTGATTATCGGCAATTTGAGATTTATTTCAGTATCTTCCAGAAACCGCAATGCTCGGATCTAGTGATTTTTGGACCGGCTCAGAACAAGCCGAGTCAGCTTATTTTCCAAAGAATCAAGCCGCTTCGCTAACTCCATCCTCAATCTCCGCCGCCTTGGCCTCGACCAGCTTCACGATATGATCGACCATATTATCATCCTCGACATGATGATCGGTGACGCCGGACAGATAGACCATATGCTTGCCCTTGCCGCCGCCGGTGATGCCGATGTCAGTTTCACGTGCTTCACCGGGCCCGTTGACGACACAGCCCAGCACCGAGAGAGATAAAGGCGTACGGATATGTTGCAGACGTTCTTCGAGCTTTTGCACCGTACGGATCACGTCGAAGCCCTGACGTGCGCAGCTGGGGCAACTGACCACACGAACGCCGCGCGTTCTGAGGCCCAAGGCCTTGAGCATATCATAGCCCACACGCACTTCTTCTTCCGGTTCAGCCGACAGGCTGACCCGGATCGTATCACCAATGCCCGCCCAGAGCAGATTACCGATACCGATGGAGCTCTTCACTGTGCCGCCAATCAGGCCGCCGGCTTCGGTGATACCAACATGCAAAGGACAATCCACCGCATCTGCCAACTGCATATAGGCAGCAACCGCGAGGAACACATCGGACGCTTTTACCGCGACTTTATATTCGTGAAAGTCATGGTCCTGCAGCAGCTTGATATGATCCAGCGCGCTTTCAACCAAGGCTTCGGGACATGGCTCACCATATTTTTCGAGCAGATGTCTTTCAAGGCTGCCAGCATTAACCCCAATGCGGATAGCACAACCATTGGCCTTGGCAGCGTCGACCACTTCCTTCACTCGCGTCGATGAGCCAATATTACCGGGATTGATTCGCAAACAGGCAGCACCCGCTTCTGCCGCCTCAATCCCACGCTTATAGTGAAAGTGAATATCAGCGACGATGGGCACGCGGCTGGCGCGGACAATCTGTTTCAGCGCTGTGGTGCTTTCCACATCCGGACAAGATACCCGGATAATATCCACGCCCGCCTCTTCGCAGCGACGGATCTGGTCGATCGTCGCCTTCGCGTCAGACGTCAGCGTGTTCGTCATCGTCTGCACCGTAATTGGCGCATCCCCGCCCACCGGCACATCTCCAACCATGATCTGGCGGCTTTTGCGGCGCTCGATATCGCGCCATGGACGTAAGGAGGGATTGTCAGCAGTCATATATTTGCTCTTGTCAGAAGGGCTCTATGCGAGACATATACGCACATCGCGGCAAAATGATAAGTGCCAATCGGGAGAGATCACTGATGATCCGCTATTTATCGGTTCTATTGAGTTTAACACTGGCCTCGGGCTTGCCGGTTTCACCGGCAGCGGCGCAAGATACTGAGGTGGGGGAAGGCTGGTCGATCGCCCTTCATGGCGGCGCGGGCACGATAAAGCGCGAAAATATCACGCCGGAGAAAGATGCAGAGATACGGGCAGCTTTGAGTCGGGCTTTGGAGATCGGCTCGCTCATTCTGGACAATGGTGGAACCGCGATGGACGCTATCACAGCAACCATCATCTCTCTGGAGAATGATCCGAATTTTAACGCCGGCAAGGGTGCCGTATTCACTTGGGACAAGACCAACGAACTCGACGCGAGCATCATGGATGGCAGCGATCGGTCGGCGGGTGCCGTGGCTGGGATAAACGGCACCAAAAACCCGATCTTGCTCGCCCGCGCGGTGAAGGATAGCAGCCCGCATGTGATGCTCTCCGGTGAAGGCGCGAACCAGTTCGGCCGGGAACTGGGGCTGGAACAGGTGACTGTGGACTATTATGCGACACCGCGACGGCTTAAGCAGATAGAAGATGTTCTCGCAAAACAAGTCAGCGCGGCTGATGTCGACTATAAATTTGGCACTGTCGGTGCGGTCGCGATGGACCGTAGAGGTAATATGGCCGCTGGCACGTCAACCGGCGGTATGACCGGAAAGCGCTGGGGTCGGATTGGCGATTCTCCGATCATCGGCGCAGGCACCTATGCCGATGATCGCAGCTGCGCGATTTCGGCAACCGGCGCGGGCGAATATTTCATCCGGCTCGGCGTTGCCCACGAGATTTGCACCCGTATCCGGATGCGCTGGCCGATCGCTCTTGAGGAAGCGCAGTTGACAGTGCCTAAAGATGCCCAGGGCAATTACACTTATGCCATTCACGGCAGTGAATTCATGTTGCCGAATTCAGAAATCCAGCAGATCGCCGATGATGTCATTGCAGAATTGGGCGAACTGGGTGGCACCGGCGGGATTATTTTCGCCACACCTTGGGGCCAGGCTGGTTATAGCTATAACACGCCCGGCATGTATCGCGGACGCGCGACGAGCCAAGGCGAAATGAGCGTCGGAATTTATGGGGATGAAGATTAAGTTATAATCGTTCGCGACCAACAACTCATCCTATTTTCCGTCGGTAAAACTGCCTCCACCACTCATGACCTGGATTGCGCTAATCGCACCGTCTGCGAGTCGATGGCCTTTTTTCCGAGCTTCGGCCCATTGCTTGTTGGTCAGGCAAACCTTACGCTTCCTCGCAAGGCTCCCAATAATGGCTTCCGTACGGCACCTCACAAAATCCGGATGGCTTTTATCGGTAATTTTCTCAGTTACAGCTACTCTTTCGCTAGATTTGTCGGCTTCATTTGTCACATCCAACTGCGTTGCGCCCACCGTGCTGGACACAGTAGTAACGATTGCCAATGCGACTGCCTTGTTAACAAAGCCTTTTGACAACATCGAAAATTTATTCATCTTTCAATTCGCCCGGTCAGTCTATCATGTCATTCTATAGCATAGCTTCCAAAGAACAGAAAAAGCAACAACTTCGCTGAATCTGGGATGATGGCTAGATAGATAAGGTGAGCTTTGATACCGAAATTTTCGAATTTGGTTCACTGTGAAACAAGTTCGGATCTACTTTCAGTTGTTCCATGTCATCCATTACGCATAACGGACACCAGACCTAGGTTTCTTGATACGCGCGTCTTTTACGGGAAATGATGCTCGACATGTTTCTACGTCTCCCCAAATCTCAACCTCTTGCTTCTAGCAAAAGCCGTATCTCACGATGGGCGATGGGCTTAAGGATAAAGTCCGTTTTTGGCTTAAAAAGAGGCATCATCCTTATCAGCGTGTTGTAAATACTACGGTACTCCGAAAATATGATGCAATTGGTTCACTGTCTTTATCAAGAGCGGGTTGAAACTTAGCTTTCCTCATCAAAGCTCGACACACCGCATCATCAAATGCCTTAGGTCGTGTAGATTGTTGAATATGGCAAGCACTGGCTTTCCCGTTCTCGTCGACACTCAATCGGAAATGCACAATCGCCTGTTTCCGTTTCATGAGCATGCCGCGTGGGTAATCGTTAGGTGTAACCCACCGACCAGGATTTCCTGCCGGGCGGACAGGCATGGTTAGGTTTTTGTGTTTTGCAACATCGATGCCCCAATGTGTGAGAAGCTCGTCTATGCAAGTTGAGAGCGCCGCGAACGGCTTATCCATGGCACCAAGTTTCAATTTGATTGGTCTTCGCAAAGGACGTCCGATAAACAGCTGCGTAACGGCTGCTTTTCGTTCGGCGGTCATTGGCAGGCCCAAATATTTGCCAGTGGTCGCCTTCATCCCGTTCTTTTTGTCTACTTCTTCCGGAGCAGCGATGCTTATCTGATCAAGAAAGATAAGAGCGGGCATATCATTGCCCAAATTTCCAATCCCGAATTTGAGTTGTTGTTCAGTTTCTGCAGGACCAAATCTAACTGAAGCTTTCCGGGTTACACCCCGAAGTTCAACCGGTTTTCCTGCCATAGTCAACTGAAACTCGTCGCCAGGAGCGAACCTGCTAAAAATTGCAATTACCTTTTCTTTGTCTGTCCCGAATTGACGGCTTAGCTGGCAGCTATCGTCAGCATAATCTATCATCCACTTCGAGCTAGGTTCAAGTTTCAAAATCTGGCTTTGCGCTTCTACGGGTACCGCTGTTGCAATAGAACTAAAGAAAGCAATTAGAATTTGTGAAATACGGATCAACATTAATGTACGATATCATTTATCATAATCATTTCAACAGATTCGATTTCATAGGCTGTTTTTCATCCATCACTTCAACAATATTTCAATTTTCGCTTTCGGAACGTTAAAGACGCAAATATACCGCCCTCTGAATCCTGCTCAAGTTCGCGATCAGCCGATCCCTGGTCGTTTTGGCGATCGGTCTAATTCTCTCCCAAATCACACCCTCTTGCCACCAGCAACGGCCGCATCTCGCGATAGGCGGCGGGTGTCCGATCGAGCGGAATATAGGGGTGGAGATGGTGAACCACATGGAATTGCATGCCCATCGAACCAATATTGCCAGCCGCTGATTTCCAGCTTCGCGTATCCTGATAGCGTCCTTGCTTTGTGCCGGGGTGATGGGGGGCCCAGGACAGGAAAAAGACTAGATAGCTCAAGGCGATATGATAGGGCAACCACCAGAGGAAAAAGGCTTCCAGCGCATAGCCAGACCATGCCAGCGCGAACAGGATCGCCAAAAACGCTAACTTGTAGGCAATCGAGAGCAGGATCAGATCCTGGCGCCCATTGCGGTCCAGCGATCCGAGATAATCATGTTGGCGCTGCCCTTTGGGCTGGCGTTCCTGAATCGTGCTCCAGAGCGCGGTCCATGGACCTGCTGCATGACTGGTGTAATCAGGATCCAATTGCGGGTCATTGGCGTGGCGGTGATGATCCATATGGGTCACGCGGAGAACCTGGAACGGAAACACGATCATCCAAGATGTCGCATGGCCCACCAATTCATTGAGCCAACGCAACTTCTGCCCGGGTCTGGCAATTATATCATGCTGTGCGTCATGGGTTGGCAAATAGACCAGTGACATATTGATCGTCGCGATGAGGAAGCCCAGCCACAATGGTATGTAATCGAACAGCACCAACGGCCACAGAGCCAGCCAGCAGATCAGGTTGCCAAAGGCCCAAATCACCATCAACCAGGGGAACATTCCGCTATGCTTAAGGGCGATTTTGCGTTCGAGTTTCATCAATTGTGAATCAGAAAGATCCGTCAGATCAGCTGGCAGAATATCGGTCACTGGAGCGTTCACAGCCACCTCCCCTTGATCTGCGCAAACAGGCCCCATGCCCCGCCAATGATAAGGGCAAACCATAATGGCGTCAGCCCGAGCGGCGGCGTCCATTCGAGCGCTTTTGTACCTTGAGCAATGACTGGTATGACAAATCCAAAAGCAAAAATCAGTGGTAGAAATTTCAAAAACAATGTTAGCGCTTTTTCCATCCGGTTCCTCCGAGAAGCTCAGTTCATCTGCTATATACATTAATGTTAATAATGCCAAATTTGCATTTTTTAACTATGTGGTTAAACCCCATCCGATATGAGAAACGCCTGCCGTCAGATCATTCTGTCCTAACCTAATGGATTCAACTAGCCTGAAGATATGAAAAAGAACAAAAATAGCACACATCTGTCTCCTTGCCGGCCCGACAAGAAAGGCACGGAATTTCAAAGCTTAGAGGCAATTTTCCTTAGGCTGTACGGTATCACCTATATCTCCCTAGCAAAAAGCGATTCAATATGAGTTGGAAACCCGAACTTGAAGAACTGGCCGAGCGCCAACGTCTCGCTGAAAAAATGGGAGGCGAGGAGAAAATCTCTCGCCAGCATGGCCGTGGCAAGATGGACGCGCGGGCGCGGATTGCGGGCATTGTCGACGAAGACAGCTTTCGCGAGATCGGCAAAATCGCGGGGCGCGGGACCTATGCTGCTGATGGAACATTCGAGGACTTCGCGCCGAGCAATCTGATCTTCGGCCGTGCCAATATCGAGGGACGTCCGGTTGTCGCCTCTGCTGATGACTTCACCGTACGCGGCGGCGCCGCCGATGCCGCCTTGCACCGTAAGTTTACCCAATGCGAGAAAATGGCCCATACGCTGGGTATTCCCATGATCCGGATGATCGATGGCACGGGCGGCGGCGGTTCGGTCAAGAGTCTCGAGGATATGGGCTTCACCTATGTCCCGGCGGTTCCCGGCTGGGAAGATATCATCAAAAACCAGGACAACGTTCCGGTCGTAGCATTGGCGCTGGGGCCGACTGCTGGCATGGGCGCAGCGCGCACCGTGGCCAGCCATTATTCAATAATGGTGCGCGGCCTGTCGCAAATATTTGCTGCCGGCCCTGCTGTGGCCGCCGCCATTGGTGACGATCTCAGTAAGGAACAATTGGGCGGTTGTGACATTCACACCACCAATGGCGTGGTCGACGAAGAAGTCGCCAGCGAAGCGGAAGCCTTTGTCACTGCCCGCAAATTTCTGTCCTACCTGCCAAGCAATGTGAATCAGCTGTCTGCGCGCACCGAAAATTGGGATCCCGTCGACCGCAAGGATGAAAGCCTGCTCTCCGCAGTGCCACGCGCCGACAAGCAGGTCTATTCAATGCGCAAGATCATGGATTCGGTTTTCGACGAAGATTCGGTATTTGAAATGGGCAAGCGTTGGGGCCGCGCCGCGATTACCGCCTTTGCCCGGCTCGACGGCTGGCCGGTCGCAGTGCTTGCCAACGACCCCAGTTTCCTTGGCGGATCATGGGAAGCCAAATCGTCAGAAAAGGTCGAACGTTTTGCCAAGCTGGCCGAGCAATTTCATCTCCCGGTCGTCCATCTCGTCGACAATCCCGGCTTCATGATCGGAGGGGAGGCGGAGCGTACCGGCACGATCCGATACGGCGTGCAGGCGATGAACGCGGTATATAAGGCGACTGTGCCCTGGGCCAGCGTCATCATCCGTCGCGCTTATGGTATTGCCGGCAGCGCGATGAGCAATGCCGAAAATTTCCAATATCGTTTCGCCTGGCCATCAGGCGATTGGGGCTCGCTGCCAATCGCAGGCGGGCTGGAGGTCGCGTATAAGGCGGACATCGAGGCATCAGCAGATCCTGCAGCGCGCCTTGCCGAGATCAAGGCGAAGCTCAACCTGGTCACTTCACCCTTCCGCACCGCCGAACAATTTAGCGTCGAAGATATCATCGATCCGCGTGAGACTAGGCCTCTGCTTTGTGAGTTCGCTGATCTGGCTTGGCGAAAATTAACGGCCAAATGACCTTTTTCGTCAAACTGTAATCAAATCGATCCAAGATATCACCATGCTAAAATATTTGACTGCTGTCCTTTGCATTCTGCTTTCAACCCCGGCTCTGGCTTGGGGAAGCTTTGCTCATCGCACGATCGCCGAGATTACCGAGGCCAATATGGACCCCTTGGCGAAGTCACGGATGAATGCGCTGTTCCAATCGTCACCATTGCTCGGGACGCCTCAATGTGATCTCAAAAATATCCAAGACGCAAGCGTCTGGCCCGATTGCGTGCGCCGCGACCGATTGCGCTGGGGCTATACCGGCCCCTGGCACTATCAAAATGTCGATATCTGCAAACCATTTGATCTGAAGAGTGCTTGCGCAAACGGCAATTGCGTATCGGTTCAAATTGATCGCAATGCAGCTTTGCTGAAGGACAAGAGCCTGCCAGCCCATGTTCGACTGGAAGCCTTGACCTTTCTGGTTCATTTCGTCGGCGATATGCACATGCCGCTGCACAGTGGCGATCGCAGTGACCGCGGCGGCAATAATGTCAGAGCGGCTTATGGGATCATCGAGGGGCGGATGAACCTGCATTGGCTATGGGATGGGCCATTGGCCGAGCGCGCGATCACCGATGGCCCGCACATGGTTCGGCGCTATAGCGCAGAGGAAAAAGCAGCCCTCGCTTCCGGGACGACAGAATCCTGGGCAGTGGAAGCATGGCAAATATCGCGCGATCATAGTTACAAGACCGCAGAGGATGCTGATTCTTGCGGCCCGCCGCTGACCCGGCGCGCAATCGTCGATAATGACGAAATCCCGGCGCTTGTTCCAATCGCCCGACTCCAGATCAAAAGGTCCGCGCTACGACTGGCCCGCCTATTGGAAGAAACGCTGAGATAGAGTCGGAGCAAATCGGCGTTAGAGAATATATTAATCCTTTTTTCCAGTGACTTGAACCGCGGTGTGAGCGGCATCACGGCCGTTTGGCGTAAATATCCTATCGAAGCAGCAGATCAGGACTATCATTTCATCTACCGAAACAAACGGTTCATCGCTGATACAGCAACGAACTGCCATTCGGTTCGACGTAAGTTAGGCACCAGAAAGAAGGAAGACACGATGTACTTATCTCCACGATCATTCGTCAATCAACCTGCTCACGCCTTGGCCGGAAACGCTCATCAGCGCGGCTATCAACCGCTTTATCATCTCGACATCGTCAACCGCTGCCCCGGTTGCGGGAAATCGCACTGGCATGTCGGCCGGTTCAGCGCAGAATGTGCCCATTGCGAAACCGCTCTCCCGCTTGCCATGGTTGCCAGCCAGCCAATGCAGCCGCGCTTTACCGAACATTTCAGCAAGACGGCAATGGCCGCCTAAAGCCTCACATCACGCGATATCGCCGAATGATTTGAGCGCAGCGGGTGCGACAATATCACCCCATTCCTGCACGAAATGCCCGGCCTCTTCGATCAATAACGGCTCAGGGCAGCCGTTGATCAGGCCGCGCAACATGTTCATCACTGGCGGACCAAGCACCGGATCCGAACCGCCAATTGCCATGAAACTGGGGCCTTTCCATTCACCGCTCCAGAAGGCGGCGGCCTGTTTGCTGATTTCGACACCGTCCATATCGGGTTCAACCGGAACCAGCGCCGGAAATTTGCGGGCACCCGCCTGAAAGCTGTCGTCCGGATAAGGCGCATTATAGGCGGCAGTTTCGGCGGCGGTCATCTGCGGCGTGCCACGCGCAATAATCTCACCGGCGTCGAACACCGGCACGGTCAGCGCATATTCCTTCCAGGCATTGAAACCGTCGCCCGCGCCCGTGCCAAGCCCCAGGGCGGTGTTCATGATGATCAGTCGCGACAGCCGCGCCTTGAACCGCGCATCGACCGGCAAAGTCAGCCCGATCAGCCCGCCCCAGTCCTGGACCACCAATGTTACATTGGTCAGATCCAGTCGCTCGACCAATGCGAGAATATGATTGCGATGAAAATCAAATGTATAGCTGTCGAGCTCGGTCGGCTTGTCGGAACGACCAAAGCCAAAAAAATCCGGACAGACCACCCGCGCACCGGTAGCGGTGAAATGGGGAATCATCTTGCGATAGAGAAATGACCAGCTCGGTTCGCCGTGCATGCACAGAAATGTCTTCTCCGCATCCGCAGGCCCGGTGTCAACATAGGCGGCGCGCAACCCCTCATAACCCGGTAAGTCATCGACATAATGGACCGGAAAATCAAAATCCGGGATATCTGCGAAACGTTCATCGGGTGTCCGTACAGCGGAAATGGTCATGCTCGTAAATCCTCTCAAGTTGCGATTTGAAACCTGTCAGTGGAAAAGACAGCGGTCAAGCGGAATGGACTGCGTAGAATGATCCGCGCGCGAAAGTGACCGATTGGAAATCTCATCGAAAACTGACAGACAGCAGCTATTTTATTTTCTGTGACCTTCGCCCCAAACCTGCAAAAAACAAGGCGTTTATCAACGCCCAGACCATCTCGAGTGTGACCTATGAAAGAACACGTCTCGAAGCGCCGGCAATCCAGGAGAAAGAAACATAAAAGACTCATCACGCCGCGGAGCATAAGCGCGAGCGGCGGTTGTAGGAAAGTACTGCGATGTTGATCAAACAGGAACCGATATGACAGCGGCCAGATTAGGCGATCATGCAGTGAGCAGCTTTATGATGCGTGCTCCGGTGCCGAGCTTGACGATGATAGCAAATATCGCGGTGACTATGTCATGCGGATCTTAGGATCAAATTTGGAAGCTCATCAGGTTTGACTGAGCTTTGGTTGAAAGTTAATTCACTGTATAAATAAACTTTATAGAAACAAAAGATAATCATTTATCATATATATTGTTATTAAAAGCAGTAAAAATTTGGTTCTTAATAGGATTTTTATAAAATATCTGGAGTATTTTAGTTATGACAATAACACAAGTCAAAGGTAACAGTGGCAGGTTTTTTCGAAAACAAAACGGTGTAACAGGCCGGCTGGCAAGTAGGTTAGTGTATGACACATGACAAATCCTCTACAAATACGCTATACTAATCTGGCCGCAGCAAAGACAGACAATATTGAAGCTAAGTGGGGCGTTGGCACGACAATCATCATCGAAAACCGAATGTCGTCACAGTGGGTGAAATATACTGGTAGCGCCCGATTGGCTACGAGTGAGGACTATACATGGTTTACGGACAATGGCGGTGACGTTTATCAGATCGCCGATACCGGAACGCTCAATCCATTGGAATGCGGCGCGGTTGGTGACTGTGTTTGGAGTTTTGCAACTAATGCAGCAGTATCGGGCACGGATGACCGGGCAGCCGTGCAGGCCGCATTTGACTATTTTGCTGAAAATGATGTGCCTGGAGAAATCTCCTTTACGAGGCTCCACCGGATTACGTCGGAAGTCGCGCAAGGCCCCATGAGGGCGGGTTTGGTGCGTTACGGCGATAATATCTCATTGCAACGCCGAGGATTCGGTCTGGTGGGCTGTGCTTTTGATGGAAGCGTCAGCACTGTCAACTATCGTGGTCTCCACTTGTCAGGCGGCAACAAGATTTCGATAGATACAGCAAGCAATCGGGTCGTAGACAAGACCGGTTACGACATTGCGGCTGCAATCAGTAAAGATGATGTTGATGTTTTATTGGGTTCGTCCAGTGACGCTTCAAACTTTGTTGCAGGTGATATAGTCTTTGTCCGCACTGGACAGACGCTTGCTGGGACAACCGAACCGGACAGCGAATTGAACATTGTCAAATCGGTTTCCGGCGCGACAGTAACTATGAAATATCCGGTAGCGGTCGACTATGCTCAGGAACGCTACAAGACCGGAAGCAACGGTCTGACCACAATATCCAGTATCGGAAATCTCGCACCTTTCCAGCTGGTCAACGTAACCGACCGCGTCGTCCGCGGAGGTCTGATCGATATTGATCTAATCGGCCACAATTGTGAGCAGGTTCTGAATATATGGGGGGCGATGGATATAACGGTGATGCCAACATGCCGCATCATCCATGGCAAAAATGGCATGGGTTCGAGAGAGTCACGAAACATCAATTATTATGCGCAGCACAAGCACACTGCGCGAGCCAACAATGGCTATTTCATAGCGCCATCGACTGGCTGCACCCATTGGAGAATGAAGGCAATAGGGGAAAGTGAGGGTTATGCTTATTTTCACCTCCACGAAAGCGTCAAGGAGATTTTCGTTGAAGATATGAATCTATCGGTCGTCGGCAATGTCGGCGAAGCCAATCCATTGGTTGACGTTCTTGCACGGAACGGAATGATAACGTTCAAGCAGGGCTATTTGAATAGCGGTGCTAGCACCGCGCCATCGATAGGCGTCGGATCTGCTGCTGATGTCAATGGCAATTATTGTGACGGCCCGATTCATTTTGGTGCCATATCTTATCGGAACAATGCCCCTACTGGCAACTCTGCGATAAGACTCAATGGCGCCAATGTGAACTTTTCATCAGATCCGATTGCGTTGGGGCATAACGATCGACTGTCTATTATCACCTATTTGCGTGATCCATGCTACGGTGTGCGAATAGGAGACCGATTGATTGGCCCGTTCGTCCATGATCGCCAGTTGATCCTTGGAAAAATTGGCCAAGATGCTGAAATTGTGAATTTCCGCCAGCGATATGATGTAGCCTTTGCATCGGGGGATAAACGTCTTCAAATCGGCTATTCTGGAGACCCTGATGCATATATGGATATGAGTTCGACGAATTTGAAAAGTGAAACAGCAGGAACTGTTACAGAGATCAAGCGGCACCCTGAAGATGATAACGCGGGACCCTCATTGGGAGCACCACAATCAAGCAACAGAACAATCGTGGCCCAGATATCTGGCGGCGGCAGCACCGATTACACGTCAGGGAAGATACGGATCACCGCATTCATCAACAGGACATCACGAACGGCGTGAAACCGCAGTTATGATGATAGCGCGCCAATTTCCAATTCAATATTGAGAAAACTGCACGGGTAACAGCGTATCAATTCGACCTCACACACTTTTTGCTGTGCAATCGATGTTTCTTCTTAAACTCGCCATAGAGGATAGCGACGTTACAGTTAAAACTGCAATGATAGGTGCTACTGTCACCATAATCTGACCCGATATTATTGCGGGATAATTGCACCTGTTGCGATAGTTCCATCCGGTGCACGGATGCACTTATTGGTTTGGCCCATCGCAAGTGCAGGGATGAAATAGACAATCAATCATGGTGTCCGATAGCCAAGCTGTTCAGGCCAGGCCGATGTCTGCCCAGATCGGCAGATGGTCGGAAGCTTTGCGCGAAGACGCGCTATTCAGGACCCCGCAGTCCAGCGGTTTCAGACGGTCACAATGCATGATCCGATCGAGTTCAGCCACGCGGCCACGTGCATGAAAACTTCGCCCGCAAGGTATGAAGTGAAAACTGCGGCCAAAGTCGCTTAGACAGCCCCCTGATGCGCTCCATTCGTTGAGATCACCCATCAGGACAGTGGGCAAATGACGACCATGTTCCTTTGCCAGCTTGATAATTGCCGCCGCTTGCCGGCGGCGCCACAGACCGGAAAGGTCAAGGTGCATGCCCAAAACCGACAAGCTGGTTCCATTAATGTCAATCTGGGCGAGAACGGCACCTCGCGGTTCCAGATAGGGAATGTGAATGATATCATGCATCAGGACATTTGCAGATTTGCGGACCAATATCGCATTTCCATGCCAGCCCATTGAATCATTCTGCACATCCAGTGGAACCGCGCGATAATCGCTATATTGTTGGAGCATCAGCTCTGGAATGGCCGCGGCTCGTCGCCCAAATCGTCGATCGGCTTCCTGTAGCGCAATAATATCCGCATCAAGCTCATTCAGCACCTCAATCGTTCGGCCAGGATTGCGCCGCCGATCCGTGCCGATACTCTTGTGGATATTATAGCTTGCAACTTTCAGCATCTATTGTCTTGAAGCCTGCGGCCCTGATCATCGTTCGTGCAGCGCTGTTCCATATCGCTGAATAACCGGAAACAAGGCGAATGCAATCTGTCCACCAAGACCGATCCTATTTTCAGGCAATTCATACATGCGGAGAAACCCGGTGATATCGCTTCCCTGCAGGATCATCGACAATAGCAATTCGCCAACCATAAGGAGACAGAATGCGAATGCGCCCATGGCCAGGCGCTGGTTGACGTCGTCGGAAATGTTGAATTTGTGAATCATCAGGCGACAGACAAACCAAGCTGCCCCAATCATCACCGGCATTTCCATCAGGACCGCGATGACAGACCCAGTTAGCGGAGCAACAAGAACCTCTCGCACAAATCCCAAGATCGCACCCAATGTGAAGACGACAAGGAAATAGCCGAAACCGGCCGAAAGCGAGCGGATCATGATATCCAACTAATTTGTAGAAACCGCTCTGACGATACGTAAACTCACGGATATTGAAATACGCGCCTTGCCGATATGAACACCAGCGGAAATAGATCATATGGAGATAGTTATGAGAAGCATATTGCTATTTCGGCGCCATTGATTTCCGACAATTTTAATGCGTCTCACACTACGGTCCTGTCGGTAGAGAACATAACTAAGTCTTTTGGCAAATGTTCAGCGCTCGAGGGCATTTCTCTGAATGTTAATCGCGGCGAGATAGTGGGACTGCTTGGACCTGACGGTGCCAGGAAAACTGTGACTTTCTTTGCGATCCTCGGCCTCATGAAAGTTAACTCCGGAAAGGTGCTTCTGGACGGCAAGGATGTTACCCACTTGCCGCTTGATCAGCGCGCCTTGCGAGGCCTTGGCTATCTGCCTCAGGAACCGTCGATTTTTCGCGGACAGACAGTGTCACAAAACATAATGATGGTGCTCGAACTGTTTGAACGTGATCCATCCAGAAGGAAGCGGAAGCTGGATAAACTGCTGACTGAATTCCATATCAACTATGTTCGCAATACGCCCGCCCGAGCTCTATCGGGAGGCGAAAGGCGTCGCTGTGAAATAGCACGGGCGATGGCGGCCGATCCGATGATCATATTGCTTGATGAACCTTTTGCCGGGATTGATCCCATGTCCATTCGGGACATCAGGGCAATGATTGGGGATTTGAAAGGGCGCAATATCGGGGTGCTTTTGACCGATCAAAATGTCCATGAACTGTTTGACTTGCTCGATCGGGTTTACGTCATCCACCAAGGCCGGATTGCTTTTCATGGAAGCGTCGACGAAATGGTACATGACCCGGCCGTTCGTCATTTTTATCTCGGCGAGGAATTTGCATAATCGTTGGAAATGGCCCGAACCATCACGCACTATGGTGACAGATGCTACTGTCCCCATTCATTGCTGGCCGCGATGGGAATTGCACGGCAGATGCCATCCCAAAAAAAAGGGGAGTGCAAACGCACTCCCCTTCGTAATTGTCATCCGAAGAACCGCCCCTATTTGGTCGCGTCATTCTTGCTGCCCGCATCGGCGCTTTCGCTCGGGACCGGAAAACCGCGTTTCTTGAGGATATATTTGACCTCGGGATCGCGGCCGCGGAATTTGCGATAGGCGTCCTTGCGATCGGTTTCATTGGCCGTCGACAGGATGATCGAGCGGAAGCGTTCGGCCGTGTCGGCATCCCAGACATCACCCGCCTCTTCAAAGGCAGCCCAGGTGTCGGCATCCATCGTTTCCGACCAGAGATAGCTATAATAGCCGGCCGAATAAGCGTCTGACGAGAAGAGATGATTGAACTGCGGCAGGCGGTGGCGCATGACGATTTCTTTCGGCATGCCAATTTCAGCCAGCGTCTCGCGCTCGAACGCATCCGGGTCGGTAACCGGCTCGGTGCGGTTGTGCAGCTTCATATCGACAATCGCACTGGACAGATATTCAACTGTCGAGAAGCCTTCGTTGAACGTCTTCGACTTGTTGATCTTGTCGACCAATTCCTGCGGCATCGGCTCGCCGGTTTCGGCATGTTTCGCATAATTGTCGAGGACATAGCGGGTCAGCAGCCAATTTTCGTTCACCTGGCTGGGATATTCGACAAAGTCGCGCGGCGTACCGCTAAGGCCCGGATAGGTGATGTCATAGTTGAGATAATGCAGCGCATGGCCAAATTCATGGAATAATGTCGAGGCATCATCGAGGCTGATCAGCGTCGGCTCACCTTCGCCGCCCTTGACGAAATTATTATTGTTCGAAGCCAGCACATAGCGGTTTTTGCCGCCCAGATCATGTTGACTGCGATAGGTGGTCATCCACGCGCCGGAACGCTTACCTTCGCGCGCGAAATTGTCGAGATAGAAGAGACCGATCAGCTTGTCGCCGCGCTTGACTTCAAAGGTGCGAACCTCCGGATCGAATATCGGGACGCTGCCCGTATTGTCGGTGAAGGTCATGCCATAGAGCTTGCCCGCCGCATCAAACATCGCATCGACCATATTGTCGAGTTTGAAATAGGGTTTGATCTCCGCTGCATCGAGGTCATATTTCGCCTTGCGGACTTTCTCTGCATAATAGCGATAGTCCCAGGGAGCGATAGTGATAGCCGCGCCTTCCGCATCGGCCACTTCCTGCATGTCGGCGACTTCTTCCTTCACCCGGCCAACGGCTGCGGGCCAGACTTTCATCATCAGCTCCATCGCCGCTTCGGGTTCCTGCGCCATCGTATCGGCCATCCGGTAATGGGCGTGGGTTTTGAAACCGAGCAGCTTGGCGCGGTCCGCACGCAGCTTCAATATGTCCGCAATGATTGCATTGGTATCATTGCCGTCACCATTGTCACCGCGGTTGATATAGGCGTTATAGACTTTCTCGCGCAGGTCACGACGAGTCGAATTCTGGAGAAAGGGTTGCATAACCGAGCGCGTGTTTTTCAGCGCCCAGCCTTCTTTGCCCTGCCCCTCGGCGGCGGCCTTGATCGACGCAATGAAACTGTCCGGCAATCCGGCCAGATCGGCTTCGTCGGTCAAATAGATATAGGTTTCTTCGTCGGCCAATACTTTGTTGGAAAATTCGTTGAACGCTTTCGACAATTCGGTGTTTATCGCGATCAGCTTCTCTTTGTCCGCACCTTCGAGCAATGCGCCATTGCGCACGAGCTGCTCGTAATTGCGCTCTACGAGGCGCAGCTGTTGGGCATTGAGGCCCGCGTCGGCGCGGCCATCATAGACTGCTTTGGTTTTGGCGAGCAATTTGGGATCGAGGGTCAGTTCGTTAAAAAAGGCAGACACTTTGGGCAGCCATTCGCCTTGAATCTTGCGAACCTCTTCGTTGGACAGGTTGCTGCTATGCACACCCCAGATCGAAAAGAGATCATTGGCGTCATTGCCGACCAATTCCATCGGAACCGTGAAATTTTCGAAAGTTGCTGGCTCTGGATTGTCACGAACGGCAACCATTTCCGCTTTGACCCGGTCCATCGTGGTCTGGAAAGCCGCTGGAAAATCGGAAACTTTGACCTTATCCCAGGCCGGGACGCCGTCATAAGGTCCGGTCCAAGGTTGCAGGATACTATTGTCCCTTGCGGCATCGTCGGTGGATTGCGTCGCGCTCATTTTGTTCAATTCCGCTGTTGTCATTTTCTTTCCATGATGATCGGCCAAGGCTGGAGTGGCGGTTGCGCCGAGAAGCGCCGCACTGGACACGCCAAGGAAGAATTTACGGCTGGAAATGGTGAATCGCATGGATGTTTCTCCGAGTGGTTGCGCCCAGACGAGGGCTATCAAACGCGCGCCTGCGGCGCAGTTAAATGCTTGTTACAGAAACCGCTGGCGAAAGGCAAAAAAGGTTGCCCATGAAATCAGTTTTTAGACCAACAGCGAATGAGCATCGACGAACAACATCATGGGATTGATCCGTACGCGGCCGATTAGAGATCAAAACTCACGCCTTGGGCCAGCGGCAGATCGTCCGAATAGTTGATCGTGTTGGTCGCGCGCCGCATATAGGCTTTCCAGGCATCGGAACCGGATTCGCGGCCGCCTCCGGTTTCCTTCTCTCCGCCAAAAGCACCACCAATTTCAGCGCCTGACGTGCCGATATTGACATTGGCGATGCCGCAGTCCGACCCTGAAGCCGACAGGAATTGCTCTGCCTCGCGCATGTTCAACGTGAATATCGAAGAAGACAGGCCCGCATCAACCGCATTTTGCAGCGCAATGGCTTCGTCGAGATGCTGGTAACGCATCACATAGAGGATTGGCGCGAAGGTTTCCTGACAGACAATGTCCGTCTGCCGGTCCATTTCAACAATCGCCGGATGGACATAGAAAGCCGCATCATCACCACTGTCGAAACGCTGCCCGCCTGAAACAATACCGCCCTGCTCTGTTGCCTGCCTCAAAGCGGCCTGCATTCCGTCAAAGGCCTGCTGGTCAATCAGCGGTCCGACCAATGTATCGCCAGTCAGCGGATCACCAATCGTGATGCTCGCATAGGCGGCCTTGAGCGGTGCCATCAGCTTCTCGTATATCTCGTCATGAACAAACAGCCGCCGCATGCTGGTGCAGCGCTGTCCGGCGGTACCCGCCGCGCTGAACAATATCCCGCGCACCGCCATATCAAGATCAGCGGATGGCGTGACGATACAGGCGTTGTTGCCGCCCAGTTCGAGAATCGATTTGGCGAAACGACCGGCGAGGCGCTGGCCGACGGATCGGCCCATCGCAGTGGAACCGGTTGCCGAAACCAGGGGGACGCGCGGATCGTCGACCAATGCCTCGCCAATCTCGCGACCACCGATGATCAGGCCGGCCAGCCCATCCGGCACATCATCGAAATCGGCGGCGACTTGGGCAAATATTGCATGACAGGCAATCGCGGTCAGCGGCGTTTTCTCCGATGGCTTCCACACCACGCTATTGCCGCAGACGAGCGCAAGGGCGGCATTCCATGACCAGACCGCCACGGGAAAATTAAACGCTGAAATCACCCCGACAACGCCCAGCGGATGCCAGGTTTCCATCATCCGGTGTCCGGGGCGTTCCGAAGCAATGGTCAGCCCGTAAAGCTGCCGCGACAGGCCAACCGCAAAATCGCAGATGTCGATCATCTCCTGCACTTCGCCAGCGCCTTCGGACGGGATTTTGCCTGCTTCGATCGAGACCAGCCGCGCGAGATCATCCTTATGCTTCCGCAAGGCATTTCCAAATAATCGCACCAGTTCGCCGCGGCGCGGGGCGGGCAACGACCGCCATGTCAGGAAGGCTTGATGGGCTTGCCCGATGACTTGATCGACCCGACCGGCATCATCCATGTCCAAGGCGGCAATTTCTTCCCCGGTCAGGGGCGAGGTGACGCTGAGATCGCCACCAGCTATCCGGCGAGGGTCAATTCCCATATGGCTGAATATTTCGGCGGTCTGCTGGACATATGACATGACGGTTCCTCTTCGAGACTGGCCGTCGTCAAATGGCATTCACCCTGATCAATTGCAAATGAAACACGGACAAGTTGAGCCGGCTGGGTGGTTGCACAAAAAAAGGCCGGGATGCTTGCACATCACCGGCCATAAGTTGTTTGTTCGCAGGAGGAACAAGGTGAGGCGCCGACCCCAATTTGGGAGGAGAGAGTCGGCGCCAAACTGGTTAACCTTTGGCAAACTCCGGATAGGCTTCGACGCCTACTTCAGAGATATCCATCCCGAGCATTTCCTGCTCTTCGGTGGGACGGACGCCGATGGTGAATTTGAGTGCTGACCAGACAATCGCGCTGGCGATGAAGGTGAAGCCACCGATCGCTGCGACACCGAGCGCCTGGACGCCGTAGGTTGCGTCGCCATTGGACAGTGGAACAATCATCGTGCCCCAGATACCGGCCAACAAGTGAACCGGTATGGCGCCGACAACATCGTCGATCTTCAGCTTGTCAAGCATGGGTACTGCGAAGACCACGATCACGCCGCCGATGCCGCCGATGATGATCGACTGCAACACGCTGGGTGCAAGTGGTTCTGCGGTAATCGATACGAGGCCTGCCAGAGCGCCGTTGAGCGCCATCGTGACATCGATCTTCTTATACAGCAACTGTGTCAGAACAATCGCGGTGATCACGCCGCCAGCTGCAGCCATGTTGGTGTTGACGAATATTTTCGAAACGTCACTGACATCGCTGATCGTGCCCATAGCCAGCTGGGACGCGCCGTTGAAGCCGAACCAACCGAGCCACAGGATGAACGTACCCAAGGTTGCCAGTGGAATGCTCGAACCAGGCATCACAGTCATTTTGCCATCGACATAGCGACCAAGCCGTGGGCCGATAATCAAAGCGCCTGCTAGAGCTGCCCAGCCACCGACCGAGTGAACCAGCGTGGAACCAGCGAAGTCACTGAAGCCCATTTGGTCCAACCAACCAGCGCCCCATTCCCAGCTGCCCGTGATCGGGTAGAGGAAGCCTGTCAGAATGATCACGAAGATCATGAAGGGCCAGAATTTGACGCGTTCAGCAACCGTACCGGATACGATAGATGCCGTTGTCGCACAGAAAACCATCTGGAAGAACCAGTCGGATGCGACCGAATAGCCAGTTTCCACATCCGCTTCGCCGACCGCCTGCATCGCATAAGGACCAAAAGTCCCGATCCAGCTGGTCACGTCTGTATACATCAGATTATAACCGGTTACCCAGAACATGATGCCAGCCATTGAATAGAGGCCAATATTCTTCAAACATTGCATCGAGACGTTTTTGGAACGCACAAGGCCGGCCTCGAGCATCGCAAAACCAGCAGCCATCCACATGACGAGGAAACCGCCGATCAGGAAGAGCAGCGTATTGAAAATATAGGCTACATTCGCGCTCGGATCCGCCACTTCGGCAGCCTCCTGAGCGAAGGCAGGAGACGCGACAGCCAGCGCCGCCAGTCCTGCAGAAATTGTCAAAATCTTTTTCATTATCATGCTTCCCCGATTATAGTGCCGTGTCGCCGGTTTCGCCGGTGCGGATCCGCACGGCGTCGTCCATAGCGAAAGTGAAAATCTTGCCGTCACCGATGGAATCGCTTCCCGCTGCAGATTGAATTGCCTCGACGGCTTGCGCAGCAATTTCACTGCTACACGCAACTTCAATTTTGAGCTTCGGCACCATGTTGGTGGTATATTCCGCGCCGCGATAGACTTCGGTTTGACCCTTTTGGCGCCCGAAGCCTTTGACTTCGGTCACCGTCATCCCCGACACGCCAACACCGGTTAAGGCTTCACGAACGTCATCGAGCTTGAATGGTTTAATTATGGCTATGATAAATTTCATTACGCCCCCTGTGTTTTATTACCGAGGATATCTCTGCAAAGGGCGTGCCAGACTCGCAAAGCCTTGGAATCCAACAAAGGACTCAGGATCGGCCCATTAAGAAAGTGTAAATTTTGTGCAATGCAACAATAATGCCTATTATTTAGGCAGGGAGATTGCTCAGTTTTTCAACAATTTCTGGAATGATCGTCTCAGTCTCCCGGCGGCCGATGTCGATAAGTTCGGCAGCGCGCGTGAAATTCTGCATATCAATATGGCCAACCGGCGGCGAGAGGGCAAAATCCGGCGGATCAAGGGCCAGTGAATAGCGGCCAAGGTTTCTCAGCGAGAGACCGACCGAGGCACGGACGATGGCAATGCTGTTCGGTTCCTTCCCGTCGTCACGCGCGATTCCGGCCATAACTGCGCGACTGACGAAGTCATCCTGCAAATTGACCGAGAGGCAGAGATTGTCCGGAGCCAATTCACGGGCAGGTGATACCGGCACGGGCAAGGCCGCCCCGCCATCCACCAACAGCCGGCCTTCAAACTCGACAGGTTTGAATATGCCCGGCAAAGACATCGAAGCCCGAATGGCGGGCACCAGCTTGCCCGACTTCATCACGATTGTATCGCCGGTCCGCAAATCGGCGGCAATCGCGGCGATCGGTATCGGCAAATCCTCAAAATTGAGATGCCCGAGTTCACTCTCCAGCTCTTTTTCGATGGTCCGCGCACCCATGACGGCGCCGCGTTTGAAATGCGGATCCATGAAGCGGATCAGATTACGGAAATTGGCGGTCCGGGCTGTTTCCTCAAGATAGTCGAGCTTGCCAGCCGCATAGCTAGCCCCGGCAATCGCACCGATCGAGGTGCCGGAGATAGCGGCGACCTCCAAAGGCGATTCATCAATCGCTCGCAACACGCCGATATGCGTCCAACCGAGCCCGGCTCCACCACCAAGTGCAAGAGAAATCTTCATAGCGAGACATCCTCAGCCAATATTGCTTTGGCCTCCGCAACATCTTCGGCAAGCACCATGACCCGGGCGGGCAAAGCCAGGCCCGCGCCTTCGACAATATTCACGCCGCTGTCGAAGCAGACGGTACCAACGCCTGCTGCTTCGAGACGCCCCCTGATGATCTCGGCCTCGACCGCATGCATATGACGGGACAGTTCAACCAGACTCATAAAGTCACATATCCTGCGGGTCAAAAAAGCGCTCGGTCGCGCGGGACGGCAGACCATCAATGCTGGTTGTTGTCGCTTTGACCTTTTCGAACCATTCTTCCTCACCTGACTGCGCATGATATTTGACCAGGGTTGGGCGTTCTTTTTCCATGGTCATCTGAGGGACGCCGTAACCGCAACTGGTTTGCACCGATTCAACTGCAATATCAAAAATCTGGCGTGTGCCCGGCAAAATCTGAAAATGTTCGGACAGTTCATCCCAACTGTCATCCTGCGGGAGCACTGGAATGCCCGTTCCATAGATCCGCGTAATCAGCGCCGGGTTGCCAAAATTGTTGAACATGATCGTGATCCGTCCCTGGTCCGGCTGTTCGGCGACCAGATGCGCATGAGTTTCATTGCCCGAACCCCGCAGGTCGAGATAAGCAACCCGCTTGGGTCCCAAGACGCGAAAAACATCATAGCCCTTGGGAGACAGATTGACGCGGCCATCTGCTGCCGCCGTTGCTACAAAGAACATCGGCTGTTTTGCAATAAACGCGATATGATCATCAGTCAGCGCTTCAAAAAACTCGGCCATGCCTCAATCCTTCTCAATAAAATGGTCCGCCAAACAGCAGTTTCCAGACCACCACCAACAACCAGTGGATGACGATGACAGGCCACAGAGACTGCGACACGATCCTTATATGGGCCAATACTATGCCGAGTATGAACGTAGCAAATAGAAACGACGGCTGCAGGAAAATAGCCGACCAGGGCGGTCCGAAAGTCAGCGCCTGAAACGGATGCCAGAGGACAAAGAGGAAAATCGACAACCAATTGCCCCACCGCTGGGAAAATGTCGCAAACCAGGAAAGCAAAATACCGCGAAAAATTATCTCTTCGCAAAAGGCGGGGACGAAGAAGAGGATGACCAACGCGAGCAGCGCGGTTTGTGCGTCGTTCACCGGGCTAAAACTCAGCCATCCGCCAATCGCGCCCGCCACGGCAATGATCAGGGCCGTTGGCGCAGCAAAAAGGGCCGCCGTCTTCCATTGGCTCGCGGCTGGCCAAAATTTTACGGCCGCCCACGTCTGTCTAAGTGCTGCCTGCATTTTGTTACCAGCTCGCACCGGCATCGATAGCGGCCTGTTCCTCTGGGCTCGTCCGACGGCCCAAAAGTGCATTTCGATGGGGGAAACGACCAAATTTGGCGATCACATCGCGGTGGCTATTGGCAAATTTCTCGTTGCTGCCAAGCCGGGCGAACAGAATCACAGACTTATTCTGCAGATTGATATCTTCCGCGTGCATGAACGGCATATATAGAAATGGTCGCTGTTGTTCGGTGAGCGGCTGATCGAGCCCGAGATCTACAGCCTTCTCCGCTATCTGCTGGGCCAGATGGTCGGTGGAAAACGCATCAGCCTGGTCACGAAACATGTTGCGTGGGAACTGGTCGAACAGGATGATGGCTGCGAGCGCGGTTTGCGGAGCATCCAGAAACGCATCGGCGCTTTTCGATTTCTGTTTTTCCCACAGCTCGAGAAACCGCTCCTTGCAGATGGTGTCGACGGCTTCGTTTTTGTTCCACCAGTCTTTGGGGTTGAGTTCTTCAAACCAGAAGCTGAGGATTTCGTCAGGCCAGCGTTCGGATATCAAGCCGTCCCCCCGACCGTCAATCCATCGACCAGCAATGTCGGTTGCCCAACGCCAGCCGGCACCGATTGCCCGCCTTTGCCGCACATGCCAATACCTTCGTCGAGCGCCATATCATTGCCGATGCCGGTGACTTTGGTCAGCGCCGTCGGGCCGTCGCCGATCAGCGTGGCACCCTTGATCGGCGCGCCGAGCTTGCCATTTTCAATCTTGTAAGCCTCGGTGCAGGAGAAGACGAATTTGCCCGAGACGATATCAACCTGACCGCCGCCGAAGCTTTTGGCGTAGATGCCGTTCTTAACCCGGCTCATCAGCTCGGCCGGATCATCCTTGCCACCACGCATGAAGGTGTTGGTCATCCGCGGCATCGGCGCGTGGGCATAGCTTTCGCGGCGACCATTGCCGGTTGCGGGCACGCCCATCAGGCGGGCATTCAAGCGATCCTGCATATAGCATTTGAGAATGCCATCCTCGATCAGGACATTTTCCTGAGTCGGTGTGCCTTCATCATCAATGCTCAATGACCCGCGCCGCTCCTTGATCGAACCATCGTCAACCACAGTCACGCCGGGCGCGGCAACCCGCTGTCCGATTTTGCCCGAAAAAGCGCTGGTCCCCTTGCGGTTGAAATCCCCTTCGAGGCCATGGCCAATGGCTTCGTGAAGAATGATTCCGGGCCAGCCGGGGCCCAACAAAACGGTTTGTTCGCCGGCCGGTGCATCGACGCTTTCGAGATTGACCAGCGCCTGCGCCAGGGCTTCATCGACCGCACGGTTCCAGCGATCTTCCTCGAACAGCTGGTCATAGAGATAGCGGCCACCCATGCCGAAATTGCCGGATTCGCGACGGCCATTTTGCTCGGCAACAATTGAGACATTGAGACGCACCAATGGCCGTACATCGGTAGCGATGAATCCGTCAGGCCGGACAATTTCCACAACGCTCCAGCTGCCCGACAGGCCGACAGACACTTGTGCGACCCGGGGATCACGCGCGCGCGCCGCTTTATCGATCTGCTGGCAAAGCGCGACCTTCTTGGCAAAGGGAATAGTCTCCAAGGGATTGGCTGCACCATAGAGATGCTGGTTGTTGCCGCGCGGCGGCGGCGCCAGTTCACCTTTTGCCGGATCGAGCAATTGCAATGTCTGCGCGGCCCGCTTGATCGCAGCTTCGCTAATTTCATTGCTGTGCGAAAATCCGGTCATCTCGCCGGACACACCACGCAGGCCAAATCCGCTATCGGTGCTATAATCGGCTGTCTTCAATCTGCCATCGTCAAAGCCGAAACTCTCCACTGCGCTATATTGCAGATAAAGTTCGCCATCATCGCAGGCGGACAGGGATTGGGAGACAAGAGATTTTGCACGCTCAGGATCGAGTCCATCGGAGTTGTACAGAAACGAGCGGGGATCAATATTTTGCATCATATCGATCATATAGAAACGAAATGGGTGGCGTACACCCCTTTACTGGCGATTATTCGCCTGCAGGGTCTTCGACGACGCCATCTGCAGGACCGCCGATGAGGACAAAGCGCCGGTCGCAATAGCCGCAATCGACATAGCCCTTGTCATCAATTTCGAGCCAGACTCGGGGATGGCCAAGCGCTGCGCCACCGGGAATGTCGGTCGCGCCATCACAGGCGTTGCGTTTCTTGGCGGTTCTGACAATTTCTGGAGCGTCGATCATCCTGCGCAATTAGCAATGGTTGCTAGTCCATGCAACTGGCACCGCAACAATAATTCAAATTGAGCGAGTCAGAGATAGTCCACGGTCATCGTGAAGGTGCCGGAATATTCGCCATCGGTCTGATTGGCATCGACATTCAAACGGCCGCCAACAGTCAGATTATAGACTCCGGCATTGGGCAAGCGTCCTCGCACAAAAGTCCCGAAATTGCGTCCGCCGTTGCCGATTCCCATCTGATTAATCAGCATTGAATCGGTACCATTTGCGTGGGTTATGGTGGTTGAGCCCGCGATCGTAACATCCACAACCTGATTGCGCGTACCATATATGATGAAATTGGCACGGCTCGGATTGCCACCAGCCAGCGTAACGCCGCCGGATGAGGTGACATTATTGTTTCGCGTATCGATAAAGACGGTGCCCGCTGAAGCGCCTGCAATCATATCGCCAAATTCGAGCGGGGCCGTATTGACCACCGAGAGCGGCCCAATCGTGACCGCCCGGGAATCCGACGTTGCGGATTGGGCATGCGCAGCGGGCGCGGTTGCGAGGGCTGCAAGCATCAGCAAAAGGCCGCCGCTCAAGCGGGAAAAATGATGGTCTCTGGTCTGCACAACGCACCTATAGGGTCAAATTGGTAAATAAAGGCTTCAGCTCATGGTTAAAGGCCGGTTAACCGGCAACGCAGCTGGACAGAAGCACGGCTCAAAAATAGTCGATATTGACGGCAAATGTACCACGATATGTCCCAGGCATCTGATTGGGCCCGACTCGCAGCTGACCGCCAACACGATAGGTCACTTCACCCGCAGCGTTGAGCGAGCGATTGCGGCGCCCGTCGAATCGGAACCGATTGACGCGCATTCTTTCGGTTCCGCCATCACGGACAATGAATATGCGGTTTTGCCCGCTGGAAATTCGAACGCGTAGTAAAGGAGTGCCCGAAGCGGTGAACGAGGCAGCCGTCGGAGTCCCGCCAATCGCGATTGCATCGCCGCTGCGCTGGTTCAGATTGCCATTTCTCGGGTTGAGCCGAAAAACGCTATTCGAGCCGCCCGGAACAAAATCACCAAAAAAGAGATCGGCATTTTTGGTGACCACCACGGACTGATTGATCGTCGTGCGCGTTTCGCCACTTGCCGGCGCCGCAATGGCTGGAGAAAATGGCAAAGAACAGGCAGCGCATGCCATGAACAAAGTGACCTTGGAACGGTAAGTCTTGTCGGCCGCGTTGATGATTATTTTCTTTATCATGACCAAGCTCCTAGCGGTAAGCTCATGAAATTATGTTGATTTAACTAGTTAAAAGGGCGTTAGCTATTATCTGATATCGCATCGGCGGCAGCGCCAAACCGATCAGAAATATTCGATCGTGACATCAAATGAGCCGCGATAATTTCCGGGAGCCTGATTGGCGCCAATCCGCAGCCGTCCGCCAACAAAATAGGTCGCCTGTCCCGAAGCATCGAGAATCTGGTCGCGCAGACCGGCACGGTTGCCCAGCCAGAAATCATTGACGCGCATGGTTTCGGTACCGCCGACCCGGACGATATTGATACTATTTTGAGAGCGCCGGATATTGGCTTGCGCAAAAGGTGTACCCGTTGCAGTGAATGACGCGCGGGATGTTGTCCCACCGATCACAACAGCATCACCATTCAGCTGCGTCATGATTCCGGTTACGGCGTCGATGCGAAAATCACTATTGGCCGCGCCGGCGACAAAATTCCCAAAGATAAGATCACTATTCTTGATGACCGTAAGCGGTTGCCGAACTTCGGCACTCAACGAGCTATTGATCGTATCTGCGAGCGCGGGCGCGGGCATAGCAAGACAAGGGAATGCCGACAGTAATAGAGCTGCCCGCGAAATTCGCAACTTTCCCGCTCGTTTCTGATTGTCCATTCGTTCCATGACAACTGCAATAGGCGCGAGATGCGAAACAATCGCTGATCGAACTGGTTAATCCCCGATTGACCTTGTTTTTGACACACCGCCAAAGCCTTTGATTGTGAAGAAAAATATGGGTATGCCGCCGTCATGAGTGATGCAGCAATTTCAATAAAAAACCTGTCAAAAACCTATGCGGGAGGCAAACAGGCTCTCGATGACGTGACCTTTGACGTGAAACGAGGGTCGATTTTTGGCCTGCTCGGGCCAAATGGTGCGGGCAAATCCACCTTGATCAACATCCTGTCCGGGATGGTTCGAAAAACCGGTGGCACGGCGAGCGTGTGGGGCTTTGATATTGACGACAATCCGCGCAATGCGAAAGCCTCGATCGGGATCGTGCCGCAGGAAATCATGTTCGATCCGTTTTTCACCCCGTTCGAATCGCTCGAAGTCCAGGCCGGCCTCTATGGGGTTCGCAAATCGCAACGGCGGACGATGGAATTGCTCAAAGCGGTGCATCTCGACGACAAGGCTCACGCCTATTCCCGAACATTGTCGGGTGGCATGAAGCGGCGGCTGCTGGTCGCCAAGGCGATGGTTCACTCGCCACCGATATTGGTCCTCGATGAGCCAACAGCGGGCGTTGACATCGATCTGCGCCAGCAGCTTTGGGAATATGTCCAGGAGCTCAACAAGGCGGGCGTCACGATTGTCCTGACCACTCATTATCTCGAAGAGGCCGAAAATCTCTGTGAGCGGATCGCGATTATCAATCACGGAAAGCTGATCGCCAACAAACCGACGCCGGAACTCGTCGACATGGCGCGGGAGAAGCTGGTCGAATTGACCCTCGACCGCGATATTAGCGAAGCCCAGGATGCGGTTTCCTTTGCCAATGACCTGTTCGAGAAAGCCGAAATCATCGGCCCGCGTACGGTAGCGGTTACCTATAATAAGGACCGTACCAATGCCGGCGGCGTGATGGCGGCCGTGCAGGAGCGCGGCTATGCGATTGTCGATGTAACCACGAAAGAAGCGGATCTGGAGGATGTATTTCTCAATCTGACGCGCGCCAAAGCAGCGTGAACCAACATGACGTTATCATCATCGGTTCTGGCGCAGCTGGACTCAGCGCCGCGATCACCCTGGCCCAGACTCACAAGGTACTGGTCCTCGCCAAAGGCGAACTGACCGGCGGTTCCACCGCATGGGCGCAAGGCGGCATTGCCGCGGTGCTTGATGCGGGCGACACGTTCGAAAATCATATTGATGACACGATGGTCGCAGGGGCAGGATTAAACCGTCGCGAAACGGTGGAATTTGTCGTCGAAAACGCCCCGGCAGCAATTGAACGGCTCGTCAATATGGGCGTGCCGTTCAACGAGGAAAAAGATGCGCTGCATCTCACCCGCGAAGGCGGACATAGCCATCGCCGGATTGTCCATGTCGACGACGCCACCGGCTGGGCGGTCCAGGAGGCCTTGCAGAATACCGCTGCAGCCCATCCCAATATCACCATGAAACCGCATATGGTGGCGATTGACCTGATCGCGGATCGCCATGCGGAGACGCCGACCGGCAAGAAAAATGTCTGGGGCGTTTACGCGCTCAACAATGCCACCGGCCATGTCGAAACCCTCACCTCGCGCGCGACGATCATGGCGAGTGGCGGCGCCGGGCGGACCTATCTATTCTCCACCGCACCGCGCGGCGCAACCGGCGATGGCATTGCCATGGCCTGGCGGGCTGGCGCGAAAGTTTCCAATATGGAGATGATGCAGTTCCACCCCACTTGCCTCTATAATCTCGAGGTCAAAAATTTTCTGATAACCGAGGCAGTGCGCGGCGAAGGCGGCCATCTGAAATTGCCTTCCGATGCCGGAGACGAAGCGGGCGAGCGATTCATGCAGCGCTTTGATCCGGAACGCATGGAATTGGCGCCGCGTGATATTGTCGCGCGCGCGAATGATCATGAGATCAAACGTCTCGGGCTTGATTATGTCCATCTCGACATCTCGCATCAAGATCCCGCATTCGTGAAGGAACATTTCCCGAATATCTACGAAAAGCTCATCGGCCTGGGCATCGACATGACGACCGAGCCGATCCCGGTGGTGCCGGCGCAACATTATACATGCGGTGGCATTTTGATTGATCTTGCGGGTCGCACCGACCTGCCCGGGCTTTATGCTGCCGGAGAGGCCAGCGAAAGCGGCCTGCACGGTGCAAACCGTCTGGCATCAAACAGCCTGCTGGAATGTTTTGTCTTCGGCGACGCCGCCGCCCGCGATATTCAGGCCCATTGGGACGAGCTTCCTGCCCCGCCACCAATCCGCCCGTGGGATGAAAGCCGGGTCACCGATAGTGACGAAGAAGTTGTGATCAAGCAGACCTGGACCGAGATCCGCCGCTTCATGTGGAATTATGTCGGCATTGTCCGCACCACCAAACGTCTCGAACGCGCCCGCAATCGCATCGATTTGCTGCGCGGCGAGGTCGAAGAATATTATGGCAATTTCCGGGTGACCCAGGATTTGATTGAACTACGCAATCTGATTGAGGTCGCGGACCTTATCGTCCAGTCAGCGCTCGCGCGGAAAGAGAGCCGCGGCCTGCATTATATTACCGATTATCCAGATCTGCTCGATGAAGCGGTGGATACGATTCTGGCGCCCTAACGAGCGAAAAAGCAGCTCATGACTAGCGTAGCGATATTAGGTGCCCGCTTTATCCGGAAGAAGGGCATTGGTTCATCGACACAGAACGAGCCTCTTTGTCAATTTTTGCTCGGCCATCGGCCTGAATGATCAGCTACACGGCGAGCGGGACTATTCGAGGTCAAATGTAAGCCCGGCATGCTCGCGCAATCGTTCGATCAGTTTGTCGCCCAAAATCGAAGCCGGAGTCCAAAATCCGCCAACTGCGCCCTCTGGCACATCCTGCGCGAGGCAAGCGGCTGCCTGGGCCAGCATCTTTGCAGTCGACCCATAGCCGGGATCTCGGTCGCCGGTTACGCGGCATTTGATCTTATCGCCAGCAGATGTCTTGCCGAAGAATCGCAGGTCATATTCGCCTTCGAGCTGCTCTTTTTCACTCGGTCCTTCACCAGGCTTGGGCAATATGTGATTTTCCAGCAGCCAACGCACTGGGGGTATTGCGAGACCCACCATGAAGGCATTCATGCCCCATGCGGTTGCTCGGGCCATCCGCTTTCCGCGCCCGTCCTTGCCGGTGACCATCGCTTCTTCATACAGGAAATCAGTGCCATAATTATTACCTGTCATGGCATTGGAGCGGTGCACCACGCGGGTGTTGATCGCGGCCATTACAAATGGCGCAATCCAGCTATCATATTCCTCATCATAGGCCATTTTGACATCGCGCTGTCGCGCGGAGAAACTATGGTCTGGAGGACATAGGCTATAGGGGTCCTTCAATTGGCGGCGCAGCTCGGCATCGCCTGCAGCTTCCTTGACCATATTGATGATACTGGCAATCGTGCCACCCGATGCTCCACCCTTCAGCTTGGCCACTCTCATATTGATCTGGCTACACGTCTGACCGAATTTCTTGAGAGCATGTTGCTGCAGAAAATGCACGCCGAGATCTGACGGGATCGAGTCAAAACCGCAACAATGCACGATCAATGCGCCGGTCTTCTGTGCAACTGATTCATAGCGATCCTGCATTTTCCGAATCCACTGCGGTTCTCCGGTAAGATCGCAATAATGGGTCCCGGATTCGGCACAGACTTTGACCAGTGTATCGCCATAAAGCGCATAAGGCCCTACCGTTGAAATCACGACCTTGCCGCGCTCGCACATCATCTTCAACGCGCTCTCATCGCTCGCATCGGCAACCAGAATTTCAATGTCGGATAGGCCGATGTCTTTGCTCAATGTCTCGAGTTTGCTTTTTGAGCGCCCCGCGATCGCCCAGCTTATCGACTCATCGGCAAATTGCTCGTGCATATAGCGAGTCATAATTTGGCCCACAAAGCTACTGGCACCATAAACGATAATGTCGAATTTCTGATCTGTCATGCGCGCCCCCTAAACGACAATGAAGCTGCTGAGCAATTTGAATGGCAATCCAAGCTGTCACTCAGGCAGGCTTATTCTCGATTCATCGTCTTTTTGAATGGCCATAGCCTTGTCAGATCGGCGGGCCTTTGTAAATCATGCGATAGCCTTCTGTTTCAAACGCCATGATTTGAGGTCTTTGATAGGCAGCTTCATGGCGCAAATCCCCCGACAGCCAGCGGAATCAAAGCGCCACCGAGACAGGCTGAACAGATGCACGCGCAGCGGCGCGATCAGCGGTATTATTTCTTGCCGTTACCGATCATCTTCTCGCTCGCCTTATTCTTCTCCAGCTCCACCGGATCAAACCAGACCGGTTTCAGCTTCTTGTCGACAAACAGCTGCATCTGATCGGTATAATGTTTTGAATCCGGTCGCGTCGTCGCCGCGCCGAACGGCTGGATGGACTGGGAAAAGATATTTCCGTCCTGATCCCATTCCATGAACATGATGAAGCTATCGCCATGCCGCACAGAGAGTCGCCCGTCCGCTTCAACATCCCATAAGGTCGAGGCACGGATCGTGTCATTTCCGCCGTCAATCGGCAGATCGACATCACCCTGACGCAACCGCAACAGCTCCATCATCGGGGGATCAATCCTGCCGAAATATTTGGTCAGATGGTCGACCGTCTTTTGCAGGATCTCCTGGGGATCAGGCGCAGATTTGCGTTGATAATGGGAACCATTGGCCGGTCGCAGGACCATCAGCGCCAGCGCATCGGCAGGCCCTGTTCCATCAAGGTCCCAATCCCACTTGCCGAGCAGCGCCTGCGCCTTTTGCATTGCTGGCTGATCCTTCAGATCGAGTGCTGCGATCCTGTCCATCCACGCCTTTGAATAGCCCGCTTTCTCATAGCCGGTATCATATTTGATCGTCCAAATTTCCTCAGCGGTCAGCTTGCCGTCCGCATTGGCGGCTTCGAGCAAAGCAATCGAACGCCGCGAACGGTTGGTCTGATCGTCTTCGATGCCCATCAGCGGAGAGAAATTGTCCGGTTTCAGTTCATCGCCGGGACCCGCAGCAATATAGGGTGTATTGTTCGCGTTCATCACATAGCCGGAAGCCGGGTTGACCAGCGCGGGCACGCGGGTGAACGGCAAGGTCTTGGTCCACAGGGCCGCGGACGTATCGCCCGGCAGCACCTTGCGCCAGTCATAGCCTTCGGGGCGATCCGGGAACATCGCATTATAGTACATCCCGATATTGCCCTTGGCGTCGGCATAGACAAAATTGGTTGCCGGAACGCCCTGCCCAGCCATCGCAGTCTGCCATTCCTCAAAATTCTGCGCTTTGTTGATCCGATAATATTGAGTCAGCATGTCCAGCTGATCCATGCCGGCATAACGGATCGCATAGGCGCCACTGTCATTGATGATCACCGGTCCGTGAATCGAGCGATAGGCCATTTGCGGATAGGGAATCACGAACGGCCCGAATTTGATTTTCAGCCAGACGCGTTTCTTTTCGAGCGGCTGCCAGGCGCCATCATATTGATAGGCGCTGCGGGTCTGGTTCAAGGTCAGCTCATAGATATCGATCAGGTCCGGCCGATTGACCGTGTTCGTCCACCCGAGATTCTTGTTGTGCCCGAGAAAGGGAAAAGGTGATCCGGGGAAATTGGCTCCGGCGAAATCCCAGCCTTCCTCGCTATGAACGACCAGCTCATACCAGGCGACATTGCCGCGCAGGGGCTGATGCGAGTTGGAGATCAAGCGGGTTCTATTGTCTGTCGAACGGTCCGGGCTGACCGCATAGGCGTTGGAGCCATTGTCATCGGGGTCCGGGCCGACCGGCGTGATGATCTTATCCTGACTCAGCGGATGGATCGTTTGCTTCTCGGCGTCTTTCGGGAGCAATGGCCCGCCTTCGCCGTTCAGTGGCTGATTTTCGGTCAGCGCCTGTATCGGGCCATTCAGACCAAAGAAAAACGGCGAACGCAGAACAAAGCCGGCCGCGATATCGCGGCCATTGACCGGAAATAATTTGCTGAGCGTAATCTCTTCGGGATGCTCTTGCGCATAATCATTGAGTCCCGATGCATAGCCTTCCAGCACCGCACGCACGTCCCCGGGCAGATCGTCATATTTGCGTTGCACCGTTCCATCGACATCGAGCAGGGCGGCGACATAATCAATTGGCGCTCCACCGGCTCCATTGAGGGTCGCGAGTCGCCCGCGGGTCATCGCGGTAACCTCCTGCAGCGTGGCGAAATCATCCTCTGCATGGGCATAAGCAACGCCATAAGCGACATCTGCATCGGTCTTGCCAAATATATGCGGCACACCATATCCGTCGCGAACGATTCGCGCTTCATATTCGCCGGCAGGCGGCGGGGTTGGCGGCGATATGGTCATCGGCTCCCACACAGCCAGAGCCACCGCAACCATGATGAACAACACCAGCAAACTCACACCCAAACGCTTCAGTAATTTCACTTATTTTGTCCTTCCCGACGACGGCATAATAATGCGCTCTTTTAGTCTTGCCCAGACTTACCATATAAATGGAAGAGAAAAAGACACGATCGTGGTTGTGTTGTCGGCGTAACACACCATATTTGCTACAGAAGATTGAACAGGATGAACTTATGAACCTCGAGAAATTTACCGACCGAGCCAAGGGATTTTTGCAAAGCGCCCAGACCGTCGCGATCCGTATGAATCATCAGCAAATCACCGCGGCCCATCTCGCCAAAGCGCTACTTGAGGACGATCAGGGCATGGCGGCGGGCTTGATCACCAAGGCCGGCGGCAATGCCAAGCAAGCGCATGCAGAGATTGACGCGGCCTTGGCAAAAATTCCTGCCGTATCGGGCGGCGGAGCGCAACAGACGCCCGGCCTCAACAATGACGCCGTGCGCGTATTGGATCAAGCGGAGCAAGTCGCCGAGAAGGCAGGAGACAGCTATGTCACCGTCGAACGATTGCTGCTTGCCTTGGTGATTTCCAAAGATACTGCCGCAGGCAAGGCATTGACCGATGCCGGTGTCACCGCCGATGCCCTGAACACTGCGATTAACGACCTGCGGGGTGGCCGAACCGCAGATACGGCCTCTGCCGAAGATCGCTATGAAGCGATGAAGAAATTTGCCCGCGATCTGACTCAGGATGCCCGGGATGGCAAGCTCGATCCCGTCATTGGCCGCGATGAAGAAATCCGGCGGACCATCCAAATTTTGGCGCGCCGCACCAAGAATAATCCGGTGTTGATCGGTGAGCCGGGTGTCGGTAAAACCGCCATCGCCGAAGGCATGGCGCTGCGCATCGCCAATGGCGATGTACCCGATAGTTTGAAAGACCGCCGGCTCATGGCACTGGACATGGGGTCGCTTATTGCGGGTGCGAAATATCGCGGCGAATTTGAAGAGCGGCTCAAAGGCGTGCTCGACGAAGTCCGCGGCGCGGACGGAGAGATCATCCTGTTCATTGACGAGATGCACACGCTGATCGGCGCGGGTGCCTCGGAAGGGTCGATGGATGCTTCCAACCTGCTAAAGCCTGCGCTGGCACGCGGCGAACTTCATTGCATCGGCGCGACGACGCTGGATGAATATCAGAAACATGTCGAGAAGGACCCGGCGTTACAGCGACGGTTCCAACCCGTGGTCATTGGTGAACCGACGGTTGAGGACACAATTTCTATCTTGCGTGGACTCAAGGAGAAATATGAGCTCCACCACGGCGTTCGCATTACCGACGGCGCATTGGTCAGCGCAGCAACCCTGTCCCATCGCTATATTTCCGATCGGTTCCTGCCAGATAAAGCCATCGACCTGATGGACGAAGCGGCATCACGCATCCGCATGGAAGTTGAATCCAAACCGGAAGAAATCGAGAATCTCGACCGCCGGATCATCCAGCTCAAGATTGAACGCGAAGCCTTATCAAAAGAAAGCGATGACGCCTCAAAAGGCCGCTTGGAAACGCTCGAAAAGGAATTGGCGGAACTTGAACAGGAATCTGCAGAGCTGACAACACGTTGGCAGGGCGAGAAAGACAAGATTAACGCCGAAGGACAATTGAAGGAAAAACTGGATCACGCACGGCTGGAACTGGAACAGGCCGAACGGGCCGGCGACCTCGCAAAAGCGGGTGAGCTCAGTTACGGGACCATTCCTGATCTCGAAAAGGCGTTGGAAGAGGCGGCAGGTGCTACCGAAGGCGCGATGCTCCGGGAAGAAGTGGTCAGCGAGGATATTGCTTCCGTTGTGTCCAAATGGACGGGCATCCCAGTGGACAAAATGCTTGAGGGTGAACGCGAAAAACTGCTCGCCATGGAAGAATTGATCGGCAAGCGAGTCATCGGGCAAAAAGATGCGATCGACGCAGTTTCCGCAGCTGTCCGGCGTTCGCGTGCCGGATTGCAAGATCCAAACCGGCCATTGGGATCATTTCTGTTCCTCGGGCCCACCGGCGTTGGTAAGACAGAACTCACCAAAGCTCTGGCAGGCTTCCTGTTCGATGACGACCAGGCAATGGTGCGGATCGACATGTCCGAATATATGGAAAAGCACAGCGTCGCACGCCTGATCGGCGCGCCTCCCGGCTATGTAGGATATGATGAAGGCGGCGCGTTGACCGAAGCTGTCCGCCGCCGTCCTTATCAGGTCATCTTGTTCGACGAAGTCGAAAAGGCACATGGAGATGTGTTCAACGTTCTGTTGCAGGTGCTCGACGACGGGCATCTGACAGATGGCCAGGGCCGCAAGGTGGACTTTTCCAATACGCTGATCATTCTGACTTCTAATCTTGGTAGTCAATATATGGCAAATCTGGAAGAAGGCCAAAAGGTCAAAGATGTCGAACCTCAGGTCATGGAAGTGGTGCGCGCGCATTTCCGACCCGAATTTCTCAACCGCCTGGATGAAATCATATTGTTCCATCGCTTGGCCGAGGAACATATGGCACCTATTGTCGATATTCAGGTTGGCCGCGTACAGAAGCTGTTGAAAGATCGCAAGATCCAGCTCGAGTTGACCGATGCAGCGAAGCGTTGGATCGGAAGAGTAGGCTATGATCCCGTCTACGGCGCACGACCGTTGAAAAGGGCAATCCAAAAATATGTTCAGGATCCACTTGCTGATTTGATCTTACGTGGAAATGTTCCGGATGGGAGCACAGTGAACATTGACGAAGGCGACGGCGCGTTGAAAATTGAGCCGACGGAAACTGCCCCAGCTTAACCTTGCGCTCTCGCGTCCAGGAAGGCAGACACAGGCTATGGTTCTATCCGCTCGACAGACAGAAATATTGGCTGATGCTGAATATTTGGCGCATCGTTATGACGAAGTCGCTGATGGGTTTCGCTTTGTTCATGTGCCGCGAGATGTGCATCGTAGCTCCACATTCATAACCGATGAACATTTGCCCAATGTTGATCAGTTTGAACTGATAAGCCGCGGAGAGTTGGCGCCATCACTTGACCAGTTGGTACCGGTTCACTTCATATTTCATTCGGCTTATTGTTGCTCGACGATGATGGCACGAGCGTTTGACATTCCCGGAACGTCGATGGGATTGAAAGAGCCCATGGTCTTGAACGACATGATTGGATGGAAGCGCCGGGGAGCCAGTGAGGCGATGGTTTCCGACGTGCTAGATAGGTCACTCGATTTATTGGCGCGCCCATTTGATGGAGATCAGGCGGTCATCATCAAACCATCGAACATTTGCACCCCGCTCGCGATCCCGGCACTGCGGCAACGGCCAGATGCCAAAGCATTGCTGCTCTATGCACCGATAGATTCCTATTTGAAATCAATCTCCAAAAAGGAAATGTGGGGCCGGATTTGGGTCCGCGATGTGCTGCTTGGAACGCTAAAAGACGGTTATTTGATCGGCGGCTTTTCGCAAGAACAGCTGCTGCAACTTACCGATTTGCAAGTCGCTGCCGTGGGTTGGCTTTCGCAACATGCCGCCTTTGCCAAAATACTGGATACTATAGGTTCAGACCGCGTGAAGCTATTGGATAGCGAGACATTTCTGGCCCGGCCTGATGAGGCAATTGATCAGCTCAATGAATTTTTTGATCTCGGACTCAGCCAAGAGAAGCTGGATCAAATTATCTCCGGACCAGCATTCACGAGTCATTCCAAGCTTGATCAAAACAAGCCCGACGTAGTCTTCGATGCAGCGAAGCGAGAACAAGAACAGTCCCAAACCGCAGCCCTCCATGGAGCTGAAATCGACATGGTTGTACCATGGATCAAAGCTGTGGCCGAAAGTCAGAACATCAGAATCGATATCGGCTCAAACTTGCTGAGCTAACCGATACAACAATACGCAGCTCAACCGCCGACGTTATTGTCCATCCCGCCCTGCATATCCTCGACAAACCCCCTAGATTCACGCGTTCCCGCTTTGGTATATTCTACCCACTCTTTATTGGTCATACAGATACGGCGTTTCCGTGCGCGAGAACCAATGATTGGCTCGGAGCGGCAGCGTACATAATCTGGGTGCCGACGATCCTTGATTTTTTTGGGTTTTTTCGACTGAGCCTCTGTAGTTTCCGCTTCTGTCGCTTCGGCGGCAGCCTGCTGCGGCAAAGCGAAAGCCACTGTAATCACGGCGATCGATAGAAATTTGAATGCTGATCGGTTCATAAAAAGTCTCCGTTATTCAAGGGGTACTATTTTGGCCAGCCTGCATGTCATCAATAAACTCACGGGATTCTCGAGATCCCTTACGGGTAAATTCCGCCCATTCAGCATTGGTCTTGCAAACCCGTTTTTTGCGCGTGAGAGAACCGATAAGCGGTTCAGAGCGGCAGCGTACATAGTCCGGATGACGGCGATCCTTAATTTTCTTCGGCTTTTTCGACTGCTCGGTTGCATTGTCAGTGTCGGCCGCAATCGCGGGAGAGACCACGAGAGCTGTCGAGGCCAATGTCCCGATAAGAAGGGTTGATAAAAGAATTTTCATACTGACTCCTATGGTCCTAGTTTAACAAGATTTTTGGACCGGCACCGGCCGGTTCACCTTATGGTTCCATGAAGCCAGGTTGATTGTCATCGACAAATTGCCTGGAGTCACGAGATCCGCGTTTGGTAAATTCCGCCCATTCTGTGTTGGTCATACAGACTCGCCGCTTTCTAGACAATGAACCAATAATCGGTTCCGAACGGCAGCGGACATAATCAGGATGCCGACGGTCTTTGATCTTCTTAGGCTTTTTCGACTGCTCTTCGACCTCGTTCGTCTCGACGGCCAGCGCCCGAGGCGCGACAAATGCCGAAGCGACCAATAGCCCGAGCAATAACAACTGGATGTAGATTCTCATATGGGTTCCAACGTCGATAATATTAAGTGTTTCAGTTCAGCACGAAAGGGAAGGCGGCATCACTGCACAAAAAATTCGCGTGATTATTCGCAACAAATTCTCTGGGGCTTCTTGCGATGTCGTCAAGGGAATGCGCTGTTCGACCATAGCCGATGCAGGAACAGCACCCAGACCGACGAGAGCTATTGCATATAACCGCAGTGCTATTCCGAATTTCATTCAAGGCCCCCAGTTAGCAGCTGCAACATAGTTATCATCATTGGCTCAGAAATTCAACGATCAGGCAAAAAAAAGGCGGGCCAAATGACCCGCCTTCTTTTTTCAACTCTGATCGTTCGGATCAGAAAGTGAACTTAACAGCTGCGCCGTAACGACGTCCAAGAGCATCATAAGATGATGGATATACGTTACCGGAGTTGAACGATGTCGAACCAATGTTCGAACCAACCACTGCTGGGGTGTTGTCCAGCAAGTTTTGTGCGGTCAATGTGAACAGTACGTTCTCACTTACGTCCCACTGGAAGCTAAGGTCAAAATAGCTTTCTGCTGGAATTTTCGTGAAGTCAACATCACCGAACAATGGCGATGTACCGATGAAGGCTTGACCGTTGTTGAGAATATCCAATGGCTCTTGCTCAACACCACTCAGGTAGCGCCAGCGAAGAGACAATGTGTAATCTTCGTCAAAGGTCAAAGACGTACGCTGCGAGAACGCAAACTCGGACTGTGGGTTACAGTTGACGGAATAGAAGCCAACGCATTCCCGGTTAACCGCAGATGGCGATGCCTGGAACAAGTTCTTGTTGGTCCAAGTTCCGTCAAATGACATTGCCAATCCGATGTCATCGGTGATGTCCGTGTTATAACGAACACTCAAATCGATACCGTCCGTAGCAATTGTTCCGAGGTTGCTCTGTTGCAAAACAAGACCAAGAGTGTTGGATGGATCACCGTCAAGACCACCAGTGTTTGGGTTCCGAGAGATAGATGTCGGACCACAGAGTGGGTTTGTTGCAGAAGGTGCATCGAAACATGCTGCGATTGCATCACCAACGGTTGGCGATGAGACCGCACCGGTCACTTTAATGTTAAAGTAATCGATTGTTACCGAAAGACCAGGAATCTGCTCAGGCTGAACCGCTACACCGATGGTATAGGTTGTCGCTTCTTCCGTTCCGAGGTTCGGGTTACCACCAGTTGTGATGTTGATCTGACCAGCAGCAGGTGGAAGCACCGTACCGGCTTGGATCGCAGCAGCACCAGGTGAACCTGCAGGAGCCTGAAGCAAACAAGCGGCAAGAAGGTTACCGGTTGGAGCTACTGGACCTTGGCAAGGATCGTTTGCAAGGTTGCTGAGGCCCGTGGAGACAGGTGCAAACAGCTCACCGATGTTCGGTGCGCGTGAAGAGACCTGGTAGTTACCACGGAAGGTCAGACCAGGAATAACTTCCCAGCTACCGCCAGCTTTCCAAGTGAATTCTGTACCCGCAGTGGAGTAGTCAGAATAACGAGCACCGAGATCGATGGTCAGGCTTTCAGCGAAGGATTCGCCTTCAAATACTGGAATGCTAACTTCACCGAAGGCATCATAGACATCATAGTTGCCGAAAATGTCTGGAGCCGCGCCACCTGCACCAACAACCGCACCAGGCGTTTGCGAAGCAGAATCTGATTCACGGGAAGCATCGAAGCTACGATATTCGCCGCCTACAGCAAATTGGATTGGAGTTTCAGAGAAACCAAATCCGAGATCACCAGTGATCGAAGCGTTGACAGTAGCAATTGAAGTTTTGGTGATAACCGACTGTGACAAGTTGAACACATAGTCGATGGCATCCTGGGAACCAAGATTGCCTTCCAAGCCGAACAAGTTGATCGGTGCACAACCGGCGTTGCCAGAAATACACGTGCCATTTGGCAGAGCTTGCAAGGAGTCATCCAAACGTGAACGACGTGCGAAACCAGTTTGCGTTTGAATACGCTCACTTTCACCATAAGTACCGGAAACATCATAGCTGATGTTGTCGGTAATGGCGCCACGTGCGCCTACAACAATGTTGAACAATGTCGAGGTGAAGGCAGACTGACGGGTACCGGCTTCGATGGTACGACGACGAACCTGTGTGTTAACTTGAACGAAGTCAGGGTTTACTGAACCATCAGCCAAGGTTGGTCCGAACTGGGTGTTGATGCCAGCGGTACAAGCAGCAGCTGTCAAGCCAAGACCAGCACAGAATTGGTTAGCAATTCCGATGGGGATCGTTGGGTTGTTCAGGTTGATGTCGTAGTTGTTGAAGAACGAACCACCTGGAGCAATAATCGTGTTGACAGTTTGCTTGGAGAAAGCTGCCTGCGAGTAAAGCTCAACGTTTTCGTTGATTTCATAACGACCCGAACCGTAAATGTTGAAGCGCTCAAATGGCGTCTGGAACAAGTTGAACGGGTTGAAGTTGAATGGACGATCAAAAACGCCGCTCAATACAGATTGTCCGTCTGGAGCAATCTGACCGAAGCCACCTGGGATAGGTCCAACAACAACGGCTGGAATAGCGTTCGAAGAACCGCCAGCGTTACCACTGAAAGAGCTTACGTTAAACTCGCCGAAAGAACGATCGCCCTGGAATACAGGATCTTGGTCCTGATAGCCAACGCTCAGAACTACGTTACCGCGGCCATCGTCGAAATTTGCACCGATGGTCATGTCAGCGCGGAATACGTTGCCGTCGCCTTGTTCGGTAATCTGTTCGGAGAGATTTACCTCAACGCCAGCGAAGTCACGCTTGGTGATGAAGTTAATAACACCGGAGATAGCGTCCGCACCGTATGTTGTGGTTGCACCACCGGTCAAAACGTCAGTCCGTTCGATAACTGCCAATGGGATGGAGTTAAGATCGACGCGGCCCGTGGTATCCGCAGGAACGAAACGACGTCCGTCAAGCAAAACCAAGTTACGCTGCGAACCGATACCGCGAAGGTTAACGAAGGAAGACCCGCCGTTACCGTTGTTCACTGCTGAACCGGTTGATGGAATAGCCGATGGCAATTCGCGAAGGAACTGCTCAGCAGTGTTGGTCTGGCGAAGCTCAAGCTCCTCAGAAGTCACAACGCCAACTGGGCTAGAAAGTTCGAGATTAGGGTTGCTGATGCGCGAACCCGTAACAACGATGACACTGTCTTCAGCGGCATCTGCTTCCTGAACATCTTGGTCCTGCGCGATAGCAGGTGCAGAAACCATGGCGAGTCCGAGCACCATTGGCGCAGCAGATGCCTTTAGGTTTGAAAATTTTCTCATTTTATTCCAGTCCCTTATTCTGGAGAGGTTGACCACCTTGGTCGTTCCCCGGTTGTTGACCGGTGGGAATCAGTACGCCCCAAACGCACGAATTTTTCCACCGAATTGGCCGTCAATTGCAACATGACCGGAGACCTGTAAAGCTCCCGTTCAGGTAAAAGCGCTGTTTTTGTAGAGATTGTAACTATTTTGTCACAGTGGATTGGCGCAACAGGGCTGGTCGGTGGTGCAGCGCACCATGACGATGGATGAATCATCCACATTTGGGTCCTGAGCGGAATCAACATTCCATTGCCTGCAGCGAATCATCTGCTATAAATTTTCCATCGAATAAACCTTGAAGATTGGATGTTTTAGGATGGCGAGCGAAGTTCTTAACGGCAAAACTATCGGTGTGCGGACAGCTTGGCTGATTCCTGCCTGTCTGGGATTATTCGGCTCATCTGCCGCTCTAGCTCAGGACAGAGAGAAAGAGCTAACGGCACCGCCAGCAATTTATACCGATCTTGTCGCTTGCAAGTCGATCGCCGACAGCGGTCAGAGACTGGCATGTTACGACGAGAAAGTGGCGGCGCTCGAAACCGCGCAAACAAGCAATGAAGTGGTGATCGCCGACCGCAAGCAGGTTCGAGAAGCGCGCAAAGGCTTGTTCGGCCTCACCTTGCCCCGAATCAGACTGTTCAGTGGCGAAGGCGACGAAGGCGACCAGATCACCCAAATCACCGGCACGATCACAAAGGCACGCACGATACGCAGTGGCAAATGGCTGATCACGCTCGAGGATGGCGCGGTCTGGCAACAAACCGATGTTCCGCGGAGCACTATGCGCCGGCCGAAAGCGGGTGATTCAATCGCGATCAAACGCGCGGCCTTGGGCAGCTATTTGGCTTCCGTGAATGACGGTCGCGGCTTCAAGGTCAAGCGTGTCGTCCAGTGAACGTGCTGGGACAAGGCTGATTTAATTTTGCGGCCCGGTCAGCAATATCGGATCAATCCGCGCCTTGTTCCATTTCATCGACCAGTGAAGATGGGGACCGGTCGCACTGCCGGTTGAACCGATGCGGCCAATTGGTTCGCCTCGCTTCACTTTTTGCCCTGGCTTGACCAGAATTTTCGAACTGTGGAGAAAGGCGCTGTTGAGGCCCATGCCATGGTCGATCATCAGCAAATTGCCCTCGAGCGAAAACGGACTGCTTGCTGCCAATGTCACCACGCCATCGGCTGGCGCAACATAATAAGTGCCCGTCGGAGCAGCGATATCCATGCCGCTATGATAGCTTCCAGGGGTGCCATTATAGACGCGCTGGTTCCCGAACATGCCGGATATCCGGCCTTTGACCGGCCAGATGAATGTCTGTTTCCAGCCTTCGCTATCGGTTTGCATCCGCCGGGCGGCGTTTATCTGGGCAAGTTCGGGCGCACGCCGCTTCTTGAAGGCCGCGCTCGCCGTCCGTCCGCTGCGGTTGAGCGCAACATGTTCGATCTTCCACCGGCGCGGTGACACGTTGAAGAATTTCTTCACCGTCTGACCGTTGTCCAGGGTCGCGACAAGTTGCGCAGACTGGCCAGCGTCGCGATTGAACGCGATGATGAACTTGCCATCACGATCGACCGGAATGGCATTGCCCTCAAAAACAAGCTGGCGTGTGCCTTCCGGCGCATCGCCAATCATCACCCCGCCCTGAATCGCATCGCCGGAGAAGCCGAACTTTATTGCTTCACGAAAGGCCGACTGCTCAGTGCCGATGGAATCCGCCGCTGTTGTCGCCAGATTGTCTTCTGTCGCCAGATTGTCTTCCGCCCAAACGTTCGCGGCCGAAACTGTCATCGTGGCGGCAAGCGCAGCGCCGATCAGAAACTTCGCACTGATCATTTTGAATTGTCATCCGGTGCGTGAGCCTTGGCGGAAATTTGCGCCGTCGCATATGGCTCCTGCTTCTCGACGCTCCAATAGCGCAGTTCATCCAGCGCGATAGCCTCGCCGGTCACCGCGCAGAGCACATGATCGCCCGACGACAAGGGCCGAAAGCCATTTGGCATATAATGCAACTTGGCGACTTTGTTGCGATTGGACATTAACATAAGTCCTGCTTACTCCTTTGAGTCTTTACGGGCGATTTACAGATCATGTGATTTGCGATGCACAGCATATCGTCAATTGCCCTAAAATAAATCCCGCTGCCTGTCATCCAACGGTTTTTTGATTCGCTTCGACGAACTTTGCATAGATTTTTTGGCAACGCTTCTCGACTCGGTGACTTCTGCGCCAATCTCGCCATCCTGAAAATGCAGTTTGACGTGACCGGCCTTGGCCGCCGACTTCCGACTGCCGATGAAATCGCCATCGAGGGAAGACACGCGGGCATAGCCCCGTTTGAGCGGACCATCGGGCGAGACTTGCTGCGCCAACCGCCACAGCGCGTCCAGCCGCTGCCGCGCGTCGTCCAGTGGCCTCTGGATCAAGGCGACGGGCAAATCGAGCCGTTCGAGCCGCTCCTGCGCGCGCGTCAGTCGCTGTTGCAATATCGATGGCCGCAATGCCCCCGCGCTGGTTGAGAAGCGGTTACGGGCCTGGGCCACATTCTGGCTCATCGCATATTTCATCTGTTCGGACAGTTCATCAACCCGCTGTTGATGGGGTCTCAGCAGATCGGTCAGCGCCGGCATCAACCGACGCTGCGCCTCGAGCCGCTCCTGCGCAGTGGTCAGGTTGCGCTGCACGCTGCGTCCCATCCGCGCCTTGCTCTCCGAAAGCGTGGCCAGCCATTCCGCGCGAACCGGCACGGCCATCTCGGCAGCAGCCGTCGGTGTCGGCGCACGCAGGTCGGCGGCGAAATCACATAATGTCGTGTCGGTTTCATGCCCGACCGCCGAGATGATCGGGATCGAACAATCGGCGACCGCCCGCACGACGACTTCCTCGTTGAAGCTCCAGAGATCCTCAATCGACCCGCCGCCGCGCGCGACGATGACCAGATCAGGCCGGGCCACCACATCATTCTCGCCCAGATTGGAGAAGCCATTGATCGCCGCGGCAATCTTCTTCGCGGCGCCATCGCCCTGGACCAAAACAGGCCAGACGATCACATGGCTCGGACAGCGATCGGCGAGCCGATGCAAAATATCGCGGATCACGGCGCCGGTCGGCGAGGTCACGATACCGATCGTCTTCGGCAGAAATGGAATTGCTTTCTTGCGATCCTGGTCGAACAATCCTTCGCCGCGCAGCTTGGCCTTGAGCTTCTCAAACAACGCCATCAGCGCGCCTTCGCCCGCCAATTCCATCTTGTCGATGACGATCTGATATTTGGAGCGGCCGGGATAGGTCGTCAGCTTCCCCGATACGACGACTTCAATCCCGTCTTCCGGCTGGAACGGCAGCCGTCCGGCATTGCCTTTCCACATCACGCCGTCGAGCACGGCCTTGTCATCCTTCAGCGCCAGATAGACATGGCCGGACGCGGCCCGTTTGAAGCCTGATATCTCGCCGCGGATCCGGACATAGCCGAAGCGATCCTCGACCACCCGTTTCAAACTGCTGGAAATTTCCGAAACCGACAGCGGCGGGGCGTTGTCACCCTGCCCGCTCTCGGCTAACAGCTTGGCATCTAAAGAGAGGGAATCGTCCATGAATATCCTGTTGATCGGGTCCGGCGGCCGCGAACATGCCTTGGCCTGGAAGCTGGCGCAATCCCCTTCTGTCGAGAAATTTTACGCGACTCCGGGAAATCCGGGCATCGCCCAGCATGCCGAACTGACGCAGCTGGATGTAACCGACCATGCCGCGGTGATCGTCTTCTGCGGCGAGAAAGATATTGATCTGGTTATTGTCGGTCCCGAAGCCCCGCTCGTCGACGGTCTGGGAGAAAGCCTGCGCACCGCTGACATATTCGTTTTCGGACCTGACAAGGCGCCGGCGCAGCTGGAAGGCTCAAAAGGCTTCACCAAAGATCTCTGCGCCCGTGCGAATATCCCGACCGCAGCCTATGTCCGCACGACCAATGCGGCCGATGCACTAACCGCGCTTAACGATTTTGCCATTCCCGTGGTGATAAAGGCCGACGGGCTCGCAGCGGGCAAAGGCGTGATCATCGCCGAAACCCGGGACCAGGCCGAAGCGGCGATCCACGACATGTTCGACGGCAGCTTTGGCACCGCCGGCGCGGAAGTCGTGATCGAGGAATTTCTGACCGGCGAGGAAGCGAGTTTTTTCGCGATCACCGACGGCAAGTCGGTCGTGCCCTTTGGCACCGCGCAGGATCACAAGCGCGTCGGCGACGGCGATGTCGGGCCGAATACCGGCGGCATGGGCGCGTACAGCCCCGCCCCCGTCCTGACCCAGGCGCTGCAGCAACAGGTGATGGACGAGATCATCCAGCCGACGGTCGACGCTTTGGCCGCCGAAGACATGCCCTATAGCGGCGTCCTGTTTGCCGGACTGATGCTGACCGAGAGCGGTCCGCAGCTCATCGAATATAATGCCCGCTTTGGTGATCCGGAATGCCAGGTGCTGATGATGCGGCTGGAAAGCGATCTCGCCAAGCTGATGATGTGCACGGCGAAGGGCGATCTCGCCCAGACCAGCGCGCCGGTCTTCGCGCCGGAAACCGCGCTGTCGGTGGTGATGGCGGCCAATGGCTATCCCGCGACTCCGGAAAAAGGCGGGCGGATCCGCAATCTCGGCCGCGCCGAGCGCACCGGCGCCAAGATTTTCCACGCCGGCACCGCCGAGATCGACGGATCACTGGTCGCCAATGGCGGCCGCGTGCTCAACGTCACCGCGCTGGGATCAAATGCCACCGAAGCGCAGGCCATAGCCTATGCCGCGGTCGACGAGATCGAATTCGACAGCGGCTTCTGCCGCCGCGATATCGGCTGGCGCGAAGTGGCGCGGGAAGCCTCCGCGCCGAATTGACCGGATCGAAACGGACCAAAAGTTGCAAAAGTGCCGCGCAGCGTGAGCTGACCATATGTCCCCATCTCGGAAGTTCACGGTTCAAGTATTCCCAGTCACGTTCCGATGCTCCGATCAGGCTCGGTGGATTGCATCGGGGTGCGCGAGCGGCTGCGGTGGTGATCGTGCCAATATTCTGAAAGGTCACAGTGGCTCGAGATCAGGGATTTTTGCACCTCTCACCATAATTTATTTGGTAAACTGTCACCATAATTTGAGTGTACTGATCTTGCGGGCCCAATGGTGCGCTGTGGCACAAGCTTTCATGCCAACCAGACAGGGAACCAGCTTGCTGACGTAGGATGAAACTCTCTACCGAGGCAGCTTGCAGCGCACCATAATCTCTCCATCCTCGTCAATCCCGTGAACCTGAAATACCGACTTGGCTGAATCTAATCCGATAACTGTGATCTGCTGCTTCATCTGTGTGCTCCTGTGCTGGCGGCATTGCCTCCCTCGACATACCAGCTCGACTCAGCTGGTGGGGCACGCCGTCGACAGCATCAAAAGCTGACGTTAGTATCCGGTCATGATTTATCGGCTGCGCGCTGTACGTCCGGTCATTCTTAGTCCATCACGCATGTTCAGTCCCATCAGTGTCAGGTTGAGGGCACCGGCGACCAGTTCAATTGCTTGCACGGTATAGAACATCGTATCAAATTCCCCTGCACTGGCTTTGGACGCGAGGAAGAAAGCGGATGGCAGCAAAACCAACAATCCATTCAAGGCTATAATGGGCATGCGCTTCTTTTTGGCTTTGGTTAATGGATCTTTTCGTTTTGCACCCAGAGACATTCCCGATGCCGCCACAATTACCATTGCCGGAATCAGGATGAACCTGCCGCACAGTACCATATTTTTTATACAGGTAATATTATCGTAAGAACCAAATAATTCCGAAATCGCGGTGCTCGACCAAAAGGACAATATGCAGAGAAAACCGACTAATCCGGCGGTCGCGTGAATTCTTGTTTTCATAGTGCTGTTCCTTTGAACTTCATTCGAACGATCAGGCCGTGCAGCAATCCCCAACGGCAATTTTTTCAAACAAGTGGGGCGCCGTCACAGCGCTTGAAGGATAGTGACTGAGCGCCTTTTGAAACTCTGGATCGGAGAATGCCGAACGAAAATGTGAAACGGATTCCCAGATTGCATAATTGAAATACATGCTGCTCGCTCCGACAGCTTTATGGAGCTGTGTGCTGATATATCCCGGCTGCTTCTTCATGAAGAGCGCATCATCTTGCCACGCCGCCACAAGCGCGTCCTGATCTTCCGCGTCTACCGTGAAAATATTGACCAAAACGACGGGCCCGGCTTCGACACCCAGCTGTTTCGCTATTGGAAAATTTTCATCGAGAGGTTTGAAATCGACCATTGTGATTGCTCCTTGATATTGAGTTAATATGGTAATATGTTGTCATATCGACAACGCGATTAATTTATATGACAATGTGTTGTCAATAATAAAATTGGGAATTTTGACCATGACAGAAAAATGGACCGCAGAAGGAGAAGCTGTGACCGCGCTCATCTTGGATGTTTTTCGGCTCAATGGCCGGTTGGTTTCGGCCGGTGACCGGCTGGTGGCCGATCTGGGATTGACCAGTGCCCGATGGCAGGTTCTTGGTGCTCTGGCCAATGCAGAACGACTGGAATCCGTCGCGTGGCATGCAAGAACAATGGGGCATCATCGCCAGGGTGTTCAGCGCATTGTCAATGATCTGGAGAAAGAAGGAATTGTCGAGTTCCAACCAAATCCACACCACAAAAGAGCTCATCTCGTGCTGCTCACTCCCAAGGGACAGAAGCTCTTCGAGTCCGCAATTGCATTGCAGACCCCTTGGGTAAATTCACTGTCCAGTGGCCTGTCCTTGGAAGACATTGCGACGGCGAAGAAAGTGATCGATCGATTGAAAGCGCATCTCGAACCAGAAAGCGAGAATGCGCCTTAGGGCAAAAACTTGGTATCGCTCCGAGAAATCCAACAAGGTCTTCTAAATCCGGAAGAGTCCGCATTCGGGAATGACAAGGCCGGGTAGACGAGCCATTCCAGCAGGCTAGGAAGATGGTGTGGACAGCACAATAGGTCAGGCTTGTCAGTAACGGACAGACAGCCTCAGTTTAGTGCATTTAGTAAACTGTCACCGTAATTTCGTAGTTTGAGAAATCTAATCTAAATCGCCATAAAATCATACCGCCAGCGGATTTTTGTCACCGCATCGTCCTCTACCGTGATCTCAATATAGCCTCGCCGCCAACTGGTTTCCCGGTATACAAACTTATTGTCCTTTTGGTAGCCAAACTTAAACTCGTCCGCTTTGAGAGTTCTGTCCGCAGAAGTATAATCTTGGCCTATCCTAATATCGAACTTACTGCCTATCTCAACACTTCCTCGATTGCTTGAAACCGCGCAGTAATTTCGTTCAACACCACAAAAATACCAAAATCCAGCAAGAATCACTAGAAACGTGCCAACGAGAAATAATGATCGTCTACGGCTCATATTTTACCTCGAAGTGCTATGATCTGCTATCAAACTCTAGGCCACCTCGAACAATACCGATTTCCGGCTGATATAGCGATTT
>LXYP01000008.1 GCA_001650955.1 Sphingomonadales bacterium EhC05
CAAATCGCTATATCAGCCGGAAATCGGTATTGTTCGAGGTGGCCGATAGTATAATATCGGACTTCTTTGGAGCGGATGTTATGCGTGGTATTTTGGTGCCTTTATTCATGGGTGCGGTGTTCACGCTCACGAATAGCGCTGCCTACGCCAGCGAAAAACTTTCAGCAGATGTAACTGATGCTGAAGCAATACCAGATACACCCGCTGGGCAGGCCATGAGAACTTGGTTTGAAGCCATGAATTCTCGTGATTCGGTAAGAATTCAATCCTATATTGATCGCTATCAACGCAAATCAAGCGCGGAAGACTATCTCGATTATTATAAATATCTCGGTGTAATGGCGCTGGTTCGGATCGAAGAAAGCGAGCCAAATTCGATCAGCGCACTCATGACTGTTTCCAACTCCGATCAGCTTTATCGAGTTCGTTCTGTTACTGATCCACAAGATAGGACAAAACTTATTGGCCTGACCATGTCGGCCATTGATCGGCCTGAAGATTTGGCCATTCCCAGACTGACTCAAAAGGATGCGCTTGCGGCTTTGGACAAGAAGGCAGAAGGATTGCGAGCAAATGAAAAATTTGCGGGTGCGATGATAATCGCCAAAAATACGGAAGCCATATATGCCAGGGCATGGGGATTAGCGGACCGGCCAAATGGAATTTACAATAAAGTCGATACAAAATTTCGTCTTGGCTCGGCGAACAAGATGTTCACCGCCATAGCCATATTGCAATTGGTCGAAAAAGATCTGCTCACGCTGAATGGCAAGGTCGAAGATTATCTTCCGGACTATCCGAACCAAGATTTTGCAAATAAAGTCACGATTAGACAGATTTTGACGCATACCGGCGGGACGGGCGATATTTTTACCGAAGAATATCTCGCCAACATCTCAGATTATAAGACACATTCTGACTATGTTGAGAAATTTGGCCATCGCTCTGTCGAATTCGAACCAGGCTCCCAAGAGCGCTATTCGAACTATGGTTTCCTACTACTCGGATATCTTGTCGAAAAAATCTCGAATATGTCCTATTATGAATATGTTCGAAGAAACATTTTTGAACCAGCAGGGATGAAAGACAGTGGATTCCTTCCCGAGGATGTCTCGGTTGCTGGCCGCGCCGTCGGTTACACCGCGGTTGACGGCAGTTTCATCCCGAATAGCGATAGCTTGCCATATCGAGGCACCGCTGCAGGTGGTGGTTATTCGACAGCTAGTGATATGCTGCAATTTGCGAAAGCACTACAATCCGGAAAACTCATTCCTGCTGCGCTCCTAAACCAAGCAAGCAGTCCACAGAATAGAGACGGCTGGTATGGCTATGGCTTTCAGACCAGAGGCAAAGCAGAAACAGCCTATTTCGGCCATAGTGGGGGAGCACCGGGTATGAACGCCGAATTTCGGATTTACCCTGGCTTTGGAACAGTCATTGTCGCTCTAAGCAACATGGACGGACCATATGCTGAAACTTTAGCAGATTATTACGCGACGAGAATGCCCGCTGAGCCTTAACCAATAGCTTGCCGGCTGATAGATGATGTGGGCCGCACGGACTGTCTTCCGACCCCAGACACGGGAAGCATTAGTGCATTTGCTGATTGTTACTCCGCTTGGCGGCTGGACCACCATAATACACAACCCGCGGCGAAAGTTGCAATTGCCCCACTCGCTCCGGCCAACGGCACTGCACCCAATCCCAAGCGCACCGCAGCGACGTTCAAGGCGATCGCGATCACGCCGGCGATCAGACTGACCATGCCGGCGATTTGACCAAGACCCTTCACATTGCGGAAAAGCCATAATCCAAAAAACACGGCAGCCAGTCCCAAAACGACCTTGGCCAAATAGTAGAACAGAAACGAGCCCGCGACCACCGTACCCATGAGCGGCGCCAACTCCTCGCCAGCCTTGGCTGCGGGCAGAAACATTGACAAGCCAATGCCGGATTGAATCATATTGATCAATCCGGCCACTGCCAGTGCCGACCAGCCCAATTGCATTTCAGAAGACCGAACCAGGCCAACAAAAGAGGCAATGGCGATAGCGGTAAACAGCAGAAGTTCGATGGTCCAGATTGTCGACCGCAGCGGCCAACCTTCGACAATTCCGACTCCGCTGAGCGTCGCGACATATATTATCTGTGAGATGACGGTGAGCAGCAGAACGGCTGATACAAATGTTCCGATATGTCGCGATGTCTTGGGCATGATTTCTCCGAAATCTAAGGAATGTTATATCCATTCGGCGAGAGATGGAATTTGGTTACAGCTGAAGAGAAATGGCACCATCAGGATGCTATATAACCCAACGAGTGGTCCTGCGGTTCAGTGAATCGTTACAGACGCCGATTGAATGAAATCGCGGAAAAACGAGCGCGTGGCTCCCAGTATCATTGCAGGCTTTAGCGCTCGCTGCTTTTTGAATATGGTCAATCTAGGAAATTGGCCTCTATCAGGAGTTGCGACGCCGCCTTTCAAGCACCGCTATCATGGGCAGGAGCATGAACAGATCAGCAATCAGCGCGAATATGAAAATCGCTATGCAAATGGAGCCGAAATATAGGACTGTCGGCATTTGGCTGAAAAAAGCAGAAGACAGGCCAACTGAAAGAACGAGCGTTGTCGTCACCAAGGCCGGCGCGACATGTGCCATCACGCCGGGAAGGTCAGCCATCGTGAAAGCCGCTGCCTTTTTACGCCGGACGATATGGAGGCGGTTAAGGACATGGATAGTGTCGTCCACCGCCACGCCAAAGGCAATTGACAGCGCAATTGCGCCGGTGAACTGAAGCTTCCAGCCGCTCGCCATCAGCCATGCACCTACAATCAGAACGGGAACGACATTCGGCAGAACGGCGGCGACACCATAGCGCCATTCACGAAACCATAGCCCAATCAGCAGCGGGCAGGCAAAGGCTGCAATCAGAAAACTAATTGTCAGTTCCGTTATCATTCTGTCTGACAATTGGGCAGCGAGCGCCGTCAGACCGGTAACCGGTTCCGCGACCAATTGTCCGGTATCGGAGGTCGCTAATTTGGTCTCCATGTCTGATACCAGCGCCCGGATAATGGGTGATGGTTGATCCTCGACGCGCAATGACAGCTTGAACGCGTTTTTCTGCAGACCGATGAGTTCCGACATTATTCGGTCAGGCATCTTGTTGAGAAGCTCAACAATATCATCCGCACCGGCCGGCTCCCCGGAGCTCAGTAAAATCCGGCGAAGACTATGCAGTGAATATATGTGATTGTCTGGATAGGTTTTTTCCAGATCCTCATGCACACTGCCTAACACCTGCAGATTGATGTCAGATATCAACGGCTGTTCGTGGCGAGTGTGACGTAGGACAATATCTAGAGATTGGGTCGGGCTGCTGACCGCTTCTGCCCGTTTCAATGCCAATATTATCGGTTCATCATCATATAGATATTCGTTGAATCGGTGAGTCGATTGCACCGGCAGAAAAGCTGTCAGCAGCACAGCGGCGAATAATCCACTCAATATTACGACTGAATATTTTCTGCTCACCAACCATTTTGTGATTCCAGCGAATCCATGGCCCCAATATTTCTTGGACTGCATCGGTCTGCTCAGCGCCCGTTCGATCCGTCCGAAACGCCAGCCAATCGCAAAGACCAGAGGATGAACAACAATTGCGGCAAACATCGACAATATCAGGCCGACAATCGCGGCAACGGCAAATGTTTCGATCAGCGCCGATTTAGAATAGAACAGGCCTGACATCGCAATGATAGTGGTCAATCCGGTCAAGACACACGGCGGAGCGATGGCCCGCATCATCGCGCAAACAGATTCGTCCCTGCCCTTTCCAGCAGCCGCATTTTTTCGCAGCTCGAAGGTCATATGGATGCAATTGGCCATGGTAATCACCAGAATAAGAATCGAAATCGAATTGGTGATTACGTTCATTTCGAGCCCAAGCCAGCCCATGGCACCGAGCGTTAGCAGAACCGCAAAAATCGGCGCCACGCCGTTGAGCAAGCCGATCCCCAGACTGCGAAACAAAAGCAGAGATACCAAAGCTCCCAGAATGCCGCCAATCGCATTGAGCAGCGCTTGCTCCTCGATAATCCGGCTGACGATCAGGTTCAATATCGGCAGAGTTCCGGTCATATGCATTTCCAGACCCGAATCCTCAGACATTTCAGCGAGCAGAATATCGAGTTCGTCGATAATCGGCTGAACAGTTTCCTTGTCGACGCGCTCTTCTTCGACCGAAAAGACAATAACCATTTCATTCTGCTCGGGATTCACCAGCGGTAATATTTTCCAGTCGGAATTATCGACGAGATTCATCGGAACGGACACGTCGGGATAGTCTGACAGATTGTCGGCAATCACATTTTGAAACTCTTTCGACGCAGAATCATATTTCTGGATCGAAAAAATCGAATGCGCAAAATCAATGCCGTCTATCAATTGGCCATCGAAAACAAGGTCGCGAAGTCGCTCAAGTTGCGGTCGGTCAAACGGACGCGGCGACCGGGCAACGATCACAATATCGGTGTCAGCCTGAGGAAACTCAGCCTTGTGCTCGGTAAAATTGATATATTCCGGATATGACGATGCAAAAATATCGCGGGCGCCGTCCGCAAAACGGATCTGAGTCGCACCGAATATCGACACAGCGGTCAGCACAAGCATCAGCAGCGCGAAAAATTTTTTCCGACGCAGCAAAAAGGTCGTGCCCCTCTCAATCATGTTTAGCCGGCGTGCGGATAGCAAAGTCTTTCCTTAGACCAATAACAAAGGCCTGATGCGTTGATCAGGAAATTGGTATTAACGGATGAAAACGGTGGAAATCGAAGAATCCAATTGTCTTATTGACTAATGGTGGTCAAGCTAAGTTTATCTGATGAGGGCACATCAGCGGCATCAAGAATAATCGTTGGGGCAGCGGATAAAATGGACAATTCACGAACTTTTGCTCCGGGACAGCTTGGCCGACTATTTGCGGCCGTTACCGCTTCGGCCGCATTTATGTCAGCAATACCTATCGCAACCGCCGCAAATCCCGTTCCACTTGCTCAGATGGCGGGTCAATGGAAGGGTAGTGGCTGGGCTTCACGCGCTACCGGCGGCGCAAGAGAAAGCGTCAGATGCCGATTGAAGGCCAAATATAGCGCGAAAACACGGAAATTGTCGCTCAGCGGCAAATGCGCGTCAACGAACGGAACGTTCACGCTATTGGGCCATATCGCTGACTATTCGAATTCCAACAAGCTCACCGGCCGGTGGGTCAACCCGAGAGGGATTGGATCCATGAACATCGCCGGATCGAGAAAGGGCAATCGTTTGACCTTCCTTTTCGACGCCAAAGACAAACAGACCAATCGTAAAACCGCCTATAGGACAATCTGGGACCTCAGAAATAACGGCTTTTCCCTCAACACCGGCCTATCCGCAGGTCCGAGCAATGCGCTGGGTCAGATTGATTTCAAGAGATAATAGGCTTTTGCGATGTCCAGCAATCCATCTGCCTTGCGAGCGGCCAGACGAAAATCATTCCGATAAGCAATGGCAATAAGATCATCGAGGGCATGTCTCTTGCGCGAAGACCTGACTAACACTGTGCAGCGACTTGAACCTGGACCACTCATCAAGGCGTTCCTAGCGGAGATTCATCGACTATCATGCACCAAAATCCGTTCAGTTGACCCCGCGCTCCTGCCCTTCCCAATATGGCGCTCTTAATTCTCGTCGCAATATCTTGCCGCTCGCATTTCTTGGCAGTTCGGCGATGACATCAACCGACTTAGGTACTTTGAAACCTGCAATCCGCTCGCGCGCCCAGGACATGACGCTTTCTGTGTCGACATCTTCCACGCCTGGCTTGGGGGAAACCACTGCCTTGACCGCTTCTCCCCATTTTGCGTCGGGGATACCGATAACGGCCACTTCGTTGACCTGCGGGTGGCCGAAGATCGCATTTTCAACTTCTGCCGGATAGACATTTTCGCCACCGGAGATGATCATGTCCTTGACCCGGTCCTTGATGTAGAAATAGCCATCCTCGTCCATGACCGCTGCATCGCCGGTATAAAGCCAGCCATCAGCATCAATGGTTTCTGCCGTTTTCGCATCATTGTTGAAATAATGCAGCATATTGAGTCCGCTGCGCGTGGCGATTTCGCCGATCGTGTTCGGCGGGACTTCCTGATGATTTTCGTCGACGATCCGGATCTCGACGCTGGGCAGTGGAACGCCAATCCCGCGCATCCGTTCATTGCCCTCTGGATCATGGTCTTCGGGCGGCAAGATGCAGACGGTCCCAGTGGTCTCGGTCATGCCATATTGCTGACAGAAGAGCGCCTGGGGCATGGTTTTTATGCACTGGCGCAGCAGCTCCAGCGGAATCGGTGCAGCGCCATAGGTGACGCTACGTATGCTGGAGAAATCTGTGTCCTTCGCGCGCGGCCAGTTGACCAGCATCTGCAATGCGGTGGGGACAAGGAAGAACTGGTTCAGCCCCTTGTCGACGCAATCGAGCACATGGTCTGGATGGAATTCCGGGATGACCATCATCGTCGCGCCGTTGTAAAAAGCAATCGGACCGATTCCGGATCCGGCAATATGCGCACAGGGCATGACTGCCAGCGTGCTGTCGCCGGGTTTCAGGTCAATCCACGCATGTTCGGGCTTGTTCTCGACCAGCGGACGCAGCTTGAACAGATTGTCATTGCTCAGCACCGCACCTTTGGGATTGCCCGTGGTGCCCGATGTGTAAAGCTGCAGCACACCTTCCGCCGGATCGCATTGTTCGATCGGACCAGGCGGCGTGGCCTTGACCCAATCGGCCAGCGTCAGCTGATCGCCGATCGGCTTGGTCGTCAGTATCGTCTTGACGCTGCCCGCCTCAGCTGCGGCATTGGCCGCAATTTCGGCAAATTCGACTTCGCAGATCAGCAAGGGAGCCTTGGTGTCTTTCAAGACATAGGCGACTTCCGGCGCCGCCAGTCGCCAACCAATTGGGGCGATCACCATCCCGGCGCGGCTCGCCGCTGCGAACAAAGTGAAATAAAGACCACTGTTCTTGCCAAGATAACAAATCCGGTCGCCTTTGCTCAGACCCGCGCCGACAAAGGCTGCGGCATATTCGGACACGCGCCGATCCAGCTCGGCATAGCTGACCAGTCCATCGGGGTCGTCTATCGCAATATTATCCGGTGTTTTCGCTGCCCATTGCGCGATCGATGATCCTATGCATCTGCGTGTCTCGGTCATATATCCGCTCCTTTTTCCGACTGTGTTAAGCGGGGTTCGGGAGCATAGCAAGTGCGACTCTTTCAGCTTTTCCGATAGACAAGAGAAATATTGTTCGCTGGCATCTCGACGAGGCTTTCGCGAGTGAATCCGGTGCGGGCCGCGAGACTGTCGATGTCCGCAACATCGCGGATGCCCCATTGCAAATTACGGCTTTTGAGACTGCGTTCAAAATCGAGATTGCCTTGTGCAGTTTCCACATCATCACGAAAATAGGGCCCATAGAGATAGAGCGGCGCTCCTGACTCAAGCTGCGCGGCAGCCTTTTCGAACAGGCCGATCGAGGCTTCCCACGGCGCGATGTGGATCATATTGATGCACAGGACCGCCGCGACAGGCTCAACATCCCAATTTTTCGCCATCGTGTCCAAACCGAGCGGCGGCAGGATATTGGCAACCCGTTCGCGCGCGGTCCATGCAGCGATCGACTGCAGATTTACCGGATCGGGATCGCTGGGCAGGAATTGGAGTTGCGGAAATTGGCGTCCGAAATAGATGATATGCTCGCCGGTGCCGCTGGCAATTTCCAGGACCGTGCCGCTAGCAGGCAGGATGGTTTGCAAGACCGCGACAATCGCATCGCGGTTGCGCAATGTTGCAGGGGCATGGCGTTGTTCGGAAAAGCTCATGATTTACTCGTCAATTTGGGTGTCAGACGCCGCCAGACCGCGGCCAGAAAACTGCCGATCACAACATGATAGACCGCGGATATGGCGCTCGGAACGGGGGCAAGCGCTGCCTGCATCGGGGTGGCAAATTGGGCTGCGAATGTTGGCGTCGAGGCGAGGCTCGAACCGAGACCGCTATTTTGCATACCGACTTCAATGCTGATCGTCCGACGCTCTTCAACACCGAAACCCAAGGCTTTGGTGATCAAATATCCGAGACCAAAGCCGAAAACATGAAGCAGTAATATTGCCAGCATCAGCACCCCGAAATGCGCTTCGATCAGCGCTTTGCTATTCGCGATTATCCCGCCCACGATCAGCACAACCACAATGACCGACGCCAGCGGCGAAACAATCGCGATTTTTTCGGTTATCTTGGGAAAATAGCGGTTGAGCATGACCCCTGCGATCACCGGCAATAATACGATCGAGACCATATTGATAAACAGGTTCCACTGGTCGATCTCGACATATTTCCCGGCAAGCAAGCCAGTGAGCAAGGGCGTGGCCACCACCGCGATCAGAGTCGAAGCCATGGTCATCGTCACCGACAGCGCCAGATTGGCATTGGCTAGATAGGCGACCACATTGGACGCGGTGCCGCCGGGACAACAGGCGACGAGGATCAAGCCGACCGCCAAGCCGGTTTCCAATCCAAAGATCATCGCGAGCGCTATGCCGGCGAGCGGCATCACGGTGAATTGCAATATCACCCCCGCGCCCACGCATCTGGGGATTTTTGCAATTCGTTTGAAATCATCGAACGACAGCGTCAGTCCCATGCCGAGCATGATCAGTCCCAGCATCACGCTGACCAGCGGCTGACCTAAGGGACGAAACCGTCCGTCAACCACCCACAGGAAATGCTCGGGCACAAACCATGCCCAAGCTGTCCCCAAAACTGTCCACAGAGCAAATAGGTTGGTGAGGCGGTGAATCATTCAGCCGCTTCAGCAAATTCCTCCGGCTCGGTCCATACCAAAATTGGTTTGCGCGCGGCTTGGGTTTCATCCAGACGGCGACGCGGCGCAAAATGGGGTGCCGTTTTCAGCAACTCATCACCCGCTTTGGCGCGCTCGGCCACCGAACGGAAAGCACCGATAAACTGATCAATCGCTGCCTTGCTCTCGGTCTCGGTCGGCTCGACCAGCATTGCTCCATGGACCACCAGCGGGAAATACATCGTCATCGGATGATAGCCCTCGTCAATCATGCCCTTGGCAAGATCAAGCGTCGTCAGACCATTTCCGAAACCTTTGTCGGAAAATAATGCCTCATGCATACAAGGCCCGGACTTGGCGAACGGAGCATCAAGGATATCTTCGAGACTACGCAAGATATAATTGGCATTTAATACAGCATCTTCGGATACTTGTTTAAGACCATCTGCACCATGACTCAGCATATAGGTCAGCGCGCGGCTGAACATGCCCATCTGGCCGTGGAAAGCAACCATCCGACCAAAGCTGCTTCCATGATGATCTTCCGCAGTTTCTTCCTCGACGATATAATAATGACCATTGTCGTTCTTTTCGACAAATGGCAGCGGCGCATAAGGTGCCAATGCTTCGGAGAAGACAACCGGCCCGGATCCGGGTCCACCGCCGCCATGCGGAGTCGAAAATGTCTTGTGGAGGTTGATATGCATCGCATCGACGCCAAGGTCACCAGGACGCACCCGGCCGACGATTGCGTTGAAATTCGCTCCGTCGCAATAGACCAGAGCGCCGGCTGCGTGGACCGCATCCGAAATAGCTTTCATGTCCGGTTCGAACAGACCGCAGGTGTTGGGATTGGTGATCATCACGCCCGCGACATCGGGACCAAGTCGCGCTTTCAGCGCTTCGAGATCGACCCGGCCGTCGGCATTGGCGGGAATATCTTCGACCTTATAGCCCGCAAATGCAGCCGTCGCCGGATTGGTGCCATGTGCACTTTCGGGTACGAGGATGACTTCACGGGCATCACCGCGCGCCTCCAGGGCAGAGCGGATTGCCAGAACACCGCATAGCTCGCCATGGGCGCCTGCCTTCGGACTCATGGCCACAGCGGGCATGCCGGTCAGTGTCTTGAGCCAGTTGGCCAACTCATAAACCAGTTCCAGGGCGCCCTGGACACTCTCCATCGGTTGCAACGGATGAATATCTGCAAAGCCTTTGAGTCGTGCCATTTTCTCATTGAGACGGGGATTATGTTTCATCGTGCAACTGCCGAGCGGGAACAGGCCGACATCAATGGCATAATTTTGGCGGCTCAAGCGAGTATAGTGACGTACCATTTCCGCTTCGGAAAGTCCTGGAATAGCCATGGGTGCGCGACGGTCGAGACCGCCAAGACGGCATTCCACATCCGGTGCAGGCGGCAAATCAACACCGCTGCGATCCGGCGATCCGGTTTCAAAAATCAACGGTTCGTCGACGATCAACGCCCGGTTTCCGGTGAAAGTTGTGGCGCCTGCATCTGCCGATTTCATCAAATTCTCTTCTTGTTTGGTCGGACGGCCTTCGGACAACATGCTCATGCCAATTCTCCTTCCAGAGCGCTTGCCAGCGCTTCGATATCCGCATCACTCACGGTTTCAGTAACAGCGACAACCAGGCCATGAGCGAGACTGCTCTCTTCCGGATAAATCCGTCCCAGCGACACGCCCGCGAGAATACCCTGATCTGCAAGCTTGCGGACAATTGGCCGAGAATCATCATCAAGAACCAGCGTAAACTCATTGAAAAAATTATCATTCAGGATTTTCAAACCGGGTATCTTCGACAATCGGTCCGCAGCAACAATCGCCTTTTTATGATTGAGCAAGGCCAGTTCGCGCAAGCCTTTTTCGCCGAGCAATGTCATATGGGCCGTGAAGGCAAGCGCGCATAACCCGCTGTTGGTACAAATGTTCGACGTCGCCTTTTCACGACGGATATGCTGTTCACGTGTCGACAATGTGAGCACAAAGCCGCGTTTCCCTTCGGCATCGACCGTCTCACCGCACAGACGCCCGGGCATCTGGCGAACATATTTTTGCTTGCAACCGAACAGCCCGACATAGGGGCCACCAAATTGCAGCCCCACACCGAGGGATTGTCCTTCACCGACGACGATATCCGCGCCCATTTCTCCAGGGGATTTGATCGCACCCAATGCGACAGGCTCGGTAACAACCGCGACCAACAAGGCTTTATGCTGATGCGCTTTTTCCGCAATCTGCGAGAGATCAGCAATGCGCCCGAGAATATCTGGATATTGCACGACTACACAGCTGGTATCGTCATCAATCTGGTCGAGCAGATCAGCACTATCACCCGCAGCATCGAGAACCGGTGCGGAATAGATCAACTGATCCTTGGTGAAACGCGCCATGGTCTTGGCGACCGACACATAGTGCGGATGGAGACCGGAGGACAGCACGGCCTTGCCGCGCTTGGTAATTCGGCGCGCCATGACAATTGCTTCCCAGCAAGCGGTCGACCCGTCATACATCGAGGCATTGGCAACATCGACACCGAACAGACGCGCCACTTGCGTCTGGAATTCGAACAATGTCTGCAACGTGCCTTGGGCAATTTCCGGCTGGTAAGGTGTGTAAGCGGTCAGAAACTCGCCGCGCTGGATGATATGGTCAACGCTGGCCGGAACATGGTGCCGATAGGCCCCTGCCCCCAAGAAAAACGGCACGTCTCCCGCGGCCTGGTTTTTCTTGGCCAGCGCTTTCATATGCGCTTCTACCGCCATCTCGCCGGCATGCATCGGCAGATCATGAATGGGCCCGGTAAGTTGAGCTTCCTTCGGCACATCAACGAACAATTCATCGACGGATTCGGCACCAATAGTGGCCAACATCGACTGCCGGTCATCATTGGTTAGCGGGAGATAGCGCATGTTAAATTCCTGATTTAATTATAGATTATCGACAAACGCTTTATATGCTTTGGCGTCCATCAAATCGTCGAGCTCGCTTTTGTCGGAGAGTGTAACACGAAAGAACCAACCGTCTTCCTCGGCCGAGCTGTTTACCAAAGCGGGCTCGTCTTCGAGTGCTTCATTAACTTCAATCACTTCGCCGGAAACCGCAGCATATACGTCCGACGCTGCCTTGACCGACTCCACCACAGCGGCATCATCGCCCTGATCAAGAGTGGCGCCGACGTCCGGTGTCTCAACAAAAACAATGTCGCCGAGCTGTTCCTGCGCATAGTCGGTAATCCCGACCGTCGCGGTGTCACCTTCGACTTCAATCCATTCATGTTCATCACTAAAATATCGGCTCATAGTCTCGTCCTCTTCTTCTAAATTCTATAGTTTTGGTTTTCGGTGGTAGTTATGCGGTACAAAGGGCATATCTGCGACGGTGCACATGATCTGCTTCTTGCGCTGTTGCACGGTGATCGTGCTACCCGTCCCGGCAAGCGCCATTGGGACATAAGCCATTGCGATAGGACGCTGCAAAGTCGGCGAAAAACCACCGCTGGTCACGTTGCCAATGATATTGCCCTCCGCATCAACGACATCTGCCCCTTCACGAATGGGCTGGCGACCGTCGACGAACAGGCCAATACGTTTTTTTACGGCTTTTGCGGGAAATTGCGCGAGCACCTGCTCGGCCCCGGCAAAATTGGCTTCTTCACGGCGCGCCTTGGACAGAGCAAAGTTCAAATTGGCTTCGACCGGCAGGATGTCCGGGTTCATATCATGACCGTAAAGCGGCAATCCCGCCTCTAGCCGCAGACTGTCACGCGCACCGAGACCGATCGGCCGGACTTCGTCCAATTCCGTCAGGGCGGCGGCAAAAGCAACTGCATGTTCAGCGGGCACGCTGATTTCAAAGCCATCCTCGCCAGTATAGCCCGAGCGACTGATCCCCAGAGGGATATCATTCCAGAGAAACGGACCGGCTTCCATGAAATAGAGGTCGGTCGGAACCGGCCACCCGTCTTGTAATGGTTGAATGTTCAGCTTCGCCAGTGCAGTGGCTGCTTTCGGGCCTTGAAGAGCCAGCAAAGCGGCATCTTCCATATGATTGAGTGTCAGGCTCTCGGGCAACTGCTCCCGCATATAGGCGATATCGTCATGTTTGGTGGCGCCGTTGACCACAAGATAGATATCATGTCCCGTATTGGTCACCATCAAGTCGTCCAATATCCCGCCATCCTGCGCGAGCAACAGCGTATATCGTATTTTACCAGCGGCCAGCGCGGAGAGATTGCCAGGCGTGATTGCTTCAAGAGCATCAGCCGCGCCCTCCCCAATCAATTGCAATTGACCCATGTGGGAGACATCAAACAGACCGGCTTCGGTCCGGGTCCAGATATGTTCGGCCATAACGCCTTCATATTGAACCGGCATTTCATAGCCCGCAAATGGCACCATCCGGGCACCAAGATTGCGGTGCCAGTCACCGAGCGGCAATTGTTTCAGATGTTCGTTAGTTTCACTCATGTTCATTCCGCTCAGGCAAAAGACAGATCACAGAAAAGCTCTGCAAAACTGCCCCCTCTGTCACGGAACCTGAGAGTTTCATGGCTTTCTGCTTCAAACTCCACTCCTGCACAGCATATTGAAGCGCCACTTACCCCTTCGGTGGAGCGTCGGCAATTATGGCCATCCGCTCTCTTTCCAGAGTGCTTGTGAAGCGGTTGCGGTCCAGTGGCCTGAGAGTTTCCGGGGCGGTTGCTCCTTCGGCGGCTTTAACATCTGGTGGGATAGAAAAACGCTCTCCCGCAACGCCTCATGATCCTTACCCGAAAGCATAGATCAAAAAGCAATCTCAGGAGTGAATGAGGGAGGCGGCGGTGTCAATGATTCTGTTGTGCGGTGCGGTATTTTTTACGACTTCACTCAAACCATATCCCAGATTGCATCATTTTCATGCACAAACTGGCCCGATCCATTCTCATTCATCAACAGGATGATCGCATCGGCAATATCGCTGGCGAGAATCGAACGATAGCGGCGCATTTTCCCGACCAGTAACAAATCCAAGAGCGGACTGGCAGCAATTGCGAGACTCTCCCCAAGTCGGCTATCATTGGTCCGTTCGCCGCGCAGCAAGCCGGGACGGATGATATCGAGACGGTCGAATTTCTGCTCACGCATCCGCTCTTCTGCTTCGCCCTTGATCTTCAGATAGAAGCTGGACGCCTTGCTGTTCGCCATGGTCGAGGAAATCGCGATAAACTGTTTCGCTCCCGCAGCGGCCGCCGCAACCGCGACAGCCCCGACCAGGTCGCGATCTACCGCCGCAAATTCAGCTTTTGATCCTGCTTTTTTCATCGTCGACCCCAGGCAGGATATCACGATATCGGGCTTGATCTTGGCGATCGTCGCCGGCCAGTTTTCCTGCAGTTGGACGTGAATTTTCGCTTTGCCGACATCTTCGCGATAAGGTCGCCGGAGTAGCAGATGCAATTGCTTGCCCGCACCCTGCTCGACCAGCTTGCGGGTAAGCAGGCCACCAATCAGACCGGTGGCCCCAACGATCAGGACTTTATTTGCCATGCGTTTCTCCATAAATTTCCCGATAACGGTTGCGGGCGTAGCGATCGGTCATGCCGGCAAGAAAATCTGCGATATGGCGGATGCGATCCGGTTCTCCCTCAGGCAAGGCCGCTGACCAGCTTTCCGGCATGAGCTGCGGTTGTTCGCGATAGGCATTGACCAGGCTGGCGACCATCATCTTACCCTCTTCCGCCGCCGCCATCTGCTTTGGATGATGATAGAGATTTTCGTACATGAAACCTTTTAATTTGCGCTCTTTTTCGGCCATGTCCTCTGAGAAACCGCCAATCATTTGGCCCGCTTGGCGCACATCGTCGGGGGATTGCACGTCAAGTCGGTCCAAGCGCGCGCGGGTGGTTTCCAGCACATCATTGACCATCAGCCCGATCTGATCGCGGATCAATTCTGGCAGCAGCCGGACTTTGGGAACATCGGAGAACCGATCGCAAATCACATGCCAGCGTTCAGCGATGAAAGGCAATTCCAGCAATTGGTCGAGCGTCAGGAGCCCTGCCCGCATCCCATCATCAATATCATGATTGTCATAAGCGATATCATCGGCAATTGCCGCCACCTGAGCCTCGAGCGAAGGCCAGGTCCCGAGATCGAGATCCATCGCTGCATTGGCTTCGGCAAGAGCCCAGGTCGGACGCGTTACCGGACCATTATGCTTGGCCAAGCCTTCCAACATCTCCCATGTCAGGTTCAATCCCGCCCAGCGCGGATATAGCATCTCAAGCTTGTTCAATGTCCGGATGGTCTGGGCATTGTGATCAAATCCGCCAAATTCGCTCAGGGCATCCTGAAGCGCATCTTCTCCTGCATGGCCGAACGGAGGATGACCGATATCATGGGCCAGGCACAGCGCCTCTGTAAGGTCTTCGTTCAGGCCCAGAGCCCGGGCGATCGTCCGGCCAATTTGCGCGACTTCCAAACTATGGGTCAGGCGGACGCGATAATGGTCCCCGTCAGGTGCAACAAACACCTGGGTTTTATGGCGCAGACGCCGGAATGAAATACTGTGAATAATCCGATCGCGATCGCGCTGAAAATCATCGCGCGGCCCTCTCGTGACATCGCGTTTCTCGTCATGCAGCCGGCCCCGACTTTGTGCCGGATCGCTGGCATAGCTTGCCAATATTGTCATGCAGGCGATGTCATTTGGTCAGCTCATTGACTTCGACGCCATTGGCGCTGGCCCAAGCAAAGCCGTCTCCCCCCCCTTTGCGGAAACTTGCTTCAAAGGTTTTGGCGGCCTTGAAATCGTCAAACGGTCCCACGATCAGCCGCCGCGTCTTTCCCCAACGAGAGGTCCAAGCTTTGTGGCCCTTGAACAAACTCCCCTGCTTCTTTGAAATCCGCCGATAGTCATATTTTAATGCATCGCGATTGGCGCCAGTTGCAATTTGCACCCAGTAACGTTTCGGATGTTCGGGTTCTTTCGGTTTCACCTCTACTTTTTTCACCACTTTCGGCTTTGGTTTGGCGGGTTGAATCGCATCGAGATTGACAGGCACCACTTTGGTCACTCGTTCTTCCTCGGGGATGGTGATACCGCCGATAATATCGGCCAGAGACTTTTCCACTGGCGCAGATTGCACGGGCCTCTTGCGCGCAACTTCGCCTGCTGACCCTGCGAATTTCGGTGTTTTCGCTAGATCAAACGAGGTGATTTGACCGGGTGGAGTCGTAACCGGTTGAGCAGTCGACAACAGAAGATTCTCGGCGGGCTTAGCGCCGACCACCTTACCCGTTTCAACCGATCGGGCGAGCGCGACAGTTGACTCCACCTTAGGCGGCTGATGGCCCGCAATCACAACTTTCCGTTCGATTGATTCCGAGACAAGCGGAGCCGTGCCTCCAAGACCGAGGCTGGTGGTGAAGCCAGGGTTCAGAGCCTTACGAGCTTGCATATCGGGCTCAGGCGCAGGCACCGGCGCGGCCTTGGTTATGGCTTCGGGCAACTGGTCTGATCCCGCTCCTGCCGCCGCTGCGTAGACGCGGACGGGCGTCGCCTTGGGCAGTGACAGCATGGTTCGCGACAGCACAACCACTTCAACATCTGCCGCCTTATTCTTGCTATTATGGTCCTTGCGACCTCCCGAACCCGGCCTTCTGCGCGGGGACTTGTCCGGCATCGCCAAAACGCGAGGCGGCTTGGCTTGACTACCCAGAGGTTGGCCAATCGGAATGAGCCCGGTATCGGCACCATTCGCACCGCTGCGCGCCATGTTAGAAGCCAGTCGAACCGCGGCGACATCGACACCAATATTCTCGCTCGCAGGAAAATGACCAAAATGAACCGCAGCCGCTTTTTGCGCTGCCGTCAGCTGCGGCATACGTTCAAAAAAAGGCTTGATCGCTCTAGCCATTTTGCGTGGCATTGTTTGTTTCGCAATGGAATTTGCATCTTTTCCTTTGCCGTTCATCGCAAGAATAAACGCACGATATCTCCAGGCATCGCGGCTACTCTTTTGAAGCATCGGATTGAGCTGGGCATCCGCCCGCTCAAGATCACCACTGATACCGAGCGAAATCGCATAGCGACTAACCAATGTATCGGCGCTATCAGGACCGAGCGCTACTTCATAATCTTTCTGCGCATCAAGATTACGACCCACGAGATCATAAGCGAGACCTCGATCAGCGGCGATTTCCTTCAAAGGAACACCTTCTATAACCGCCTGATCAAAATATCGGATCGCGCCCAACGGATTTTCTTCGGCAAGCAATGCTCTACCCAGCCCCGCTTTCACGCGCCCGCTATTGGGGTATATGTCATCGGCGCGGGCGAGAAACCCTAGCGCGGCGCGGGTATCACCCATTTTGAGCGCCGCCAGTCCCGCATCTGCAAGAGCCGAGGAATCATTCGGATTTTTCGCAATACGGCGCAGCGCATTTTGCAGATCATCGGAACTCGACTGCGCCATCGTCTCGGCCCAAGGGGCAGGAATAACCACAGCGACGCCGACCATGATCAGCGTCGCTGGTAAAAAATATTTCAATCGAATGTTCATAACTCAAATAAAGGCACGACGATGCTCGAAATCAAACATATAATTTCAATCTAGGCCCAGTTGTGGCGAGCAACAGACCAACTGCTGTTCGCAAAATCTAGCCTGTCGTCCACTCCTCGATGAGATCAGCCCATCATTGATTATTTTGTCGATTCAGGAATCTTGGAATATCCAGGGGATCACGAGATTGCTCCGCATCTTCATCTTCATCGGTTGCCTTGCTCGAACGCGTCAGATTGGACATGCGTTCAAACAGCGTCCCGCCACTTGTTGCAACACGTGGGGCCGGCTCTGAGGCGGTCCCCTCGTTCATTTCTCCCGCGGGCGCTTCAACGGCATCGCCATCCGACTGAATCGCCTCGTCACCCAGAATCAACTCATCTTCTTCCGGTTCCTCTGTCGTCATACCCGGTGCGAGCGATGCGAAAGATGGAGCCGGGATGACGTCGTTTTCGACATCATCATCACCATAAGTGGCAACAGGAGCTTGCGCTATTTCCGGTTCTTCGGGAAGCGCTTCCGCGACAGATTCATTAGCCAACTCGAGAGGCTCGCCTAGGGGATCGCTGTCTTCGGGTTCCTCGCTCGTCTCTTCATCCCGCGCAATCGACGAGGCAAAGCTTGGTGCCGTTGCGGAGTCTTCAGTCTTCGGAACCGGGTTGCTCATAGCAAATGAGGAGGACGGCGATGCCGCAGCAGCGCTGCCATCACTGTCGATGCCGGTCGCAACAACCGATACACGAATACGTCCGTCAAGATTCTCGTTAAACGCCGAACCCCAAATGATATTGGCATCAGGGTCAACCAATTCGCGAATATGGTTGGCTGCTTCATCAACCTCCATCAGGCGCATATCTTCACCACCCGTAATCGAGACGATGACGCCCTTGGCGCCTTGCATTGACACGCCGTCAAGCAAAGGATTAGCAATCGCTTTTTCGGCGGCTTCGAGCGCACGGCCATCACCTTCGGCTTCGCCTGTCCCCATCATCGCTTTGCCCATTTCGTGCATGACGGAACGAACATCCGCAAAATCGAGGTTGATCAAGCCAGGCATCACCATCAAATCGGTGATCCCACGAACGCCCTGTTGCAAGACTTCGTCTGCCAACAAAAATGCTTCCTTGAACGTGGTGTTTGGATTGGCGATCAAGAATAGATTCTGATTGGGAATGACAATCAACGTATCGACGTTCTTTTGTAGCTCTTCGATCCCGGCCTCAGCGGATTTCATCCGTCGCGTGCCTTCAAAAGTAAACGGTTTGGTGACAACACCAACCGTCAAAATGCCTTTGTCGCGTGCCATTTTTGCAATCACTGGAGCTGCGCCGGTACCAGTACCACCGCCCATGCCTGCAGCAATGAAGCACATATGAGTGCCTTCCAGCGCCTGCTCCACCAGATCAATAGTTTCTTCGGCGGCCGCACGTCCAACTTCGGGACGCGATCCGGCACCAAGTCCCTGGGTGATATCAGGTCCGAGCTGGATACGTCGATCAGCCGGCGAGCTGTTCAACGATTGCGCATCGGTATTGGTAACGACGAAGTCAACGCCCTCAACCTTGGCCGCAATCATGTTGGCGATGGCATTTCCGCCAGCTCCGCCAACTCCAATAACCGCGATCCGCGGCTTTAATTCTTCCACTTCTGGTGGGCCAATATTAATACTCATCTACCTGTCTCCCCAGACATGCTTTATGGTCTTGTACAATTTCCTAGCGCTTTGCACAAATTTCATCACGGAATCACCCGAAAAGTTAATTTAATTGCCAAAATTCTAAAAATTTCCGCGTATCGCTGACATAAGACGCCCGAACACTGCCGAACCGCCATATCTATGAACATTCTGCCGCGCGCTGGCCAATGATCTGAGGTCAACCGGGTCCTGGGAAGCGTAGAGTGCCAGTCCCGCCAATCCCGCGAAAGCCGGGCCGCTATGCGCTTCCGGCAAAGCGGTCAGGCCCATCGGGCGACCAATCTTGACCGTGCGGCCCAGAGCCGACTGGGCATAGTCCGCAATCCCCTTCAATTCTGCGCCGCCACCAGTCAGCACAACCTGGCGGCTGACCGGGCCGACAAAGCCCAATTCCTTGAGCGAGCGACCTATCTCACCGATCAAATGATCGAGGCGCTGACGAATGACCGCAATCAACTGAGCCCTTGTAATTCTGACAATTTCATCACCTTCTTCGGTGCCATTTTCGAGTTCCAAATCAATCATGTCATGATTGTCGCGGGGGCTGGTCGTCGCCGATCCAAAGAAGCATTTGATCCGCTCGGCCTGCGCACGCCGGAGCCCAAAGGCGGAGGCGATATCATCGGTGATATCCGCTGCGCCATAAGGCAAGGTTGTCAGACCAACGAGCATGCCGCCTGCAAAAAGTGAAACATTGGTAACCTCCGCACCCAGTTCGACCAGGGCCACACCCAGTTCGCGTTCCTCTTTAGTCAGACATGCCATGCCTGCCGCAATCGGGGATGCCACGATAGACCTTACATTCAGATGTGCCCCGCGAACGCTCATGTCGATATTGCGTACCGGAGACCCATCCGCCAAAATCACGTGAATATCGACACCCAACCGGTCGGCGTGCAGGCCTTTTGGTTTTTTGACCCCATTGAGACCATCCAGAGTATAGAGCGCAGGCTGGGCGTGGAGCACCATCTTGCCCTTGGGATCAATGCTGTCGCGACCCGCATCGAGCAATAAATCGATATCATCCTGTTCGACCCGGTGGCCACCCAGTTCGGTTTCGACGGATGTGAGCATGCTGGTCAGTCCACCAGCTGAAAAACTGACCCAGACATCGTCAATATTCGTCCCTGCAATCCGCTCGGCTTGCTCCACGGCATCGCGGACATCCAGTTCGGTCGTTTCCGTATCGGCAATATAGCCGCGTTTGACACCCTTGCTGGCGCGCTGTCCTGTTCCCAATACGGTCAATTCGCCATTGTCCATCCGGCCGGCGATCATTGCCGTGATTTTCGACGATCCGATATCCAGTGATGTGAAAAATTTTTCTACCCGTGCTGCCATCATATCATCCCTTCAATCAAGCATTTTTTACATATGGAGTCTTTAGCTCGTCGGTTCGACCGGCTCGTCTTTCGGAGGCATCCGCAAATAGGCGCGCTCTGCATCACGCAGGTCAAAATGGACGATACCCCGGCCCAACAAGCGATTGACTCCGTCCATACGCGCAAAATTCAGCAAAGCGGCGGACGCCGTCTGCTGACCCTCCGGCAATGCCAGCGTTTCACCACTTTCAAATTCCAGATTCCAGCGTCTGTTACCGATCCAGGTTGCACCGGTCACCATCGGACGAAGCGCAGGTGCCGCATTGAGCAGCGCATCCAGTTGCGAAAATTTTGCATTTGCCTTTTTGCCGACGACCACAGGCAGGCCGGGCATTTCTTCTTTCTGGATTTCCTCCAGCGGGTAACCGGTCTTGTCGATCAACGAGAGCTTGCCTTGATGCTGCCAGACCGCGACAGGTTCACGCTCGGTAATCTCAACGACCAGCGTATCCGGGAGACGCCGCGATATTCGAGCCTCCTTGATCCAGCCATTGGCGAGCAAATCGTCGCGCACGTCATCAATATCCACCAACAGCATCGAGCGATCTTTTTGCGCCAATGTGATTTCATAGACTTTGAGTTCATCAAGCCGATTGACGCCGGTCACCTCCACCCGTTTCACTTCGAAGCCAGCCCGGCCGACCGCAGCCGCCACTTCCGTCTTCACCCGTTCGGTAATACCCGAATAATAAGCGACACTGTAAGTTCCGAGCAGAAATACTGCGACCAGTCCCCAAGTCAGACCTTTTTGCACCTGCGCCTCGCTGATCGGCATGGCGCGGAGCATCTTGTCGAATATCGAGACCTGGTTAACCTTGCGCTTGGTCGCCTTGCGCGGCTTGCCCTTGGTTTTGCGATTGGTTCGCTTGACCGATGTTGTTGTCATAATGCCTCTCTTATGATCATTTCGACCAGTTGTTCGTAGCTGATACCCATCTGCTTGGCCTGTTCCGGGACGAGACTGAGCGGAGTCATGCCGGGCTGAGTGTTCGTTTCCAACACGAACAGGCCCGCGGCCCCCAATTCGTCATCCCAGCGGAAGTCGGTCCGAGATGTGCCCTTACATCCCAAAATCTGATGCGCCCGCAGTGCATAGTCGAGGCAAAGCGCCTCGATATCCGATGGAATTTGGGCCGGACAGATATGGTTGGTCAGCCCTTCGGTATATTTGGCTTCATAGTCATAGAAACCCGCCTTGGTTTGCAACTCGGTCACACAAAGCGGCTTGCCACCAACGACTGCAGTGGTTAGTTCGCGCCCCTTGATAAAAGGTTCCGCGAGCAGCTCGTCAAACTCCTGCCACGGACCAACGACATCGCGGCCTATGGGATTGCCGTAATTGCCCTGCTCGGTCACAATGGCGACGCCGACAGATGAGCCCTCGTTGACCGGTTTCAGAACATAGGGACGCGGCAAGGGATCAGCCCGATATATTTCTTCGCTTTTGACCATCTTGCCGCGCGGCATTGGAATGCCAGCTGGCACCAATTGCTGTTTGGTCAGTTCCTTGTCGATCGCAATCACCGAGGTGGCAAGGCCGCTATGGGTATAGGGGATCTGCATCAGGTCGAGCATGCCCTGGACGCTGCCATCTTCTCCCGGACAGCCATGGAGCGCATTGAACACGATATCGGGCCGGATATTATCGAGCACCAGTGCGACGTTGCGATCCATATCGACGCGCGTCACCTGGTGACCGTTTTTTTCCAGCGCATTCGCAACATCATTGCCGCTCATCAGAGACACTTCGCGTTCGGCGGACCAACCGCCCATCAGGACGGCAACGTGGAGGCTTTCTTTAGCGTCAGCACTCATGCCGCATCCCCGATCCGCTGAATTTCCCACTGCAGTTCGACGCCGCTATGCGCCTTGACCCGCTTGCGTACTTCTTCACCCAGAGCTTCAATATCTGCGGAGCTTGCACCGCCGAGATTGATCAGGAAATTGCAATGTTTTTCCGAGACCTGCGCTTGTCCGATTTGCAAGCCGCGACAGCCGGCATCGTCGACCAATTGCCAGGCCTTCTGGCCCTCGGGATTTTTATAAGTGCTACCGCCCGTCTTGGTGCGCAGCGGCTGGGATGCCTCGCGTTCGTCGGCGATACGCTTCATTTCGGCACCAATTGCAACGGGATCTCCGCTCTGTCCGCGAAACCGCGCACTGACGACTATCGAACCTTCGGGCAATTCGGAATGACGATAAGTATAGCCCATGTCAGATAGAGGAATAGTGACGAGATCGCCGCTGCGCATCACCACTTCTGCACTTTCCAGCACATCACAGACTTCGCGCCCATAGGCGCCCGCATTCATCCGGACGGCACCGCCAATGGTCCCGGGAATACCGCGCAGAAATTCCAGTCCGGCGATCCCATTGTCGCGGGCGTGGCTGGCCGCAGAAATTCCGGGAGCTCCCGCGCCACTACGCATCTTCAGACCATCTGTTTCGATCTTGCCAAATGACTTGCCCAGACGGACCACAACGCCCTGAATACCGCCATCGCGGATAATCAAATTTGAGCCTAACCCCAAAGGCCAGACGGGAATCTTCGGATCAAGGTCACGCAAGAATTGCTGGAGGTCTTCGATATCTTTGGGTTCGAACAGCCATTGGGCAGAGCCCCCGCTTTTGAACCATACGAGCGGCGCGAGCGGCGCCGTTTCGGTCAGCTTGCCGCGCGTCGTCGGAATTGTTGCAACCGCGCTCATTGCCGTGCTGCCTTTATTTGATCGGCCAGATTGGCCGCCCATTTGGTAATATCACCAGCACCCAAACAGATCACCATGTCGTTCGGTTCAAGCAGGTCCGCCAGCCGGAGCGCCAATGCATCTGCATCGGCCACGGTTTCGGCCAGCCGGTGGCCTCGTGTTTTCAAACCCTCAACCAAGGCTTCGCTATTAATCCCTTCGATCGGGTCTTCACCGGCGACAAAAACCGGCGTGACAAATACGATATCAGCGTCATTAAACGCGCCCTGAAACTCTTCCATATGGTCGCGCAGGCGAGTGAAGCGATGCGGCTGCACCACCGCGATAACCCGACCTTCTGCACCTTCGCGAGCAGCAGATAGGACGGCCTGCACCTCGACCGGGTGATGACCATAGTCGTCGATGATCGTCACGCCGTCGACTTCGCCAACCTTGGTAAACCGCCGTTTTACGCCGCCGAAATGATCAAAGCCTTTGCCAATCTGTTCGTCGGTCATGCCCATTTCGAGACCAACCGCGACGGCGGCAATCGCATTTTGCACATTGTGACGACCCGGCATCGGCAGTGCGATGCCTTCGATGGTCCGGGTTTGTCCGTCACGATCGCGGATCACGACATCAAAGCGGTTACCGCCCGGAACTGGCGTAACATTGACGCCCTTCACATCGGCTTGTGCCGAAAATCCATAGGTGATCAATCGCCGGTCCCGAATGCGCGGCAGGATTGCCTGCACTTCGGGATGGTCAATGCACAGGATCGCCGCGCCATAGAAGGGAACATTTTCGATAAATTCGACAAAGCAGTCCTTGATCTTGTCGAAGCTGCCATAGTGATCGAGATGTTCCGCATCGATATTGGTGACGACCGCGATCGTGCCATCGAGCCGCAGAAAGCTGCCATCGCTCTCATCGGCTTCCACCACCATCCAGTCGCTATCGCCAAGCCGGGCATTGGAACCATATTGGTTGATGATGCCGCCGTTGATGACGGTCGGATCAATCCCGCCGACATCTAGCATCGCGGCGACCATCGATGTCGTCGTCGTTTTTCCATGAGTTCCGGCAATCGCGATGGTCGATTTGAGCCGCATCAGTTCTGCCAGCATTTCGGCACGGCGCACCAGCGGGATTCGGTGCGCGAGCGCCTGCTCCACTTCGGGATTACCACGCTTGACCGCTGTCGATGTTACCACCACCGCCGTCCCGTCGACATTTTCCGGCTTATGTCCGATTTTGACATCAATGCCCTTGGCGCGCAGGCCTTCGATGACATAGCCATCGGCAATATCGCTACCCTGTACCTTATACCCCAGATTATGCATCACTTCGGCGATGCCGGACATGCCAATCCCGCCGATGCCGACAAAGTGGATAGTTCCAATATCGGTACCTACTCCCTTCATCGTACAGCATCTTTCGCTAATGCTTGACGCGGCGCAGCGTGGTGCTGGGTTTTTTCCTGCTTCACTTTCAGCGTCTTCGACAGCGGCGATGAGCCAATGCTTTCGACCAAATCTGCCAGATCGCTCGTCGCATCAGGGCGTCCGCATTTTTTGGCAAAACGCGCGGCATTTTCGAGCGCCCCGGGTGCCAAAGCCATTTTCTGCATCTGCTTGGCAAGTTCCTTGGCAGTAAAGCGCGATTGCGGGATCGAACGCGCGCCACCAGCGGACACCATTTCCTTGACGTTAAAAGTCTGATGATCGTCCATTGCGCTGGGCAGAGGAATCAATATTGCCGGACGTCCAGCGACGGTCAATTCGGCGATCGTCGAAGCCCCTGCGCGGCCAATCACCAAATGCGCCCAACCCAGACGTTGCGGCAAATCCGGCAGATAGGTTGCCAGTTCCGCCGGAATCTCATGCTCTTTATATTTTGCGCGAACGCGCTCAATATCCTGTTCTCGACATTGTTGCGTGATTTGCAAACGACGACGCAAATGCATGGGCAACATCGCCATTGCGTCAGGTACAATATCAGAAAGGATCGTCGCTCCTTGGCTGCCGCCGGTCACCAGGACCCTGAAAATGCCTTCCTCCGTCAGCGGGGGATAGGGCTCTTCCCGGAGCATTCTCACTTCTTCCCTTATCGGATTGCCGACGAGATGCACTTTCTCCAGATATTTCGGCTTTATCCGCTGCACATCGGGATAGGCGGTGGCAATCGCATTAACCGAACGCGCCGCCATCCGATTGACTCTGCCAAGGACCGCATTTTGTTCATGCACGATGGTTGGCACGTCTTTGCTGTTCGCGGCAAGCAACGCCGGATAGGCCGGATAGCCGCCAAATCCGATCACGGCAGAAGGTTGGAACGTGTCATAGAGCTGCATCGCCATCTTGCGGCCCTTCAAGATCGCGCGCGCGCCGCCAAGCCAGCTGCGGGGATCTTTGGTAACCCGACCGGCAGGCAGGATATGCACCTGCCCTTCGTCGATCATTCCGGGGATTTTCTCGCCGCGCTCGTCGGTCACCAACGCCACGCGATGGCCGCGCTGCACGAGCTCCGACGCCAGAGCATAGGCCGGGATCAAATGACCTCCGGTGCCGCCGGCTGCGAGTACATAATGTTTGGAAAAGCTCATACTGCTATCCGTCCTTTTTCCGGCCATGCCGAGATATAATGCGAACGGTCCAAATAGGGGTTTCGGCGAGTAAATGCGAGCAAAAGTCCAATCCCGCAGAACAGCGCGAGGGCCGACGATCCGCCATAGCTGACAAATGGCAATGTCATGCCCTTGGAGGGAAATAGCTGAAGGTTGACCGCCATATTGATAAGCGCCTGCCCGCCAAATTGCGCTGTAAGACCGGTTACCGCCAATATGATGAAATTGTCCTCCTCATCCAGCAGGCGCAGAAATACCCGGACAATGATCGCCAGATAGACCAAGGCAATAGCAATGCAGGCGAGCAAGCCGAATTCCTCGCCAATCACCGAAAATATATAATCTGTATGCGCTTCGGGAAGATTGAATTTCGCTGTTCCGAGGCCTGGTCCCGTGCCGAGCAGACCGCCTCCGGTTAGCGCTTTATGGGCAAACATCACTTGATCGAACTCACCGCCGCCGAACAGCCAGCTGTTGATTCGCAAAGTCGCAACGGGATAGAAGAAATAGGCTCCCAGCAAACCACCAACACCGCCGACACCGACGGCAGCAATCAGCCGCGCTGACAGCCCCGACACCATCATCATCGCGAACCAGATGCCGCAAAAGATAATCGTCTGCCCAAGATTCGGCTGCATCAACAATAATATCGCGATGATGCCGGTCAGCACGACAGACAGGGAGATCACCGGCAATGAAGGATCTTTCACTCTCAGCGACAGCAGCCACGCTACGGACACGGCGTAAAATGGCTTCAAAAACTCGCCGGGCTGAACAGTTGCAAAACTATATCCGATCCAGCGCTGAGCACCATTGACCGTCTTGCCGAAGATCGGGACCAGAAACAGCAAGATGATGGCAGCGACCGCGCCCATGATTGCCAGGCGGCGCGCCTGCTCCTTGGGCAGCATTGATACGACCAGCATGATCGGTATCCCGACAATCACCCATCCAAGTTGACGGTAGAAATAATATAAGGGCTCGATCGTTACCGCCGCCGTGCTTTGCTTCAATGTGGTTGCCGGAGAAGCCGCGGCCACGGCAATCAGCCCAATTGCAACCAATGTCAGAATCAGGCCCAGCAAAACCCGATCGAGTTCCCAGAACCAGATAGCCAATGGCGTACGGTCGCTCCGACCGAGCCGTGAATTCAGTTGAAAGCGCTTCTTTGGAAGGACTTGACCGCTGTCGGGAAGAGAATCCGGCGTTGTGTTTTTGGCAGGAATATCATTCATTGCGCTGCATCCCTCGCTGCGGTGCCGACCATATCTTTGACGATGACAGACTCAGCCGCGCAGCGGAAGCAATCCCCGCGCGCCTCGAAATCACGAAACTGGTCAAAAGATGCGCAAGCCGGCGATAGTAAAATCACCTCGCCGGGCTTAGCATTGGCGGCCGCCCGCTGCACCGCAGTCAGCATCATTTCACAAGATTCGACGGGCATATGATCGGTCAGCAGTTTTTCAAACATTGGCGCTGCTTCTCCAATTGTATAAGCTTTGACAATATTATCAAAAAACGGCTCACATTCTTCAAGATTTTCACTTTTCGGGACGCCGCCCAAAATCCAGTGAATATTCGGATAGGCACCTAGTGCCGGACCGGTTGAGGCTGGATTTGTTGCTTTGCTATCATTTACAAAAAGAACGCCGTGCGCCTCGGCGACCCGTTCCATCCGATGGGCAAGTCCTTTGAAACTGGCCAGAGCGAGCCGCCATTGGTCTTCGCCAATGCCCAAAGCCTCGACCGCCGCAATTGCGGCTATGGCATTTTGCAGATTATGTGGCCCTTGCAACGAAGGCCAGTCCGCTTGCCCCTCGACCCTGCGATTACTGGTGTCGACGATATTCTGAACCCGGCCCAGATCGCGCAAGCCATGCAAAGCGAGACGCGACTTCTCGTCATCGCCGGAAAAAATCGCCGTATGGTCAGCACCAAGCATGTCAAATAAGCGTGCTTTTGCCGCAGCATAGTCATGGAAACTATCATAGCGGTCGAGGTGATCAGGACTGATGTTCAGCAACATCGCAACATCGCAGTCGAGACTGAAGGTCAGGTCGATTTGGTAGCTGGACAATTCCAGCACATAGACCCCGCCATCCGCAAGCGGTTCCTGCGAGAGAATTGGAACGCCGATATTGCCCCCCATGACCGCCGGAACAGATGTACTTTCGATGATATGATGGATGAGCGCTGTCGTCGTCGACTTGCCATTAGTGCCTGTAATTCCAACCACTTTATGAGGAGGGAGCTGGTCTCGTGCTTGCGCAAAAAGTTCTATATCGCCAATGATCGGCACGCCTTCGAGCGCGGCCTTCTTGGCAATGGGATGGCTGTTTAATGGTACTCCGGGTGAAACAACAAGGGCTTCATAGCCGGTAAGATCGCATTCCATCGGATCACCAATGGTGGCTTTCCGAGCGGCAATTTCGCGCAGGTCCTGACGATTATCCCAAGCCAATAGCTCGGCGCCACTGGCATGCAGGCTATCGAGTGTTGCCATGCCGGACCGCGCCAGCCCCAAGATGGCATAGCGTTTTCCAGCAAAGGCGGGCGAAGTGATCATCTCAGTTTCAACGTTGCCAATCCGGCCAAGGCGAGAACCAGACTGATGATCCAGAAACGGATCACGATCGTCGACTCCGACCAACCAAGCTGTTCAAAATGATGATGAATAGGTGCCATTCGAAACACCCGCCTGCCGGTCCGCTTAAAGAAAAAGACCTGCACAATCACCGAAACGGCCTCAAGTACAAACAGACCTCCGACGATAGCCAGTACGATTTCGTGATGGATTGACACAGCAATCGCGCCCAGCGCGCCGCCGAGTGCCAAACTCCCGGTGTCGCCCATGAACACCGCCGCGGGTGGCGCGTTAAACCACAGAAAGGCAAGGCAGGCACCAATGATACAAGCACAAAAAATCGCAAGCTCGCCGGCCCCGGGGACGAACGGAATACCAAGATATTCGGCGAAAACGGCATTGCCCGACAAATAGACCAATACTAAGAAGGTCGCGCTAGCAATTGCCACCGGCATGGTGGCAAGCCCATCCAGACCATCGGTCAAATTGACCGCATTGCCGGCTCCAACGATTACAAACATCGCGAAGGGAAAATAGAACCAGCCCAGATTCAGTTGCACGTCATTGAAGAATGGGACGTAAAGATTGGTGCCGATCTGCTGGACAATCAACCATGTCGCGAAACCAGCGATCACAAATTCCAGAATAAGGCGAATTCTCCCCGGCACCCCCTTATGGCTGGCCTTGCTGACCTTGTCATAATCGTCCATGAAGCCGATAGCGCCAAAACCCAGAGTCACAAATATACAGGCCCAGACAAAGATATTTGTCAGGTCCATCCACAGCAATAGTGAAACCATCAGTGAAATCAGGATCATCAGTCCACCCATTGTCGGTGTACCGGCTTTCTTGAAATGAGTGACGGGTCCATCCTCGCGGATCGGCTGGCCCTTGCCCTGCCTCATCCGGAGCATGTTGATGAATTTCGGGCCGATCAGCATGCCGATAAAAAGAGATGTCGCAATCGCTGCTCCCGAACGGAAGCTGAGATAGCGAAAGACATTGAATATGCCTTCAAACTCCAGCCATTGGGCCAATAAATAAAACATTAATACTCCCCACTCACCAGCGACGAAACGACGCTGCCGAGCCCCAAATAATTTGAACCTTTGACTAGAAGGATATCCCCATCGCTGATCTTCTTTGCGACCTCGGTCAGCGCGTCCGATGCATTATCGACATGTGATATTTCGAGATCGTGATCAAGCGCTTGTTGCAGTTTTGAGACAGTATGCCTCATATCATCGCCGACCAAAATTACGCTCGACAATTTGGCTCCGACAATATCTTCTGCCAAGGCTTCGTGAAATGCGCGGGAACCGTCACCCAGTTCGCCCATCGCCCCAAGAATGGCGATTTTTTTGCCGGCCGGATCGGTCAAAGCCATTTGCTGCAGGGTCGCTTGCATCGAAACCGGATTGGCGTTGTAACTTTCGTCGATAAGTTGGAAAATGCCGCCGTCCGCCAAAGATATCCGGTGGCGCTTTCCGCGACCTTCGATCCCGCCAAGCTCGGCCAGCGCCAGTCCGGCACAAGCCAGATCGCCGGCGGCGGCATCGACCGCCGCCAATATCGCGAGGCTGTTGGATACCCAGTGCTTGCCCGGTTCGGCAATCGTATAGCAAAGGCTCTTGTCGCGAATTTTTGCGGTCACCAACGACCCGCCTTGCGGCGCAGGCACGACGTCGATCGCCCTCACATCAGCGTCCACGCCAAAGCCGAAACTGACAATATTTTGGCAATAACGCCCGGCCGCTGCTTTCAGTCGCTGATAATGCGGATTATCGAACGGGATGATAGCAGTGCCATCTGCGGTCAGTCCCTCAAAAATCTCTGCTTTGGCATCTGCTATGCCTTCTTCACCATGTACAAAGTTACCAATATGGGCTGGCCCGATCGTCGTGATCACCGCCACATCGGGTCGAACGAGCTGCGTGAGTTCAGCTAATTCTCCAGCATGGTTCATTCCCATTTCAAAAATGCCATAGTCTGCAGATTTGGCCATCCGCGACAGGCTTAGCGGCACACCGACATGGTTGTTATAGCTTTTGACCGACCGATGTGCATGGCCCAGTGAACAGCGATCCAATGCAGCAAACAAGGCATCTTTGGTGCCGGTTTTGCCAACTGATCCGGTCACGCCGATAATCTTTGATGCCGTGCGGTCACGAGAGGCTTTCGCTAACAAGTTCAACGCTACAGTGGTGTCTGACACCAAAATATGCGGCCCATCGACGGGCTCGCTAACGATGGCGCCGGCCGCACCCGCTGCAAAGGCCTGATCGACAAATAGATGCCCGTCACTATGCTCGCCCTTCAATGCCAGGAACAAATCCCCCGGACCAATCTCACGAGAATCAAAAGCAACGCCGTTGACGGTAAAGTCACCACTGACTTGGCCTTGCATTGATGCTGCAAGGGCAGAAGAGGTCCACAATGCCGTCACGCCGCCTGCGCTCCGGCACATTCGCGGGCTACCTCAACATCGTCAAAGGGAATGGTGCGATCACCGATGATCTGCCCCTGTTCATGACCTTTGCCTGCCAATAGAATGATATCATTGCTTCCAGCCATCGCAATCGCTTTGGCAATGGCTTCCTGTCGGTCAGCGATATTCTCGGCACCGGCTGCACCCGCCATGATATCAGCTCTTATCGCAGCCGGGTCTTCGCTCCGCGGATTGTCGTCGGTCACAATTACCTTGTCCGACAAGCCCGCGGCGACCTTGCCCATTTCAGGGCGCTTGCCGATGTCGCGGTCACCGCCGGCGCCAAATACAGTGATCAGATCGCCCTTCACATGTGGCCGAAGCGCAGCAATTGCCGCCTTGATCGCTTCTGGAGTATGCGCATAATCGACATAAACCGGCGCACCGGACCGGGAAATCACCGCGCGTTCCATCCTGCCCCTTACCGGCTGTACACGTTGCATATGATCGAAAACGGTCTCAATCACCCCCCCGGTGGCAAGGACAACGGCCGCAGCACATAGAATATTCGCAGCCTGATAAGCACCGATCAATGGCAAGGAAATGCGATGTGTGTTTCCCTGCGCCTTTACCATGAGAACCTGCCCCAGTTGGGTTGGCGTCTGTGAAACCAATTGCAGTGAGGTACCGCGCTCACCAACTGTCATCAGATTTAGCCCACGGTCCATCACCCGACGAATGACCTTTTCGGACCAATGTTCATCATCTGCCCAGATGACGGCAGTGCCATCAGGCGCAATCACTTCATCAAATAGCCGCATCTTGGCTTCGAAATAGCTTTCCATGTCACCATGATAATCCAGATGATCACGGCTTAAATTTGAAAAGGCTGCAATCTGAACGGGCAGACCTTCACTACGAAATTGGGAAAGCCCGTGGCTTGATGCTTCGTAAACCACGTGGCTCACGCCTTCCCGCGCCAGTCCAGACATATTGGATAGAAAAGTCACAATATCAGGAGTTGTAAGCCCAGTCTTAACTTGCTCATCGGCCGTGGTCACGCCCAATGTTCCGATCGACGCGCTGGAATGGCCATCCATCCGCCACAGTTGGCGGGTCAGTTCCGCGATCGATGTCTTGCCATTCGTTCCTGTCACTGCCGCGATATTTTTCGGCACCGGCGTGAAATATCGACCGGCCATCGCGGCAAACAAATGACGTGGCTCGTCATCCGCAATGTGCAAAGCGCCCTCGACGACGGCATCCGGCAAAGCCACTATGGCAATAGCACCAGCCGCAACCGCAGCATCGATAAAGTCTTCGCCATTAAACCTGGTTCCGCGAAAAGCGCCAAAAATATTGCCTGGAGCTATTTTGCGATGGTCGATCGCAAATCCAGTCACAAGTTTTCGGCCGTCTTCCCCGTTCAATCCCGGCACAAGATTGCTCAGTCGCATATCCTAGCCCTTCGGTGACCAAAGAAGCGGAGTGAGTTCCGAAACATCAACATCTCGATGCTCATCCGGCACAACACCGAGCATGGGACCAACCCGCGACACAACTTTGTGGACAATAGGTGCCGCGGTCCAACCAGCAGTTCTTTGAAAAGATGTCTCTGCAGTGCCCTGAGGCTCATCCAGCATTGTGATGATTACATAATGCGGATTGTCCATCGGAAAGGCGGCGGCAAAAGTCGATACGAGAGAAGTTTTATTATATCCGCCGTTTGACGGCTTTTCTGCCGAGCCAGTCTTCCCGCCAATACGAAAGCCAGGTGCGTCCGCTTTACGACCGGTGCCGCTTGACACGATCATCCGTAACAACTGACGCATTCTTGCGCTTGTCGCCGCCTTAAACACCCGACGCCCCTGCGCTTCTTCCCCTGGCGCAACCTTCAACAGGGTTGCCGGGCGCCAGATTCCACCATTTACCAAAGCTGCATATGCGCTCGCCAGATGAAGCGGCGTCACGGCAATACCATGGCCATAGGCAATCGTCATATTGGTCACGCGGCCCCATCGCTTCGGCCAGATCGGGTGGCCGCGCTCGGCCAATTCAATATGCGGCCGCTCGTCAAAACCGAGCCGGCGGATCATATCCTCCATACGTTCTTTGCCAAGATTGTCGGCAATACGCGCGGTGACGATGTTCGAACTGTGCACCAATGTCTCGGGCACATTGAGATAACGACCCTGGCTATGGTCATCCTTGATCGTGAAGCCCGCCACCTTGATCGGTTCCATAGCGTTATATCGCACCGCGAGATCAGTGACGGTGCCAGCATCCAGAGCAGCGGCAATCGTGAATGGCTTGAATGTCGAGCCCAATTCAAAAACGCTCTGTGTCACTTCGTTGGTTTGAAACCGGATCGTATCTTTGCGAAGCTTATTGGGATCGAAAACCGGTAATGACGCTAGCGCCATCACTTCTCCGGTCTTGACATCCAAAATGATGCCGGCCGCACCGCGCGCCTCGGTAGAGATCATCGCGCTGTTCAATTCGCTTTCAAGCGCAGCCTGCACTCTGCTATCAATGGAAAGCGTCGCCGGTGTCGCTCGCAGGCTCTTCTGCGTCAGCGATTCGTTCAGCGCACGTTCCATGCCCATCACGCCCTCGCCGTCCGCATTGACAAATCCCAGAATATGCGCCGCGAGATCGCGTTGCGGATAAAGGCGTTCATCTTCTCGCGGGAATTCAATGCCAATTTCGCCCAAGGCATGAACCTGCTTCACTTCATCGGGCATCGCACGTCGGCGCAGATAAGTGGGCCGTTCGCTAGTCAACGTTGCCAGAAAGTCAGCTTCACTGGTATCAGGAAAGATAGCGGCGAGCTGTCGGGATAAGGTTGCTTTATCTCCCAACAGCCGGGCTGGAATGACCCGGATAGCATAACCGCGAATTGTTCGGGCAAGCGCGACACCATTACGATCAACAATATCTCCGCGCGCCGGGACAAGAACAGCGCTGGTCGTTCGACTGGGCTGCGCATCTTCCAAAATGGCGAAACTCGCGAGACGCCCAGCGATGACAGTGAAGGCACCCAGAAAGACGAGCAATAATATTATCAGACGGAAATGGGCATTGGCTACAACGTCCTTATGTTTCCCGGAAAACTGGACCTTGCGGCTATTTGCCAGAAGTGCAGTCATTCGGCACGACCTCCGATCGCCTCTTCCAGAGCACGCTTGCCGAGATCGCGGATCAATCCGTCATCGAGCAGTTTTTCGTCAATTTGCGCCAATCTCTCGGTGCGGTTTACGTCACCCGCCTGATCGTTAGTTGCGGCTTCATTCTGCCGCAATTCAGCGGACGATTCGCCACGACCAATGGCGCTCCCATCTGGATTGCGGTCTTTGGCGTGAGCCGTTGCAAAAACCGACCCGATGATACCCGCCGGCTTGACTTCATCCATCGAACTGATCACCGCAACCCGCACTGGTTTGCGTAAGTCCGAACCACCGAGATTGGCCAAGGCCCGTTCGCCATCCAGATATTGAGAGGCCTTAGGCGCCATATAGCCATATTCCAGTTTGTTCCATCGCTCGAGTTGTCGCAAATTTGCCCGGGCGCTGAATTCCGTTTCGAGATAGCGGATGTCTTTCTTGGTCGATAGAATTTCACGGTCTGTCCGCACCAGATCACTGCGCAATGACGCGACGCTGAGCGACAAGGGATAGAGCATGATCGCGACAAGGAACACCAGCGCAAGCCAGCCGATACCTTCGAGACGTTTGACCGCAAGCTTCATCGTGAACCACCGTCGCAAGGCGCTTCGGTACGGACCGCTGTTCTAAGGGTGGCGGAGCGGGCTCGGGGATTAAGGGCCTGCTCCGCCCCGGCCGGACGCACCGCTTTGGCTGGTTTATGAAAGGTCGGTGCCGGCCGTATTTCGTTGGACTGGGGTAAATGCCTAGAACCTGAGGACTTCTGTCCGCTGCGATCCCTTAGAAAATTTTTGACAATGCGATCTTCAAGACTGTGGAAGGTAACAACCGCCAGGCGTCCGCCGGGCCTGAGCAGCTTCTCTGCAGCCACCAGACCATCTTCCAGTTCCCCGAGTTCGCGATTGATATATATCCGAAGCGCCTGAAAGGTACGGGTCGCAGGATCCTTCTTGTCGCCTGGTTTATGCCCTACAGTCTTGCGGACAAGCTTAGCCAGTTCCGATGTTCGAGTCAGAGGGCGCGCCTGAACAATCGCATTGGCAATTCTGCGTGAACGCCGTTCTTCGCCGTAACGATAGATGACATTTGCGATTTCTTCTTCCTCCGCCTCATTCAAAAAATCGGCCGCAGTGCCACCATCTTGGGCCATGCGCATATCGAGAGGACCATCTTTTTGAAAAGAGAAACCACGCTCGGCTTGATCGATCTGCATCGAGGAAACGCCGATATCCAGCGCGATGCCGTCTATATCAATGCCGACCAGCACTTCAGCCATGTCTGAGTAGAGCGCGTGATGAAGTTCCAGCTTGCCATCCGACGCAGCGACCATCGTTTGACCCGCAGCAATCGCATCGGGATCCTGATCAAATCCATGAACTTTTGCGCCCGCCTCAATCATCTCGGCTGAATATCCGCCTGCACCGAACGTCCCGTCAACATGCGTTTCGCCAGGGGTGATGGCCAGCGCAGCGACAACTTCTTCCAACAGGACAGGGATATGGGGAGCCTTGGTCACGGCGATCATTTCTTCTTCCCCGCTTCCTTGATGTGATGCTCAACCAGCCGGCGGTCGACCGGCACATCATGGGTGGTATCGAGCAGTGTCTGCGGGCTCCAAAGGCAGAATGTCGTACCGATACCGTGAAAAAAGACATCCTCCTCTAGCCCGCCAATATCGCGGAGCTGCGGCGGCAGGCCGAAACGGCCACTGGCATCAAAACTCAAATCCTGGATCGACGGAAAAATGCGCGCGCCAGCTGCGTCCTTGTCAAAAGAATCACCACGCGCAATGGCGGCTTCCCACTGTTTTTCAATATCGCTGAGAATATCAACCTTGCGGCTTAGACCAAAGCCCACAAGACAATCCCATTTTTCATGGGTACCCAAACATAGCGTCCGGCCATTGCTGCTATCGATCAGATCTTTCCGCAAAAAGGCGGGCACAGACAGGCGGCCTTTGTCGTCTATCGACGACATCGCGGACCCTGAATATGCGTAGACGCCTGGCACAGCCCAATCCCTCACCCGAACTTGGGGTACAGCTCTCCCGCCATGGAAACGCGCCATAATGCGCCTTTCCGAAAATTAGAATCCCGGACAGGAAATCACCCCGATAACGGCATAGGGTTATCAGGGGTTCGTCTGGGATGAAAGGGGTCATTGCGGGAAAATACGGGAAATCTAAGTTAACATATTGATATTAAGTATAATTATTTTTTAACCATGACTTCAGTCAATCTCCTTCTTCCTCCGGTTTATCGGAACTACTGGAAAATCACCATTTTTTCTGCGACTTCGATGATGGAGGCCCAAGATTAACCTGTCCATGAACAATGTTGCACTCGCCAATTGATCTGCTTCCCGATCCTCTTCTGCTTCCGAATGACTTATGTTGATGAAATCTGCATCGCTCACCAGGATAGCCCGCCCCTTGCCCACTCGACATTGGGCGACAAACCCAGTGGCATTGATCCGGCATTGAACATTTTCCCCTGCCCTATCCGCAATAAGTGCAAAGGCGCCAGCCGTCTGGACAGAAATATATATGCCCTCCCATTCCATATCCACTGGCTCAGGAATTTGGTCATCTGCTACCGTCAGTTCGAGACCCCAGTGATTCAGCAAGGGCCCAATGAGGCTGCTGCTTAACGGCCGCCGGACATCGCCCATCGGCAATTCGCTTGGCCAGACCAGCAGCGGATCTGCCAATATGATGACGTCGCCACCTTGGCGCACCCAACGATCCAGATCCGCAAGATCGGCCGGGTCCATAGCCGGCGGCTGAGCGAGCAAAACGATATCGGGATCAGATATTAGCAAGCCCTGCAGACTATCCACAGCTTCAACCTGATAATGGCTTTTCCAATAGCTGTAAATTGGCGAAGGTTTTGCAGCGCCGGACAGGATCGCTTCCATCGATCCGTTCTCTCCCCAGATGATCGGCAGGCTGGTCATCAGTTGAATTTGCAGATCTTTATGAGTCGCGTTCGGTTGGGTCACCTCCGGACTACATTGAGTTAGCGTTAACAGGATAGCCGCAAGGCTAACAACAGGTCGCCCGGTTGCGGACAATTGTCTCAACTATTGAGATTCCCGATCCATCCGCGCCTCTAACTTCGGATCTGGCTTGAGGTCCGGAACCGTTTGAGCGGAGGGGCCCACGGGAGCTAACGCCGGTTCCGCATCCTCTTCATCCGGTTGAGGCGCCGGCGTGATGCCCAATTCCGCCAAAGGCTCAGCAGGCACTTCCTGACTGTCCTCAATCAGATTTGGCAGCATACCCTCAGCATCAGCCTGCAATTGCTCGATCGCCGTGGGCTCATCGCTGGCGCGTTGCTGCACAAAATTAATCACACTGACCAGCAAAAGTACGGCAACAAGACCAACAATACCGACTTGAATGCGTTGCATCGTGTCCTGACGGCTCTGATCGTCCGGACGCTGTTCAATCATGTTCGTTCAACCACGGAAACACCGGCAATCCTTTTTCCTTAAGCCAGGCGGCATTGTAAAGCGACGACAGATAACGGAATCCGGTATCGCATAAGATCGTCGCGACCCGGCTATCTGGCCCCAACTGCTTGCCCAACGCGATAGCACCCGCGACATTAATACCAGATGAGAGCCCCAGACACAGGCCTTCTTCCATCAACAGTCGCTCAACCCAGACCATACCTTCTGCATCCGAAATACGAAACTGCGCATCAACCGGGGCGTCTTCGAGATTACCGGTGATCCGTCCCTGCCCAATACCTTCCGAGACGCTAGACCCTTCTGATTTCAATTCGCCATGGGCGTAATATTCATAAAGTGCGGCCCCATGGGGATCGGTCAACGCAATGGTGACATTTTCATCCTTGGCTTTCAAACCCATTCCAACGCCCGCCAGCGTTCCACCTGTTCCGACTGCACAGGTAAAGCCATCGACCTTGCCATCCATTTGATTCCAGATTTCTTCTGCCGTCGTTTCAATATGTGCCCGGCGATTTGCAACATTATCAAATTGATTGGCCCAGACAGCGCCTTCGGTTTCTTCGGCGATTCTGCGCGACTGATGCACGAAATGGCATTGGTTGGAATAAGGCGCCGCAGGTACCGTTATCAATTCCGCTCCCAATGCGCGCAACGTGTCCATCTTTTCCCGGCTTTGCGTTTCGGGCATGACAATAGTTGATTTATAGCCCTTGGCATTGGCGACCAGGGCAATGCCGATGCCGGTATTGCCAGCTGTTCCTTCAACAATCCGTCCTCCCGGTTTCAATAGGCCGCGCTCTTCCGCATCCTTGATGATATATAATGCCGCCCGGTCTTTCACCGATGCGCCGGGATTGGCAAATTCGCACTTGCCGTAAATGTCGCAACCCGCCTCAGCGCTGGCAGTTTCAAGGCGGACAAGCGGCGTATTGCCGATAAGTTCGAGTGTGTTTGGAATTATGCTCATGGACCAATACATAGTGCGCGCGATTTCGCGCGGCAAGCATGAAGCTTTTTTAGCGCCCAAAGCATTGCTTTAGCCGAGCCCCGCTGCTGCTTTTCCAGCAAAATGTCAGTGCGTTGTCTGAGGCTATCATGCTAGACCACTGAAAACTTCCAGCCCAAAAGAGGAATGCCAACATCATGCTTGAGAAAAAATATGAATGTTTCGATGTCGAAATCGAAAATAACATCGCCCATATCCGGATGAACCGTCCAGAAAAACTCAACAGTATGAACAAGGCATTCTGGAACGATCTGCCGGAAATCGTTGAGGATATCGACATTAATGCTCGCGCCAGAGTCATTGTCATCAGTTCCACTGGACGTCATTTCTCGGCCGGGATGGACCTTTCGGTTTTCGCCCCGCAGCCAGACAATAAAATTGATGACGCCGACAAACATGTGATCGCGGAAATGTTCCGTTCCAACGTCAAGCAAATCCAGCATAGTTTCAACGCACTGGAAGAAGCGCGCATCCCCGTGCTTTTCGCGCTTCACGGCGCGGTCATTGGCGGTGCGATTGATATGATCAGCGCGGGTGATATTCGATGGTGCACGAGTGATGCAGTATTTTGTATTCAGGAAACCAATATCGGTATGACCGCAGATGTCGGAACCTTCCCGCGACTGCAGCGCTATATCCCGGAAGGCTGGGTGAAGGAAATGGCTTATACCGGTCGCCGGATTGATGCCGCAAAGGCGAAGGAAATCGGCTTGGTCAATGATGTGTTCGAAACGCAGGAACTGTGTCTCGCGCATGTGATGGAAACCGCGAAGGAAATTGCATCAAAATCCCCGTTGGCAGTGACTGGCTGCAAAGTATTGATCAACTATGGCCGCGACCATAATACGGCAGACACGCTGGACTATATTGGGGTTTGGAATGCCGGAATGTTCCCGCCTTCGCATATTCAGGAAGCGGTGGCCGCAATGGGTGAAAAACGCGAGGCAGACTTTCCCGATCTGTTGCCGCTCCGAACGACACCAATGTAGGTTCGCCCTAGCGTTTTATCGATGATAGCTTTTGCATATGCCCTAATCCCGGTGGTCATGATCACCGCATTGGGCTGGCTTTTGGCGCAACGGAATTTCCTTAGGCCCGATGGCTGGCGTGCGATTGAACGCCTAGTCTATTTCATATTTTTCCCGGCATTGATTATCAATGTTCTGGCAAGCGCTTCTTTTGATGTCGCGCCTTGGGCTATGATCATCGTACTGATTAGCGCGCAATTTGCACTGGCAATATTGGGGCTACTCGCGCGACGTTCGGATGGCGGTCCGCGCAAGGGCTCAATCATTCAATCCAACGTCCGCTGGAACACATTTGTCGGTCTTTCCATCGCCAGCGCTCTATTTGGCGAAGCGGGGCTTGCGCTCATGGCGATCGCGGTCGCAGTCCTGACACCGACTGCAAATATTCTATCCGTACTGGCATTGACCCATTTCGCGGATCTGGCAGAAGAAAAAAAGCCGCATGTGATAATGGATATGGTTCGCAATCCGCTGATCATTGGTTGCGGGATCGGAATTGCATTAAATCTATTGGGCGTTGCACCAAGCGGCATTGCCGAGAAAACTCTCGACATCTTGGGTCAGGCCACGCTTGCTCTCGGCCTTCTCGTCGTCGGCGCCGCAGTCGATGTCGATGCCTTCAAACGGGCCGGACCCGCCACTTTGATATGGTCAACCGCGCGCCTACTCGGACTGCCGCTTGCGGCTCTGGCGGCAGGATTGATCCTCAACCTCCCGGCAGATGGCTTGGCGATTGTCGTGATCGCTGCGGCAACACCGACCGCGAGCAGCGGCTATATTTTGGCGCGCCAACTTGGTGGCGATGCGAGCCTGTCTGCCAATCTGATAGCGGTGCAGACAATATTTTCGATACTAACCATGCCCGCGATTTATGCACTCTATTTGATGACATTATAGTCAGGAGAATATCGATATCGGGCAGTTTGAAACGAGGCCTCGCGGCTGTTCCTCATGTCAGGAGAAGCCGCGAGGCCGAAACTTTTTAGAAACGGAAAGCGAGACCCGCGCTGATGACCCATGGATCGATTTTATGACGGGTCCGCAGCAATTCTGCGCCGTTTGCATCGGTCCATGATGCATCCGTTCTCAGGAAATAGCGCTTGGCATCGACACTGAGACCCAGACAACTGTCATTGAGAGCCAGGTCGAATCCGGCCTGAAGTGCGACGCCAAATTTGTCATTCAATTGCAATCGATCGGCGCCAAAACCAACCAACGCCGTCCCCGGCTGTTCATCGATGAACACAAAATAGCTTGGGCCTGCACCGATATAAGGCTTGAATCCGTCCATATCACCAAAATGATATTTTATGGTCAAAGTCGCCGGAAGAATTTTGGCGTCAGACACGGTTTCCAGTCCGCCAATTCCACCAGTTCCATCAACATCATGCTGCGTGAGGCCTGCAATTGTTTCAAGCGAGATATTGTCGGTCACAAAATATTCGATCGCGATCGTTGGAATAAAATTGTCATTCGCTGCGGTATCGCTGCCGGCTGGCAAACCGATATTATCAACCTTCACTTCTGTAATCGATGCGTCCGGTGCAACCAGTGTGCCGAGAAGCTTCGCTTGGATGGTTCCCGCTTCGGCATAAGCTGCTGTCGGCAGCATTGCTGCTGTGGCCAAAATTGCGGCGCCTTTAAAAATCCCGTTTTTCATGATTTTATTTCCTCGATTAGTTCAAACCTTAACCGCCTCCGGACCGGAACGGCTGCTTGACAATGCTATCTAAAGATTCACAAAAATTATGATATTTTAAAGGAAACGTCTATTTTGATAGATTTCATCTATACCGTTCGCGGAGGAACAAAGCGAACTTTCCTGGCTCTATGAACAGAGGTGCAAATATTCTGATTTCGACCAGCAGCGGCAATTCTGCAAGGAGTCCGGGAATAGATACACATATGACGACGACGGCGATCACCATCGAGAAGATGGACATCCTGCCGGCTCAGATACATATCCGCCGCCCCGTCGCTATCGACGTCGCGATGATCGCGACCATCAATGCTGGAAGTCCGATTATCGTCTGAACATGATGGCTCAACGAGGCAAGGAGGGTGAATAGTATAGAGTAACTGGATCGCTTGGAATCACGAATTTGTCTGCTTCCTCAGCAAGCTAGTTCAAATCGAATTTCTTCGGAACCAATTTTGTCAGCATTTTTTCGCAGGCCAACCGATTACGAGCAAAAGCAGCATGTGCTTTCATCGATTCATAATGGCTTACGAGAGCAGGCCATTTCGCGGCATCCGGCAATCCTGCCAGCATATCAGTTTGATATATCTGGCTGGCTATCGCAATGTCAGCGATGCTGATCTCACCGCCGATATAATGATCGCGACCATCCAATTGTGTCTCCAGATAATCGTAAAGCCGCGGCAGTTTGTCATTCCAGGTTGTGCGGGCGGTATCCAGATCCGGCGCCTTGCCCTGAAACAGATTGAAGATGATTGGCCGGAACAGACCCATGCCGCCTTCTCGCGCCATGCCGGTATCGGCATATTCCTCCAACCATAGCGCCCGGCCATAGTCGAACGGATCGTCGGGATAGAGAGTTGGCGCGGGATGCTTTTTGTCAAGATAAGCGCAAATGGCTGAGCTATCGCATATCGTTCCTTCCACCCCTTCCGAAGCAATCGATGTATCTCGCAGAGTTGGAATGCTGCCTAAAGGGTTGATATTGCGATACCAGTCCGGCGGTCCCGGAATGGACACAGGCTCACATTCATATTCAAGATCTTTGAGTGCAAGCACGGCTTCAACTTTGCGCTGAAAGGGCGAAAATGGCGATCCGTAGAGAATATAAGGGGTGGTCATGATACGCTGGTCTCCATTGCAATAATGCGGTCGATATTTCTATCGCTATTCCCGGATTTTCGATCGGAAGTCGATGAGAATTTGGATTTTTTGGGTGAACCGGCCAACGACGTCCTACTCGAATATCATCAATGATGTTCGAGCCCAATAATCTTAGCCACCGGCCTGCATAGTCATGAACGCACCGAAGCTGGGATCAGGCAAAAGTGTCTTGATGACATCGCGGACGATCTTCTGGCCATTGGCACCATTGGTAAAGATCACTGCGCCTTGTTTGGTGATCGGGTTGAACAACCCCATCGTCCGTTCACCCACATCTCCACCGCCATGAAAGACGATCAGATTATCAGACGTATCATATATGCTCCAGCCTGCGCTAAAACCCAGCGCGTTCGGACAGAGTTCCGGACTTACCCGCCCTTCCCCACAAATCTGGCTCTTCAGATTATGCTCTGGCAACCAATATTCGCTGGGTGACTGCTCGTTGACCGGGTTGTCCATCACAAAGATCATGAAACGCGCATAATCAGACACGCTGCTCCAAACATCATCTGCAGCGTTCCATTTTTCGCGGCGGGGTGCATAAGCGCGGGTTCTATCCTTGGCCTGTGAAATGGCAATCCGTCCATCGAGCCAATCTTTATCGGTAAATGTCGTTTCGGTCATACCCGCCGGACCAAAGATATTTTCGGCGACGAGAGTTTCCAGAGGCTCGCCCATCTTCCGTTCAATATAACGCGCTACATATTGAAGACCTTCGCCCGAATATCCGAACTGACTGTCCGGATCATGTTTGAACGTCAGAATATTATCGGTTTCAAATCGCCAGTTTGGGAAGCCGGTTCGATGGGTAAGCGCGATAGTTGGTGTCAGCGCAATATGGCGAGGATCATCCTGAATATCGGGATCGATCCAGGTCTGCGCCATACTGTCGTCCAATGAGAAATGTCCGGAAGCTGCCAATCTTGTCACCGTTTCGGCTACTAGCGGCTTGGTCATGGAAGCAATATTGTAGAGAGTTTCTGGTGTTGCCGGTGTGTTTTTATTGGCTTCTCCGGACGCCATAGTCCAGGCGAGCTTGCCATTTTCGATATAGGCAATCGCCGCACTGGGCACGTCATATTCGTCCAGCCAGGCTGGCAAGTTGGTTTGCAAAGCCAGTCTAAGAGACTCCGCCTCACTGGCTGCAGCCCTGGATTCGGTCGTTGGAGATGGCAGAATTTGGGCAAAGCTAGTCGTCGATATCAGGCAGGCCGCACTCAAACCGCAAAAAACATATTTCAAACTGACCATCACATATCTCCATTGTATCGCCGTACTAATACAGCGACACAATGGAGGCGCAATCAGAGATTAGCAATCAGTAAGAAAATTTCTGGCCTACAATCTCTTCGGACATCGCCCAAAGCTTCTCGGCATTGTCTGCATCGACGGCATAGCTGCGCACGCCATCCTGAGGATTTTCGTCATCAACGGCGGCGACATGGCAGTCTTCGAGATAGATTCCACCCTTGCCTGCAACCTCGGGTGCCGTTGCGGCAAAACAGGTTGTCGCAGCGCCGGCGGCAACCGTCTTGAACGCAAAGCTTTCTCCGCCATTATCTTCCATGCGTTTGAGCAGAGCTGTGATATCCTCTTCGGACAGATGACGTCCAAGATTGGTTTGAATGCCGCCGGGATGAACGGCATAAGCATGAACAGATTTGTCAGCGAGCCGCGCCTCGAGCCCAACCGAAAACAGGATATTGGCTGTCTTGGCCTGGCCGTAGGATTGCCATTTGTCATAATCTCGTGTTTCAAAATTCAGATCGTCAAAATGGACCCGGTCAAAGTGATGGCCACGCGAACTGAGGTTGACAATACGTCCTCCTCCGCTGGACTCGGCCCCCTTCAATATTGCCGGCATCAGGAGATTGGTGAGCAAAAAATGGCCGATATGATTGGTACCGAACTGCATTTCCAAGCCGTCAGACGTCTCGCTATAGGGGCATGCCATGACGCCAGCATTGTTGATCAGCAAGTCGATTTGATCATGCTTGGCCAGAAATGCGCCGGCAAAGCTGCGGATACTCTTCATCGATCCCAAGTCGCATTCCATCAGTTCGATATTCGCGTCAGGCACAGAGTCCTGGATCATTGCGACAGCTTCCTCACCCTTGGCCGTATCGCGCACCGGAATGACGATTTGCGCGCCCTTTGCAGCCATCGCGCGCGCGGTTTCCTGGCCGAGCCCCGATGCACCGCCAGTGATGACGACAAGCTTGCCGTTCAGGTCCATTCCGTCCAGCACGTCATCGGCGGTGGTGGTCGCTCCAAAATTTTCGCGTGTGGTCATGTCATCTCTCCAAAATATTTTTCAACTATTCAGTGTTCAATAATGACTGCATCGGCAGCTTTTTTGGCAAGCGCTCTGGCTCGATCCGTATCGGAGCCAGTGGCCAGCGCAACCGCCATCCGCCGGTAAGGACGCGTAACGGGCTTGCCAAATATGCGAATGTCCACTTCCGCCCCCGCACCTCCCAGCGCCAAAGCTTCCGACAGGCCAGAAAATCTAAACTTGTCACTCTCCTCACTCGCCAAAATCACGGCACTGGCGCTTGCCGGGGCGGTGAGCGCGATATCGGGTATCGGCAAACCCATGACCGCGCGAGCATGTAACTCGAACTCGCTCAAATTCTGGCCGATCAGCGTCACCATTCCGGTATCGTGGGGTCGGGGACTCAGTTCCGAAAATATCACCTCGCCAGACTTGGTGACAAAAAACTCGACCCCGAACAGACCCCAACCCTTACCGTTGCCGCTGAGATTGTTGACGACTTTGCGCGCCATATCCTGTGCGGTGACGAGTGCGGCATCGGTCATCGCAGCCGGCTGCCAGCTTTCCTGATAATCACCGCGTTCCTGACGGTGCCCAATGGGTGGGCAGAACATCACATCGTCCCGTGTCTTGACGGTCAGAAGGGTAATCTCATAGTCAAAATCAATAAATTGCTCGACGATTACCCGGGCGCGGTCACCGCGCATATTGTCCACGGCGTGTATCCAGGCGGTTTCAAGATCAGCTTCGCTATCGACCTTGCTCTGCCCTTTGCCCGAAGAGGACATGACTGGTTTGATGACCAACGGTAGACCAATATCCTGTGCGGCTCTGACGACTTCGGCATAGCTTTCTGCATAATGATAGCGCGACGTGGTGAGTCCGAGTTCCTGTGCAGCAACATCCCGGATCGCATCGCGGTTCATCGTCAACTGGGTTGCCCGAGCTGATGGCACAACATGAAATCCTTCCGCCTCGACCTCAGCGAGAATTTCGGTGCGAATTGCTTCAACTTCCGGCACGATCAAGTCCGGTTGGTGCTTGTGAATAGCATCGCGAAGCCTGTCTCCGTCTAGCATCGAGAAGACCTCGCTTGCATCGGCCACCTGCATGGCTGGTGCATATTCATATGCATCGCAGGCGATCACATAGGCTCCGAGCCGTTTGGCAGAAATTGCGAATTCCCGGCCCAATTCGCCGGAGCCGAGTAAGAGGATTTTCTTGGTGAAGATCATGTCTGACTTATGAGAATATCATCTTCTAAGCGCAAGAAACTTCTCTCCCGCAGGAGGAAGTAGCAGCAATCAGCCCGCGGCCATCATTTCCTGCATCCTTCGGTTGACCTCGTCATTGTCGACATCCTCGATATGCGTCGACAACGTCCACTCATGCCCGAAAGGATCGACAACCCAACCCGAACGATCACCGTAAAATTGATCTTCGACCGGACGCAAGGCCTTGGCGCCAGCTGCCACAGCGATATCGAATGCAGCATCACTATTTTCTACATAGATCATCATGCTACTGGTTGCTCCATCCCGCGCCTTTGGACCAAGTTTGCCCATTTCCGGAAACTCGTCCGAGAGCATGAAATGGCTGTCGCCGATTTTCATCTCTGCATGACCGATTTTGTCTCCCATCGGCATGCGCATGATTTCTTCGGCACCAAAGGCAGCCTCGTAAAAGATGATCGCGGCCGCTGCGTCGTCGACAGTCAAATAGGGCGTTAGGCTATAAAAGCCCTCGGGTTTCCAGTTTGCCATTTTCTCCTCCTCTGGTTTCCAGCTATTTATAGCAAATTTGGCTCGGTTTGGCGATATCGTCAAATATAAGAATTGATATAACATAACATAACCGTTAACTGACAATCGATTCTGATCTCCCAACAAGAAAAGAGCTTAACATTGACGCATCATAAATTTCTAGTTTCAGCCGCTGCACTAGCGCTTCCTCTCTCTCCAGCCTTCGCTCAACAAGGCGAACCAGTTCAAAACCGTGAGACGAAAGATGATTTCCACAATGATGACATGATAATCGTCACCGCACCTTACATCGACCAACTCGATATTTTGGCCGGAACATCGGCCTTGTCGGGAGAAGAATTGACCGAAAATCTGCGCGGCCAACTTGGTGACAGTTTGACCAGTTTGCCCGGTGTTTCGTCAACCAGTTTCGCTCCAGGATCATCCCGTCCAGTTTTGCGAGGCTTTCAGGGGCCGCGGGTCAAAGTCCTAACCGACGGAATTGGGTCTCTCGATGCCTCGAATACCTCGGTCGACCACGCGGTGACGATCGATCCGTTGACCGCTCAGCGGATTGAAGTTTTGCGTGGCCCTGCCGTACTGCTTTTCGGAGGCGACGCCATTGGCGGCGCGGTGAATGTAATCGACAAACGTATTCCACGCGACATCCCCGACGAGGCCATCCATTTCGATGCGATCGGCGGCTATGGCAGCGCAGCTGAAGACTGGAGCATTGCAGGTTCTGTTGACGCGCCGCTGAGTTCCAAACTTGTACTCCATCTAGATGGTAGCTTCAGAGACACATCTGATGTCCGCATCCCCGGCTTTGTGGTCGCACCCGGTTTGCGCGACGAACTTCTTGAAGAAGCCGCTGAAGAATTTGAAGAAGGCGAAGTCGAGGAAGCCGCAGAAATCAGAGAAGCCGCCAATGAGCGCGGACGCATCACCAATTCAGCCAGTCGCACACAGACGGCAGGTGCAGGGATCGCCTTTATCGATGATGGCGGCAATCTTGGTGTCTCCGTCAGCTATTACGACACGAATTATGGCGTTCCGGCCCGTCCAGGCGTTGGCCATCATCATGGCGAAGAAGGTGAGGAAGAAGGCGAAGAAGAGGGCGAGGAAGAAGAAGGCCCGGTTACCATTGATCTCGAGCAGATCCGTGTCGATCTCCGCGGTGGTGTTAACATCGGTGGCTTTTTCGAATCACTCAACTTCCGCGCTGGATATTCTGACTATACCCACACAGAATTTGAAGGTGACGAAGTTGGCACAGTCTTCTCCGTTTCCGGGATAGAGGCGCGCGCTGAATTGGTACAAGCCGAACGCAACGGCTGGCGCGGTGTGATCGGTACACAGATAGTGGCCCGCGATTTCAATGCGGTGGGTGCAGAGGCATTTGTACCCAAAAATTCGCTGGAAAGCTGGGCCCTGTTCACCGTGCAAGAAATCGATTTGGGTGACTTTGAAATTGAAGGTGCTGCGCGTTTCGAACAGACCGATATTGCAGCAAATTCGATTAATTTTGATCGCAGCTTCAACAGTGTATCCGGTGCGATTGGCCTCGCCTATTCGCCTGGCGATGAAGCGCTGAAAATCGGCGCTAACCTGTCGCGATCAGAACGCGCGCCATCGGCTGAAGAATTGCTATCCAACGGTCCGCATATTGCGACACAGGCTTTTGAAATCGGCAATGTGAATTTCACGACGGAAAAAAGCTGGGGCGGTGAGCTATACGCGCGCTGGGAATCCGAGGATATCAATCTAAGCGCCACCGTCTATGCGAATATGTTCGACGACTATATCTTCGAAGCCGCAACCGGGGCTGAACAAGATGAACTTCCCGTCTTCCAATTTTTTCAACGGGACGCCACTTATTTTGGTTTTGAAGCTTCTGCCTCCGCAAAAGTCGCACAGATCAGTTCTTTTGGCATTGTCGTTGATGGCGTCGCCGATTATGTCCGAGCCAAGATCAAAAATAATGGCGGCCCAGTATCTCGAATCCCGCCGCTGCGCCTGCTTGGTGGTATTGAGGCGCAAAGCCCGCAATTTGATCTCCGTGCCGAAGTCGAATGGTCGGACAGCCAGAACCGGATTGCCGCCTTTGAGACCGCGACCAGCGGATTCACCATGGTCAATGCCTCCGTCGCCTGGCGGCCGCTGGGTGCAGATGCTGGGGTTACTCTGCTCGCATCCGCAAATAATATTTTCGACGTCAACGCCCGTCGTCACGCCTCGTTCACAAAAGATTTTGTACCCCTCGCTGGACGCGATATTCGCGTCAGTGCCAAATTTAGTTTTTAGGGTGGATTAAAATGCAGAAATTTGTGGCCGCTATATTGGTGTCTTCGATGTTGCTGCTCAGTGCTTGTGCAACGGTCAAGGGCCTGGGCCGTGACATTGAATCGGTGGGTGAGGCAGGCGAAGACGCGATCAACTAGGTCGCTTCCCGCTTTTTACGGTCGCCGAACCACATGATCGCGAGCGAGACTTCGTAAAGCAGAATGAGCGGAATGCCGAGCATCAGCTGCGATATCACATCGGGAGGTGTCAATATCGCAGCCAATGCGAAGGCCGCCACGACCATATAGCGCCGAATGCCTTTGAGCTGTTGCCGGGTCACCAGGCCGGCGCGATTCAACAAAAGCAGAAGTACCGGCAGCTGAAAACAGACGCCAAATGCCAATATGAACTGCATCACCAATGACAAATAATCGCCCATTGCCGGCAACGCTTCCTGCGTCATTCCACCCACCTCGCCTTCAAAACCGAGAAAGAAGCGGAATGCGGTCGGCATGACGATATAATATGCCAAGGCAGCTCCGGCCATGAAGAGCAATGGAGTAGCAAGAAGAAACGGCAAGAATGCCTTTTTTTCATTTGCATAGAGACCCGGAGCAACAAAGGCCCAAAGCTGGTTCGAGATGATCGGAAAAGCGAGGAAGAAGGCCGCAAACATCGCCACCTTTATCTCCACAAAAAAAGCCTCGTACAATTTGGTGTAAATCAGCTTGCCTTCGCCAGCAGGGAAAGCGTCGGTCAGTGGCACGACCAGAATACCAAATATTTCATCGGCGAAATAAAGGCTGAAACCGAAAGCAACGATCAACGCCGCCACCGCCCACAACAAGCGCTGGCGCAGTTCGATCAAATGTTCAATCAGCGGGGCTTTGCTCTCATCAATATCGGGGGCGCTTTGATCGTTCACGACTTAGCGTCACCTTCCGGTTTGATATCCGGCTGGATATCAGGGGTTTCATTGGCGGTTGGCGGACCATCAAGGGGTTCCATCTTGGGTTCGTCATTTTCGACTGCGGGATGTTCAAGCATGATCCGCCCGTTCTCGGCGGCCCATTTCTTTTCCATCTCCTGCAGATCCGCCTCGCGCACCATCGCGTCGAGCCCGGTCCGAAAATTACCCATGATACCGCGCGCCTTGGCCACCCATCGTCCCGCCGTTGACAAGGCACGAGGCAGCTCTGTGGGACCAATCACCACAATCGCGATAATCGCGATAATCGCCATTTCCGGTAGACCAATATCAAACATGATGTTGCTCGGCCTCTATCATCAGACGATCCGACTTACGTCGCAGTCTTATCAGCCGTTTTGCTGCTTTCGGATGACGTATCTGCGGATTTCGCATCCAGTTGCGGCGAAGGTTTTGCAGCCGCGTCTTCTTCGGTAATACCCTTTTTAAAGGATTTGATACCCTTGCCCACATCACCCATCATCTCTGAAATCCGGCCACGACCGAACAATATGAGGACCAATGCTGCTACAATTAATATCTGCCACACACTCGGTTGCATCGAAATTCTCCTTATACGCTCTATTTAAGCGCTTTCAGTCTCATTTTCCAGCGAAAGGACATCATCGGAGGCAAACTGGTCGCTATCAGCCTGATCAAATGCCGGTTCTGCTTCATTTTCTTCTGCAATCTCAAGCTCCATTTTTTCAAGCGCGAGATCGATCGGGTCTAACAAGCCGGCTGCCTTCAGATCGTCTATACCAGGTAAATCCTTTCGACTTTGCAAACCAAAATGGGTTAGAAATTCCGGGGTTGTCGCATAGATCAACGGCCGTCCCGGCACTTCGCGACGGCCAGTTGGGCGCGCCCAGCCCGCCTCCATCAAGACATCGAGTGTCCCTTTGGCGACCTGAACCCCTCTGATCGCTTCTATCTCGGCCCGGCTAACCGGTTCGTGATAGGCAATGATTGCAAGCGTTTCCATTCCCGCGCGGCTCAGCTTGCGCAGTTCTGCCCGTTCACGACGCAGGAGATGAGACAGATCATGTGCAGTCTGAAAATGCCACCGATCGCCGGTCTTGACCAGAACGATCCCACGATGCTGATATTGTTCTTGCAAATCAGAAAGAATCAGACGGATATCTAGCTGATCTCCGACATAAGCCTGAATTTGACCGACGGTCATTGGCGTATCGGATGCAAATAGCGTCGCCTCGACCGCCCGCATGCCAATATCCATTTCTTCACGGTCGAAAGTGATCAGGCTCGTATCTTCTATCATTCCATCAACCATTTTCAGAAGCTTTCAGTCTGAGGGGCGCGAAACTTTTTTCCTGTTCCATCACCAATTTTCCTTGTCGTGCCAGCTCAAGTGCGGCGACAAAACTGGATGCCAGCGCCGATTTGCGCAATTCCGGAGAGGCTCCCGGCGGCAAGAAATCGCGTATGTCCATCCAATCAATGGCTTCGCCGAGCATCATGGAGACGCGCGCCAAAGCATCTTCTAGCGTCATCACCATGCGCTGTTTAACGATATGAACTGCAGGTTGGCTTCTCATTTTGACCCGCGAATAGGCAGATATCAGATCATAATATTCGGCCTGCCACTGCCGGTTTTTCAAAATTTTCAATCCCTCCGGGTTCCCCCGCGGAAAAACATCCCGTCCGATGCGATCGCGCCCGAACAATCGAGCACCCGCCTCACGCATCGCATTCAACCGTTCGAGGCGCATCTGTAGCCGCAATGCCAATTCCTCGGGCGAAGGATCAATTTCAGGGTCTTTGGGCAGCAGGAGGCCTGATTTCAAATATGTCAGCCATGCTGCCATCACCAGATAATCGGCCGCAAGTTCAAGTTTTAGCGTCTGCGCATCTGCGATATACTTCAAATATTGCTGCACCAGTGCCAAGATGGAAATCTCGCGCAGATCGACTTTCTGATTGCGCGCCAGGGCGAGCAGCAGATCGAGCGGACCTTCCCACCCATCGATGTTGAGCGTGAGCGATTCATCCTCTGCAACATTTTCGGCAGGGAAGAAAAAACTCTCTCGTGGGGTGTCGATGACGTCCATCAAGCAGCCGCTGCGATCAGAGCATCGCGTCGGGACAGCAGTTCAGCCATTTCGGCCTCTTCATAACTGCTGGTGACCATCATTGCTTCGTTCAGACGTGCTCGTCCCTTGTCGCTGATATCACCGAGCAGATTGGCGATACCGGTCATCTCGTCCATCCGCCCCCAGCAATTCAGCGCAATATCGCAACCGGCAGCAACCACATCACGCGCACGGGTCGGAACATCGCCGCGTAGCGCTTTCATATCCAGATCATCGGAGAATAACAGTCCGTCAAAACCGATTTGCCCGCGAATCACTTCGTCGATGATCTTCGGCGAAAGGCTGGCGCAATGGGCGCTATCCCAAGCTTCATAGACGATATGAGCGGTCATCCCCATGGGAGCGGTCGACAATGCCTTAAACGGCGCGACATCGATTTCCAGTTCCTCGCGGGAGGCGCTCACCTTCGGGAGCTCCATGTGGCTGTCGACAATCGCCCGACCATGACCAGGCATATGTTTGATTACGCTTGCCACGCCACCGCGCGTCTGCCCGTCAATTACCGCTCGCCCCAGAGCCGCCACCTGTGTCGGTTCACTGCCCATCGCGCGATCCCCGATTGCCGCAACCGTTTCCGGCTGGCGCACGTCGAGCAACGGCAGACAGTTGACCGTTATTCCTACCTCTCGCAAACTTTCACCAAGCGCCTGCGCATTTAAACGCGCCGCCTCAATGGCCGTGGCGGGCGCGATATCATAAAGCTTGTCAAACACTTCACCTGCCGGAAATTTGGGCCAGACAGGTTCGGTCATCCGCTGCACCCTGCCTCCTTCCTGATCAATCAGGATGGCCAAATCCTCGCGTCCGTGAAGCGCGCGCAATTCGTCGGTTAGCGACCGCAATTGATCCTTGCTTTCGATATTGCGGGCAAAAACGATATAACCAGCCGGATCGCTTTCCCTAAAAAACGCCTTTTCGTCGGCGGTCAGACCTAAGCCTGACAGACCAAATACTGCTGGGGTCATATCTTCAAGATATCCAAATTACGCATAATCAAATAGCATCATGCGCAACTGTGGAGTCGCCGTAAAGGAGAAAGCGCCGTTATCCACAGCGCTTCAACCAGCAATTTTCCAAATTCAGCGAACGACGAGGCAGCTTTCGCCGGCAGCTTTCAGATTATTGCACAATTGCTGCGCCGCCTGATAGCTTGGTGCAACCGCGTTGAGCCGATAAATTGTGCCGCCATCAACGGTTCCCGGAACAATTTTCTTTGGCAGAGTGCCTATGGCTTCAAACCGCCGCGCATAGCTAGCCCATGAACCATCAGCGAGACTGGCAGTGCTATAGGCTCCCAGTTGAACCATTGCGCTGTCTCCGCCAGCCGCCGGAGCGTTGTCCGCGCTACGAATAGGTGCTTCTACCGGGGCAGCAGTACCTAATTTTGCAGTGGTTTCCTTACCTTGGCTAGCAGCAAAGCTGGCATCGCCTTCGCCTTCAAATTGCTTGGTCTGCGGGTCATCGGGGCGAACTTTATAATCGCCTTCCTGCGCAGCAATCAGTTCGCCATCGCCTTGCAAGCCTCCGCCATCTCGGTTCTGGAACCAATAGACTCCGCCGACGATCGCAGCGAGGAGCACGAGGCCCGCCAAAACAAATAGCGCGACACGGACGGGAGAATATTCTCCTTCTTCGTTATAATCCTCTGCCGATTCCAACCATGGCAACCGATCTTCGTCGTCCAGTTCCAGACCATCGCGTGACACATCTGACATTTTTCTACTCCGCTACATACTGTCTACGGCCTCAACCCCCATCAGCGCTAAGCCATTGCGGATAGTCTGCCCCAAATTCTTGACTAAGAAAAGTCTAGCCGATGTCGTCTCTACCTCGTTAACCATTAAAATCCGCTTATCAGGCCGATCATTGCCGAGATTATAATGTCCATGGAAGGCCGCCGCGAGGTCATTAAGATAGAATGCGACTCGGTGCGGTTCGCGCGCAGCGGCTGCCGATTCGACGATTCGCGGGAATTGCGCCATCATTTTAACCAAATCAAACTCTTCGGTTTCCAGTCGATCGAGATGCGTATCGGATGGCAATATCCCCTCATCTGCAGCCTTGCGCAAAGTCGACTGGATCCGGGCATGGGCATATTGGACGTAGAATACGGGATTGTCGCGCGAGGCTTCGGTGACCTTGGCAAAATCAAAATCCATCTGCGCGTCGGCTTTGCGGGTCAGCATCGTGAAGCGGACTGCATCTTTGCCAACTTCCTCGACCATGTCAGCAATGGTGACAAAATTACCTGACCGCTTGGACATTTTTTCCGGTTCACCATTGCGCAACAGCCGTACCATTTGCACCAGCTTTACATCAAATTTTGTCTTGCCTTCGGTCAGCGCAGCAACCGCAGCTTTGATCCGCTTGACCGTACCCGAGTGATCGGCGCCCCATATGTCGATCAACTCGTCGGCGGCCGATGCCTTTTGGAAATGATAAGCAAGATCACCACCAAAATAAGTCCAGCTGCCGTCGGATTTCTTGATCGGACGGTCCTGATCGTCACCAAATTGGGTTGAACGAAAGAGCGGGAGCTTCACCGGCTCCCAATCTTCGATCACCTTGCCTTTGGGCTGTTCGAGCACGCCATCATAAACCAGATCACGGGAACGCAATATTGCTTCGGCCGCTTCAGGCTTTCCCGCTGCCTGCAGTTCCGCTTCAGAGGAGAAGACATCATGTTCAATGCCAAGCAAAGCCAAATCGGACCGGATCATGTCCATCATCCCGGCTACTGCCGCTTTCCGAAATGTTAACAGCCATGCAGATTCGGGCCCGTCACGGTAATCTTCACCAAATTCAGAGGCCAAAGCTGCACCAACTGGCTTTAGATAGTCCCCCGGATATAGACCTTCGGGAATTTCCCCAATATCTTCTCCGAGCGCTTCGAGATAACGGAGATGGGCAGAGCGTGCGAGCGTATCGACCTGCGAGCCTGCGTCGTTCACATAATATTCGCGAATGACCTCATGACCGATAGCTTCGAGCAAATCGGCCAAGGCATCACCGACAACCGCGCCCCGGCAATGGCCCATGTGCATGGGTCCTGTCGGATTGGCCGAGACATATTCCACGTTAACCGTGACGCCTTTGCCTTTATCGGAACGGCCATATTCGGGGCCCAACCGGTCAATCTCGAGCAATTCACTAGCTAGAACAGTCTCGCTCACACGCAGATTGATGAAACCCGGCCCTGCAATCTCTGCGGAGGCCACGTCATCAATCTGTGTCAATTGGTCAACGATCTTTGCGGCCAAATTGCGTGGCTTCATGCCCGCCGCTTTGCACAAAACCATCGCGGCGTTGGTCGACAGATCACCATGGGCGGGATCACGAGGGGGTTCCAGCGTCACGTTGCTCCGGTCCGTATCCGCAGAAATGTCGCCTGCGGTGACCAACGCATCAAGCGCCTTGTCGATATGCTTCTGGAAAATATGGAACAACATGCTCTGCTCAATTCATCATAGGAAAGTCCCGCCTGAAACGATCAGGCGAATTCATGAAAAGCGGATCGGTTTATCGCGTTGCGTTATATTGCAACTGCGCCTGAGTCAGTTGGAAACCAATCAACAATTCAAAAGTGGATCGAGCGACTGCCGCCTTGACCGACGGGTCAGCAAGCGGGTCCAACGCAGCATCAGGATCTCCCGGTTTGCGGCGACGGGTAATCCGGTCGATAACATCTTCCGGCAGTCGGGCTGCTGAAGCGTCCACATAAGATCCGGCTTTACCTGATGCCGATGCCCGATATTCGCCATCTGCAAATGACAAGGTCACCGTGTTCACGCGCTTGGCGACAACCGCTGTGCCACCCTGCACAACGGTTGAGAAATAGGGAATGGTCACTGTCCGCGCACCTTGAGTGCGGGTACGCGAAGCATTGATATCAAAAGTGGCTTCTGAATAGATCCGCGCACCCTCGCTGTTACAGGTCGTGCGCATATTGGTAATATAGGCCACGACATCAATCGCACTGGCATCGGTGCTATTCTCTGGATTAAAAATCGTCACATCACCCGTATGATCGGGAACGGCGACGGCAGGGCAGCCCGTCCGAACAACAGATATGCCAACCCCAGAGCTGATATCGAGCGCACCTTCTCTTGCACAGCCGCTCACAGCAAGAACCGTGACAGCCGCCAGAAGATATTTTTTAAACCGGACGTTACGTATCATTCTTTATCCTTGCCTTTGATCCAACGAAAACACACATACAGCCAATCGGCATTTTCGGGTTCTGCAACCCTTATCCATGCCTTTAAAGCGGTGCAACCGTCCATAAGCTGAACAGATGCGCTTTTCCGAAACCGGATTTTTGACTAAGGCATGATGCATGAAACATTTTGATTCTGGAAAACGGCAGATTAACTTGCTTGTAGCGGCCCCACGAGGTTTTTGCGCGGGCGTCGACAGGGCCATAAAAATTGTCGAACTGGCAATCGAAAAATATGGCCCTCCAGTCTATGTCCGGCACGAAATCGTTCACAATCGCTATGTGGTCGACGAACTGAAGAAACTTGGTGCCATTTTTGTCGAAGAACTGGACGAGGTTCCTGACGGAGTCCCGGTGGTTTTTTCTGCGCATGGCGTACCGAAAGCGGTCCCGCATAAAGCCGAAGAACGTGGCCTTGAATATCTCGATGCCACCTGCCCGCTGGTGTCCAAGGTTCATCGGCAGGCGGAACGCCAAGTCGAAGCGGGTCGACATATTATTTTCGTGGGCCATGCCAATCATCCCGAAGTGATCGGGACTTTCGGTCAGGTCGAAGAAGGCCAAATGACTCTCGTCGAAACGATGGATGACGTCCATAATTTGGCGCCGACCAATCCGGATGAGCTGGCTTTTCTAACCCAAACCACGCTCTCCGTGGACGATACGCGCGCGATTGTTGAAGAGCTGCAGGCACGTTTCCCCAATATCGTCGGACCCAAAGGTGAAGATATTTGCTATGCGACGTCCAACCGTCAGGATGCGGTCAAAAAAATCGCCGCAGATAGCGAGCTGGTGCTGGTCATCGGCGCACCGAACAGTTCCAACAGCCTGCGCCTGGTGGAAGTCGCTGAGCGCGAAGGATCGGCTTCCCATTTGATTCAGCGCGCCGATGAAATTGATTTGGCTTGGCTTGATGGCGTTGAGACCCTTGGCTTAACCGCTGGCGCATCCGCGCCCGAGATTCTGGTTCGCGAGGTCATTCTGAAGCTCGAAGAAAATTTCGAGGTTACGCAAACGAAAGTCAAAACAACTGACGAAAAGATGATATTCAAATTGCCGCGTGGTCTTGAAGCGGTCTGATGGCAGTTTATACGAAGGTCAGCGCAGAAGATATTGACCAATTTCTCCAAGGCTTTGACGTGGGGACATTGATTTCAGCCAAGGGCATTGCCGAGGGTGTTGAGAATAGCAATTATCTGATCGAGACGACGGAAAACCGGTTCATCCTTACTCTCTATGAAAAACGGGTCGACCCAAATGATCTGCCATTCTTCCTGGGGCTTTTGGATGACTTGGCCTCTGCAGGACTGCCCGTACCACCCGCGATCAAGGACAAATCCGGCAATCAAATCCAGCAGCTGCGCGGCAAAACCGCCTGTTTGATTCAATTTTTGCCAGGAGTTTCGGTCAGCCATCCGTCTCAAGTACAGGCTGCCGCCGCTGGCGAGGCTTTGGCCCAGATGCACGCTGCGACGATAGATTATACGCCCAAGCGGAAAAATAGCATGGGCCCGGAAAGCTGGCACCAACTGTCCGCCGATTGCGGTGTAAAGGGACTGGAAGACATTCAGACGGGCTTGGCTAAAAAGGTCAAACAAGAACTCCAGTTTCTGGATAGCCACTGGCCTGCCGGATTGCGCGAATCAGCCATTCACGCAGATTTATTTCCCGACAACGTACTGATGTTAGGCGATAAGGTCGCCGGCGTGATCGATTTCTATTTCAGCTGTACGGATTTTATGGCTTATGATGTTGCCATAACCCACGCGGCCTGGTGTTTTTCTGATGATGGCACCCAATTCAAACAGGACCTGTCTTCGGCACTGATCTCCGGCTATAAAAGCGCTATCCCGATTGTCGAAAGCGATGCCCGCGCCTATCCGATATTGGCTCGCGGAGCGGCGCTTCGATTCCTGCTCACCCGCGCCTATGACTGGATTAACACACCTGCTGACGCGCTGGTAACCCGCAAAGACCCCATTGCCTTTTTGCGGCGATTGGAATTCTATCAACAAAATCCGGATGTTTTTTCCAAATGAGTGAATTGAAAACCGTAGAAATTGCGACCGACGGCGCGTGCAAAGGGAATCCCGGACCCGGCGGTTGGGGCGCGCTTATCCGATACGGCGAAACTGAAAAACATATTTCCGGCGGCGAACCAGAAACAACCAACAACCGGATGGAATTGCGGGCCGCAATCGAGGCGCTCAACGCGCTGAAGCGCCCGTGCCGAGTGAAACTGTCAATCGACAGCACCTATGTCAAAGACGGTATCACCAAATGGATATTTGCATGGCAGAAAAACGGTTGGCGCACCGCGGCCAAAAAGCCCGTCAAAAATGCCGATCTATGGCAGGATCTGCTGAAGGCAGTCGACCGGCATGAGATTGAATGGGTTTGGGTCAAGGGTCATTCCGGCGATGCTGACAATGACCGCGCCGACCAATTGGCCAGCGACGCTGCGCTGGCCATCAGTATGAGCTAATTCTGTCGACTAGCTATTGTCTTCAATTTCAGCATTGGGACCATTTTTGATGATCGAACCAATCGCATTTTTGGCGCTCGCCTTGCTGCTATAGCCTTCGGTCGAGAAAATCACTTCACTATTATATTTGAACCGCACCCGGAACTCGCCCTTTTTATCTTTATAAATCTCAAATTTGTGAGCCATGAAACGTCCCTTCTGATTGTGAAGAACGGACTATTGCGCGTCACGAAAGCAAGAGCAATGCCCAAGTTGTAAAAGCATGTTTCCTAGTGAAACCGTGCGGGGCCATAGCGGACAGCATCGATCTTTTCCAGACCGGGATTCGGCGGTTCTTTGAGAAACAGGGATTTGGCGAGTTGCGCCGCAGCCGGTGCCGTCTGAATGCCAAACCCGCCTTGACCGGCAAACCAAAAAAAGCCGTGATCATCCGGGTCAAACCCAATCACCGGCAAACGGTCGGGAGCAAAGCTTCTCAGTCCAGCCCATTTCCGGGTGACTTTCTTAACCTCCACATCGAGTACCGCTTCGAACCGATCAATGGCAGTGGCCACACTGAGTTCATCAGGTGCGACATCGCTCGGGACATCGGGAATTTCATCATGGGGACTGATCCAATAGTTACCCCCAGCTTCTGGTTTGAAATAGAAACTGCCATCAAGTCCAACGACCAATGGCCGGTTGGGCGAGGACGGTGGATCGGTCTCAATCTGCACGATATTGCGGGCATAAGGCTGAATGCCGACCGGCATGATGGCAGCCATTGCAGCAATCTCGTCAGCCCACGCACCGGATGCATTGATCAATATGTCGGAATGAAAATGCTGGTCTCCCGCTTCTATCGCCCAGCCGTCGCCTAATCGTTCAATTTGAACCACTCGGGACCGGCACCGCAGATCAACGGATTTGCGTTTCGCATCCTTCAAATAGGCCGCATGCAGAGCGGCAACATCGATATCACAGCAATCGGGTTCATAAACCGCATTGCTCCATCCCTCTTTCAAATTCGGCAACAAAGCACGCATCTGATCTGGATTCCAAAATTCCATCGCAACTTCGCTGTCAGCAAAGTCGGCGACAAATTTTTCCGCAAGATGCGCCTCTTCATCACGAGATATATTGATGGCACCGCGTTTCGACAGAAAGCTTGTTTCAGAGAATTCACGAGGCGGGTTTTCGAGAAAACCGCGAGAAGCTGACGTCAGGGGTTGGACAAGAGGTCCGCCATAGGTCTCCGTCCAGAAGGCGGCGGATCGGCCGGTAGCATGATAGCCGGGCTGATCCTCGGCCTCAAGGAGCAGCACCGAACGGTGCGCGCCAATTTCAGACGCTATGCTGGCGCCAGCAATTCCAGCGCCAATGATAGCTACATCATATTTTTTCACGTTTTAGGGGCCACCTGATCCAAAAATTCAAAACAACTCTGCAATGCATCATCGCGGACCTCATCCGCTTCACGAAGAATCTCATGCGCGCATTCCTGACCGAATAGCTTCATTTGCGCATTAGGCAATAGCCGCATGGCCCGCTCAATCGTTGGGTGGTCAACAAGTTCATCAGTGGAAGTCGCCAAGCACAAGAGCGGGACATCCATTGCGACCAGCCGTTTTGTATCGCGGAGCAATCTTGTCGAAGCATATGCGCGCTCGACCCACCGCCAGCTTGCCGGGCCCAATCGCACGAACGGGCGCTCGTGGAACCAGAAAAACTCGTCCGAATATCGATCCGCATCATGGGTCAGCAGCCCTTGTCGCAGCACTTCGGGCTCCAACGGTTTTTCGCTGACTTTCCAGGCGCGCCGAGTTGCACGGCCAATTCCGCACATGAACTTGGCAATCAACTGTGCCGTCCATTCCGGCATGCCGCCACCTGCTGGCGCCAGCATCGGTGCACTTAATATCGCAGCATCCGGGTGAACGCGCTGTTCGGTCAACGCCCGGAGCAGCAGATGTCCGCCCATACTGTGTCCAACCAATATATGCGGCCCAGGATGGCTTGCCCGCCATTCAGCAACAAGAGCCGTCAGGTCATCAATCCAAATGGCAAAATCTTCAATATGTCCGACATGGGGATGAGGGCCACATCTGCCCGAGCCGCCCTGCCCGCGCCAATCTGCAGTTGTGACATTCCAGCCTCGGCTGTGAAAATCATGAAATGTCTCAAGATATTTTTCATAGAAGTCGGCGCGACCGGTCATGAATAATATCGAACCGCGAGGCGCCTCGGCCTGCCAATCCAAACGACGCAGCGGCCAGCCGTCCCGAGCAAGCCACTCACTTTCGATCACGTCTTTCGGGACCGCCCGGCGATTAAAGTCGGAAGCCGCCGCGCCCACTTTATCTCGCATCAATTTTTGGTGGTCATTGGAAGGCAAGAATGGCTCCACAGATCATGGTTACTATTTGGTAAGGGAAATTAACTAGATGTCGTCCTATGAACAGCGAAACATTCATCTACTTGCTATGGATCGGATTGGCAATTGCGCTCATTGTCGCAGCGATCACCGATCTCAAAAGCAGAAAAATTTCCAACAGGCTTAATCTTGTGATTGCCATGGGCGCACCGATCTTCTGGATCGCCAGTGATATGGCCGCCTGGCCGGACATGGCCATTCAGATCGGACTGGCTGCAATCATATTTACTATATTCACGGGCCTTTTCGCCATTGGCGCTATGGGTGGCGGAGATGTCAAACTGCTGACTGCTTTGGCATTATGGTTCGATTGGCTCACATTTATCGAGCTGCTTGTGATCATGTCGATCGCAGGTGGCGTGCTGACTCTGTTAATGATGATCAGCAAGAAAATCCGAAAGAAAGACGCTCCAATAAAGGTTCCCTATGGAGTCGCAATTGCATTTTCGGGGCTCTGGGTAATCTGGGATATAATGATCAACCTATCGCAAACGATATTTTAACCATTTTGCTGGAAAGAGGTAGTCACCGCCAATCGAACCAAATCGGTGGGGCATTCAGGAGGCGTGAAACGTCATGGACAAGAAGAAAGTAATTTTGCTCATCGGAGCTTTGTTTGTAGCAGCGATAACCGCACTACTCGCCAAGAACATGTTCGATGGCGCCTCCGCGCCGCAGGCGGTTGCTAAAAAGGCAGAAGTCATGGGCATGGAAGTGCTGGTCGCGAAACGGGCTTTGCCAGTGGGCACGATAATCACGCCCGAAGCTTTTGGTTTCCAACCTTGGCCAGAAGATCTGGTCGAGGACGCCTATTTCATGAAAGAAGGCACAAATCTGGAATCCTTGTCCGGCACGGTTGTCCGGAACGCTGTTACGGCTGGACAGCCGTTGACCAAAGGTGCCCTTGTCAAACCGGGTGATCGTGGATTTCTTGCCGCAGCGCTTGGCCCGGGTATGCGAGCGGTCACGATTAAAACTTCCGGCTTCACGGGTGTTGCCGGCTTTGTTTTTCCAGGTGACCGGGTTGATTTGATGTTAACCCAGGCCGTCACTGGCCAGGGTCCGGAGATGAAAGTATCGGAAACAGTTGTCCGCAACGTGAGAGTGTTGGCTACCGACAATCGCGTCACGACTTCCAAAAATGAAGCTGGTCAGGCAATTGCGAGGACAGCGAAATTGGTTACAGTTGAAGCTACGCCCAAGATTGCCGAGAAAATCTCTGTAGCCCAGACATTGGGTACAATATCTCTATCCTTGCGCTCACTGGCTGACAGTGCCGCAGAGCTCGAAGAAGCGATCGCTTCCGGAAAAATCAAGCTCCCCAAAACCGATGATCCGGCAGCTGAAGCGGCAATCATCCGGTCTTTGGCCGCGCGCCCAGACACGCGAAAATCAACTTTTTCAACCGGAGGAGACGTTTCGCGCTTTGAACCGCGGACGCCGCCACCTCTTGCCGAAAAACAGAAGCCGAAGGGGCCTGTCGTTCGTGTCGCACGAGGCAATGATGTCAATACAGTCCAGTTTGGAGACAAATAATGGCCGCTCTATTTGCAAAGCAAAGTCGCCCAACGAAACAAGCCATTGGTGCGTCATTAGCTGCAGCCCTGGCACTTGCTCTGGCCGCGAACAGCGCAACACCGCTTAGCGCTCAGTCCGTAAGCATATCGCAACCGGATTCCCGCGTCTCAGTGGCAGTTGGTCGCGGTAAGCTGATCACGCTTCCGTCGCCGATTGAAGATATTTTCATCGCTGAAAATCAAATTGCCGACGTTCAGGTGCGTTCACCACGTCAACTCTATATCTTTGGTAAAAAGGGTGGACAAACAAGCTTTTACGCGACCAGTGCGTCCGGCAAAGTCATCTATTCGGCAGAAGTCTCTGTTGGCGCAGAAATCTCTTCAATCGATCAGATGCTGGACTTGGCCATGCCCGAGGCAAATATTTCAGTCAGCAGCACCAATAATTTTGTCTTGTTAACCGGTACCATTTCCAATCCGGAAGATGCCGAAGAAGCAGAGAGTCTGGTTCAGGCCTATGTCGGCGATGGCACGCGTGTTGTCAGCCGGCTGAAAACTGCCACGCCAATGCAGGTGAATCTCAAGGTGCGGTTTGCAGAAGTCAGCCGTTCACTTGCAAAAGAAATCAATGGCAACTTGTTGACACGGGACACCACCGGCGGATTTCAATTTGGAGTGTCGCGCGGTCGCAATTTCGGTTCCATCACTGATTTTGACACATCAGCTTTCCCCAATCTGGACGCCTCGCAGCTGTTCGGATTGCCAGCAGGCTCAATCGCGCTGCCCTTCAATCCGAGCACGGGTCAATTTGTGACGCCTGGTGGAACCTCTTTCAACTTTAATCAGGGTTCTGATCTGAACACAATTCAAGCGGCGGGTCGTTTGTTCGGAATTGATATTGCGACTGCTCTGGATGTTTCGGAACGGGTTGGTCTGGCCAGTTCGCTGGCATCGCCCAATCTGACCACGATATCCGGCGAAACCGCGACATTCCTGGCCGGTGGTGAATTCCCCATTCCGATTTCAACAGGCTTGGGAGAAGTCTCTGTCCAGTACAAAAATTTCGGTGTGAGCCTCACCTATACGCCAACAGTTCTGTCGAACGGCCGGATTTCAATCCGCGTGGCACCGGAAGTATCGGAAATTACCACCAATGGGGCGGTTGTGCTCAATGGTTTCTCGATACCCGCAGTGAATACGCGCCGCGCAGAAACGACCGTTGAACTGGGCTCTGGAGAGAGTTTCATGATCGCTGGTTTGATGCAGAACAGCTATACCTCGGCCATCGACAAGACACCCGGATTGGCGGATGTTCCGATACTCGGCACATTGTTCAAATCAGATGGTTATCGACGCAATGAAACCGAGCTGATGATCGTCATCACGCCATATCTGGTTAAACCTGTCAGTGACAGCCAGATTGTATTGCCAACCGATGGTTTCAAAGCGGCCAATGATGCGGAGCGTTTCCTGATGAATCGCAACCATTCTGGCACCGGAGAAGACCGGCCGAAGCCTAGCGTCGCACCTTCGGTTTCAAACGGCCCAGCGCTGGGCAGCTTGAGCCAGCCAGCTCCAAGAAAATCAGCCCGAAAAACCAAAAAATCCAGCGCTGCGGCGCCTGGCTTCAGCTTCGACAAATAAGTCCGATCAGGAGAATAGATCATGCGTATCCTTTCAATGGCACTAATCACTGCTCTCGGGTTTTCTGTTACAGCTTGCGGGAGCACCACGGCTAACCGCAGCAATTACAGCGAACGCCAGCCGGTTGTGACCCGTGACAATTTTGTCATGGACTTGAATGCGACATCTGGCAGCCTTGCTTCCAGCGAACAGCGTCGGCTTTCCGAATGGTTTGATGCCCTGGACCTGGGCTATGGTGATCGGGTTGCAATTGATGATCCCAGCTATTCGGTAAATGCGACCGTTAAAAATGCGGTTCAAAATCTGGTTGCGCAATATGGACTGCTGGTCAACGAAACCGCTCCAGTGACCCAAGGCAATATTACGCCAGGTTCGATCCGTGTCGTCGTCAGTCGTTCTACGGCAAGCGTGCCAGGGTGTCCCGACTATAGCCATCGAAGTCACACCGACTTCCAGGGCCGTACGAGTGAAAACTACGGATGCGGCACCAACAGCACTATGGCGGCGATGATCGCAGATCCTGAAGATCTGATCCGCGGCAAAAGTACTGCGGGCGAAGATCAGGACCAAGCTTCAAAAGCCATCCGCGCATATCGCAACAAACAAGCTGGAGGCCAATAATGAATGCTCCTTGGAAACCTGGTGCCATCAACGGACGTGATCCGTTTGCCGCCTTCATATGCGATGACGATACGCTGGACATGCTTCGCGTCGTTGTGGAGGATATGGGATGGCCAGCCGACAAATGTCACAAAGGGGGATTGCGCAATGCGGTACAGACCCTTTCTGTTTCGGCGAGCCCGAACATCCTGCTGGTTGATTTGTCGGAATCCGGCGACCCGCTGAATGATATCAACTCGCTGGCAGAAGTCTGCGAGCCTGGCACGATTGTGATTGCAATGGGACAGGTCAATGATGTCCGTCTCTATCGCGATTTGATCGTAAGTGGTCTGCAGGATTATCTGTTGAAGCCATTCAGTCCGGATCAGTTGCGCGAGGTCCTGAGTCAGGCCCAAACGGCGCTCAATGCGCCCAAGCATGACGAGAGCACGAGCGATAAACCACATATCTCAACCGCGGTTATCGGTACGCGAGGTGGCGTAGGCGCATCGACGATTGCGACTTCGCTTGCATGGTTGCTGAGCAACGAGAAAGAGCCCATTACCGCGCTGCTTGACCTCGACGTCCATTTCGGCACGGGCGCTCTTACGCTTGACCTGGAGCCCGGTCGCGGTCTCACAGATGCGATTGATAACCCAAGCCGAATAGATGGCTTGTTTATCGAGCGCGCCATGATCAAAGCGAACGACAAACTCTCCCTGCTTTCTGCTGAGGCGCCGATCAACGCTCCGATGATGACCGACGGCACCGCATTTTTCCAGCTTCAGGAAGAGTTTCGTGCATCATTTGATTGTACGGTCATCGATTTGCCGCGGGATATGCTGATCAACTATCCGCATCTTCTGGGCGACGTTAATGCAACAATCATCGTGACAGAGCTTACTCTGGCGTCAGCGCGTGATGCCATCCGTTTGCTGTCGTGGCTCAAATCACATGCGGCACAAAGCCAAGTCTTCGTTGTCGCCAACAAGGTTCAATCAAGCAATCTTGAGATTAGCCGTCAAGATTTCGAGAGTTCAATCGAGCGCAAGATCGATATCATGATACCTTCGGATCCAAAGACCGGCGCTCATGCAGCCAAATTGGGACAAGCCTTTGTAGAGGCAGGAAAAGCCAGCAAAGCGTCTGCAAAAATACTGGAATTATCAAACCTCATTCTCGGTGTTGCAGATATCGAGGATGAAGGCGATCCGAAAGAGAAGCAATCATTGATGAGCAAGATCGGCAGCTTCAAGTCCATGCTTCCATCCAAAAAAGCGAAGAAGGAAGCAGTAGGAAGCTAAACCACGGATCTGTTTTCCAGCCTTGAGAGAATTAAAATATGGACATCATGCAAACAGCAGTTTTAGGCGCAGGCATATTAGTAGTATTGCTTATGATAGTCTTTGCCTTTGCAGGTCCATCTGTGGCCCGGGAGCAGGCCAGACGCCTAGATAAGGTCAAATATCGTCATTCGGAAAGTGCCAACGTAAAAGTTGAGGCACAGATGAAGAAAGCGATCAATGCGCGGCGTAGAGTGAACCGGCCCTATGGCGAAAACATGTCCAAGATGGAGATTCTCGCCATTCGCCTGGAGAAAACGGGTCGAAACTGGCAGCTTTCCCATTTCTTCTATACCATCGGGATATTGGCCACTCTGACCGCCGGTGCCCTGTTTTTTAAGGGCGCACCGCTGTTGCTATGCGTGTTCACTGGTCTTTTGGTCGGTGCGGGCATTCCTCACTTCCTCGTTGGATTCTTGATTTCACGGCGCGTTGCCAAATTCACCGCGACCTTCCCGGACGCCATCGAACTTCTGGTGCGCGGCTTGCGATCCGGCCTGCCAGTGACCGAAACAATCGGCGTTGTGGCGAAAGAAATCGATGGCCCGGTTGGCGAAGAATTCCAGAAGGTCGTAGACCGCATCAAGATTGGCCGGACCATGGAAGACGCGCTGCAGGAAAGTGCCAAACGGCTCGAAACAGCCGAATTTCAGTTTTTCTGTATCACCTTGGCCATTCAACGTGAAACCGGTGGTAACCTCGCGGAAACGCTAGCTAACCTGGCCGACGTGCTGCGCAAACGGAGCCAGATGAAGCTGAAAATCAAAGCAATGTCCTCTGAGTCCAAGGCATCAGCCTATATTGTTGGGTCTCTGCCGTTCATTGTTTTCGGATTGGTCTACTCAGTAAACCCGGGATATCTCGCAGGCTTTTTCTCTGAAGAACGGCTGATGATCGCCGGACTTGTAGGCTTGGTATGGATGAGCATTGGCGTGTTCATCATGGCGAAAATGGTCAATTTCGAAATTTAGGATGAAGGTGCAAGACAAATGGTAACCGCTGGCGGCCCCACATTACTCGGCATTGATGTCCTCTGGGTGGCGACCCTTTTAGCCGCCGTTGCAGCGATGGCCGTATTCTTCGCCATATACGCGGCCGTCACCGTGCGCGACCCGATGGCGAAGCGAGTCAAATCGCTCAACGAGCGCCGTGAACAGCTGAAAGCAGGCATTACGGCATCGACCAGCAAAAAGCGCACGAAGCTGGTACATCAAAATGATACAACCGACCGTGTCCGCAAATTTCTGTCTTCGATGCAGATTTTGCAAGATACGCAGGTCAAGGAAGCACAGCAAAAGCTGGCTCAGGCAGGTATCCGTTCGAAAGACCTGGCATTTGTCATTATTTTCAGCCGACTGGTATTGCCGATCGTTCTCGGCGGCGGCGCAGCCCTTGCCATATATGGTTTTGGTTATCTGGGTGATTGGACCCCGATCAAAAAATTCGCGATTTTTGCTGGAGCGACGATCTTCGGTTATAAAGGCGCCGATATCTATATCAATAATCTCATCTCAAAACGGACTGATCTGGTGCGGAAAGGCTTGCCTGATGCGATTGATCTACTCGTTATCTGTGCTGAAGCCGGCCTGACAGTAGACGCCGCATTCGCGCGGGTTTCGAAGGAATTGGGCAGTGCCTATCCCGAGCTGGCCGACGAATTTTCATTGACCTCTATTGAGCTCGGTTTCCTTACGGAGCGGCGTCAGGCGTTCGAAAACCTAGCCTATCGTGTGGCGCTCGACCATGTGAAGGGTGTCGTTACGACGATGATTCAGACCGAGAAATACGGCACGCCACTCGCGTCCTCGCTACGCGTCCTGTCCGCCGAATTCCGAAACGACCGGATGATGCGCGCCGAAGAAAAGGCAGCGCGGTTGCCAGCAATCATGACGATTCCGCTGATCCTTTTCATTCTGCCAACGTTGTTTATCGTGATCCTTGGCCCAGCAGCCTGTTCGATCTCGGACGCAATGTTATAGACAGATAGCGCGATAAAATGAAACGAAAGAGCGGCCACCAAACGCCGCTCTTTTGTTGTTCAGGATCCCGCGATTTCGTCTGCTGATTGTTTGACCTTGGCCAGGATGGCAGACAATTGTGCCAGCTCGTCAGCACTCAAGACGGCCATGATCTTTTTTTCCATCGCCTGAGCCGCAGGCATGATCTGATCGTAAAGATCTCTTCCTGTTACGCTGAGCATGAGATGGTGGGACCGGCCGTCGGAACTGTTCGGGCTCCGCACGAGCAGCGCCCGATCGACAAGAGTTTTCACTGCGCGATTGACCGTTACCTTGTCCATCAAAGTTGCTTCTACCAAGTGGCGCTGTGTCGAAGCCCCTCGACTGCCTAATATGGCCATCACTCGCCATTCCGGGATTTTCAAACCAAAGCGGCTTTTATATTCACTGGCAATCAGGTCGCTCACCGCGTTGGACGCGGTCGACAGCTGATAGGGCAAAAAATCATCGAGTTTAAAGCTCATAAGTAATATTTATTCAATTTTGGCCCGAAGTCCAATCCAAAATGTCCTAGGAAACGCACGTTCAACAATTCCATTGCTAGATATCGCTGTTTCTATGCGGGTATCAAAGAGGTTTTCAACCCGTCCTTCGACCAACAGACTCTCATTTACTGCGAAACCCAATCGACCATCGATGGTCAGAGCATTGTCGAGACTTCTGCTATTTTGATCATCTTCGAACTGGCTACCGATGTAACGAAGAGATACTGCCGCTCCGGTTCCGTCAGCTTGTTGCCAACGCACCGAGGCCGACGCGTTATGTTTCGGAATTTGCGCGGGGCGAAGGCCGTCGACGCCAGCCGCTGCTCCAGAAGAATTCACTTCCGCGTCGACATAGGCATAGGCCGCTCGGATCGATAGGTTTTCGACGAGTTTGCTCAGATCAAATTCCGTGTCGATCTCGATACCTTTTGAAGTGATATTATCGAGATTCTGTCGTTGCCGGAAGACACCGGCTCCGGAAACAAAACCAACACCGGGGAAAAGACCGGGGCCGCTGTCCAAAGTGACATTGGCAACGGCATTATCCAGTTCATTGTAAAAGGCGGTAAGACCGATCGAAATATTGTCGCTTTTCCAATCGAGGCCGAGTTCAGCACCTTTTATCCGTTCCGGTTCCAGCAATTCATTGGCTGCCGTTGCATCGGGACCAACGCGGAAGGGCCGAAATAATTCGTTCAGCGTTGGCAAGCGCCAGCCGAGATAAGCGGCTCCGCGAAATGTCAGCTGATCGGCTATATCATAAGCAAACCCGCCACGTCCGGTGAATTCTGTACCGCTGCGATTGGCAAATTGGACATCGGTCCGCACTGAGCCGGGAAACGGATTGATCAACTCTATCTCTTTGCGAAAACCGTCATCGATAGACCAGAAGTCGAGACGCCCACCGCCCGTCAGGACGAGTGCGTCGCTGGCCTGCAAGCTGGCTTCGACAAAACCGCCATAAGTGGCGGTGTTCCCGCCTGCCCTGCGGCTACGACGCGGAGTATCATTGTCGGCGAAAAAGAAATTTTCATTGGTTGTGCCTTCGGTACGCCGCCAGTCACCGCCGATACGCAGTTCAATATTGTCACCAACCGGTGGCCTGACTTCAAAGCGGGCGCCGAGACCGGTGGAGGGCACGTTAAACTGCTCGAACACACGATTGACCGAATTGCGATCATTGGCCACTCCGCCAAAGCTAACATCAAAGTTGCGGATCTGGACATAGGCGAGAGCGGACCATTGCCAGCCAGTTTCTGAGCGGTTGACCAGATGAATACTCGCATCTGCACCGTCATTATGATTATCGCTAAATTCGAAGCCACGTTCACGGTCATCGGTAAAAGCGCGAACATTGGCTTGCAGTTCAGTATTGTCGGACAGCGGCGCGACGAAACGCACCGCGATACCAGCTTGCTCATATTCTGCCTGGCGATCAACAGAGCCCCGTTGTCCTTCGATGATCGGGATGAAACCATCCCCGCGGGCATAGTTGGCGGATATGGTGAGCTGTCCCTGACCCAATTCTCGGCCAATGATCAGATCGGCATCGACGCTGTTGCGGCTGCCATAGGCTGCGCCGAGTTCGATCAGGTCACCAATATCGTCACTGAACAGTTCAATAGTGCCGGAAATTGCACCTTGTCCATTCGCCCCGCTGCCGCCGCCGCGGGTAATTCTGGCGCTACTCAAAGCAAGAGCATCATAGCCGGGCCATGCCACCCATCCGCCGAATGGATCAGCTTGCGGGACACCGTCGAGAATCAGCAAGGCGCGAGAGGAAGCGTTGCCGCCAAGTCCGCGGAGCGTTATGCCTTGACTAGTCGGGTTCGCCGAACGTGCGTCAGAGCGCCGAAATTGTTGGAGACCGGGAATATTTCGCAATGCATTCTCGACGGTTTGCGACGAATCCATAGCAATGTCGGTTGCGCTATATGCGCTGTCTCCCATTGATTCCGGCAGTCCGGTGACGATAATCGGCGGCGAAAGCGAAGAGGCCAAGACTTTTTCATTTTCAGCGCCATCGACCTGATCTTGCCCCCAAGCAGGAACACTCATCGACGCCATTGATGCCAATAGCGGATACAACAAAACTGGTTTTTTCATGATTTAGCTATGCATCCACTTCTGATGAACCGGCATATCGTCTGGCAGCCGGTGATAGTCCTGCGCATCACACGCGAAATTGGCAGATTCTGCTTTGCCGAACATGCTCGGATCATCCAGCGTACCAACTTTCAGGATCACACCCGCTTCAAATCCGGGCGCGCGGGTGGTGAGATGAGTCCCGCAATCCGCGCAAAATTCGCGGGTCACACCATTTTCCAGATCAGCACGTTTATAGCCTTTGACCTCGCCTTTGGTGATTTGAAAGCCGTCCGCTGGCATAGCCATTGCCAGCAAACTATTGCCGCCGGTTACATATTGGCATTCGCGGCAGAAACATTCCGCCTTCATCATTGCCTCGCCTTCGGCTGTATAGCGCACCGCGCCGCAATAGCATCCGCCCTCGATTGTCATGGATTTTCCTTCACTGAATCAGGAGTGGCTTCTTGAAAAGCCTTTAGTTGATTGCAGGCAGCATCAATTCGCACCAATTTGGGAAACGCGCTCAAATCCGTTTCAAACCGACGTGCATTATATATTTGCGGGACCAGACAGACATCCGCCAAATTAGGCGCATCTCCGCCAAAAAAGCCTGCATCTGGCGCCAGTTCTTCCAGCGCCGCAAAACCGGTCTGTATCCAGTGCTGCATCCACTTCACCACGCCCTTGCCGTCTGCGCCAAATTCGCTTTTCAGATAATTGCCGACCGCCATATTGTTGATCGGGTGAATGTCGGTGGCAATGATCAACGCCTGCCCCAATATTCTGGCACGTTCCAGGGGGTTAGAAGAAACCATCGGCGGGTCTGGGTAGGTTGCGTCGAGATAGTCGATGATTGCGAGCGACTGGATGATATCATGCCCGTCAACGGTCAACGAAGGTACCCTGCCCTGCGGATTGATTGCTTTATAGGCGGCGCCTTTATGATCTCCGTCCAGAAGGTTCACACTATGCAATTCGTGCGGCACCTGCTTCAGGTTCAAGACAATGCGCACCCGGTAACTCGCCGAGCTGCGCCAATAGTCGTGGAGGATGATATCTGTCATAGGCTGGCTTGTGCAGAGCACATCTAAAAATTGCAAGCGTGACAATCTAGATTGATGCGATTTGTCCGGCGCTTATCGAAATAATATCTTTTGGCGTCACTGATACCGGTCGCCCCGTGCGTCGGGACAATTCTTCCACCCATGCGGGTTGATGTTCGCATTTTGCTGCGACGGCGGGATGGACGATCATGTTCAACTCGCCCGTACCGCCTGATCTCTCCGCTTGCCGGAGCAATTGCAATATGGCCGAGAGCGGCTTGTCCGCTTGCACCATTTCTACAACCGATGGCCTAATCTTGCGGCGGATGACCTGCATGAAGCCAAAGCCGTTGATAGCGGTCCGCTCACAATTTGCGGTCATATATTGATCAAATATCGCGGCGACGGCGGTGCGTTCTGCCTTGGCCTGCAGGGTTGGGAAATCGACGCCAATATTGCCGCCAATATCCAGCCGGACCAGAGTGAGTGCAATCTCTTTTGCCGCTCGTCTGGCCAGTTCAACCGGTGCCAGTGGACCATCAACATCAATAACCGTCATCGCTGGAGTGACTGAAATCAAAAGACTCCCGCCGTCAAAGTCAATATGGCCACTCTCTGCCTGTTCGATCATGTCGTGCCAGCCATATTCGGCGAAACTATCATCTTCATGGCTCTGGACCTGTTTCCAGGCCAGCCCGGACGCAGCAATATCTTCCCGCAGACTTGGCCCCTCACGAAGCTCGCTATCTGCGCCAGCTGGCCGCGCTTTCGCGCGTTTCGACTGGCCGCAATGTTCGTGCAAAGCGGCGCGGGTCAACTCCACGCGAATTGTCGCGCCTTCGGTTAGACCTTGCGGCAGTGGCTGCAACAAAGCCTCTTCTCCGCCGGGAAGCGCGATAATTCCGGACTTGCCGGCAATCCATTGATCCTTGAACAGGGCGTCGACAATCGCACCTGGGCGCGCCGAGCCAGTCGGCCGTTCGAGCCGTATTTGCCTCACCATCCCCGATTCAATCAACATCGCCCGATTTTCACCGATCCCGGCCTCATAGAGCCAGCCGGTGTCAAACTCAGCCAATGGGATAACCCGATGTGATCAGCAGATTGCGGGTTTCGTAAAGCGGCAATCCCATGATTCCGCTGTAACTTCCGGACATCCATGTCACAAAAGCTTCCGCCTGCCCCTGGATCGCATAGCCACCAGCTTTGCCCTTGCCTTCGCCCGAGGCAATATAGGCGGCAATTTCCCAGGCTTCGAAGCGTTTGAATTTGACGATACTGTCGGACAATTTGGTTCGCGCCGTGCCATCCGGCGCCACCATGCAAACGGACGTCATCACATGATGCCGTCGACCACTCACCAATTCGAGAAACTTGCGCTGTTCAGCATCGTCTTGAGCCTGGCCCAATATCCGCCGGCCGACCGCGACAGTGGTATCACCAGCGATCAGGATTTCATCATCTGCCCGCGCAACTGCGGCGGCCTTCTCCTGTGCCATCCGCAAGACATAATCCCGCGGCAGCTCCGCTTTATGCGGTGTTTCATCAATGTCGGGAGACACAATCCGGTCTGGTGTCACACCCAGACGGCCAAGCAGCGCAAGCCGCCGGGGACTGGAAGAAGCGAGGACTAGCCGCATGCGCGAGCCACGTCCGCTTTACTTGAATCGATAGGTAATACGACCCTTGGTCAGGTCATAAGGCGTCAGTTCCACGAGCACTTCGTCACCGACCAATACACGAATGCGGTTTTTGCGCATCTTGCCAGCCGTATGGCCCAATATTTCATGGCCATTTTCCAGCTCGACCCGGAACATTGCATTGGGGAGAAGTTCGCGAACCATCCCCTTCATTTCTAATAATTCTTCTTTTGCCATACGGCGCTACTTTATCCCTATTGAGTGCAATTTTGCACGTGCTGCAGCGCGCAATAGCGACAAACTTATAAAAAGGGAAGGACTTGCTGCATTGCTTCTTTCGATGAAATCTATCGTACTCACCTGTTTATCGGCTGCGACAATTTGATACATTGATAATATATCCAAAACAATTCCTGCATGGCATCTAAGGCATGATTGCTTAGTCCCCCAAATTGTTGAAGCCAATCCTATGATATCCAAGTTTTCTTTCTCGACAGCCGCGTCTGTTTTTATCCTTTGTAACGTCATTGGAACAACCGCCCTATATGCGCAAAACACCGAAGAACCTGACTATTCAGGCGAGGAAATTGTCGTCATTGGCGCAGATATGCGCGGTGCGGTCATCACCGAAGTGCCTCCTGTCATCGAGTTGAGCGAAGCCGATATTGCAAGTTTCGGCGCATCTTCAGTAGAGGATTTGCTCGATGCGATATCGTCGCAAACCAGCTCGAGTCGGGGCCGTGGCAGCGGTCGACCGATTGTTCTCATCAACGGTCAGCGGACATCCGGCTTTCGCGAAATCCGCGATTTGCCGCCGGAGGCTATTCGCACCGTGCAAGTCTTCCCGGAAGAATTGGCCCTGCAATATGGCTATCGCCCCGACCAGCGGGTGATAAACTTCATTCTCAAGGACAATTATACCGGATTTTCCGGAGAGCTGGAATATGGCGTACCGACCCGCGGCGGCCGGGCCAGTTCAGAGGTTGAAACCACCTTCACCCAGATCGGCGAGAACAGCCGCCTCAATATCAATCTGGAATGGCAGAATAATAGCGAGATCACCGAAAGCGAGCGGGACATCATTCAGGATGCAGCCGGTGATCTGGTCAATTTGAGAGATTTCCGGACATTGGCCGCGCCATCAGACAATGTTGAGCTGAATGCAAATTATAGCCGAACCTTTGGAAATGGTATGTCGCTATCACTCAACGGTGACTATATTTATAACAAGTCCCGTTCCTTATTGGGCCTGCCCAGTGGCAATCTGACCGTCGCCGGTGATCCCCTGTTCCGCTATTTTGAACAATATGGTCCACTTCGCCGGACACAGGAAACCAATACCGCCCAGGCCGGGCTGACCCTAAATGGTCGCTTGTCGGACTGGCGCTGGACATTGACATCCGACTATACGCGCGAGCAAGTGGATACGACCACCAACCGATCGGGGGACATCAGCGCATTGCAAGCGGCAATTGATGCAGGGATGGCTGACCCGCTCGCCGCAGATTTTGGATCATTGCTGGGGGTATTGGTGACGGATGAAGCCCGGTCGATTGACCAGACGATCACCAATCTTGCGACAATTTCGGGCAGCCTGCTGAACCTCCCGTCCGGGACGGTCACAACAACTTTGCGCGGCGGATATAATCGCGAAGACCTGGATGGTCGCGACTCTACGGGCGGTATCATCACCAACAGCAGCCTCGGCAGAGACGATCTCAATATCGGGGTAAATATCGACATTCCACTGGCGGATGAGAATATCGATGTTTCCGAGGCCATTGGCAAATTGTCGATCAACGGTAATATCGGCTATAATCAGCTATCCGATTTTGGTGGACTGGTAGAATTTGGTTTTGGCCTGAACTGGGAACCTTTTGACGGTTTCACAATCACCGCATCAGCCATCGGCGACGAGGCCGCGCCCAGCATTGCACAGCTCGGGGATCCGGTCATCATCACGCCTGACGTTACCATTTTTGATTTCACCAACGGCGAAACTGTGCTCGCCGCGATCACCACCGGAGGCAATTTCAATCTCCCCTCGGAACGTCAGCGAGATATCAAGCTCGCCGTCAACTATCAGCCCGAGTGGCTGGACGGCATGCGTTTTCTGGCCGAATATTTCCGCAACAGCAGCAGCAATGTCGCGTCGAGCTTCCCGCTTTTAACCCCGGAAATTGAAGCGGCCTTTCCGGGCCGTGTAACACGCGATACAGCGGGACGGCTGATCGCTATCGACCAAAGGCCAGTGAATTATAGCGCGGTCAACAGCGAGCGCTTACGCTATGGTTTTGACTTTTCCAAGCGTTTCGGCGTGCGGCGCGGCGGGCCCCCAGGAAGACCGGGTGGCGGAAGACCTGCGGGCGCCCGACCAGCAGAAGCGCCGCCTTCGCAAGGAGAAGCTCCCGCATCCCGACGCCCACCCGGAACAGAGGGCACACCAGCTCCAAACGCTGAAGCGGGTGCAGGGCCTGGCGGACGTCCGGGTGGAAGACGCGCCGGAGGACGACCACCCGGCGGCCGCTGGCAGTTTTCCGCCTATCATAGCATCACGCTGGACGACCGGATCCTGATCCGCCCGGGCGTGGAGGAACTCGACTTGCTCAATGGATCTGCAACCGGATCTACCGGCGGCAGCCCTCGGCATGAATTTGAAATAAATGGCGGCTGGTTCAACAATGGCATTGGTTTTCGTATCAATGGCGAACATCAAAGCGCGACCCGCGTCAATGGCGGGCTCGCTGGATCGGACCTGCGTTTCTCCGATCTGACAACGCTCAATTTGCGGATGTTCATCAACCTCGATGATCGCGGCAATTTGACCCAGAAATTCAAATTCCTGAAAGGCAGCCGCATTGCGCTGCGGATCGATAATATCTTCGACGACATTCAAGATGTTCGGGACAGTAGCGGGCTGATTCCATTGAGCTATCAGCCGGGTTTTGTCGATCCGATCGGGCGCTATATTGAGATTGATTTCAGGAAGCGTTTTTAGGGTCGGAAGAAGGGTTTCGTTAGCGCAATTCTCCAGGACTTAGCTCGGCCGTCCGGTAAATCTTCATCTCCGGTCGCGACCCGACCAACCGAGTCAATCGCTGAACAAATTCGAGCGACTCAGCGACCTCAAAATGCTTGGAAACCGCCTGATCATCCTGCCATAGTTCATAAAAAAACAGGCGCGATGGGTCTTCGCAATCAATATGGATATTATGCATAAGGCAACCCGGCTCGCCGCGCGAACGAAGGCTGTGTTCGACGCATAAATCGATGATTTCACGGTGATTTTCCAGCGTGGTGGTAGTCGATCCGGTGATAGTGATCATGAATTTTCCTCAGTTATTTGCGCCAGACCTGTCTTCTTTACGGCGCGGATCACAGAATATCGCAAAATATTGTTCCGATAAGCCCAATGCAAAAACCAGCCCGTCACGCGATATTTCAACCAGTTCTGTACCGACATTCGACCGGGGTTTTGACGCCGATAAGCGCGCAGCCACGCGCCAAAACATGGCATGACATGGCTGCTGATATCGGTCATTTCAATCTCTGCAAAACCGGCAGCTTCCAGCTGGCGGTGATAGGCTTTCCTGATCACCAGATTGGAGCGTTTGATTTTCGACAATCTGAGCATCAGCGCCAAAGGCCCGGCCCGCCACCCGGCTGTATCAAAATCATCCGCAAGCATGAAGTCAGTCAATGATATCGTGCCTGCATGATTGAGATTTCCAGCAGCCAATCGAAAAAAGCGCTCTCGATCCGGAAAATGATAGACGCAATCAAGCGCGAGAACGCAATCAATCGAAGAGGACTGCATTGCCCGAGCCCATGATTCCGGATCCGTCGCGTCGCCGACACCAATTGCAGCGGCGCTAGCGCCGAATCCTGCTTCAGACAGGATCTGTTTGGCCCGGCGAGTTTGACTCTGCGAAAGATTGACACCGCAAACAGCGGCCACATCAAAATGTTCCAGCCACAAGAGCAATTGATCACCGCAGCCAAATCCAGCATCGAAAACGCGCGAATCACTCTTCAGCCTGGCCTCCTGGCCCAATATATTTGCCAGCGCTCTATTGGCATCTGAATAGCTGGTTTCCTGCTCCCAATAACCCAAATTTCCCCATGACTGATTTGCGCTGTTGAGTGCCAGTTCGGCAAGATCATGAAATTCGGACATGGCGGCGCGTTCGGCTGCGATCAAGCCGGAACCGGCTTCCAGGGAATGTCTGCACCCAATTGTTCAGCGACCGACACTGCGCTATCGACTGCCGCTTCGAGCAATGGGATTTTATCAGCCATATAGGAGCCGCAAAGCCACAGCCGGTTGCCCGCATGGCTTTGCTGATCACGCAATTGCGCGACAGCCCGGCGACTATCCCGAGTGACTGTAGGACGGGTAAATTCCAAGCTCGCGAGCAGTTTATTGGCTGCAATCGGACGGAGCGGATTCCACGTTTGAAACACCGATTCCTGTCCGGACAAACGCGCAATAGCCTTGCTCAAGTCGACCGATACTTCGGCACGCGCTTCACCCTGCGGCAAATGATAGCTCACCGGCGAAAGATCCGTATCTGATGCAGGCAATAGATCGGTATCGGTGTGAACGCTCATCACCGATTTTTGAAATGGGATGCGTTCCAGCAATGCTTTTTGCTGATCAAATTTCGCAATCATCTTCGCGGCTTGCTGGGCCTGCGCAGCGACCACGACATGATCAAATATGTCGGATTCACCGTCGACCGTTGTGACAGACAATCCGCTCTCACATTCGGCAATATTGGCAATGGCGCTATTGGTTCGCAGGTCAATATTCTTGAGCAGCCGCGGCACGATATCATCGACTCCGCCAGCCGCACTCATAATGCCCAGCTCGTGGACGCCGCAGGTCAGATATTCCAGCATGATGTCCGCCGGATAATCGCGCACCGCTTGATAGTCGCAGGTACAGGTCACCGACATCATGGGCATCAGCACAATATCGACAAATTCCGGTTCGCCACTGGCCTGATCCAGATATTCCCCAAAACTCAAATCCGCGAGCTTGGCTGTGTCTTGCATGTCCCGTTTGGCCCGGGCAAAAAACCGGCGGCTCTCGAGGCCGAGCGACCAGGCCCGCGGGCTGAACCAGCTGCGGCCCTTGAAATGGGAAAAATTGCCGAGGCCGAGATTGCTATTGCCATAATGCAGGATCATCTCGCCCTTGCCATCGGCAAAAGCGCCGGCATGATCACTGCCCAATACGTCCACGCCGATCTCTTTGTAGAGCGCCATGAGATTATCATAATATCCGCGACAGAAAATCCGCAGCGGAATGTCGATACGGCTCTCGATCCCGTTGCTGCGATAATCGATAGTATAGACCCCCATCCCGGCACGCGGCTGGCTCTCGAATATGGTGACATCATATTTCTGCTTGAGCAGCCACGCCGAAGATAATCCCGCGATTCCGGTACCGATTACGGCAAGTTTGGGTTTAGGGAGATTCATCTCGGCCAGCCTAGCTTCGGCTCGTTCGATTGGCCAGAGCGAGTTTATATGCATAATTGGAGATCTGTGGAATATTGCATTTCAGCTCGGCGCATTACCTGTCCCCAATGTCGACAAATTCACCGCAGTCAACTTTGGCTTTATCGCGCGTCAGAAACCCGGCCAGCGGTGAGTCAACTCACGACATCATCGAGCGCGCGACTTTGGTAATTCCCGCCTTGCGCAAGGCGCGGAAAGCAATCGATTTGCCGGCGTTATTTGCCGGCCATCGTCCTGGCGCAGCCGGTGAGATTCCAACCTGACGGAGCAGCGCGTTCAAGGCCCGCGCATCCGATTCCGCCACGCTCCATTCCGACCGCCAGGTCACCGACAGAGAAATCGACACGTCAGGGCCATTTTGCACCCAATGCGGCATTTTCACCGGAACAAAGAGCGCCTCTCCGGCGGTCAGCGCCATCGGGCTGCCGAGCGCCGAAATGTCATCGCGCCACTCAAGATTGCGGTGATGCTCGCCATAGGCAAAGGATTCATGATCTTGCGGTGGGACAATATTTTCGTCTTCAGCCGGGAACATCGTCAACACCTTATTCCCTCGAATTTGCAGCAAAATATTATGCTCAGGGTCAAAATGAAACGGAGTGACCGCGCCGGGTGATGAGACGAAGATAAAACCTTCCAGCTTGATCATCTCGCCGGTCTTGCCCCGAACGGCAGGCTCTATTGCAGAGAGCGTATCGACCAGTAATTTTTGATATTCGGGGATATTCTCTATGAACTTCAGCGCCATCCAGGATCCGGATTCCTCGATCGAACGGATTGTCTCCTCAACATCCAACGTCGGCTTGGGGACATCCTTGGGATTGATGCCAATCGGCAGGTCGCCTTGATTATATTCGACATGATCAGATCGCAGCTGCGTCGCCAGTTCGACCAGCGCAGGCAATTGCAGCAGAGGATGATCGCACAGATCATGCCGCAGTTTATTTGGTTTTTCGGGATAGGCCTCAGCAAAGCTGGCGATACTATCGGGAGTGAAAGTTGTGTTCGTCATGATTTCGGTTTCCGTTTACGACGCAGCGACGCGCCCAATTGATCCACATTCCGGCACAATAGATAGGCCGGTAAGCGCACCGGCCCCTTGAGCGACACGGTGACTTGTTCGATCATCTGCCTTTCGCCCCAAAGCGTGTTGATCATGGAATGATCCGCTTTGGCACAGCTATCCGCAAAACGAATTTCCGGATCACCCAGCACCAGGGCAATGGTTTCCAGTTCAATCAGGACGCCGGGGGAGAAACGGGCGAGGCTCTCGTCATAAGTGATCTTATAGGACCATATGGCCGGCGGTGACCGCAGATTGACCAGCATGGCGATCGGGCGATCATCGAGCGTCAAGCGGAGGAAATCGACGCGGCCCAAGTCATGGGCGTCATTCATGATCTCCCGGAAAAATTCTTCCGAAGCCGGATTGATATTGAGCGCGGTTCCGCCTTTGCCCTTCCAGCCAGCCGCTTCCAATGCGAGATATTGGTCACACCAGGGCGCAATAGCATCGGACCGGGCAAGCTGTTCGAACCGCACCTCTCCCTGTTCTGCCAGCCGCTTCGCCTGACGGCGCAGCTCCTTGCGTTTTTTGGGACGGACGGTCGTCTCGATATAGGCTTCCGGATCAATGTCACTGGTCAGCGTCGCACGGACATAGCGCTGGGCGACATGCAGCGGCCGACGGCTGGCTGCGGCCGCTTCATCCAGCGCCTTGCGGATCGGGCCATCGCCATAGATCAAACGCAATGTCAAAATCTTGCTCGCCCATTCGCTGCGATCCAGCAGATCGAGCAGCGCCGTCCAGAACGCGAACTCGCTGCCCGCCCGGATCAGCGGTTCACCGCAATAGCATTGCAGATGAACCCAGTTGGTGACCGCGGTGATCGGCAAGCGGCCATATTGCGCGGTCGACGCAAGCGGCAAAATACCAACCAGTTCACCGAGCCCGTCACGCACTTGTGCCAATCGCACGGTTTCATCACCGCGAAAATGTTTCAGTGCCGCCTGGACAAACCAATATTCGCCATAGGAATTGGGTTCGCTGGCAACAGCGGCCAATGCTTCCCACTCGGCAGCCAGACCGTCATCCACGGCCGTCACAATCGGCGCGTAAGCTTTGTGAGCATCTAGCTTGTGGGCTGAATGGGCTGAATTGTTGAGCATCGCTTTGTAATAGTAGGAAAATACTAAAATAGGCCTAATCGCATGCAGCGGGTTGGGCCGCGATGGTCAATACCCAAGAGCGTAGCGCCAATGCAGGCAAGCCAGTAGATAAGAAAACCCCGCCGAAATCGCTTCCGGCGGGGTTTTTCTGTCAGGTTGAGCGGTTTCTAGTGAACGCCACCCTGTGCTGCATAAAGGGCTGCGAGCAGCAGCAATGCAACAATATTGGTGATCTTGATCATCGGATTAACCGCCGGACCTGCCGTATCCTTGTAAGGATCACCCACAGTATCGCCGGTCACCGCAGCTTTATGGGCTTCGGAACCCTTGCCGCCATGATTGCCGTCTTCGATATATTTCTTGGCATTGTCCCAAGCACCGCCGCCCGCTGTCATCGACAGCGCCACGAACAGGCCGGAAACGATCACACCGAGAAGCAAAGCGCCCAGCGCGGCAAAGCCATTGGCTTGACCCGCGACTGCGGTGATCACGAAATAGACCACAATCGGCGCAAGAACCGGCAATAGCGATGGCAGGATCATTTCCTTGATCGCCGCTTTCGTCACCAGATCAACCGTCCGCGCATAATCTGGACGCGAAGTGCCATCCATGATGCCTTTGTCAGCAGCAAACTGCGCACGAACGTCTTTGACGACGTCCCCGGCAGCACGGCCCACAGCAGTCATACCCATGGCTCCGAAGAGATAAGGCAGGAGCGCACCGAGCAGCAAGCCAACAATCACATAGGGATTTTCAAGGCTGAAGCTGACTTCGAGGTCCGGAAAGAACTCCTTCAGATCAGCTGTATAGGCCGAGAATAGCACCAGTGCCGCAAGACCGGCAGAACCAATGGCATAGCCTTTGGTAACCGCCTTGGTCGTGTTGCCAACCGCGTCGAGCGCATCGGTTTTTTCCCGAACACTCTCGTCGAGACCTGCCATTTCAGCAATGCCGCCCGCATTATCGGTTACCGGACCATAAGCATCGAGTGCCACGACCATACCGGCGAGTGCCAGCATTGCGGTTGCCGCAAACGCGATGCCGATTAAGCCAGCGAGCTGATATGCGACAACGATACCGATAACAATCACCAGCGTCGGCAATGCCGTTGCTTCCATCGAAATCGCCAGTCCCTGGATCACGTTGGTACCGTGGCCGGTTTCTGATGATTTTGCGATAGACCGCACTGGACGATATTCCGTACCGGTATAATATTCGGTGATCCAGATGATCAGGCCAGTCACAGCCAGACCAACCATCATCGACCAGAATAAGGTCATGCCGGTAAAGCCGCCAGATCCATCAAGTGCCGTTCCGATTGGCGTATCCATGTCACCCAGCGTCCGCATCGTGACATAGTAAATTGCCGGGATCGAGAGGATCGCTGTGGTCAGGAACCCCTTGTACAGCGCGCCCATGATGTTCGTACCCTTGCCCAAGCGAACCATGTAGGTACCGATGATCGAAGTCAGGATACAAACACCGCCAACGATCAGCGGTAGTGACATGAGGTCATAGAGCATTGCACTACCGACCAGATCACCAAAAAGCAGCGCCAGAAGCACCATCGTGGCGCCAACCGTCACAACATAGGTTTCGAAAAGGTCAGCCGCCATGCCAGCACAATCACCAACATTGTCACCGACATTATCCGCGATTGTCGCAGGGTTGCGTGGATCATCCTCGGGGATGCCCGCTTCAACCTTACCCACCAGATCGGCGCCAACGTCAGCAGCTTTGGTAAAGATACCACCACCCAAACGCGCGAATATCGAAATCAGCGAAGCACCGAACGCCAGAGCGACCAGCGAGTCAATGACCGTACGGTCATTGGCAGCCATGCCCATCTGCGTGGTCAACGCCCAGAAGAAGATCGAAATCGCAAGAAGCGCGAGACCTGCAACCAACATACCGGTTACGGCTCCGGCGCGGAATGCAACCGTGAGGCCAGTTTGCAAACTCTCACTTGCGCCTTGCGCGGTGCGGACATTTGCACGAACCGAAATGTTCATGCCGATATAGCCAGCAACGCCAGATAATATCGAGCCCAGAAGGAAACCGATAGTCGAGACAGGAACACCGCCTCGTGGCATATCGAGGAATAGATAGACCAGAATCGCGACGACCACGCCGACGATACCGATCGCGCGATACTGACGGTTCAGATAGGCCTGTGCACCTTCCTGAATCGCCCCCGCAATAGATTGCATTTTCTCATTACCAGCCGGCGCACTAAGCACCTGTCGACTGGTAATAAAACCGTATAAAATGGCAACAAAACCACATAAAATTGAAATCGTAACTACAGTCATTACTGAGCATCTCCCCCCTGTTTTTATCGTAACACGCCCTTCATCGCGGAGCGTTAATCGAAATTTAGTATAGTGCGCGAATCAGGAAGCACGCAAGTCTTCATTTAACTGCACGATTGAGGGCTTCGCACAGCTTTTGATATAATATGTCTTTGGCAGAATGACGCCCTGAACCTAGCTATGTACGAAACCGAGATTCTTTGGCAAATTCTTGCGCTCGCCATGGCTGTGCAGACCAATGCCCGAACCCGGCCGGCAAATACCGACACAGGTGAGCGCGATCGGCAATACTGTTTCGGGACTGGCGGTCAGCAGCAGTTGATAGTCATCACCGCCCGTCGCGGCGCTCATCCGAGCGATATCATTTTCTCCGATCAATTGTTTGAAAGCGGGAGAGAGCGGAATTTCGGCCATATCAATTTCTATCCGTACTCCACTCGCATCGGCAATACGGGACGCATCCAGCAAAAGGCCATCCGACACATCCATCATTGTGCTGACCAGCGACGATAGCGCTCTGCCGTTCTCAAGCTGCGGTGTGGGCCGATTATGTGCCGTCAGAAGCGTCGCGGTTATATCCATATCGGGCGAGTTGAGCGCACCAGACGCGATTTGCAAGCCAGCCCAGGCATCGCCGATTGTTCCCGTGACATAAACGGCGTGACCGGCCTGGGCGTTGCAGCGTGATGGGACAATATGACCCTTGGCTTCCCCAATGGCGGTCAAGCCGAAGGCACGTGCATTGCCGTGACCCATCGAAACCGTGTCACCCCCAAGCAAAGGTACCGCAAAACGCTCGATCGCCTGTTTCAGCCCTTCGACAAAGGCCCTATCCCAATCATCATCATTCGCGCGGCCATAGCCAAGCAAGAGCCCAAGTGGCTTGGCGCCTTTGGCAGCAAGATCAGACAGATTAACCGCAACCAGCTTCCATGCGACATCAGCGGGATCAGCATCGGGCAAAAAATGCACACCCTCGACCATCATGTCGTGAGTCATCACCAATTTGTGCCGCCCGAATGGCATCATAGCCGTATCGTCCAGCAATCCGCGTGCGGCAGGGTGCGTGACGATGGTTTTCAACCGTTCGATGAAATCACGTTCGTTCAACTAAGCGAGTGCTCCAATGCCAGACGGATCGATGCGTTCGCGCGCTGGCTCACCGCTGCTTGCGGGGCAAAGCCGTTAAATCCGTGTGGCGCGCCGGGATAGATAGCGAGTTCAACCGGAACGCCGGATGAACGAAGACGGTTAGCAAATAATATATCTTCATCCAAAAACAGATCGAGATCTCCACACATGATATAGGCAGGTGGCAGGCCGGTCAGGTCCGAGGCCCGCGCCGCCGCGGCATAGGCGCTTGCACCTTCGGCTTCCGCATAATGCGACCAGGCGTGAAGCGATATCTCTCTCGTCCATGTCGTCGATGGTATGTCCATATGACCCGATGGCGTGTCATGCTGGTCATCCAGCATGGGATAGATCAGCAATTGAAAGGCGATTTCCGGGCCGCCTCGGTCACGATTCATCAATGCCGCGCAGGCTGCGAGCCCTGCACCGGCGCTGTTGCCGGCGAGGATGATTTTGCGAGGATTTCTGTTTTTTGCAACCCGCTCAATCACCGCACATGCGTCTTTCGCAGCGGCGGGCGATCGATGTTCCGGTGCCATCCGGTAATCAACCGATACGACGGGCGCAAGCGATGAGAAGCTTTGTGCGGTCATATCGTCGGCGCTGCCAATCATGAAACCGCCGCCATGAAACCAGATGATGCAGCAGTCGGGGTGAAGCGTCTCGCGCGCTTGATATTCGACGACTGGAACCTCTGGCTCACCATCCAGCCCTGGCATATGATAAAGGTCTTTCTGCCCATCAAAAGCTGGAACATCGGCCGTCATCATCGCAACCATCGAGTCAAATGCAGCGCGAGCGGCGGCAACATCAACTTTGAGGAGATCAAAAAGCGAGGGTCCTTCCATTTCGATCATCTCTCGAAATGCAGGGTCCAGACGATCTAGAAATTCGGACAATATTTCCTCCCGATATTTAGAGAGGAAAAATTTTCAGCCCCTCACCTGTTTCGCGACGCCGTCCAGCAAGCCATTGACAAACCCGGCGTCCTTCTTGTCGAAAAAAGCATGGGCCACATCTAGATATTCGTCAATCACAGTTGCCGTTTCAACGTCGTCGCGCGCCACCAATTCAAAAGCGCCAGCGCGCAAAATTTGCAACATGGTTTTGTCGAGCCGTTTCAATGACCAGCCAGATGCCAATTTCCCGCTAATCAGAGCATCAATTTCATCGCGGCGATCGGTTGCCCCTATGACAATATCGTCGAAGAAATCCACTTCGGCATCGGCATATTGATCATCTTCAATTTCCGCGCCAAGCCGGTGATCGTGAAATTCTTTCAACAATTTGGTGACCGGTGTTTTTTCCATTTCAAACTGGAACAACGCCTGGACCGCTGCAAGACGGGCGACGGATCGGGATTTGGATTTGGCGGTCATGCCCTTTTGATCCGCGGCATGCCCATAAAGTCAGACTTGCCGATCGGGAGTCCGTGCTCGCGGAGCAGATCATAAGCAGTCGTTGCATGGAAATAGAAATTGGGCTGGGCGAAGCTCAGCAGGAAATTCTCGGCGGTGAACGGCATGACCGCATCCTTGAAACGGAATTCCATATGCTGGCCGATAAAACCTGCCATCTCGGCTTCGCTGACCGCTTCCAGCCCGGCTTTTGCTTCATCGAGCTTTTCATAGAGACCAGCCCAGTCATTGGGCGGCGCGACCAGACTTGGCGTGAACACACCTTCTCTGACGGCTTCGATCGCGCCCAGCGAATGTTCGCGGCAACATTTCACCTGATAAGAAAAGGGCTGCATATCCGCGATCAACCGTGCGCCGATAATCTCTTCCGCCGCTTTGCCCTCATCCTCGCAATGAGCTTTCGCTTTGTCGACCAGCGCGCGAACGGCGGCAATGATCTGAAGCTGGGTCGGAATTACGGCATCATATAGTGAAATGGTCATGGACATTTTCTTTCGGATGAATGTGCAGTCAAGCTATCTGGGCCATCGGGATGATGGCAGGGATTGAGCGATTGCGATGGGTCAGTTTCTCTCATCAAATGGCTTCAACCTCTTTCTTACGCTGGCGGCATGAGCTGGCAATCCTTCGGCTTCCGCCAAAGCGATCGCGGCAGGGCCGATATTGGCCAGCGCCTGTTCGTCACAATGGATGAAGCTGGTGCGCTTCATAAAGTCGGTCACAGACAGGCCAGAAGAAAAGCGCGCGCGCCGCCCGGTTGGCAAGACATGATTGGGTCCGGCGACATAGTCGCCCACCGCTTCCGGCGTGTGACGTCCCAAAAAGACCGAGCCGGCATGACGGATCTTGTCGAACAGCCCCTGCGGATCATCAATCGCCAGTTCGAGATGTTCGGCGGCGAGTCGGTCAATGAGCGGGATCGCCTGTTCAAACCGGTCGACAAGGATGATCGCGCCATTGTCATTCCAGCTGACGGTTGCGGTTTCGGATGTTGCAAGAGATTCCAATTGTTCAATAATTTTTTCAGACACCTGATCGGCATATTTGCTATCATTTGTAAATAATATCGACTGACTGGTCGGATCATGCTCCGCCTGGGACAACAAGTCTGCTGCGATCCAGTCGGGATCATTTTGATTGTCGGCAACCACGACAATTTCGGATGGTCCGGCAACCATATCGATTCCGACCACCCCATAGACCTGCCGTTTGGCTTCGGCGACCCAGGCATTTCCAGGGCCGGTGATGACATCCACCGGAGACAGTTTTTCAGTCCCGAAAGCAAGAGCTGCTATGGCTTGCGCGCCACCGATGCGCCAGACCTGGTCGACGCCGGCAAGATGCGCGGCGGCGAGAACCAGCGGATTGATCTCGCCATCGGGCGTTGGCGTCACCATGATCAGCTCGTCCACCCCGGCGACTTTCGCCGGAATCGCGTTCATCAAGACCGAGGATGGATAAGCCGCCCGACCGCCGGGTATATAGATACCCGCGCGCTCTACCGCATTCCAGCGGGCGCCAATGCGCACGCCCGAATCGTCTAAATAATCCCTGTTCTCAGGTAGTTGTCCTTCATGATAGTCACGAATTCTTAAGGCTGCGAACTCCAATGATATGCGAAGACTCGCCTCCAGTCCCTCCAATGCCGCTTCGCATTCCAGCGGCGACACCCGCCAGCCGGTCTGATCCAGATCATGGCGATCAAATTTGCGAGTCAGGCGCGCGACGGCGGCATCGCCAGTGCTGCGGACATCCTTGATGATCGCCCGCACATCGCTCGATATGTCTTCATCGGCTTCGCGCCGCGCATTGACCAGGTCCGCGAAGGACGATTCAAAGCCTGCGTCTGCAACCGACAAGCGCATGACCATCAGATCCGCTCCGCCAACTCACGGAACTTCTGAACCATCGGCGTGAGCTCTGCGCTCCGCATCTTATAGGCCGCGCGATTCACAACCAGTCTTCCCGAAATGTCCAATATGCGGTCGGTTTCGACCAGATCATTGGCCTTCAGCGTATTACCCGATTCCACCAGATCGACGATATGGCGCGATAAACCAAGCGAAGGCGCGAGTTCCATCGCACCGTTGAGCTTGACGCATTCGGCTTGAATGCCCTGCGACTCAAAATGGCGGCTGGTCAGGTTCGGATATTTCGTCGCGACTCGGATATGGGAGATATTGCCGATGCGCTCCGCGTCATCTTTGGGTTGTGCAACACTCAGGCGGCAGCGGCCAATACCCAGGTCAACCGGAGCATAGAGCTCGCTATAGTCAAATTCTTCGATCACATCGGAACCGACAATCCCGATCTGTGCGGCGCCATGGGCGACGAAAGTCGCAACATCGAACGCGCGTACCCGGATGATCCAGACATGGTCCTGGTTGGTCGCGAACTTCAGGCTGCGGTTGGACTTGTCAAAAAAGCCGTCTTCTGGCACGATGCCGACTTGCTGCAAAAGCGGCAATGCATCGTCCAAAATCCTCCCTTTCGGAATTGCAAAGATCAGTGGTTCGGCCATAATGGCCGCGCTTTAAGGCGTCACAGCGCAAAGGGCAACGAGTTATGGATATTTTGGATGTGAAAGATATCGCGCAGGGAATGCGCGGACAGGCGGAACATTGCCTCCGCAATGACGCGCCGGTGACCGCCTCGATCATCATCGCCCAACTCGCACTGATGGACGGCACCACCGCCTGCGGCGAAAAAATCGCCCGCTGGACCGGAAAGCCGCTGGAAGATGCCATGCCGCTGCGCCTCACTGGCGGCCTGCATTATCTTTACCTCAGCGGCAAAGAACCTCGGCTAGCAGATATTTACGAAGGCCGGATCAACGATCAAGACAAGATTGATCAACTGATCGGAGCGGTCGTGGCTGACCATGATATGGACCTGCTGCCTTGGTTTGACAGCCCTCCCCAGACCAACGAGGCCGGCCGCTCAGCCAGTTTCATGGCTGGCCTATTGTGGCTGTCTGGCCGCATTGGTTCGCGATTCGAGCTGCTCGAACTCGGGGCGAGCGCCGGAGTGAACACGATGATGGCGCGCTACCATTATGATTTGAACGGAATATTGGTCGGGTCGGAAGATTCTCCAATGCGGATCAAACCAGACTGGCGCGGCCCGCCTCCGCCAATGGCACCGGTCGACATTGTCAAATCCTCTGGCTGTGACCAGAACCCGATCGATCTCACTGACGACGAAACTGCCAGGCGGCTCAAGGGCTATATCTGGCCGGAAATGCCCGCTCGCTTCGAACGGATGGAAGCAGCCATCGCACTCGCCAAACTGGATCCTCCGCATGTGGTCAAAGCTGATGGTGCGGACTGGGTTGAGGATCAATTGACCCATCCGCAAGAAAATGGCGTGGCCCGCGTGCTGATGCATTCCATTGTCTGGCAATATCTTCCGCCGGAAGCCAAGGACCGGATTACAGTGGCGATGGAAAGGGCTGGCAAAAATGCGACGTCCGACAAACCTCTTGCCTGGATTTCACTCGAGACCAATCGCAAGACATTTAGTCACGAGCTTATCATCCGCTATTGGCCGGGCGGCGCAGAACCGGCATTGCTAGGCCGCGCCCATGCTCATGGCGCGTGGGTAGAGTGGATCGAGACTTAGGGCCTGAGTTTGAGGCAGCTCAATATTGCAATGGCTCGCGCTATGATCGTCAGATTCTATCTGGTTTTCTGACGGTTTTCTCGCTTATCACATTGCCGGTATTCAGAATCGATTTGGGTTCCAGCATCAGCACATGACATTCGTCGTCCAGCGCCTCCGGGCGATGTTCGATGCCATGCGGGATGATGATAAGTTCCCCTTCCCCGACATCCACATCTCCGGTGCGCAAACCCATGCGCATAGTTCCCCTGATCACCAGAAACAGCTCGTCTTCGTCCTCATGGTGATGCCAGTCAAACTTACCCTGAAATTTGGCAAGCTTCACCTGCATATCATTAATATCACCAGCGATTTTCGGCGACCAATGGTCCGAAAAACTGGAAAGGGCTTCTGCCAAATTGACCTTTTGCGGAGTCACTCCCCCGGCGCCCTCGCCTTGATCGCCAGGGCGTGCACTTGCTCCTGCATCAGGTCACCCAGCGCCTTGTTGACCATCCGCTGGCGATTGAGGCGGGATTGGCCGGAAAATTCCGCGCATTCAATCTCAACCGTGAAATGCGACTCGCCACTGCCATCATCTCCCGCATGGCCATGATGACTGGCGCTGTCGTTAATCACTTTCAGCGAAGTTGGCGAAAGTTCCGCGGAGAGGCGCTTTTCTATCTCGCTGTGGACTGGACCTTTGGGCATCGAATCTCCATATTGCTTGTTGGATTCGGACTATAACCATAAGCTCCAAGCCTGTCGAACCGAAGGTCCAACATCTTCGGTTCGCGGCGTAACATAAAGGAAAGACTGGCTTTTCCAAACCCAGCACCGACAGATTTTGACTGATACGCCCCCCAAAAGAAAACCAAATCGCTTTCATGGCCGCGTCGAAACCGAAGGCCAGCCGTGCGCCATCGAAGGTTGCAGGGAGTCGGGCGAGTTTCGTGCGCCGTCCATCTATGGCGCCCGCCACAATTATGACGGACCTGGCGAATATCGCTGGCTGTGCCTCGCGCATGTGCGCGAATTTAATCAGAGCTATGATTATTTTCAGGGCATGGACCAGGACCAGATATTCGCGTCCCAGCATCCGGTAAATAGTTGGGACTCGTCCCGCCGAATCTACGATGTGGGACCAAGCGTAGGCCCCGCATGGGCAGATTTTTCCGATCCGCTGGATGCGATCGGAGCCAGATTTGCCGCCGGCATAAACCGCCGCCAGCATGTCGGACCAAGCATCTCCAACGCCGACCAGAAAGCGCTCGAGACGCTAGGGCTTGGCGAGGGTGCAGGCCAACCCATCACCCGGAGCGATATTCGCCGGGCTTACTCGGCACTGGTGCGGAAATATCACCCTGATCGCAACGGCGGCAACCGCAGCCATGAGAAACAGTTGGCAAATGTGATCGAGGCCTATACGCAGCTCAAGGATTCACCGGATTTTAGATAGTGGCTTGCCCATTCCCCATTCCATAGGGAATCGCTGAGTTTTAAAGGACGAACATGACTGATATACCAAATACCCACCCCAATGGCAGCGGCGAGACAATATTGGATGCACCGGATCTTACCGTTGATGCGCGCGAAATGTTTGGCATCGATCTCGACATGCAAATTCCCGCCTTCAGCGAGAAAGATGAGCGCGTACCGGATCTGGATCCCGCCTATGTATTTGACCAGGATACGACAGCAGCCATTTTGGCCGGCTTTGCCTTCAATCGCCGCGTCATGGTTCAAGGCTTTCATGGCACCGGAAAATCAACGCATATCGAACAAGTGGCCGCGCGCCTGAACTGGCCATGTATCCGGATCAATCTGGATGCCCATATCAGCCGGATTGATCTGGTTGGTCGCGATGCAATTGTCCTCAAAGACGGGCAGCAGATCACCGAATTCCGCGAAGGCCTGTTGCCCTGGGCGCTGCAAACCCCGACCGCGCTGGTATTTGACGAATATGATGCGGGCCGTCCCGACGTGATGTTCGTGATCCAGCGGGTGCTGGAAGCCGAAGGCAAGCTGACATTGCTCGACCAGAATCGAGTCATTCGCCCCAATCCAAATTTCCGTCTATTTGCAACCGCGAACACTGTTGGCCTGGGTGACACAAGCGGCCTCTACCACGGTACACAGCAGATCAACCAAGGCCAGATGGACCGTTGGAATATCGTTGTTACACTGAACTATCTGCCCGCGGCAACCGAAGCACAAGTCATCCTGTCCAAGGTTCCCGACGCGGGTGATCAGACGGTGACGAATATGATCAAGGTGGCCGAACTGACGCGCCAGGGCTTCGTCAACGGCGATATATCCACGGTGATGAGTCCGCGAACCGTGATCAGCTGGGCGCAAAATGCCGCTATCTTCAATAATACCGGCTTCGCCTTCCGTCTCAGCTTCCTCAACAAATGTGACGATGCAGAACGGATGCTGGTCGCCGAATATTATCAACGGGTATTTGGGGAAGATTTACCTGAGAGCGTTGTCGGAGTTTAAGCTTCGCTTAGCTAGAACTGGCGCAGCTGATACAAAGCGGTGCTTCCGGCTGAGCCGCCAAGCGCGCAGGCGCAATAGCTTGGCCGCATTTGCTGCACTGACCGTAGCTGCCATTGTCTATTCGGGTGATGGCGGCTTCGATCTGGGCCAGTTCATGGTCGAACACAGCCTCTTTGCCTTCCAATACTTCATCCTGCTCGCGCTCGGTGGCCTGATCCGCAAAACCCTTGCTGTGCGAACTCTGCAGTTCGGCTTCCACCCGTCCCAGTCGCGCGTGTAACTCGCTCCGGCGGCTGTCCAGCTGCTCTCGCAATATTGCCAGCTTGGCGTTTTCTTGCGCGGTCATGCCGTGGTCGCCTTGATCATCTGACCAATTTCGTCAAGCATCGCCAAACGCTGCTTTTTCAAGTCTTCAAATCTATCATCGGACGATGGCTCGACACCCGTTTCAATGCGATGAATTTCGCGATTGATGCCATGATAGCGGTCGGAAAGCTTCTGAAAATGACCATTGTCAAGCTTGAGCTGATGCAGAATATCACCGTCATCCGGAAACACGTCGTGCAGTTCATGAGGCGTATGTGACATTTCAATTCCTATCATTTTGACCGGCCGGAAGACATTTCCAATCAGATGCATGATTCTAGCTTCGGGCATCCCGCCCGACATTGATTTGAGTCAATCATCGAGCATTTCCACTCGCCAAAGCCGTGTTATTATAGTAATACAGTTGAAAGATGTTAGACCGAAGCTCAAATCCCGATCCAGCACGCCGATGGTATTGGCCTTTCGGACGCCGCGAACAGCCGGAAACGGTATTTTACGAACCCTATGGCCGCGCGATTCCGCCACATATTGACGAACCGCTCGCGCCGCTTAAAAAACCGCGCGGGAAATGGTGGTGGTTCAGCCGAACTGTGGCAGTGGCGATCTTTCTCTTCATCCTGCTCGTGGCCTATTTGGCGATCACCGCACCGCTGTCAAAGTCGCTCCAGCCGATCGTGCCTCCTCAAATCACTTTGTTGACCGCCGATGGTCAGCCGATTGCTCGCAACGGTGCGGTCGTCGAAGATCCTGTGCAGATTGCGGACCTTCCCGACCATGTCACCCAGGCTTTTCTCGCGATTGAAGACCGGCGTTTCTATTCTCATTGGGGCATTGATCCACGCGGGCTGGCGCGTGCGCTGTGGAGCAACATCAGCGGCAATGGCATGACTCAGGGTGGCAGCACGATCACCCAGCAGCTTGCGAAAACCACATTTCTTACACCCGAACGCAGTTTAACGCGGAAGGCCCGAGAAATGTTCATCGCTTTCTGGCTCGAATCATGGCTGACCAAGGACGAAATATTGGAACGCTATCTTTCCAACGTCTATTTTGGCGACAATGTTTACGGTCTGCGTGCCGCATCGCTCCATTATTATTATCGTCAACCGGAAAATCTCAAACTGGAACAGGCGATCGTTTTGGCCGGCCTTGTACAGGCTCCTTCCCGGCTTGCGCCGACCCGCAACCCGGAACTTGCCGCCAAGCGGGCTGATCTGGTGAAACGGGCGATGGTGAGCACCGGCTATCTGACGCAAGACGATGCCGACCGTCTTGGAACCCCGCCTCTTGATGTTCGCGCCAAAAACACGGTTCCGACCGGCACGTACTTCGCAGACTGGGCGATGCCGCAGGCCCGCGCGCTGACCGATATGAGCTACGAAAAGCTGACCCTGACCACAACGCTGGACTCGCGCTTGCAGGATATTGCACGGCAAGTCGTCGGACGCGCGCCACTCGGGGACGCGCAAATTGCGCTCGTCGCGATGAAACCGGATGGAGAGGTGGTCGCGATGATCGGCGGCAAGGATTACGCAAAATCATCCTTCAACCGCGTCACCCAGGCGCGGCGCCAGCCCGGATCGACATTCAAACTATTCGTCTGGCTCGCCGCATTGCGCGCCGATATGAGGCCGGATGATATGATTGAAGACACGCCAATCACCAAAGGCGGCTATCTTCCGAAAAATTCAGGCGAGAAATATCGTGGCGAGATCACGATCAAACAAGCCTTCGCCCGATCCAGCAATGTTGCTGCCGTGCGCCTGTTCGGTAAGGTTGGTGACAAGGCCGTCATCCGCGAGGCCCGCAATCTGGGTGTCCAATCCCAACTGGCGGAAGATGATCCGAGTCTCGCGCTAGGGACTTCGACCATGACATTGATCGAATTGACGGCTGCTTATGCGGGGGTGGCGGGCAACAGTTGGCCGGTCGAACCCTATGCGTTCAAGAAAGAAACGCAAAGCTGGACCGAATGGCTATTCGATTGGCCGGGACGTTATGGCTCCAACACCCATGAACGGATGGAGGATATGCTTCGCTCGGCGGTCAATGAGGGCACTGGACGGCAAGCGACGCTTCCCATCCCAAATTATGGCAAAACCGGAACCAGTCAGAATAACCGCGATGCGCTGTTCGTCGGCTATGCTGGTGAAGGCGAGGACCGTTTGGTTGTCGGCATCTGGCTCGGCAATGATGACAATACGCCGCTGAAGGGGATTTATGGCGGCGGATTGCCAGCCCGGATCTGGAAAGACTTCATGCGGCAAGCGATTCTAGGTTCCAAGCCAGCCGCAGCCACTGAGCCTGCCAAAAGACCCGATCCCGAAGGCCCGGTTCAACCGCTCGATTTGCCGGAAGTCCCCGTGATGCCCGATATTCCAATCGACATGGGAGATGCAGAGGTTCGGATCAACGGCAGAGACGGTGTTACCCTGTCAACCGAGATTGGCGGAATTCCAATCGATCTCAAGGTGGATGGAGAAGGCCTTTCGGTGGAACCGCGCCGCAATCGTCGCCAACCATCCAATGATCGATAAACCAGCTGCTGCCCCTAGTAAAAAAGCTTGCATTTAGCCCTTTGATTCCCCGCCACTTTCCGCTTAAAGCTCGGTCCCTATGGCTGATCGTTCCCGACTTGATGAATTGAAAGATGTGCTGGGCGGCGCTGCGCGCGCTATGGCACATGAACCCGAAGTAGAGCTGGCTTATACAGCCGAAGCCCCCAAGCAATCCGGTCAGCATCTGAAGGTGCCCATGCCGGCCCGCGACCTGCCGCCCGAACAAGTCGCTCAGGCACGCGGATTTGCTGATAGTTTTGCGTTGAAGCTGCGCCATCATAATGAAGCGATGCATCGCAAAAACGCCCCGCAGGAAGCGGTTGCGAAAGCCTGTTTTGATGCCTTGGAGCAAGTGCGCACCGACGCCTTGGGATCACGCAATATGGCGGGTGCCAAAGATAATTTGAACGCTGCGATGGAAATGCGCATGCGGTCAGACCCGATTTCACGGGCGCAAAATCGCGACGAAGTTCCGATTTCCACCGCGCTGGCTCTGCTCGCGCGCGAAAAACTGACCGGAGAAGCACCGCCGGAAGGCACCCGCAAAGGCCTCGACATGCTACGCGAGTGGATCGAGGAAGGCGCTGGCGCGGACCTCGATGGCCTGAACCTGACGCTGGATGATCAGGACAGTTTTGCGAAATTATCGACTCAATTGTTACAGCATCTGCATCTGATCGACAGCGATGATGACAGCTCAGATGCCGATGATAATGAAGAAGATTCGGACGATGATAGCGACGATCAGGACGAGGACGGTGCTGATGACGAAGCGACCGGCGATCAGGGCCAGTCGGAAATGCGCTCCGACCAGAGCGAAGATGATGCGCAGGAAAGCGAGAGCGAGTTAAACGCCGACGATCTGGAAGAAGGCGCCGAAGAGGAAATGGGCGATTCTGGCGACGAAGGCATGATGCCCGTGCGCCCCAACCGCCCGATGTCCGATCTGCCCTCAGGCTTTGACTATACCGCCTGGAACGAAAAATATGATGAGGTTATCAGCGCCACCGAGCTCTGTGATGAGGAGGAACTGACCCGGCTTCGTGCATTTCTTGATCAGCAACTGATGAGCCTGCAAGGAGCCGTGACCAAACTTGCCAATCGCCTGCAGCGTCGCCTGATGGCGCAACAAAACCGCAGCTGGGATTTTGATCAGGAAGAAGGCATGCTCGACGCTGCTCGCCTTGCCCGTGTGGTCAGCAATCCGTCCCACAGCCTGTCTTACAAGATCGAGCGTGAGACCGATTTCCGCGATACCGTCGTGACGCTGCTGATCGACAATAGCGGTTCGATGCGCGGACGGCCAATCTCCATCGCAGCGATTAGCGCCGACATCATGGCACGCACGCTGGAGCGCTGCGGCGTCAAAACCGAAATACTGGGCTTTACCACCCGCGCATGGAAGGGCGGACAAACCCGCGAGGACTGGCTGGCCGCAGATCGGCCCGCCAACCCGGGACGCCTGAACGACCTGCGCCATATTGTTTACAAGAAAGCCGACGAACCCTGGCGGCACGCCAGGAAAAACCTCGGGCTGATGATGCGCGAAGGCCTGCTCAAAGAGAATATCGATGGCGAAGCCCTGCTCTGGGCCCATAGCCGATTGATCGCGCGTCCCGAAGAACGCCGGATATTGATGGTGATCTCCGACGGCGCGCCCGTCGATGACAGCACTTTGTCGGTCAATCATGGCGCCTATCTCGAAAACCACCTGCGCAAGGTGATCGAATGGATTGAAAGCCGCTCGCCAGTGCAACTGGTGGCTATTGGCATCGGGCATGACGTGACACGCTATTATAAGAAAGCGGTCACCATCATGGACGCCGAGCAACTCGGCGGCACGATGGTCGAGCAATTGGCCGGGTTGTTCGACGAAGACTGATTTTGACGCTTTCAGATACAGTCCGGTATTTGCACCTACCTTCGGGTTCAAATCCACCTATTTTGAAAGAGATGCCGTCCAAGTTTGTGGTCATTATTCAGGATGTTGTAAGCGAAGAATGGAGAGATACGATCAGTGATTGGATCGTCAATTCTGGCTGTCTTTATATGATGGCTTGGGGTAATGACTGTTCAAAATGGGATGATAGCGTTGACTTTGCAAATCTCAGCAAACATGACTTTGGTGATATCCCTGACGAAAATTCCGTGATGACGACTTGGCACGAAAAAGAGCCTCTTAGTGACGTGTTCTGGTACAGTAAATTCTGCGCGAATGATCCGGCCATAAAGTTAGAAAAGACAATAATACTTGATATTTTCGAACATGATCGGAAATCTGAAATATTGAAGAAATTTGAACATTCAATCGCAGCCGACAAAATTGGAGAATAATGAAATGAACGTATCCGAAGCTGTGACGTCCCGCCGGTCCGTGCGGCAATTTCTGGACAAGCCGGTCGACCGATCCGTTCTCGAGCGCGTGCTGGAAACCGCGCAGCGCTCACCTTCGGGCGGCAACACCCAGCCGTGGAATGCTGTCGTTGTCGGCGGAGACGAACTCACTCGTATCGCAGACGCGATCAAGGCCAAAGTGCCCGCGGCGCCGATGGGCGAGAATATGGAATATGAAATCTATCCCAAGGATCTCGATGGCCGCTATGAAGCGCAGCGCCGCGCGGTCGGCAAAGGCATGTTCGACGCCGTTGGACTGGAGCGCGGAGATAGCGCCGGGCGGATCGCACAGATGGCGAAAAACTGGGATAGCTTCGGCGCGCCTGTGCAATTGTTCACCTATACCAAAAAATATATGGGCCCGCCGCAATGGTCGGACATGGGCATGTGGCTGCAAACCGTCATGCTTTTGCTTCGCGAAGAAGGACTGGACAGCTGCTCGCAGGAAATCTGGGCGATGTATGGCACCTATATGCGCGAGCTGCTTGGCATTGGCGATGATTATGTCTTCTTTTGCGGGATGGCGATCGGCTATCGCGATCCCGAAGCCCCGATCAATGGATTCGATGTTCCCCGCGTGGCTCTGACTGAAAATGTAAAATTTTTGGGCCTTTAGAAAATTCAAGCCTCTGAAATATATTGAATTCCTTGTGAACTGTTCCAAAAAGTGACATTTGTCACCAAATCTCCCACATGATGGCGATAAACTGCTATCCCGACTCGAATCAACGGCTTATGTCTTGATTTGAGGGGTTATTCGGGTCGCAGCATTACAGCTATTCCAGCTTAGGTGGACTGGCTGGGATTTTAATGGGAGAGTCTTGTGCGTCGATCCAGATGCCGTCTATCGGTATTGGCATTCATTTTGGCCGGTATTCCATCCGCTGGCTTTGCCCAAGGCAAACCGGTTTCCCTGCAAGATAGTTTTTCAATTGGTGATGACGATGGCATTTTGTGCCAGGTGCAGGATCGCAGTATCGAAAGCCGGGCCAAGTCGAGCATGTTTGATCGCAGCTGGGCGATCGTTTGCCGGGATTCGGCGAGACCCGTGGGCTATGTTTATTCGTCACGCTCCACCCAGGACAGCTTGCGGGAACGTATCCAGAATCAGCGAAGCGAAGCGATCAGCTGCCCGGACATATCTTCGCCGTCCGGATTGACCGAATTTCGTCATAGCCAGTGCAGCTATGCCTCCGAACCGGTCGCTTATTCGGTATATCAGGGGCGCCAGAATGGCACATCCTATGTCGCGGAGGGATTGTCCGCTTATGATAGCGCGACGCTGATCGCGCTCAAGTCGGTCATCAACGACAATATTGCCAAAGGTCGGATTGATGTCGCGACAACATCGATCGAAGACCCTTTCGCATTTGCACGCGTTCAGGCGGCGACACTCAAACCGGGTCAAGCGCTCGCGGAAGGCTATCGCCGCAATCTGAGCGGAGACTTTGCCGCAGCAGCTGCTTTTTTTGAAACGCTCCAGCAGCGCACCTCCGGTATGCAAGGTGAGAATATCAATCCCGAAGAATATCTGATCAACCGGGCATTGCAAAAATCCAATATGGGAGAATTTGCCGAGGCAGACGAACTGTTTCTGGAAGCCGAAAATCTGAAAACCGGTAATCCGCTGACCGAGCGCCTCCAGCGCAATTTTGAGACGATCCATCTGCTCAATCAACGGCGATATGATCAAGCCATTGTTCGAATCAACGTCCCGATCAAAGTGCCTGCGCTCGATCAGGATGCGCTGACAGAGAATCTCGAAATTACCGCTCAGGTTTCCAATCGGCTCAACGGCAGTTTGGAATCACGCAGTCTTTTGGGCTTTGTCGATGATCTGAAACTGACCGACGAGGAGCGTTCCGAGATTATCGATGCGCAAGCCTTGCAATTGCTCGGCACCGCCCAGCGTATAAATGGTGATCGGGTCGCCGCCCGAAAATCACTGGTCACCGCCTATAATCAGGCCATCGCCGTACGCGACGGCCGCGTCACATCGATTACGCGTTTGCGCGCGCAAACGCTGGCTGAGCTGGCGCTCATCTCGGAAGCAGAAGGCGAGTTGGATGAGGCGGAACAATTGCTGCGCGATGGCCTGGAACTTATCGCCCTGCAATATCCACAAACCCGGGCCGTGAACGGAGCGAAAGCGCGGCTGGCGGGATTCTTGCTCAGACGGAACGAAAAGGCGGAAGCTCTGGAGCTTTTTGGCGAGGTCATCGATAGCTCCCTGGGGAAGCGAAGCGCGACATCGGGAATGGCCAATCAATTGGCACCCTATTTTGAGTTACTCGCCAATGATCAGGCATCGGTAGGCCAGTTTTTCAAAGCATCGCAAATCTTGATCCGGCCAGGTGTCGCAGAGACGCAGGCGGTTCTGTCGCGGGAATTGAGCGCCGGTTCCGATGATGCTGCACGATTGTTCAGGCAGTCGATCAATCTGGACCGCAATATCGCACGCCAACGGATACGCTTCTCCGCTTTAGGGAAACTCGAACAATCCACGTCGGTTCAAAATCAGCGCGACGACTTGGCAACCGCGATCGAGGAATTGGAGCGGAGCCAGCAACTTACTCAGGTTCGACTTTCCGAATTCTCCCAATATCGCGCCATTTCCGACAATTTCATCAGCTTGGCAGACCTTCAAGCCAAGTTGAAACCAACGGAATCCTATGCGCGTATGTCGATCGTCGGCGGCGAGATTTTCATGATCTACGCGGATCAGAATGATGCCCTCACTTTCCCGGTGAATATCAATGAAGATACGCTGGACCGGCAAGTTGACCTGATCCGTTCGACCATCTCAACTTTTGAAAATGGTCAATATATAACCTATCCCTTTGATATCGAAGCTGCCCGCGCCTTATACCTCTCCTTGTTCGGTCCGGTGGCTTCCCGGCTCACAAGCAAGACACACTTGATATTCGAACCAGATGGCGGAATGTTGCGTCTGCCGATAAATCTTCTGGTTGAGGATGATCAGTCGGTGGCTGAATATCTGGAACGGATCGAACAACCCGATGGCGATGCGTTCGATTTTGTCGGCGTCAACTGGCTTGGTAAAAGTCTGGACGTGAGCACGGCTGTTTCTGCGCGCGCCTTTGTCGATGCGCGGGACACGCCAGCCTCCAATGCAACCAAGCAATATCTCGGCATGGGCCAGAATAATCCGGCTTTTGCCAACGCCAGTATCTCGGAAATCCGAGGCAGCGGCGAAGGACTGGAAGAAAGTTGCCAATGGTCATTGAGCGAGTGGAACAATCCAATCGCTGATGATGAACTTCTGCTGGCGCAATCAATCATTGGAGACAGTAAGACCCAGATATTGACCGGTCAGGCATTTTCCGATGATCAGATCATGTCGAAAAATGATATCGGCGAATATCGCATATTGCATTTTGCCACCCATGGTCTTGTCACAGCACCGAAACCATCTTGCCCCGCCAAACCGGCCCTGCTGACATCTTTTGGCACGAAAAATTCTGACGGCCTGCTCTCTTTTGACGAAATATTCGACCTGAAACTTGATGCAGATATCATCATCTTGTCGGCTTGTGATACTGCCGGCAAGGCCGGGATTGAAGCAACTCGACAGGCCGGTGTTAGCAGTGGTGGTGGAACCGCTCTGGATGGGCTTGTGCGCTCTTTTGTTGCTGCCGGAGGCCGTTCGGTCCTCGCCAGCCACTGGCCCGCGCCGGATGATTTCCGTGCGACCGAAAAACTTATCGGCGGTCTGTTTTCCGGCGGACGGAACCTCTCCATCGGTCAATCTCTGAGAAATTCTCAGATAGAGTTGATGGACGACCCCCTCACCTCTCATCCCTTCTATTGGTCTGGATTTGCGATTATTGGCGACGGAGCGAGAGAGCTTTTGCCCGATAATGATCAAGCCAATGTTGCCGCTGCAAATATCGCGACAACCGAAACAGTGCTCAAATAATGGATCAGGGGGCCCAATCATCTCTTCCGCCAAAAGGTAGCCGTGATGTGAAGGAGGACGCTCGCGGTGTCCTCCAGTCTATTCGCAGGTTGTTCAATCAGCTTGGCCCAATCCGGATGGGCTCAACGGTTCTGTTTCTGATTATCGCGATCTTTGTCGCGCGATTTAGCTGGGATACCCCGCTAATCCAGGAAGCAGAACGCGCACTCTACGATTTGCGGGCTTCGGTATTTGCACCAGCCGTGGAAACCGAAGATCGCATCGTCATGATCGTTTATGATGAGGAAACGCTGAAGCTTACCGGACAGCGGTCGCCTGTGGACCGCACGATATTGGCGCAAGCTCTCGAATCTATTGATAGTGCGAAACCCAAAGCCATCGGGATAGATATTCTGTTCACGATGCCGCAAGATGATGATGAGCTCCTGCTCTCAACCTTCGAGAAAATGGAGACACCGACTTATCTGGCTTATGCCGACCCAGAGGAAACACCCGAAATTGGCTTTGCTGAGTTTACGTTTCTCGAGCAGTTTCACGAAAAGGCAAAAACGGAAACGGTGAAACCCACTGATATTCAATTGAATATCGACAGCGACGGCGTCCAACGCCGCTGGACGCCTCATCCAGAAGGATTGCCTCCGTTTCTGGCCCTTGCGATGACCGGCCCCAACCCAAAATTTGCAGCCAATGATGGGGCGATCCGTTACTTGGTGCCACAGACATTGGAATTGCCGGTGTTTGACAAGTTCCCGATCGAAGGATTTGCTGATCCCGCGACAAAGGATTTCCTGCTGTCGTTCATCCAGGACAAATATGTTCTGATTGGCGGAGACTTTATTGACCGTGACCGGTTCGACACGCCGCTCGGTTCATTGCGAGATGAAACCAGCGACGGCAATCTGATCGGACTGGAAGTGCATGCGCACATGCTCGCGCAGTTGCTAAATGACGATATGCCCGAGCAGGTCCCGCTATGGACCCTCTGGGCCGCAGCGATCGTGGTCGCCATTTGCGGTGGTCTATCTGCAATGATTGTCGGCAATGCGGCCAAGGTTGGGGTGATACTTCTTGGGCAGTTCGGCTTTTTCCTGATCTTTCCCTTTGTTCTGCAGAATATGGGGATCGACACGCTTTCGCTCCCTGCCTTTGGTTGGGGCCTGGGTTGGTTATTGGGCTATGCATCAGTGGGTTCGGCCACGCGGACGCTAAACTCCAAACAGCGCGCTTTCGCACAAAGCGCGCTGGGCAAATATCTGCCCAAATCCATCGCCAGTGAAATTTTGCGCGACCCGGAAAAACTCGCCTTGCATGGTGAGAAACGCAAAATATTTGCGGTTTTCACGGATCTGGAGGGATTCACCAAACTGACCCATGCGATCGAACCGGAAATGGTCGCAACCTTGCTCAACGACTATCTGGATCGATTGAGCGAAGTCGCGCTGGAATATGGCGGTACAATCGACAAATTTGTTGGCGATGCACTGGTTTCATTCTGGGGCGCGCCGATCGCTTATCCGGATGATGGAGAGCGCGCAGCACGGGCCGCTTATGCACTCTATCTGGCCGGCGAAGAGTTTCGCAAAAATGTTCCCGAAGGGGTTCCACCAATTGGTCGGACGCGGGTAGGCCTGCATTATGGAGATGCCATTGTCGGAAATTTCGGTGGCGAAGGTCGAATACAATATACGGCCCTTGGTGATGCCATGAACACTGCAGCCAGGCTCGAGGCGGCCAATAAAACTCTCGAAACCAAGGTTTTAATCAGCCGTGAAGCCATGGAACGTTCAGGATTGGACTGGTATCGTCCGATGGGTCGAATTACCCTCCGCGGGCGCGCCACTCCGGTAGAAGTTTTCGAACCGGTCCCCGATTGGGAAGACAGAGATCGCGCAGCAGTGATGGCCGTCATAGCTGCGCATGAAAAAGGTGATAAAAGTTCCATTCAGGACCTAAGCACCATGATTCAGCAATATGGCGACGATTTGGGGCTCGCCAATTTGCTGAAACGACTTGAAAAAACAGAAACAGGAGAAAGCTATGCTCTCGGATAGACACACACGGGCGAATTCAGCCTTAGAACCACATTTTTTTGGTAAATGCGCATTGGGACTTTGCCTCGCCTTGGGGATCAGCGGGACAGCCTTTGCTCAAAGCATGGTCGTGCGGTCCGTCGGGCCGTCGGCTAGCGACTTTCCAGCCGGTAAAAAACTGGCTGCAGACAGCAAAGTTACGCTAAAAAGCCAGGATCAGATCACAATCGTCAGTAAAACAGGCACGCGCGTACTCAAAGGACCGGGGACTTTTACACTTAACCGGCGCAATCTTGCGAGCTCGACCACTTCAACGCGCCTTGCCAGTTTCATTAACAATCGCGGACGGACGCGGGGAAGAACCGGAGCGGTGCGCGGAGCTGGCACTGAAGCCGCCGTTGTCGCGCCGCGCAGCCCGAATCTATGGTTTTTGGACGTCACCAAAGGTGGCAAATTTTGTGTCGCCAATCCTAACGCACTCGTGCTCTGGCGGCCAGATTATACCGGATCGGCTTCGGCAAGCATCGTCGAACCGATAAACGGTGGAATCACGCAAGTCGAATGGCGCAAAGGCAGCCCGCTCAAGGCCTGGCCCAAAACAGCAGCGCCGGTATCCAATGGCGCCAGCTATCAGCTGATCGGATCCAACGTTCCGAAATCGGTTGCTGTCAGCTTTGTGGTGCTCGAGACTCAGCCACAGGACCTGGACGAAGCGGCAGCGGCATTGATTGAAAATGGCTGTCAGAGTCAGCTGGATTTGCTGGTCGATATGATCGGAACAGGACCATCGACCGATTCAGACGAGGGCTAAGAATATCATTAGGTTTTGCGGAGCGGATTGAGGGCCGAGCCGCAAAATCACGAAACAGGATTTCCCCAATTTGGGTCGCGCGGGGGAAATCTTCATAACGGGGGTTTTTATGTCGCGAGCGCGCGCAACGTTCAAAATTATACTAACGGCCGCAACATTGGTCACGGGAGCGCTAAGCCTTCCCGCCTGGGGACAGAATTCTCCAGCGGCACCAACACGCGAGGAGATTCAGCGCGGCATGGTTGATCAAGCGCTGCGCGGTCAAGCCCAGGCGCTGACCGTAGATGGTGATATTGAACGATCTGCCTGCCCGCTGGCCGGACCAGAATTCGCGGACATCCGGTTCACCTTGCGAGCGGTTGATTTCACGGGTCTCATCTCGGTCGACGCCGCATCGTTGGAATCTTCCTATGCGCCCTATTTGGGACAAGAAATACCGGTCTCAATTGTCTGTGAGATTCGTGACCGAGCCGCCACCTATTTGCGGAGCGAAGGCTATCTCGCGGCGGTCCAGGTCCCTCCGCAAACCATCGCCGATGGCAATGTCAAATTTGATGTTTTGATGGCCCGGATGACTTCGGTTCAGGTGCGCGGCGATGCCGGACCTTCAGAAGCTCTGCTACAAAAATATATTGAAAAACTGACGTCGCAACCGGTGTTCAACATCGAAACTGCAGATCGGTATCTGTTGCTGGCACGTGACATTCCCGGTCTCGATGTCCGCCTGTCTTTGCGACCCGTCTCTGCGGAGTCGGGAGGGCGACCCGGTGATGTTGTTGGCGAGTTTAATGTCACGCGAACGCCGATTTATGCGGATGCCAATATCCAGAATTTTGGTTCAAAGGAAGTCGGTCGTTTCGGCGGCCTGGCCCGGGTGCGCCTAAACGGTCTAACCGGCCTCGGCGATGAAACGGTGGTCAGCGCATATACGACGGCGGATTTCTCAGAACAGCATGTCCTGCAGCTGGGGCACGAATTTCGCGTCGGCGGCGAGGGCCTGAAACTTGGTGGCAATTTTACTTATGCCTGGACCAAACCGAGCTTGCCGGGTGGCTTCCGCGTGGAATCAGAAACATTGGTCGCCGGCGCCTATGCCACATATCCGTTCATTCGTAAGCAGGCACGCAACCTGTTTGGCACGATTGGCCTCGACTATATCGATCAACGTACCGACACATTGGGCATCCGCACCAATGAAGACAGATTGAGCGTCGCTTATGCGCGACTCGATTTCAGTCAAACCGAGCCGGACAGTATTTCCGGGCGCGGCGGCTATTCTGCATTTGAACCCAGATGGGGACTCAATGGCTCGCTCGAAGTCCGCCAAGGCATGGATATTTTTGGCGCAAGCCAGGGCTGCGGACCGGGTTTCGTCAACTGTATCGGCCAGACGATATTTCCAACCCGGGCTGATGGTGACTCCACTGCCTTTGTCGTCAGGGGGCGGGCACAGATTGATTTTCGCCCGACCCCGCTCTTGGCATTGACGCTCAAGCCGCGTCTCCAATATTCACCGGATGCCTTATTCTCCTATGAAGAAATTTCCGGCGGCAACTACACAACCGGTCGCGGTTTTGATCCTGGCACGATTATCGGCGACAGCGGCTATGGCCTGCAGACCGAGATCAGCTATGGGTCACTGGTGCCAGACTCGCCCGATGGATATGCGTTGCAGCCCTATATATTCTTTGATCTGATGGGAGTTTACAATCACCAGAAGATCGCGGCGCTGCAGCCGAAACTGACCAAACTCTATTCCGCTGGTGGCGGAATTCGGGCGACGATCGGACGTCAGGCGAGCCTCGACTTTGCCGCGGTCGTCCCGCTCAAAAGAGCCATTTTCCAGACTCGTCGAGATGACGCGCGAATATTGCTGACGCTCACCGTGCAACTCGCACCATGGCGCCAGTAGAACAGACTAGATTGGACAAGAGGATCAAACGCGGACGCAATTAAAGCAGGGATAGCTTGATGAATACGCTCAGAGAGAAGAAAGACAGAAAGATAAAATCAGGTATCGCGAAACAGATTCGCTGGCGATCGGGGGGCTCCATGGCGGCCGCCGCGGCACTGCTCGTTTCTGGCCCGCAAATGGCTCAGGCACAATCCCTGCTGAGAGCCCCGGACATGATGGTGGAAAATATACCCCATGGCCGCAACATCTCGATCCCGCGGCCGGAAATGGTGCAAAACCAGCCGCATGCAAGAACTCCCGATTTCCGTGCGCGGGATGGCCGCATCACGGCCCCGATGGCGCCGCTGCCGATCAATGACATCAGGATCAGCGCACCGCTGACCAGATTGCCCCATGCCGACATCCGCATTTCGGCCCCCTTCGAACCACTGCCGATCCATGATATTCGCATTTCTGCGCCGCTCAATAATTTGCCTGTGAACGACGTCAGGATCAGTGCGCCCTCACCAGCGATGCCTATCGATTTCAACCCTCGTGATGTTCGGATTTCCAGTCCGGTGGCGCCGCTGCCGGTGCAAGACATCCGGATTAGCAGTCCCGTGACGCTGCCCGGAGCCTATCAACCCCAGGCCGGTCCCACCGCCAGCGGACATGCTGTCAATGGCAATCCGGTGTTTACTTCGGGCGCTGGCACCTTCTCACCTGGCGCCACAACCTCCAGCATCAGCGGGCTTGGCGGCGAGACGGTCATCAACTGGGGTCTGGTCGACGAAAGCGGAGCGGGCGCAATTTCATTCCTTCCCGAAGGCAATATTCTGTCCTTTTCAGGCGGCGGTAATTTCACGGTACTCAACCGGATATTGCCAACCGATCAAACCCGCGCAATCCGCTTCGATGGCACGGTGGAAAGCCTTGTTGGCGGCATATCCGGCGGTAATATCTGGTTCTATAGTCCCGGCGGCATTATCGCGAGCGCCACGTCGCGGTTCGATGTCGGAAGTCTCGTATTATCAACCAATGATATCAGCACGGCTGACGGCCTTTTCGGGCCAAGTGGCGAGATCCGGTTTAGCGGCGTGGCGGGAAGCGCCTCGGCCATTGAAATTCAGGCCGGCGCTCAGATAAATGCGCTGAATAATGGCAGCTATGTCGCCATGGTCGCGCCTCGTATCGTACAGGACGGCACTGTAGATGTGAACGGATCTGTCGCATATGTTGCAGCTGAACAGGCTGAACTCACAATCAATAATGGCCTGTTTGACATTGCGGTGACGGTCGGCACGGATGACACCAATGGCATAGTGCATAGCGGCACCACAACCGGTGACGCAGCCACACCCGTTGCCGATGATCCGTTGACAACTTTCGTCAACGAAGCCAATCGTGATGCGCAAGCCATTTATATGATGGCGGTTCCGAAAAATGCCGCATTGACCATGCTCGTCGGCGGATCTGCCGGTTATCGTGCCGCAACGGGCGCCACGATTATCAACGGCAATATCGTCTTGACCACAGGTGCAAATGTTAGCGTCGGCGGACCCAGAAATAGTGCCACGATTGACATCGACAAAACGGTTGCTGCGGGACCGGCGGGCAGCATCACCGTGGATGGTGGGGCTTTTGGCTCATCGGTTGAACTCTTTGCCAGTGATACGATCAATTTGCGGGCAGGAACGTCGCTTTTTTCAAATCTCGCCGTGGGCAATGCGGTGGGGACTCATGATCTGGACGCAACTGCGGGAAACACCATCAATGTAACCGCAACCAATGCTGGCAGTATATTTGCAACAGGTGATATCTCACTACGCGCCGGCGCGGCAAACAATATCGGCGGTAATGTAAACATCGATCTGGATCAGATTGGCTTTACCGATAGCGTCGTCACTGGCCTGCTGGTGGGCGGGAACCTGACTATAGACACCAGCGCACGCGGTGCGGATGACTTTTTCATCATTAGAAACAACGGCAATACCGGGATCGGTCAGGACGCTGTCGCGGGGAATATCAACGTCAATGTCACAGCTGGCGGCGATCTGATCGTTGACGGACAAACCATTCTCGATTCCAGTGCGCAGGGCGGCAAAGGCGATATTCAAAACGGCTTCGGACAAGCCGGCAATATAAATTTTGGCTTGAGTGGTGCCGCCAGTACCATCGATCTTCAGGGCGAAGCGCGTTTCAATTCGGCGACCCGGTCAGCGCAAAGTGGCAAGATCGGCGGCAACGGACCCGGTCTGGTCGGCAATGATAGCATCGCAGGCGATATTGGCATCAACATCCAAGGCGGCAGCCTGACCACCGCAAATTGGATATTCGATTCGAGCGGTGCCGCTTCCGGCGGAGCAGATGAAAATACGGTTCAAAGCAACGAGGGAACAGCAGGAAATGTCACTGTCGCGTTCACCGGCGGGACCCATGATATCGGCAATCTGTCGGTTTCAGCATCGGCCAGCGGCAGTACCTCCTATGATGCCTCCGGCGCTAGCTTCACTGGCATGGCCAATGGTGCAAATTTTGATTTCGACGTCGACGGCGCAACGGTCAATGTCGTGGGAGGCATCTTCGCCGGTATTCAAATTGGCAGCAACAGCACAACCGGTATTGTTGGCACGACAACATTGGATATCACTAACGGTGGTATTTTGGATTTGGGCGGAAGTCTCTCTTTTGATGGGGCACGGAGAAATAGCAACGCCATCGTAAACGTGACTGCTGGCTCCAGCCTGTTGGTCGGCGGTAGCCTTGGGATTCAGAACAACACCATCGTCCGAGACGGCCAGCTGATTGGCGGCGCGGCTTCGAGTGGCGACATCACAATCCTCGTTGACAATTCTCTACTGAATTTTGGTAGTCTGGATCTCAATGCGAATATTGACGGGACAACCAGCCAGAGCGACAGTCGTTTTACAGCTGGTGATATCACAATTTCGGCCCTGAATGGCGCGACAATAAGCGGAGGCAGCGGATTTGTTTCGGCCAGTGCCAATAATAATAATGATGGCGGAATAGCAAATGGCGGGATCATAACATTTGACGTCAACGACGCTGCACTGAGTTTCACCAGCTCTCTGTTTGCAACCGCCGGTGGTGTGGGTGGCGCATCAGACAATCCCCTGAATATTGGCCGTGGAGGCGGTTTTGGGGGAGATATTATTTTCCGCCTGCAAGGTACTTCGGGCAGCATGGCCTTCAATGATATCTTCGCTGACGCAGACGGGTCCTTCGATGCCGGATGTGAAGAATGCGGATTCGGTGGTTTCGGTGGCGGCGGCCTGGGGGATGGTGGCAATGCTGCGGGCGGCACTATCACCGTTGACATTTTGGACGGCACTTTCACCGGCGATCAGATCAATTTTGGCGCCGACGGATTTGGCGGCGAAGGCGCATCCGGAACATTTGACGATGGAACTTCCGGTATCGCGCCATTTGGCGCGGCCTTGGTCGGTCCATTGCCGCCCATATCCTTTGCGCCGGTGGTGGTCATCGGCAATGGCGGAACCGGCACCGGCGGCAATGTTACCTTCAATTTGAACGGCGGCAATGCCACGGTTACCAGCCTGGATGTTACCGCAGATGGCTTTGCCGGCTCCGGCAGCTTTGGCAGTATCAATGACGGGACTGTTGGCGGCGATGGCGGCGATGGTTTTGGCGGGACCGCGACCTTTAACGGCATCACTGGCAGCCTCACCGTCACCAATGCGCTGACCGTTGAATCCCGTGGTTTCGGGGGTTTCGGCGGTAATGGTTCGGGCGCAACCGGCGGCAGTGGCGGCAATGCCAACGGCGGCACTGCGACATTTAACCTTGATGGCACATCGGACATAAATGCGGGCACGGTTCTGGTCGGCACCAATGCTTTGGGAGGTGACGGCGGAGATACATTTTCCACGACAGATTTTACATCCGGCGCAGGCGTTCCCGTTCCGAGCGAAAATGCTGGAGCTGGCGGAAATGGTAGCGCTGGCACTGCAATATTTAACAATACAACCGGCACGCTGACATTTGGCTCATTGACGGTCCAGTCCAATGGCAGCGGCGGGGATGGTGGAGATGACTTTTCCGACGATGCAACCGGTGGTGCCGGTGGTGCCGGTATCGGCGGCGTCGCTACGATCAATCTGAACCAGGATGACCTCACTGATCCGATTTATGCGGTTGAGGCAACAGGTACTGGCGGGGTTGGCGGTGATGGTTTGACCAGCGGCGATGGCGGCAGTGGACAGGGCGGGACAGCATCGCTGAATGTTAATAATGTGAGCGTCAACCTCACCTCCGCGACGATCAGTGCCGTCGCAAACGGCGGGGATGGCGGATTTGCAACAGGAACCGGCGGCAATGGCGGTTCGGGTGGCGACGCCACAGGCGGGACGAGCATTTTGGACGTCAATGGCGCGCTGGGCCTGCTGTCTTCAGACAGCCCGATTACGATTATCACCGAAGCCGTTGGCGGAGCAGGTGCAGCCGGCGGCGCAAATCCAATCGACTCCGGGCCAACAGGAACGGGCGGCGCGGGCGGCGACGGCACTGGCGGCATAATTCAGGTCTCCGTAACCGGCGGCGCCACACTGAACTATTCGGCTGACGGCTTGACCAACGCCAGAGGTATCGGTGGCGCTGGAGGCGCTGGAGGCGATTCTCCCGCATTTCTTTTGCCAGGGACTGGTGGAGCGGGCGGCGATGCGACTGGAGGTCGCATCAGCTTCTCCGCCACCGGCGGCAGCATATTTAACGCGAACGGGAATAGCTCCGACAGTCAGCTATTGGCCGATGCCCTTGGCGGTGCGGGCGGGCTCGGGGGTGTCGGCGCGGCCGCAACCGTCGGTGACACCGGCGACGGTGGGGGAGCAGCCGGCGGCAATGTCGATCTGATCGTCGATGGCGCGGGCAGCGCGATGACTTTTGCGGAGAGTCTGCGCGTTGATGTCAGAGGGGTCGCATCTCGCAATATACTCGCCCCACGGGTCAATTTTTCGGGTGGAGATGCGGTCGGCGGGGCAGTTACAATCGCTGTTACCGACGGCGGTGATTTCACAACCATTGGTGCCCTTTCGGCAAATTCTTCTGCTGTTGCAGGCTATGGCGATCTGAGCTCGGGCTCTGCAACAGGCGGAACAGTGGATATATCGATGTCTGATGCAGCCAGCAATTTCAGTCTGCAAGGCACGTTTAGTCCCGCTGATCCCGATTTTAACCTGCGCGACCGAAGCCTCGCCATTCAGACAGGCGAAGAAACATCAACGATCGCCTCATCCGCTACTACCGGTGATGATGTCAGCGGCGATGTGACGCTCAACTTCACCGGTGGCACAGCCAATTTGGGCAGTAGCGTTCTATTTGATACCAGTACCGGGGTCTTCGCAGACAATGGCGGTGGCAATGCGGTTGCCGGCGACGTCGACCTTATATTTACGGGCGGTGTCGTGACCGTCGGCGATCTCACTGTCCGGGCCAATGCCACAGCAGGAAACGGCCTGCCTGGGTCTGTGTCCGGCAGCGCCACCGGTGGTGACATTACAGTCACCAACAATGGCGATTTGACCATCGGAGCAGTTGATCTTAACTCGACGGTGACCAGTGGGAGTGCCGCCAGTGGTGGCACCGCTGGTGATGCAATCAGTGGTTCATTGAGCTTTTCCAGCGACGGCGTTCTCAACGGACTGACCAGCCTGGTGGCAAGAGCCCAGGCTTTCGGCAACACCGGCAGTGCTGGCGCAGCGACGGTGGCCGGCAGTGAAGGTGGTTCAGCGGTGAGCGGGGATATCACAGTGTCCCTCGCTGGAACCGGCACGATCAACCCAACCAATATTGGACTCATCTCCTTTGCCGTGGGCGGAACCGGTGGAACCGGCGGCGTCAGCGACGGCACGACGGGCGCTTTTGGATCGACCGGTGGTGCAGGCGGCGATGCAACTGCTGGCGATGTGATATTCACCACGAGCCGCAACAGCGATACGATTGACGACCTCAGCACATCCAGCATCGCCTTTGGCGGCAGCGGCGGCGCGGGCGGTTTGGGAGATAATGGCGGCAACGGCGGGGTGGGAGGACAAGGTCAAGGCGGCCTCTCGCGCATCGAACTTTCAGGCGCGGGCGTCGCGCTGTCAGGAAGCACCAATGTTACCCAGACTGCCAATGGTACCGGTGGTACAGGCGGCGCGGGCGCTGCGGTTCCGGGCATCGTCACCGGGGATGGCGGCATCGGCGGCACGGGCGGGGATGGGATCGGCGGCACATTGGAACTGGTGGCGCGTGATGGCGCGACAATCACGATTGTCGATGCGCTGATACCGCCACAGCTGAACAGCAATGGGATCGGCGGCACCGGCGGCGCCGGCGGCCAGAATCTTGGAGCTATTGCCGGAGATGGCGGCGATGGCGGTTCCGGTACCGGCGGGACGGTTCGGCTGGCGGCGCTGACCGGAGGAACGGTGACGATCACCGCGGCAACGCTCGATATTTCAGGCATCGGAACCGGCGGTGCAGGCGGTCTCGGAGGCGAGACCGACGGCGGCACAGCTGGTGATGGCGGCAATGGCGGAAACGGAATCGGCGGCTCCCCGATCATGTTGGCGCAAGGTGGCACCATTGCCGGCAATGATGTCAATTTTATCGCAGATGGCACCGGTGGTGTTGGCGGACTGCAAGGTCCCAGCGGCACGGGGACCGGCGCCATTGGCAATGGTGGAGATGGCACCGGAGGCACAGCAATCATCGAAGTGCAAGAAGGCAGTCCGGGAATAGTCACGCTCCAGAATGTGCTCGCATCGGCCAATGGTACTGGCGGAACGGGCCTGGTCACCGGCGTTGGCGCTGGCGGGCGTATTGAAATCACCGACACGTCCATCGATCCAGCCGGTTTGATCGGCTTCAACAATCTCACGGTCAACGCTTTTGATACCGGCGTCGGTGCAGCCGTCGGCTCGGGCTCCACCTTAACCGGAGGATTTTTCGTCACCGGCAATAGCGGCGCCATGTCGATTCTCGGGGACCTGACCGTCAATGTCGCGGGCGATATCGAATATCGTCTCGACGGCGACAGCCAGATGACGGTTGGCGGAAATGCCAACCTGACCAGCGGCCGGGACATTTTGATCGATCATGTCAACAATGCGACAGCAGTGAATTCGATCGACGTTTCGGGCAGTTTCGCTGCTGCAGCGCAAGGCAATTTCACCAGCAGCGATGGTTCCCTGATCAATGCGGCCGCGACGGCGACGGTTCGCGCGGAGCAAAATGCTGCAATAGCCGATATAGCCGGTGTTGGCCTTGTCGATATTTCTGCGCTGTTCAATGTCAATATAACCAATGCAGCGGTCACCGGAACAGCTGTGACCGTCATATTGGGACCGGAAACCCTCGTGACCGGACCGCAAATGCTGATCCAGGCCGGACTGGACCCAGCGGCAATTCCGACCGCCAGCTATGATCCCAGTTTCAATGCAACCATCGACGGCCTGGTGACGTCCACCGGAGCGATCACGATCAATGCCGGCGGCAGCGCCATATTTGCCACTGGCAGCACGGTCCTTTCGGACAATGGGCTTGCCGTCCGGACCGGGGATGACATCATCATCGAGAGCGGCGCGAGCCTCGTTGCGGCCAATAATCCTGCAACAGCGCCCAGCGCCGTCAATCCTTTTTCCAACCCCAATAATCTGCTCCTGCAGGCCGGTGCACTCACACCGCTGAGCAGCGCAACGCTAACTCCGATCGCCTCGATCATCGCCGCTGGCGATATCAACGCCAATAATTTCGCGGTGATCATGTCGGCCAACGCAATTGACGGTCTTGGCGGGACGATCACCGCCAGTTCGCTGGCGGCCGATATCAATGACGCACCATCAAATCCGGTGATCGCCGCGATCGGCCAGTCCGACGACAATGGCCTGCTCAGCGGGCAATGTCTCGAAGGCAATGCCTGTTTCGGAACCATCGTCGCCGACAATCAGATTCTATTCGGTCAGGCCAGCAACAATAATATCATTCAGGCGATTGTCGAAAGCGGTTCGGTTGTAGCGAACACGATTCGGGTAACCACCCGAAACGATATCATCATGGGAACCGACGGCATTGCTTCCGAACTCAATGCGTCGGCAGATTTTCTTGCCGAAAGTATCGAAGGTGACGTCGATCTGCGCGATGCCAATATCAGCAGTGATATATTGCAAATCATCGCAGCGGGCAGTCTTTTGGGATCGGGCAATCTGGTCAGTGGCAACGGCATTGGCATCGACGTCGGCGCCGATATTCAAGCCGCTGCGATTGATACCGGTGGCCAGCTGGCTACTGTTGCCGGCGGTGCTCCGGGATTTTATTCCGTACCAGGAAGCATGATTGTTGGAGATCTTACGGTCGGCTCCGGCAATATCAATTATGACGCAGGCGGCGATTTCATTTTCGGCTCGGTCAATGTTCCGGGAACGGACATCAATTTGGTTGCTGGTGGTAACGTCGATATAGGTAGTTCATTCACCGCTGATAACATCAACATTGATGCCACCAACATCAGTTTGGGCGGCATCTTCGGTGGCGGTGATTTAGATCTTCTGGCTGCAGGCGGCATCGATTTTGGTGATGTTGACGCAGGTGGCACCCTGTCTATCAACAGCATCGATGTGTTCGGTGGATTTGCCAGCGGCGGGGATGTCTCAATTTCCGCGAGTTCCATATTTGTCGACTCAGTTTCTGGGGGCTCGGTATTCGTCGATGGCGATGATGTGACCATCGGAAGCGCTGACGGCGGCGATGTATCTATTTCGGGTTCATCATTTGCGGATATCGGCGGAGTATCGGCCAGCGTCATTGATATCCAGGGCGGCTCCATATTTGTCGGAGATGCGCAAGGCGGATCGATTGGCATTTCCGGTGATGATGTCTTTGTCGACAATGGTGACGGCGACGATATCACGATTGATAGCGGCTCGTTCGTCACGGCCAATACATTGATTTCCACCAGCGACATTTCGGTCACCGCCGGCAATGCTGATGTGACCGGAACCGGCGACTGGATTGCCAACGGCGGCATCGATATTAGCAACGCCGCCAATATCGCTCTGAACAATCTCACTTCCGGCGATGCGCTCAGCCTGTCCGCACAAAATGTAGCCGTTGGCAACGCGATGTCGAACAATGGCAGCGTTGCGCTCAACGCAACGGCGGGTGATGTCTCAGCAGGCGGAATTTCTGCCAATAGCACCATCGACCTCGACGCGACCGGCGATGTCAGCTTTGGCGAAGCAACCGCAGGATCTGGCTTCACGGTCGATGCCGGCGGCGCCATTGCCTTCACCAGC
>LXYP01000009.1 GCA_001650955.1 Sphingomonadales bacterium EhC05
CTCGAATAATCCTTGCAATGAGGGAGCCATCCACACAGGACATTGGGTTTCGCGTAAATCAGTTTTATTGAAACTAGGCTTCCCTTGAGCTTGGAAGATATTTTATAGTCTGCCGATGAGCCAGATTACGTCGCTATATGTGTATAAGGTCGTCGGGCAGGCAAGCGACGGAGTTGAGACTCGGGACTTGGTTGAAGGATTGGGGCTAGCGCCCGATGGCCCGATCGATCCCAATCATATGGTTTCTTCCGCGCAATATTATGAATTTTTCGCCGCGCTGGCTGACCGTGATCCGAGCGGCCTTCAACTGCCGTTGCGTATTGGTGCCGCCATGCGCATTGATGAGTTTGGCGCTTTTGGACTGGCCTGGAAGTCCGCGCCGAACCTTCAGGGTTCTTACGTTAGATCAGAGCGCTATGGCCGCGTATTGGGCAACGCAGAGAATTACTCGCTTGAGCATAGCGCGGAGGGTGTGTTTTTCAGTCTTCAGAAAGCAGGCGATGGCAATCTTGGCATGCTGCTATCAAACGAGGCCAGCCTTTCAGCGGTTGTTGCCATCAGCCAGGAAGTCAGCTCTGCCGCCTTCCTCCCGCAAGCTGTCTTCTTTAAACATGCGCCGAGAGGCGATCCATCAGCATATGACTCCCATTTTGGATGTCCGGTACATTTTGAAGCTGGTCGTGACGCCCTGCTGGTTAGCGAAGAGAGTTTGGCTGTTCCCAACAAGTTGGGCGACGAAACGATCGCGAAATTTTTTGACCAACATCTAGAGCAGAAACTTGCGAAGTTCGCTGACCTGAACAGCCTAGAGAAACGCATTCGGCTTGCGGTGGCACAGTTGCTCAGTGAAGGCGTGCCGACGCTTTCACGCATCGCGTCAAAGCTCGGCATGAGCGCTCGAACGCTACAAAGGCGGCTATCAGATCAGGGGCAGTCCTTTCAGAAGCTCGTTGATCTCGCCCGACAAGAGCTTGCTCAGCAGTTGCTTCGAGATACTGATTACAGTCTTGCGGAAATCGCATTTTTGACCGGCTTCGCCGAGCAGAGCGGATTCACCCGGGCCTTTAAGCGTTGGGCCGGACAAACGCCGCGCTCCTATCGTGTGGGAATGATGGCCAACTGACAATTTGGCGCGAAGTGCCAAAAGACTGGCATCATTGGACAAGAGTAAAAATCTTCGACTCCTTATTCGTCGACTTGCGCAAGCCAAATAAGGAACAAGTCAATGCAGGTTCAACATCATGAGAAAAACATCACCCTCGTTCTGGGCGGCACGGGGAAAACGGGCCGGCGTATTGCGGAACGCCTGAAACAGAAAGGCAAGGTCGTCCGGATTGGATCCCGCTCTGCTGTTCCTGCCTTCGACTGGAACAACGAAAAAACATGGCAAGCCGCCATTGACGGCGTCAGCAATATCTACATCAGCTATACGCCGGACCTTGCGATGCCAGGAGCAGGCGATGCTATCAGCGCGTTGGTGCAACAGGCGAGAAACGCTGGCGCGAAGCGGTTGATACTGCTTTCGGGCCGGGGAGAAGACGAAGCACAGGCATGTGAGGCGATCGTGCAGAACAGTGGTCTGGATTGGACCATCGTCAGAGCAAGCTGGTTCAATCAGAATTTTTCCGAAGGTGCTTTCATCGATATGGTAAGCAATGGGGCCATCACTCTGCCAGCTGGCGATACACTGGAACCATTTATCGATGCGGATGATATCGCGGATGTCGCCGTCGCAGCGCTGACCGAAGACGGTCATGCCGGGCAGGTCTATGAAGTCACCGGTCCACGGTTGATGACATTTGCGGACATCGCAAAGGCCCTTTCGCAAGCCACGGGCAGGGAAATCAATTACACCAATGTTCCACATGATGATTTTATCGAGGGCATCCGGCAATCGGGCGCACCGCAAGACGTGGTCTGGATGCTCGACTATCTTTTTGCAACCGTGCTCGATGGTCGCAATGCGCATGTCGCTTATGGCGTCGTAAAAGCCATAGGTCGCCCTGCGAAGGATTTTGCGGACTATGCCCGGGATGCGGCCGCTTCTGGCTGTTGGGAGGCGGCATGATGGAACATCTCCTCATTCGCACATTTGTTGGTGCCGCTGGCGGCTTGCTTATGGCGGTCGGAACCGGCCTGCTGTTCCAGCCACATGACTTTTACGCCGCCAACGATATTATCCTTGCCGATAACCCGAGTCTGATGTCCGAAATACGCGCACCAGCTGCTTTGCTGATGGTGAGCGCGACATTTATGATGTCGAGCGTCGGCAGAATACGGTTTTTGCAGCCTGCATTGGCGCTGATTGCGGTCATCTATGGTTCCTATGGATCGGCCCGATTGTTGAGTCTGATACTCGACGGCACGCCATCTCAATCCCTGGTCCAGGCCATGGTTCTGGAACTGGCTATTGCGAATCTGGCCGCCATCGCCTGGCTGCGATTTCGTTCAGCATCATCCCAATATTCAAATGCCGGCAAGTGCAAGACTTTTAAAGAATAGGAGTTTCTCATGCCTCATATATGGTCTGTCTATATCTGCCTCGTACTGGGTCTATGGTGCGCCTTCGAAGGCGGCGTGTTCAAGGCATTTTCGGAATTTGTTATGAAGGGCCTGCTGAACGCTAAACCTGCCAGCGGTATTGAAAGCATGCAGCAGATCAACAAAAGCGTGATCCGCACGGAATTTGTCGCGGCGCTGTTTGCCATAACCATCTTCTCGATCGCATTTGCCATTTATGGCATGTTTGCACTGGATGGTACGGCGAGCCTGATCATAAATGCGGCGGCTCTTGTCTATCTTTGCAGTGTGTTCCTGATGACTTTATTTGGCAATGTCCCTATGAACAACAGGCTTGAAAGTCTTGATCTCACAGCACCGGAATCGATTGAATATTGGAAATATTATGGCCGAGCCTGGACGCGGCTGAACCATGTCCGTTCATTCGGCAGCATCATGGCCGCAGGTCTCTACATCATTGCAGCCCTATCACTCAAAACCGCCGGGCAGGCTTGACTGTCTGCCCGACAAATAATTCTGCCAGAAAAGGAGCATCAAATGACCAGACTCATCCTCACAGCATTCGCTACTCTCGTCGCCATCGGATTATGGGCAGGCACGATGTTCATTGGAACAAGCGAAGGTTGGTGGAAGTCGCCGATTGTCGCTTCGGATTCAGCGGATGATTTTAACAAAATGGTGCGAGAGAAAGTTGAGCAGGAACATATAGGAAATTTTGGCTTTATATTGATTGAAAATGGAGAGATTGCCGGTCGCTGGACTGTATCATCCGGGCTTCCTGTTGATCAAAATTCTGTCTATCAAGTCGCCTCACTCGGCAAATGGCTGACCGCTTGGGGGGTATTGGCTTTGGTCGAAGACGGCCAGATCGATATCGACGCGCCGGTATCCAAATATCTGACACGCTGGCAATTGCCGGAGAGTCAGTTTGATCATTCCGGTGTCACGATACGCCGACTCCTAAGTCACACCGCGGGCTTGGACGATAGCCTCGGTTACAATGGATTTGATCAGCAATCAGACATACAGACATTGGAAGCCTCACTGACTCGCGCCGAAGATGCCTCACCGGGCAAATCGGGGATTGTGAAGGTCGGACTTGTACCTGGCGATGAGTGGAAATATTCAGGCGGGGGCTATACTTTGCTTCAACTTCTTGTCGAAGAAGTTTCCGGCCTCTCATTTGATGACCATATGAAGACACGCATATTTGAACCGCTCGGCATGATGCGGACCACTTTCGATCATGAAGAAGCCCTGAAAATGGGGCTTGCAGAGAATTTTACGCCTACCGGCACCACGGAGCCTTTCCGCTGGTATACGGCTCTCGCCGCAACTTCTCTTTTCACATCGCCTGCGGATATGGCAAAATTTGTTCAGTTGCAGGTGCCGGGTGGCAGTCAGTCGGTTCTGTCAGCGGAAACGCTTGCCCAAATTGCTACGCCTCACGCATCGACAATGGGTGCCGACATATGGGGACTCGGTGCGATGCTATATGCGCCAAACAACCGGGGCAGTTTCATCATCGGTCATGACGGGAATAACGAACCCGCGATCAACACCGCTGTGCGCTTTGATCCGGATACCGGCGATGGAATAGTGATCCTTGAGACGGGCAGCTCGCTGCTCGCCACAGAACTGGCCGGCGAATGGGTGTTCTGGAAGACAGGTAATGTCGATAATCTGGCGTTTGCTGTTGTGTTGGAAAGCGCAATCTTGTGGGCCTTCGTCGGAGGCCTGATCCTCCTCCTGATCGGATTGCTGATTGGATGGCGACAATCACCTGGTCTGTTGAAACAGAAACGAGTTGATTAAACTAAAGATGACCACTCTCGGAAATCACTATCCCAATGTCCGCTTTTGCGCGGTGATTTCAACTGATGGTCGCAACGCTTTAATCTTTCGAAAGAAGATGGAGTGTTTGAGATGAAACACAGACTGATAAAATCAAATTTCCGTTCGTCAAACTCCAATCTAGCCAGGAGGCCTGTATTTTCAATGTTTTTTCCAGAATGAACACAATGCGTCCAAGCATTGCGATTGCCCTTAGGCGCAGCGGTTGCAACGCTGCCATGCATCCGGCAACGGTCATTAGCCATCCCTGACGACTTACACGGCTTCCCGCTGCGTATCTTTGCACCGCAGCGATATTCGATCAAAATTGAATTTTCTCAGGTGCTGGATCATGTTTTTGGCAGCGACCGCCATCGTTGGCACTTTTACCTGGCATGCTGATATATCCATCGCGGCAGCCGATCCTGATATTTCCCCTGCTTCAATCCAAATCTTTTTGATTTTGAACCAGCCGTCTTTGTCAACATGATCGCCTCCAAAGCAGATATAAAAATGCAGGCATTCTCGCCAATCGCGCTTTGCACTGAGATTTTCTATGCGACGGCCATCAGGCTGGCATTTCCACCTGCCGCTGTCATGTCGATTGAGACGGAAACCTCTTCTAACATCCAATCCGTGCGATAAGCATTATCTTTGCAACCTAGTTGAACAATCGGGATCGGACCGTCCTTATCGGCGATGGCGATAAGATGGGAATATATCTCCTCTCCGGCATTTTCGATCAGCACATGGGAAAAGGTCTGCTCTTCGGTCCAGTCTGCAACCCAATTACAATTTGCCCGAAGCTTTTCAGGGATATCCTTCGCAAGGGCCAGGCATTCGTTCGGAATGATAGCCTCATTCCCGGTTGCGACGACCGCGGTGAGTTGATCCTGCAAGCCGTCGGTCGTCGACGGCAGCAGCAAGACACGCCCTCTTGGATGAACGCTGTAAAGGTTACGTTCGCCAACAGGACCGGGGAGCTTAGTCGCCTGACCAAGCGATGGAAGGCCTGCCGGTGAAGAGCGCTTGACCATCCTGCCCAAATAGAGCGGTCCACCGGCCTTGGGACCGGTACCAGACTGCCCGCGCCCGCCAAAAGGCTGTACGCCCACGATTGCGCCGATAAGGTTCCGATTGACGTAGATGTTACCGACCTTGGCCTGTGCAGTCACGTAAGCAATTGTTTCATCGATCCGGCTGTGCAGACCGAAAGTGAGGCCGTAGCCAGTGGCATTGATCTGCCGCATGACCTTACCGAGATCCTCGCGGCGATAGCGCATCACGTGCAGCACGGGTCCGAAGACTTCACGACCAAGCTCCCCGATATCGGAAATCTCGATCATAGTGGGTGCGACAAATGTGCCATGCCGCGTTTCCTCACCCAGTTCGAGCTGCTCGACTGCATGGCCCGCTTCGCGCATATATGCGATATGGCTGCATATGGTGGATTGCGCCTCCACGCTGATGACAGGACCAACATCGACGCGTAGCTCATCGGTCGGACCCACCCCCAACTCCGCCATCGCGCCGCGCAGCATATCGAGTATCTCTTCAGCAATATCGTCTTGAAGGCAGAGAATACGCAGGGCTGAACAGCGCTGACCCGCGCTATCAAAGGCCGAAGCGATGACGTCACGCACCACTTGTTCCGGAAGCGCGGAGGAATCGACGATCATCGCATTCTGTCCACCGGTCTCGGCGATTAGCGGGATGGGCGAACCGTCTGGAAGGGTGCGACTGGCGAGCTGCCGCTGGATCAGCTTTGCAACGTCCGTCGAGCCGGTGAAAATGACCCCGCATGCCTCCGGCGCTCCGACCAAAGCGGCGCCGATGTCACCTGCGCCTGGTACGAGCTGGACGGCGTCGCGCGGTACACCCGCAGCATGAAATATCTCTACCGCCTGCGCCGCGATCAATGGAGTTTCCTCCGCCGGCTTGGCAAGCACCGTGTTTCCTGCCACCAGCGCGGCGGCAATCTGCCCGGTGAAAATTGCCAGCGGGAAGTTCCAGGGACTGATGCAAACTATTGGCCCGACGGCCTCTGTTTCGTCCAACCCATCGCGCGCCTGTTGCGCGTAATAGCGCAGAAAATCGACCGCTTCTCGCAATTCGGCGATTGCATTGGATGCAGATTTTCCCGCTTCGCGCATGATCAGCCCGAGCAGATTCCCCATTTGTGTTTCGAACAGAGCAGCGGCGCGATCGAGACAGGCAGCGCGGTCGACAACCGGTGTTGCAGCCCAATTCGCAAAGGCTTCGCCTGCATTTCTTGCGGCGAACGTGGCGTCGTCAGGGAGCGCATTTTCGACTTCACCTACAATATCACGATGATCGGAAGGATTTCGAACCGGCAGGCTTTTGCCTGTCGTTTGTAGATTCGGAATGAGCGGTGCGGCCCGCCAGGCCGTGCGCGCGCTTTCAACCAGCGCTACAGAGAGGCGCGCCAATGCATTCTCGTCGCTTAGGTCGAGTCCAAGCGCGTTTTTGCGATCGAGATAGAGGTTGCGAGGCAGCCGGATCATGGGATGCGGCGAACCAAGCGGTTCGATGCGCTCCGCTTCGTCAACCGGATCAACGGTCAGGTCTTCTATCGACACGTCTTCATCCCAGATGCGATTAACGAAGGACGAGTTCGCACCATTTTCAAGCAGCCGTCGCACAAGATAGGCAAGCAGTGTTTCATGGCTACCGACCGGCGCGTAAATTCGGCACGGTCGGTCGAGATTTTCTTTGCCGACCACCTCCCGATAAAGCGCTTCGCCCATACCGTAAAGACATTGAAACTCGTAGTCCCCAGCGGTAAAAACCTCACCTGCCAACTGGTAGATTGTCGCGAGTGTCTGCGCATTATGCGTGGCAAATTGCGGGAAAACATGATGGCGCGAAGCCAGTAGTTTACGAGCACATGCAATGTAGGACAGGTCTGTATGGACCTTGCGCGTAAACACCGGAAAATCGTCGAGCCCGTCAACTTGCGCGCGCTTTATCTCACTGTCCCAATAGGCACCTTTGACCAGGCGGACCATGATTCTGCGACCTGACCGCTTGGCGAGGTCAACGATCCAGTCAATCACCATCGGACAACGCTTGCTATAGCTCTGGACGACAAAGCCCAGACCTTGCCAATCAGCAAGCTCCGGATCCAGTGAAAGAGCTTCGAGAATGTCGAACGACAACTCGAGCCGGTCGGCCTCCTCTGCATCGATATTCAACCCGATGTCGTAAGCCTGCGCGAGCAGCGCCAATGCCCGTATCCGCGGCAAAAGCTCGATCATCACGCGATCCAGCTGCGCGCGGGCATATCGGGGATGGAGCGCAGACAATTTAATGGAAATGCCAGGGCCCGCGTAGACGCCCCGCCCCGCCGCGGCTTTGCCGATCGCGTGAATCGCTTGCTCATAATTTCTATAATAAGCATCTGCATCGGCCATTGTCATCGCCGCCTCACCGAGCATGTCATAGCTATAGGAGAAGCCGGCTTGCTCTTGTTTGCTAGCTCTGGTCAACGCCTTGTCGATGGTCTCACCGGTGACGAACTGTTCGCCCATCATCGCCATTGCCATATTGACGCCGCTTCGAATCACAGGTTCTCCCGCGCGTTTGATCAGACCCGAAAGCGATCCACCAAGGCTGGTTTCCGGGACAGGCGAAACCAGCTTGCCCGATATGACAAGGCCCCAAGTTGCGGCGTTGACGAAGATCGAGCGACCATCACCCAGATGCGAACGCCAGTCGCCCTTCCCGATCTTGTCGCGAATCAACGCATCACGCGTTGCATTATCAGGCACGCGCAGAAGCGCCTCGGCAAGGCACATCAGCGCGACGCCTTCATCGCTCGATAAAGAATATTCCTTGACCAGACCGTCGACGCCGCCCCGCTGTCCCTTTTTCCGCAACCCCTCAATAAGGTGGCCCGTAGTTATCGAAATTGCTTTGCGGTCCGAAGCCGGTAGACGTGAAGCTTCGAGCAGAGGTCTTACTGCTAAGGGCTCTGGCAAACGGCACGCACTGGTTATCATTTGCCGAAGTCGCGTTGGTGCAACAACGGGTGGAGCAAATGCTGCAAAGGGATTGGGGTCGGTTACTTCACACACGGCGGATCCGATCAAAAACGACGACTAATATCTATGAGCTTTGGCTCGTTCAGTCGCTGACCCGCACCACAATTTTCCCGACCTGTTCGCCCGTGAGCATATGCCGGTAAGATTCTATGGCATCGTCCATTGTAAAAATGCGGTCATTGATCCGAGGCTTCAAGCGCCCGTCTTTCAATCGATCGAGAATATAGGCCATGCCCCGCTGCAGCCGATCAGGATGCCGAACTTCGTTAAACATCGAATAGGGATATAGAGTGGCGTTCTTCCGCACCATTTTGACCACATCCACTTTAGTCGATTCGCCATCGAGTAATCCGTATAGGAAAACGATCGCATCTTCGGCCAGTGCATCTGTGTACCGATCATATAAGGAGCCGCCAACGGCATCATAAATTACCCGCACGCCTTTGCCGCCGCTGATCTCCATGATCCGCTCGGCTACATTCTCCTTTTCGGTGGCGATGACGTGATGCGCTCCGGCAGACAGGATCGCGTCTGATTTGGCACCCGACCGGGTCGTTGCAATGACGCTTGCCCCGGTACATCTGGCAATTTCTATCGCACCCAGGCCCGCGCTGGAGCTCGCGGCGGTAACCAGAACAAAATCTCCATCTTGCGAATTGCCGATGTCGACAATCGGATAATAGCCAGTGAGATATTGCATCCAGATTGACGTCGCCTCGACCGACGAAAGCTCATCCGGCCAAGATGCGAGAAAATCCTGATGCATGATCGCTTGTTCGCCATGCACGCCATAGCGCGCATTGGCGAAGGGAATGGTCGAAACCCGGTCTCCCACCGCGAAACGATCTACGCCTTCGCCAATTGCCACGACGGTCCCGCACGCCTCTGAGCCAAGCCGCGAAGGCAGTGTCGGCAGCGTATAATGCAAGCCTTGAAAGAATAGAATATCCGCCCGATTGAGCGCGAACGCGGCAACCTCCAGCAGGACTTCGCCTTGTTGGGGAGCAGGCGCTTCCCATTCTTCGATTTTCAGGACTTCTGGTCCACCAAGTTCATGAAATCTAATAACTTTCGACATATTCATTCTTCCCGTATTTGATATTTCTTACGCAATGAAATTATTGGCCCGATCGCTCTCTAGCCGTTCCGCACTGCGCTGAGCGCGATCACCGAAACCACCACCGCCGCCAGTCGCGACCCGTACGATGCTGCCAGCCTTCAAAGCCATGGCGCTGGTCTTCAGCAAGTCGTCGCATATGGTCCCGTCGGGCGCTAAAATCTCTACCTTAGGACCAAGCCCTGCCTCCCCGCCAGACAAGCCCCAGGGGCGCGTAACAGATCGTTCAAACCATAATGACAAATTGGTGTCACCATCGAGATGATATTCGCGGTAGCTGCCATTGCCGCCGCGATATTCTCCCTGACCGCCACTATCCTGTCGGATCCCATACTTAGCGATCCGCATGGGATAACGATGCTCAAAAACTTCGATCGGATAGTCACGGAAGCTGCCGTTCACATTGTTGATCAAGCAATCCTGGCCATCATCGCCATCCCATGCTCCCCAGCCGCCGCAATTGGCCTCGACCGCTACAAAAAATGCATCATCATTGCGGGTATCTTTACCGCTAAAAATCGTGACCATGGAATCCCCGTAATGGGCCGCCGCTGCACGTTCGGGCATAGCCGAAGACAGCGCGCGAACCACCATGTCGATAAGCAGACCCAATGACGAGAAATACCAAGAGCATGCGGCCGGCTCCTGAGCGTGGAATATACTCCCTTCCGGTGCAATGACATCTAGCGCCAGGAACGTACCGCCATCGACTGGGCGTTCCGGATTGACGAGCAGTTTGAAGGCCACCCTCAGAGCAGAGATCGTTTGCGTATAACCGCAATTGACCCCGCCATCTGTTTGCGAGGCTGATCCCGTCAGGTCCATCTCCATCTTTTCGCCGGCAATGCGAACAGTCAGTTTCACAGCTACCGGCTTATCTGAGATGCCGTCATTATCGAGCGCGCCTTCGGCGCTATATTCGCCGTCAGGGATTGCTGCGATTGCTTTCCGTTCCAGTGCAGACGATTGCGCAAAAATATCATCCCGCGCGGCTGTTACAGTGGCATAGCCAAAACGTTCGATCAGCCCCTGCATCCGTTTTTCACCGGTCCTCCCTGCCGCAATCTGCGCATGAAGGTCACCGATAAGCGCATCACCGAAACGGCTGTTCGCTCGCATGAAATTCAATATGTCTTCCTGCGCTTCACCGCGGCGGTAAACCTTGGTTGGCGGCCAGCGCATGCCTTCCTGATAGATTTCGGACGCATCAGTTGGCGATCCGGCATCCTTCGCCCCGACATCTAGCCAATGCGCGCGCGAGGTTGCAAAACCGATCCGCTGCCCATTTGAGAATATCGGCATAATCACGGTGATGTCATTGAGATGCGTGCCAGCAATATAGGAATCGTTGAGGAGGACGACGTCACCCTCCTCATAATAGTCCCAACCTTTCATTTCTGCGACGATCTGGACGCATAGCGACAGATTCCCCAGGAACAGCGGCAGGCCGAGCGACTGGCCAAGCACATCCCCATTCTCGTCGAGCAGGCCCACCGCGCAATCCTTGCCTTCGTAGATGATCGGGGTAAAGGCGCTGCGGATAAGCGAAGCATTCATATCCTCGGCAATCGCATTAAATGCATTTCGGATGATCTCGGTTGTAACCGGATTATTGTGAGCCTTGCTGCTCGTCATGCGCTCTCTCCTGCTGTGATTAGCATATTGCCGAATGTATCGATGGTGATGGAATAGCCGGGCGGCACAACAGTGGTGGCGCTTTCCTCTTCGATAATGACCGGGCTCGCCATCGTTTTGCTGGACGCCAAGTGATCACGTTTTACGATCGGCGTGGCATGGTTGGCGCCATCGAAAATCACTTCGCGGATCCCGACTTGCGGATCTCCCAGCCTCGGCGCAAATGCCTCGCCATCATCACCATGCTCGAAGCCGCCGATGGCAGCGAGCCGGACACTGATGATCTCGGTCTCGGTCTCTGGCTGCGAATGTCCGTATCGGCGTTCGTAGAGCGAATGGAAAAGTTCCAAAATAGAAGCGATGGAGTCACTTTTCTTGATTGGAACATTGATCGAATATTCCTGTCCCTGATAGCGCAAATCGACCGAGCGGGCGAAGGTCATGGCTTCTTCGGGTACATTCTCCTCGCGCAATTTACCGCGTCCCTGTTGCTCAAGAGCCGCAAATTCTGCGTCGAGCAGGCTCTCATCCAACGCGCTCATGATGCCGATGTGGCTAGCCATCAGGTCGTGGCGAATATCGCTTTGCAGCATACCCCAGGCCGAGAATGTGCCGGGAAAACGGGGGATTAGCACCTGTGTCATGTCGAGTTCCCTCGCCAGTTCCACCGCATGCATCGGACCAGCACCGCCAAAGGCAACCAGAGTGAAATCTCGGGGATCTATGCCCTGCCCCACTGTGATGGTGCGCATCGCATCAGCCATCTTGGCGTTGCTGATCGCCAGTATCCCTTCTGCAATCTCTCGGTCTGAAAGACCAATTTCGGCGCCGAGTTTGGTCAATGCATTTCCGGTGGCCTCGCTGTCGAGTTTCATCTTTCCGTCAAGCAAGGAATCATTACCCAGTCTGCCCAGGAACAGGTTGGCGTCGGTGACCGTCGGCTGTGCCCCCCCCCGTGAGTAACAAACGGGACCGGGATAGGAGCCAGCGCTTTGTGGCCCTACGCGCAGGCCCCCGGCTTCCATCCATGCAATCGAGCCACCGCCGGCACCGACGGTATCTATGCTGACGATCGACATGAGTAATGGCAATCCCTCAAGCACAGTTTCCGAAGTCATTTCGGGTTGTCCGTCTACAACAAGGCTGAGGTCGAAAGACGTCCCTCCCATATCAACACACAGCAAATTCTTGAGGCCTGTGCGCCGTGCCAATTCGCACCCGCCGATGCTACCGCCGACCGGGCCGGACATCAGCGTCGCGATAGGCCGCTCGGTTGCCAAACGGTCGGTCATCACACCGCCACTCGAACCCATGACATGAACGGTCTTGTCCATACCTGATTTTCCCAATTCGGCCTTGAGAGTATGCAAGTATAGTTCAACTACTGGCGCGACATAGGCATCCATCACGGTGGAGGAAGCCCGCTCGACTTCGCGCCATTCGGGTGCAACCTGATGCGAGAGGGAAACCGATATATTCGGCAAGGCTTTTTTGAGAATTTCCCGTGCGCGCAGTTCGTGGGCAGGATTGGCATAGGCATGCAGGAAGCAAACCGCGATCGCTTCGAAATCCTCGGTCTTGGCTTTTTCGATAATCGGCTTGAAATCTTCCTCGGAAAGTTCGTGGATGACCGAACCATCCCATGCCATTCTTTCCTGTACCTCATGCACATTGCGGCGTGGGACGAGCTGCTCGGGCTTGCGATAATGCAACTTGTAGAGTTCTTCGCGATGACCTCGGGCAATCGTATATGTGTCGCTGACACCCCCGGTCATTATCAGCATGGTCTTGGCCCCGCGCCGTTCCAGAAAGGCGTTCAATCCAACCGTGGTACCGTGGACGAAGAAATCAATCTCTGATGGATCCCCGACCAGCTCGCCAATGCCCTGAAGCACGCCGAGCGCAGGATTTTCCTTGGTCGTCGGCACCTTGCCGATACGCACTGCACCTCTATCATCTTCGACTACGATATCCGTGAAGGTTCCGCCAATATCAGCCGATACTTTATATTTAGCCATCCTATCCATCCTATTTCATCGATGCCGGAGCATCGGATTTTTCTTTATTTTTCAACTATCTCAACAGGGATAGCGTCCTTCAGATAATCTTCGGCTTCCGCTTGAGCGAAAATCCATTGCAATGTTTCAAAACCCGATATGACTTTCCCGAACGCCGCAAAGCCGGCGCCGTCGCCGTTCCGCTGGCCGCCATGATCCAGTTCCGGTTCATCACGCATGCAGATGAAACAGCTCGGATAGACCTCGCCCTTGCCAAAACGTGCTGCAGATACTGTCCATTTCAAGTGTTTCAGGCTGGTCATTTCCGTAGTCTCATGAACGATCTGATCGAGCGACTCAGAGACAATATGATCGAGACCAAATTGGATCACTTCAATCGGCACGGCGGCATACGGGGACGAGTTTGTTTCGGTCACGATGCGAAAAATATTCGCACGAGCGAAGTCCGGGCTGGAGAAAACGCGCGTGAAATATGCGCAGGTTTCAGGCGCAGCCTCACGGTTCAGCTGAATAGTGAACTCGCCATATTGACAATCGAAACGATAGATGTCCCTCAGCATAGCCAAATTAGGTTCGACGGCTTTGCCCCAATCAGCGATCGATCGTCTTGGCAAAGCCGCCGCATCCATCAGAAGTTGAACCGCAAGTCAGCGCGGAATGCATCCGGCTGGCCAGCATGAGCAAAACCGCCGGTTACCAATTCTGAATTATAGACTTCATCAAAGATATTCGTTCCAGAAATCGTGAAGCTCCAGCGTCCATCGAGATCCTCAATTCCAACTCGGGCATTGACCAGCTGGATAGCCGATCGTGCAGTACTATTTTCGGGATCCCAGAACTGGCGCCCGCGATTTTCAAAATCGCCGCGGATGAAAAACCCGAGCGAGTTGGAGATATCGCTGCGATATTGGAGACCCGCATTGATTGTATTGCTGGCGATGTACGGCGCTTCATTTCCAACCAATGCTGGATTGACGTTATATTGTTTGATGTCGCTGTCGGTGAAGCTGACACCAAAAAAGGCCGTCAACCCGTCGGTTATTTCTGCCGAACCTTCAAATTCGACACCAAAAATATCGATTTCCTCGATCGGGACCAGCACCTGTGCGCTCACGGCACCAATGAAAACGAAATACGGCGCGTTGCTTAAATCGGTCTTATATATCGCGCCGCTGATGGTGCTCCGCCCGCCTAGATCGGCACGGAAACCCGCTTCGATTGTTTCGGTTTCCTCTTGGTCGAGAACATCCGAAACACCGGCCACGCCGGCCCCGGCTGCAATCACGCCGACACCATTTTGATTAAACTGACCACTGCGGAAGCCTTTGCCCCAAGAGGCATAGAACGTCGTCGCATTGCTCGGCTGATAGCGTAATGTGACCTTGGGCTGAAACAGATCGAAGGTCGCTCGATTGGTCGCACCGGGTTGTCCGATCGCTGCCGTAACATTGCCCGCGCCATCATATAACCCCTGATTGGGGTCGACATTTTGGACGCGCTTGTCCCGATCATACCGACCGGCAACAGACAGCTCCAATTTGTCGGTAATATCATAGGCCGCGTTGAAGAACAGAGCCCATGCTTCATTGTCATTATCATCGGCGATAAAGCTCGTCAGCGGATTAGTGGGGTTGAGCACTGGCTCACGCCGGATTCTGACAATCCCCTGCTCAAGGTCATTCATAATCGATGATGACACAAACCGGCTCGTATCCAGATAATAACCACCCAACATCCAGCGGAAGGCAGTGTCCGATTTCGATGTGAGACGGACTTCCTGACTGAAGGTTTCAACCTCGAAAAACTGGGATTGCGTGCCATCGAAGAACGGGAACGCCGGCGATGGCGTAATCTGACTTGCGGCGGAATAAGGGAATTGGTCGCTCGCCGTGCTCTGGGTAATCTTGTCATAGGCGGAAATGAATTTCAGATCCCCGAAACCCAGATCAAAATTCACGCGCAGCGAGAGCTGATCAATATCGCGATCATCAAGACCAAGATTGTTCGCGAAGAAATCGCGCTCCACAAGATTGGCGTCGTTGATTGTGAAATCGAATGCCGTCGGCAATCCTGTGGCACGGTCGATAATGGCGGGTTGATAGGAATAGTTGAGCGAGCCCGCGTCGGTCCGCACCAATGAACCGCGCAGGTCGATAGTGACCGCGTCCGAGGGCAGGAAGCGCAGATGACCGCGCAGCGCAATATCCTCTAGATAGTCGGCCTTCTCGCCAAGGAACACGTTGTCGAGATATCCCCCTCGATCGACATATTTTGCAGAAATACGGAAAAGCACCCGATCCTCAGCGATCGGACCGGCTAGTGACACTTCTGCGCCATATTCATCACCGGTACCAGCATGGAGGTTTACGTAACCCTCAAGCTCATTGGTCGGCATTTTGGTGTTGATGATGATTGCGCCACCTGTGGCGTTACGGCCATATAGAGCACCTTGCGGGCCGCGCAGTACTTCAACGCTTTCGAGGTCGAAAAGCGGCTGGTCAAAGCTCCGCGAATTGACCTGCAGCACGTCGTCGACAACCACCGCTACCGGCGGTTCACCATTGCGAGTCTGCGACAGGCCGCGGATCGAAATGAAATTGGTTCCCGCATCTTGCGAATTTGAAAAAGTGACACCCGGTGTCAGCGCGATAAAGTCATCAACCCGCTGGATGTTGGCATCTTTGATCGCTTGCTCGTCGAAGAAGGTTTCTGAAATGGGCACATCAAGCAAGGTTTCGTCGCGCCCGCGCGCCGTCACGATAATCACATTATCATCATCTGCGTCTTCAGCGGCCGCGGCACCTGAATTTTGCGCAATGGCTGGCGCAATCATCATAGTTCCGGCAATTCCCAATGCGGTCGTAGCAAATATTGCTCGCAGGCACTTGTTCATGATTCTTCCTCCCGATGGATTTCCATTGATTGTTTCTACCTTTATAGCAGGCTAAGTCTCTCTGGCTCGGTAACAATCGGGTGGTTGCCGCACCTAAAATCGGGATGAGTATCATTGCGCCCACCCCTACGGGTAGGCACGATCTCATTCACAGCATAGCGGGATCAATCGATCAGGTTTTTTTGCCGCGCCTGCGCGATTGCTTGCGTGCGCCGGTTTACCTCAAGTTTCGAATAGATATTCTTGAGGTGAAATTTCACAGTATTCTGAGTCAATTCAAATCTGCGGGCAATTTCTTTGTTCGAGTGCCCTTGAGCCAATTGTTCAAGAATTTCATGCTCGCGGACACTCAACAAATCATTTCCGGATTGCGGCCGCACATCCCGGCGACGCTTCGACACTTGCGACACGAAATTCGCCAGCAAAACGCTTTCCTGCTTCAGGCTGAGATCAGCCTTCACCCGGCCAAGAATTGGTTTTAGCGGATCTAGTCCGACAAATGGTCCAATGATCCGCTGCGGTGCCGAAAGCTCTAGTGCCTCCCTCAACGCACTGATGCTTCGCTCATGTTTGTCCAGTTGCCAGAATAGCAATGCTTCGGAAACCAGTAACCGAATCTCGAAAAAGGTCGCACCGCGCTCATGTCCATCGAGAACGCATTGACGTACGGCGTTTGCGGCGAGCGACGATGACATCATGCGAGTTGTCGCCAGATTATAAATAGCGACAAAATGATTCTGCCAATCGCGAGCCGAGGTCTTAAGATCATGTTTGCCTACCCAGCTATAGACATCATCGGCTATCTTCACGACTTCATTGGCATGGCCCCGGAGATAGGCGCCGCGCATCTTTAAGATGGTCGCATGGCGTTCGAGCCTGGTAAGGTTCCGACGCTTGGCAAGTTCGAGCATACGCTCGCAAAACTCGGCCGCCGTCCCCAGCTCGCCATGCTGTTCACAAGCCGCAAATCCCGCATCGAGGCCAACAATATATATCTCGGTCCAGCCATCATTTTTCTCAATATGCGCAAGGACATTCGAGAGTTCTTCAATCTCGTGCCGTTCAATCTCTCCCGACCAAGCGCGGATCGAAAATTCGAGCACCTGCGCCATCCGTTTCAAGCCGCTGTCCGATCCGAAATTATTTTCTGCGAGATCAAGAGCTTGCACGATATTAGCTTGAGCCAAGTCAAATTTACCCCGGTATAATGCAAGGGTCGCTGCGTGAAGATAGCAATAGTTGAGGCCGAGCACGGATCCACTGTGCCGCATTTCACGAAATGCGAGCTCGAGATTCTCATGCGCCCGATCAAGCTCGCCAGTTGAAAATAGTGCAATGACTGCTTCGCACAACAAGGTGCCGGCCTCCAGTGGAGTCCAATCGTCCAGCTGCCCCGGCATATCTCGCACGGCGGTTTGAACGGTCCAATCGCGTTTATCTTCATAGGCGCCGATCATCGAGCCTACTAAACGCCGGTCGCGATCGTAAGATTCCTTTGAACTTGTCAAACCCAGGGCGCCGGAGGCATCAAGGAGCCCTCGTGCCTCCTTATATTTTCCGTCTTTGCAATAGAGATAGGATTTAGCGACCATCAGCCTTGCGCTGCTGGAAACCAGATGTTCCGGCGCCAGTCTGAGCAAGGTTCGCATCACGTTAATGCCTGCCGTCAGGATGATCGACCAGCCTCCTCCATCGAGAATGAGACGTTCGACCAGAGCTTCATCCTCTGCCAATCTGGCATAACGTACTGCGGAAATTAATTGACCCTCGGTTTCGAACCAGGCGCTTGCGGCATGATAAATTTCTATCGCCCGGCCGGGCGCCTCAGCGAGCAGGTTTTCCCGCAGATATTCGGCGACAAGATGATGCAATCGAGTCCAGCCGCCAGCTGAGTCAGTTGGCACCAGCAGAGCGTCGAAAGCTTCGAGTTCGCGTAACATGGCAAGGCTGTTTCGTGAGCCTCTTACGGCATCTGCGAGCGAGGCGTTAAACTGTTCCAACACGCTCATTTCGAGCAAAAATTCACGTACATCGGGCTCAAGCGTATCGAGCACTTGTTTGGTGAGATAGGATGCGATGAGGCTGGAAGAAATGCCCGAGTGGAACGCGGCGTCAGGCTGTGCTTGCTTTTGCACGCGCGCCAATTGCACAGCAACCGGCCAGCCTTCCGTCAGCTCAAAAATCTCGCGGGCGACTTTTTCCTCCATCTTGACGCCAAGCGCTTCCTTCGATTCCGCTTGAGTTAATCGAAGCTGTTCTGCTCCGATCTCGATCGCATCGCCCGCTGCAACGAGGCCTGGCAAATCGACCGATGGCGTAGACCTGCTATTCAGCACGAGCGTGAAATTGACTGGCGACTCCCGGATCATCTGGTCGAGCAGACCGTCAATCTCGGGAGAGGCCGCTAGATGCATGTCATCAAGAATTAACACACAACGATGCGGCCAGTTGCCAATTCGGCGCATCAGACTGCTCAAAACCACTCGTGCTCTGGAATCCGGGAAGCCATTGCGCGCAGCTGCTTCAAACTGACCGAGTTCACCTCCTGCTTCAGCCAGAGAAAGCGTGATGTAAGCCAGAAACTGCTCTGGCACACAATCGGCTTCATCAAGACTGAGCCATCCAAAAATATCCCCCGCGTCATGCTGCGCATCGAACCACTGGCAAAGCACTGTGGACTTGCCAAAACCTGCCGGCGCGACAAGGAAGATGGCTTTAGCAGACAGGCCTGTTTCCAATTTTTCGATAAGGCGCGCACGATCAACCAGGTTGATATTCGGCTTACTCGGCACGAATTTACTCGCAACGATCCAACTGCCTTCGCCGCCAATATCTTCTTCATCAGTCATATTTGACCGTTCGCCCGCAACTTTCGACAAGAGCTAGCATGAAACATCCATGCGCACCAGCATGGCAGCTATATGTATCGGGGGAACGAGCTTTCATGCTATCCGTTTACAGTAGGTTCTTGATAATATTACCATCTTTGACAATCGCAGCGATATGTTTTCCTTGATCTTGCAAGACAGAAAGATCTTCGAGCGGGTTGCGGTCCAGAACGAGCAGATCAGCAATCGCGCCAGTTGCGATCACGCCGAGCTTGCCTGTCTGCCCAACTATTTCTGCGTTAACCCGGGTTGCCGAATACAAGATCTGGGCTGGGCTCTCTACTTGCGAACGGATCAAAAATTCTCGCGATTGATGATCGAAGCTATCACCCAATAGATCGGTACCAAATCCCAGTTTAACGCCTACTTCACGGCAGATACGTATCGACTCCAGTCCGGCTTCGCGCACAAGCGAGAGCTTCGTCAGCATGGCCTCGCTCCAGCCGCTATCTTCTGCCGTATCAGCGAGCACTTCATAGGTGATCAGCGTGGGTACCAGATAGGCGCCTTTTTCAGCAGCGAGCTCCGCAGTGGCATGGTCGATCATATTCCCATGTTCAATCGTGCGCACACCGCATTCCAGCGCAACCCGGATAGCGTCAGCGCCATAAGCATGTGCCATCACATAAGTGCCGCGTCGTTCCGCTTCTTCTACAATCACGGAAATCTCTGACGGGCTATACTGATTGCGCTCCAGCGGATCGTGGGGAGACGATGCACCGCCGGAAACCATGATCTTGATTTGATCCGCGCCCTTTCGCAATTCTTCGCGAACCGCACGCCTAACATCGTCTATCCCATCGGCAATCCGCGAGGTAAAGGCCAACGCGTGCTGGCAATGACAAATATCACGATCGTCGGTCCGTGAGCGAAAGTCGCCATGCCCACCTGTCTGACTTAATGCCCGCCCAGCGATAAACAGGCGCGGCCCCTGGATTAGACCATCCTCAACCGCTTGCTTGATGCCCCAATCAGCTCCAGCTGCATCCCGCACGGTGGTAAAGCCGCGTTGCAACATCCCTTCCAATATTCGGCCTGCCCGAGCGCTCATGAGAGTGGGCGGTACTTCGCTAAGGCGCGACAGATTAGCGTCCGCGAGAAAGGGATGGACGTGGCAATCGATGAGCCCCGGCAGCATATATCTTCCGTCACCTTCAATCTGCATATCGCATTTTTGATCAAGGTCCGATCCGATCTTAGCAATCTGTCCGTCCTGAATTTTCACATCGACAAGACCGGATACAGTCTCCAATTCCGGATCCACAATCCTTACATTGTTAAACAGGATCTCGTTCATCATAGTGTCTCCATGCTGGTCTCGCTGAAAAACTCGGTAGCCCTAAAATATTATTATCCCCACTTTTTCCAACGTATGAAAGCTATCCTTATGGGTGGGTCTGGCCGACGGCGATTTTATCCTAACTTGATTGGCGGGCCCAAAAGTAACTGCAATACTCAGCTGAATTGATGCATTGCCAGAGGACAAGCCAACATCCAGCGCGGAAGAACTGAAAACGGGCGTTATGAAACAAGCTCCGCACTGTCCGTCTTCTGGAAACTGTTACTTCGAAAGTTAAAGCAAACAAGTGATACACTTGGGAAAACCACGACCAATCAAGCGGGAGTGTATTGAGACAAAACGAATTTTCTAATGTCCGCTTTCGTGAGTGGCCGAGTGATAAGATGGTCGGCATGATGCCTTGCCTGCAATACGCGCAAAGCCCCACTCACGCAAATCGACTTCTTCAACATAGGCATCAACTACACGAACCGGACTGTCATCCCCGACATAATCCTCCAAGCTAGGTGGTAACAGAAACATCTGATCACGGTCAGATCCAGCTACAAATCGGCTCATTCTCGCCTCCTGATGACCAGTCACAATATAACAAATTTCGTCACGTTTTTACACAGTCTCGGGATGTTGCGGACATTGCCTGACTGCATTTTGAATGCACATCACCTCAATTCAAACGAACCTCTCTCAGCATCACAATGTTGCTTTCCAGCACGCTTTTCTGGTCGGTGGCTTTTCGATTTTGTTCAAGTCAGACTTTTGTGATCGAACCCGGTTCGGGGATATAATCGGGCAGCAGATGAAAAGCCGCCGCATTTTTGTCGGCGAGAATGGCTGCAATCGGCCCGCCATGGGCGATCACGGCGATATTCTTATCTCTCGCCAGATCATGCCAGAGCTGCACGGATCGCGACACCAGTTCAGCGGTTGTTTCGCCTCCGCCTGGCCGAAAGCCGATAGGATCGCTCAACATGCCATCCATCGCGTTGCCGGTTTCGCGATAGATGGCATGCCAAGAGCGGCCTTCCCAGCTGCCGAAATTACGCTCGCGCCAAAGCGGATCCGCCTGCGCTTCGATCGACAGCAGCTTGGCGGCGCGTTCGGCGATCCCGCGGGTTCTGAGCATATCGGAATGGACAATCGCGTCGGGCGACAGCTGGACCAGACGTGACACAAGTATTGTTGCCATGCGCGCGCCCTCGCGGCTCAAGCCCATATCACTGACGCCGTAGCAGCGCTTTTGCCAGTGCATTGCCACGGGCGGATGCCGAACCAGCCAGATCATGAACCGCTGACGGCCAGCACGGCGAGGAGAAGGAAAAGCTGTCCGGCATAGACCGCAAAGCCCAGACAATCCCCGCTACTGCCGTCGAGCCGCCGCAACAACAAGCCCCGAAACCACCACAGGAACACAGCCGCCGCGCCAAACGTCCCAAGCACAGCTTCGGGTTGAACATAAGCGAACGGGCCAAGTATCGGCGTAGCGATCAGGCCGGCCCATAAGAGATCCCGCCAGCCGGTCCTGCCACCAACATCCTTTGCCAGTCCCTGTCCTTTGGCCGCCACAGGGGCGACAAGGGCCATGACCGCTACCGCCATGAGCCGGCCAAAACAGGCGGACGCCACGAGCGCGACGATCACAAAGTCCTGCGGCAGGGCGATCAGCAACGCCGCGCGGAGACCTACCGCCAGCACCAGACCGAGCGCTCCATAGCTACCGATCCGGCTATCTTTCATGATCCGCTGGGTCGATTCCACATCATGTCCGCCGCCAAAAGCATCGCAGAAATCCGCCACGGCATCCTCATGAAAAGCCCCGGTCAGCCGGGCTTCGAAGGCGAGCGCGATGATTACTGCAATCGCCCGCGGCCAGATATGTGCGCTGCCAACCAGCACCGCCGCGGTGATCACCCCGACCAGCGCGCCAACCAACGGGAACCATATCACCGCGCGGGACAGGCCATGGCGCGCTTGTTCGGGGGTCAGCCGGTCCAATCCCGGCACATGTATCCGGGTTAAAAACTGCAAAGCAAGCAATGGCGGCACCCACCAGCGGATGGCAATAGGCTCCGTCATGGCATGATATCTGACAGCTTCGCGACATCATTGAGCAGCGCCGCCGCACTGTCCAGCAGGGGCAGAGCCGTGAGCGCACCGGTGCCTTCTCCGAGCCGCATGTTCCATTCCAGCAAAGGATCCAACCCGAGATGGTCGAGCGCTGCCCGGTGTCCCGGTTCCGCTGATAAATGAGCGGCAATCATATTCTTGGCGGTCCCGGGTGCAAGTCGCTCGGCGATCAGCGCTGCTGCAGTGGTGACATAGCCGTCGAGCAGCACCGTGGAACCCTGCGCCGCGGCTTGCGCGAAGAAACCGGCCATCGCCGCGATCTCAAACCCGGCGACATCTGCAATGGCCAAGGCCGGATCGGCATCGAGCAAGCCGCCGGCCCGCTGGGAAGCCCGCGCGACAATGGCGCGCTTGTTCGCCAATATCGCATCATCCGCACCCGCACCGCGCCCGGTTGCGATCTCACTATCAGCGCCCGACAACAACATGGTCAAACACGCCGCTGGCGTGGTGTTGCCAATCCCCATTTCTCCAGCGATCAGCAGGACAAAGCCCTGATCAAATGCCAGCCTCGCCTCCACCTCGCCAACGACCCAGGCGGCGTGGAATTGGTCCTTCGTCATCGCGGGACCATCGGCCAGATTGGCTGTGCCCGCAGCGATGCGCGCATCATGATATGATCCGGTCTGCCCTCCGGTTTGCGGCGGCTGTATCGTCCCGACGTCAACCAATCGCAGATCCGCCATTTGCGCGGCGGCCAAAGCCGTGCTGGTCGCTTTGCGGGCGATTATAGTTTCCATCATGACCGTGGTGACCGCGGACGGCCATGCTGATACGCCGCTTTCGATCACCCCGTGATCGGCGGCAAACAGGACAATACGGCGCGGTTTGGTCCGAGCTGAAAGATCTTGCTGCGCGACCGCGAGTTGAATCGCCAGAGCCTCAAGACGCCCCAAACTGCCTTGCGGCTTGGCCAGGGCATCGAGATATGTGGCCACATCTTGCGGGTTGATTGTCATCGTACGAACCGCGTCTTTGTCCGGTCAATCCGGCCCTGCCAGCCCAGTTTCACCAGCTCTGGCTGCTCGCTCTCTTCCGCTGGATAGCCGATGCATAGATAGGCGACGAATCGCCAGTCGAGCGGAATATCAAGCATAACGCCAATCTTGTCCGGTTCCAGAATCGAGACCCAACCCAAGCCAATATTGCGCGCCCGGGCAGCAAGCCAAAGATTCTGGATGGCCATGACGACCGAATAGATCATGGTTTCCGGCATCGTCTGACGACCCAGTCCGCGTCCTTCCGGCGCATCATCATCGCAAAATACCGCAAGATGGACCGGCGCTTCCCGCAATCCGTGAAGCTTGAGTCGCTGATAATCCGACTGGACCTGGCGATCTTCATAGGCAGCGGCGGCCTTGCAATTTTCCATATCGACATGGGTGACGATGGACGAACGAACGGCCTCGCTCTGCACCGCGACAAACCGCCATGGCTGTGCATTGCCAACCGAAGGAGCCAGACAGGCGCGGTCCAGCAAATCATCGATGATTTTCGGTTCGATCGGTCGGCTATCAAAGCGGCGTACATCGCGGCGCCAAGACAGAAGATCGTCGAGCTGCTCGTGAAAACCGGCGTCAAAGGTCGGAGCGTTGCGCGCGATCATAAGACGTGCCCGGCAATCGCTAGGAGCCGCTCGATATTCACATGTTCCTCCAGGGCAGCAGCGAGTTCATCCAAAGCCTGATCGACGATGACGGTCTGTTCTTCTCCATTAGACGCAACCCCGAGTTTCGCCAACCAGGACTGGCGCTGCGACGCAGCGTTGAAAAGCCCGTGAACATAACATCCCGAAATCCGGCCATCGCGGCTTATCGCGCCGTCAAAGCGCCCATTGTCAAACCGCAGCATCGCTTGCGCATGCGCGCCCGCTGTTGTTCCAACATGAATTTCATAGCCGCTAAACTGCTGATCGTCGGCGAGCGTTTTCCCGGAACTATGGGTCAGCGTCTTGGCCGCCGTCAGCGTCGTTGCAACCGGCAGCAGCCCAAGCCCTGCTATGGTTTCGGCCGCGCCTTCAATCGCCTCCGGATCCGCTATGGTTTCCCCGAGCATCTGATAGCCGCCACAGATGCCCAGCAGGTGCCCGCCGCGCCGGACATGGGCGGCAATATCGATATCCCACCCCTGGGCGCGCAGAAATTTCAAGTCTGCGATGGTCGCCTTGGTGCCCGGAATGATGATCAATTCTGCGCTCGCCGGAATTGGCTCGCCCGGCGGTACCATGCGAAGGCGCACTTGCGGTTCGAGGCGCAGTGGATCAAAATCATCAAAATTGGCGATCCGCGACAGCATCGGCACCGCAATCTCGACGACGCCATTTGCCGATGTTGCCGGTTGCTGCAAGACAACTGCATCTTCAGCGGGAAGTTTATGGATCATCGGCAGCCATGGAATGACCCCCAGTCCTTGCCAGCCCGTACTGTCAGCAATAGCGCTATAGCCATCATCAAACAGGCTGACATCGCCGCGAAATTTGTTGATCAGGAAGCCCTGGATCATGCGCGCGTCTTCGCTATCGATCACCACCTTGGTCCCGACGATAGAAGCAATCACGCCGCCCCGGTCAATATCACCGATCAGAACCACTGGCACATGCGCGGCCCGCGCGAAGCCCATATTGGCGATATCACCCGCGCGCAGATTAATTTCCGCCGGACTACCCGCGCCCTCGATCAGGACAATGTCTGCCTCGGCAGACAAGCGATGATAAGACTCCAGAACGGCTGCGAGCAACGCCTCTTTGCGATCCCGGAAATAGCTCGCGTCCAACGTCTCCTGCACCTTGCCATGGACGATCACTTGCGCGCTCTTGTCCGATTGCGGTTTGAGCAATACGGGATTCATATCGACATGGGGGGCGACGCGACAGGCGATCGCCTGCAACGCCTGGGCCCGACCAATTTCACCGTCTTCCGGCGTCACCGCTGCGTTGTTTGACATATTTTGCGGCTTGAAGGGCCGCACGGTCAGCCCGCGGTTGGCCAATAGTCGGCAGAGGCCAGCGACCAGCACCGATTTGCCAACATCGGACCCAGTTCCCTGCAGCATCACAGCACCCATATCAATCCTCCAACAGCTAACCACAGCACAAGGCAGGCACGGAAATAGACAGTCAGCCCGCTTTTCAAATCCGCCCGTCCGGGCCGCTCTCCCTCGCCCAGCGTCGCGCGGGCAATCCATTCCCCCTCATAAGCCGCGCCGCCGCCCATCTGCACATTCAGCGTTCCAGCCATGGCCGCCTCTGACCAACCGGCATTAGGAGAGAGATGCTTGCGGGCATCGCGGATCATGATCCGCCAGCCGCCCATGCCAGCGAGACAGATCAGCACACCGGATATCCGCGCGGGAATAAAATTCATCACATCGTCACAGCGCGCCGCGGCCCAGCCAAAATAACGATAGCGATCGTCTAGATGCCCAATCTGGCTGTCGGCGGTACTCATCGCCTTAAACACGAACAAGCCGGGCAAGCCCGCGATCAGAAACCAAAAAGCAGGCGCGACAATGCCATCGCAAAAACTTTCCGCCAGACTTTCGGTGGTGGCCGATGCGACCCCCCGTTCATCGAGATTTGCGGTATCGCGGCCAACGATCTTTGACACAGCTTGCCGCGCTGCGACGAGATCGCCTTTTTCCAAATATTCCAGCACCGTTCGGACATGCAAATAGAGGCTGCGCTGGGCGAAACCGGTGGTGGCGATGAGGATCATTAGGGCCAGTCCGAGCCAGCCGCTCAAAACCATTTCCAAAGCCACGCCGAACATCACGGCCAGACCGATCAGCAACAGCACGACTCCGACACCGGCCCAACGTTGCGCCGCCGCACTGCCTGCGTTCCAAGTCCGATCCATCTGCGTGAGCAAGCTGCCCACCCAGACTACCGGGTGCGGGATGCGGCGGTGGAGCGCATCGGGATAACCGAGCAAAGCCTCGATCACCAGAACCGCTAACAATAGTTCTGGCCGATCCCCGATCGCAGCATAGGTCATTATAGGCGCCGTACGGGAACCACCAGGGGCTCGCCGGTATCGCTGGTGCCAATCTGAACCTCCACGCCATAGGCTTGCGCCATGATATCGGCGGTCATCACCTGATCGCGCGGGCCCGCCGCCAATATAGTGCCCTCCTTCATGATCATGATATCATCGGCAAATCGCGCCGCCTGGGTCAAGTCATGCAACACGACAATCACGCCGTTTCCGGCAGCGGTATAATTTTTGAGCCGCTCCAGAACATCAAACTGATGGGCCGGGTCCAAACTGGCCAACGGCTCGTCGGCGAGCAACCATTGCGGTTCTCCGGCCAGGACCCGCGCAAGCAAGACTCGACCTTGTTCGCCGCCCGACAGTCGCATCGCCTTGCGCGCGCTCAATTCCGTGCAATCGGTTGCGGCCATGGCTCTGGCCACAGCTTGATGATCGTTGGCGCTCATTCCCCATCGTCCCGAATGCGGCAACCGCCCAAGTCCGACAAGGGTCTTAACATCGACATTCCAGTGGATGTCCGGTCGCTGCGGCAGCAATCCGATCAATTGCCCCCGCTCTTTGCCCTCCAGTGACAACAGCGCGCGATCGCCGAGTGTTACGGTCCCGCTTTGCGGCTCGCGCAAGCCCGACAGGCAAGACAAGAGACTGCTTTTTCCTGCGCCATTGGCGCCCAATATGACGGTCACGCGCCCGGGCTGGAAGCGACCGCTGATATCGTTCAATATTTTGCGGCCTCGCAGGGTCAAAGACAGGGCTTCGAAGGCGAGAATTTCGGTAACAGGCACCATTAGGAAAGCTCGCGATGCATTTTGAACAAAAGGGCCATGAAGAAGGGCGCGCCGAGCAACGACATCGCGATGCCCAGCCGCAATTCACTGACGCTTGGCAAAATCCGCACGGCGCTGTCCGCTCCCACGACCAATAGCGCTCCGGCCAGGGCCGATGGCAGTAAGACCGCCGAAGGCCGATGGCCGGCAAAGGGCCTGACGAGATGAGGGACGATCAGGCCGACGAAGCCGATAATCCCTGCCGCCGCGACGGAAGCGCCGACGGTCAGGCCGACACCGAGCACTGCAAACCATTGCAAGCGCAAGACATTGACACCCATCGACCGCGCTGCGTCCTCGCCCAATGTCAGAGCATCCAGAGAGCGTCCGGTGGCGAATAGAAACGCCATGCCCACTGCTATAATCGGGACCGCCAGTATGACATCATCCCAGCTGCGATCGGTCAACGCGCCCATCAGCCAGGTGACAATCTCGGTCGTGGCAAATGGGGTCGGCGCGAGGCTGATCATCAACGACGTGAGCGAGCCTGCGAGGCTGGAGAGGATAACTCCGGCCAGGGTGAACAGGATCAAACTGCCCGAACGTCCGGCGAGCAAAGCCAGCAAGCCCATGCCGATGCCGGCCCCTGCAAGGGCGAAAGCCGGAAGCAGCCATGCGGAAACCGCAAAGCCGAAATAGAGCGAAGTTACCGCGCCGAGCGCCGAGCTCGCCGAAACGCCAAAGACTCCGGGATCCGCTAGCGGGTTGCGCAAATAGCCCTGCATCGTCGCGCCTGCCATGCCCAGTGCCGCGCCGATGGCGGCCCCCAGAACCGTGCGCGGCAAGCGCAATTCCATGATGATCAGCGCGCTGAGGTCGTCACCCAGCCAGGCGGTGGGCGAGACCCAGACCTTGCCTGCCGCCAGCGACAATATCATCATCGCGGCCAAGGCAACGACCAGCACAACGTTGAGCCGCCAACCATCTTGATTTACGCCGTTGCGATCCATGCCCATCATGAGTGCTTCCTCAACATTCGGCGTGCCGCGGACAGCGTTGTCACCGCTTCGATCAGCGTCGGACCGGCGCAATGCAACAATTTTGCGGGATAATGGCTAATGGTGATCCGGTGAGACAGCTTTTTGATCACTGGATGCGACAACATGCGATCGCGCTGCGCCTCCCCGGCAATCTCGCGGCCGTTCGAAAAAAGCAGGCGCGGTGGCCGGGCAACGAGATGCTCCAGCGGCAAGATATCCCATTGTTTGAGACCATAGCTTTTGCTGACATTTTCAAAACCTGTCCGGCGCAGCAATTCATCCGGCAGCGTCCCATCTCCCGGCACCAGCCCGCCGCTGCGCCAGATCAACGCCGGGACCAACTGTCCATCTGTCGGTTGGGCTTTCACGAAGGCCTCAGAAATCGAGCGATTGAGCTGCTTTCCGCGAGCAGGAGCACCGACGATCTCGGATAAGATGCCGATCTGCTCCTGGCTTTCGGCGACGCTCTGCGGAATCGACAATTTGACCAGCGGAATGCCGAGGCGCTGCAACGCCCGCGCGGTCGGGATAGCGACATGGGAACCGGCCACCACCAGGTCCGGACGCATTGCCAATATCTCCTCTGCCGTTCCCGACGTTGCCGGAAATTGCAACGCCAGCTTCAAAGATATCGAGGTCGCGCGTTTATCATGAGAATAATGGCTGACCGAAGCGATTTGACCTTTGTCGGCCAATTGCATGAGCAGCGCATCGGCGCAGGGATTGATCGAAACAATCCGTTGCGGATACGCAGGAATTTTTGTCACGAGACTGCGCGACACCACTTCCGCTTCGACCAGCGTTGCAGGCCACAGCAGAGTTGCCGTTGCAGCAAATAAGGCGGCAATCCGCTTCAATATTCGACACCCTTCTGGGCATTGAAACCGGCCTTGAAAGGATGTTTCACTTCCTCAAATTCGGTCACCAAATCGGCCATTTCGATCAGCTCGGACTTGGCATTGCGTCCGGTGAGGCAAATATGTTTTTCCATCGGACGCTGCGCCAGAAATTCGGTCACTTCATTGATGTCGAGCGTATCATCGCGCAGCACGATGTTGAGCTCGTCCAATATGACAAAATCATATTCCGGATCCATGATCAGCTCTTTGGACCGCTGCCATGCAGCCTGTGCCGCCGCGATATCCTGCGCGCGGTCCTGGGTATCCCAAGTGAAGCCATCGCCCATCACTTCCCAGGTCAGCAGATCCGGATTGGCTTCAAAAAAATTCTTCTCACCGGTTTCCCAGCTGCCTTTGACATATTGGACGATCGCAACCTTCATGCCCCAGCCAAGCGAACGAATCGCCATGCCAAATGCGGAAGAAGACTTGCCTTTGCCATTGCCGGTATGGACAATCAGCAAGCCCCGTTCGATTGTCCGTCGCGCCTGGATCTTGGCGCGGGCGGCCTGGACCTTTTTCATCCGGGCATTATGTTTTGCGTGCTGGTCTTCGGGTTCGGTCATGAGTCCTGTCTCCAATTTTTGAGGGCATCGGTCAGCCGATCCCACGCAGCTTCATGCGCTGGCAATCCAAAGCGCAATTGCCGCTCATTCTCTGCAAACGGCCGCACCAATATGCCCGACTGCCCGAGATATTCAAATAATTCCCTTGCCTTATCATGCGTTATCAGTCGGAATAACGACGTGCCACCGACAAGCTCGAGGCCGCTCTCTGTCAACAGCTCATCGAGCCGACTTGCTGCATCGCGCAAGCGTCGGCGCTGATTATCCTGCCATTGCTGGTCTTGATAAGCCGCGAGTCCCGCCGCCATGGCGAAGCCCGAAACCGGCCAGTCTCCCAGCAACGCGCGCAAGCGCCGGGCCACAGATATGTCAGCAATGACGAAACCCAGCCTTAGACCGGCCAGTCCGAAAAACTTGCCAAAGGAACGCAATACAATCGCCGCGCCACGATCGGGCAACAGGCTCACCGCCGGATCGGTATCGGCAAAGGCTTCATCAACGATCACCTGTCCACGGATCTCGCGCAAGCGCTCGGGCGCCACGGTCCGGCCGTCGGGATTGTTGGGATTGGCGAGAATGAACAGATCATGATCGACTGCGTCTGCGTCTGCGATTGCGACGGCGTCCGGCCACGCAGCACGATGTCCCGAATAGATCGGCGTCAGCATCGCGCTGCGCGCAACTGGCAAAAGCGCGCCGAGCAGCCGGATCGCGATGTCGCTGCCCGGTACCGCGACAACTTCAGCTGGATCGGCGACCCCGAAGGTCCGCGCCGCAGCCACCTCCAGCCGTCCAAGATGTTCCGGTTCCGGCAGGCGGCGCGCGAGAGACGGATCGTCATCGGGCAGCGGATAAGACCAGGGACTAATCCCCGTCGACAGATCGATCCAAGGCGTTGGCGCAGTCTCAAAACGCGCAGCCGCAACCGCCAATCGTCCGCCATGAAAGCGGAACGGATCAGCGGTTGCAACCATATTCATCTCAGAAGCTCAACCGGACACCGGCAAAGGCAGAACGTCCCGGTGTGCCAAAGCGAAATATCGTTTCATATTGCTCATCAAACAGATTTTCGACCCGGCCGTAAATTTCAATATTATCGGTTATCGGCATCGCCGCGCGCAGATCGACCAGTATATAGCCTTCGACACTCCGGCTGTTGGACGCATTGTCAAAACTGGAGCCGATATGGCTGACAGTTGCTCCGGTTTTCAGACCAAAGGTCCAATCATAGTCTACCGACGCGTTGACGCTGTTTCTCGGGCGCCGCGCCAGGACTAGATCATTGTCCCGGTTTTCCGCGTCCACCAGAGTGTAGTTGGCAGCAAAGGTCAGACTGTCTACCGGTCGCATCGTCACGCCCAGCTCAACACCGCGCGCGCGTGCGCGGGCGACATTGTCATAAGTACCGAACGGCCGGTTCATGCAGATACCAATCTGCACAGGACAACCGACGAAATTGATCAGATTTTCGCTGTCGCGCTGATAGAGCGTCGCGCTCAGTTCAAGCCGGCCTGCGATCAGCTGCTGGGTGATTCCGGCATCCCAGCTTTGTGAAGTTTCCGGTTGCAGCGTTTCATTGCCAAAATCGCTGAACAGCTGGAACAGAGACGGCACTTTGAAACCCTCGCCATAGCTTGCTCGGAAGGTCGTCGAACCGTCATTGGGACTATAGACAATATCCCCTGCAAAGTTCGTTTCACCGCCAAAGGTCGAATGGTCATCATAGCGAATACCGGCCGTAGCGGTCAGCCCGTCCATCGGCATGATCCGCAGCTGGCTGTAGAAACTGTCAATGCTTGCACTGGCGCGGCTGACCGGACCACCGAAACTGGAGCTGCTGAACCGAGAATCTTCCTTTTCCGCACCGATTGTCGCCTGCAACCAGTCAGATATGTCGAGAATGCCCTGATATTCAAATCGCTCATTGCGGCCAAGCGCATCAAATGTCTGAGTTGTCAGATTGAAATTGTCGCGCTTGGTATTGGTATAGGCAAATGCAAAGCGGTTGCGAAACCGGCCATCGAGCAAATTGACATTCACACCTGCATAGCCCACGAATTCCTCGGTCTCTGCGGTTTCCGGCGTGTCGCCAAAGGCAAAGGTCGGGGGAGCAAAACCGTCAATATCGGTCTTGCCGTCTGAATAATAGCCGCGCAGATCAATCGATATCGCCTCGCTGAAGCTGATCTCAAATTTACCATTTGCACCAAAATTACGATAGCCGTCACGCTCTGCTCCGCCGCGCTCTTCGTTAAAGGTCGAAAAGCCGTCGGTGCGGAAATAGCCTGCGCCGACGCTCGCCGCCACCGGACCAAAGCGCCCGGAAATATTGCCGACCACCTGGCCGGTATCGCGATAGCCATATTCCGCACGCGCATTGACACGCAGCTCATCGGTGGGCGCTCGGGTGATCGTATTGACCACTCCGCCAATCGCCTGACTGCCCCAGACCACCGATTGCGATCCGCGCAATACTTCGATGCGGGAGATATTGCCGGTGAGCAAGTTACCGAAGTTGAAACCACTGCCCGGCGAGGACGGATCGTTGAGCTTCACGCCGTCGATAAGCGCGACGGTCTGGTCAGAACCCGCGCCGCGGATGTTGACCGAGGTCGACGTGCCGATTCCGCCGTTGCGATTCAGGGTGACACCGGGGACGTTGCGCAACAGGTCGGCAACGGTCACGCTTTGGGTGCGCTCGATCTGTTCGAGGTCGATAACCGAAATCGATTGACCGGTTTGAGACAATGGTTGCTCGGAACGAGAGGCGGTCACAATGATGATGGTGGCATCACTGGCACTGCTGTCCGCACCAATATCTTCGGTTTGCGCCCAGATAGGTTGGGCCATGCACAGCACGCTAGTGGACAATAGAATAGTTTGAAAACGCATGAATATTCCTTTTTGACAATCATTCAAAAAGGCCACGCATATCGGCGCCTATGGGGTTCCCACATGCGCAGCCCGAAGTTAATCGTCGCCACGCGAGGAAATCCTCGATCATATGACACACCCCGTCCGCATGATAGGTCGACAGCTACGGGCAGGTCTCCTGGCTCTTGGATCATCGCTAGGCCTGTCCCCTTCCCAGACTTTCGTCCAGTGGGATTTGACAGGCCCGCTCACCAATCACAGTTGCGGGGGCAGCTTCGGATTAGAAATATCTTCCCTTCCGAATTCCCTTTTGATCCCGTCTCCGGGAACCTGTAGCAGGAGTGGCCCTAGTCATTCCCCATTTGTGGAGCAAGGAAAATATGCCTGCCGACACCGACATAAATGCCCAAATTACGCTGATATTGGGCGGCACCCGCTCCGGCAAAAGCAGTTTTGCGCAAAAACTGGCCGAGCAAAGCGGCAACCAGCTGGTCTATATCGCTACCGCGGAAGCGTTTGACGAAGAAATGGCGAACCGCATCGACCGGCACCAGCAAGACCGCGGGCCCGCTTGGCAGACGGTCGAAGAAAGCCGCGATCTCGCAGCGGCTATCGCCGCCCATTCAGCGCATGGGACCACGGTCTTGATCGATTGCCTGACGATATGGCTGAGCAACCTGATGCTCACCGAGGCCGACATCGCAGCAGCACAGAATGCACTCGGCAAGGCTCTGACCGAAGCCCCGGGTCCGATAATATTGGTCTCCAACGAAGTCGGCTCGGGCATTGTTCCAGAATCCGCCCTTGGCCGCCGGTTCCGGGACGAAAGCGGCTGGATGAATCAAACTGTCGCAGCGATAGCGGATAGTGTCGCACTCATCACCGCCGGTCTGCCGCTTTGGCTCAAGCAAGCCTAGTCCGGACAAAAGCCACAAATCACTCGCTGGCCCGTCGACCGCCGCATTTTAAGCCGATCGAGAGACACTCCTCAAGCCGCGAGAATGTCGACCTCAATATCGAGGTTGCATCGATAGCGGGCTGTCTAGCGGTGATTACAAAATCCGGTAATCTCAATTGATCGACGCTTGTTGAGGACATTGGCGATCGGCTCAAAAAACCGACCCAATGAAGATCGCTAAGGATGCATGAAAATTACGCGCCCTCTTCGGCCTTCACATATTCCCAGATTTTGGACACAACCACGGACCCTTCGCCAACCGCCGACGCGACGCGTTTGACCGAATCTGCTCTTACGTCGCCCACTGCAAATATCCCTGGATGGGAAGTTGCAAAAGGACTGTCTGCGCAGGCGGCGTCACCGCAAATCACGAATCCTTTCTCATTTGTTTTTGCCAAACCGGACAGCCATCCGCTGTTGGGCGCCGCGCCAACCATGATGAACAATGCGGATGTCGCGATATCTTTCTCCTCGTCAGGCGATTTAATTGTGATGCTCTCAAGCCGCTCGCCGCCATGCAGGGCGGCCACTTCGGTATTATAGTGAATCGTTATCTTTGGATCGGCATCCAACCTTCGACTCAGATAAGCGGACATTGACGCCGCGAGCGAGTTGCCGCGTACAAGCAAATGCACATGCTTTGCAAAACGGCTTAAGAACATCGCGGCCTGCCCGGCCGAATTGCCGCCGCCAATCACTACGGCATCTGTACCTTGGCAAAAGCGCGCTTCCATATCGGTTGCCGCATAATATATGCCGTTACCTTCAAGCTCCTCCAGACGGTCGAGTGGGAGGCGTCGATATTGTACACCCGTAGCGACGAGTACGGACTTGGCACAGACTATTTGCTCATCGTCGAGAGTTACGCAGAACAAGTCATCTTTATTTTTCTCAAGCGCCGTTACCCGCCGGGGCATGGCAAATTTTGTCCCGAACTTCATTGCCTGGATATGGCCGCGCCAAACCAGATCTGCCCCAGAAATTCCGGTGGGGAAGCCCATGTAATTTTCGATGCGGCTGGAGGTCCCTGCCTGGCCACCAATCGATATATCCTCAACAACCAAGGCATTGAGTCCCTCTGATCCGGCATAAACCGCGGCTGCTACGCCCGCCGGACCACTACCCACGATCACCAGATCAAATATCTCGTCGGGATCAATATCAAGACTTAGGCCGAGCTCCTCCGCTACTTTCAACGGCGTGGGAGGATCGATGACATTGTCCTTGCCAAAAATGACGGCAGGGCCGTTTTTTGATAGATCGCAATTGCTTGCGGCATCGGCCGCTTGGTCGCTGCCTAAATCATAGCTGTCAAAAGCTATGCGATTGCGGGAGGCAAAGGCGGCAATCCGTTGTACTTCAGCACTTACATCCGCACCAATTAGGACGAGACTGCTGTTGTTGGCCTCAATCTGTCGTCGACGTCTCCCGGCGAAAACAGATATGACAATGTCTGACATTTCCGGGATCTTGGTCATCAGGTCCAACATCTCTGTCCGCTGGACTTCCAGTGTCTGCGTGTCGGTCCGCGTACGCATCGCCAGAGTATATTTCCCGCCGTTGAGAAATGCAATTTCGCCCATAAATTGGGTCGCGCCAAGATGGTGTGGCAAAAATCCTTCGCCGGTAAATGGATCGATCAGCTCGATCTCTCCCTCCAATATGTAAATGAACCGATCCATCGGACTGCCTGCTGCAGCGACAATCGTGCCTTCCCGATAATTTCGTTCCTCTCCAATCTCACGCAAGGCGGCCACATGATCATCATGAAGCGGTGTCCGCTGCATTTCACTAAGGTTGGGGGCGAGAGAATCCATCGGGGCACCTCCATAAAGTTACTTGGGGCTTTTGCGATATATGATGACGGGTGGTAGAAATAGCAAACAGGGCTTCACCATTTGCGCCGCCGTCTAGCGATAGGATAGGCTTCAAAAGGCGATGAAGAGTCTGCGATAGCATTCATAAATAAGGGAATTCTATCGATATATATTGAATTCGATGCTTTATCGCTACTCGCCGATCTCCATTGGATCACCTCGCTTTTTGTTGAAATTAAATGACTTTCTAGTCTTTGACCGGCATCGGCCTACCCTTTTTCTGCGTTCAAGACGGCCAGTTGAACGCTTCCTAACTCCTTGCCCCAACCATCGACCAGCAGGCCTTTTGGTCTTTCGCAACTGTCTGCAAATCCAGCAGAGTGACTGGTCTGTCACTCACGCATGTTGGCCCATTTCGCCAATCAGATCTGGACGCTGCATTATATTCTCATCGAAGCTTTACCGGCTAAGTCCGTCTCCCCAACAAGCCGGTGTTTCATATATCCCGAATTAGCATTTGACAGATCGTAATCCGCCTCTCTAAATAAGAATGAGAATCATTCGCATTAGCAATAATGGACAGAGGGAAATTTAAATGACATCAAAACTCCACGTTGGTCGCGGGGCATTTGCGTGCAGCGTCCTTGCTTTAGGATTCTCCCAATCAGCATGGGCGGCAGACAATGCCGACTCAGGTTTTGATGATGGAAATACCATCACGGTCACCGCGACGCGGGCCCCTGTCGAAGTTGAAGATGCGCCAGCGACGGTTACGGTTATCGATCAGGAGCAAATTGCCGATGAGCTCGCAACTGACGTGCGGGATATCGTTCGGTTCGAACCTGGTGTTACCGTGCGTCGTGCCCCGGCACGCTTCGGCGCAACCCTTGGGACCACTGGCCGAGCAGGCAATGAAGATTTCAACATCCGTGGTATTGGCGGCAACCGGGTGCTGATTCAGGTCGATGGTATCCGGTCACCGCAAGGCTTCAGCTTTGGCGCCCAGGAAGTAGGTCGTGGCAATGCGACTGATGTTGGTCTGATCAAGTCCGTCGAAATTTTGCGCGGCCCTGCTTCGGCTCTATATGGCAGCGACGGCCTGTCTGGGGCGGTCAGTTTTATCACCTCCGACCCAGTCGACTTCATCAGCAACGGGAAGAGCCTCGGCGGTTTTGCACGTGCACAATATAGCTCTGCAGATCAGGAATTTGCCGAAACTGTGGCGCTTGCCGGACAGACAGGAAACCTGTCGGCAATGGTCGCTTACTCGCGGCGCGATTTTGAAGAATTGGACAATAAGGGAACGATCGACAGCGCAGATTCAACGCGGACCACGCCGAACCCGCAGGACGGCGAGTCCAACGCCATTCTGGGCAAGCTGGTCTGGGACAATGGCAGCCACAAAGTTCGACTGACCGGTGAATATCTCGAGCGCGAGATATTTTCGGACATATTGTCCGGACGCGGACCGGTATTTCTATTCGGTCCAGCACCGAGTTGGATTGTCGATGGCTTAACCGCGGAAGACGAAACCAAACGTGTGCGGGCATCGCTTGATTATACCTATGACGCGGGCCCAGATGGCACTGGGATCATCGAATATGCGCATCTTGCCGCCTATTGGCAGGATGGCCAGGACCGTCAATTCGCCTTTGAAGAGCGCTCACCGACGAGCGCGACGCCGCGTCCCCATCGTGAAAGGCTGAATACGTTCGACAACGAGGTTTTCGGTGCCGTCGGGGATTTTCGATCAACGTTCAATACGGGTTCCATCAAACATACGCTGACATTTGGTGGCGATATCAGCAAAACCCGGCAGGAAGGTTTGCGCGATGGTACTGAGCCCCCGTTTGGAGAAGTCTTTCCCACTCGCGCCTTCCCGGTGACAGATTTCACACTTGGCGGTGTTTTTATCGGAAATGCAATAGAATTTGGTGGTGGAACATTCACCCTCTATCCCGCCCTCCGATATGATTTCTACGATCTCGACGCAACCAACGATCCATTGCTTCCGAACTTTGTTCCGAGCGGTCAAAATGGCTCCAAATTATCTCCCAAGCTTGGCGCTGTCGTCAAACTTGGCGATGTCCGTCTGTTCGGCAATTATGCACGCGGTTTCCGGGCGCCAACACCGACCCAGGTCAATAATTTCTTCGAAAATCTGGCATTTGGCTATACGTCGGCACCCAATCCCGACTTAAAGCCGGAAACAAGTGCCAGTTTCGAGGCTGGTATTCGCTATGCGACCGATGATATCAAACTGAGTCTGACGGCATTTCATGCAGATTATGATGATTTCATCAGTCAGGAACAAGTGTCCGGCAGTTTCAGGCCAGGCGACCCGGCGGTGTTCCAGTTCGTCAATCTCAACAGCGTTCGCGTCAAAGGTGTCGAGGCGAAAGCCCGCTATCAGGCGGAAAGCGGATTTCGTGCGCGCATCGCCATTGCCTTTGCGGACGGCACGGTAAAATCTCCCACTCGTGGCAACCAATCGCTGTCCACAGTCGACCCGATCAATGCGATTCTGGGTGTTGGGTATCGCGACCCAACCGGTGCTTTCGGCGGTGAGTTAATTGTAAGCTACAACGCTCGCAAGGAAGCGAATGAAACGATCGGTGTCTGCAATGCGGCCTGCTTCCGGCCCCAGGAATCAGCGATAATCGACGCAACTGCCTTTGTTAGGATCACGGACAGTCTCAAACTCCGGGCCGGCCTGTTTAACATCACCAACAAAAAATACGCGCTGTGGAGCAACGTCCGGGGGTTGGAAGCAACTTCGACCATAACCGATGCGTTCACCCAGCCAGGGCGCAACGCCAGCATTTCAATCAGTGCATCATTCTAAACTTTTCGTGGGAGAAACAAAATGAACATCAAACTCAAAACCAAGATCGGTGCAGCCCTACTGGCGTTGACCATCGCAACAACGCCCGCATTTGCCGACAACCATCATGCACCGATGACAGCGGCCGAGAAACAAGCTTCCTTCGAACGGGATCGGGCGGACATATTGGCAATGGCCGGCGACTATAAAGTCCAATTTGATATGGCAGAAACCACATCATGGCGCGACGATTATAAACCGATCAAAGCGAAGATTTCTGGTGGCCATGAGAGTGTACGCGTGATCAAAGATACCGGCACGGAAATCGTCCTGCAGCACCTCCTGGTGGCAGAACATGGCGGTAAGACATTTGTCATCAAACATTGGCGTCAGGATTGGATCTACCAACCCTCCAGCATATTGGTCTATGACAGTGCCGGAAAATGGGTAAACCAGGACGTTCCACAAGCCCAACGTCCTAGTCATTGGTCTCAAACCGTTTGGCAAGTCGACGACAGCCCGCGCTATGGCGGCATCGGAAAATGGAAGACGGTGAACGGAGTTCGCAGTTGGACGAGTAATGGAACGGCCAGACCGCTGGCGCGCCGCGATGCTGTCCGCAATCCGGTCTATGATCATTATCAGGCGATCAACCGCCACCAACCGACGCCAGGTGGCTGGATCCATTGGCAAGACAACACCAAGATGAAATCGGTCGATGGCAAAGCGATCCCTTATGTTCAGGAATCGGTGCTCAATACCTACAGGAAGTTTGATGGCTATGAAGTCTCCAAGGCGGATGACTACTGGACGAAAACGCAAGGCTATTGGCAGAAAGTGCGCGACCAATGGGACGCGGTTATTTCAGAAAACTCTGGTGTGACAATCAAGGAAGAAGCCCACACCGGTACAGTGATTAGCGCACGCCTATTGGAAATGGGTACTGAGGTTTCCGAAGGCAAAATCACAGAAGCTGCTGCTGTCGAGGAGGCGCGAACCCTTATTCAAGGCGCCACCGGAAAACGGTCGACGCCAACAGCATCGACCGGAGCTGCCTCCTCCTCGGCAGATTATTGATGGGAGGGACATTATCCGCACTTGCACAATCACTCACCGCCACAGCTAGAATATCGGACATGCCGACCGGTCAAAAAAGTGTGATAATGGCCATGCGGGTGGCAATTCTCGCGCGGATAGAAAAGCAGAGCTCAAAGCCCTATTTGACTCGTCAATTCGGAGATGAAGTGACTGCTGGTCATTTTGCCCATATCATCGAGTTGATGGGCGATTGCTGGCCAGAGCCGATGGCTGTGCATCGCCCCTGCTGCTCATCGGTCACTTATGACGAAATGCTGTTGCTCGACCTGGTTACTGCAACGGTACAGAATGAACCGCAGCATTTCGATGGGCTGCTGAGCGAAATGATTGGCCGGTCTGACCGGCAAAAACTGGGCCTGGTCTTCGCAAAATTTGTGAACCACTTCGCGTATGAACGGAAAATGCGGTGAACAAAGTGAAAACCCGAAAACTGTTAATATTGTTCCATCTATTTCTCGCTGCTTTGCTAGCCCCGTCGTTTCTCATGGTCGGCATTACCGGCGCGCTGGATCAGGCCGGGATCGAACCCGCAATCGAAGATATCGACCTTATACTGCCCGCAGAAAGCAGACTCGATCCCAACAGTCTGACGCTCAAACAGGATATCAGCAGGCTGCTTACCGCACAGAATATTTATCTCGATATCGAGAGCGTGCGCAGCCGGAATGGTAAAATGACCACGCGCCCGACCTCGCGAACCTTTGCCCGATTTGACCAGACAACTGACGGATTGCAGGCATCCCTACATAAGCCGGGCTTGCAATATTCGATGATGGAATTGCACAAGGGTCATGGTCCTGCGATATTCAAAACGTATCAGATCATTGCTGGAATAGCGCTGTTTCTCGTGATCATTGGCGGGCTGATAATTGGCTTGCTGGCAAAGGCTTATCGCAAGAGCGTCCTGGTTTCGCTGTCACTCGGAACTTTGCTATTCTTGGGTTTTGGATTCGCGGCGTGAAACCGTTTGGCATCAACGAATCACATTATGTCCAGTAACGTTTCATCAATTGCTTCTTGTACAGTTTCCCAGTTTCGTGGCGAGGAAGTTCGCGGTCAAAATCAATCGATTTGGGGCATTTGATATGGCTCAAATTATCTCGGCAATAGGCCATAAGGCGATCTGACAATTCGGCACCGCGATCTTCCCAGCGCGCGGGTTGAACGATCGCCTTCACTTCTTCGCCCATCTCGGGATGCGGGACACCGATAACCGCTACATCCGCTACCTCAGGGTGCTGGACGAGAAAATTCTCCGTTTCTTGTGGGTAGATATTGACCCCGCCCGATATGATCATGAAGCTTTTTCGATCGGTTAAATAGAGATAGCCATCTTCATCCAACCGACCAATATCGCCCATTGTCGTCCAGTTCTCATGCAATGGATTGCGGGCTTCGCGGGTCTTCTCGTCATCGTTAAAATAGGCGAATTCATTGCCGCCTTCAAAATAGATCAACCCCGGCTCGCCGACCGGCAGTTCCTGTCCGTCTTCAGCACAGATATGGATGATGCCCATGTCAGCCTTGCCAACAGAGCCAGGCTTTTGGAGCCATTCTTGCGGGCTTATGGATGTCGCACCATTGCCTTCGGAACCCGCATAATATTCATGGATTATCGGCCCCATCCATTCCAGCATCGCATGCTTCACTTCAACCGGACAAGGCGCGGCCGCATGGAGCACAATTTGCAGAGAGGATAGATCATAACGCTCACGAATATTCTGCGGAAGCTTCAGCAGGCGAATAAACATCGTCGGGACCATTTGGACAAATGTGACTCGATGTTTTTCGATCCACTGCAGCATTTGCTCGGGATCAAATTTGGGCATCACGACAACCTGCACACCCATCCGCTGCGGCAATGTTGAAAAAATCAATGGAGCGGTGTGATAGAGAGGCGCAGGACAGAGCAAAACGGATTGATCATCAAATCCATATTTTTGGGCAAAGCCGTCTACGCGAGGAATCGCAGCATCGGCAGGCATATCAGGCATTGTAACTCGAACGCCTTTGGGCCGACCGGTAGTTCCCGACGAATAGACCATCTGAGTGCCCGCAAGTTCATCCGCGATTGGTGTCTCCGGGAATGCCGATATTGTTTCCTGCCAATTGGTCAGCGGGAGCATTGTTGCTTCGGGGATTAGCGCGCGCTGCTTCTCAACCAATTCGGTCGCGGACCGGACTGCAAAGTCCCAAACCAGCAGCTTCGCACCGCTGTCGTTAACGATATAGGCGGCATCCTCGGCGCTCAATTGGGTCGAGATGGGGACAATATACAAGCCAGCGCGTTGGGCGGCCCAATAGATTTCAAAAAACTCCGTCCGATTAGTCACCCAAATTGCCATGGCAGCGCGGTTTTGCAGACCCATCGAACGGAAATAATGGGCGCCCTGATTGGCGCGTCTCTCTAGTTCTGCATAGGAAAGAGATCCGGATCCATCGCCCATGATCGCGGCAATATTATCGGGGTGACTTTGAGCAAATAGACGAGGGTGCACGATGGTTATAAACTCCTGATGAGCAGATATACCGAGCAGATGGTCACTCGGCTGGATGTAGCGGCCTAGTTCGAATCCCATCCGCCTTCAATGTCGCTGCGGCCATCAATGTCAGGCCAATGATTAGCATGACGAATACGAACCAGCCCAATGTACCAAATCCGCCAACATCCGCAACCGCGCCGGCGGCCACGGGTCCCAATGCGCCGCCCATGGTTGCAAAAGCGGGCTGTGCTCCGGCCAAACGCCCGGTTGGGTCGACCACAGCCAAACCGCCGAGAAAGGAGGGGAGCAAGATTGCTGGCAATATCATGAGCAGTGGTACACTAAGATAGAAGCTCATTTTATCCCCACCGAGCGCGATCACGAGCACCGTCAAACAGAATAGGCTTCCAATCAGCACCAGCGGTTTGGTCGCACCAAAACGGGACCCGACGATACCGGCGCCAATCGGTCCGACAATGGTCAGCAAGCCGCCGAAGAAGAATATTGTCCCCACGGTTGAAAGCGAGACATCTATGCTGGCTCCGATACGTTCGATGAAGGCCGCGATACCGGCTTGGCCAAAGAAGAAAATTCCCAGCCCGAATAATGCGATCCATCCTGCGCTCGCACTGAATTTGCTCAATGGCTTGTCTTCGCTCCTTGATGCAGGCGCTGCATGTACCGGTGTTTTGCTATTCGGGATTAACAGGAGCAGGAGCATGCCAAACAGCGACAGAGCGAGATAGAGCGCATAGGCTCCATCGAGCCCGCCGCGCAAAATCGCAAACGGGACCGTCAATCCGAGGACAGAAATAAACGCTCCGGCGCAACCATTGACCCATCCGAAGGTCATTTCCGGTTTCGGGGTGCGCGCCGCAGTTGCCATGACTGTGCTGACGACGGTGCCAATCCCGATTCCGGCCAATATCCGGCATCCCACCATCATCGGCACATCGGTCGCCAGCAAGGTCAAGCCGCTCCCTGCCGCCACGCAGATCAGACCACCGAATAACAGTGTTTTCAAATAATATCTGGTGATCAGTCGAGACGCGATCAAGGCCGATGCTGCGACCGACAGCCCTTCGGCCGTCATCACAAAACCAGCCTCTACCCGGCTAGCCCCGAATTCGGTTATGATCGCGCCGATATTGAAGGCCGTGGTCAGTGGCGCCGCGAAAGCGGTCATGAACAAAACAAGCAGAGCGGCGAGTTGATAGGGCTTGAGAGCGACGGTTGCGGGAGCGTTCATAGAGCTGTCCTGTTGATCGAAATATATCTCTAACTGCGCAGCAGATGACCGGGCCGAGCGCCCGTGTCCCGATCATTCTCCCTGGTTTTGACCCCGTTTACGAAGGTCGCAATATAGCCGGTTGCGGGTTGCAATATCCGTTTGCCTCCAGCAGGCAGATCGGCGTGAACCTCCAGGCCCTTCAATTGCAAACGTTCAAAGTCGATGACATTGATGTCCGCATATTTGCCAATTTCTAGCGATCCGCGATCATGCAAACCGTAAAGCTGTGCATTGCGGTTGCTCTGTTTGTGGACAATATATTCCAACGGAATCTGTGCCCCGCGACTGCGATCCCGCGCCCAATGAGTCATCTGGTAGGTTGGCGCCACGCCGTCAAAAATCAAGGTAACATGCGCCCCCGCGTCACTTAGGCCGGTCACCGTCAAGGGATTTGAGAGCATTTCATATATCGCGTCATGGGTGAAATTACAAAAATTGCTGCCCAGCATGATAGCAAAACGCGAACCTTCATCCTTGATCAGGAAGTCATACATAAATTCTTCATAATCTTTGTCTTCGCGTTTGGCGCGCTCGGCGAAGCTCTTGTCCGGCGTCGGTTCATAATCGATCGGGTCTTCTATTTCGAAAAGCATGGCAGCTGCGAGTTTGAACACTTGATAGACATTATCCATCGTGCCTGGAAGATCCGGTTCGACATTCCGATCGGACAGAATGGCTGCCCGTACGTCGGGTTTCTTCATTTCCGTGAGCATTTGGTCAAACGGGAGCTTGGCGAGCTTCAAAAATGTCTCGCGGCGCTGAAATAAATGATAGGTCTTCAGATTTGTCACCAGTCCGATTGGCCGCGAAGCGACTTGGGGATGGAGATTGGCGCCGTCCTGATTAGCCACCGCGACCTGTTCGAGAATATCACGCCATTTTTCCTGCGCTTCGGAATGTTGCAGGAGAGTGAAGGTGACTGGACGGCCGGTTTGCTTGGATATCCGGGCCATGAGATCGAGCTCTTCTTCCGCGCTCCGCTGCTCACCGCCCAGATGTCCAAGGTCGCCAATGACGCTGGCCGGGATAAGTTCGAAAACACCCTTGCCTTCATCTTTCAGCGCATCCGCAAGGGACAGGACTTCCTCTTCCGCCGCGAATGTGCCTGGAATGGAATCGCCTTTGGTGGATCGGTGACCGATGGTCCGCGAGGAGGAAAAGCCGAGAGCACCGGCTTTGAGGCCTTCACCGACAATTTTTTTCATCTTCGCGATATCGTCTTGGGTCGCCAGTTCATTCGCCCGTCCGCGCGCGCCCATGACATAGTTGCGGACAGCGGCGTGGGGAATTTGGGTACCGATGTTCAACGCGAATTTGCGCGATTCAATATAGTCGAGATATTGCGGAAACGTCTCCCACGCTCCCCATTCGATACCCTCATAAAGGGCGGTGCCGGGTATGTCTTCTACGCCTTCCATCACTTCAATAAGGTCGCGCTCTCCGCCGGGAGGAACGGGCGCGAACCCGACACCGCAGTTTCCCATGACCACCGAGGTTACACCATGGCTGGCGGACGGATCCATCTCGTCATCCCAGCTGACCTGGCCGTCATAATGTGTGTGAATATCAACGAAGCCGGGAGTGATTATCGCCCCTGTTGCATCCAGTGTTTCCTTGGCGGCCGTGGTAATGGCTTGGCTCAGCTCGACGATCTTGCCGTCCTTGATACCGACATCTCCGATGCGCGGGGTTTCGCCCAATCCATCTATGATTGTACCGCCTCTAATCAGTGTATCGAGCATATTGAACCTTTCATTATCTGCCCGATAGAAACGCCACATCAATGGAATTGGCGAATATAGATCGGACGATCAACTTACTCCGGGCAACCCGGCATTATTTTCTTCTTTTTGAGATGTTTCTTCAGTTTGTTCAGCTGTCGGCAGCAGCAGCAGTTTCAGCACGCTTTCGATATGGGTCTCGATTTGATCGTCGTCGAACACATCGATATCGAAGGCACGTTTGATTTCCGGCGCCATCAGGAAGATATTCTTGGTTGCTGCGATATTGATATAATGGAGATTCATCGCCGGCACATCGCTGTTATAGACGCCTTGTTCCTGTGCCAGGGCGACCCGCGCTATCGCCCTTGAAGTATAGGGCCGTATGTAGTTTTCAGTCAGCCACTCCAAGCGATCACTTTCATGCATGGTTTCAAAAAAGATGATTCTGCTCAATTCGGGATGTCTTGCTGAAAACCGGATATAATGGGTCGCACTGTTGATAATCTGCTGGCGGGGAGTCATGTTTTTCCACTCGGCCTCGTCCTGATGGACCGCTTTGTCGAGTAGTCCGTAAAGATAAGCGACCGCCGCTCTCCACAGCTCATCCTTGCCCGAATAATGATATTTAATCGAACCATGGTTAACCCCGGCCTCGTCGGCAATCTTGCGCACCGAAGTTCCGGCAAAACCAAATTTGCCAAATTGCGCCACCGCCGCTTTGAGCAGTTTTGAACGCGTATCGAGTTCCAGTCCGGTTTCCATAATATCCTCGCAAATAGTGACCATTTGATCATCACCATTTTGCGTTTTTAAAAGTCCTTTGTCACGCGAATACCCCATTGGCGCGGCTCGCCGACCAACTGATTGGCAATTCCGCCGAAAAGGTCGAGCGCGATACCGCCGACAAAATATTCTTTGTCCAAAATATTGGTCCCGAAGACGGCGATATTCAATCCGCCCCATTTGTCGATATCGAGATCTATTTGGCCGTTTAGCAAACCGAAGGAGGCGACGGAGCCCTCGCCGGGCGCCAGAACCGCAATCACGGAAGGCGCCGCAAGGACATCTTCGCTGATCCAAAAATAATTGGCCTGAATGCCGAGTGTCGAAGAATCAGAGACGCTAAATTCGTACCGACCATTTAGACTATATTGCCATTCGGGTCCGCCAAGCGGTTCGTTGGTGCGATCGAGCAGGTTTCCGGCGGCATCGAAATCGATAAATTCATCGAACTTCGCATTTGTGTAGCCCACTGTCGCGCCAAATGACAAACCATCGGCTGGGTTGACCTGCAGCTCTCCCTCAAAGCCCCAGATAGTCGCTTCTGCGGCATTTCTCAATACGGTGGTAGGTACGCCGGTCGAACCGATGCTATCAGGATCAAATGCCGTGCGCTGAATATCGGTATAGTCGCTATAGAAGGCGGACGTATTGAACCGCACGCGATTGTCAAACAGATCGGCTTTGAAACCAACTTCATAATTTAGCACAAACTCAGGATCGACGATTGTTGCGAGATTGTCTTGATCAATCGCACCGCTTCGAAAGCCACGGGATATGCTGGCGTATAGCAAAGTGTCCTCGGAAGGCTTATAATCGAGACTGGCCAACCAGGAGAAAGCGTCGAAGCTGGCGTTATTTTGCAACAGACCGGTCACCATCGGGGAAATATCTCGAACTTCCCGATCTTCGTTCGTGTAACGAAGCCCCAGAGTCAGCTTGACCTGATCGGTGATCGCGAAACTATTCTGGGTGAACAGAGACCAGCCATCATTTTTTGCAGCGGTGGTCTGAAATCCCCCAACATTGTCGATATCTTCGCCCGACTCCGTCGAATAGAAACCACCCACCTGCCACGTCAGGCGATCATCCAGAGCGGAGCCGGACAAACGCAGCTCCTGCGCGAACAAGTCTGAATCCTGACCGAGAGTGATCGACGTGCTGGGCGCAGATTGGACCAGGGTCAGAGAATTTTGTTTTCGGTAGCTGGTAATCGATTCCAGCGATGCGCCTCCAAGATCAAGAATGGCCGTTGCGTTGATGTTAAACTCATCCGACCGTGCGAATGGAGCCTCGGCGCGAAAGTCATTACCGGCGTAAAAGTCCGGATTATCGGTTTTAATCGCGATCGGAAGGATGAAGAAACCAAGATCCAGCGAAGCCGAGCGCAGGGAACGAAAGATCGAAGTCGACTCATCCACGTCATGATAATCTGCATTGATGCGGATCGAAAAACTGTCGCTCGGCTCATATAACAAGGATCCGCGCAGAAATATTTCATTATCGTCGGCGAGCTCTCTGCCGGTCGTCGACCCAAAGCCGAAACCATCGCGATGAGTCATCGCTGCGCCCAGACGAATGCCTAGCTCATCTTCAATCAGCGGAAGATTTGCAACGAGTTGCGCATCGGTTCGATCAAATGATCCATAGGTAAATTGCCCATAGCCACCAATCTCATCGAGCTCGGGGCCTTTGGTCACGACATTCACCGCACCGCCCGTTGTATTCTTGCCATAAAGTGTCCCTTGCGGGCCTTTCAGCACCTCGATCCGCTCGATATCGAACAGATTGGTGAACAGGCTGGTGCCTCGGGTGATGGGTGCGCCGTTGATATTGATGCCAACCGCCTGATCGGCGTTTAAAGTCAGGAAACCCGATGTCTGGCCGCGGATCGTCAAATTGGCGAATAGCGCACCTGTCGCCCCTCTCGGGCGGACGTCAAAATTGGGAGTGAGTTGGGATATGTCAGAAAATTCGGTTAGCCCGGCTTCTTCAAATGTTTCTCCGGTAAATGCAGTGACCGAAACCGGAACATCCTGAAGATTTTCTTCCACTTTTCGTGCGGTCACCACAATGACATTATTCTGCGCATAGACCGGCATGCTCGTAAGACCCACCGCGCCGGCGATAAAACCTGCCCCGATATGTCTTGGCATTAGGCGAAGCCCGCGCTGAATCCGGTTTCCTGTCATAACATCCCTCCAATGATCCGCTCTGTTGCCAGCAGTCCCCATTTTGATGAGTGACCGATGCAGCGGTAAATTTTCAACCGGAAGCAAACTCCGGTAAATCTTTTCTATCTCGGGAGATCATAATCCAATACTGTCTAAATTGATACGATCGGATTAATTATGGTGCGGTAGGATTATTCTATTCGATTCAACTTCGATTATCAGCAATCATGTTTTGAACATATGATATCCAACTCCAATAGGGGCTGGGATGGTGTCTGGAGAGGCGGGGTCAAGCTGATGTGTTGTGTTTGGCTTGCGGGCGGTTTGCGATCGCGGGCATCAGGCACAAAAAAACCGCTGACCCGTGGGGCAGCGGTGTGGATTTGGTTGCGGGAGTAGGATTTGAACCTACGACCTTCAGGTTATG
>LXYP01000010.1 GCA_001650955.1 Sphingomonadales bacterium EhC05
GACATTAGCGTTGTGGCTGTTTTATCCCGAAAGCGGATGGTGTGGATGGCTCCTGATCGCGGCGTCGCAATGCGCCATAATGCAGTTGTTATCGTAAACTGCGAACACAAGGAGCCACCCATATGCATATTACCACAATCGGCCTTGATCTGGCCAAGAACATTTTTCAAGTCCATGGTGTGAGGGAGGATGGAAGCATCGCTTTCAACAAGCCGCTTCGACGAATGCAGATATTGCCATTCTTTGCGAAGCTGGAACCGTGTTTGGTTGGCATGGAAGCATGCAGTAGCGCTCATTACTGGGCGCGTGCGTTGACGCAGCTAGGACATAGTGTGAAGCTGATGCCGCCTGCTTATGTAAAGCCCTATGTCAAACGCGGTAAATCAGATGCAGCTGATGCCGAAGCAATATGCGAGGCAGTCACCCGTCCAACTATGCGATTTGTCGAGATGAAGTCCGCCGATCAGCAGGCGATATTGTGCCAACACCGAGCTAGGGAGATGATGGTAGGACAACGAACACAGCTCTCCAACACGATACGCGGTCTGGTCGGTGAGTTCGGCATTGCGATACGTAAAAGTCTGGAGGCTATCCGGGACTTCGCTAGAGATATGGATGCAGATCAAGGCCCTGATATCCCAGATATTGCTAGAGAGGTTATAGCTTCGCTGTGTGAGCAGCTGCTGTTTATCCATGCCCGCGTCATCAAAATGGACCAAGCCATTGCGAGAACCGCCAAGAGTGATCATCGTATAAAGCTACTCCAGACCATTCCCGGTATCGGCCCCATCAATGCCTCGGCCATTGTTGCCACAATCGGGAGCGGTCACCAGTTCAGGAGCGGACGGGACTTTGCCGCTTGGATAGGACTGACACCGCTCAATAAGTCCAGCGGCGGTAAAGAGCGACTTGGCAAGATATCACGCATGGGTGATCGCTATCTGCGCCAGCTACTGGTCGTGGGAATGTCATCACGCCTTAGAGCAGCCCGCTCACATCCTGAGCGTGTTGATCCGTGGACCGCATCCATATTAGAACGAAAACCCGCCCGCTTGGCCACTGTTGCTATGGCGAACAAGACAGCCCGCATCATCTGGGCGGTGTTAACGCGCAATGAGCCATACACACCGAGAACCGCAGCATAGCAGAGCACCAACACTCATCAAAACAGGAGGTAGAATAATCAGTTTACAAGGACGATGAGAGTGATGGCAAACCGGTTAGACCGGGAACACAGACACCCCGACTAGTGTCCAGGACATGAAAAGTCCGAAAAGTGGAATGGGACTGTGTTCGCGGAAACCATCAGGGCCAGTGGCACCAAAACTAACCTGGGCCACATCAACAGGCCGGACACAGGACCGTATCTAACTTAGGTCAAGTCGCTCGAATAATCCTTGCAATGAGGGAGCCATCCACACAGGAC